>JBFWYQ010000008.1:0-151359 GCA_050186235.1 Hyphomonadaceae bacterium
GGGCCGCGAATTTGTTTGGCGTGTTGCCACAGGAAGAACGAGCAATTTTATGAAATCACTCCGAGGATCAGGCCGTTCGCGCAAGAAGGCCCCGGTCCTGTCGACGTGAGAGGCGCGCGCGAATTTTGCTGAAGCTCTCGAGACGGCCCAGGTCGACAATGCCGTGATCGGATTTGACCGATACGGCCGCACCGTCGCGGCCTTGGTCCCGGTCGAGGCGATCTACATGTTGGCGGGCTTGGGCAGACTGGTCGACCCAGCGACGCGCAAGGAGATCGAGCAGGGCGCCATCGCCTTCGCGCAGAATGTGCCTTACCGTTCGGTCGATCCAGATCAGGTCGCCGCTGCCGCCAAGAAGAAGGCGCGCGCGGGCGCCGGACGAGGCGCTGGACGCAAGCGCGGCTGATCCGGCTTATCTTTGTGGCCGCCCGCGCGCTATAAGCGCGCGCGGAGGCGCGCCATGAAAACCAGAGCGGCAGTTGCGTTCGCGGCCAAACAGCCGCTGGAGATTGTCGAGCTCGACCTGGAAGGTCCGCGCGCCGGCGAGGTGCTGGTCGAGATCAAGGCCACCGGCATCTGCCACACCGACGCCTACACGCTGGATGGGCTGGATAGCGAAGGCATCTTTCCGAGCATCCTCGGGCACGAAGGCGCGGGCATCGTGCGCGAGGTCGGCGCCGGCGTCACGAGCGTTGCGGCCGGCGATCACGTCATTCCGCTCTACACGACAGAATGCCGCCAGTGCAAAAGCTGCCTCTCGCGCAAGACCAATCTCTGCACCGCAATCCGCGCGACGCAGGGCAAAGGCTTGATGCCGGACGGCACCAGCCGCTTCTCCCATAATGGCCAGCAGATCGCCCACTACATGGGCTGCTCGACGTTCTCGAATTTCACTGTCCTGCCGGAGATCGCGGTGGCGAAAATCCGCAAGGACGCGCCATTCGATAAAGCCTGCTACATCGGCTGCGGCGTCACCACCGGCGTCGGCGCGGTGACGAACACGGCGAAGGTCGAGGCCGGCGCCAATTGCATCGTCTTCGGCCTGGGCGGCATCGGCCTTAACGTCATTCAGGGCCTGAAGCTCGTCGGCGCCAACATGATCGTCGGCGTCGACATCAATCCGGCGCGAGCGGAGTGGGGCAAGAAGTTCGGCGCCACCCACTTCGTCAATCCGAACGATGTGAAGGGCGACCTGGTCGCCCATCTGGTCGAACTCACTGGCGGCGGCGCCGACTACACGTTCGACGCGACCGGCAACGTGCAGGTGATGCGCCAAGCGTTAGAGGCTTGCCACCGCGGCTGGGGCGAGAGCGTCATCATCGGCGTCGCCGAGGCCGGCAAGGAGATCGCCACGCGCCCGTTCCAGCTCGTCACCGGCCGCGTCTGGCGCGGCACTGCCTTCGGCGGCGCGCGCGGGCGCACCGATGTGCCGCGCATCGTCGATTGGTACATGGACGGCCGCATCCAGATCGACCCGATGATCACCCACACGCTGCCGCTCGAGCGCATCAACGAAGCGTTTGATCTGATGCACCGGGGCGAGAGCATTCGCAGCGTGGTTGTGTATTAGCGATGGTCGAGTGGTACGCACGGCCCGTTCTTCACGTCGCCGACGTTCAGCGCGCGATTGATTTCTACGTCGAGAAACTCGGATTCACCGAAAGCTGGCATTTCGATGAACAAGGCGCCGTCTTCGTGGCCCAGGTCGAGCGCGAAGAGTGCGCCATCATCTTCTCGTCGCAGTGGCCCGAGAAGATCGGCAAGGGTCTGCTCTTCGTCTCGCTTGGCGACGGCAGCCGCGCCGTTATGGACGCCGTCCGCGCCGAACTTGAGGCCCGCGGCGCGCCGGTGCGCGACGGAAGGTGGGGCTATCGCCTCTTCGTCGTCGACGATCCCGACGGCAATCAGCTCTTCTTCAACTATCCCAACGGCAACGGTGGATAGGCATGGGAAAATGGTACTCCCGCCCGGTCCTGTTCGTCGCCGATGTGACGAGAGCGGTTGATTTCTACGTCGCCAAGCTCGGCTTCACCGAAAGGTGGCGGTTCGAACAGGAAGTCGCGCAAGTGGACCGGGATGAGTGCGAGATCATCGTCTCGAACCAGCGGCCGCCAAAGATTGGCAAGGGCATGTTGTTTATCGAGCTGTTGCCGGCAGATTTCGCCGCATTGCCGGCAATGCTGGCCAACAATGCCGTTGGGTTCACCCGCGGCCATTGGGGCTACCCAGTCATCATTGTCGCGGACCTTGACGGCAACGAGCTCTATTTTCCCGATCCCACCGATCTATGATCTGCGCCATGAGTGATTGGAAGCTTCCCTGGAACGCAACCTGCCTGTGCGGGCAAGTGAGGATGCGCATTACCGCGCCGCCGGTGATCGCCATGGCGTGCCATTGCACCGGCTGCCAGAAGCTCACGAGCGGCGCGTACTCGTTCACTCTCATGCTGCCGATCGCTGGCTTCGAAGTCGAAGGCGAAACCCAGCTCGGCGCGCTGCACCGCGAGCAGAGCCAGCATCATTACTGCGCGCGCTGTCTGAGTTGGCTTTACACGACATCGCCCGGGCTGGAACAGATGGGTTTCCTGAATTTCCGCCCGACCATGCTCGAAGACGCGAGCTGGGTCGTGCCGTTCATCGAATCGCAAACGGCGGAAAAACTTCCCGGCGCCGTAACCGGCGCTAAGTACAGTTTCGAAGGCTGGCCGCCGCCATCCGAATACGGCCGGCTGATACAGGAGTATGCAAGAGAGGGCGCTCGGCCACGATAAAGCAGCGCTCGCTGAAGGAGGGTGTCATGGCGAAGGTTCTTTGCGTCCTCTACGACGATCCGGTCGACGGTTACCCAAGGTCCTATCCGCGCGATGGATTGCCGAAACTGGAGCGTTACCCAGACGGTCAGACGCTGCCGACGCCGAAGGGCGTCGACTTCAAGCCAGGCCAGCTGCTCGGCAGCGTCAGCGGCGAATTGGGGCTGCGCAAGTTTCTCGAAGCGGCGGGCCACACGCTTGTCGTCACCAGCGACAAGGACGGCGAAAACTCGCGGCTCGATCGCGAGCTCGAGAACGCCGAGATCGTGATCTCGCAGCCGTTCTGGCCGGCCTACATGACGCGCGAGCGCATCGCCCGCGCCAAGAAGCTTAAGCTGATCGTCACCGCCGGCATCGGTTCCGATCATACCGACCTGCAGGCGGCGATGGACCACAAGCTCACGGTGGCGGAAGTGACCTACTGCAATTCGATCAGCGTCGCCGAGCACGTGGTGATGATGATCCTGAGTCTCGTGCGTAATTACATCCCGTCGTATCAGTGGGTGGTCAAAGGCGGTTGGAACATCGCCGATTGCGTGGCGCGCTCGTACGATCTCGAAGGCATGACTGTCGGCACGGTCGCTGCCGGCCGGATCGGATTGGGCGTCTTGCGGCGGCTCAAGCCGTTCGATGTGAAGCTGCATTACACCGACCGGCACCGTCTGCCCGGCCATGTTGAGACGGAACTTGGCCTCACCTTCCATGACAGCGCAGCGGCGATGGTCCCGAACTGCGACGTGGTGACGATCAATTGTCCGCTGCACCCCGAAACGGAGCATCTCTTCGATGCGAAAATGATCGCGTCGATGAAGCGCGGCGCCTATCTCATCAACACGGCGCGCGGGAAGATTTGCGATCGCGACGCCGTCGCCGCGGCGCTCGAGAGCGGGCAGCTTGCGGGCTATGCCGGCGATGTCTGGTTTCCTCAGCCAGCGCCGAAGGACCACGCTTGGCGGACGATGCCCCATCACGGCATGACGCCGCATATTTCCGGCACTTCCCTTTCCGCGCAGGCGCGTTATGCGGCCGGGGTTCGCGAAATTCTCGAGTGCTATTTTGAGAACCGTCCGATCCGGAACGAATATCTGATCGTGAAGGACGGCAACCTGGCAGGGGCAGGCGCGCACTCTTACAGCGCCGGCGATGCGACGGGCGGGTCCGAGGAAGCCTCCAAATTCAAGCAATAGTGTCTCGTGCCGGCGCCTGGCGCCGGCGCTCGGGGCCGCATTCCTGCCATGGAGCGTTGCTTGAGACGCCGGCGCCGCGATAGAGACGGGACCCAGCGGTGGGACGCGTGCGGCTCGCAAGGGCGGAGGGTGGTGTGCAAATGATCCGGACTTTGGCGGCAGCGGCCGCGCTCGCATGCATTTCGGCCCCAGCGTTTGCTCAGCCCCAACCCGTCGAGATGTGCGGCGTGTTTCAGATCCAGGACGCCGAACGCGTCTCCTACGTTCCGATTCCCGGCTACTCGATCCTGCTCGGCACGCCGCCGTTCACTGCGCCTCCCGGCTCAGTGCATGCCGTCGTCTGCGACCGCACGTCCATCTTCCTGGGCCCGAACGATCATCGTGTCATCACCGATCTCGGCGTGCCGCTCTTCATTCGCAATGCGGGCAGGATCGCGGTGTTGGAAGTCGCAGATCGCCAGTTGCGTCTGCGCTTCACGCAAGGCCAGCCGACGGCCGAGGAACAAGCCGCGATCGGGCCTGCAATCGATCGTGCCTTGGCTGACATCGATCGCCTGCCGCCGCGCTCGGCTGCGCCGCAACAATAGTGCGTATCGCGAAGACGCATCGCGTCGCCGGCGGCTAACTTGCCTATTGCGTACACGACAGCGCCGCCACCGGCACGGAGATGCGGCTCTCCGTTTTCACGCCGCCCGGTGGGGGACCGTTTCCCTATCTCGTTTGGCTCTCCGGGCTCACTTGCACGGAAGACAATTTCACCACCAAGGCCGGCGCCTATCCGTGCGCGGCCAAGCACGGCGTCGCCATCATCGCACACGATACGTCGCCGCGCGGTGAGGGCGTGGCGGATGATCCATCATACGATTTGGGACAGGGCGCAGGCTTTTACATCGATGCGACGCAGCAACCATGGGCGCCGCACTTCAAGATGGAGAGCTACGTCACCCGTGACCTGATCGCGGCGGTGGAGGCGGCGTTTCCGCTGGCGCCGCGGCGGGCGATCTTCGGCCATTCGATGGGCGGTCACGGCGCGTTGACGCTGGCGATGAAGCACCCGCAACTGTTTCGCAGCGTGTCCGCCTTCGCGCCGATCTGTTCGCCAACGCATTGTCCATGGGGCGAGAAGGCTTTCAGCGCCTATCTTGGTCCGGACCGCGAGACCTGGCGTGCGCACGACGCGGCGCTGTTGATGGAAGAGGGAAGGGCGGCATCGTTCGACGATATTCTGGTCGATCAAGGCACGGCGGATCAGTTCCTGAAAGAACAGTTGAAGCCGGAATTGCTCGAAGCCGCGGCGCGCTCATCGGGTCAAAAGCTCACGCTGCGCCGGCAGCCCGGGTACGATCACTCGTACTTCTTCATGACGACGTTCGTCTGCGAACACGTCGCCTTTCACGCCGCGCGCTTGGCGTAACCGTCACCAGATCGCCGGGGCCGGGCGGCGGACGATTGCGGCGGGCGAGCCATGCCGAGGCGCCGGCGATCACAGCCAAGCCGATGAATGAGCCGGCCCGGATCAGCGGCGAAAGTTGCACCGTGTCGACGAAGAAGACCTTGATGATAGTTGCGGCGAAAACGGACAGTCCGACCCAGCGCAGCGCGATGTCATTGCGGACTGTGCCGAGCGCCAGGGTTGCGGCGCCGAACAGCGCCCAGATCGCCGAATACACCCAGAGCTCGAGTTCGCTGGAGGCCGCGCTGCTCATCTCGCTGCCGTGATAGAACCAGCGTGCGATCAGCGTCGTCAGCACGAACAGATGCAGCGCGCACAAGACGGTCGCGGTTGGAACCAATCGTTTCATCCAGCGCACGTGCGGCACGTCCGGCGATACATTGCTCAGCGCCGCCGCGAGCGCATAAATGCCGAACGTGGTGACGGCGGCGGCCAGGGATGACACATGCGCCGGCCAAGAACCCCACCAAGGGTTGAACAAGAAGGCGAGGCCAAGGCCAGCGAACGCGAGTGCCGGCCAGATCGCTGCGGCCCAGATCGCCTGCAGATCGTAAAGATAGGCGCGCACGGTGTCGCGCCCAGGAGCAAGCCGCGTCAAGTGTGCGGCGGCCGAGATCAGCACCAACGGCCAAACAGCGTGCAGCAAGCCCTCGAGTTCAAGCAGCGGCCCCTCATCGTCCATGTAGCCGCGATGGTGCAGCCATCGGATCGCGGCGTGGCCGGCGCTTCCCAGGAATAACACCGCAGCTGACGCCGCCGCGAAACGCACGGGATCGGCGCCTTTCGAGACCGACAGCGCCCGCCCGAGCATCAGCGCCAATATGACGGCGACGAATTGCGCTGCGACGGCGAGCAAAGTCGAGAATGCGTTGCTCGCGATGCTGTCCTGCGTGCCCCAAATCGGATGCTTGGCAAACAACAGGATGAACACGCTGACGCCGATCGCGGCCCAGGCGGCGATGCGCATCATCCGCATCAAGTCTTGCGTGAACGGCCGGTGCGGATTGCGTGCGGCGCGCATGCGCGCTGCGAAAGCGACGCCAACGCCGAACGCCAGTGCAGCAAGCCCGTAGCAGGCACTCTCGAACAGACCGATCGTGGGCTCGGCCATTGCTGCGTTGTGGAAGGCGTGACGAATTTCCATCACCACCCACAGCAAGAACAGCGCGGCGCAGGCGCTGGCGTAGATGCGCGCAATGGCTTGGTTGCGCGTGTAGAGCCGGTTCGCGGCGACGAAGGCGAGCGCAGCCGGCGCGAGGAAGGCAAGAGCAAGAGGGTTGAGGAGGGGCAGGCCGCTGACCACCGCGCGTCCTGCTCCGCCCCACCACGGATTGAAGCCGAGGCCAGGGAGCAGCAGCGCGTAGAGAAGGCCGAGACCCATGAAGACGTGCCCGCGCCATGCGCCGATCGGACCTGGGCTCTCGTGGATGCGTGGAAGCAGCGTGAGACCCGCGGCCATCAACGCCAGCACGCGAAGCGACGCTTCGGCGAAGCTGTCGAGCGCAATTCCAGCGCCGCCGGCGGCGATCCAGCGCAGCAGCACGAAGACGCCGCTCAACGCAACGATCACAGCGCCTGTGCTCAGCGCTTCAGCGGCGACAGCGTCGTTGGCGCCGCGGCGAACGATCGTCGAGGCGGCGAACAACAGGGCGGCCGCGAGCGCGATGGTCAACAGGCCAATCGCAAGCGGCTGATGGCCGGCCAGCAGTGCGCCGAGCGAGGTCGGCGAAAGCGCTTGCGCGATCGACAGCGCGCCGGCCGTCAGCGCCGCCCAACCCATCACGCGCCAGCCGCGCCACGCCAGCCCAATCGAGAACAAGACCGCGATCAGCGCGTGCCCTGTGCTGCGCCACATCCCCGGCAGCGCCGATTCAATCCCAAGCAGCACCAGCGCTGCGGCGCCGCCGCCCCAGAGGTCGAGCACGGGGTCTTTGCGGCGGTCCGCCGCATCGCTCTCTCGCCTCCAGCCCGCCGCCAGCAACAACAGCGAACCTGCAAACAACGGCGCCCAGGCTGCTAGCGAATGCCACTCGGGCCGCGACGAAGCAGCGAGCGCGAGGAGCAGGGCGGCGCCAACCGAGCCGGACGCCGCGACGATCACGCGCCCGGTGCGGTGCGGATGCGCCGCCAGCGCCATGACGACGACGAGCAACGCGCTCACAAGCAGTGCTGGATAGAAGCTCCAATCAACCGGAGCTGGGAAGCGCGCGCGCAAGTATGCCATGAAGCCGAGCACGAGCGCGCCAACGGTGACCGCGAATGACACCGGCGTCGCGAGGCGTTCGCGCACGGCGTAAGCCGCGAGCGCTACGTGGAAGACGCTAATCAGGGCCGGCGCGATCACCGCGCCCGATGGGGCCATGGCGATGGCGAGCCACGCCCAAATCAGCAGCACGCTCGAAATGCTGATGGCGAGGCTGGGCGCGAGATCGCGCACCGCCGACCAGGCCAAGCGCGCCTTCGGCTGATCCGCGAGCGGCGGACGGAACGCCATGCCGACGCCGCCAAGGCTGGCGAAGCTCAACAGCGCGAGCGGGAGGCGCGCGTCATCCGCGCCGATGGAGGCGAAAAACCAGAAGTAGAGTCCCGCCGCAGCTGCGACCGACGCCCACGCCCAGCGGCGCAGTCCGGCGAGGAGGAAGCCGCCCAGGCTGACGACGCCGAGATAGCTGGTCAGCGCCACCGATGACCAAGCTGGCGCATTGGCGACCGCCGGCGCGATCAGCGCCAAACCTATTGCCAGCACGCCGAGCGCCTCGCCGTGCAGGAATGAAAGACCGATCAGCGCGATCGCGCAGAGCGCAAGCAGCGCGACGGCGGCCGGCGCGGGGATCAGACCGAAGACCGCATGCGCGGCCCAGACCACCGCGTAAAACACGACGATGCCGGCGCCGGCGAGCAGAGCGGCCATCAGCGGATGGCCGGGCGGCCGCATCAGGCCATTGCGGCGCATCCATTCACTGCCCCCGAGGCTCGCCGCGCCTACCGCCGCCGCAAGACTCAACTGGATGGGCGGGGTGAACCAGTCGGATTGCGCTGCAAGCGAGACCAGGTAGATCGCGCCGAGCGCAACGGCGATGCCGGCGACCCAGGCAAGGCCGTTTTCAGCCAGCCATTGGTCCAACTGTTTTGAAGGTTGCGTCGGCTTTGGCGGTTGGGAGGGAAGTTCGGGCTCAGCGCGCGGCGGCTCCGGCGGGGGCGTGGCGGGCGCGATTTCCTCCAACAGGAGAGGCGAGTGCATGCGCGGTTGCTCGTCGGACGTGTAAGCCGGCGGGGCGGCGCCATTGGTGTCGTTCGAAGCCGTCGGCAGCGGGGTATCGAGCACAAGCACGTCGTCGGGCACGACCTCGGTAAGCAGCAATTCCTCTTGGGCCGCCTCCGGTTGCCGGGCGCCGGCAACAGGCGTCTCAGCCGCCGGCGATTTGGCCGCTTCGCGCAGGCTGAACAGCTGGAGTTCAAGTTCGCCAATTCGGCGCGCAAGCGCGTCGATGCGTTGCTTTTGCAGCAACACCCACAACCCCAACGGCAGGATGACCCACCACTCCAAGACGCGCCGCCCCTCGCGAGAAACTAGCCACGTTCAGGCGAGCCGAAGGCTCGAAGCAAGGACTTGCATTTGCAAGGCGCCTTGCTTCCCCGCCCACGCGAAGTTTGCATGGTTAACGCCATCGTGCTCAAACGCGAGCATGTCATTCGTCATTTCGCCGCCGCTTCAACCGTCCGTCGCAGTTGTGGACAGCGATGCGCGTTTCCCGGTCCGCCGCATCTTTTGCGTGGGGAGAAACTACGCCGACCACGTACGCGAAATGGGGAACGATCCGAAGAGCGAACCGCCGATCTTCTTCACAAAGCCGGCGGACGCGGTGGTCGAAAGCGGCGCTGTGATCGCATACCCGGCGCACACGTCCAACTTGCATCACGAAGTCGAACTGGTGATCGCGATCGGGGAGGGCGGCGCAAACATCGCCGAGAGTGATGCTGTGTCTCATGTCTGGGGATATGGCGTCGGTGTCGATCTCACCCGGCGAGATCGCCAGGCCGAGGCCAAGAAGGCCGGCGCGCCGTGGGATACGGCCAAGGGTTTCGATCATTCCGCGCCAGTCGGCGCGCTGACGCCAGTTGCGGCCGCGGGCGACGTCATGAACGCGCGCCTCTGGATCAAGGTGAACGGCGAGATGCGTCAGGACGCGAATACGAGCGACATGATCTGGAACGTCGCGGAGATCATTCCGGCGCTGTCGCGCTGGTGGGAGTTGAGGCCGGGGGACTTGATCTTCACCGGCTCGCCTTCCGGCGTGAGCGCGCTCAATCCCGGCGATGAGATCGAATGCTGCGCCGATCGCCTGTCGCCGCTGCGGTTCACGATTGCAAGCTAAGCTTCAAGCGCGAGCAACGCGAAAGTGGCGAGCCAATGTTCGCCCATGTAGTCGCCGGCGACATGGGGAAGGCTCGCGGCTATGTGTGCATCGGCGGCCGCCCGCACATGGCTGCTGACCGGATGAGAATCGCCTAACGCCGCTGCGATCGATCGCCAGCACCAGGCGCGTGAGAAGTTCAGCCCATCCAAGTGCGCGATCTTGCCGTCGCTGCGGTCACTGACGCGCGGGGGCGCAAACAATGTTGCCGGCTCGCCATCGGCGGCGTGCGGCAAGAATTCTTCGAACCACGGACGGAACGCCGCAGGGGCCAGAAAACGCCGCATGCATTCGGCTTCCATCAGGGTGGGAGAGAGGAAGTCGTCCTGGCTCGGCTCCCACGCCTGTGCGCCGCGATCGCCGCCATACCAGGCGATGACTTTGTCGCGCATGAGTGCGAAGAGGTCCGGATCGTTCGGCTCGGCGTAGTCTGCGGCGAGGCGGAGCGCGAAGGCAGTCGAAGAATGCACGCCGGTGCGCACCGGGTAATCGCAGAGCGGTAGAAACGCGCTGAAGCGCGCAGCGTAGGCTTCGGCGAGAGGACGTAAGTGATCCGCCGCGGTCTTGCCAGCGCTCTCCTTGTGCTGATCGAGTTCAGCTTGCAGTGCGAGCAACCAACCCCAGCCGTACGGACGCTCGAAGCCACGCGATTGCGGGGCCGAGATGTAGGCCAGCTCGCCGGCGACATTCGCAGGGGTGATGCGTTCTGCAAACAGCGCGGCGATCTGCTTCGCCAACGAAAACTCTGGATAGCGGCGCGTGAGCCGCGCCATCAGCCAATAGCCGTGCACGCACGAGTGCCAGTCGTAACTGCCGAAAAAGATCGGGTGCGCCTGCCGCGGGCCGATCACATCGCTGGGCGCTGTCATCACGTGATGCATGATGTTGGGAAACTCTCGGCTGACGTGCGCCAACGCGAGGCCTGCAAATTTTTCTGCGATGTCTTTCGTCAGCGAATAGCGAGTAGCGAGTGGCGAATGGGTTTGTGAGTTCATGGCCGCATCCTTCCACTCGTCATTCTCTATTCGCCGGGAAACGCCAGAAATCGCATCAACAAAATGTTGGCGATCAGCAGTGGGATCGCGGTCGGGATTTGTGCGCGGATGACGCCGTTGAGCGCCGCCTTGCGGTCGGGTAGTTCGAGCAGATTCGCCGGCACGACGTTGAAATTCGCCGCCATCGGCGTCATCAGCGTGCCGCAGAAGCCGGCGAGCATGCCGATCGCGCACACCCGCGCCGGGTCGCCACCGAGCTGCAACACCACGAACGGCAAGCCGACCGCCGCCGTCATCACCGGAAACGCGGCAAACGCGTTGCCCATGATGATCGTGAACAGCGCCATGCCGATGCAGTAGGCCGCCACCGCCATGGTGCGGGTGTCGAGCGGGATGTATTGCGAGAAAATCGCGCCGACCTGTTCGCCGACGCCCGCAACCAGAAACACCGCGCCGAGCGACGCCAGCATTTGCGGCAGGATCGCCGCCCAGCCGACCGCGTCGAGGAGGCGCCGCGCTTCCTGCAGCGGCGCGATCGCAGGCGGACGCAGCCACAGCATCGCAATCGCCACCGCGATCAACGTGCCGAGGATGAGCGAAATCAAAGTTGCCTGCGCCGGATCGATCAGCGCCGGTCCCCAATCGGTTTCCTTGGCGATCAGGGTGCCGCCGAGCGCGACGGCGGGAATGATCAGCGCGGGCAGGAAGAGCAAGTCGCCGCGCTTCAGCGCGCTTTCGCGGCGTTCGTCGGCCGTGGTGGTTGCAGGCTTGCCTTGGCCGAGGCCGATCGTGGCGACAACGACGAGTCCCAACGCCAGCACGCCATTGCCGAGATCGCCGAGATAAGCGCCGGCGAGAAAGCTCGCGGCAAGCAGGCCCCAGAACAGGAAGTTCATGAGCCGACGCGGGTTGGCGGCGTCGAGCGCGGACAGAAGCGACACTGCGGCGAAGAACACACCCACGAGAATGTAGATGTAGGCCAGTGTGATCATTGCGCCGCCTCCGCGGCTGCGCCGGTCGTGCGTGGCGCCTGCAACGTGCGTTTCAAGTGCGCGTCGAGCAGCCAGAGGCGGGTGGAGTGAATGAGCAACGCCGCGATTGCCGTCGGGATCGCCCAGACCGAAAGCTCGAGCGGCTCGACGATGATGCCGTTCTGCTCGAGGAATCCCTTGATCAGCAGGATCGAGGCGATGGCGATGAAAATGTCTTCGCCGAAGAACAGCGCGATATTGTCGGCCGCCGCCGAATGCGAACGGATGAGGAAGCGTTCGCGGTCGGGCAGCGCGCCGAACTTCGCTTCGGCCGCGCCCTCCGCCATCGGCGCCACCAACGGGCGCACCATTTGCGGATGGCCGCCGAGCGAGGTGAGACCGACCGCCGCCGCCGCCTGGCGGATAATGAAATAGACCCACAGCACGCGCCCGACGGTGGCCGCTTGCACTTTTGCAATCAGCATGCGCGCACGCTCTTGCAGGCCCGCGCGCTCCAGAAGCCCGATCGCCAGCAGCACGAACCAGACCATGCTGACGTAGCGATTGTCGTTGAAGGCCTTGCCGAACGCAGCAAGCGTCGAGAGGGCGGCTTGATACATGAGCTGAATGTCGGCGTCCGGCGTCCATGCGGCGGCCAGACCGGTCGTCAGCGCCGCCGCCATCACCACCAAGAGCGGATTGGCTCTGAGCACGAAGCCCAAGACGACGACGCCGATGCCTAACAAGACGAGCATGTTTCCCCCATTTTCAACTCACGCTTTGCCGTAGCCGCCGCCGCCCGGCGTTTCGATCACGAACACGTCGCCTGGCTTCACTTCCGCCTGTCCGGTGGCCGCGAGCGGCGTCGCCGAGCCATCCGCGCGCTCGACGCGATTGGCGCCGGGCGCGCCGTCGCCGCCGCCATTCAAACCGAACGGCGCCGTCGCGCGCCGGTTGGCGAGCATCGCTGCCGTCATCGGCTCGCGGAAGCGGATGCGCCGCACCGCGCCGTCGCCGCCCTTGTGCGCGCCTTTGCCGCCCGAACCGCGGCGGACGGCGAAACGTTCGACCAGCACGGGAAAGCGCGTTTCAAGCACTTCGGGATCGGTGAGGCGCGAATTGGTCATGTGCGTCTGGACGACGGCGGCGCCATCGAAGGAAGACCCCGCGCCCGAGCCGCCGCAGATGGTTTCGTAGTATTGCCGCGTCGCATCGCCGAAAGTGAAGTTGTTCATCGTGCCTTGCGAGGCCGCCAGCACGCCGAGCGCCGCGTAAAGCGCATCGACAATGACTTGGCTCGTCTCGACATTGCCCGCCACGACAGCTGCGCCGCGCTTCGGATTGAGCAGCGATCCTTCCGGCACGACGATCTCGATTGGCTTGAGGCAGCCTTCGTTCAACGGAATGTTGTCGTCGACGAGCGTGCGGAAGACGTAGAGCGTAGCCGCGCGCGTGATCGCGAGGGGGGCGTTGAAGTTGCTCTCCTGCTGCGGGCTCGTGCCGGAGAAATCCACGCGCACGGTGCGCTTGGCATGATTGGGCGCAACGGATACGCGCACAGTGGCGCCGCTGTCCATCTCGACCGAGAACGACCCCGGCTTGAGCGTATCGATAACGCGCTTGATCTGCTCCTCGGCGTTGTTCTGAACATGGCCCATGTACGCGGCGACGCCGGCGCGGCCATAGTGCTCGACCAATCGCCTCAGCTCGCCGGCCCCGCGTACGACGGCTGCGATCTGCGCTTTGAGATCGGCGATGTTGCGGTCGATGTCGCGTGCGGGGTGGGGGCCGGAGGCGAACAGCGCGCGTGTTTCGGCTTCCCGCAGGCGCCCGTCTTGAACCAGCAGGAAGTTCTCGATCAGCACGCCTTCATCCTCGATGCGCCGCGAGTCAGGCGGCATCGAGCCTGGCGTAATGCCGCCGATATCGGCATGGTGACCGCGCGCAGCAGTGAAAAATGAGGGACGCGTGTCGCCGTCGAGAATGACTGGAGCGATGACGGTGATGTCGGGCAAATGCGTGCCGCCCGCATGCGGAGCATTCAGCATGTAGATGTCGCCGGCACGCATCGTCTCGCCGCGCTGGCGGATGATTTCGCGCACGCTGTCGCTCATCGAACCCAGATGCACGGGTATGTGCGGCGCATTGGCGACGAGGCCGCCGGTTTCGTCGAACACCGCGCACGAGAAATCGAGCCGCTCCTTGATGTTGACGGAGGAGGCGGTGGTCTGTAGCGCCAGCCCCATTTCTTCCGCCACGCCCATAAACCGGTTGTTGAACACTTCGAGCAGGATCGGATCGGCCTCTGTGCCGACGGCGCTGCGTTCGATGTGGGCGGTGCGGGTGAGCACGAGGGCGCCGGCGTCATTCAGTTTCGCGCGCCATCCCGGTGCGACGTAAGTCGCCGCCCCCTGTTCGAGAATGAGAGCCGGACCTTCCGTTTCAAAACCCCAACGCACAGCGGCACGCTCATAGACGGCCGCGGTTTGAGTCTTGCCGTCAGCGTAAAGCTGAACCTCTTTGCGATAGCGGATGTCGTCGCCTGCCGGCGCCATTGTAGTCCGCCGCGGCGCCGCCTCCGCAAGATGTGTTCTCGCGATCGCCTCGGCTGACACGGCCGCGAGAATGATGGCGCGATCGGGGTCCAGGAAACCGAACCGTTTCTGGTGCGCGTCCATGAAGTCGAATGGCATCGCATCGCCGTAACGGACCTCAATGGGCAAGGCAGTGTCTGAACCCTCATATTTGAGATGCGCATATTTGGTGATGTCGATGTCGTCGCGGGCGATCCCTTGCGCCAGAAGCTTTGATCGTGCATTCGCTTCGACTTGCTGCAGCAACTGGCCGTAATCGGGCGGGAAGAGTTTGCGCTCGACGGTGAGTTCGGCCATGGCGCGCACGTCGGCCAGTCCAATGCCCCATGCGCTCAAAACTCCGGCGAGCGGGTGGAGCAGGATCGTTTCTACGCCCACCGTATCGGCCACCGCGCACGCGTGCTGGCCGCCGGCGCCGCCGAAAGCGACGAGCACGTATTCCGCCGGATTGTAGCCCCGCTGGATCGAGATCTTCTTGATCGCCTCGGCCATGTTCTCGTTGGCGATGCGCAGAAAGCCTTCGGCCGTTTCCTGGGGCGCAATTGGGTTTCCCGTCTTCGCCGCGACCTCGGCGCAGAGCGCATCGAGCCTGACGGCGGCCGCGTCGCGATCGAGCCGCTGATCTGCATTCGGACCGAAGATCGCGGGAAAGAATTCCGGGCGCACGCGGCCGAGCAGCACGTTGCAGTCCGTGATGGTGAGCGGCCCGCCGCGCCGATAGCAGGCCGGTCCCGGATCGGCGCCGGCGCTATGCGGGCCGACGCGCAGGCGCATGCCGTCGAAAAAGCAGATCGAACCGCCGCCCGCCGCCACGGTGTGCACTTGTAGCATCGGCGCCGAGAGCCGAACGCCGGCGACCACGGTCTCGTTGGTGCGCTCGAACGCGCCGGCATAGTGCGACACGTCCGTCGATGTGCCGCCCATATCGAACCCGAGCGCATGATCGAAGCCCGCGCGCCGCGCCGCCGCGGCCATGCCCACAACCCCGCCGGCCGGGCCGGAGAGCACGGCGTCACGGCCACGGAAGCTCTTGGCGTGCGCGAGGCCGCCGTTCGATTGCATGAACAGGAGCTTGGACGTTGGAGCGCGGGCTTCCAAGCCCGCATCTTGGCGCGCCGTTGCATGCGCGCTCACGCGCTCCAACTTGTCGAACGTTCGCTCGAAGCCGTCGATATAGGCCCGCAGCACGGGGGACAAATAGGCATCCGCCACCGTCGTATCCGCGCGCGGCACGAATTTGATCAGGCCGCTGATCTCCGAACTCACGCTAATCTGCGTGAATCCAATTTCCCGCGCGATTTCCGCCAGCCGCTGCTCGTGCGCTGGGTATGCCCACCCATGCAGGCAGGCGACAGCAACAGCCCGGATGCCGTCGTCATACGCGCGCTGCAGCGCCGTTCGCGCGTGCGCTTCATCCAGCGGCGCGATCACCTCGCCCTCGGCAGTCACCCGTTCGCGCACTTCGATGACGCGCTTCTGCAGCAGGTCAGGCTTGACGATGTGCAGCGCGAAAATCTCAGGCCGCGCCTGCGTGCCGATCTCCAGCGCGTCGCCGAAGCCCTCCGTCACCACCAGGACCACGTCTGCGCCCTTGCGCTCGAGCAGCGCATTGGTGGCGACTGTCGTGCCCAGTTTCACAGCTTCGATGTCGGCGAACGAGCCTTCATATTCCTTGAGAATGAGTCGCATCGCTTCGAGCGCGGCGTCGTCGTAACGGCCAGGCGCCACCGACAGCAGCTTCGTCACCACTTCGACGCCGCACGGGCCGCGCGCCACCACGTCCGTGAACGTGCCGCCGCGGTCGATCCAAAATTGCCAGCTCATCGCGGCGCGACCATCGCCAGCCAAGCCCGCTCAATCAAGCGCTTAGCGATTGCGGCGGCGCCTGCGGGCAGAGTAGGTTCGCGCCGCCAGCCAAGACTTTGGGAGCGAGGCCGCTTGAAGCCCACCAATATCGCGAACCCCGACTATTTCCATAAAGTCGTCGACTGTCAGTGGGCGTGCCCGGCGCATACGCCGGTGCCGGAATACATCCGTCTGATCGCCGCGCAGCGTTACGCCGACGCCTACATGGTCAATTGGAAGTCGAACGTTTTCCCGGGGATTCTGGGGCGCACCTGCGACCGGCCCTGCGAACCCGCGTGCAGGCGCGGCCGGGTCGAGGAAGAGCCGGTGGCCATCTGCCGGCTGAAGCGCGTGGCGGCCGACAACAAGGGTGAGATCGTTGATCTCTTGCCGTCAAAGGCGAAGAAGAAGAACGGCAAGCGCGTCGTCTGCATCGGCGCGGGGCCTGCGTCGCTGACCGTCGCCCGCGATCTGCTGCCGCTCGGCTACGAGGTTCATATCTACGACGCGGAGAAGAAGGGCGGCGGCATGATCCGCACGCAGATCCCGCGGTTCCGCCTGCCCGAGAGTATCATCGACGAAGAGGTCGACTACATCCTGCGCTACGAGCCGGTGACGCATTTTGGCGTGAAGGTAGAGTCGCTCAAGGACGTGCTCGCGCAAGGCTGGGACGCCGTGTTCGTCGGCACAGGCGCGCCACGCGGGCGTGACCTGAACCTGCCGGGCCAGAAAGAAGCCGCCGCCAACGTGCGCATCGGCATCGACTGGCTGTCGAACGTTTCGTTCGAGCACATCGACAAGATCGGCAAGCGCGTCATCGTGTTGGGCGGCGGCAACACCGCCATGGATTGCTGCCGCACCTCGCGCCGTCTCGGCGGCGAGGACGTCAAGGTCATCGTCCGCTCCGGCTTTGATGAGATGAAGGCGAGTCCCTGGGAAAAAGAAGACGCGATGCACGAAGGCATCCCGATCATCAATTTTCACAACCCGAAGGAATTCACGCACAAGAACGGCAAGCTGACCGGCGTGACGTTCACGAAGATGCATTGGGTCGAGAAGGATGGGAAAAAGAAGCTCGAACCCACCGGCGAGCCGGATGTGCACTACGAGTGCGACGACGTGCTGATGGCGGTCGGCCAGGAGAACGCGTTCCCCTGGATCGAACGCGGCATCGGTATGACGTTCGACAAGTGGGACATGCCAATCGTCGATGAAACGACGATGCAGTCGTCGATCCCGAACGTGTTCTTCGGCGGCGACGCAGCGTTCGGGCCGAAGAACATCATCTGGGCTGTCGCGCACGGCCACGATGCAGCCGTCTCGATCGATCGTTATTGCCAGGGCAAGGATGTGAAGGACCGGCTGCCGCCGGGCGTGTCGATGATGTCCACCAAGATGGGCATCCACGAATGGGCCTATGACAACGACATTTCGCTCGACCTTCGCTACAAGGTGCCGCTGGTCGAGCCGGGTGTGGCGTTGCGGAACGTGAAGATCGAGGTTGAGAAAGGCTTCGATCCGTTGCTCGGCTACAAAGAGGCGCAACGTTGCCTCAACTGCGACGTGCAAACCGTGTTCTCTGCGCCGCTCTGCATCGAGTGCGATGCGTGCGTCGATATCTGTCCGATGGATTGCATCACCTTCACCGAGAACGGCGAAGAGACCGATCTCCGCGCGCGCCTCAACGCGCCGGCCAAGAACCTGACCCAGGACATCTATGTCCAGGCAGGGCTGAAGACCGGGCGCATCATGGCCAAAGACGAAGACGTCTGTCTCCATTGCGGCCTGTGCGCCGAGCGCTGCCCGACCGGGGCCTGGGACATGCAGCAATTCTATCTCGACATCACCCAAGCCGGCTGTACTCCGAAGACGCCATCTCGCAAGCGCGAAGCGGCGCCCGCGAAGTAGGGGTTCCCGAACGCGATTTATGTTGCCGGGTCCCTACCCCATGTTACGCTCGCGCGGGGCTTGGGGAACTTGTGTCCGTGCGCGCAGGCGCACGTCTCGCGGCGTCGCGTGAAGCGACAGCCGCCAAAGCTAGACGGCGTACATGACCTGAAAGGCCCAGCGCCGCTCCTCGTTTGGAACAACACAGGGGAAGCTTCATGAAACGTCTTGCAACAGCCGTGGCGTTCAGCCTCGCGCTCACGTCCTTCGCGCCGCTCGCGGCTGCGCAGGAGCCCGCTCAGCAATTCCGTTCGGCCGAAGCGCAGAGCTTCACAACCGATGAACTGCAGCAATATGGCCTGAGCGCCGCCGACGCAGCGCAAGTCGCCGCCTATCAGGATCAAGGCTACAACGTCGTCGTCATGACGCCCGAAGAAGCCGCCCAGTACCAGGCGGGCATTACCGGAACGCAATGGCTGTTGATCGGTCTGTTAGTGATCGTGATTGCGGTCGCCGTCGCCGACTAAACGAACCGAACCGCGGAGCCTCCAAACGGGGGTTCCGCAGTTCACCCCGCTGATGTGACGCCGGAACCGGTAACGGCATCCGGCGTTGGGCCTGATCGGACGAAAAGCGGCCGAAGCCGCATTCTGCCGATCGGAGGCGGCGCGCCCTTTGGCTCCACGTCGTGTCCGACCGTTGAGGACAGCTGAAGGGACCATCACATGAAATCTCGTTTTCTTGGCGCGGTGGCGCTTGCGTTCGCGCTAACGCAAATGGCCGCGCCGGCGGCCTACGCCCAGCAAACCGCTGCTCAATTCCGCACCGCTGCGCCGCAGAGCTTCTCTTCTGAGGACTTGCAGCGTTATGGTCTGGACGCCGACGCGTCTGCGCGGGCTGAAGCCCTTCAGGCGCAAGGCTATGAAATCCGCGTGCTGAGCCACGAGGAAGCGCAGCAATATCAGGCAGGGATCACGGATAACCAATGGCTGTTGATCGGTATCCTCGCCGCCGTGGTCGTGATTGCGGTCGCGGTCGCCGATTGACGCAATTGCGAGCGGGCGCCAGCGCATTGGCGCTGGCGCTTGTCGGCGGATGCGCCGTTACGCCAGTGCCGGACGTGGCGACATTCGCCGAAGACAGCGCCAATAACAGCTTTGAAGTCTTCGACCGGCGCATGGCGGGCAACGCCCTCGTGCTTCCAGTCGAACATGACCGGCAGACCGATGGTCCGTCCTGCGGCGCGCACGCGCTCGCCAGCGTGATCAACTACTGGCGCGGGCCGGGCACCATCGCCGGCGACGCCATCTACACCAGCACGCCGCCGTCAAACGCCGCCGGGTACTCGATCGCGGAGATCATGACGCTCGCGCGCGCCAACGGCCTCGTCGCTAGCGGCGTAAGGCTCGACGATGCGGCGATCATCCGCGAACTCGAGAATGGGCGACCGGTGCTGGTCGCCGTCAGGTTGCCGTCGATCTACGTGCAGAACCGGACCTATCCCGGCGCCGATGCGCCGGTTCTCGGCTTTGTTGGCAGTGTGCTGTCATACCGGGTAGGGCAAGTGTCGCAATGGACCGGCCTGGAGATGGTCGACCATTATCTACTGGTCGTGGGGTATGACGACGAGCGCTGGGTCGTGGTTGAGCCGGTGATGGGTTATCGCACTATCAGCCGCGACAAGCTCACGCGTTATCGGCGTCACTTCCAGAACGCGTCCGTTGTGTTCAGCGCCAACCGGCCGCCACCGTCCGCCGCCGAGGCCCCCGACCAGCCCCAGGCGCCGGGCTAAGCCCTTCAATTGCCGCGCCTGAACGGCTATCAAGTTCCTCCCCGCGCGGGCGGACTGGCCGCTGACGTTACGGGCAACGAGGCGCACACCTCCGCATGGCCAAGCCACTCGCCGCGACCAACGATTTCGTCGTCAAATTCGCCAACGTGAACGGCTCGGGCTCGGCGAGCGCCAATGGGCTGTTCGCGAAGGTCATCTTGCGCATGGGCGTGCCCGTCGGCGCGCGCAACATCTTCCCGTCGAATATCCAAGGTCTGCCGACCTGGTACGAGGTGCGGGTCTCGGAGGCCGGTTGGCTCGGCCGCCGCGGCGGCATCGATCTCATGGTGGCGATGAACCCGCAAACCTGGGACGGCGACGTGAAGGGCGTCGAGCCCGGCGGGTATCTGCTCTACGATTCCTCGAAGCCGCTGCCGGCGTCGAAATTCCGCGACGACATCACCATTATCGGCGCCCCGCTCACCGAACTGATCGCTGCCGAGTTCGCCGATCCGCGCCAGCGTCAGTTATTTAAGAACATCTGCTATGTCGGCGTGCTGGCGCAGCTGCTCGGCTTCGACACGGATGTCGTGAAGCAGCTCCTGCAGGAAGAGTTCAAAGGCAAGGACAAGCTGATCGCGCCGAACCTCAAGGCGTTCGCGCTCGGCTACGATTACGCCAAGGCGCACCTCGCGCCGATCGGACTCAAGATCAAGCGCGCCGACAAAGTCGGCGACCGTATCTTTGTCGAAGGCAATGACGCGGCCGCGCTCGGCGCGGTTTATGGCGGCGCGACGTTCTGCGCGTGGTATCCGATCACGCCGTCCACCTCGCTCGCCGAGGCGTTCCAGAAATACTGCGACAAACTCCGCAAGGATCCCGACGGCAAGAACCGTTTCGCCATCGTCCAGGCCGAGGACGAAATCGCCTCGATCGGCATGGTGATGGGCGCCGGCTGGGCGGGCTCGCGCGCGTTCACCTGCACGTCCGGTCCCGGCATTTCGCTGATGAACGAGTTCGTGGGCTTTTCTTACTACGCTGAAATCCCGGCCGTGATTTTCGACGTGCAGCGCGGCGGGCCGTCCACCGGCATGCCCACGCGCACGCAACAATCGGACTTGCTGCTCGCGGCTTACGCCAGCCATGGCGACACCAAGCACCCGATGCTGTTTCCCGCCAATCCGACCGAATCTTTCGAGATGGCGGCGCAGGCCTTCGATCTGGCCGACTTCTTCCAGACCACCATTTTCGTCATGCTCGAACTCGACATCGGCATGCAGGAATGGCTGACGCCGCCGTTCAAGTGGGATGCCAAGCGTCACCTCAATCGCGGCAAGGTGCTCACGTATGAACATCTGGAGCAGGGCGTAGCGTTCGGCCGCTATCGCGATGTCGACGGCGACGCGGTGCCGTACCGCACGCTGCCCGGCACGCACCCGACCAAGGGCAGCTACTTCACCCGCGGCTCATCGCACGACAAGGACGCGCGCTATTCCGAGAAGGGCGAGGACTACACCGAGGGCATGGAGCGGCTGCTGCGCAAGTGGGAGACGATGAAGTCGCACGTGCCGGCGCCGATCGTGCGCAAGGCCTCCAAGCTAACCCCGGACGGCGTCATCTACATGGGCTCCACCGATCCGGCGATGGAGGAAGCGCTGCACGCGCTCGAAGGCCACGGCATCCATCTGGACGCCATGCGCATCCGCAGTTTCCCCTTCTGCAACGAGGTGTTTGAGTTCATCCGCGAGCACGAACAAGTTTTCGTCGTCGAGCAAAACCGCGACGGCCAACTGAAATCGCTGCTCGTCAACGAAGGCGGCATCGACCCGGCGCGCCTCGCGTCGGTGCTGCACTATGACGGCACGCCGATCACGGCGCGTTTCATCATCAAAGACATCACCGAAAAACTCAAGGGCCCGCACGCGGCGCCGCTGCGAGAGAATGCGCAATGACCTACATCGCCAAGCCGCCGCTGCATCACCCGTCGCTGGAAAAGAACGCGCTCGGATTCACGCGGCGCGACTACGAAGGCCGCATCTCGACGCTGTGCGCTGGCTGTGGTCATGACTCGATCAGCGCCTCGATCATCCAGGCCTGCTTCGAGATCGATCTCGCCCCGCATCGTCTGGCCAAGTTCTCCGGCATCGGCTGCTCGTCGAAGACGCCGGACTATTTCGTCAGCCCCGCGCACGGCTTCAACGCCGTGCACGGCCGCATGCCCTCGGTGCTCACCGGCGCCAACATCGCCGCGCGCGATCTCATCTATCTCGGCGTCTCCGGCGACGGCGACAGCGCCTCGATCGGTCTTGGCCAGTTCTGTCACGCGGTGCGCCGCGGCGTGAACATGACCTACATCTGCGAAAACAACGGCGTCTACGGCCTGACCAAGGGCCAATTCTCCGCCACTTCCGACAAAGGCTCGAAAGCCAAGAAGGGCGCGGAGAACAAGGATAGCGCCATCGATCTCGTCATGCTGGCGCTGCAGCTCGGCGCCACCTATGTCGGCCGCAGCTTCTCCGGCGATAAGGATCAGCTCGTGCCGCTGATCAAGGGCGCGCTTTCGCACAAGGGCACGGCGGTGCTCGACGTCATCAGCCCGTGCGTCGCGTTCAACAACCATGTCGGCTCGACCAAGAGCTTCGATTACGTGCGCGAGCACAACGAAGCCGTGAACCGCATGGACGTCATCACCCCGCGCGCGCCGATCAAAGCGGCCTACAAGCCCGGCGAACTGAAAGAAGTCCGCCAACACGACGGCTCGATCCTGCGCCTGCGCAAACTGGAAGACGATTACGACGCGACGGACCGTAACGAAGCTCTGGGCTATCTCGCGCGCAAAGCGGCGGAAGGGGAGATCGTCACCGGCCTGCTGTTCGTCGAACCGGACGCTGACGATCTGCACGACGCGATGAACACTGTGGAAACGCCGCTGAACAAACTGCCCGACGCGGACCTCATTCCGAGCGTCGCTGATCTGGAGAAGATCAACGCGAGCTTGCGGTAGATTTCAATATACCTTCATGTCCGAAGTTACCACCAGGAGAACCAGCCGCGGAGATACCGGGTCAGAATGGAGAAGGTGCTTCCCTTGTCTCTGAGCAAAGTGAGCCGATAGACCCGACCGCGGGTGAGAGTGAACTCTGCGCCGATGTCATTGTAGCGCACGATTTTGCGACGCCGCTCAAGCGCGACTCGGTGGGTGATCCGAGCCGGGCAATCATCGCTTCCTCATCATCGCCGACGCGTACGCCAAAAAGCGGCGAGCATTGTCCACGCCTCGATCCCAATTGGATGCAGCTAACCTCGGTGACGCGCCCCGCAGTGTCGAACTCGATTGTGAGGTCGGGCGAATAGCTGTTTCGTGCTTCGTAGGACCAAGTGTGGTAGTCGTTTGGCTCCGTGCCTTCAGGCATCGCATTGCGGGGGTTGCGTCGTCGATTCGTGTAATAGACCCGCCGACCGGGATAGTCGCCGCCCTCAATGTCGCCAAGAACGATTGGCGGATAGCCGAGGCGATAGAGAACGTCGCCTCTGCTCGTGTTGACGTTCACGCCTTCATAGACGCGTAGACGCTCTGAGAAGTTGTTGGCAGTGACGCTGAGCGCCAAAGCGATCACGATGGTCACGATCATGGCCCAGATCAAGCGCGTTCGTTGGCGTCGCTTGCGCCGCTCCTCTTCAGAGACTGATGGTCGTGCCTCAGGGGCATTGGCTGGCGGTTCGTTTTTCCGTCGCAACACCCTTAGAAACGCGAGAGCAATAGCCGCGGCGACAAAGACAGTGCCTACGGCAATTGCGCCCCAGTTTGCCCCATAGTCTCCGCCGGCGCCCATCAGGAGAGCGAATACGCCAACGATCCAAAGCGCGATCTGCGCCCACGGCCATTTGAGTATTGCCATGCTCGCTCACCCCAAACCACGAGCGTTGCCTAAACCCGGTCATATCACGCTGAGCAAGACGATCCACTCAGCGTCGTGAATCTAGGGCCGTTAGCATGGCGTCCCTTGGGGGCAAGCCATTCTGCGTACTACCCAAACCGCTCAATCCTGAACGCCCCCACATCCACCGGCGGCGTCTTCTCTGTCGCAATCGCCGCAACAACCTCCGCTGTGATCGGCGCTTCGGTCAGCCCCAAATGCGCGTGACCGAAGGCGTAGAGCACTCTCGGCGCGCGCTCCAAGCGGCCGATCGCCGGCATGAAATCGGGCAGGGAGGGGCGCGAGCCGACCCAGCGGTCCGGGTTGGCCGCGAACTTGATGCCAAGCGCATCGATGCGCTGGCGCAAGCGCCGCCATTTGCGCTCATCGCCCGGCGCATCTGGTGAGCCGAACTCGACGAAACTGGTGCAGCGCAAGCCGCTGGTGAAGCGCGACACGGCGATGAAGTTTTCGTCGAACACCGTCGTCGGCAAATCGCGCGGCCAGTTCGTCTCGGCGCTCTGCAGATGATAGCCGCGCTCGCCGATCAGCGGCGCACGTACGCCGAGCTGCTCCATCAGCTGCCGCGACCATGGCCCTGCGCACACCAGCACTGCATCTGCCTCGCGCGCCGACCCGTCCGCCAGCGTCGCCCGCGCATTCGTCTCAACGCGCGTCACGCTGCCAACAACGCTCTCGCCCCCACGTTCCGCAAACGAAGCCAGGATCGCATCCCGCGCGTCTTGCGGATCGCTCACTTGCCCGGTGCCGGAAAAAATCACCGCCGCCGCCGGCAAGCGATTGAGCACGCCGCCATAGCGCTCCAGCTCCGCGCCGCTCATTTCACGATAGCTCGTCGCGCCCCATTGCGCTTTCGCGAACGCCGCCAGCCCAAGCTCAGCGCCGCGCGCGGTCATCCAGGCTGTCGCGTGGCCGTGCGGAATGACGATCTCCGGCGCGGCCGCCAGTTCGGCGATGCGACGCCAGGCCGGCAGTGAATCCGCGAGCAGGGCGGTCAGCGCCTCGCGCCCGCGTTCGAACCGCACGGGATCGCACGCGCGCAGGAACTGCATCGACCACGGCGTCCATAAGCCCACGTCGCTCCAGCGAAAATCCAGCGGCCCGCCCATGCCGAAACTCGATCGCGGCGCGCGCAGCACATTGCTCCACGCCGACCACGGCGTGACCTGCTCCGAGCCAATGTGCCCCGCATTGCCATACGAAGCGCCGCGGCGTTTATCGCCCGGATCTATCAGCGTCGTCTGCACGCCGGCAGCCTGCAGCCGGAGCGCGCACGCGGCGCCGACAAGCCCGCCGCCGATCACCAGAATGGATTTCATCGCGGTCGCGGCTATAGCGTGACGACGAAGCAAAGCGAACTCCCCGCCCCCTTGCGGGGCGGGGTCGGGGGTGGGGGTGACGGCGGTGTTCTCTCCTGAGAAGGCGCCGCCCGCACCCCCCACCCCAACCCTCCCCCGCAAGGGGGGAGGGAGGCGCTCGTGCTTGCGCCGCTTCAGATTTCAAGCACGACGCTTTAGACGGGACTGCGCTACTACGTGAAGCACCTGATAGGGCGAGGGGATCAATGCAAGTCGATTGGCGTGGCGTGTTTCCGGCGGCGACGACACAGTTCGCGCCCGATCTCTCCGTTTGTCTCCGCGCCACCCAACGCGTGCAGGACGCGCTCATCCGCGACGGCGTCCACGGCCTCATCGTCATGGGCACGGTGGGGGAGAACAATTCGCTCGAAGCTGCGGAGAAGCGCGATGTGCTGCGCGCTGCTGTCGAAGCGGTCAACAAGCGCGTGCCGGTCATCGCCGGCGTCTCCGAACTCGACACCAATCGCGCCATCGCTTTCGCCCGCGACGCCGAAAAGATCGGCGCCGACGGCCTGATGCTCTTGCCGGCCATGGTCTATGTCCCGACCGAGGATGAGTTGGTGACGCACTTCAAGGCGGTGGCGGAGGAAACGTCGCTGCCGATCATGCTCTACAACAATCCGCCGGCCTATCGCGTCAGCGTCGGCATCGAGGCGATCAAGCAGCTCGCCGACATTCCAAACATCGTGTGCCTCAAGGAAAGCGCGCCAGATACGCGCCGCTTCACCGATCTCTATAACGCTGTTGGCAACAAGATCATGCTGTTCGCGGGCCTCGACGACGTTGCGCTCGAAGGTCTCGTGCTCGGCGCACGCGGCTGGGTGTCCGGCCTCACCAACGCGTTTCCGAAAGAATCGCTCGCGCTATACGAAGCCACGACCTGTGGCGATCTCGAAACCGCGCGCGCGATCTATCGCTGGTTCATGCCGCTCCTGCACTTGGACGCCGAGCACGATCTGGTTCAGTCCATCAAACTCGCCGAACAGATCATGGGCCGTGGCAGCGAACGGGTACGCCCGCCGCGTTACCCGCTCACAGGCGCCCGCCGCGCCCAAGTCACCGCCATGGTGGAGCAGGCGGCGGCGACGCGGCCGAAATTGAAGAGCGCCGCGTGAGACACACCTTCCGCTGCATCGACGGCCACACGGCGGGTAATCCCGTTCGCCTGGTCATCGAAGGCGCGCCGGAGCTCAACGGCGCCAGCATGAGCGAACGCCGCCAGGATTTCCTCGCCCGCTACGATTGGATCCGCACCGGCCTTTGTTTCGAGCCGCGCGGCCACGACATGATGAGCGGCGGGTTCCTCTATCCACCTACGACGCGGGACGCCGATATCGGCATTCTCTTCATCGAAACCAGCGGCTGCCTGCCGATGTGCGGCCACGGCACGATTGGCATCGTCACCTTCGCCATCGAGAACGGGCTCATCAATCCGAGTACGCCGGGCCGCTTCGTCGCCGACGTCCCGGCGGGTAAAATCGAGCTTACGTACGAGCAGGACGGCGACCGTGTCCGTAGCGTGCGCATCCGCAACGTGCCGAGCTACCTCGCCGCCGAAAACGTTCGCATCGACCTCCCAAACTTCGGCCCACTCAAGCTCGACATCGCCTATGGCGGCAACTTCTACGCCATCATCGAGCCACAGGGCGCATACGCCGGTCTCGACGAGCTCGGCGCGGCCCGCATCCTCCAGCTTTCGCCGCTCATTCGCGAGCTCGTGCATAAACAGGTGGAACCGCTCCATCCGCTCGACTGGACAATTCGCGGCGTGACCCACGTCATGTGGACGGATGCGCCGAAGACCGCGGGCGCGCATGGCCGCAACGCGGTGTTCTATGGCGACAAGGCGATCGACCGCAGCCCCTGCGGCACCGGCACCTCGGCGCGGATGGCGCAGCTCCACGCACGCGGCGAACTCAAGCTGGGCGCTACCTTCGTGCACGAGAGCTACATCCTCTCGCGCTTCACCGGCCGCATCGAAGCCGAGACCGACATCGTCGGCGTGCCTGCGATCATCCCCTCCATCGAAGGATTTGCGATCGCAACCGGGCGCAACGAAATCTGGATCGACGACGACGATCCGTTCGCACACGGCTTTCAAGTCGTCTGACGCGGCTTGTGCCGCGCTCGACTGCGTGGTCAAGTGCTGAAAACCTCGGGGGGAGGAGCATGAATCTGAGCGTGCAGTCGGCCATCGCCTGGCTGACTTCGATCGTCGGCGCTTTGCTCGCGGCCTTGAGCGCGATCGCCATCTATTTCATCGCGGCACTGTTCGGCGCAGCCAAGCGGCGTGGCGAACTCGTCCCAAAGGCCGAAGCCATCGGCCTCGGCGCCGTCACCAACTTCTTCGACACCCTCGGTATCGGCTCGTTCGCGCCGACGACGGCCTACATGAAGCTGCGCAAGATGGCGCCGGACAGTTATTTCCCGGCCATTCTCAACGCCGGTCACGCATTGCCGACGGTAGCGCAAGCGCTGATCTTCATTACCCTCGTCCAGGTTGATCCGGTTTTGCTCATCTCCTGTATTGTCGCGGCGTGCGCCGGCGCACTCATCGGCGCGCCGATCGTGCAACGTTCGCCCGTGCGTCTGGTGCAAGGCGTGGTCGGCGTGGCCCTGCTGATCGCTGCTACGCTTTACGCATTGGCGAACTTGAACCTGATGCCGGTTGGCGGAGAAGCGCTGACGCTGCCGCCGGTCCTGTTTGGCGTCGCCGTCGCCGGCCACTTCATCATGGGCGTGCTGATGATGTTCGGCATTGGCCTTTATGCGCCATCGCTGGTGCTGCTGAGTCTCCTCGGCCTCAACCCAGCCGCCGCATTCCCGATCATGATGGGATCGTGCGCATTCCTGATGCCGATCTCCAGCCTCAAATTCGTCCGCTCCGATCGCATCGATTTGCGCATCGTGCTGGGCATCGCGCTAGGCGGCATTCCCGCCGTGCTGCTCGCCGCGTTCGTCGTCAAGTCGCTCGACCTCGTCACCTTGCGCTGGCTGGTGGTGGTGGTCGTGCTTTACGCCTCCGGCCTGCTCTTGCGCGGCGCACTTTTCGGCAAGACCGCGCCGCCACCCGAAACCAAACCCGCGGCTGTTCCGTGAGGCCAAGATGAAGCGTTTTATCCTTGCTGCGGCGCTCGTCGTGAGCTTCACCGGTCCCGCCGCTGCGCAAACCGCGAGCGGCGATCTCGCGCGTTTGTTCGCCGACGAGCGCGCCTTCGTCTATCGCGAGGATCCGCTCTCGGCCACCAACGCCGGCATTCGTGATTACGACGATCGCTTGCCCTCGGTGACGCCGGAGGCGCAAGCCCGGCAGGCGCGCGAGAACCAAGTCTTCCTGACGCGTCTCCAAGCCATCGACCGCGCCCGGCTCACACACCAGGAGCAGGTGAGCTACGATCTCTTCGCCTTCATGGTCGGCGAACGCGTGCGCTTCGCCCGCTACAACGACTGGCGCCTGCCGCTGAACAGCGACAGCGGCTTCTATTCCGAAATCCTGCTGCTGGATAACCTCCACGCCCCGCGCACCGTCCGCGACTACGAAAACTACATCGCCCGACTCAACGACGTGCCGCGTTATTTCGACGAGCAGATCGCCAACATGCGCCAAGGCGTGCGCGAAGGCTTCACGCTGCCGCGCGAGATCATCGGCGGGGTTTCCCAGGTCATCGGCGGCTTCCGCTATGAGAACGCCGAAGCGATGGGCGTTTACGCGCCGTTCCGCGACTTTCCCGCGACCGTGCCCGAAAGCGAGCGCGCCCGACTGCGCGAAGCAGGCCGCACGGCAATCGCGACCAACGTGATCCCGGCGTTCGACGAATTCCGCGACTTTTTCACAAGCGAGTACGCGCCACGCGCCCGCAACTCGATCGCCGCGCAGCGACTGCCGAATGGTCGCGCCTATTACGCCGATCTAGTGCGTTACTACACAACGCTTCCCGACGCGACGCCGCAGCGCGTCCACCAGATCGGCCTGCGCGAAGTGGCGCGCATCCGCGCGGCGATGGAAACCGAAATGCGCGCCGCTGGCTTCCAGGGCACGTTCGCCGAGTTTCTGACGTTCCTTCGCACCGATCCGCAATTCTACGCCACGACGCCGGAACAATTGCTGCGCGAGGCGGCGTGGATCACGCGTGAGATCGACGCGCAGATGCCGCGCCTGTTCGGCCGCATTCCGCGCACGCCCTATACGGTGCGCCCGGTGCCGGCGGAGATCGCGCCGAATTACACGGGCGGGCGCTACAATGGCGGACCGCTGGGCGCCGCGGGCGAATACTGGGTCAACACCTATGCGCTCAACACGCGCCCGCTCTACATTCTGCCGTCGCTAACGGCGCACGAAGCCGCGCCCGGCCATCACACGCAGATTTCGCTCGCACGCGAGCTGACCGATCTTCCCGAATTCCGCCGCAGCTTCTATCCCCACGCCTTCGGCGAAGGGTGGGGGCTTTATTCCGAACGGCTCGGCGAAGAGATGGGCATCTATCACACGCCCTACCAGCGCTTCGGCCGTCTCACCTACGAGATGTGGCGCGCGTGCCGTCTTGTCGTCGACACGGGCATGCATTCGATGGGCTGGTCGCGTCAGCGCGCGCTCGACTATCTTGCCAACAACACTGCGCTCTCGACGCATGAAGTTCGCACCGAGATCGATCGCTATATCGGCTGGCCGGGCCAGGCGCTCGCCTACAAGATGGGCGAACTGAAAATCGTCGAACTGCGCCAACGCGCCGAAGCGGCGCTGGGCGAGCGCTTCGACGTACGCGCATTCCACGATGCGGTGCTCGCCAATGGCGGCGTTACGCTGCCCGTGCTCGAGCGCCAGATCGACGACTACATCGCAGCGGCGCAAGCGCAGTAGTCCACATTATTTTGTCCCGTACATGCGGTCGCCGGCGTCGCCCAGTCCCGGCACGATGTAGCTGTGTTCGTCGAGTCGCTCGTCGATCGCCGCCGTCCAGATCGGCACGTCAGGGTGATGGCTGCGCACGACATCGACGCCCTCAGGCGCCGCGAGCAGGCAGACGAGGCGTATGTCGCCCACGCCATGCTCCTTCAGGCGGTCGAGCGCCGCCACCGCCGTGTGTCCGGTCGCCAGCATGGGATCGATGACGATCACCAGCCGCTCGGCGACATCGCTCGGCGCCTTGAAGTAATACTCAACGGCCTTCAACGTCTTCGGATCGCGATAAAGCCCGATATGCGCCACGCGCGCCGACGGCACGACTTCCAGCATGCCTTCCAGCAACCCCATGCCGGCGCGCAGAATCGGGGCGAACACCAGCTTCTTGCCCGAGAGCCGCTTGCCGCGCATCGCCGCCACCGGCGTCTCGATCTCGACCTCTTCGAGCGGAAGATCGCGCGTGACTTCGTAGCAGAGGAGCACGCTGATCTCGCGCAGCAGCGCGCGGAACGAGCGTGTCGACGTTTCCTTGTCGCGTAGAATCGTCAGCTTGTGCTGTACCAACGGATGATCGACGATTGTCACGCCTTGCATCAGAACACCGTGCCGTCGCTATGAATGAGGAGAGGCGGGGCGCCGCCGTTGGGGCGCTTCCGGCGCGCGATCTCGCGTCCAGCAGCCCACGTGCCGCCTTCGAGCACGCGTGCGAGCGGAAATTCGGCCGCCGAAACGCCAAGCCGCGCGCGCACCAATGGCGCGATGCGGTCGAGCAGCGCGACAGTGAGCGAGCGCCACGCGACAATCGCGGGATCGCTGACGTTGACGGCACGCTCTCGTGCGTCGCGAAGTTGCAGTACGCCCGTGTCCACGAACAATCCGCCGTTACGATACTCGGCTAACCCTGTGAGCCCGTCGATGTCGGCGACGCGTATTCCCGCCGCCTCGAGAGGCTCGATCAGCGAATAGGCGAGCCATTGCGAAAGCTTATGCAGTGGCGCGTATCCGAGCTGAGGATGCGGCCAGCAATCGCCGAGAGCGACGCCGTCGAGCACCGGTCTGTTTTCCCAGATCGGCCCAAACGCTTCGAGCAAGAGTTCGAGGATCACGGGCGCGGGAAGCGCGCCGCTTACAGCATGCGCTTTCAAGACATCGAACAGTCCGCCCGGTCGCGGCTGGTCCTGCAAGGCAAAAAGGTGTGGCCGCGCATCGACCGTTTGCCCGAGCCGATTGAGCAGGCGCGCACGCCCATCCAGACCTTGAAGCGGATTGCTCGCTTGCACCTGGAACGCATCGGCCAGCGCCGCTTCGTTCATGCGCGTCAGGCCTTCAGCGTCTGCGCGCAGCGGGTCGGCGGGATCGGCAGAAAACCCGCCCCACTCGAACAGACGAAGGCTCGCGAGCGCCAAGCCCTCGGAGCGATCGGCGATCAACTCGGAACTCGGATCCTTGAAACGCCAAGCCGCGCCCGCGCCGGCGTCCAATAGCACCGAAGTGATCGCCAGATCGAACGCCGCGCGTGCTTGCGCATCGTCATCGCGCCAATGCGCGTCGCGCGCGATCCCGGCCCACAGATCGCGTCCGCCGAACACGAAGTGTCGCCAGCGCGCGTGAAACGGCACATCGAGCGTCGGATAGCGTTTGCGCACGACCGCCGCGACAAAATCCGCGCATGCGGGCAGGGCGTCCAGGTTGAGAGTCCAATCGTCCAGCTTGCCGTCCGCCGCCATCTCGAACGCTTCGTCCGCGCACGAACGCACGGCGGCCGCGCTGAGCAGGGCGCGCGCGTCAGAAGTCTTTGAGGTCACGCCCCACCACGCGGGTCAGGTCATCCTCGCTCGGCGCCGCCTCGGCGCTGAAGTAGCCGGCGGCCTTCTTCGCCTCGAGCTCCACGCTTGCGTCCGGCGGCACCAGTTCCGGTGGGATCGGCACGCGTTCGCCGATGGCGATTCCCGAGCCGGCGATCGCTTCATACTTCATGTTGGACATCGAGACGAAGCGCTCGATCCGGGTGACGCCGAGCCAATGCAGCACGTCGGGCATCAATTGCTGGAACCGCGCGTCCTGCACGCCGGCCACGCATTCGGTGCGCTCGAAGTACGTCGCCGCCTGGTCGCCGCCGGGCTGGCGCTTGCGAGCGTTGTAAACGAGAAACTTGGTCACTTCGCCGAGCGCGCGTCCTTCCTTGCGGTTGTAGACGATCAACCCCGCGCCGCCCGCTTGCGCCTCGCGCACGCATTCCTCGATGCCGTGCGTAAGATAGGGGCGGCAGGTGCAGATGTCCGAGCCGAAGACATCAGAACCGTTGCATTCATCGTGCACGCGACACGTCAGCCGCCGCGCCGGATCGGCGATCGCAGCGGGATCCCCGAAAATGTAAAGCGTGATGCCGCCGATCGGCGGCAGGAAAACGCTCAAATCCGGCCGCGTCACCAGCTCCGGATACATCCCGCCGGTCTGCTCGAACAAGGTGTGCCGCAACCGCTCTTCGCTCACGCCGAACCGCGCCGCCACGCCGGGCAGGTGCCACACCGGATCGATTGCAGCCTTGGTCACCGCGACATCGCCGCTTTCGTGCACGATGGCGCCGTCGATCACGAGCCGCTCGAGCCGGATCGCCTCGCGCACTTCTGGCAGCGAGAGCCTCGCGCGCGTGATCGCGATGGTCGGACGAATGTCGGCGCCTGCATCGATCTCGCTCTTGAACGCTTCTGCGACCAGGTGACCCCACGGATCGAGCGACACGATCCTCACCGCGTCGCCCCATTGCGCAAACGGCCCCATCGGCACGACCGGCGACGTATCCTTCAAGTCCGGCCGCACGCTGGGATTCAATGCGCCCGCGGAAACGGCAAGCGCGCGGTAGACGGAGTACGCACCGCCATAAGCGCCGATGGCGTTGCGGTCCGCGGTTGCGGAACCGATCACCGGCCCGCGCTCGTGTGCGGTTGGCGCGCCCCAGCGAACGGGAAAGCGCAGAGCAGCGCCAGCCCCAGGGTGGGAAGTCAGGCGAATGTGGCCGATGCGGTTTTCGGACATGTTTGTTTCGTCGGCGTCTGAAGCGCCCTCACGTGATTCGTAATGTGACCGTGCGGCGAAGGGTTGGCAAGGCGTGGGAACGCTGCCGCAATTACGCCTTCAAAATCTCCAGCATCGCCATCGCGGCGGCAGGGTTTTGCTCCTTGGCGCCGCTGATGAAATAGAGAAACACGTCGCCCGATTTCTCCCATTGGCGCGCCGTTTTCGCCCACGCTTTCAATGCAGGCTTCGCATAGCCCGTCGGCTCATCGGCCCGTGTCAGCTCCAGACGCGCATACGAAAAATCTGCCGTCGGTTCGACGATCAGCGGATGCTTTTCCGACTCAACCGTCACCACCGCGACGTTGCGTTCACGCGCGAGCTTCAAGAATGCCTCGTCTGTGAAGCTCGCATGGCGCACCTCGATCGCGTGCCGCAGCTTCAGCTTGCCGAGCTTCTCCGGCAGCAAGGCGAAATAGGCGGACATCTCGGCGAGATCGAATTTCTTGTAGGGGGCCATCTGCCAGAAGATCGGTCCGAGCTTGGCGCCCAGCTCGCCAACGCCGGAATTGAAGAACCACTCGATCGATTGCGCCGCTTCGCGCAGATCCTTGCGCTGCACCGCCGCGCGCGGCGCTTTGACCGAGAACATGAAGCTGTCCGGCGTCGATCCGGCCCATTTCTTGAACGATGCCGCGCTCTGCGTGCGGTAGAACGTGGCGTTGATCTCGATCGCCGTCACCTTGCTCGCCGCATATTCGAGCTGCTTGGCGGCTGCGAGCTTCGGCGGATAAAACGTCTCCTCCCACGGCTCGTAATTCCAGCCGCCGATGCCGACGCGGATCGTCATCTCACTCGCCCGTGAATTTCGGCGTGCGCTTCTCGGTGAAAGCGTCGACCGCTTCCTTGTGATCGCGCGTCTCGTGCGCCAGCGCCTGGAATGCGGCCGAAAGCTCAAGCACGTCGCTCAACCGGCCATGCTGGGCCTCGCGCAATAAGCGCTTCGCCAGCCGCACGGTGCGGGGAGGGTTCACCGCGATGCGCTCGGCGAGCTTGCGCGCCTCGTCCATCAGCGTCTCATCGGGGACGACGCGCGACACCAGGCCGATCCGCGCCGCTTCCTCCGCATCGATGGTGTCGCCGGTCAACACAAGCTCCGCCGCGCGCGAGGCGCCGATCGCATTGGTGAGAATCCACGCCCCGCCATCGCCCGGAATGATGCCGACTTTCACGAAGCTCGACGCCATCTTCGCGGAGGCGCCGGCGATGCGAATGTCGCACAGAATGCCGATATCCAGTCCCAATCCGATCGCGTGGCCGTTGATCGCAGCGATCGTCGCCACTTCCACGTCCGCGAGCGCCTTGATGATCGAGTGAACGCCGCGGCGATAATTCGCGCGCGTGCCGTCCGGCGTCGCGCGCGGGCCGATGCCGCTGCGTTCGCGGATCGCTTTCAAGTCGCCGCCGGCGCAGAACGCCTTGCCGGCGCCGGTCATGATCACTGCATTGATGTCGCCATCGTTGTTCGCTTTCCACAGCGCGCCGGCGAGTTCGTCGCAGTCTTGCTGCGTGCCGATAGCGTTGCGGCTCTCCGGCTTGTTCAGCGTGATCGTCGCGATACGACCGGATTTTTCGTAGGTGGCGAACGTCATGGAAGCTCAGACCTCTTCGTGCACTTCGTGCGGACTTTGTGTCTTAGTGGTTAAACACAAAGAGCACAAAGGTCCACAAAGGACACGAAGCTATTCAGCCCCCGTGCCCTCGATGTAGGCGATCAAATCCTCGCTCTGCACTGGGCTCGGCCCGTGACGGCGCACCTCGACGCGGCCGCGCCCGTCACGTCCGGAAACGACGATGATCTCTGTCTCGACATCGGCCTGGAATTGATAGCGCGCCCCCTCGGCGTCGACGTGCTCGCCGCCATCGCGCACCTCGAGTGAGAATGTCGTGGTGCGCGCGTTGTCGGCAAGTTCGACTTGCTGGGCATCAGCCGCCGTTGCGAAGTCGTACGAATGATATATGAGATCGCCATCGCCGTCCTCGCTGACGACGATGGTGCGTCGCCCGGTGAAACCCATCAGCCGCGTCCGCGGCAGCCAGCGGCAGGAGATTTCGCGTTCGCCGAGTCGCACGCTGGAGTAGACCGGCGTGTAAGCCGCACCCGGGGTTTCCAGCACACCAGCATTGATCTGATGCACATGGCCTGCGTCGGCGCCGTTCTGCGTCAACGCCGTGTAGATGCTGCCGGCTGCGCCTTCCTCGGCGCCGATCTGGTACTCGGTTCGCTGACCCAATGCGCCGCTCGGCTTGTCATACTGGGCAACGCGCGCCGTCGAACCATCGCGCTGGAATACCAGCAGCACCGGCGCATCGATCGCGTCGCAGATGAACCACGGCGGTGCGATCCGATCTGCTGGCGCTTCCGCCAATGGCGGCGGCGGTTCCGATCGGCCGCAAGCGGCGAGAGCGAACGCAATGGCGAGGACGGTCAACCGCATGCAGTACCTCCGAACCGTAGAAAGCGTATCCAGCACACGCGATCAAGCGGGCGATTTCGCGACGTGTGCATGAGGCGCCATCTTTCTTAGTGTTTTCTTTGTGCGTCTTTGTGTCTTTGTAATTTTCCTTTCACCACCAAGACACGAAGGACACAAAGGGACACGAAGCTTACCTCAAACCAAGCTTGCTCCGCGCCGCTCGCGTGATGCTCACCGCGCTCTTGGCGTAATCCGCCCATGGATCCGGTTCATTCAGCCGCGCATGCATGTCCTTGAGCTTGAATACAGAGGCCGAAGGGATCGTTTTGAGCTCGTCCCAACTCACCGGCACGGCGATCGGCGCAGTCCCTTTGGCGCGCGGCGAGTAAGGGGCAATCGCAGTCGCGCCGCGGCCATTGCGCAGATAGTCGACGAAGATGCGGCCCTTGCGCTTGGCCTTGGACATGTTCGCAACGAAGCGCTTCGGATCGAGCGCGCCGACTTGCTCGGCGAAATCGCCGGCGAACTGCTTGAACTCCTCCCACTCGAGCTTCGGCTTCACATTGAGCACGATGTGGATGCCTTTGCCGCCGGTGATCATGGCGAACGATGGCAGGTCGGCGCTTTCCAGCAGCGCTTTGATGTCGAACGCCGCGTGCTTGACGACCTGAAAGTCCAAATCCTCATCGGGATCGAGATCGAAGATTAGCCGGTCGGGGTGTTCGAGATCTTCGTTGCGCGAGCCCCACAAGTGAAACTCGAGCGCGCTGATCTGAGCGGCCGAGACGATCGCCGTCGCATCGGGCAGCGTCAGATAGTCTTCAGGCTTGCCGTCGCTCTCGGTAATCGGGATCAGCTTGATCTCCTTTGGCATGCCTTTCATGGCGTGCTTCTGGAAGAACGTCTGTTTGCCGACGCCGTCGGGCGCGCGCACCAGACTAACCGGCCGTCCATAAAGATGCGCGCCCATGCGGTCGGCCGCCATGTCGAGATAGGCGGCCAGCTCGGCCTTGGTGACCCCGGCGTCGGGAAACAGGACTTTGTCCGGATGCGTCAGCCGCACGCGCGTGCGCATGGCCGGCGCCGCTTGCTCGGCTTGCACGTCTTTCGCGGCCTTGTCGCCACGGAGCCCAAGGAACACGCCGTGCCGCACCGCGCCTTCGCTGGTGAATTCGGCGAACTTCACTTGCGCCACCAGCTTCGGCTCGACCCATTTTGCGCCGCGCGCAGCCTCGCGCGGCACCGAGAGCGCGGGCTTCGGTCGTTCGATCCTGCTCAGCTTGTCGTGCAGCGCCGCCAGGGTCCTGTCGTTGAAGCCCGTGCCGACATTGCCGCGATAGACGAGCTTTCCGTTCTCGTGGTCGGCGAGCATGAGCGAAGCGAAGACGCGGCCTCTCAGCGAGGGCTGGTAACCGACGATCACGAATTCCTGCTCGTTGACGCATTTCACCTTGAGCCAGGCATTCGTCCGCCCGCTCTGGTACGTCGACGTCGCCTTTTTCGACACGACGCCTTCGAGCCCTTGCTCTTGAAACGCCGCGAGCACATCGGGCCCGCCGCCTTCGAAATAGGGGCTGACGCGGATCGGGGCTTTGGCTCTCGCCAACACCTTATCCAATCGCTGCTTGCGCTCGCTCAAGGGCGTTTTGCGCAAGTCCTTTGCGCCTTCCGCCAGCAGATCGAACACGAAGTAAGACACGCCCTTGGCGACGCCGCTCTCCAGCGACTTCTGCAGCGCGGAAAAATCCGTCTTGCCGTTCGCCTGCGCGACCGCGACCTCGCCGTCGAGCAGGACATCCTTCAGATCGAGCTTCGCCAACGCGTCGGCCACGGACTGAAATTTGCCCGTCCAGTCGAGCCCCGTGCGCGTGTAGAGGCGAACGCTGTCGCCGCTGACGGCGGCCTGGATGCGGTAGCCATCGTACTTGATCTCGTGAATCCAAGCGTCGCTCGCGGGCGCCCTTTCGACACGCGTCGCCAGCGCCGGCTCGACGAACGCCCATTTCGGCGGCTTCGCCGCTTTCGGCGCGCGTTCGCCGCCCATGCTCCACACCCGCGCGCCGCCCGAGCGCACGTCCTCGATCGTGCGTCCTGACACGATGCTCGTAACGCTGCGCGCAACCGGATCTTCCTTGCCGGCGAACGCATCCTTCGACTTGAACAACAGCCAGGGATTGCCGCGCTCGCCTTCGCGCGGCTTGATCTTGACCATGTGAAATTCGCCTTGCAGCCGCTCGCCGGCCAATACGAATTTCAACTCGCCCTTCTCCATGCCTTCGTCCGGATCGAGCAGCCAGTGCACTTTGCCGGTGTCCCAGATGATCACCGCGCCGGCGCCGTATTCGCCCTTGGGGATCACGCCCTCGAACGAGCCGTATTCGATCGGATGGTTTTCGGTGCGCATGGCGAGGCGCTTCACGGCAGGATCGAGGGAGGGGCCTTGCGGCACCGCCCAGCTCATCAGCACCCCGTCATGCTCGAGCCGGAAATCGTAATGCAGCCGCGTCGCCGCGTGCTTCTGCACCACGAACATGCCGCCGGCGTCTTTGACTTTGCCGCCGGCAGGTTCCGTCGTCTTTTTGAAATCGCGCTTGCGGTTGTACTCGGCGAGATCGCCGACTTTGTCCGATCTGGCCGCTGACTTCCCGCCGCCCTTCCTGGCGGGCGGCTTCATTTCTTAGCGCGCTTCGCCGCCGACTTCGCCGGCGCCTTGGCGCGCGGCGCCTTGGTGCGCTCGGCCGCCGCGCGCTTCTTCGGCGCGGGCGCTTCGTCTTCGTCGGCGATCTTCGGCGATTTCTTCGCCAGCGATTTCTTCAGCGCGTCCACCAGCGAGACAACATTGTCACCGTAATCACGCGAGGGCTCTTCCTGGTCTTCCAGCACCAGTTCGCCGTGGCGTTCGATCTTCTTCTTCACCAGCCGTTCGATGGCGATGGCGTATTCGTCTTCGAACTTCGAAGGATCGAACTTCGCCTTCTTGCGGCTGATCAACTCCTCGGCGAGATCGATCAAGTCGGCATCGAGCTTGCCGCTCGGAATCTCATCGAAGAACTGGTTCGCTTTGCGCAGCTCGTCCGCATAATGGATGGTCTCGACCGTCAGACCACCTTCGTACGGCTTCACCGCGGCGATATAGGATCGCCCGCGCATGGTGATCTGGCCGAGGCCCACGGTCTTCGTCTTCTTCAGCGCCTCTCGTACGACGCGGTAAGGCTCGTCGGCCATCTTGCCGTCGGGCAGGGCGTAATAGGGTTTGTCGAAATAGATCGGATCGATCGTGTCCGCCGGCGCGAACTGGATCATGTCGAGCGTCTTCTTCGAGTCGACCTTCAACGCCTCGAACTCTTCATCCGAGAAGAGCACGTAGCGGCCCTTGGCGTACTCATAGCCCTTGACGATCTCGTCCTTATCCACCGCGCCGACGCCCGGCGCGACCTTTTCATAGCGAATGCGTTGCTTCGAAGGCTCGTGAATCTGGTTGAACGAAATCTTTTCCTTGGAATCCAAGGCTGAATAGAGCTTCACCGGCAACGCCACCAAGGCGAGCCGGATTTGCCCGGTCCACACTGGACGAGCTGGAGGCGCCATGACCCTTAAACACCCTGACGAGACCCGACGTTCCTTTACCGTAACATTTCCGGGCGTTCGCCACAACGCGCGTGGTTAGCGTTTACCTTACTTTGCGACCGGGGGACGCGTAGGTCGCACGCACCGCGTCGACGAAGCCGCCCGCCCGGTCGCGCACGCGATCGGAAAACACGAGGCCCACGTCGCGGCTCAAGGCGAACCCGGCGAGCCTCACCGCCGCGAGCCCCGCACGCTGGAAACTCGACGGGGCCACGGTCACGCCGAGGCCCGCCGCCACCATGCTCATGGCGCGGTCGTCCGAGAGGGTGCGCAGGCTGAACGAGGGGCGCACGTCGCGGTTGGTGAAGTAGCGCGAAATCTCGGGCAGGCCCTCGCACTGGCGGCGCACGATCATGGTTTCACCTGCGAGTTCGCCGCCATCGATTTGCTCTACCCCCGACAATTTGTGGTTTGTGGAGACGAACAACACATAAGGTTCGATGCGCAGGCTTTCGCGCGCGAAGCTGTCGAGGCTGGGACGCAGGATCGTCAACGCAACATCGAGGCGCCCATCCGAGAGCCTGTTGGCGATGTCGCGCTCGGTGGAGTCGAGCAGCTCCAGAGCCTCGCCGCCGCCATGCTTGGCGTGGCAAGCGACCACGCACTCGAGATCGCGCGCAGAAATGGTTGAGAGGATGCCGGCGCGTACGCGCTTCAGCTGCGGCGTCTCCGAGACGTCCCGGAGCGCTGCCTCATATTCCTGCGCGATCCGCCGCGCGTGTTGGAGAAACTTGCTGCCGGCCGGCGTTAGCGACACCCGCCGTGTCGTTCGCTCGAACAGCCGCCCTCCGACCTGCTCCTCGAGTTTGGCGATGCCGACCGAGAGCGTGGGCTGAGTGACTGAAACCCGCGCCGCCGCTTTGGAGAACGAGCCCAGCTCAGCCACAGCCAGAAAGTAACGCAGGAGATAGCGATCCATAGATCATATCTATCAGTCCTGTTCGCAATGTTCAATTTCTATTGGCAAGTCAAATCAATTAGATGATCTCCGGAACGTATGAAGCGTCGGGAGGCGCTCGATGTCCGATTCCTACCACCTCGATTTCCAGCTCGGCGAAACCGCCGACGCCATTCGCGAGACCACGCGCCGTTACGCCACGGACCGCATCGCGCCCATGGCCGCCGAGATCGACGCCAAGAACAAATTCCCGCGCGAGCTTTGGCCCGAGATGGGCGAGCTTGGCCTGCACGGCATCACCGTCAGCGAAGAAGATGGCGGTTTGGGCCTCGGCTATCTCGAACATGTCGTCGCGATGGAAGAGGTGAGCCGCGCCAGCGCTTCGATCGGCCTCTCATACGGCGCGCACTCGAACCTCTGCATCAACCAGCTCCGCCGCTGGGCGACGCCTGAGCAAAAGCAGAAGTATCTGCCGAAACTCATCAGCGGCGAACATGTCGGCTCGCTCGCCATGAGCGAAGCTGGCGCCGGCTCCGATGTCGTCGGCATGAAGCTGCGCGCCGAGAGACAAGGCGATCGCTACGTGCTCAACGGCACGAAGTTCTGGATCACCAACGCGCCGGAAGCCAACACGCTTGTCGTCTACGCCAAGACCGAACCGGGCGCCGGTTCCGGCGGCATCACGGCTTTTATTATCGAGCGCGGCTACAAGGGTTTCAGCGTCGGCCAGAAGCTCGACAAAATGGGCATGCGCGGCTCGGATACCGGCGAACTCGTGTTCGAAGACTGCGAGGTGCCGGAAGAGAACGTTATGGGCGGCCTCAATCGAGGCGTCGCGGTGCTGATGAGTGGGCTCGACTATGAACGCGCCGTGCTCGCCGCCGGCCCGCTCGGCATCATGCAGGCCTGCCTCGATGTCGTGCTGCCTTACGTCCGCGAGCGCAAACAATTCGGCAAGCCGATCGGCTCGTTCCAGCTCATCCAGGCCAAAGTCGCCGACATGATCGTCGCGCTCAACGCCTCGCGCGCCTACGTCTACGCGGTCGCGCGCGCCTGCGACGCCGGCAAGACCACGCGCCACGACGCGGCCGGCGCCATCATGTTCGCCTCCGAGAACGCTGTGAAGACCGGCCTCGAAGCCATCCAAGCCCTCGGCGGCGCAGGCTACACCAAGGACTTCCCCGTTGAGCGCTACCTCCGCGACGCTAAGCTCTACGACATCGGCGCCGGCACCAACGAAGTCCGGCGCTTCCTGATCGGGCGGGAAATTATCGGCGGTGGCTAGACGTTGAACTCAACTGCTCGTCATTCCGGGGCTTCGCGTAGCGAAGAACCCGGAACCCAGGGGGTGATAGAGCGGTGTGTTTGCCCCTGGGTTCCGGATCGCGCCGCGCGCGTCCGGAATGACGAGTAGGGTAGCGTCGGCAAACTCATGAAACTCAAATCCAACATCGATCCAAACTCCGAAACCTTCGCCAAAAACGCCGCGCATCACCGTGCGTTGGCGGAAGAGTTGCGCCAGCGCACCGCGCATATCGCGCTTGGCGGCCCCGAAGAAGCGCGCGCTCGTCACACCAAGCGCAACAAGCTGTTGCCGCGCGAGCGGGTTGAGCGCTTGCTCGATCCTGGCGCGCCGTTTCTCGAGGTCGGCGCGCTCGCGGCGTACGATCTCTACAATGGCGAAGCGCCGGCGGCGGGCGTGATCACCGGCATCGGCCGCGTGTCCGGCCGCGAAGTGATGATCGTCGCCAACGACGCCACGGTGAAAGGCGGCGCGTATTTCCCGATGACGGTGAAGAAGCACCTGCGCGCGCAAGAGATCGCGATGCAGAACAAGCTGCCGTGCGTCTATCTCGTCGATAGCGGCGGCGCGAACCTGCCGCACCAAGCCGAAGTCTTCCCGGACCGCGACCATTTCGGCCGCATCTTCTTCAACCAAGCGCGAATGTCGGGCGAGGGCATCGCGCAGATCGCCTGCGTCATGGGCTCATGCACCGCCGGCGGCGCCTACGTGCCGGCGATGAGCGATGAAACCGTCATCGTCCGCAACCAGGGCACCATCTTCCTCGGCGGGCCTCCACTCGTGAAAGCCGCGACCGGCGAAGTGATCAGCGCCGAAGATCTCGGCGGCGGCGATCTGCACGCGCGCAAAAGCGGCGTCGTCGATCACCTCGCGCAAGACGATGCGCACGCGTTGCACCTCGTTCGCCGCATTGTGGCTAACTTGAACACGGTGAAGAAAGTCGGTCTCGACGTGCGCGAGCCGATTGCGCCCGCTTATGATGCCGAAAGCATTTACGGCGTCGTGCCCGACGATGTGCGCACGCCGTACGATGTGCGCGAAGTCATCGCCCGCATCGTTGACGGTAGCGAGCTTGACGAGTTTCGCCCGCTCTACGGCCCGACGCTCGTCACTGGCTTTGCGCGCATCTGGGGCATGCCGGTCGCGATCCTTGCGAACAACGGCATTCTGTTCAGCGAAAGCGCCCAGAAGGGCGCGCATTTCATCGAGCTCGCCTGCAAGCGCGGCATTCCGTTGCTCTTCTTGCAAAACATTTCCGGCTTCATGGTCGGCGGCAAATACGAAGCCGGCGGTATCGCCAAGGACGGCGCCAAGATGGTGACAGCCGTCGCCTCCGCCGAAGTGCCGAAATTCACCGTGCTGATCGGCGGCTCGTTCGGCGCCGGCAATTACGGCATGTGCGGCCGCGCCTATTCTCCGCGCTTTTTGTTCACGTGGCCGAACAGCCGCATCTCCGTCATGGGCGGCGAGCAAGCCGCAAGCGTGCTCGCGCAAGTGAAGCGCGACGGCATGGAAGCGAAAGGCGAGAGCTGGGCGAAGGCCGACGAAGAAAAATTCAAAGACCCCATCCGCGCCCGCTACGAAGAAGAAGGCAGCCCGTACCACGCCACCGCGCGCCTTTGGGACGACGGCATCATCGATCCCGCACAAACGCGCGACGTGTTGGGCCTGGCGATTAGCGCTTCACTCAACGCGCCAATCCCGGAGACACGCTTTGGCGTGTTTAGGATGTAGCGCCCGGCTGAGCGCCATTCCGTTTCGCTAACGGAAATTCATTATGTCGTAACCGGCGACAAACAAACCTCTCCGCTTCGTGAACGCAAACGGCGCCAGCTTGCGCCGGCGCCGTCCACGAAATGGAGAGATAGTCTCAACGGTAAGGCCCCAGGGTTAGCGATCCTGGAGATACTGGTCACGGTATTGGGGGTTCGAGTCCCCCTCTCTCCGCCAATCCCATCTCTCGCGGCTCGGGTAGCGACTCCCGGGCCGTTTTGATTCCTACCACGCTCCGCCGATGCGTTTGAACTGCTTCGCGCTGTTGTCCGAAATTGTCCGTGCTCGGTTACCCGCGAGTTAACGCGGTGGCATTTTGCGTTCTATGGTAGCTATAGTTCCGCTATAGCAATTAAACTAGCATCTTGTCCGAAAGCGTCCGAAAGTGTCCGCATTGCCAACAGGCGTTGACCGCGCAGCCATCAAGACTAGTGGGCGCATCACCGTTGCCAGTGAAATCCGTGGTGTGTGGAAAGGCAGCACGAGCCAGGCCGAAGCGGTGACGTTCGAATTGCGCGAGCGCGGCTATGTGCGTGTTCTTCCCGGCGATGTTCTCAAAGAGAAGACTGACGCTGCGATGGCTTCGAAGGATACGGCAATGGCGGCGCGGTTGCCGCTAGTCCTGATCCCGGGGCGATTCGAAGACAGCCATCGGCTGCCGTTGCCTCAAGTCGTGCTCGACCGAATTTTCGGCGCGAATGCAAACCCACCGAGTGTCGTGGTGAGGGGCACCGAAAGATATCTCGAACTGTGGAGCGATGAACGTTGGGCTGAGGAAGTGGACTCTACAGTCTCGGACGGTGGCCCCTATTGGTCAAAATGAACTTTGGTTCTTCGCGCATGATCGATGCAGCGCGTGACCCGCGAGCAAATCGCTGTCGCCGAAGGCGCGTGATTCAGATATCAACGAGTTCATGCTGAAATCAGTCCTCATCGCAAACCGCGGAGAAATTGCGCGGCGCGTCATCCGAACGTGCAAGCGTCTCGGCGTACGCACCGTCGCGGTTTATTCCGACGCTGACGCCAAAGCGTTGCATGTGCGCGAGGCGGATGAAGCCGTGCACATCGGCGCGTCGCCGGCGAAGGAGAGCTATCTCCGCGGCGAGAAGATCATCGCCGCCGCCAAGCAGGCCGGCGCAGAGGCGATCCATCCCGGTTACGGTTTTCTCTCCGAGAACGCCGATTTCGCGCAGGCCGTCATCGATGCGGGGCTGATCTGGATCGGCCCGAAGCCGGACTCGATCCGCGCCATGGGTTTGAAGGACGCCGCCAAGAAACTCATGGCCGAAGCCGGCGTGCCGACGACGCCGGGCTATCTCGGCGAAGATCAAAGCGAAGAGCGTTTGCAGAAGGAGGCCGACGCGATCGGCTATCCGGTGCTGATCAAAGCCGTCGCCGGCGGCGGCGGCAAAGGCATGCGCAAGGTCGAGAAAAAGGCCGAGTTCAAAGCCGCGCTCGCCTCCGCCAAACGCGAAGCCGCGGCGGCGTTTGGCGATGATCGCGTGCTGCTGGAAATGTATGTGCAGCGGCCACGCCACATCGAAGTGCAGGTGTTCGGCGATACGCACGGCAATGTCGTGCATCTGTTCGAGCGCGATTGTTCGCTGCAGCGCCGCCACCAGAAGGTGATCGAAGAAGCGCCCGCGCCGGGGATGAGCGCCGAAGCACGTAAAGCCGTCACCGACGCAGCCGTGCTCGCGGCGAAAGCCGTGAATTATGTCGGCGCCGGCACCATCGAGTTCATCGCCGACGCCAGCGAAGGCCTGCGCGGCGACCGCATCTGGTTCATGGAAATGAACACGCGCCTGCAAGTCGAGCACCCGGTGACGGAAGAGATCACCGGCCAAGATTTGGTCGAATGGCAACTCCGCGTCGCCAGCGGCGAAAAGCTGCCGCTCCGCCAGGAGGAACTGAAGATCAACGGCCACGCCATCGAAGCGCGGCTATACGCGGAAAACACCGCCGCCGGTTTCCTCCCAAGCACCGGCCCGCTGAGAATCCTGAAACTTCCGACGCTCCGCGGCGATCACGCGCGCGTCGATTCCGCGGTGGAGCATGGCGACGACGTCACGCCCTTCTACGATCCGATGATCGCCAAGATCATCATGCACGCCCCCACGCGCTACGAAGCCATCGCCAATATGCTGCGCGAATGGCGCGACGTTGAAACCTGGCCGGTGAAAACCAATGCCGGCTTCATCTATCGCTGCCTGCGCGATCCGCGTTTCGAATCCGGCGACGTCGACACCGCTTTGATCGCCTCGCGCGGCGAAGCGCTCACCGCCGCGCCGCCGCCAAGCGATTCCGTCCGCGCGCAAGCCGCCGCCGGGTTCATGCGCGCCGCCGCTTCACCCAGCCTCGGCGCGCCATCGAACCGCGGTTCGCCATGGTCGGCGCTGCACGGCTTCCGCCTCAACGCCGCGCCGTCCGCACGCATCGTCATGCGCTGCATGGGTGAGAGCATCAGCGTCGAAAGCGCCGATCTCCACGACGCCTGGCCGCATCATGTGGGCGACGCGATGATCGTGTTCGACAACGGTGACGTCTACGAGTTCACCCTCGACACCGGCGAAGCCGAAGGCGGCGAGCTTGCCGCCGGCGACGGCGCGATCCTCTCGCCGATGCCCGGCAAAATCGTTTCCGTCGCCGCCAATGTCGGCGCCAAGCTTAAGAAGGGCGATCCAATCCTCGTGCTTGAAGCCATGAAGATGGAGCACACCCTCACCGCCCCGTTCGACGGCAAGCTCGCCGAACTTAACGCGAAAGCAGGCGGGCAAGTGAGCGAGGGCGTGGTGTTGGCGAAGCTGGAAGCCGGCCACTAGCAGCCGGAAATCAGAAGTCAGAAATCAGGACGCCGACCTATTCTGGTTTCTGACTTCTGATTTCTGGCTGCTGCTACGCAAACTCCGCTTCGATCTGTTCGTGGTGCCGCACCGCATCTCCGAAGACTTCGTTGACGCCGACATTGCTCAACTCCGGCACGCTCGCGCTCGAGGGCACGCTCGAACCCGGCGAGAGCCTGGAGCCCGCGCCGATGAACGCGTGCGATCCAATGCGCACCTGGCGCACCAGCACGCGCGTGCGTCCGCCATCGGTCTTCTTGCGTACGTGCGCTGAAAGCTCCACTTCGCGCGCGAACACGACGCGATTGCCAATGTCCATCATGCCGCGGTCGAGCACATCCATGCGCACCGGCCAGGAGACGCCATAGCCCACCCGCGACCCCCACATCCGCAGCCACATCGAATAGAAGCCCGGAAACACCCGCAGCAGCGACTCCAGATAGGGCAGTGCGTCATAGAACGCCTGGATGTGGTGCGTCGCCAGCCAGGCCGAGAACTTGCGTCCGTCGATTTCGCTGACGCCGTCTTTCAGTTTCGACCAGCGCAGCATCCAACGCTGCGCAATTGGGGGAACGAAATACAACACGAACAGGAGCAGGATCGCGCTCCACAGCGATGGCCATTGCGCGAACACCCCCAACGCCGCCAGCGACGCGATCGTCATCAGCAGCGGGAAGTACGAGAACAGCCTGTCGGCCGCGGTCATCATGCCGCGTCGCTGCGCACAGCACCGGCTATCAGCGCGTAGAGTTCATCGGCCCCGCGCGCTGCGCGCAGCTTTTCGCGCACCTCCGGGTGTTTCAAAAAGCGCGAGATCCGCGCCAGCGCCTTCAAGTGATCGGCGCTCTTCTCTGGCGGCGACAGCAGCATGAACACGAGATCGGCCGGGCGATTGTCCAGCGCCTCGAAATCCTGCGGCGGCTCGAGCCGGGCAAACGCGGCGATCGGGCGGGTGAGGCCGGCTAGCGGCCCGTGGGGGGTGGCGACGCCTTCGCCCAGCCCAGTGCCGTTCAACCGTTCGCGGATCAGCACGGAATCGAACGCCGCGCGCGCATCGATGCCGGCGCTCTTCGCCAGCGCATCCGCCATCAGCTGCAGCGTCTGGCGCCGTGATGTCGTCAGCAAGCGCGGCAGAATGGCCTCCGCCGCAACCAGATCGCTTAGATCGTTCACCAACTTATCCTGTCTCCGCGCCGCCGGCGCCAAGCAACTCAGGCGCCGTTTCCGGCGTTCCCGCGTCCGGGATCGATCCAGCCGATGTTTCCGTCCGCCCGCCGGTACACGACGTTCAGGTGGCCGTTGGCGGCGTTCCTGAACATCAGCGCCGGCGACTCGCCCAGATCGAGCTGCATCACCGCCATGGACACCGTCATCGTCCGCACCGGCTTGGTGGCTTCTGCGATCACCAGGGGCGCCGCTTCACCATTGGCCGGCGCTTCCGCGCGGTCATCCTCTTCCTCTAACGGCGCGAGCACATAGGCCGAAGCCGTCTCGGCTGGAAGGGGAGATTTGTTATCGGCGTGATGATTCCGCAGCCGCCGCTTGTAGCGGCGCACGCGTTTTTCGAGCTTGTCCATGGCGTTGTCGAACGCGCTGTGCGCGTCGCCGCCGTGACCTTCGGATTGGAGGGAAATTCCGGAAGAAAGATGCACGGTGCAATCCACAGCAATGCCCGCGCCGCCGCCATTCTTGGCGACTGTAACGACAGCGTCGGTTGCCCGGTTGAAATACTTCCCGACGCCGCTCGCCAGCTCATTTTCGATGCGTGTTCTCAGCGCTTCGCCGACATCCATTTGCCGTCCGGCGACTTGTATGCGCATGAAGGAGCCTCCTTGGCTTCACAAAAAACCAACGGCGCTCTCGGGGCCGGGCCCGCCCCCTGGGCGCCCCGATGCCATAGATTCAACGTAGGCCCGGGGTGGGGAGTGGTCAACGCGTTGAGCACTGAAAGGGCGCCAATTCGGCGCGCTTCGCCGCATGTGCGAAGCGTCGTGCCTTTGCTTTAGCCAGCTTAACCACCATCTTGGCGCCGGGGGCCCGATGAGCGCCGAACAAAGCGCAACCGCCGCTGCGTCATCCGAATCGGCGCCGCGCACGCAATGGTTCGACATCGCAGCGATTGCGGTGTGTACGCTTGCGTGGGGCACGACCTGGTATGCGATCACGCTGCAGTTCGGCGTCGTCGATCCGGTCATCTCGATCGTCTACCGCTTTGCTTTGGCGGCTGCTTTGCTGTTCGCGTGGTGCGCGCTGCGCGGCGAGCGCATCTGGCTGACGCCTGCGCAGCATCTCGCCGCCTTCGGCGTCGGCTTTTCCACATTCACGATCAATTACACTTTGGTCTATTGGGCCGAAGAGCGCGTGACGTCCGCTGTCGTCGCTGTGTTGTTTGCGGCGATGGCGTTTCTGAATCTGATCGGATTTCGCATCGTCTTCGGCCAGCGATCGCCGCCGCTTGCCTGGGCGGCTGCGAGTTTGGGCATCGCTGGCGTTGCACTTATGTCGTGGGAAGAGATCGCTGCGGCGAATTTCGGCGCGCGCGCGATGACTGGCATCGCCATGACGCTCGCCGGCGTCGTCGCCGCTGTGGTCGGTAATCTATATGCGCGCCGCGGCGAGCTCGCAGGCGCCGGCATCGCCGCCTCAACCGGATGGGCCATGGGCTATGGCGCGGCCGCGCTGGCGGTGTTTGCGTTGATCACCGGCAAGGAATGGACCTTCGATCCGAGCTGGCGCTACGTGCTCTCGCTGCTGCATCTTTCCGTCAACGGGTCGGTGATCGCGTTCTTGGTCTATTACTGGCTGGCGCGGCGGCGCGGCTACGGCACAGCCTCATACATTTCCGCGCTCGTGCCGCCAGTCGCGATGCTGGTGTCGAGCTTGTTCGAAGCGAAGGTCTGGGGGCTCCTTGCGCTCGGCGGCGTCGTGCTGGTGCTGGCTGGGCAGGTCCTGCTGCTGCGGAGCAAACGCACCGCCTAGGGCATCGCGCGGATCGCTGCTTCCGCCCCCGGCAGCAACACGTCATCGGCCGCGCTCTGCGAAACGCGCGCGTTCAGGTAGATCACGTTCAGAAACGCGTTGACGTTATGGCGGCGCGCGAGCCCCGCTTGTGAGCCAAACAGGTTCTCGCCTTCGGCCGGCGGGAATTGCGCGAACCAGCGCGTCCATTCGTCTTCGTCGATCAGACCGCGCTGCGCCATGAACAGGATCGGCCGCGCGAGCCGCTCCGGCTCGCCGTAAATGTAGAAATGCTCCTCCGGCGCGACTTGATACGCAATCGCATTGCGAATGCGCTCAAGCTCCGGCTTGCCGAGCGCCGGATTGACAGCCAACTGCAACAAAAGATCCGCGCCATGCGCAACACCGTGGCGCCAGCCATCGCGCGCGTCGAAGCCGCGATAGTCGCGCACGTTGGTGAAATAAGCGAGCGAAGCTTCGAGCAGCGCAGCGCGCCGCTCGGCGTTGAGATAGGGCTCGATCCGATCCGCGCGGGCCAGCTCCGACAGCATCAGCGCCGCGAAGGGCCGCTCGAAGCCCGGGCCCTCCGGCGCACTGAGCCGCGGCTGCAGATCATCCACCAGTGCGAGCATCGTCGTCTGCGTCAGCTGCTTGCCGCGCAGCCAGTGTGCATAGGCTTCAAACGCAATGCCATCTCGCACCGCCGGATCGGCATCGGCGACGCACGCCGCCAGCGCCAGCGCCAACCGATTGCGCGCCGCGTCGTCCGGCAGCTCCCATTGCGCCGCTTTCAAGGCGTCGAGCCCCGTGCGGTCGAAGCCCGCTACAGGCAGACAGGAGCGCGCCTGCGCAGAGGGTGTGGCGCACGCACTGACTGCAAGAAATGAGACTGCAAGAACCAAGTGCTTCATGCCGGGCATCGTCCCGCCGCGCGCGTTTGCGACAACGCAGCGTGCGACCAACGACCGTGCGTAGACGATGAATGTCCTAAAGCCCGTGCGCCAGCTTGCGCTTGCGCTCGACCGAGCTCGGTATCCGCAGGCTCTCGCGGTACTTCGCCACCGTGCGCCTCGCGATGTCGATGCCTTTTTCGCGCAGGATTTCGACGATGCGGTCGTCGGAGAGGATTTCCGCAGGGCCTTCGCAGTCGATCAGGCCTTTTATCTGGTAGCGCACGGCTTCGGCCGAGTGGCTCTCGCCGCCGTCAGCGGCGTTGATCGAGGCGGTGAAGAAGTATTTCAGCTCGAACACGCCGCGTGCGCAGGAGAGATACTTGTTCGAGGTGACTCGGCTCACTGTCGATTCGTGCATCTCGATTGCCGCCGCCACGGTCTTCAAATTCAGCGGCCGCAGGTGCGCGATCCCGTGAGCGAAGAATCCGTCCTGCTGACGCACGATCTCGCGCGCCACCTTCAGGATCGTTTTCGCCCGCTGGTCTAAGCTCTTCACCAGCCATGACGCGTTCGCCGCGCATTCGGTCAGGAACGCCTTGTCTTCCTCGCGCTTCGCCGTCTTCGAGACGGTCGCGTAATAGCGCTGGTTCATCAGCACGCGCGGCATGGTGTCGGTGTTGAGTTCGACCAGCCAGGTGCCGTCCGGCGCCTGCTTCACATAGACGTCCGGCGCCACCGATTGCACCGCGCCGCCGCCGAAGCCTGCGCCCGGTTTCGGCGTCAGCGCACGCACTTCGGCGATCATGTCGGAAAGATCTTCGCGATCGACGCCGCAGAGCGTCATCAGGCGTTCGAAATGGCCTTTCGCCAGCAAGTCGAGGTTCGTGACCAGCGCTTCCATCGCCGGATCGAAGCGGTCGCGTTCCTTGAGCTGCAGCGTCAGGCATTCGGGAATGTCGCGCGCCATCACGCCGGTCGGCTCGAAGCCCTGCATGATCTTCAAGACGTGCAGCACGTCGGCGTCGCGCGCGCCGATGCGCTGGGCGATCTCCAGCGGGTCGGCGCGCATATAACCCCAATCGTCCACCGCATCGATCAGCACGCCGCCGATCATGCGCTCGACCGGGGAGAGGCCAGCTTCGGTCAGCTGCGCGTCCAGATGCTCGGCCAGTGTCTTGTCGTGGGCGAGCGTGTCCTCGATTCCGGGCAGATCGTCGAAGCTCTTGCCCGACGAGGCCTTCGACCAATCCTGCATCGGCGCAGCGCCCGCCTCGGCCAGTTCGTTCGCGCTCAGGTCAGGCGCGATGTCGGCGACGCTCACGTCGAGTGCGGCTTCCGCCGGCGCCATGCCGCTCTCGAACTCGAGCGCCTGCGCGTCGCCGCTGTCCTCCTTCTTCTTCGCGTCCGCGCTCGTCTCCTCGCGCTCCAACAGCGGATTGCGCTCGAGTTCGCTCTCGACGAAGTCCTGCAGTTCGACGTTGGAGAGTTGCAGCAGCTTGATCGCCTGCTGCAGCTGCGGCGTCATCACCAGGGCTTGGCCCTGGCGGAGCTCTAGACGGGGTGTCATCGCCATCGGCGGCCCCGGCGCTAGTGGTAGTCTTTACCGAGATACCTTTCGCGCACAGCGGGGTTGTTACGCACCTCATCGGGCGTCCCCTCGAACAGCACTTCGCCGTCGAACATGATCGAAGCCCGATCCACGATCGTGAGCGTTTCGCGCACGTTGTGATCGGTGATCAGCACGCCCAGACCTTTTTCCTTCAAGAACAGGATGAGGTTGCGGATGTCGTCGATGGCTAGCGGGTCGATACCGGCGAAAGGCTCGTCGAGCAGCATGAACGACGGCCTGGTCGCCAAAGCACGTGCGATTTCCACCCGGCGCCGTTCGCCGCCGGAGAGGGCGGAAGCGGGCGCATCCTTCAAATGGTCGACGTGCAGTTCAGCGAGCAGCCCATCGACGATCTCGCGCCGCTTCGAGTGAGAGCGCTCACTCAATTCGACAACGGACATCACGTTCTGTTCGACGGTCAGACCACGGAAGATCGAGGCCTCTTGCGGCAGATAGCCGACGCCAAGCCGGGCGCGCTGATACATGGGCAGTGTTGTAACGTCCTGGCCGTCCAACAAGATCTGTCCCTGGTCCACGCGTACGAGCCCCGTGATCATGTAGAAGCAGGTGGTTTTGCCTGCTCCGTTGGGGCCCAACAGACCGACGACTTCGCCGCGGCGGAGGAAGAGCGAAACGTCCTTCACCACTTGGCGGTCGCGATAGCTCTTTGCGATCCGAACCGCGCCGAGGCCGCCTTGGACGGCTTCGGGCTTGGTCGAACGGCGTGTCGCGCCCTCGGGGCTCATTTCGACCCGCCGGCGCTAAGAATTCGTGAACCCTTGGAGGACGCCTTGCCCGTCACTGCCCGCGGTTGCCCTGGTTCTGCTGATTGTTTTCGCTCGGCACGAACACGCCGCGCACGCGCTGGCCGGCCTGCGGCCGGATCACGGTGCGGCGATTGCCGATATGAAGCACCAAAGTTTCGCCGCGGATGACGTTTTCCTGCGACATGACGATGACATTGCCGCTGAAGGTGACGCTGTCCTGGCTCACGTCGTAGACGGCGCGGTCGCCACGAGCGTCCTGCTGCGGGCGGATGTAGAAAACCTCGCCCTCGGCCACCATGCGCTCGATATCGCCCGAGCCCAGCCCTTGCTGGTTGGTTTGGGCGCCGCCTGAGCCGCTGAAATAAAGGGTAATGCGGTCGGCCCTGAGCCGCGCATCGTTTTGGACGATGTCGACATTGCCGATCAGAACCAGCCGGCGCTCAGCATCGAAATATTCGAGATTGTTGGCTGAATAGGAGACCGGGCCGCCGCCTTCGCTGAGCTGGGCGTGGGCGGGGGTGGCCAGCGCCGTCATGGCAAGGGCGCCAGCGGCGATGAAGACGGCTCCAAGCTTCATTGCGGCTGCTCCCCATTCTGCGCTTCGCTGTCCGGAATCTGTCCCCGGACACCCCCGCCTAGTACCAGCGCACGGTCACTATCGCGTAACTCATAACTTCCGGCCTGGAGCACGCCAAGTGGTCCGGCGCCGGTGACGCCGCCCCGGCCGGTCAGGGTGCCTTGTTCTAGGTCGACAATCATGCTGGGGGTCGTGAACCGGTTGCCGCCCCGGTCGGAGAACAGGACTTCGCCGTCGAACACGACCTGCTTGGCCCGCTCGTCGTAAATGCCTCGCGGCGCGAGCATGATCGTTCCGGCCTCGGTCCGATACACCGGGGCGATCAGCTCGATCGGCTCGTTTTCTCCCTGCGGCCGCTCGGCCATTTCCGCCGAAAGCTGGTACGGGCCGCCGTTTTCGGTGCGCCCGATGAATCGCGGATTGATCATCCGCAGCGGTTCGGAGGTCGCATACTGCCCGGCGCTGAACCCGCCTTCGACGGCGTGCAGCGCCATGAACACGAAGACCGCGGCGAAGGATGCGCCGGCGCCCGCCACGAAAAAGCGCCGCAACGCCGCAATCAGGCGCGACCGCCGGCGGGCCGCCTTCAGCGTTAGCGCCCGTTCGGGCGCCCAGTTGAAATCGAGTGTGGCGGCGGCCGTCATGGTTCCGGCTTGTCGCCCGGGGGCAGGGCGGAAGCAAGGCGGCTCAACCGCCCGGTCGGCCGCATTACACCGACTTGTGAGTGCGGCTTGTCATTCTCGCCTTGCCGGAACGCCGAAATCCCCGTCGGCTGAGCCGGGGAGGTTGTAGTCATGCGTCAGTTCGCGTTCGCCGTCTTCGCCGTCGCGTTGAGTGCGGCCGCTCCGGCCTTTGCCCAGGGGACGACCGGCGGCGATGATATCGTCGTCACCGCCTCTCGGCTCGATGAGATGATCCGCGAGTTCGTCAGTGAAGTGACGGTGGAGCAACAGGCCGAAGGTCAGATCGCACGATGGGATCGCCGCATCTGCCCGCAGATCGCCGGCTTACATCGCCGTCAGGCCCAATTCATGGTCGATCGCTTGTCGCAGCGCGCTCATCAGGTCGGCTTGCAGCCGGGCGATCCGCAATGCCGCGCGAACATCCTCATTTTCGTGACGCCCGACGCCGACCGCTTTACGCATGAACTCACGGCGCAATTCCCGGAAGTGTTCGATCCGCGCGTTCCGAACATGCATCAGCAATCCGGCGAAGCGCTCGCGCGCTTCGTCGACAGCGATGCGCCGGTGCGTTGGTGGCATGTCTCGCAAACAGTGAGCATGGAGGGCCAAATCGTCCGCAACACCGATCCGCGATGGGATCGCCAAAGTGGCCTGAGAGGCTTGAGCATCGTGCGCACCGGCATCACCAGCCGAATTCAGCGGCCCACTCACCAAGACTTCAACCGCGTTGTCATCGTCGTTGATGCGACACGCGCCGCGGGGTTCAGGTTCGACGCGCTTGCCGACTATGTCGCCATGGTCGCGTTGGCGCAGATCGATCCGGGTGCTGACACCAGCGAAAACGACACCGTCCTGAATCTTTTCATCAGCGCGCCCACGGCACAGCCCGCGTCAATGACGACATGGGATATCGCTTATCTCGAAGGTTTATACGAAGCGCGCCCCAACGCCTGGACGGCGCGCCAGCAGCAAGCCGACATTTCCCGCCGCATGCGCACCACCGATCTCGACGCCGAATATCTGGACGAAGACGCCCCTTAAGGCTGCGGCGGCGCGGTGTGCGGGGAAAGCAGCAGGTCAAACCTGCACAATCGGACGGTGGCTCAGCCTTTTGAGCGCCGCAAGGTCATGGCCCCGCCCCGTGGCGTTGTGCTAGTGTCCTGTCGTGGGACGGGAGGCGGTGTCCATGCGCCTGCGGTGTTTGCCCGCTTGGGCCGTTGCATTGAGCCTAGCGTTTACCGGTCACGCCTCGGCGCAAGGGGCGTTGCCTGGCTCCATGCGATCCTCGTCGCTCACTCAGGCGCAAGAGCAGGAACTCAACCAGCGTCTATCGAGTCTTCAGTCGCGCTTTGATGCCCTGTCGCTCGAAACGAGGCTTCAGGCGCGCGCGATCCGGAACCTGGCCGTCGAGCAGTTCGGGGCGCGGCCCAACCTTAGCTTCGATGCGCACGTGCAAGTCATCGAAGACGGAGCGCGCGAGCTGCGCACCTATCTTGATGAAGCGCGCTCACGCGTCGAGTCTAACGCGACGGTCGCTTCGATGCGGCAGGAAGTTGTGTCCCTAGCGGAGCAAGGCCGGGTTTTTGAAGCGCGCGCAGCACAGAACCAGTTGCTGCAGAACGCGAGCGCAACACAAAGAGACGCGCAACAGCGAACCGCCGACATCCGCGAAACGGCCCGGCTGGCATCCATATCTACCGATTATTATGCGGCTGCGGCGCGCTATCTTGAAGCGGCCAGATTGCAGCCGATCGGATCACATGATCGCTGGGCCTACACGAGTGCGGCGGCCGAGTCCCTCGTAGACGCGGGAAGAGCTACTAATGACCGCGACGCGCTGCACGAGGGAATTCGGTTGCTCGAACAGGAGGTATTGCCGCTCGCGCCACAGGCTTCGGCGCCGAACAACTGGGCCACTACGGAAGTGCAGATCGGGAATGCGTACACATTGCTTGCGGATCGCGGTGATCTTGCGGCCATACCGCGCGCCGTCGCTGCGTACGAGGCGGCCATAACCGTTTGGACGCGTGAGCGCGATCCGGCTGCGTGGTCATTTGTGCAACAAAACCTGAGCAACGTGCTGACGAGAGCCGGCCCGCAGTCGATGCACAGCGCGGTGAGTTCTGCTGAGGCGGCGGTCGCCGAGGCTGCCCGACCTGGACGCGATAGAACGCTGTGGGCGCTTGCACAAATTAGCCTCGGAACGGCGCTCTTGAATCTTGCGGACCAAGGCAATGATCCGTCGGTCTATTCTCGCGCCATACAGGCTTTTCAGGCCGCCCTCTCGGTATTGTCACCTAGTGCTTTTTCCAATGACTGGGCCGACGCACAGGTGCTTCTTGGCATTGCTCGTTTCAGCCAGTGGCGATCGGGACAAGGTGACGAGAGCTCACTTTCACAATCGGTCACCGCGTTGCAGGCTGGTCTTGGCGCGATGTCTCAGCCGGATCCACAAGACCTTCACCAAATGGGCCGCTGGGCGCACGCGCAAGTAAGTCTTGGCGATGCGCTGTGGCAATTGTGGGCAATGGGATTGGACGACAGCGCCATCTCGCGGGCGTATGCAGCCTACCAGGCAGCTGCTCAGCACGCGCCGCGCGAGCTTGATCCTAATATGTGGGCTAGGGCGTATTTCGGCTTGGGGAAGGTCTTGGCGACACTCGCGTTCCACGGCTCAAGCGGCGCCAGCGAGCAAGCGATCCGAGCGTTTGAAGCCACGATGAGTGTTTGGACGCGCGAACGCAACGCCCGAATGTGGGCAGCGACACAGCTTGAATTGGCCCGCGTGCATCGTGACCGTGCACGTCAGGGCTATCTGGGATCGCGGGGGCCGGGATTGGCGGCAGCGCGCTCAGCCTTGAGCGCTTTCCAGCACCTGCCGGATGGATATGTCGGCGTTCGCCAAGCGGAGCAGGAGATCGCGACCATGGAAGCGTTGCCAATTCAGTAACGCATCGAGTGGTCCAGCGCACTATCCCGGCGGAGCATCGGCTCCAGGCTCGACCAGGGGCGCGGGCGGCGCCGGCAACGCCGGCAACATGATGTCGAGCCTGTCGGCCGTGTATTCGCCTTGCGCCGGCAGCGCCGTGCCGCGCACCTGCGCCGACCATTGCGCCAATTGCAGCTCGCGCGCCGCTTCGTGGAAGCGTGAGACGGCGTCGGCGGCGGTGCGGCTCTGACGTCCGTCGAAATAGGCATAGCCCGGCGGACGCTGATCGCCTTGCGGCGCCACCGCGATCAGCACGCGTACGCCATCACGCTGCAACGCGCTGGCGATGCGCGCCGCTTCGTCTGCATCTTGTTGCGCGCGGACATGCAGAACGACGGTGCGCAATGGCGGTGCGGGGCCGAACAGGCTGGTGACGATGCTGCCGAAATTGCGGTCGGACTGAACAGGAGGTGCGGCGACAATTGGCGCGGCGTCAGCGGTGCTCGGGATCGCCGGCGCAAATGCATTTGCGATCGATCCTGGGTAGACGATGTCGCCGCGGGCGGCCTGGACTTGCACCACCGCTGCCGGCGGAGGCGGGATTTCACCCCGCGCGGCGATGGTTTCTTCCAACTGGATCACGCGCTCTTGCAGGCGATCGCGTTCACGGATGAGCTGGTTGGTGACGCCGAGCGTCCAGCCCGCGACTGCCACGGCGCCGACGGCCACAACCAGCTGCGCCGAAAGCAGCGCGCGCGTGCCGCTGACGAAGGCTTGGATCACTGAATTCGCCATCTTCAGCCCCCGGCGCGCCGAACCGCGCGCAGCCGTAAAGCCGAAAGGAGGGCGCAAACCCCGCCGACGCCGAGCACGCCGAACATCGCCGTCTGCAGCTGGTCGGGCGACATCACGCCGTTGAACGCCGCCGACACCGCGCCGGCGTAGGCGACGAGCGCAGCCGTAGCTGCAACGGTCAGTAATTTCGGCGTGCCTGCTTGCGGAGGCGTCGACAGCGCACCGGCTTGCGCCAGCCGCACCACCGGCGGCGGCGGCCTTCGGTCGCGAACGACTTGCGTGAGCGCTGCCTCCAGCTTGCCCCACTCGCTCTTGCCGCTGCTCATGTCCGCGATCTGCAATGCTTCGAACGGCGGCGGCAGCGGCGCATCGTCGAGTCTGAGCTGCAGGAACTTGTTGGCGTCGAGCGCGCGGCTCGCTTCCGCATAAACCCAGGTCGAGTGCCGTGCGTTGGCGCTCCACACAGCGATCACGGCGCGCGCACTGTCAAGCTCGCGCTCGATCTCGTCGACGAAGGCTTGACCGGAGCGTAGATGTTTGTCCCACCAGACACTGTAGCCGAGCGAACCCAATCGATCCGCGATCGGCTGCACGCTGTCATGATCAAGCCGCGAATAGGAGATGAAGACGTCCGCCACCCTGTCCTCTTGGCCCCCAAAGGAGCGCGATGTTAACGCCAGGAAAGGTGCACTGGCGAGGGAAAACGGCACAGGCAAGGCGGCGATCTCCTTTCGCGCAATGAGGGATTAACTGGACACATGCGCAGCTTTGTTTTTGCCGCCACGCTTGTCTTCGCCGCGTGCTCGGGGTCGCCCAGCAATGGTCAGCAGGACGGTTCGCCAGTAACTCAAGGCGCGCCGAACGCCGATTTCACGCCGGCCTTCGCTGGGCAGACACGCGCGCCGGAGTCGCGCTCCGGCGTGATAATCGATACCCACGTCGTCGCCGAAGGTCTCAACCATCCGTGGGCGATCGCATTCCTTCCTGACGGCCGCATGCTGGTCACCGAGCGCGCGGGCCGGCTGCGCGTAATCGCGCGGGACGGAAACATCTCCGATCCCGTTGCAGGTTTGCCGGACGTTCTTGCGCAGGGGCAGGGTGGATTGCTCGACGTTGCGATGGGTCCGACTTTTGCCAGCGACCGGTTGATCTATTGGAGCTATGCCGAGCCGCGCCAAGGCGGCAATGGCACGGCGGTCGCGCGTGGACGCTTGAACGCTGATGCAACGCGCGTCGAAAACGTGCAGGTGATCTTCCGCCAAATGCCGACATGGGAGTCGCGCGGCCATTTCGGCTCGCGTCTCGTGTTCGACCGCGAGGGCCGGCTTTACGTCACGCTCGGCGATCGTCAGCGTCCCGAACCGCGTCAGCTGGCGCAGGATGTGTCGACGCACATTGGCAAAATCGTGCGCATCAACGCCGACGGCAGCGTTCCCGCCGACAATCCCTATGTCGCGCAAGCCAATGCGCGCGCGGAGAACTGGTCGATCGGTCACCGCAACGTCCAGGGCGCCGATCTTCATCCCGAAACCGGCGCGCTCTGGATCGTCGAGCACGGGCCGCGCGGCGGCGACGAGGTCAACATTCCACAAGCCGGCCGTAATTACGGCTGGCCCGTGATCGGCTACGGCATCGATTACAATGGCCAAAGCTTGCACGAAACCTCCGCGCGCGAAGGCTTGGAGCAACCGATCTATTACTGGGACCCGGTAATCGCGCCGGGCGATATGGATTTTTATCGCGGCTCGCTCTTTCCCTGGCGCGGCGACATTTTAATCGCCGGGCTCGATACCGAAGCGCTCATTCGTCTCGAAGTCGATGGCGAGCGCGTCACCGGCGAAGAGCGTTTCGCTCTCGGCGTCGGCCGCTTGCGCGACGTGACCGAGAGCGAAGACGGAACCCTTTGGGTCGTCACCGATGATGACAACGGACGTCTGGTGCGGCTGAGGCCGCGCCGTTAACCGCTCGGATTGGCGCGATGCAGCGAGGCGATCCGCGCCGCAAACGTCGTGTCTGACTGGGCGCGCGCCGCGATGGCGTTGTAAGTGGCGCTGTCCAGATTGTTGCGCTGCAGAATCTGGCGGATTTGCTCGGTCGCTTGCGTGCGCTGCTCGGGCGTCGCCGTCGCCAGCGTGCGCGTGATCGGTTCGATCTCGACGCTTGCCGCCGCGAACGCGCGCAATGTCGCATCAGTGAACGTATCCGGCTGCACGGCCGCGAGGCGCGCCGCGAACGTGCGGTCATTGTTTGCCTGCTGCGCGATCTGGTTGAAGGTCTCCGCGCTCAGATTGTTGCGCTGAAGGATCGCTGCGATCTGCGCGCGCGTTTGCGTTTGCTGCTCAGGCGTTTGCGTGGCCAGGCTCGTCTGCAACGGTTCGATTTCGCCGCGCGCTGCGACGTAGGACCGGAGTTGCGCGTCGGTGATCGCTGCTGATTGCGTCGTCTGCGCCGGCATCGAAGACGGCGAGCCGCTCGCGGTGCTCGACATGGTGCTTGTGCCCGCACCTTCCGTGCGTTGTGTGCCCGCGCATGCTGCCGCCAGCGCTGCCAGCGACGCAACAGCGAGCATTGTGATTTTGGTCATGTTTGATGCTCCTCGGTTTCCGCCCCGAGCCGCCATCAAACTAGACGCGTGGTGCGCGAGCTTTGTTCCCCGGCGGAACTGAGATGGAACTCAGAGTGTCCTGGCCGCCTCGAGCAGCCTGCCGATTAGCGCATCCAGTCGATCGCGTTCGCGCTCACTGAGCGCCGCGACCAGGCGCCGCTCGCTTTCGAGCGCAATCGGGGCGATCCGCGCATGCACACTTTCCCCTTGTGGCGTTAGCGACAGGATTTGGCGGCGCGCATCTCCTCGATCGGCCCGCGCGACGACGCGTTTCGACGCCACCAGCTTCGCCACGGCTCGCGACACCGCGACCTTGTCCATCTCCGTCGCTTCCGCGACCTCCTTGGCTGTGAGCCCCGGCTGCCGGCCCAGGACCGCTATGATCCGCCATTCCGGAACGGTCAGGTCGAACGCCTTGGAGTAGCGCGCGGCAATGGCGCGGCTGATCCTGTTCGACAGGATCGAGAGCCGGTAGGGGAGGAAATCCTCCAATACCAGCAGCTCCGCGGGCGAGGGTTTCCGCTTTGCGCTTGTCATTGGTTTCAGATGAAACTAAATCTGCGGCAAAAGCAAGATCGCGAGGAAACGCCATGGCCGACCTGTTCGAGAACCCGATCGGGACCGACGGTTTCGAGTTCGTCGAATTCACCTCGCCCGAGCCGGAGAAGCTCGCCGCCTATTTTGAGCAGATCGGCTTCACCGCCGTCGGCAGGCACCGCTCGAAGAACGTCGTCCGCTACAAGCAGAACGACATCAACTTCATCCTCAACATGGAGCCCGAGGGCCAGCCCGCCGAATTCCGCAAGGCGCACGGACCTTCGGCGAACGCGATGGCGTTCCGCGTGAAAGATGCGCAGCACGCCTTCCGCGAAGCGGTGAAGCGCGGGGCCAAGCCCGTCGATATGCCGATCGGCCCGATGGAACTCGACATCCCGGCCATCGAAGGCATCGGCGGCGCCTACATCTATCTCGTCGACCGCTACGGCGCGCAGACCATCTATGACGTCGACTTCAAGCCGATCGAAGGCGCCGATGAGTCGAAGAATTCGATCGGGCTCACCTATCTCGATCATCTCACCCACAACGTCTTCCGCGGCAACATGAAGACTTGGGCGGATTATTACGAGCGCATCTTCAATTTCCGCGAAATCCGCTATTTTGACATCGAAGGCAAAGTCACGGGCCTTTTCTCGAAAGCGATGACGAGCCCCGACGGCAAGATTCGCATTCCGCTCAACGAATCGAAGGGCGAAGAAGGCAAGGTCGATCAGATCGAGGAATATCTGCAGCGCTACAAAGGCGAGGGCATCCAGCACTTGGCGTTCGGCACTGACAATCTCTACGCCGTCGTCGATCGCCTGCGCGAACGCGGCGTCGAACTCCAAGACACGATCGAAACCTACTTCGATCTGATCGACAAACGTCTGCCCGGCCATGGCGAGCCGGTGGAAGAACTCCGCAAACGCCGCATCCTGATCGACGGCGCACCGAGCGAAGGGCAGGGCCTGCTGCTGCAAATCTTCGGCAAGGACGCGATCGGCCCGATCTTCTTCGAATTCATCCAGCGCAAAGGCAACGAAGGCTTCGGCGAAGGCAATTTCAAAGCGCTGTTCGAGAGTATCGAGCTCGACCAGATCCGCCGCGGCGTGCTCAAGGCGGGATGAGATGTTTATGGACCGCCGGCGTCCTCGCCGGCATTCGGGCGATCAAGCTGCAACCGTGCCGGCGAGGCGCCGGCCATTCATATTGGCAGCCGTGTCGCTCGCGCTTTTCCTTTCAGCGTGCGCCTCCATTGCAGAACCACCCCCACCGCGCTGGTCCATTGTCGTCCACGGCGGCGCCGGCGTGATCGAGCGAGCCAACCTCACGCCGGAAACAGAAGCACAATACCGCGCCGCGATGCAGCGCGCGCTCGCTACCGGCAGCGCCATCCTCGAGCGCGGCGGCCCGTCGCTCGACGCTGTCGAGGCCGTCATCCGCGAAATGGAGGACGATCCTCTCTTTAATGCAGGCCGCGGCGCCGTCTTCACCGCCGAAGGCAAGAACGAACTCGACGCCTCCATCATGGACGGCCGCACGCGCGCGGCCGGCAGCGTCGCCGGTCTCACCCGCACGCGCCATCCGATCAGCGTCGCACGCGCCGTTATGGAGCGCTCGCGCCATGTGATGCTGATTGGCGAGGGCGCAGAGGCGTTCGCGCGTTCGCAAGATATCGAAGCTGTCGAGCCGTCGTTCTTCTTCACCGAACGCCGCTGGCGTCAGCTTGAAGAAAATCTCCGCCGCAACGATCTTCCAATCCCGCCGCGTCCCGCCGGCGCCCCGCCCGCGCCGCGCGCCGAACTCAGCTATCCGGACGATCATCGGTTCGGCACCGTCGGCGTCGTCGCGCTCGATTCCGCCGGCAACATCGCCGCCGGCACCTCGACCGGCGGCACCACCGGCAAACGCTGGGGCCGCGTCGGCGATGCGCCGATCATCGGCGCCGGCACGTACGCGCAAAACGGCGTCTGCGGCGTCAGCGCGACCGGCACCGGCGAATTCTTCATCCGCGTCGGCGTCGCCCGCGATATCTGCGCGCGCATGGAGTTCAACGGCGAAACCGCGCAGGAAGCCGCCGACGCCGTCATCGCCGAAGTCGGCGCCACCACCAACAGCAGCGGCGAAGCCGGCGACGGCGGCGTCATCGTGCTCGATAGCCGCGGCCAGATCGCCTGGGCGATGAACACGCCCGGCATGTACCGGGCCGCGCAAAGCGCCGGCGGGGCGCCTGTGGTTCAGATCTTCGCGGACGAGGAATAGCGTCATGCCCATCACCAACGGCATCCATCACGTCGCCTATCGCTGCAAGGACGCCAAGCAGACCGTCGAATTCTATCGCGACGTGCTCGACATGGATTACACCACCGCGTTCGCCGAGGATCATGTGCCCTCGACCGGCGAATACGATCCTTACATGCACGTCTTCCTCGACGCCGGAAACGGCAACGTGCTCGCGTTTTTCGAACTGCCCAACCAGCAGGACATGGGCCGCGACGAGAACACGCCGAAATGGGTCCAGCACATCGCCTTCCGCGTGAACACGGTGGATGAACTGCTCGCCGTCAAGACGCGCGCCGAGGCCAAAGGCATCGACGTGCTCGGCCCCACAGATCACGGTATCTTCAAATCGATCTATTTCTTCGACCCCAACGGCCACCGCGTCGAACTCGCCGCCGACACCGGCACGGCCGAAGAGCTTGCGGAGCTGAAGCGCGTCGCGCCCGCCATGCTGGAAGAATGGAGCCGCACCAAGAAAGCCCCGCAACACGCCGCCTGGCTCCACGAAAAGGCCCGGGCAGCACACGCAAAGACCCGGATTGGGGAATAGATGACGCGAGCGTTGCTGATCGCCGTGTTTGCGCTGGCCGGCTGCGGGATGATTCAGCCGGACCAGGCTGGAACGCAAGCAGCCGTGCGCGCGTATCTCGAAGATCACCCGGAAACCGCGCACGCGGCATTCTTCGCATCGGCTCGCGTTTCAGATGTGGACCTCTGTGCGACCACAACGGTCGATGGCGCTGTTGCCCATGTCTGTCCGGCCCTGTTTGAGAATGAGCACGGCGAGCAGAGGCGAGCGTTTGTGACCCTCCGCCAGCCCCTCCTTGAGTGGACGGCGGTCTCATTCGAGCCTATCGAAGAGTAATGCTGAAGCTCTACGATTACTGGCGCTCCTCCGCCGCCTATCGCGTCCGCATTGGTCTGAATTTGAAGGGCGCCGAATACGAGAGCGTCCCGATCAACATCATGCCGGGCGTGGACGAGCAGATGCGCGAACCCTATCGCTCGAAGAACCCGCAAATGCGCGTGCCGGCGCTGGAGACGGAGCAGGGGATCATCACCCAATCGCTCTCGATCCTGGTCTGGCTCGATCAGACCTATCCCGAGCCGCGCCTCATGCCTGCCGATCCGTGGCTAGGCGCGCAGGTTCGTTCCTTCGCGCTCACCATCGCCACCGACATTCATCCGCTCAACAACACCAGCGTCATCACCCGCATCAAACTCGAGTTCAGCGCCAACGACGATCACGTTGGCGAATGGTATCGCCATTGGATCAAGCTCGGTTTCGCCGCGCTCGAACACCAGGCCGAGCAGCGCGCGGCTTCCAAGCACACGTTCGGAGATCAGCTCACGCTGGCGGACGTCTGCCTCGTGCCGCAAATGGCCAATGCGCGACGCTTCAACACCGATCTCTCGCCATTCCCGCGGCTCGTCGCGTGGGACGCGGAAGCGCGCAAGCATCCGGCCTTCATCAAGGCTGCACCTGAAAACCAGAAGGACGCTGTGAAGTCGTGAAACTCGCCTCCCTCCGCCACGGCCGCGACGGCAAGCTCGTCGTCGTCTCCGACGATCTCGCCTGGTGCGCGCACGAGCCGAGCGTGCCGACGCTGCAGGCCGCGCTCGACGATTGGACTCGCGCCGAACCGCGCCTCAAAGCGCTCCACGAAGGCGTGAACAATGGCACGATCTTGCGCGAACGCTTCCACGAACGCGAAGCCGCTTCGCCGTTGCCGCGCGCGTATCAATGGGCCGATGGTTCGGCCTACGTGAACCACGTCGCGCTGGTGCGCCAGGCGCGCGGCGCGAAAATGCCGGAGAGTTTCTGGACGGATCCGCTCATGTACCAGGGCGGCAGCGACGTTTTCCTCGGCCCGCGCGATGGGATTCCGTTGAAGGACGAAGCCTGGGGCTGCGACTTCGAAGCCGAAGTCGCGGTGATCGTCGATGATGTGGAGGCGGGCGTCACGCCCGAGGACGCGCGCGAGCGCATTCGCCTCGTCATGCTCGTCAACGATGTGAGCCTGCGCAATCTGATTCCAGGCGAGCTGGAGAAGGGTTTCGGCTTCTTCCAGTCGAAGCCGTCCTCCGCCTTCTCACCTGTCGCCGTGACGCCCGATGCGCTCGGCGGCGCCTGGCGCGATGGCAAGCTGCATCTCCCGATGCACGTGACGCTGAACGGCAGGCCGTTTGGCGCCGCCAACGCCGGCGACGACATGACCTTCGACTTCGGCCAGCTCATCGCCCACGCCGCCAAGACCCGCGATCTCGCCGCCGGCACGATCATCGGCTCCGGCACCGTTTCAAATCGCGACGCCAACGGCGGCCCCGGCAAGCCCATCGCCGAAGGCGGGCGCGGCTATTCCTGCATCGCCGAACAGCGCATGGTCGAGACGATCCAATCCGGCAAGCCGTCGACGAGCTTCCTCAAGCATGGTGACCGCATCGAAATCGAAATGCGCGACGCCAAGCACCACTCGATCTTCGGAAGGATCGAGCAAGAAGTGGTCAAGGTCTAACCTGGACCGCCGGCGCCTCCGCCGGCCAACTCCGGCGGCGTTCATAAGGTCAAATCTCCCGCCGTGGCGCCGCCGTGGCCGGGTCGCCGGTGTTCGGCGTGCCCGTGGGTTCGATCAGCAACACATGCGCTTCCTTTTCGGCGAACGGCGCATGCTCGACGCCGCGCGGCACGACGAAAATCTCGCCCGCCTTCAGCGTCACGTCGCCGTCGCGCAAACGTATCGTCATTTCGCCGCGCAGCACCTGGAAGAAATCGTCCGTGTCATCGTGCTTATGCCAGGGAAACTGCCCCTCCAGTTTCACCACCATCAGATCATGCCCGTTGAAGGCGCCGACAACGCGCGGCTGCCAGTGGCCTTCGAACTGAGCCAGCTTGTCGGCGAGGTTGATCTTGTCACTCATGAGTGGGCGAAGATGTCGTTTTCTTCCCAGCCGGCGAGATCGAGGGCTGCGCGCGTCGGCAGGAAGTCGAAGCACGATTGGGCGATCTCGACGCGGCCTTCGCGCGCCAGCATGTCGTCGAGCTTGGCTTTGAGCGCATGCAAATGCAGCACGTCGGAGGCCGCGTAGGCGAGCTGGGAGTCCGAGAGCTCAGGCTGGCCCCAATCGCTCGATTGCTGATCCTTGGAGATATCGCGGCCCAGCACTTCCTTGGTCAGATCTTTCAGCCCGTGACGATCGGTATAGGTCCGCACAAGTTTCGAGGCGATCTTGGTGCAATAGATCGGCGCAGTGATGATTGAGAGGTCGCGCATGAACATGGCGACGTCGAAACGGGCGAAGTGGAAAATCTTCAACCGCGACGGATCGGTCAGCACGCGCTTCAGGTTCGGCGCCTCGTAGCTGGCGCGGTCGAATTGGACCAAATGGGCGTCGGCGCCGCCGTCGGAGATCTGCACCAGGCAAAGCGGATCGCGCACGAGCGAGAGGCCCATCGTCTCGCTGTCGACGGCGACCGGGCCGCTGAACGTCACGCTGGCGGGCAAGTCGCCTTTGTGCAGATGCACCGCAACGTTCTTGCCGTCGACGGTCAAGGAGAGTTTCCGTGTCATGGGACGCCGGACTAGTCCAATTCGAGCCGTCGCGCCAGTGCGTGGCCGGATGGCAGCCTAGCGTCGTAGCGCCAAGCCGACGCGAAACGTGCGCGGCGGTCCGAAGCTTTCGGTCCCATCGCCGCTCTCGGCGGTCTCGACGTCGGCGTCGAGCGCATTATCCAGAGCCGCGAAAGCAGAAACGCCCTCGAACACGCGCTGCTCGGCCCGCAGATCGAGCACCGTCGCGGCGTCCAGCTTGCGTGAGTTCAAATCGTCCTCGAACCGCGCGCTCTCATGGACAATCGCCGCTGACAGCGTCGTTCCTTCCCTCGCGCGCCACTCCACGCCCGCGCTCGCGCTCCATTCTGGGGACTGCGCCGGACGCAGGCCCGCGAGCGGCCCGTTGTCGAACGCTGCATCCGTGTAGTTCAGCGCTGCGCGCCAGCCGACGCGGTCGCCCCAATCGCCCCGCGCTTCGGCCTCAACGCCCATCGCTTCGATGACGCCGGCATTCTGCCGCTGGCGATAGGCGCCGCCCGCCGGCACGAACACGCCCGGCGGAAATGTGCCGGGTCCCGCGCCCAATGTGACATTGACAATTGCGTCCTCCAGGCGCGTCGCAAACACGCCTGCTTCCCACGACCAATCGCCATGCTCGCCGCCGATGCCGAAATCGACGCCTGCGATCCGCTCGGGCTCGAGCGCCGCATTTGCTTCGGTGACGTCATTGCCCACGCGAAAGGGGCGGTGCAGCTCATTGAGAGTCGGCGGCCGGAAGCCGGCATAGGCGGCGCCGCGCATGTGGAAGGCGCCGAGATCGCGCCGCAGGCCAAATCGCGCTGTCGGCGCGACGGTTTCCGAGTCCTCCGGAAAATATTCCAGCGTCGGCGCCCCCGTTGCGATCAGCCGCTCAATGCGGCTGCCGTCCCAAGCCTGATACAAATCCGCCCGTGCGCCGCCGGTGATGAGCCACGCGCCCATCTCGCGCCAGCCTTCAACATAGGCGCCCGCTGTCAACGTGCTCCCACCGGCAATGCGCGATCGGGTGAACTGTCCGCCGACGAACGCGAAGCGCTCCCGTGTTTCGCCGTCCGCCGCGCGCAGATCGGCGCCGACCTCGGCGCCATAGGTCTCACCGCTCCACCGCATCGCCGCATTGCCGCCCCAGCCGAAAGCCGGTGTCGCGTATTGCTCGTTCGCCGGCGTGGTTGCGCTGCGGTCGGGCGCCGTCGCCACCGACGTGTTGCGAAGATCCGACGCCATCGCCCAAGCCTGCACGCGCCACCCGACCGGCGCCTCCGGCGAAGCCAGCGTCACGCTCAAGCTCGCGCCGTCGGAATCGGAATGAGCGCCGACCAAGCCGGCGCTGCGGCTTTCCGCATAGCCGCCGAGCCGCATCGAAAGCACGCGCTCGCCATCACGCCACTCTGCGCGCGCCACACCCGCGAGCGAGTCCGACCACAGCTCGGCGTCCGCTGCGCCCGCGCCCTCGCGCACGGGAATCCAGCCGTCGTCGTTTTGCGCGACCGCCGACAGCATGAACGACCACGCCTCGCTCCGCGCCTCGCCCACTGCCGCCACGCGCATGAAACCGCGTTCGCCGCCTTCGAGCGAAAGCACGGCGCCTTGTTCGCGGCGTTCCTGCAACTGCACCACCCCAGTGAGCGCGCCGGCGCCATATGGCCCGGCGCCTGCGCCGCGTAGCACCGTTGCACTGGCGATCGTCTCCGGGGGCACGGCGCCCCAAATCACCCAGCCGCCGAACGGATCGTTGAGCGGCTGGCCATCGAGCGTCACCAGCGCGCGCCCGGCGCCCGATGGCGCGGAGGCGCGGATCGACAAACCTTGAATCGTCGGATTGGCCGCCGCGCTGTCGTTGCGCCGGAATGTCGAGACCCCCGGCGCGGAGCGCAACGCTTCGTCGAGGCGCGTCGCCGTTTCCAGCACGATCGGATCGATCTCGTAGGCGGAGTAGGCGGCTTCGCTTGCCGCTTCAGGCAAGCGCGGCGCGATGATGACGATGTCGGTGGCCGCGGCCTGGCAATCCATCCGTTTCACTCTAGCCCATTCGCGTGCGCCGCGAAGCAGGGCGCCGCGCCCGCCCGCTTCCCCCGTCGGGTGCGGTTCGTTTGTCCGCTCCCGCCGCATGGTTAAACTCGGCTCATGAGCGACACGGATCTTGAGGCTGTCGCCGTTCGCCGGAAGGAATTGGCGCGCGCGCTTTCCGGCTACGAGGCGACGCGCACGGCTCTGGAAGCCGAGTTGGAGGAACTCGTTCTTACTGAACGCGTACTGGTCCGGCTCGATGGCTTGCTCCACGCCGAGACGACTTTTCCCGCCCGATATGTGCAGGCGGAGCCGATTCGCGCACGCGCCATGGGATTACTGAAGTCGTGGATTCCCGGTCGAGGCGAGTAGAACGCTTCACCCTGCGGGATTTGTTGTTGAGAGTGCGTTCGCGCGCGGCGCGCGCTGCGTTGGCGTTGCCGGTGCGTTGTTGAATACTCGGCGCATGAGCAAGCCAGATCTCGACCTGGTAATGGCGCGGCGCCAGGCGGTGGCCAACGAACTCGCGGCCCTCGAAAAAATGCGCGCCGAAATGGAAGCCGAAGACCAGGACCTCGTGGTCGCCGAACGCGTGCTGAAGCGGCTCGCCACGCAGAGCCGCGCCGAACCGGCGGTTCCCTGACAGGTCGCCGAGTCTAACGCGCGCCGTCCAGCGCTTCGTACGTCACCAAATTGAATCGCGTCCGTTCGCTTTCGCGCATTCGCGCGGCGACCACCTCGTGCAACTCGGGCCGCCACGTGGTCCAGCGGTCGACGAATGCGTTCGCCGCCGTGCGATCGCCCGCGCGCTGAATCGCCAGCACCTCGCGTAAGAGGCTCGTCACCGCTTCCGGATAGCGCCGATAGTCGATCCTCAGTCGCCCATCCTCGAATCGAAGCACGCCGCGGTCCATGAACCAGTTCCATTGGATGAGCTGCATGGCGCCATAGGGCTGATCGCGCCGCGGCCGGTTCTTCTGCAGCACGCGCCTGATGCCTGACGCGTAAATTCCGCGCAACTGCTCGGCGGTCAGCCTGCCGCGTTCATGCAGCACGCGCGCCGAGGTCAGCGACACCAGATCCGCCTTCATCTCCTCCAAAAGATCGGCGCTGTCTTCAAGCGCAATATCGAGATCGCGCCCGTCCGCGGTCTGATCGACGCCCAGATAGTGCCCGATCTCGTGCCAGAGCGTGCGATAGAACCCGCCCTCCGGCGTCAGATCGTTCGCCTGCTCTGCTACAACCGCTGCCGCGAACGCGCGTTGCGTCTCTTGGAAGATTGCATCGTTCAGCAGGATGTTTCCGCGCATCAGGATCGTGCGCCCGTATTGGCGAGCGAGATAGGCCTCGTTCGGCAGAATCGTCGCGGTGTTCGCGCCGCGCGCCTGGCCGAAATCGGCGATGATGTTGTAGACGCCGACCGGAATGTCGCTGCGCACCTCGCGATGATGCTGGTAGGGCAGCGCGCTCTCGACGCGCTGGATATCCTGCAGCGCCGTCTGCAATTCCGCGCTCCGCGCTCGGTCGCGCACCAGCAGCGAGAGCGAAAAGAACGTCTTCACCCCGTAAAGCGCATCGTCGTAGGTTTCGTACGAGCCGATCTGGGCGTTGAGATTGCCGGTGAAGTCACCCGTCACCCAAGCCGCATCGCCGCCTTCGTAATCGTCGGCTAAGAGATCGCGTGCGCGCAAACGCAGATAGCGCGCAAACGCCGGATCGCCTTCCTCGACGAAATGCGCTGCTTGCTCCAGACGCTCATAGATAAAGAAGATGTCCTCGGCGTACGCCACCGAGTAGGGGACGGAAAGATACGTCGCGCTAGCGTTCAGCCGCTGGCGCAGACCGGGGTGCAACGTGTCGAGCGCCGGATAGCGGTCGAGCACCGCCAGCGCCCTGCGCAGATTTTCAGGCGTCGGCACCCAGACCACGGAACGATCGTCCATCAGCTCTTCGCGCCGCCCTGGGTTTGCCGCGAGGAACGCATCCATCGTCTCGCGCGTCGTTCCTGGCGGATAGACGTTCCGCGCCGGCGTTTCCGGCGCCACCGAGAGGAAAGCCTCGCGCGTGTTGTCCAGCGTCGATGCGATCGGTCCGCTGTTCAAGCGAAACAGATCGCGCTCGCGCGTCAGTTCGGGATGCGCTGCAAGATAAGCTTCCGCCGCCAGCGCCTGAGGATGGCGCTGAAGCATGTAAAGGCGATGCATCCGTTCGCCCGCCGCGATCAGTTCGCGCACCGCTTCGCGTTCGCGCACCGAGAGCGCGCTCAGATCGGGCGCAAGATGCAGCTCGGCGGTGCGATTGAGGATGCCGTCCGCCCAGTCCGAGTCATGCGTGGTGGCGATGCCAGCCGTCGACGGCGTGGTGGACGAGGAGGGCGCCGTCGCGCACGCGGCGAGGCCCAAAGCCAAGGCAAATCCGATATCTCTCATGAGCTTGCGCCTAGCATGCGGGCAGCGTGTCTCCCACCCCAGAGCGACCAAGCGGCCAAGTTGACGTTCGGGCGGCGCTCCCCTACATCCGCCCGCGCCAAGGAGCGATCTTTGGGCCCAGATGGCGGAATTGGTAGACGCACTAGTTTCAGGTACTAGCGGGTAACACCGTGGAGGTTCGAGTCCTCTTCTGGGCACCATTTGTTGTTCTTGGCGTCTCTCGCAGTGTGGTCGATGAACGGCGCCGATCGGCGCCGGCGCCGCGCCGTTGTTGCGCTCACGCACCTCCGTCCGATGCTTCCAGCCGGCTGCGAATGACTGCCAGCACATCCAGCGCTTTCTTCTTTGGACTTTCTGCTCATCGATGTCGGCTGGACCGACGAGAAAAAGTTCAGCCTCTGTGGGAGAACGCGACGGGAGGAACGGGCTCAAAAACGTGTGACCAATCGATGCAAAAAAAGTCACCCTCGCATAGGGCAATTACGCCCAACAACAAAATTTGATGGAACCACTGCGGCTTCGTGCAAAGTCCAATTTTCGCTGCGCCGCGGGGGCAAATCTCTCACCGAACGCTCATTGCCCAGGCCCGCCAAACTCGCGGGAACCCTCGCGTTGATCCAAGAGTTCGCAAGGGACAGGGGGCATCCGACCACCTGATTGAGCGAACCACATCATCACGTGTTTGGGGGGTGAAGGGGAAGTGTGTTGGAGGCAACGCTCCAGTCGAATTGGTTACTGCGCGCGCTCGATGGATCGGCGCGTGAGCGCTTTGAACCTAAACTTCACCGCTTCGAATTGCGGCGCGGCGCGCTGTTGCATGATCAAGGCGACTGCGCGGCATCCGTGATCTTTCCGGAATATGGTCTCATCGCCGTTTTGTCTGAAACGCTGGCGGGAGAGAGCGTACAAACCGGCATGATCGGTTGCGACGGCGCGATTGGCGCAGTCGAAGCGCTGGGCAGCGGCCAATTTCTATCGAAAGGCGTGGTGCAGGTGCATGGCGCCGGCTGGCGCGTGAACGCAGGCGCCTACCGCAATCTGCTCTATCAGTGTGACGACTTCAAAGCGGCGCTTGATCGTTATGTCGAGCTTCAGCTCATTGAGGCGCGGCAAATCATGGCCTGCAACGCGCTGCACTCGGTCGAAAGCCGGCTCGCACGCGCACTGTTGGAGACGCGCGAGCGGAGCTGCCTTGATGGGGTGTTGCCGCTCACCCAAGATGCGCTCTCGCAGATGCTCGGCGCGCAACGCACCACGATCGCCGTCTTCATCTCGAAGCTGCAGAGGCTAGGACTCCTGCGCAGCGGACGCGGCATGATCGAAATTCTCGACACGGCGAGCCTGGAAGCCATTGCTTGCACGTGCCGCAAGACCCTGCAATTCGCACGCAACGAAATCGGCGCCTTGAATGGCGACGCCGTGTGGCGCCCGCAAATTGTGTCTCAGGCGAATGGGCGGCGCGCGAACGGGGGCGCGGATTCGCCACGATGAGGCGAATGTTCAGCCGCCGTTGGCCGAGCCGTTCGCCCCTGTTTTGGGCATGGTGTTCTCATTGCTTATCAGCGCCGCTTTCGCGGCCTCGGCCAGCCGGTCTGCGGACGCCGCGGCCGCCTTGGCCGTCAGGGCCACGCTCGTTGCACCGGGACCGGTTATGACGACATCGCCGTCGTGCGTTTCAATGTCGAGCGGCTTGTCATAGGCATCGCCCTCTCCCGGCTTCATGGACGCCTCCTCGTCGCCGTCATAACACGGCTTTGGCGGGCTGCGTTCCTGGCGGCGCGCGCCGCGGGCGGCCTCATTCAGCATGTGTAGGCTTTCAGACACAAGCGCCGCCGGCTGCTTGTTAGAGTAGGCTGCGTTAGGGACAGCCAGTTTAGCGGGCCGGTGACGATGGTCCCGATCGATGTACTTCGCTCGGGCAAGGCGAGCTTTAGCTTAAACTCTTACTCGGGGCTTCAAGTGACCGAACGGGTGCTCCGCCTCTTTGTCTCTGGCAATGCCGCAAGTTCCCAGCGCGCGAAGGAGACGTTGCAGCAGCTGGACAAGGACGGTTTGATCGACGGCTGGCGGCTTGAGTTCGTCGACGTGCTGGCCGAACCGGACGCCGCCGAAAAAGCAGGCATTCTCGCCACCCCGACCCTCACCTGCGACGTCCATGCGCGCTCGCGGCGCATCGTCGGCGATTTCACGGACAAGGCGCGAATGTTGGAGTTCTTGAGCATCGAGCTGGGGAAACGGCCATGACAGAGACTGAAGACGACGACGTCACCGGCGTACTGGATCGGGTCAAAACCGGCGTCGAAGCCTTCGATGAATTGGTGATGGGCGGACTGCCGCGCGGCCGGACGACGGTCGTCGGCGGAACGCCCGGAAGCGGCAAGACCGTCTTTGCAACGCAATTCCTGGTCAATGGCATCACCAGCGCCAACGAGAACGGCGTCTTCGTCACCTTCGAAGAACCGCCGCGCGAAATCGAAAACAACATGCAGAGCTTCGGCTGGGACCTCCACCGCTGGCGCAAAGAAAAGCGCCTGGCCTTTGTCGACGCCAGTCCGCGCGAAGGCGATGAACTCATCATGGGCGAGTTCGATCTGAACGGCCTCTTGGCGCGCATACGCCATGCGGCCGATATGGTTGGCGCCAAGCGCGTGGTGCTCGATTCACTCGCACAATTGTTCGATCATTTCATCGCCGATCCGATGGTGCTGCGCCGCGAGCTCTTTCGGATTTGCATGGGCCTCAAGCAAACCGGTCTCACCGTGCTCATGACGGCCGAACGCAACCAGGAATATGGCGAGATCACGCGCTATCGCATGGAGGAGTTCGTCGCCGATAACGTTGTCATTTTGCGCAACGTGCTGCATCGTGAGAAGCGCCGGCGCACAATCGAGGTGCTAAAGATGCGCGGCAGTCACCACGCCGAAGGGGAGGCGCCTTTCACGCTCATGAGCGGTCGCGGCATCGTCGCCGTGCCGTTGTCATCGCTCCGGCTCGAACAGCAATCGAGCACCAAACGGGTCACCAGCGGCAACGCTGATATCGACGCCATGTGCGGCGGCGGATTCTTCCGCGACAGCGTCACTCTCGTCAGCGGCGCAACCGGCACCGGGAAGACGCTGCTCGTCACGAACTTTCTTGCCGGCGGCGTTGCTGCGGGAGAGAAGGCCCTGCTTGTAGGATACGAGGAAAGCCGCGGACAGCTGTTCCGGAACGCACGCGGCTGGGGCGTGGATTTCGAAAGGCTCGAAGAAGAAGGCCAACTCAAGGTCGTTTGCCTTTATCCCGAAGCGCAGAGCCTTCCAGACCACCTGCTGATGATCCAAACACTGGTCGATGAGTTCAAACCGAATCGGTTGGCGGTGGACAGCCTTTCGGCGCTTGAGCGGATCGCTCCGGAGACCGGCTTTCGCGAGTTTCTCATCAGCCTCACTTCATTCATCAAGAAGCGCGAAATCGCAGGACTTTGCACCGCCACGAGCAAGTCGCTGATCGGGGGCGAGAGCGCGAGCGAGCAGCACATCTCGACGCTCACCGATTCGATCATCCTCCTGCGTTACATTCAACAACAGCAACTCATGCTGCGCGGCCTTATGGTGCTGAAGATGCGCGGGAGCGAGCATTCTAAGGAGATTCGGCAGTTCTCAATCGACAGCGCAGGCATGCACCTGGGACAGCCATTCGATGCCGTTCCCAGTGTCTTTTCGGCCGATCGTCATGATGAGAACGGACCGATTCAATCTTAGCGAAAGCAACGCGTCGGACCGTCTTCATGGCCCACACTGACAATGGCGCTTCTCACAAAACCGATCTTCGCTTTCTGATCGAGCGGAATGCTGATGGCATTCTGGTCGTCGATGAGGACGGAGTTGTGCAGTTTGCCAATCCCTCGGCCGAACAGATATTCGGGCGCGCCGCGGACGATTTGTGCGGAGCGCCGATCGGCGTCCCGCTCGTCGCCGGCGGAACCACTGAAATCTCGATCCTGAGGCCGGGCGGCGAAGCCATCGACGCCGAAATGCGCGTCGTCGAAACCAGCTGGCGCGACACGCCGGCTCTCCTGGTCAGCGTGCGGGACATTTCGCTCCGCAAGGCAAGCGAAGAACAGATGCGCGAGATCCAGAAAATGGAGGCGATCGGACGACTGACCGCGGGCGTCGCACACGATTTCAACAATCTGCTGACTGTCGTCATGGGCAACCTTGTGACGGTGCAGCGCGAGCTCGAAACCGCCGGAGCCGACGAGAAGGTTGTGCGGGCGGCGGAGCATGCGCTTGAAGGCGCAAAGCGCGCAGCTACCCTAACGCAGCAATTGCTTGCCTTCGCCCGGCGTCAGCCCCTTGCGCCGCGCGCGGTCAATGTCGATGCGCTCATCGCCAGGATGGTGGAGTTGCTTGGCCGCACGCTCGGCGAAAGGATTCGCATCCATACCGTCACGCAAGCCAGACGCCCATTGTTTGCGCTCGCCGATCCTGGCCAGCTGGAGGCCGGTATCCTCAACCTCGCCGTCAATGCGAATGACGCCATGCCTGATGGCGGCGATCTCTTTATCGAGGCTGCAGTGAGCGCGCTCGACGATGGAGCAAGCGCGCTGCCAGGGGGCGAGTATGTGCAAATTCGCGTGCGCGATAGCGGCGTAGGCATGGCGCCCGACGTCGCCGCGCGCGCCTTCGAGCCCTTCTTCACGACGAAGGAGCCTGGCCGGGGAACCGGTCTTGGCCTATCGCAGGTGTTCGGTTTCGCCAAACAATCGGGAGGCGACGTCAGAATCGAAAGTCAGCCCGGGGCAGGCTGCGAGATCACTCTTCTTCTGCCCAGCGCTAGGGCCGAGGATCACGTCGAAGAGAACGAAAGCGCGCAAACGGACCAGCCGCCCAGTTGCGTGGAGACTATCCTTGTTGTGGACGACGATGCGGGCGTTCGCGCCTATAGCGCCGCCAGCTTGCAGGATGCGGGCTATTGCGTGCTTGAGGCCGAGGATGCTGAAGCCGCCTTGGACGTGCTCGATCATCATCCCGAGGTCGATCTTCTCTTCACCGACGTGCGCCTTCCGGGACCATTTAATGGCCGCGAGTTAGCTGAGCGTGCGCGGCGGGATAGGCCTTGCCTCAAGGTGCTGCTTACGACCGGTTATGCCTCGGAAATCGTCGCAAGCAGCGGGCGCGTCGAGGCTGGTCTCGAACTCTTGCCCAAGCCCTTCACCGATGACGCGCTCACCGACAAGGTGCGCGCCGTCCTCGCCAGGCACGACGGCCCGAGACGCGTCCTGGTGGTTGAGGACGAAGTGCTGGTGCGCATGGTGATCGCGGAGGATCTGAGCGACGCCGGTTACGAGGTGGAGGAAGCCGGATCGATCGCGGAAGCAGAGACCAAGTTTCGCGAACTCGACGGGGCCATTGTCGCCGCGATCATCGACATTGGCCTTCCCGATGGCCGCGGCGATCAGTTGGCGGCGCGCGCGCGCGCGCGCCAACTCGGCCTCGCGATCATTCTGGCCACGGGTTACGAAGATGCAGCCGCCCGCGCCAAGGCTGATGGCGATCGGCGCGTGCGGGTTATTGGTAAACCGTTCGACGGACCACGCTTGATTGCGGCGCTGGCGGAGCTTGGCGTTTCACCTGCGCCGCGCAAAGCAGACGAGCCGTAGCGCGTGGCGGCGTCGCCGACGCGTCGCTTGGCCCCGTGACCAACCAACAGGCTACGCCTTCGAGACATACTTGAAATCTCATTCAGGACGAGCCTTCGCCAATCAACGTCTGCTAAGGTCTTTACCAGGGCCTTAGCGAGGGCGTCTCATGGAAATCAGGATCGACGGGCCGGGAACGTTCGCCGTCGATGTCGTCGGCGTGTCGCGCCGGCAGGATACGCTTGCGGCTATTGTGGAACGTCATCGCCGCAGCGGCCGCACGGTCACGGTCGACGCCATGCTCGTGCTTGAAGACTCAAATCCCCACGACGCCAACGCCGTGCGCGTCGAGATCGACGGCGAACTGATCGGCTATCTCAGCCGCGACAACGCGCGCCGCTTCCGCGCCGATCTCGCTGCCGCCGGACAACCGCGCGCCAGCGTTCGCTGCAAAGCCCGCATTGTCGGGGGGTTCGAAACCGCAAGCGGCGAGCGCGCCCATCTAGGCGTCCGCCTCGACCTGCCGGAACTGGCGCCGTGAACGCATTGCGCAAATATGCGCTCGACATCGCCGCGTTCGTCTGGGGCGTCGCGGAAGCGACCTTGTTCTTCATCGTGCCCGACGTGCTCTTGAGCTATATCGGCCTGAAGCGGGGCGTCAGCGACGCTGCGCGCGCTTCGATTGCCGCCGCGATCGGTGCGGCCGTTGGCGGCGTCATCATGTATCTCTGGGCGGCGGACAATTTCGCCGCCGCGCGCGCAGCGGTTCTCGCTGTTCCAGCCATCGGCGAAGCCATGGCTGCACACGCTGAAGCTGCGATGGCCGGGAACTGGTTCTTGGCGACTTTCGTCGGCCCGCTCAGCTCCACGCCGTTCAAGCTCTACGCCATCCTCGCGCCGCACGCGGGTGCGCCGCTGCCGCTGTTTGCGCTCGCCTCGATCGCCGCGCGCCTGCCGCGCTTCCTTCTCGTCTCGACCGGTGTGGCCATGATCGGGCGGGTCCTGAGCCGCCGGCTGAGCGAACGCCAGCTTCTCTGGCGCCTCATCGGCGCATGGCTCTTATTCTACGCCGTATTTTTCGCGCTAATGCCGAACTGACGTGAGGCCAGCGCTTGGCGCCCCGCGCGGGCGCCTATACTTCACGCTTTGAAATGGCTCCGCGCGATCGCATCCGAAACTTCTCAATCGTGGCCCACATCGACCACGGCAAGAGCACTCTGTCCGACCGTTTGATTCAGCAGACCGGGGCGCTTTCCGCGCGCGAGATGACGGAGCAAGTTTTGGACTCGATGGACATCGAGAAGGAGCGGGGGATCACCATCAAGGCGCAGACCGTGCGTCTCGATTACAAGGCCAAGGATGGAAACGATTACATCCTCAATCTGATGGACACGCCCGGGCACGTGGACTTCGCTTACGAAGTCTCGCGCTCGCTCGCTGCGTGCGAAGGCGCGCTACTGATCGTGGATGCGTCGCAAGGCGTCGAAGCGCAGACGCTGGCCAATGTTTACCAGGCGCTCGATCTCGATCTCGAGATCGTGCCGGTGATCAACAAAATCGATCTGCCCGCCGCCGAACCCGAGCGGGTGAAGCAGCAGATCGAGGACGTGATCGGGCTCGACGCTAGCGAGGCCGTGCTCGCCTCCGGCAAGACGGGCGAGGGGATCGACGAGCTCCTGGAAGCCATCGTCACGCGCCTGCCGCCGCCGAAAACCGGCGACGCCGCCGCGCCGCTCAAAGCCATGCTGGTCGACGCCTGGTACGACGCCTATCTCGGCGTCGTCGTGCTCTTCCGCGTCATTGACGGCGTGGTGAAGAAAGGCATGCGCGTGAAGCTCATGCAGACCGGCGCCGACTACAATGTCGACACCCTCGGCGTGCTGCGGCCCAAACGCGTCGATGTCGCCGAACTCGGCCCCGGCGAAGTCGGCGTGCTCACGGCCAGCATCAAGGAAGTCTCCGACGCCCGCGTCGGCGACACCATCACCGAATATCGCCGCGAGACCAGCCACGCGCTGCCGGGCTTCAAGCCGGCGCAGCCCGTGGTGTTCTGCGGCCTCTTTCCCCAGGACGCAGCCAATTTCGAAGACCTCCGCGCCGCCATGGCCAAGCTCCGCTTGAACGACGCGAGCTTCTCCTACGAAATGGAGACCTCCGCTGCGCTTGGCTTCGGTTTCCGCTGCGGCTTCCTCGGCCTGCTGCACCTGGAAATCATTCAGGAACGGCTGACGCGCGAGTTCGATCTCGATCTCATCGCCACCGCCCCATCGGTCGTCTACAAAGTGCACCTGAACGACGGCGAAGTCCGCGAACTGCACAACCCCGCCGACCTGCCGGACGAAGTTTATATCCGCACCATCGAAGAACCGTGGATCAAGGCGACGATCCTGACGCCCGACGAATATCTCGGCGCCATCATCAAGCTCTGCCAGGATCGCCGGGGCGTGCAGAAGGATCTGAACTATGTCGGCTCGCGCGCCATGCTGGTCTACGAGCTGCCGCTGAACGAAGTCGTGTTCGATTTCTATGACCGGCTGAAGAGCGTCTCGAAGGGCTATGCCAGCTTCGACTACCAGATCATCGACCACCGCGAAGGCGATCTGGTCAAGATGAGCATCCTGGTGAACGACGAACCGGTCGATGCGCTCTCGATGCTGGTGCACCGCGCCCGCGCCGAGTCACGCGGCCGCGCCATGGTCGAGAAGCTGAAAGAGCTGATCCCCCAACACATGTTCAAGATCCCGATCCAGGCCGCCATCGGCGGGCGCATCATCGCGCGCGAAACCATCAGCGCGCTCAGGAAGGACGTGACCGCCAAATGCTACGGCGGCGACGCCAGCCGCAAACGCAAGCTGCTCGACAAGCAGAAAGAAGGCAAAAAGCGGATGCGCCAGTTCGGGAAAGTAGACATCCCGCAGGAAGCCTTCATCGCGGCGCTGAAGATGGATTCTGATTAGAGAATGCCGAAGCGGATCGTTCTCACCGATCACGCGAACGTCGCGCTCACCGAGCGCTCACTGGAATTGGATTGGATCGAACGCACCGCCTGCGAGCCGGAATGGACCGAGCCGGAGCCAACCGATCCCACATTGGAACGGCGTTTTCGCGCAGTTCCAGAACGGGACGGCCGCATTCTTCGCGTGGTTTGCGGCGAAGATGATGCTACAATTGTCATTGTGACCGCCTTCCTCGACAGACGGGCGCGGAGACCGACATGAGCGTACGCCTCCACTACGACGCCAAGACCAACGCAGCGTACCTGCGCTTCTCCGGCGAAGCCGTCGTCGAGAGCGAAGAAGTCGCGCCCGGAATCGTGCTCGACTACGACGCCGAAGGCCGCATGGTCGGCATGGAAGTGCTCCGCGCGCGCGAGCACCTGCCGGCGGACGCGCTGGTTGCGGCGGAGTAAGGCGGCGACGCCAGCCGCAAACGCAAGCTCTCGATAACCGGTGAGAGGCGGCGAAGCGAGGATAAATCCCGCTAAACTCGACCCGTCTACGCAGAGTACAAGATCGCAGGGCCGCAACGCGGCGCAGCCGGACTAGCGACTCTCCTCCCCTTGCGGGGAGGAGATGGAGGAGGGGGTGCGGGCGGCGCCTTCTCCGGAAAGAACATCGCCCGTGACCCACCCCCGCCCCGCAAGCAGCGCCTTCGGCCGGGAAATGCTGGATAGATCGACCGCTATCCCACCACTTCGCGCGCGTTTTCCTTTTCCAATCAACATGCGCAAGGAATTCAATCCGACCGACATTGAGCCGGCCTTATACTCACTCCATCGCTCCGCACTTGATGGCCAGTCGGCCTTGTTCGAACCGATTGTTGGAGCGTGGTGATTGAGCGTGAAGCTCCGGTGCTTTTCTCGGAGACGAGGGAAGGCGGCGCAGCCAAGGTCAGCGCGCAGGAATCGGCGCGTGCGATACAGCAGGCGAGCGTACCGCATCGGATGCAGAAGCCCACGCGGTAAACAAGCGTGGGAGCATGAACCGGACTGTTTGCGCCGAACGCAAGCACCCGCACGCCGCCGGCCGCGCCGCCTCCGGGAGTGAAACACCTCCCGCGACGGCGCCGGCGACAAACAGATCACGGGGCGCGGTGATCTCGCGTCTAGCGCGCCATGCAAATGGCGCAACTTGCCCGGCGTGGGCTCACCGCGTCCCGGCCGTCTTCTTCTTTGGCGCGCGAGCGCAACAAGGATGACGCACGCCATGAGAAACTCAAACCACCAGCGTCGCCACGCCCCATGCGAGCAGCGCTGCGCCGATTCCGCGGCCGATCCATTGACCGTGTGGCGCGAGTTTTTCCGCCAGCACCAGCACCGCCAGCGCCGCGATCCAGACCAAATTCATCACCCCGCCGACGAACAGCAGCGCCATCAGCACCCAGCAGCAGCCGACGCAATAGGCGCCGTGCATCGCGCCCAGCCGCAGTGCGCCTGCTGCGCCCGGGCGCCATTGCTGCGAGAGAAACGACGCGGGCGCGCGGCAATGTGCGAGGCACAGCGCCTTCAACGGCGAGAACTGATAGAGCCCGGCGGCGATCAGCACGGCGCCCGACAGCCATCGGCTTTCGGCGCCCATCATCGCCGACACCAGGCCGGTGCGCTCGAAAGTCCAATGCAGCACCGCCGCAGCGATGGCGAAGCCAAGCCACACCAGCAGATAGCCTGCAGCGAACGCGCCCGTCGGCGCAAGTGGGGTCTGAGACTCTTGCGCGAGCGCGTGTCGATGCACGCGCGCGTAGAGCAAGATGGTCGGCGCTGCACTCGGAATCATCATGGCGATCATCATCACCCACCACATGGCGACGATCAGCGCCCAAGCGCCCGCCGTCCACGCCTCCGGCGCAGGCGCGGTGCTTTCCGGCATGGCCATGCCGGACATCCCCTCCATGCCAGGCATGTCGCTCATGGGCGGCGCGACAGGCGTGCTCTCCGCCGCCATGCGATGGGGGAAGAGCGAGAAGCCGCTCATCTCCCATGCGCTCATGCCAAGGCCCGCACCGGAGACGACATAAGTCCACGCCAAGGCGCAGAGCACGGCAAGGCCGGCAATCGTGATCGCCCGGTCACGCCGCAGCAGGCGTTCAAGCGTCTCACTCATCCGCGGCGCTCACGCGCGGACGACGCCGTTATTGTTGAGATGGAGGCGCGCGAACTGGCCGTATTTCTCGCTGATGTCGACGACGACAGGCCCTTGCGTCTTGCTCGAGGCGCTGCCGATGTCGGCGACGGTGTATTCGAACCCGGCCGGCAGGACGATCTGCGCGCGCGCTTCCTGTCCGGTCACCTTGTTGCGGATCGGCTCGCCCGTCATCTCGATATAGTCCTTGACGAAGAGCCGCCCCTTGCGGCCGTCGACATCGACTTCGAACTCGATCGGCGTGAACACCGGATCGTGGAATTTCGAAAGCGTCGACGCATAGACGGCGAACATGGTCGCAAACGGCGCGGTGTCCTGGCCCGACATGATCTTCAACAGCGCGTCGCGCTGGTCGGGCGCCGCGCGCTCATCGACGAACGCAATCGCTTCGCCGTTGCCTTCGTGAATCGGTCCGGGCCATTTGAAGATCGCGGCCAGGCGCAAGCCGCCGAGCTTCACTTCGCCGTAATGGCCCTCGTCGATCTGGATGCCGGCGACGGCGTGGCAATGGCCTTTGTCCGGCAGTGCATTGAACTGGCAGTTACAGCCGTACTCGCACGTGCAATTGACCAATTCCCGGCCTTTGAGCTCCCAAGGCGTCATCGCGCTCTCCCAGGGCTGAAGCAATCGGAGGCGGGCAGTGTAGCCGCGTTGGCCGGTGGCGCATACTCCCTATCGAGAGAAGAGGTGAGGGCTGGTCTTTGCTTGCGGCGCCGGGTTTTGCCTCTAGGCTCCGCGCGATCTGCAAGGGAGGGAACCGATGCAAGATTATTCCAGCTATGGCGGCGATCCGTCCAACATGATGGCGGCCATGGGGCCGTACATGATGATCATTGGCCTCGTCGGCCTGGCGATCTTCATCTTCTGGATTTTTGTGCAGTGGAAGATTTTCTCGAAGGCCGGCCATCCGGGCTGGCTTGCGCTGTCCAACCTCCTGCTGTTCATCCCGCTGATCAATTTCATCGGCATTTTCGTCGTGATGGGAATCTGGATCTGGTTCGCGTTCTCCGATTGGCCGGCGCTCAAACGAGCCTGATCATTCGGCGCGCACGGGAGCTGGCTTCTTGTCGAAGCGCAGCTCCCGGAGTGTGATCACCAGAGTCGATGCGATCACGATCAGCGCGCCGCACATGGTGATCCAGTTCGGAATCTCGTGAAAAATCAGCAGACCGAACAGGATGGCGAAGACGAGGCGGGTGTAATCGATCGGCGCCATCGCCGCAGCGTCGCCGAGCGCCATGCCCTTGATGTAGCAGACCTGCGTAAGGAGACCGAGCACGCCCATCGCCGCCAGCAGCGCCAGGTCGAGCGGCGCAGGCCAGCGCCATTCGAGCGCCGCCAGCGGGATCGCCAGCACGAAACCGAGCGCCGCCGACCACACCATCAGCACGGTGACGGAATGATCGCGCGTCATCACCTTCATGCCGGTCACGGTCATGGCGAAGAGCGCGGCGGAGGCGAGCGCCGCAGCTGCGGGAAGGCCGACCGCGTTGGCGATCGAGGGTTGCAACATCAAGAGCACGCCGAGAAAGCCGACCAGAGTCGCGCCGATGCGCCAAGGCCCGATATTTTCGCCGAGCACGAAAATGGCGAGCGGCACGATCCAGAGCGTGCGCGTGAACGAGAGCGCGTTCGCTTCCGCCAGCGGCATTTCCTGATAGGCCCAGAACGCCAGGATGAGGCCAATCGTGCCGGCGAGCGCGCGGAACAGCAGAATGCCCGGGCGCGTGGTGCGGAACGCGCCAACCGGATCGCGCAGGATGACGGGCGCGAGCACGATGAGGCCGGTGGCCTGACGATAGAAGGTCTGCACCGCCGGCGAATAATCGTCGCCCAGGAATTTGATCAGCGACGTCATCAACGTGAAGCTGACGGCGGAGGCGAGCATCCACAGCGCCCCGCGCACATTGGCGGAGAGGCTTCCGTAGCTTTCGCGGATGTCCGTCATCGCCGACGCTTCTGCGCCCGCGGCGTTCGATTCACAACGCCGCTGACCTTGCGGCAGCGGCAGAGCAGACATACGTTAGCGGAACCTCGAGTCGCCGATGATCACGCTGACGATCCTCACCGCGATGTTCTTCCTGCCGACGATCATCGCTATCGCGCGCGGGCACAACGCGCTGGCGATCTTCCTGCTGAACTTCTTCCTCGGCTGGACGGTGATTGGCTGGTTCTGGGCCTTGATCTGGTCGGTGACCGACAAGCCGCGCGTCCAGTATATTTATGCGCCGGCGCAGCGCTAGGTTTTCGCTTTCGGCTTTTCCCTCATCTCCGGCGGCGGTCCGCCCGGCATGATCGGCCGCGCCGGATAGCCGCCAAGCGCCAGCAGGCGATCGTACATCACCAGCGCGCCGGCAAGCCCGACATTGATGCAGAACTTGGTCGGTATTTTCACCAGGTGCTTGCAGCGCGAGAGCAGGGCCGGCGACAGCGAGCCCCGCTCGCGCCCGAGCACGTACGCTGCGGCCTGGGGATGCTGAAACCGCGGCAGCTCCACCGCATTGTCGGTAAGTTCGACGCCGACCAGCGCGCAGCCTTTCGGCAAGAGCAATGTCTCGACCGACTCCCACTGGTAGTACGGCACATGGTCGAAGCTGCGCGAGGTGTCGCTATTATAGGCCTCGCGCACTTTCGGGTGCGCGTTGATGGTGAAGAAGAAGCTCGCGCCGAAGGCATGCGCGGTGCGCATCAGCGCGCCGAGATTCATCGGCTTCGAAATCTCCTCCGCGCCGATGCCGAAATAGCCGCGCATCAGCCCCTGCGGCAATTGTTGTACGGCCCGCCGGCTGCGCCATTGAGCATGGCTTCGCCGCCGTGCTCCCAGTACTCGACTGCGCCATTCGTGTAGCGCGTGCCCGAGCCTGCGGGCACGCCGGGGAGGTTGTAGACTTGTCCGCCCGCGAAGACCTCGGCGTTGCCTTCGTCCGTAAGGCGCATGCTGAACGCCGCGCCGCCATCGCAGCTCCAATCGACTCGAGCGCTGTTGGATGGGGTCGCGCAAGCCGCGAGCGCAAGTAAAGCTGCAAGACCGATGAGTCTGTTCATGGCGCTAACCTCTGTGGCAATTGTTGTACGGCCCGCCGCGCGCGCCCGAGAGCGTCGCGCCGCCGCCGCGTTCCCAGTATTCGACGCTGCCATTGGAGTAGCGAAGGCCGGATGCGCCGGCCACGCGTGACAGCCGATAGGTCTGCCCGCCAGCGAACACTTCGGCCGAGCCTTCCCCGCCGGTGCTGATGCGCGCGCTGAACGCCGCGCCGCCGTCGCAACTCCAATCCTTGCGCGGACCGAGCGGCCCATCGCCGCCGCTGGTGGCGCATGCGGCGAGGAGCGCGAGAACGGCGAGGGATGCGATTGTCTTCATGTTTGCGACTCCATCAGAACGTCTTCACGTCGCGCAAGCCGGCTGAGGAGGCGAGGCCGCGCTTCATGCCTTGGCTCGCGAATGGCGCGGCGACGTTGCCCTTCGCATCGACCGCGATCAAGCCGCCGGAGCCGCCGAGGGAGCGGACGTCGCCAATCACCGAGGCTGCCGCTTCACCCAGACTCTGTCCGGCATAGGCAATGCGCGCGGACACATCGGCGGCGGCGTTCACGCGCATGAAATATTCGCCAAGCCCAGTGCACGAGACCGCCGCACGCTCATCGGCCCAGGTGCCGGCGCCGATGATCGGCGTATCGCCGACGCGGCCGGGAAGTTTGCCCTGCAGGCCACCTGTGGATGTCGCCGCCGCGAGCCTGCCGTTTGTGTCCAGCGCGACGGCGCCGATCGTGCCGAAGCCGGCGCTGGCGAGTCCGCTTTCGGCCGTCGTGTAGTATGAGCCTGGATCTTCAACGCGCGCGAAGCCGCGTTCGGCGGCGAACTTCTCGGCGCCGACGCCGACAAGCAGCACATGCGAGGTCTCTTCCATCACCCCGCGGGCCACACGCACCGGCGAGAGGAAACCGCGCAACGCCGCGACGGCGCCCGCGCGCCGCGTCGGGCCGTCCATTACCGAGGCGTCGAGTTCGACATCGCCGTCGCTGTTTGGCGCGGAGCCTTTGCCGGCCTGATGCAGGCCGCACGCCTCCAGCTCTTCGGCCATCGCGGTGACGACATCGAGCGCGCTTTCGCCACGCGCGAGCATCGCCGCGCCGCGTTCCAGCAGGGCGGCCATATGTTCTTCTTCGCGTTTGTAAGCGCGCTCGGCGATAGCGCCGGCGCCGCCATGGAGGGCTAGCGCCCAGGTCGAATTCATGGGGCCTTCTTAGACCTATTCGGAGGGCGACGCGCTATCCCGCGGTGTCACCTCTGTGGAACCCTTGCCGAACATGCCTTCCTTCCAGCCGACATAGAGCGCCACCAAAGTCGCGGTGGGGATGAAGCTGTCGGCCTGGTCGGTGAAATCGATCAGTTCGAGGAGGTTCACGAACCCGGCTGGACCCCAGAGCGCCACCAGCACCACCGTGCCGATGCCCTCGGTGACGCTGCCGAAAATCGGAATCCGCCCCAGCGTCAAGTCGAACAGGTCGATGACGACGGAGAAGGCGAGGCGCAGGAAATAGCCGCGGCGGGTCATGCCGCTAATTTTGGACCGCGCGCGCCGGAGCCGCTACAAGAAACCGCAACCGCGACGAGGGAGAGATCATGAAAGCGCTGCTCAGCACCAGGATCGGGCCGCCGGAAGAACTCGAATACGCCGACGCGCCCGATCCGGTCGCAGGCGAGGGCGAGGTGGTGATCGCGGTGAAGGCCGCCGGGGTGAATTTCCCCGACGCGCTCATCATCGAAGACAAATACCAGTTCAAGCCCGAACGCCCGTTTGCGCCGGGCGGCGAGATCGCGGGCGTGGTGGAAAGCCTCGGCGCCGGCGTGACCAATGTGAAGGCTGGCCAACGCGTGATCGGTTCGCTCGGTTGGGGCGGCATGGCCGAGAAGGTGAAAGCGCAAGCGCAACGCGTGCTGCCGATCCCGGACGCAATGCCGTTCGATGAGGCGAGCGCGTTTATCCTGACGTACGGCACTTCCTATTATGCACTGAAAGATCGGGGACTGCTGAAGGCAGGCGAAACCGTGCTCATCCTCGGCGCCGCGGGTGGTGTCGGCGTCGCCGCGATCGAGCTCGCGAAAGCAATGGGCGCGCGCGTCGTCGCTGCCGTGTCAACCGAGGCTAAGGCGTCGTTCGCGCGCGAAGCGGGCGCCGACGATGCGGTGATCTATCCCGCGTCGGGCATGTCGAAACAGCAGAGCAAGGATCTAGCGGAGGCGTTCAAGAAAGCCTGCGGCGGCGGCGCCGACGTGGTCTACGACGCGGTCGGGGGCGATTATTGCGAACCGGCGCTCAGGGCGATGAACTGGAATGGCCGCTATCTTGTGATCGGCTTTCCCGCCGGCATTCCGACCCCGCCCCTCAATCTCACGCTGCTGAAAAGCTCTTCGATCGTCGGCGTGTTCTGGGGCGCGAGCACTGCGCGCGAGCCCGAACTGCACAAGGGCAATGTGCGCGATCTGTTCAAGCTCTACAGCGAAGGCAAAGTGAAGCCGCGCATCTCGGCGCGCTATCCTCTGCGCGAAGGCGGCAAGGCCATCCGCGCGCTGATGGACCGCACCGCAACCGGTAAACTCGTGGTGGTGATGGAATGAATTTCGAGCCGCTCACGCCGGGCCTGGCGATCGGCTTCGCCTGGCTCGCGTGGGTGGTCTCCTGGCTCGCCGCCGCCGCTTGGACGCGCGCGACGATTAGGCGCGCCGGCTATTGGCGCGAATTTCCGGGCAGGATCGTTGTCTTGCTCGGCGGCCTCTTGCTGTTCGTCTCGCTGGGGACCAGCCGCTGTTTCCTCCCAGTGCTGTGGAACACGAGCGCGGCCGTCGGCTGGCTCCTCTTTGCCGGCGTGCTTGCCGGCATGGCGTTCGCATGGTGGGCGCGGCTGCATCTGGGCGCGCTCTGGTCCGGCACGGTGACGCGCAAGCAGGATCACCGCATCGTAGATACCGGGCCCTACGGAATCGTCCGCCATCCGATTTACAGCGGCATTCTGTTTTCGATGTGGATGACGGCGCTCGAGCGCGGACGTGTCGAACCGCTCGCGGGCGCGGCGCTGTTGTCGCTAGGGCTGTGGATGCAGGCGCGGCTCGAGGAACAGTTTCTCGCGCAGGAACTGGGTGCCGCCGAATATGCTTCCTACAGTGCCCGCGTGCCGATGCTGGCGCCATGGCCGAAGGGACGAAACGCATGATGCTGACGCCATCCAGCGCAATCGCGGCAGCGTGGGTGGTGTGGCTCGTCACCTGGATTCTCGCCGCCGGCTGGAGCGCGCGCACGGCTTCGCATCACGATCTCGGCGCCGAAAGTCCGAGCCGCGTGCTGACGCTCGCCGCTGTCGTGATGATCCTCGCCTCGTACTGGCCTTTGGCGACGGCTATGCTGTGGCGCGCGCCATCGGAAATCGGCTGGGCGATGTTCTGCTTCGTGCTGCTCGGTTTGGGTTTTACCTGGGCCGCGCGGTTGCATTTGGGGCCGCTCTGGTCGAGCACCTCGGCGCCGACCGAAGACCATCGCATTGTCGACACCGGACCGTATGGCGTTGTGCGTCATCCGGTGTACGCCGGATTGCTGCTCGCAGCAGTCGCGACCGCGGTGGAACGAGGGCGACTCGAGGCGGTCGCGGGCGCGTTGGTGCTCGTCGCGGCGATCTCTCTGAGGGCGAAACTCGAAGAACGCTTTCTGCGGCGAGATTTAGGAGACGAGACCTATACCGCCTACCGGCGGCGGGTGCCGATGCTGATCCCATTCGCAAAATCGGCGCCGCGCGCATCCGCAGAGTGACGTGGCGGCGGTATAGGGTCGAACAGTCCCACGCGAGCGGGCGCTGTCGGGGGTTTGGATTTCTGAACTTGTGGAGACTTGAATGAAACGGCGTGGGTTTTTGGCTGGCGCGCTGGCGCTGGCGGCGTGTGCGACGGCGCCTGCTGAACAGGCTGAGCAAGGCTTCCGCTCCGACCGCATCAGCGTGGTGACGCGCGGGGCGGGGCGCGATGTGATTTTGATTCCGGGCTTGAGCTCGTCGCGCGATGTGTGGACGACGACTGCCGATGCGCTCGACGACACGTATCGGGTCCATCTCGTGCAGCTGAACGGCTTCGCCGGCGAGCCGGTGGGCGGGGCAGGCGACGGGCCGGTGTCAGCGCCGGCGGCCGAAGAGATCGCGCGCTACATTCGCGAAAGCGGTTTGGAGCGTCCCGCCGTGATCGGCCACTCGATGGGCGGCACGATTGGGATGATGCTGGCCGCACGCCATCCAGACGCGGTCGGAAAGCTGATGGTCGTCGATATGTTTCCGTTCATGGGCAACATGTTCGGCGGCGCCAACGCCACACCCGATAGCGTCCGCCCTATAGCGGACCAGATCCGCGCCGCGATGGCCGCCTCGCCGCCGGGCGTCGTCTCGGAGCAGACGCGCGCGACCATCAATTCGATGGTGCGCACCGAAAGCGCACGGCCGGAGATCATTGAACATGCGCGCGTGAGCGATAGGACCGTCAGCGCCAATGCGTTCCACGAACTGATCGTCACCGATCTGCGGCAGGAGCTTGGGAACATCCGCGCGCCGCTGACCGTGCTCTACGTAGTCCCGCCGAACATCCCGTTCACCCCGGAGCAATATGACGGCTTCATGCACGCGTCGTATGCGAACGCGCCGAACGCGCGGATCGTGCGCATCGACGAAAGCTGGCACTTCATCATGATCGATCAGTTCGACCGGTTCATGAGTGAGGTGAATGCGTTTCTGGCGGGGTAGTTTCTCGTCATCCTGGGGCTTCGCGCAGCGAAGAACCCAGGATGACGGAAGCTAGCGCTCCTGAAACCCCGCCAGCACTTCGCACGTCCAGCGCGCTGCGGTGAGCGCGCTGATGGCGGCGACGTCGAGCGAGGGATCGAACTCGGTCAGATCGACGCTGCGAACTTTCGGGTGCGCGCAGATGGTGCGCGTGGCGTCAAAGAATTCTTGCACGGCGACGCCACCCGGCCGCGCGCCGGGCGCGCCCGGCATGGCGCTGCGTTCGACGACATCGATGTCGAAATCGACATGGATCACATCGCAGCGCGCGGCGAGGCGTTCGAGCGCATTGGCGGCGATGGCCGCGAGCCCTTGCGCTTTGCAGGCGGCGGCGGTGGCGACGTAGATGCCGGCGGCCTTCGCTTTGTCGTGCGCTTTCCTGGTGTTGGCGAAAGGAAGGAGGCCGATCTGTGCGATGTGCGCGCCGGGCAGGCCGTCTTCGAGCAGCGCTTGGATCGGATTGCCGTTGGTCAGGCCGCAATCGGTGTCGCGGAGGTCGAAGTGCGCGTCGAGCGTCAGCACGCCGACGCGCTTGAGCGTCGGATCGAGCGCATGCACGCAAGGTCGCGTGATGGCGTTGTTGCCGCCGAGCACGATGGTGAGGCCGTGTTTTTGGGTGAGTGGCGCCAGGCGTTCGACGATCGGCGCGAGCGAGTCCGCCGGTTGCAGCTTTGAGACATCGGCGTCGCCGGCGTCAAACACGCGCAGCGCCGAGAGATCGGTCTCGGTTTCGAGATCGTAGACGCTCATCCTCTTCATCGCCGCGCGTACGGCGGCGGGCGCCTCATCGCAGCGCCCGGGCGTGATCGAGCCAAGCCCCACCGGCGCGCCGAGCAGAGCGACCGGGGCTGTCGCGTCCTTCGTCAGCAAATCGGCGGCGGAAAACCAGGAGCGGCAATCAGAGTCGGTCATGGGCGGATGTATGGACCGCCGGCGTCTCGCCGGCCAGCGCCGGTGTTTGCCGGCGGGACGCCGGCGGTCCATAACGACGCTCATGTGGGACACGCTTTGGGTTGACGCGAACCTCGCCACGATGGCGCCGGGCAAGCCGTACGGTGCGATTGAGCGCGGCGCCGTTGCAGCGAAGGACGGGCGGATCGCGTGGGTCGGATTTGCGGCGGATTTGCCCAAGCCGCCGGATGAAGTGGCGGGCGAGGTGCGGCGCTGCGAGGGCGCGTGGATCACGCCGGGGTTCGTCGACTGCCACACGCATCTGGTGTTCGGCGGCGATCGCGCGCGGGAGTTCGAGCTGCGGCTGCAGGGCGCGAGCTATGAAGCGATCGCGCGCGCGGGCGGGGGCATTGTTTCGACTGTGGTTGCAACGCGCGCCGCTTCACGCGAAGAGCTCACCGAAAGTGCGGCGAGACGGCTTGCGGGGCTGACGCGCGAAGGAGTCACGACAGTAGAGATCAAATCCGGCTACGGCCTCGATCTCGAAACCGAGCTGAAAATGCTGGAAGCTGCGGGCGATTTGTCCGCGCGCGCAAACGTTCGGGTCAAGCGCACGTTTCTCGGCCTGCACGCGCTGCCGCCGGAGTTCAAGGACGATCGTGCTGCCTATGTGCAGCTGGTTGCGGACGTGATGATCCCGGCTGTTGCCACGGCCGGGGCTGCGGATGCGGTGGATGCGTTCTGTGAGAACATCGGCTTCACGGCGGAAGAGACGGATTACGTCTTCTCCGCCGCGCGCGCGCATGGGCTGGAGGTTAAGCTTCACGCCGAACAATTGAGCAATCAGCATGGCTCGGCGCTTGCCGCGCGACATCAGGCGCTTTCCGCGGACCACCTCGAGTATCTCGATGACGCCGGCATCGCGGCGATGGCGCAAAGCGGGACGGTGGCCGTCTTGCTGCCGGGCGCATTCTATTTCCTGCGCGAGAAACAGCTGCCGCCGATCGCGGCGCTGCGCCAAGCCGGCGTGCACATGGCGGTGGCGAGCGATTGCAATCCCGGTACTTCGCCGATGACCTCGCCGCTCGCGGCGCTCAACATGGCGTGCACGTTGTTCCGGCTGACGCCGGAGGAAGCGCTGGCCGGCATCACCCGCGAAGGCGCACGGGCGCTCGGGTTGCGGGATGAAGTCGGCACCCTTGAAGTGGGCAAGGCGGCCGATCTGGCCATCTGGGACATCAAGTCGCCAGCGGAGCTGAGCTATTGGCTCGGCGCGCCGTTGTTGCGTGAGCGGGTGTTTGCGGGGCGCGTGGTCTGAGGTAAGACCGCGCGAAAATTCCGGGAGGAAACATGAATCCCCGTCGCGATCTGTCGCGCGTCATCCGCGCGCCGCGAGGCATGGAGAAGTCGTGCAAGAGCTGGCTCACGGAAGCCGCCTTGCGCATGCTCATGAACAACCTCGATCCGGATGTGGCCGAACATCCGGAGGAGCTCGTCGTCTATGGCGGCATCGGCCGCGCTGCCCGCGACTGGAAGAGCTACGACCGGATCGTTGAGACGCTGCGGCGTTTGGAAGATGACGAAACGTTGCTGGTGCAGTCGGGCAAGCCGGTTGGCGTGTTCAAGACGCATGCGGACGCGCCGCGCGTGTTGCTGGCGAACTCAAACCTGGTGCCGCGCTGGGCGAACTGGGAGCATTTCGACGAGCTCGATCGCAAGGGCCTGATGATGTACGGCCAGATGACGGCCGGCTCGTGGATTTATATCGGCACGCAAGGCATCGTGCAGGGCACGTATGAGACGTTCGCGGAAATGGGCCGCAAGCATTTCGGCGGCGACTGGTCGGGCAGGTGGATTCTGACGGCCGGTCTTGGCGGCATGGGCGGAGCGCAGCCGCTGGCGGCGGTGATGGCGGGCGCATGCTGCTTGGCGATCGAGTGCCAGAGCGATCGCATCGATAAGCGCTTGCAGACCCGCTATTTGGACAAGCGCGCCCAAACGCTGGATGAAGCGTTGAAGCTGATCAACGATGCGTGCGCTAAGAAGCAGGCGATTTCTGTTGGTCTGCTCGGCAATGCGGCCGAGATTTTGCCCGAGATGGTCAGGCGGGGCATTCGTCCGGATGCGGTGACGGATCAGACCTCGGCGCATGACACAGTGAACGGTTACCTGCCGGCGGGCTGGACGGTCGAGCGCTGGAACAAGACGCGGGTGCAGAATCCGGAGGCGGTGAGGGAAGCGGCGAGCGCGTCGATCGCCGTGCACGTCAAAGCGATGCTCGAGTTTCACAAGATGGGGGTTCCGACGGTCGATTACGGCAACAACATCCGCCAAGTGGCGAAGGATCAGGGCGTTGAGGGTGCGTTCGCCTATCCGGGTTTTGTGCCGGCTTATGTGCGCCCGCTGTTCTGCCGCGGCGTTGGCCCGTTCCGTTGGGCAGCACTCACCGGTAATCCGGACGATATCGCCAAGACCGACGCGAAGGTGAAAGAGCTGATTCCGGACGATGCGCATCTCCATCGCTGGCTCGACATGGCGAAGGAGCGGATCGCTTTCCAAGGTTTGCCGGCGCGGATTTGCTGGGTGGGTCTCGGGCAGCGCCATCGGCTAGGGCTCGCGTTCAATGAGATGGTGGCGCGCGGCGAGATTGGCCCGCTGGTGATCGGACGCGATCATTTGGATTCAGGCTCGGTCGCTTCACCCAATCGCGAAACCGAGAAAATGCGTGACGGCTCTGACGCCGTGAGCGATTGGCCGCTGCTGAATGCGCTCTTGAACACCGCAGGCGGGGCGACATGGGTGTCGCTGCATCACGGCGGCGGCGTCGGCATGGGCTATTCGCAGCATTCCGGGGTCGTCATCGTCTGCGACGGCAGCGAGGCGGCGTCGAAGCGCATTGCGCGCGTGCTGTGGAACGATCCGGGCACGGGTGTCATGCGCCATGCGGATGCGGGTTACGACGAAGCTATCCAGTGCGCGCGCGAGCAAAAGCTCGATCTGCCTTCGCTGGACTAACACCCCTCCGGATCGAGTGTCCAGCCGAGCAACTCGCCGGCATCGCCGCGCACCTCAGGCGCTTCGTAGCATTCGCCGCCCGGATTTTCGCCGGGTGCGCGCACGAAGAGAATGGGATCGCTCATGGCGACATCTTCGCGCGCAGCGACGATCGCGGCGTTCGAGGGATCGGTGGTGTCGTCCGGGATGACGCAATCGACATTCTGATCGTTGCCTGAGAGGCGTACGAACACATTCGACGCGGGATCGATGGTGACGACGCGTGTTTCGGGCGAGAGCATGAGGCAGGCGTCGATCAACGGCATGCGCGCGATGATGCTTTCCCGCGTATCCGGCGAAGAGTCCGCTGTCGGCGTCGGCATAATGGTTTGCCCGCACGCGGCGAGCGCCGTCAGAACTGCAATCGCAATTGCTCGCATGTCACACTCCTGCACGCACGAGATTGATAACGCCCCAGATGATCAGCACTTGCGCGGCCGCATATGTCCACCAGACCACCGGCGCGGTGATGCGGCGCACGGGCGCGTCCGGCGGCAGACGGAAAAGCTCGGCCGCCAGCACGAAATCACTGATCAGGAATAAGAGCGCGCCGATCATCGCGGGCCAGCCGTGCCACGGGAGCCACATTGCGGCAGCGCCCATGCCGGTGATGGCGATGGCGTAGGGCACGACGCCGAGCGCCATCCAACCGAGCTTGGGCGCCATCCAGATCAAAAACACAATCGCTGTCGTGATGACCAGCCCCATGGCAAGGTAGCGCGGCAGCAGCGGACTGTTGTCGCCTGAAAAGAACCAGATGCCGGTGAACATCAGCACGTAAAGCAGCTGAGCCAGCAGGAAGGAGAGGATGCCGCACGGCAGGGTCCACTTCTTGTCGAACGCGAGGAAGAAATCGCCAAACGCAGAAAGGATGATGGCGAGAATGAGCGGTGGCGGCGCGTGCGCAACGATCAGCGCGCCGGCCACGGCCGCCATGAACGCTGTTTTCACCGTGGCGCGGAGCACGCTCGGCAGGCGGCGGAGAAAGTGGAGCCCGTACGCGACGGCAGCCGCGGCGCCGAGCGCCGCGAGCGCCCAGAAGGCGGCGCCGAACTCCATCACCCCCATTTGCCCCTTCCATTCCGCCGCCGTTCAGCTTGGAGTGGTACTATCGGAAGATAGGGCAGGGGAAGGCCGATGAAATTTCGATACTGGCGCATGAAGATGTTGGCGGCCGCCTCGGTCGCGGTCTTGCTTGCCGCGTGCGTGACGCCCCCGACCCCAGAGGAGCTCGAAGCGCAGGCCTGGGCCGCGGCCGTTCGGGAAAACTCGCCGCGCGCCTACGAGACTTATCTCGCCACCTACAATGCGAGCCCCAACGCTGAAGATGCGCGTCGGCGAATCGAACTCTTGTTCGTCGAGGAGCGCGAAGCGTGGGGCCGGGCGCGCGCCGTCGATACCGAAGCGGCGTACGACGACTATCTCCGCGACTTCGGCTGGGGCGCAAACGCAGCGGAAGCCAACGAGCGCCGGGCCGTGCTCGCGCGTCCGCGTTTGGAGGCGGAAGAGCGCGCCGATTGGGAAGAGACGGCGCGCATCGATCGGATCGTGCAGTACGAAGCGTTCCTGAACAAATGGCCGGACGGCGCGCACGCCGAAGACGCGCGTGATCGTCTGGACTATTTGTGGAATACGGACGAGGGCGCGTGGGTGCGCGCCCAGCGGTTGGACTCGATCGGCGGGTACGCCGATTTCCTGCGCGCCTATCCACGTTCGCCGTTTGCCGCCGAAGCGCGTCGGATTCTCGACGACTATCGCCGGCGCGACGACTGGGCCTGGGACAGCGCGCGCCGCGATGACCGGGTGAGCGAATACGAGCGCTATCTGCGAGAATTCTCCGACGGCATTCACCGCTATGACGCCGAGCAGCGCATCTATCGCCTGCGCGAAGACGATCGCCGCGCATGGGATCGCGCGGTGCGGCTCGACACGATCGCGGCGTTCGAATTCTATCTCGCGACGCAACGCGACGGGGACTACCGCGATCGCGCCCATCGGCGCATCCGGACGCTGCGTGACGCGCAGACCAATCCCCCGCCGCAGCCGCCGGTGACGCAACCGCCGCCATCGCCCCCGCCGCCGCCGTCACCGCCACGCCCGCGTCCGCGTCCCGATGACGATCCGCCTCCCTCGCCGCCCCCGCCGAGCCCACCGCCACCACCGCCGCCGGATCCACCGCAGCCGCCAGTAAGTCCGCCGCCGCAGGTGACGCCGCCGCCGGCGGCTCCGCCGCCATCGGAGCAAGACTCCGACGAACCGTCGGACCGCGACACCAACCGGGACGACCAGCCCGACTGACCCGACGCGAGTTTGCCTTCGCGCGTGCGGGCGATAGAAAGCTCGCGCGCGTTGGCGCTCGTTGGGAGGAAGAGATGCGTCTTTCGTCGGATATCGCGGCTGTGGTGACGGGCGGCGCGTCGGGGCTCGGCCGGGCGACAGTCGAACAGTTGCGGGCCGAGGGCGTCAAAGTGGCGATCTTCGACCGCGACGAAGACCGCGGCCGCGCTACCGCCGACGAGCTGGGCGCGACCTTCTGCAAGGTCGATGTCACCAGCGACGACAGTGTTGAAGCTGGCTTTGCCGCCGCGCGCAAGGTCAACGGCCAGGAGCGCATTCTGGTGAACTGCGCCGGCATCGGCTCGGCGATGAAGACGGCGAGCAGGTCGAAAGAGACCGGCGAGATCAAGCACTTCCCGCTCAATATTTTCGAGTTGACGATTCAGATCAATCTGGTCGGAACGTTCCGCTGCGTTGCGAAATCCGCCGCCGGCATGCTGACGCTCGATCCCCTGGAGGGCGGCGAACGCGGCGCCATGGTGATGACGGCTTCGGTCGCCGCCGAAGACGGACAGATGGGGCAGGCGGCTTATTCAGCCTCGAAAGGCGGCGTCGTTGGCATGACGCTGCCGATTGCGCGCGATCTCTCGGGCGAAGGCATCCGCATCAACACCATCCTGCCCGGCATTTTCGAAACGCCGCTGATGCTCGGCGCGCCGGAGAAGGTGAAGGAAGCGTTGGCGGCGAGTGTTCCCTTCCCCAAGCGGCTCGGAAACCCGCGAGAATACGCATCTCTCGCTCTCGAAATGATTCGTAATCCGTACTTCAACGGCGAGGACGTGCGCCTCGACGGCGCCATTCGCATGGGTCTGCGCTAGACGCCGGACGCCGCGGAATCGTTGATTTATGTGCATTTCCGCTACACGCGTACGTCTCGCGCGTGCTGAAACCGCTGTAAATCAGCATTTTTGCATTGCGACTCAGCGGCAGTCGTGTCAGGGAATCCGCCCGCAAGCGTCAAAAACCGCGAAAAACGGCGCTTTTTGACGTATTTCGAGAGAGGCGCGGTCACGCTCCATCAAGAAATGAGTGGCATTCACTCAGGCGCCGCCGGTGGGAAGGGCCTCATCAGAAGCCTCATCCAGCGACGGTTCGTTGAGTAAACCCACGACAACCTTTGGAAAGAGGGGAATGCAAATGGCCCGCAAGGCAGCGAAGAAGAAGGCTCCGGCCACCAAGAAATCAGCAGCGCGCAAGAGCGCCAAGAAGGCGGCTCCCGCCGCTTCGAAGCCGGTCCGCGTCACCGCCACCGCCGGCAAGACCGTCACCGCTAGTGCGCTTCTGCAATCGGTCGCCGATCACCTCGGCGTGAAGAAGAGCGAAGCTAAGGCGCTGACTGAGGGTTATCTCGATGTCGTGAAGGCCTATGTGCTCAAGGGCGCGAAGGTGAAGATCGGCGACGTCGGCATGATCATGATCCGTCACCGCAAGGCCCGTATGGGCCGCAACCCGCAGACGGGCGAACCAGTGAAAATTAAGGCGTCGAAGAAGCTGGCGTTCCGCCAGTCGGCCGTGATGAAGGCGCAAGTGATGGGCGGCCGCTAAGGCGGACGCGTCACCAACGCATTGAGTAACAAGCGATCCCTCGGGGTTGTCGAGACGGCGGGCGTGCTACGAAGCGCCCGCCGTTTTCGTTTGCCGGCACTCGCAACCGGTCACGGATCGCACTAGCGTGCAGCCCGCATCGTCCGTGGGAGCGCGGCGTGAACCAGGCGGAAGGCAACCGCAGGCTGGCGACTATCCTGGCCGTCGATATCGTCGGCTATTCGGCCGCCGCCGAGCGCGATCAGGCTGCGGCTGCCCAGCAGGTGGCCGCGTTGCGCGCGCGTGTCGTCGAATTGGCCGCCCTGCATGGCGGGCGGCTGTTTCACACCGCCGGCGACGGCTTCATGATGGAATTTCCGTTGGCGAGTGCGGCGGTGCGCGCCGCAGTCGCGTTGTTGAACGAGGCTGCGGACGCCGCTGGCACGCTGCCTCGTGTGCGCGCCGGCGCGCACTTGGGCGAGGTGATCGTCGATGGCGACGATCTCCTGGGACACGGCGTCAATGTCGCCGCGCGGCATGGAGCGCATCGGGCAGGCGACTGCGCTGCTGAAGGCGCAAGGGTGGCGCATTGTCGATGAGCGGTGCGATCCCGACGGCGCCCGTCTGCTGGCGGTGAGCGTGCTCGCCGAGCGGCCCGCTTAGAGTCCAGAACCGCACGCCAGAATTGCGACTGCGCGCTGGGCCGGCCCTAGGCGGTGAGGTTGGCACATGTTACCACTAGAGGGCGCGGGCGACCGGGGAGTCGCAGATGGTCAAGGTTCGGCGTGCCGGCGCCGCGAGGCGCCCGTGGCTGCTCGCCAGCGTCTCGGCGTTCGCAGCGATTTTGACGGCGTCGCCGGCTTCGGCCCAGGACGTCGAAGAAGCTGTCGAAGAAGAAGACCCCATCGTCGTCACCGGCACGCGCTTGGTGCGCGAAGACTTCGAGGCCATCAGCCCCGTCACCACCGTCGGGGCGCGCCAAATCGAGCTGACCGCCACGCTCACGGCGGACACGCTGTTGAACGAACTGCCGCAGGTGGTGCCGGGCAACACGCGAACGTCCAACAACGCCGGCGGCGAGCGCTTCGCCACGATCGATTTGCGCGGGCTCGGCACCAACCGCACCTTGGTGCTGGTGAACGGCGAGCGCGTACCGGTCGCCTCGACGTTCGGCTCGGTCGACATCAACACCATCCCGCCCTCGCTTATCTCGCGCGTCGAAGTCGTCACCGGCGGCGCCACGGCCGTCTACGGTTCGGACGCCATCGCCGGCGTCGTCAATTTCGTGTTGAAGGACGATTACGAAGGCGCTGAACTGAACGTCACGGCCGGCGCCGAATTGGAAACGGGCAATTCCCCCGAGCTCGAATTCAACACCTTGATCGGCGGCGACCTCGCAAACGACCGCGGCAATCTCACGGCTTATGCCTCCTATTACAGCCGCGACGGAGTGGGGCAGGGCGAGTACGATTTCTCGCGCGTTTCCGCGGGGCCCTGTCTGAGCGGAGGTGTCGCAATTCCGTGCGATAATGTAGCCGAAGCGATAGCGAACGGCTGGACGCCGGTGGGCGGCGGCGGCGGTTCGTCAACGCCGCCCTGGTCGACGATCAACAACAACGGCGCCAACCCGTTTCGATTTCTGTCCACCCTGCTACCGGGCACGTTCGGCGCGGGAAACACCGACACCAATTGCGACGGCGTTCCCGGCGGCGCCGTCAACGGCGGCACGCTGTCCTTCAACGACGCCGGTCAACTCACGCCGCGCAACAATGCGGGCTTTTGCCTCATTCCCGAGCGGGCGGCGGGGTCTTCGCGCTACAATTTCGCGCCAGACAATTTCTTGATCCTACCGGGCGAGCGCGTGGCGCTGACGACGACAGGCCACTACGAGATTTTGGACGATCTGCGCCTCAACGTCTTTTTCAGCTTCAGCAACAGCAAGACCAATGTCCAGCTTGCGCCGACGCCCGCGGGCTTCCTGGAAGTCACGCTGACGCCGGGCACACAGGCGCTGATTCAGGCCAACGCGCCGGACCTTTGGACCGCCTTGCAAAGCCGTCCCAACAAGTTGGCGCCGTTCGTGATCAACCGCCGCTTCAGCGAAGTCGGCGTCCGCCGCGGCTCGCTCGAAAACAACATGATCTATTTCCTCGCCGAACTCGAAGGCGATCTGGGCGAGTCGTGGGACTGGAGCCTGTCGGGATCTTACGGCCAAGTCCTGTTCAACGAATATCTGAGCAACGGCGTCCGGCGAACCGCGGTGCTGCAGGGCCTCGCAGCCTGTCAGGACGCGAGCGGGACCTCGCTCGGGCCGTCCTTGCTGCCCAATTGCGTGCCGCTCGACATTTACGGACCCGGGACGCTGACGCCGGCGATGATCAATTTCGTCAGGCTCGACAATTTCGGCGTCACCAAAGTCGAGGAGAGCCGCATCACCGGCTTCATCCGCGGCGACCTGTTCGAGCTTCCGGCAGGCCCCGCCGCGACCGTGCTCGGTTTCGAATACCGCGACATCTATGCATCGGAACGCCACGACAACCTGCAACGCACCGGCGACGTCATGGGCTTCAACGCGATTCAGGATCAGGAAGGTCAGATCGACGTCTATGAAATGTATGCAGAGCTGGGTGTGCCGCTGCTGAGCGAGGCGCCGCTGGCGCACGATCTCAGCCTCGAATTCGGATACCGGCGCTCGCAATATTCGTCGGCCGGCGGCGTCGATACCTACAAGTATGGCGGCGAATGGGCGCCGACGGATTGGCTGCGCTTTCGTGCAATGTTCAATGTGGCGACGCGCGCGCCGAACGTGTTCGAGCTGTTCCAAGCCGGCGACGTGGATTTCACGACCTATCTCGATGCTTGTAACGACGGCAGCGGCAACAACGCCGCCTGCGTCGCCGCGCCCGGCGCGGCCGCCGTCAATCCGGCCGTCTATCCGGGGTTTGTGCAGGAGTTCGAAGAAACGGGCGCGCTCGCGTTCGGCAATCCGAATCTGAGGCCAGAATCGGCCGAAACGCTCACTGCGGGGCTCGTGGTTGCGCCCAACTGGTCGGTTCTGCGCGATTTCCGAGCGTCGATCGACTATTACAAGATCGAGGTCACCGACGTCATTGAAACCCTGGGCGGCGATTTCTTCATCAACGATTGCTACGTCAATCTCAACAGCGCGAGCTGCGCGCGCATTTTCCGCGATCCGGTCACTGGACAAGTGGATCGCGTCGATATCTCGCGCTCGAACCAGGATTCTCTCAGAGCCGAAGGCTACGATATTCAGCTCGAATGGTCGTTCCCGCTCGGTCCGGGCCAACTCACCATCAACGAACTCTACTCGATCACGGAATCGATCGCTTTGAACGATTTCGAGTTTGTCGGCACCTCGACAACATTCGTCAGCAGCGCGTTTCCCGACTACAAATCTGCCCTCTCGGTTAGCTATGATGTCGGCGATTGGACGCTGTATGGCCGTTGGACCTACGTGCCGGAAATGGACTACATCGCCTTCGAAGGCACGACGCCGGAGGCGAGCTATATCGACGCGTCAGTGCGCTGGAACGTGACCGACAATTTCATGCTCACGGCCAACGTCGACAATCTCTTGGATGAGCCGCCGCCGCAAATATTGTTCGCCATCCAGGCCAACACCGATCCGCAGATCTATCGCGTGCTGGGCCGCACGCTTGCTGTTTCCGCCCGCTATCGGTTCTAGCGCCGATCAGACGTCACCGGCGCGCCCAAAGCGCTCTGCCGCGCGCGCTTTCGCCTTCGCCGCCTCCACGTCGCGGTCCTTAGGCGGGGCGGCGGTCTCGAGCGAGGTCAAGAGACGTTTGGCGGCGTCGAACACCTCGTCGATGGCGGCGTTGAACACGGTCTCGTTCGCCTTCGACGGCGCGTTGTAGCCCGAGAGCTTGCGCACGAATTGCAGCGATGCGGCACGGATTTCCTCGTCGGTCGCCGGCGGATCGAAGTTGAACAGCGTCTTAATGTTGCGGCACATAGGCGTGCGTCCCGGTTCCACGTCAGCGTTGGTACGCGACCATAGCAGCCGGGAGACGCTGGGCACAAACGATTGACCGAGACGCCCTCAGGCAATGCGAGATTCGCTAACTCGCTCGCGGCCGCAATATCGGCAAAGGCGGCAGACGTCTGTTGCGCTCGCGCCCGGACAGAACGCAAAGCTGCACAAATTGATCGAGGGATGTGGGCTTTGACACGAAGTAGCCCTGGACGGCGTCGCATCCGAGAGTTGCGAGCACCGCCAGCGAGGTTTCGTCCTCCACGCCCTCAGCGACGACGGACATGCCAAGCGCGTGGGCAAGATCGATCGTCGACTTCAGGATCAGACGGTCCTTGGCGCACTTGTCGAGATCGCCGAGCAGGGACTTGTCGAGTTTGATTTCGTCGGCGGCGATTTGCTTCAGATAGGCCAGCGACGAAAGCCCCGAACCGTAGTCGTCAATGGAGATGCGAATCCCTGCGGCTCGGAACGCCGAAATCGCCGATATCGCTGCTGCTGGATCCTCGATGATCGCGGTCTCGGTCACTTCGAAGCAAACCGAAGACTCGCAACCGTGAACGATGTCGATCGCGGACGCACAAAACTGTTCGTCACAAAGTGAGCGCCCGGAGATGTTGATCGAAATGCACTGATCAATGCCGCGAGCGCGCAGCTTCGCCTGGTCTTGAACCACCTGACGCAACACCCAGCAGGTGAGTTCGTCGACTGCCCCGGTTTCTTCGGCCACGGGGATGAATTGCTGAGGCGAGATCGGGCCGTGCGTCGGGTGTCGCCAGCGTAACAGCGCCTCTGCACCCATGACCGTCCGTTCACCGCGAATCTTTGCCTTGGCTTGATAGGCGATAAAAAAGTCGCCGCGCCGGATGCCGCGTCCGACATCCGACAGGAGCGCCAGTTGCAGGCTTGGATCGACGATGTCGCTGCCGTCATAGCCGACGTGCCGGCGGCGCTTAAGAACTGCATCGTCGAGTGCGAGGGTCGCTCTCTCGAGCAGGATTTCGGCCGTCGTCGCGCCCGCTTCCGCGGCTGCCGCTCCGGTGCGCAGGCTAATGTCGATGTCCTGACCATTGAGACGCACGGTCGAATCGACTCCGGCTAGACCTTCGGCACACAAGCGGTGTGCCGCAGATTGGTCCGGAAGAGTGAGCACGGCCCCCAGAATCGACGTCGAGATTTGGAAGCATTTTGGTCCGCCCAGCTGATCGTCGAGACGCGTGCAGACGCTGCGCACCAGCTGATTGGCGTTACCGTAGCCTATGGCGCCTCGAAGCGTAGAGAAGCGCTCGATGCGGATGGCGACAGCGGCGACATATCTGCTGTCCGCCGACAACTCGTGGGCCAGCGCCTGCAGCATTGCCCGTCTGTTGGGGAGCTCCGTTTCGGGGTCGTGCAACGCCACGAAGGTCAGGTGCGCCTCGCGTTGGCGAACCAGCTCGGCGGCGCGGTGGGTCAGTTCGAAGTTGATGCTCGCCGCGACGCATAGCAACTGCGCCAACAGAATGAGCCCTACGTTGAGACTGACCGGAGCGATCGATTGGATCAGGATCGATCCCAGTATCACGGCCGAAAACACGCTCACGTGCAGCGTCATGACTCGGCTAAGCACGAGCGGGGCGCGTCGCGGCCACAAGACCAGCAGCGCGAAGACTGCGAGTACGAGCATCAGCTCGTCCCGGATATGCGTGAGCGCGCGCCCTTGCACCATGCTCTCGAACGCGAGCGCGTGTATATAGACGCCCGGCAAGGTCGGGTTCATCGGTGTCGCGAACTCGTCGCCGAGTTCGAGCGCCGTTGAACCCACCAGTATGGTCTTGCCCCGCACCAACGCCGGATCGAACGAATTGGCCAAGACGTCTTGGAAGCTCAAGCGTGCAAACCGGTCTGATCGGATGCCGTAGTCGATCACGAACGGTCGCGTCTGGCCGTATGCCGCGCCCGCCAAGGCCGCCGCCAAGGACGCGAAATAGTCATCGTTTCGCTGAAAGCCCCTGTAATAGCGGCGAACCCGGCCATCGGTGTCGATGGGAATGTTGACTGAGCCGATGACCGCATGGGCGGAGAGAGCGGCGAGGGGCGAATTCTGCTCGCCGCTACGCTGCAGAAAAGTCGGCAGAATCACCGATCCGGGATCGAGCTCCATGGCCGTTCGCATGGCCTCGTCGTCCCCGGGCGAAGAGCGCACGCTAAAGTCGACGTCAAAACCGATAACGCCCGCCCCGGCGTTGCGCAGATTGGTGATCGCCCGCGCAAAACGCTCCCGTGGCCATGGCCATTGCTGCGCTTCGCGCAGACTGCGCGCATCAATTTCGACGATTACCAGATCGCCAGTCGGCGCACGTGAGATCAGGCGAGAACGCAGTTCCGCCAGCGCCTCGTCCAGCGGACTGAGTGCTGCGGTCGCGTACGTCAGAGCCAGTGCGCAGCAGGCCAGAATGAGGATTGCGTGCGCACGCAGGAAGCGGCCAGTTGCGCGCGCGACCTCGCGCAATCGCGCAACCCTCTCGCTGGACCGGATCACGGCTTCGTATCGAGACCGGCGATTTTAGAGAAGCCGCCGGGCCGCCGTCTCAGCCAGCGCGGTATCTGGGTTTCAGGCTCCTGTGGCGGCTTCTTCTTGACAGGCTTAACGGGCCGGCCCAGCGCAGCGATGCGTCGCGCGACGAAGAAGAAGGCGAAGCCGAGGGCGAACGAACCGCCCAGGTACAAGGCCATAAATCGGACTATGGCCGGAGAATCTTCGGAGCTGAGCCGACCGAGGCGCGCTTGGGCGTCCTGTGCGCGCCGCTCCAACGCAAGCTGCGCCGCACCGTCGTTTTGCGCCCCGGCGCCGGCGTGTAATGCCGCCGCGCCGCCTGCAGCTGACGCGTCATCAGTGGAAAAGAAGTCTAGCTGGCCCCGGAGTGGCGCAGGCTGTGCAGCGCTTTCGCCGATTTGGGGGACGTCGCCATCGCCCGCCTGGCGAATGCTGCTCCCGCCATCGCCGGCCGAGGCGCCTGCGCTTGCATTCATTACCAGCTCGCGGGGTTCGGTGTCGGCCACGCGAACGCTCTGACCGCTGGCAACCTCACGCATGGCGCCGCCTTGGTTCGCCCTTACCTCCACGAGCCCTTGAGCGACGTCCACACGCTCGAAGTGCGAATTCACCGTCACGGTAAAAGTCGTGCCTTTGACGACGGCGGCGAGGCGTGGCGTCTCGACGCGGAAGTGCTGGACGCGGCGCCGGTCGACTTGAAATAGGATGGAGCCCAGGTTCTGCAGGATTCCGGTCATCCCGGGCGAACTTGATCGCGCGATGGTCATGCGGCTGTTGGCCGACATCGTCATGCGCTGGGCGCCGTTCTCGATGGTGGCGGCGCTGGCCGCGCCTGTGGTCACCGTCGTGCCGGGGCGCAAGCTATCGTTGAGCCCAGCGTCGCGAGGCGCGCGTCCGGGTTCTCTCAGCCGCACGACGCCGGACCGGGACGTCACTCGCCACTCGGCGTCCTGGGCATGCGCGAGCGAGGGCGTGAGAACAACGCCGAGCCAGATCGTCAGCAGAGCAATCAGAAATTTTTTGGACACGACGGACTATCGAAGAAAGTGTTAACAGGGAGGCAAGAATAATAAGAGGCTACCGTACAGCGCTTAAGCTTCGATGAAGTCTCGCCCGCAAAGCCGTCGGCTCCGCCAACCCGTCAGTTCGCAGACGATGAACAACTGTCGCCGTCGCGGTCGGGCGCGGCGTCGTTCGCGTGTGTTCAGCTGAAGCCCGCCACGGGGTGGGGGACGTAGGGTTCTTCCAGCTGCTTGATGTCGTCGGCGTCGAGGCTGACTTCAACGGCGGCGATGGCGTCATTCAGCTGGTCCAGCTTGGTGGCGCCGACGATTGGCGCGGTGACGCCCGGCTTGTGCAGCAGCCATGCTAACGCGACTTGCGCGCGCGGCAGGCCGCGAGCGGCGGCGATCTCGCCGACGCGATCGATTACGGCGCGATCGGCTTCGGCGGTCTTGCGGTAAAGATACTGGCCGAATTTGTCGGTTTCGCTGCGCTCGGTTTTCTCCTCCGGCGAGCGCGCAAGACGTCCGCGCGCCAGCGGCGACCAAGGTATGACGCCGATGCCCTGATCGCGACAAAGCGGCAGCATTTCCCGCTCTTCCTCGCGATAAAGCAGGTTCAGATGGTTTTGCATCGAGACGAAGCGTGACCAGCCGTTTGCGCTCTGGATCGCCAGCGCCTGCATTAATTGCCACGCCCACATCGATGAGGCGCCGATATAACGGGCCTTGCCGCTCTTCACGACGTCATGCAGCGCCTCCAGCGTTTCCTCGATCGGCGTCTCATCGTCCCAACGGTGTATTTGGTATAGATCGACATAGTCCGTGCCGAGCCGCCGCAAGCTGTTGTCGATTTCGCCGAGGATCGCCTTGCGCGACAGTCCTTGTCCGTTCGGATCGCCGGGACGCATTTCGTAGCGCACTTTGGTGGCGATCACGACTTCGTCGCGTTTCGCATACTTCTTGATCGCACGGCCGAGGAATTCTTCGCTCGTGCCGAAGGAATAGACGTTGGCGGTGTCGAAGAAGTTTATCCCGGCTTCGACAGCGCGCTTGTAGAATGGCTGCGAGGCTTCTTCGCTGAGCGCCCATGGGTGGGCGCCGCCCCCGCCGCTGGCGTACGCCATCGTGCCCAGACAGATGCGCGAGACTTTGAGGCCGGAGCGGCCGAGATTGACATACTTCATGCCGTCAGCTCCACGAATACGTCTTCCAGATCGGGTTCCTCGATCGAGAGATCTTTGATCGCCACGCCCTTGGCGCGGACGCGGTCGAGCAATTCCTCGACCGAATGTTCGCTGGTCTTATAGGTGAGCGTGAAGGCGCCGGTCGCGTGCATCGCGAAGGTCACGTCTTCGAAGCCGGAGAAGGGGAGCGCGATCGGCGCCTGCGGCGTCACCACCAAAGTTTTCTGATCCAGCCGCGAGATGAGTTTCGGCGTTGGCTCACAGGCGATGACCTTACCGTGGTTGATGATGGCGATGGTGTCGCAGAGCTCCTGTGCTTCTTCGAGATAGTGGGTGGTCAGCACGATGGTGACGCCCTGCGCATGCAGCGCGCGCACATAATCCCACAATTGCCGGCGCAGTTCGACGTCGACGCCGGCGGTGGGCTCATCGAGCACCAGCACTGGCGGCGAATGCACCATGGCTTTGGCCACCAAAAGCCGCCGCTTCATGCCGCCGGAGAGCGTGCGCGCATAGGCGTCGCGTTTATCCCAGAGGCCGACGGCTTTCAGAATCTCTTCCGTCTTCCGCTCCGCTTTCGGCACGCCGTAATAGCCAGCCTGAATCTCCAAAGCTTCGGCCGGCGAGAAGAACGGGTCCATGTTCAATTCTTGCGGGACGATGCCGATGGCGCCGCGTGCATTCATCGGATCGGCGTCGATGTCGTGGCCCCAGATCGAAGCACTCCCGCCGCTCTTCACCACCAGGCCGCCGAGGATGTTGATGAAGGTCGATTTGCCGGCGCCGTTAGGGCCGAGCAGGCCGAAGAACGCACCGCGCGGGATCGCGAGATCGATCGCCTTCAGCGCATGCACCGCCGCGCCCTTGCCTTGGGCGCGGTACGTTTTGTCGAGGCCGCGCGCCTCGATGGCGTACTCAGGCGGCGTCTGGGCTGTCGGCATGGAGAACTCAGGGATTCGGCCGCATTGCGCAGCCGCGCGATGCGCTCTAGGTACGGGCGCGCTTCCTAGCCTTCAACCCGGATAGCGGCCAGAAATGACGAAACTGCGTGACAATCCGAGAACCGACCAGGCCACGCCGGGCGATCCCGATGCGATCCCTGCGCCGGAAGTGATCACGGTGACGTCGAAGCGCGTGAAGTGCGATGGCGGCGGTGGCGCGCTCGGTCACCCGATCGTGTTTTACGACATGGGTGAAGAGCCATTCGTCGAGTGCGGCTATTGCGACCGCCGTTTCGTGCTGGCCGTAGGCGCGGGCGGCGGCGGCCACTAAGCTTCAGTGCATCGCGCCGAGGACGATCTCGATCTTGTTGCCGTCGAGATCGAGGACGATGGCGCCATAATAGTCCGGGCCGATGTCGGTGTGGAGGCCCGCGGCGCGGATGGTTTGCGCGCCGTGTTCGATGGCCGCGATGTAAGCTTCATCCACTTCCTGCTCTGATGTCGCGCGAAACGCGATGTGAGCGCCCAAGCCCGCGATGCGGTCGCCGCTCGCGGGATAGAGCCAGAACACGCGCGTGCCGTCGCGGCCGTAGGCGAGTTCATTTTCTTTCGACCACGTCTTCGAATGACCAAGCGGCGCAAACAGCGCATCGTAGAACCGCGCCGCCGAATCGAGATCGCGCACGCCGATGGACAGATGATCGAACATGGAAACCCTCCGAACCGTATGAGATTGGGGCGCTTCGCGGCCGATGCAAGCGTGCCGAAAAAAGAAAACGGTGAAGTCCGAAAATGGCGGGGCGCTCGTGTGGATCGTGCTATGACCTTAACGATCTGAGGAGGCCTCCCCATGTCCGCACAGAACGCCGCAACATTCCACAACCTGCATGACGGGCTATTGATCTTGCCCAATGCGTGGGACGCCGCATCAGCGCGCATTGTGCAGGACGCCGGCGCCAAAGCGATCGCCACCTCGAGCGCCGCTGTCGCGTGGGCGCAAGGCTATGCGGACGGCCATCACTTTCCGGTCGAGAATCTGATCGCGGTCGTCGAAGCGATTGCGCGCGCCGTCAGCGTGCCGATCACGTGCGACGCCGAGGGCGGTTATTCGGACGATCCGAAGCAAGCCGCGGAGAATGTCGCAAAGCTGATCGACGCCGGCGCCGTCGGCATCAATCTCGAAGACGGCAAGCAGCCGCACGAACTGCATCTGAAAAAGATCGAAGCGATCCGTTCGGTTGCGGAGCGGAAGGGCGTCAACCTCTTCATCAACGCACGCACCGACGTGATCCTGAAAGCGCTGGTCCCGCCGGAGCAGGCAGTTGAAGAAACGCTCCGTCGGGCCGCTGCGATCGAGCAGGCGGGCGGCAGCGGCTTGTTTGTGCCCGGCATAGCCACGGCAGCGCAGATCAGGGCCGTCGTCCAAGGCACGAGTCTGCCGCTCAACATCATGGCGCGACCAGAGGCGCCGGACGCAACGCATCTGCGCGACCTCGGCGTACGCCGCTTGAGCGCTGCAACAGCCCTTTTCAACGCGGCGATGGCCGCCGCGCGCGAAGCAGCGGAAGATTTCCTCCGCGACGGTGACTCGGATGCGCTCTGGCAACGCCGCGGCAGCCCGCCCGATTACAACAAGCTGTTTGCCGGGTGACCTCTCGGCGCGGAGCGCCTAGATAGGCGCATGGCCAAGAAAGACGCTCCGCGCCTCTACCTCATCGACGGCTCGGCTTACATTTTCCGCGCCTATCACGCACTGCCGCCGCTGACGCGGGCGAGCGACGGGCTCTCGGTCGGCGCGGTGGCCGGCTATTGCAACATGCTGTGGAAGTTTCTGGAAGAGATGAAGGGCCCCGAGGCGCCGACGCACTTGGCCGTCATCTTCGACAAGAGCGAGATCACGTTCCGCAACGAACTTTATCCCGAATACAAGGCGCATCGCCCGCCGGCGCCGGAAGACCTCGTCCCGCAGTTTCCTCTGATCCGCGACGCCACCCGCGCCTTCAACGTGCCCTGCATCGAGATGGGCGGCTACGAGGCCGACGATCTGATCGCGACCTATGCGCGCCAGGCCGCCAGCGCCGGCGCGACGGTGCGCATCGTTTCATCGGACAAAGACCTAATGCAGCTGATCGTCGAAAACGTGATCCAGCTCTATGATCCGATGAAGAACCGCATCCTCGGGCCAGAAGCGGTGATGGAGAAATTCGGCGTCGGCCCCGACAAGGTGATCGACGCGCAGGCGTTGATCGGCGACTCCACCGACAACGTCCCGGGTGCGCCGGGCATCGGACCGAAGACGGCGGCTGAGCTGATCGCCACGTTCGGCTCGCTCGACGCCATCCTCGAACGCGCCAACGAGATCAAGCAACAGAAGCGCCGCGAGACGCTGATCAATTTCGCCGATCAGATTCGCATCTCGCGCCAGCTGGTGACGCTGAAAGATGACGTCGAGGTCGAGGAGAAGTGGGAGACGTTCGGTTTGCGCGATCCCGATCCGGGTCCGCTGCTGCAATTCATCGACGCGATGGAGTTCCGCACGCTCGGCCGGCGCGTGCGCGAGCATTTCGCCAAAGAGAAGGGGGTGCAGATCGTCGCGAGCTATGCTTCGGCCGCGCCTGCACCCGCGCCGGCGCATGCCGGTGACGCAGCGAAGTCCGCCGGGCCCGTGGTCGAAACGATCGAGCGCGAATTCAAGCGCGACGCCTACAAGGTCGTGCGCGATCTGCCGGCGCTCGAAGCCTACATCGCGCGTGCGAAAGCGGCCGGTGCGGTGGGTTTGGACACCGAGGCGGACGGTTTCGACGCCGCACGCGCCAACCTTGTCGGCCTCGCGCTTTCGCTTGCACCCAACGATGCGATCTATATCCCGCTGCAGCACCGCGGCGCAGAATCGCGCGCGGGAGAGCTGTTCGCGTCCGAAGCGCCGTCGCAGAAGAGCGTCCCCGACGCGGGCCCGCAGATCGGCTTTGGTGCAGCACTCGCCGCGCTGCAACCGTTGCTGGAAGACCCCGCCGTCGCCAAGGTCGGCATCAACGTCAAATGGGACATCGCGCTCTTCGCCAAGCATAAGATCGCGCTCGCGCCGTACGACGATCCGATGCTGGCGTCCTACACGCTCTATGGCGGGCTCGACGATCAGGACAAGATTTCGCTGATCGAGAAACACATCGGCCACACGCTGACGCCGTACGGCGATGTCGCCGGCAAGGGCAAGGCGCAGCAAAGTTTCGATCTTGTGCCGATCGAGCGCGCGGCGGCGTATTCGTGCGAGTACGCGGACGCAGCGCTCCGGCTGCACAGGAAGCTCCAGCCCGAACTTGCGGCGAATCGTCTGATCACCGTCTACGAGACGCTCGAGCGTCCGCTGCCGCCGGTGCTGGCGGCGATGGAGCGCGACGGCGTGAAGATCGATCCGGCGATGCTGTCGCGGCTCTCGGGCGATTTCGCTCAGCGCATGCTGCAATACGAGGCGGAGGCGCACGGCCTCGCCGGCAAAGAGTTCAATCTCGGCTCGCCGAAACAGCTCGGCGAGATTCTCTTCGATGAATTGAAACTCGCCGGCGGCAGCAAGACTAAGACCGGCGCCTGGTCCACGGACGCGTCGATCCTCGATGATCTTGCCGAACAGCATGATCTACCCGCGAAGGTGCTCGAATGGCGCCAGCTTTCGAAGCTGCGCTCGACCTACACCGAAGCGCTGCAGGCGGCGGTGAATCCCGAAACACGGCGCGTGCATACGACGTATGCGCTGGCCGCGAGCACGACAGGGCGCCTCGCCTCCAACGACCCGAACCTGCAGAACATCCCGATCCGCACCGAAGAGGGCCGCCGCATTCGCGAGGCGTTCATCCCGGAGAAGGGCAATGTGCTGGTCTCGGCCGACTATTCGCAGATCGAACTCCGGTTGCTCGCGCACGTCGCCGACATTCCCCAGCTGAAGCAGGCCTTCGCCGACGGCGTTGACATTCACGCGCGCACGGCGTCGGAAATGTTCGGCGTGCCGGTCGAGGGCATGCCGAAAGAGGTGCGCAACAACGCCAAGGCGATCAATTTCGGCATCATCTACGGCATCAGCGCGTTTGGGCTGGCGCGCAATCTTGGCATCGCCCGGGAAGAGGCCGCCGCCTACATCAAGAAATACTTCGAACGCTTCCCCGGCATCCGCGACTACATGGAAGAAACCAAAACCTTCGCCCGCGCCAACGGCTACGTGAAAACCATTTTCGGCCGCCGCATCTGGGTCAAAGGCATTCAGTCGAAGAACCCGAGCGAGCGCGCGTTCGGCGAAAGGCAATCCATCAACGCGCCGCTCCAGGGCGCCGCCGCCGACATCATCCGCCGCGCCATGGTCCGCTTGCCGCCGGCGCTGGCGAAGGCGAAGCTCAAGTCGCGTATGCTGCTGCAAGTGCACGACGAGCTCGTCTTCGAAGCGCCGAAGGACGAAGCCGACAAGCTCTGCAAGCTCGCGAAAGACGTAATGGAAGGAGCGCCGGAGCCGGCGGCCATCCTGAGCGTGCCGCTGACGGTTGAAGCGAAAGCCGGCGCAACTTGGGGCGCGGCGCATTGAGGACTGAAGTCGCCATTCGCGGGCGCCGCCTCCCTTTGGCATGAGGGGAGGATTGGGCGTGTGAAGCTGGGTCGCACGGACGCTTCCGCGCCCAGCCGCCTGGATCCCGTCCGCCGCCGCACACAAGCCCGTGAAAGACGCGCGCTGGCGTCGCCGCCCATTGACGGCTAAGACTGCCCGTACCAGTTCATTACGGTAAAGTCAGGATTCAGCGCCCGCCCATGCCGACCATCGCCCTTGTCGACGACGACGAGAACATCCTCGCCTCCCTGAAGGTCCTGTTCGAGGGCGAAGGGTACACGGTGCGCACCTATACGGACGGCGCCGCCGCGCTGGCTGCGCTCTCTGAAGCACCGCCCGATATCGCGGTGCTCGACATCAAGATGCCGCGCATGGACGGCGTCGAGGTGCTGCGCCGCCTGCGCCAGGCCTCGAACCTGCCGGTCATCTTCCTCACGTCGAAGGACGATGAGATGGACGAGGTTGTCGGCTTCAATGTCGGCGCCGATGACTACATCAAAAAGCCATTCTCCCAGCGGCTCTTGAGCGAGCGGGTGAAGGCGCTGCTCCGGCGCACCCGCGCTGGCGCGCCCGGGGCGGAGGCGGCGAGTGACAAGAAGCCGATTGTGCGCGGCGAGCTTACGCTCGATCCCAACCGTCACGCCTGCACGTGGAAGGGCGAACAGGTCCGCCTCACCGTCACCGAATTCCTCATCCTTCAGGCGCTCGCACAGCGTCCCGGCTACGTCAAAAGCCGCGATCAGCTGATGGACGCCGCCTATGACGACCAGGTTTATGTCGACGACCGAACAATCGACAGCCACATCAAGCGGCTCCGCAAGAAATTCCGCGACATCGACGGCGACTTCGACGCGATCGAGACACTCTATGGCGTCGGCTACAGGTACAACGAGAGCTGAAGGCCTGCGGGCCTTCGCGCGCTCGCGCATCGCCCGCATCATCTTCATCTGGAATTTCGCCGGCCTCGCCTTCTTGATTCTGGGCGTGCTGCTGTTGACGGAAATGCGCGCTGGCCTGACTGAAGCGCAGTTCCGCAATCTGCGCACGCAGGGTGAATTGATCACCAACCTGCTGATCGAAACCGGCACCGTCGAAGGCGATCCCTATCCGTACGTGAACGAAAGCGCGGTGCGCTCGGTGCTATTGCGCATTCTGCCGCCAATCGCGGAAGGGGACCGCGCTGGAGTAGGCCGCCCGCGGGTGCGTGTGTTTGGCGCCGACGCACGCCTGATCGCCGACAGCGACATCATCTACGACCGGGTCGATGAGACCCCGCTGCCCGATGTCGGCGACGAACCGACGATCGGCGAAACCATCCAACGCGCGGCGAGTCGAGTCGAGTATCTCCGCCTCACGCCGTGGAATCCGACCGTCACCCTGGAGGAAGAGCATCGCCGCGCCATGCGCGGGGAAATCGTCAGCGGCGAGCGCTTGAACGAGAAGGGCGAGCGCGTCGTCACCGTTACCGTCCCGCTTCGGCGCGTGCAGCAGGTGATGGGCACCGTCACCATCGAGAGCGCCGACGTCGAGCGCATCCTCGTCGCCGAGCGCGCCAGCATGATCCCGTTCATGCTCGGCGCGACGATCGCGATTTTCCTCTCCTCGCTGTTGCTGGCGCTGTTCATCGCCAATCCGCTGCGGCGCCTGGCACTGGCGGCAGACTCGCTGCGCCTGAGTGGGGCGACGCGGCTTTCGCTGCCAGATGTCTCACGCCGCAGGGATGAGATCGGCGCGCTCGGACACTCGCTCGAAGCCATGACCGGCGCGCTTGCCGACCGCATCGACGCCAATGAGCGCTTCGCCGCCGATGTCAGCCACGAAATCAAGAATCCGCTGGCCTCGATCCAGTCCGCGGTCACCTCCGCGCAGAGCGCCGCGAACCCTGAGCAGCAGAAGCAAATGCTCGCCATCGTCGCGCAAGATGTGCATCGGCTCGACCGGCTGATCACCGATATCGCCCGTGCGAGCCGCATCGAGGCCGAGACGGCCAAGCTTGACCTTGAACGCGTGAACTTGGGTGCGCTGCTGTTCGAACTGACGCGCGCCTACGCCCCGGCGCCAGACGAAGAGGCGGCGGTGAACGTCGTCTTCAAAGGCGGAAAGCCCGAAGGCGCGGTCGTGCTGGGCCAAGCCGGTCCGCTCGGCCAAGTGTTCCGTAATCTCATCGACAATGCGCGCTCCTTCAGCCCACCGGGCGGCGCGGTCGTGGTCGGCGCTGAAGTCGTGCGCAGCAAGGATGGTGCGGTCGTACGCGCAAGCGTCGAAGATCAGGGACCGGGCATTCCGCCGGAAAATCTGGAGACGGTGTTCGAGCGCTTCTACACGCAGCGCCCGAAAGGAACGGCGTTCGGAGGCAATTCGGGGCTCGGGCTTTCCATCGCCCGCCAGATCGTCACCGCCCACGGCGGGCGCATCTTCGCCCAAAACATCGACGGCCTGGGGCGCGGCGAGAGCGGCGGGGCTCGCCTGGTGGTGGAATTGCCGCTGGCGGGGTGATGCGATCGGTCGAAAACTGCAATCGCTGTGTCGCTTTCGCTTCCTCCCGCTCCGGCGAAGGCCTATGTAGCACCGCTCATCCAGGCCCACTGGCGGGTGGCGGGAGTAGGACGTAATGATCGGCATCGTGGTTGTGTCCCACGGCCGCCTGGCGGACGAATTTGTCGCCGCGGCCGAGCACGTTCTCGGGCCCCAAGACCAGATGCGCGCCATCGCCATCGGCCCCAACGACAACATGGAAGAACGCCGCGGCGACATCATCGACGCCGTGCGCGCAGTGGATCGCGGCGACGGCGTCGTGATCTTGACCGACATGTTCGGCGGCACGCCATCGAACCTGGCCATTTCGGTGATCAATCAGGTCAAGACCGAAGTGATCGCCGGGGTGAACTTGCCGATGCTGATCAAGCTCGCGGAAGTGCGCGACAAGGTCAGCTTGCCGGAAGCGGCCCTCGCTGCACAGGACGCCGGACGGCGTTATATTCGAGTCGCCTCGGTGGAGCTCGCCGGCGGCGCGGCCTAAGCGGCCGTCAGGAACGGGCGGGGCCGATGAGCATCACTCGGACGCTACAAATCACCAACAAGAAAGGCTTGCACGCACGCGCCTCGCGCAAGCTGGCGGAACTGGCGCTGGGCTATGATTCGACCCGCATCAGCGTGCGCCGCGAAGGCGAGGAGGCCGACGCGCGCTCGCTGATGGATCTGATGATGCTGGGCGCCGGCATCGGCGACGAGGTCGAGATCGAAGTTCGTGGGCCGCAAGCTGAAGAGGCGATGGACGCCGTGGAAGCGCTGATCGCAGCGAAGTTTCACGAGGACGACTAGAGTCAGGGGCGTTGCCCTGTCTTTGCCGCAATCGCTGCATCTGTCGGCTAGAGCTAACCGAGCGGGGAATTCATGCGTCCGTTTTTTCAGGCCGTCGCGGCGACGTGCGCGATATTATTTTGCGCCAGCGCCGCGGCATCCGAGCGCGTCGAGTACACGCTGACGCCAGTCCTGGAGGAGGGCGCGCTGACCGCGGTGCAGTTCGATCTCCGTTTCCGCGGCGACGCGGACGGCGAAAGCACGCTGCGTTTGCCTGACGATTGGGGCGGACAGCCCGAATTGTGGAAGGGGATCGACGCGTTGGAAACTGTCTCGGGCGCGACGATGCGCGATGGCGATCGGCCAAACCAACGCGTGCTCAGCCATCGCCCGAACGCGCGCATCCATATCCGCTATCGCGTGATCCAGGATTGGGAGGGCGCGCCCCGCGCCGAACTCGGCAACACTTATCGGCCCGCGATCCAACCCAACTATTTCCACCTCATCGGCGATGCGTCGCTCGTCACGCCCGGCGAGGCCGCGAACGAGACGCCAGTGCGCCTGCGCGTACGCAACTTGCCGCGCGGCTGGACGTTTGCATCCGATCTCGAACACGAAGGATTGACGTTGCAGGACGTGTGGTCGAGCGTGACAGTCGGCGGCGACTTCCGCGTGTTGCGCGATCCGGATACCGGCGTGCGCCTCGCCATTCGCGGGCGGTGGTCGTTCGCTGACGCGGCTTTTCTCCAAGAGGCTTCGCGCATCATCGGCGCGCAACGCAGCTTCTGGTCAGATCCTGCCTCGCCGTTCTTGATCACTGTGCTCCAGCTTGAAGGCCCGGAGGACTGGATTTCGCTAGGCGGCACTGGGCTCACCGACGCGTTCGCTTTCTTTGCCACACCAAACAGTGAAGCTGGCGCCATCACCCGCACGCTCTCGCACGAGACCTTCCACACCTGGATCTCGCCACAGGTCGGCGGCCTGCCGCAGCAAGACCAGGCGCTGCAATATTGGCTGTCGGAAGGGTTCACCGATTTCTACACCGCGCGTTTGCTCGTACGCGCCGGCATCTGGACGCCGCAGGATTATGCGGCTGATCTGAACGAAGCGCTGCACGCCTACGCGCAATCGCCGGTCCGCACCGAGTCCAACACACGCGTTCTCGCGGATTACTGGAGCAGCCGAGATGTTCAGCGTCTGCCGTATCTGCGCGGGCGCTTCCTCGCCATGATCTGGGACGCCCGTCTTCGTCCCAGCGGGCGCGATCTCGACGATGTGGTGATCGCAATGCGTGATCGCGCGCGCAATGGCGAGGCGTACGCGGTTGAGGTTTTCTCTGCCGTCGCCGGCGATATGAACCTCCAAGCCGAGGACGACATCGCTGCGCATATCGATTCGGGGGACGCCATTCTGTTGCCTGAGGACGTGCTGGGGGCGTGTGGGCGCGTAATGACGCGCGAAGTCGCGACGTTCCATCGCGGCTTCGACATCGAAGCGACGCAGGCGAACAACAACATCATCGCCGGCGTCGATCCCGAACTGGCGGCCTACGCCGCCGGTGTTCGCAATGGCATGACGCTGATCCGTCGCGACGCCGGCGAAATCGGCGACAGCGAACAAGAGATCGCCTACGTCATGCGCGATGGCGACAGCGAGCGCACCTTCCGATACATGCCGCGAGGACGGGGATCGTACATGCTGCAGCAGCTTGCTTTGGACGAGGCCCTGAGCGGCGACCGCTTGCAGCAATGCGTGCGTGCGATCGGGGGTGCATAGCCGCCACGTAGCCAGCGGACTAGGCGGCTCTGCCTCGTGACCGCCATTCTCATTCTGAGCTTGCGTTTCGGCGATCAGCGGGCTTGAAGGGCCGTCAGGGGAGGACGCGCATGAACAGGATGCTTGTGCTGGCCTTGGCCGCCGCGCTTGCTGGATGCAATCAACAGCAAGGCGCCACGCAAACGCCGGCGATCGAGCTCTACGCCATGGATTGCGGACGCGCCGAGTTCGCAAACGTTGACATGTTCGCCGACGATGGCTCCTTCGCCGGACAATCGCGCACTCTTGTCGATCCGTGTTACCTTATTCGCCATCCGAACGGCGATCTCATCTGGGACACTGGCTTCTCCGACGCCGTCGCCGACATGGCCGAAGGTCTCGATGTCCCCCAGATCGGCGCTCACGTGACAATGACGCGGAAACTGGTCGACCAACTTGCACAGCTCAATTTGACGCCGGCGGACATCGAGTTCGTTTCGTTTAGCCACGCCCACAGCGACCACACCGGCAACGGAAACCTGTTTGCTGCGTCTACCTGGATCGTCGACGCGGACGAGCGCGCCTACCTGTTCCGGCCCGAAGCGCGTGCGGATGTGCAAAGCTTCGGTTTCTACAATCAGCTCGAGAACGCCAACACCACTCTGATCGAGGGCGACGCCGATCACGATGTATTCGGCGATGGCTCGGTGACGGTTATCCAGGCGCCGGGACATACGCCCGGTCATACCGTACTGCTCGTGCGTTTGCCGAATGCGGGGCCGGTGCTGCTCACGGGCGACATGTATCATCTCGCCGAAAGCCGCGAGCGGCGGACCGTCCCGCGCTTCAATGTCGATCGCGCGCAGACGCTTGCTTCAATCGACAAGGTCGAACGGATCGCCAGCGAAACCGGCGCGCGCGTCATCCGACAGCACGTCGAAGAGGACTTTACCGCACTACCGGCTTTCCCCGACGCGTTGAACTGAGCCGCGCTTCGGCGCTTGGCGCGCGAATATCTCGCGGATGCAGCATGGATCGAGCACGCCTAAAGCGTGCAAATCCTATGAAAAGCGTGCGTTCCAGTGATCGTGGGCGCATCTTCAACGCACCTCGCGAGGGAGGATGCATATGATTACGCCTGCAAACCAACAGGCCATGATGAACTGGATCACGGTCTGGGGACCGCGCATCCTGCTTGCACTCGTTATCGTCATCGTCGCGCACTTCGCGGCGAAGGCGGTCAAATGGGCGATTGCCAAAGGCGTCGACCGCATTCCATTCTTTGCACGCCGCGACGCCGCCGGCGCCGCCGGCGTGAAGCCGACAGTCGATGTCGGCGAACGTGTCGGCGAAGTGGGTTATTGGCTGGTCTGGCTCTTGGGCTTGATCGCGGCGCTCAACGTGCTCGAAATGGACGCGGTTGTCGCGCCGTTGAACGGCATGGTCGCGGGCTTCCTGGCCTATCTGCCAGCTGTCGTCGGCGCAGCGCTGATCTTTTTCATCGGCTTCGTGCTTGCCACCATCGTCCGGCGCATGGTCGAGGCGACTGTGGAAGCGGTCGAACTCGATCGCCGTCTGATCGACGCTGGCCTCACGCACACGCCGAAAGGACCGGGCCTGAGCCGCCTGCTTGGCCTCTTGGCGTTCACGCTGATTGTCATTCCGGTGGCGATTGCCGCACTCGATGTGCTGGACATCAGCGCGATCTCCGATCCCGCAACCTCGATGCTCAACGGCATCCTGATGACGATACCGCGCGTCATCGGCGCAGCCCTCATCGTGTTCATCGCCTATCTGGTGGGCCGCTGGGTCATGACGCTGATCGAGGAGGGGCTGAAGTCGATCGGCTTCGACGACATCATCGCCGGCATCGCCAATGCCGAACCGATCCGTGTCGGCCGGGAGAAGATGGATCTGACGCCCGGCGTCGACACGATCAACCTCTCGAAGTTCCCGCCATCGCGCATGATCGGACTTGCGGTGCTGATCGGCATCGTGCTCTTCGCCGCGGTTGAAGCGGCGCGGTTGCTCGAGTTCGCCGCCATGGCGGCGATGCTGACGCAAGTGCTCAATCTCGCGAGCAGCGTGCTCTTCGGCGCCATCATCATCGCGCTCGGCATCCTGTTGGCGAACATCCTCGCTGCGGCGGCCCAACGCGAAGGCAAGCCTTCGTCCGAGATCATCTCGACGATGGTGCGCTGGGGCGTCATTGCGCTGGCGACGGCGGTCGGCCTGTCCTTCATGGGGCTGGCCAACAACATCATCGCGCTCGCCTTCGGCCTGATCCTGGGTTCGGTGGCGGTGGCGGTGGCGATCGCCTTCGGGATCGGCGGCCGCGACGCCGCCAAGCGCATGCTCGACCGCTGGACCAGCGGCACGTAGCCTGCGCAAAGCACTGAAAATGCGGGAGCCGCCGGGTGAAACCGGCGGCTCTTTTGCATGCGGGGGTTCCGTATCCCCCAGTTGGCGCCGCCACGGCGCTTTGCTACATCCTGCTCGTCCGCCGAGGAGCGTTGCGACGGCATCTGGCCGCCAGGCTCGACGGGCTTTCCCATTGGAAAACGACGCTCGCGAACTCTCGAAGGAGGGCGCGCGATGAGCGCTAAAGATTATGTCGTGAAGGACCTGGGTCTCGCCGCTTGGGGCCGCAAGGAAATCGAAATCGCCGAAACCGAAATGCCGGGCCTGATGGCCGTGCGCAAGGAATACGGGCCGAAGCAGCCGCTAAAAGGCGCGCGCATCGCGGGCTCTCTGCACATGACCATCCAGACTGCGGTCTTGATCGAGACGCTGCAGGCCCTCGGCGCCGAAGTGCGCTGGGCCTCGTGCAACATCTTCTCGACTCAAGATCACGCCGCCGCGGCGATCGCCGAGCGCGGCACCCCGGTGTTCGCCGTCAAGGGCGAGAGCCTGGAAGAATATTGGGACTACACCCATCGCATCTTCCAGTGGCCGAACGGGCAGTACGCCAACATGATCCTCGACGACGGTGGCGACGCGACGCTGTTGTGCGTGCTGGGACCGAAAGCGGAGAACGACGCCGACTTCCTTGAACATCACTCCAACGAGGAAGAGCAGGCGCTGTTCGCCACGATCAAGCGCTACCTGAAGGAAAAGCCCGGCTTCTACGAAGCCATCCGCGCATCGGTGAAAGGCGTTTCGGAAGAGACCACGACGGGCGTGCATCGGCTCTACGAAATGGCCAAGAAGGGCGAATTGCCGTTCCCGGCCATCAACGTCAACGACAGCGTCACCAAGTCGAAGTTCGACAACCTTTACGGCTGCCGTGAGTCGCTGGTCGATGCGATCCGCCGCGGCACCGACGTGATGCTCTCGGGCAAGGTTGCGGTCGTCGCCGGCTACGGCGACGTCGGCAAGGGCTCTGCCGCTTCGCTGCGCCAAGGCGGCGCGCGCGTGATGGTCACCGAAGTCGATCCGATCTGCGCGCTGCAGGCGGCGATGGAAGGCTACCAGGTCGTGACGATGGAAGAGGCGGCGCCCAACGCAGACATCTTCATCACCGCCACCGGCAACAAGGACGTCCTCACCGTCGACCACATGCGCGCGATGAAGAACAACGCCATCGTCGCCAATATCGGCCACTTCGACAGCGAGATCCAAATTCAGGGTCTGCGCAATTTCAAGTGGGACGAGATCAAGCCGCAGGTCCACCACGTGGAATTTCCGGACGGCAAGAAGATCATCGTGCTCTCGGAGGGCCGCCTCGTGAACCTCGGCAACGCCACGGGCCATCCGAGCTTCGTGATGTCGGCCTCCTTCACCAACCAGACGTTGGCGCAGATCGAGCTTTGGACCAACGGCAAGTCCTACGAGAAGAAGGTCTACACGCTGCCCAAGCACCTCGACGAGAAGGTCGCATCGCTTCACCTCGAAAAGCTTGGCGTGAAGCTCACGAAGCTGAGCAAAGAGCAGGCCCATTATATCGGCGTGCCGCAAGCCGGCCCGTTCAAGCCGGATCACTACCGCTACTGAGGGTTCTCGCGACGGCGCTCAGCGGCTCGGACGCTCGAGCGCCGTCAACGAGGAAGCCAGCGCACCGTCGATGCGCCCGGTCAGCGCCGAGAGGTTCTGCCTCTCGGCGAGACCGGTGCGGGTGAACGTGCTCCAGTAGAAATCCATTTGCAGCGTGCTGTCATGCGCGCTGATGCGCGGGCGGTCGAACAGCAGCGGCGCTCGCTCGGCGCCGTCGCCAAGGCGCACGAGGCCGGTGATCGGCGCGCCCAATGCGGCGTCAACGACGACAGCGCAGTCGCCCCTGCCCAGGACGACGAGCGACGCCTGGGAGTCGGCGGCGAGCCAGATCGTATTTTCGTAGGCTTGCGGATCGATCTCTTCCGGATTGTCGCATGGCGCGAAGCGGTCGACGAGCGCGAGCCGGTCCCATGCCAAGGCGCCATCGCGGCCGACTGCTGCGAGAGACAAGTCGGAGAGCGCGAGGATGAGCACGCCGTCGTCGCGCCAAGCGACGCCGCGCAGCTCGCCGGCGTCGATAGCGAAGGGCGAGCGCGCCAGCTCGGCGCCGCCGACGCTCGACGTATAGAGTCCGTCCGAGGTGACGATCGCCAATGTGTCGCTGCTCGGGCTGAATGCGACATCGCGGATGCGTCCAAGCGCGTTCAGTGTCTCGGGCGCAGTCCACCGGGAGAACCGGCCACCGCTGGCGATGAACAGGTTGCCCTCCGTTTCCACCGGCTCTGGATACGGCGCGTTCTCATCGTTTCGCCACGCTTGTTGTCGCGCCGCCCAATCGGGAGTGTAGTCCAACATACGAATCCCGAGGCCGAACGCCGCCGCGGCCCGCCCATCCGAGGACACGCTGACGCCATCCAACACGCCGGCCATGAGCGGGTAGGAGAACGTTTTGCACGCGCCCTCGCGCCCGCTCGTCGCGCAGAACCCCCAGCTTTCGCCCGCCATGCCGTACTCTTCCGAGCCCATGGCGAACGCGCCGTCGCCTTGAGCGAAGCCATGCACGCCATACCAATCCGGGCCTCGCTCCAGGCCGCGCGCGAACACCAGCTGCAATGCGCTGCTGTTCAGTCCCGTCGTCTGCGAGAACGTTTGCTCAAGCCAATCCGTGGTCGTGCGCCGCCCTTGTTCCCCGCGCCAAAGCGCTGCTTCAGCGCGCGCGATGGGGAAGGCAAGCGTCGGCACCGGCCGAATGGACTCCGAGACATCGCCAAATTGACAGCGCGGCGCGCGGCCAAACGGCAAATCGCGGTCGCCAATTTCGAATACGGCCGCGCCGGCGCCGTTGATGCGCCAGCGCGAATAGCTCGTTCCGCCCATCGTGGCGCCGGCCTGGGTAATGCCGAATATGTCGAAGCCGCCGCTGCTGTTGGTTTCCATGGCGCAGGGAAAGAAGCTGCCGTCGGCGGTCTCGCGCGCGGTGACGACGCCGGTTTGGGTATCGAAGACGACGATGGCGTACTCTCCGCTCATCAGCGCAACGAAACGTCCGTCGCCTGCCCAGTCCATCGGTGCGAACTGGCCAAGATCGTATAATTGATCCGCGCCGCGCACATAAGCGCGTCCGTTCCACTTGAACGGCGCACCTGCGGGAAGTTGCCCAACGACGTCGCCGAGCGGCGTAAGCCCCGCTGCGAAGGCATGCACGCGGTCGAGCGAAACGACCTGCGGCCGTCCGGCGATGCTGCGCAGCAGATCGACGCCCTGGCCGATGTCGCCAGCCCGTATTTGCTGCGCCGCCAGCCGTTCGGTCACGCGCCCCGCCTGCAGCCGCGCCTCGGCCGCGTTTCGTTCCGCCAGCACGGCGAAGCCTGCCGCCGCGATCCCAAGTGCGGCGAACACGGCGGCGAGGGCGGCGACGGCGCGCATCCGCCAACGCTGCGCGATGCGTTCTCTTTGGATGAGATCGTCGAGACCCACACTAAGCAGGCCGGCGATCAGTTTCAGCTTGCCGCCCTCGTGTTCGTCCTTGCCGCTGCGAAAATCGGCGGCGATCGGTTCGAGCGGCTCGGGCGCTTCCGAAATGGCGCCGTCGCTGCCGAGTTGGCGCAGCAGCGCCTGCGGAAAGCATTCGTCGGCGTCGCTCAGGACGCGATGGCCGAGCGTCTTTCCGGCCGCGTGCGGTTCGCCTCCGGCGATAGCTGCCATGATGCGCTCGCCACGGCCGAGCGACTTAAAGTAACGGATCTCCTCATTGACGTAGCGGCTTTGGGCCGCGCGGGGCGAACAGAGTACAATCAGCGCGTCGCTGCGCTCAAGTGCGGCGCGTATCTCGCCGCCGAGGTCATGATCGGCGCCGAGTTCTGCGCGATCGCGAAAGACTTTGCCGACCCGTTTGCCGATCTTGCCGCGCGCCGTCGCGCGTCCGACCAGCGGGCCCGGCGTGCGATAGGCTTCGAGCTTTCGGTGCAGCCAGGAAGCGAGCTTTTCGTCGGCGTGGCTGTAACTGATGAAGGCGGCGTACGAGCGCTCTGCAACCATCGACGTTTCCCCCGCGGGCACATTTAGACCGGGCGGCGCGCTCAAGGCAATCGCATCGGATCCGACGAATATTTGCGCCGCGTCCGGGTATTCGCGGTACATCTGCCTGCAGCGATTGCGCGCGCTCCGCCGACGGGGCATCAAGCGCGAAATGCTTGTCCGGACGACCCGCACTTTATCCACATGGACGCTACGCGCGTTGTTTTATGCGGCGCTGTTTGGCGTCGTCGTAGTGGCGCATCTCGCCATCAATAGCGCGCTGCGCGCGCAGGGCTGGAACAGCGGCTTGGCGCTCGTCGTCGCCGGCGTCCTCGTGCTCGCCTTCGTCGTCGTCGTCAGCAACGGCGCCGAATGGCTGCGCGATCGTCTCGCCGAGCGGCGCGAGTTGCAACGCGTGCAACAGCGACTGCCCAATGGCCCGTGCTGCGTCATCTGGCGAGCCCCGGAAGAAAAGACGCTGCGTCAGCTCCTGGAAGAAGAGGATGATCACCGCGACATGCCATGGGATGTCGTCGGCGCGTTGCGTGCGCGCTATCCGCGGCTGGCGCGTAGTCTGGGTGTCGAAGGCGTGGCCATCGCCGAGTTCGAAGTCGGCGCCGACGGACGCGCCAAGAATATCAATTGCGTCGATGCGTGGCCGTCCGATGTGTTCTACGAAGCTGCCCGCGAAGCACTACAGCACGCGCGCTTCCAGCCCAAAGGCGACGTCCACGTCCGTTTTGGCGCCAGCTACAAGATGCCATTCGTGTTCCGCATCGCCGGCGCCTCGCAGACGCGTGATGCGGGCCGGCGCGCCAAGCCCTTGCGGCCAGCGCTTGCTGCGGCGCAGACGGCGGTCGAGAAGCTGCGCGACGGCGCTTGATCATGTACGCGCTTTCTGGCGTCGCCATGCGTCGCGGCGCGCCGAATGGAAACGACTCCGCTGGACCGGCCAGCGCGCGCCGCCAACACCGAGCCGGTCGCGCGCTGCGACCGCGGCCGTTAACCCATTGAACTTTCTTAACTTAACCGGCCATTCACCCTTTTAAGCGCTTGTTAACGGTTCCCGGCAGCGCGCTCGCGTGCAAACCCGCTCGCAAACCGGGACACTCGCCCTTGGGGCTCGGCGATTCGTTTCGTCGGAATGATGGATTTAGGGGTCGGCATTGGACGGAAGCTTGCTGGTAGCGGCTGGCTCTGCGGCGATCGCGATTGCGGCGCTCTTGTGGGCCATGCGCGTCACAGAAGGTGCGCGCGGCGGCGTCGAAGCGTGGAAGAAGCGCGCGCGTGAACTCGAGGACACCGTCGCCTGGGCCGATGCCGTGTTCGGCGCACATCCGGGCGTCGTGCTGATCTGGGAAGACACCCTTGCCGACAGCGACACCGATTGGGGTCGCCCGCGCATTTACGGCAGCCCGCTCGCGCTCGCGTCACTGTTGCGCTTTTCCGGCGCCGCGCACGCGGCCCAACCTGCGATCCGCATCCTGCAGGGACTGTCCGGCTTCGATGCGCGCGGCGCCACCGGCGTAATGACGCGCCTCGCGCCGGCGCTGCATCGCTTGCGTCGCGAAGGCGCCCCGTTCTCGCTCACCATTGCAACACCCGACGGTGTTTATGTCGAAGTCGACGGCCGCACCGCGGGGGCGCGAGCGGTGGTGTGGATTCTCGACGCCAGCGTGCGCGGCGTGGAAGAGGGCGGCGCAGGCGGACGCATTGACGGCGCCACCGAAGTCATCGCCCGCGATCCGGCTGCGTTCCTCGAAATGTGGAACGAAGCGCCGTTCATGGCCTGGCGTGTGGACGGGACGCTCAAGCTGCAGTGGGCGAACCCGACCTATCTGAGCGCGCTCGAGGCGAAGTCGCTGACCCAAGCGATCGACCGCAACCTGCAGTTCGACCAGGGCGCGACCGAACTTGCGCGCAAGGCCATCGAAACCGGCGAAGCCGTCGAAGAAACCCGCTCCGCTGTCGTTGGCGGCCAGTTGCGCACTTTGCGGCTGCGCGTCAGCCCGGTCGCGGGCGGCGCTGCCGGACTTGCGATTGACGTCACCGAAAGCGAAGCGGCGAGCGAACAAATGTCGCGCCAACAGCGCGCGCATGACGAGACGCTGAACCATCTCGCCGAAGGCATCGCAGTGTTCGACCAAGGCAAGCGGCTTGTGTTTCACAATCGCGCCTTCGAACAGATGTGGGGCCTCGATCCGGCGTTCCTGCAAGAGGGCCCGACGCATGCGGCTTGGCTCGATTACCTCAAAGAGAAGCGCAAGCTGCCGGCGCACGCGAACTACGCCGAATGGCGGGCGCGCGAACTCGCGCTCTACCAGGAACACGAAGGTCTGCCGGAAGACTTCTGGGTTCTGCCCGACAGCCGCATGCTCCGCATCGCACGCCAGCCGCACCCCGGCGGCGGCATGCTGTTGATCTTTTCCGACATCACCAACGAAGTCGCGCTGAAAAGCTCGTACGACGCGTTGCTGCAAACGCAAAAGGCGGCTCTCGACAAGCTTCACGAAGCCGTGGTCGTGTTCGGTCTCGACGGCCGCTTGAAGCTGCACAACAGCGCGTTCTCGACGATGTGGAAACTCGAACCGGGCGTGCTCGAGGAGGAGATGGCGTTCGACAAGGTGATCGCGGCCTGCGAGCACCTGTTCCACGATCGCGCGGTTTGGGCCCAGGTCCGCGGCCGCATCACCGATCCGTCGCCCGAAGCGCGCACCGAGTTCCGCGGCGAGATGCGCCGCAGCGACGAAAGCGTGCTGAAATTCCTCACCCGTCCGCTGCCGGACGGCGCAACCCTCGTTGCGTTCCAGGACATCACCGCCGATCGTCGCGTCGAGGATGCGTTGCGCGAGCGCGCGGAAGCGTTCGAACAGGCCGACAAACTCAAGGGCCAGTTCGTCGAGAACGTCTCCTACCAGCTGCGTAATCCGCTGCAGGCGATCTACGGCAACGCCGAATTGCTGCAACATAAGGTGTTTGGTCCGCTGAACGACCGCCAGTTCGAACAAGTGGGATCGATCATCGAAGCGGCCGGTTCGCTCTCGAAGCTGATCGACAACATCCTCGACGTCGCCATGGTCGAGGCCGGCAACGTCCAGCTCGATATCGCTCCGATGAACATCTACGAGACCATCACCGAAAGCGTTCAGATGGCCGCCTCCAAGGCGCGCGACACCGAGGTGCCGATCAAGATCAAGTGCGATCCGAAGATCGGCGAAATCAACGCCGATCCCAAGCGGATCACCCAGGTGATCGTGAATCTCTTGTCGAACGCGCTGCGGCACACAGAGCGCGGCGACACGATAACCGTCTCGGCAGAGCGGCTCGACGGCGTCGTGCGCGTGACGGTGGCCGACACCGGCAAGGGCATGGCGTTCGAGCAGCAGGCGCGGGCGTTCGACAGCTTCGAATCCGGCGATCGCCGCGGTGCAGGCTTAGGCCTGGCGCTGGTGCGCTCGTTCGTGGAAATGCACGGCGGCTGGGTCGCGCTCACCAGTGAACCGGGCCGCGGCGTCACCGTGACCTGCCACTTGCCCGCGCACGCCCCTCTTGCCGGTCCGCCGCCAACGCCGCCGACGCGCGAGGCGGCCTAGTCAAAAAGTGTAATCTGTACGCGTCTGAGGCGAGTGTGCGCACGCAGCCTCTACTGCCACCGCGTGTAAACGCGGCCGATCTGCGCCGAGCGCCCGTGGCTGGAGAATTTGCCCTTCGAGCGTCGTTGCGAATTAGGCGGCTGCGTGTGCGGCCAACGTCTGCTCCACCACGCAACGGAACGCGTACGCGTCAAGGCAATGCACAATCGCCCCAATGAATGGTTTTGCCGGATCGCGTTCTGTAAGCACACTGGCAATCGCCACCTCAGACGCATGAAGCTGCTTCGGGAACGGTCGCTCTCGAGCTCCTGTTCCCGAAGCCCTCTTGCGAGCCGGAGTGAGAATGGATCGTCGCAAACGTCCGCTTCTATCTCAACAGCGGTTGGGCGCCTTTCTCTTGGCGGCCTGGACCATTGCGGTATTGGCGTCCCTGGCCCGTTGCGTCGACATAGCTTGAAGGCGGGTTCAATCCGAGCTTCCGATCAACGGCACGGCGCGGAACGCAAGGTACGCGCTTATCCCAAGCGCCGGCCACTGCACCCAGAAGCCGGAACCCGTCATCACGTCGATGACGAACAACACCGCCACGACAACGCCCAGGCGCAGCGCTTCGCCTCTGAGGCGCGACCAGGAGGTGCGCCCCTTCGCGTTCGCCTTTGGCGCCGCACGCACCGGCGCCGCGTTGCGCGCGTCGCCGTCGCCGGCCGCCACCGAATAAACGCCAACCGTTTCTTCGAAATTCTTCGGCCGTTTCTCGCCAAGATACTGGAAGGCGACCGAAAGCTTCTTCTGCACCTGATCGTAGACCTGTTGCGAAATCAGAATGCCGCCCGGCTCGGCCATGCTCTGCAGCCGCGCTGCGAGGTTGACGCCTTCGCCGATGAGATCGGCGCCATCGATCAGCACGTCACCCAGATGAATCCCGATCCTGAAGCGCAGTTCGCTTTGGGCGTCGGCGGCGAGTTCACGCTGCACTTCAATTGCGCACTGCACGGCTTCGACGACCGAAGGAAACTCCGCAATCAGCCCATCGCCCGCCGTGTTGGCGATGCGCCCGTGGTGGCGTTCGATAAAACGTGAAAACACGCCGCGTGCCGCCCGCAGCGCGCCGAGCGTGGCGACTTCGTCGGCCTCCATAACGCGGCTATAACCGTCGGCGTCGGCCGCCAGGATGGTCGTCAGTTTCCGCTGCACCGTGGAAGACATGGCCGCCAATGGTACTGCCCAGCGACGCGCCGGCAACTTCAATCCGCTTGCCCAGCGAATCGAAGCGGCCAACGTGCATCACGGCGACATTAGAATTTCGCTTGGCGCCGAGCCGGGCGCGCCATGTTGAGATTCCCAGGCGCGCAAGGCAGTGCTAGCATGTCCTGGGGTTAGCGATGGCGGATGTGTTCATCAGCTACAAACGGGAAGAGCGCGACAGCGCGCGCTGGTTGGCCGAGGCGCTCCACGAGCACGGATTTCACGTATGGTGGGACGCCGACATCCTCCCGGGCGAGCAATACCGGGCGGTCACGCTTGAAATCCTCCAGAGTTGCCGCGCGGCGATCGTGATTTGGTCGCCCAAGTCGATCGTCTCCAGCTGGGTGTTGGACGAGGCGCAACGTGCGTTGGAACGAGGCGTGCTCATCCCGGTGCATCTGGAGCCGATCTCGGCGTATCCCTTGGGTTTTGGCCAAGTTCACGCGCATGATTTGACAAGCTGGGATGGAAGCCCAGGCCATGTCGCTCTGCAACCGGTCCTCGCCTCTGTCGAGCGGCTCGCGGGCCGGCGCGCCGACACACGCACCGCCCAGGAACGCCCGCAAGTTGAGACTGAAGTCGCATTTTGGCGCGGCATTCAGGACAGCCGCAACCCAGCCGATTTCAATGCCTATCTCGAGCGATATCCAGATGGCCTTTTCGTCGATTTGGCGCGCCAGCGCGCTGAAGGCGCCGCAAAGGCGCCCGCGCCACGGCGCAAGCGAAAGGCGCCTGAGATCGCCCCACAGACCGTCCAGCAAACCGTCTCTCGCCCAGCAACTGCGCAACCCTTGCTTGGAGCGGCCTCTCCGCGTGCGAGCGCGCCGTTCTCACTAGGGGAACTGGGCTTCATCGCAATGATGACACTGGCCGCAGCCTTCGCTGCGTGGCCGCTCGCCAACAGTGCGCTCGGTCTCGATCGGCTCGTCTATCCGCAGGATTACGCGATGCTGACGAGCCTGACGACGCCACAGAATATCTTCATCTTGACGCCGCTGCTGACAGGTTTGGCTTGGGGCTACGATCGACTGATGTCCTGGTGGGCGGAGAAAGGACGGTCGCCGCTATTCGTGCAATTCGGCGTGTTGGTGCTGTTGCTTGTGTTCTTCCTGGCGAGCCTCGGCATGCGCGGGCACGATGGGCGGGAGACGCACCTGGCGGGTTGGCTCATCGCGGTTTGGGCGGCAGCAAGCTATGCTCGCCCGGCGGTGGCCTGGTTACGCCCCCGCATCGATGCGGCCCGGAGGGCAAAGAGTGGCGGTGACGGCGGCGGCGCCTGAGACGTTTGCGAAGCGGTCGCTCAATCGCATGGACGACTGGGCGAACGACGATCTCTTGTTGACCGCCTCGGCCCGCGAACGACTGGAGGCCGATTTCCCTGGCGCGCTTCGCGTGTTCGACTGGCCCGAACTGCGTGAGCAATTCGAATCGATCGACAAACGCGCCGCCGCTAGCCGCTTGCGCAGGCGTAGAGGCGGCGTCATCGCCGCGACTGTCACCAGCCTTGGCGCCGCGCTCTCGGCCGTTTTGCCTTTGGCCGAGCCACTGGGCTGGGATGTAGAGCGTGGTGTTTACGCGCTCGCTGCGGTCGTCTCTTTTGCGGGTCTGCTGGCGACGCTGTGGCTGACACATGGCGATCGCCACGTGGCCGAGTGGCTCGAAAGCCGCTTGCAGACCGAGCGTCTGCGCCAGCTCTATTTCCAGGTGCTTGTTTCCGATCCAGCGCTGGCGGCGCGCGCGCTCAGCGACGATACCGCGTTGACGCAGTGGCGCGAGCGCCGCGACAAGGCGCTGCGGACCGTGACGCCGACATTGTTTGGCGCGGCCCGAAGCGAACTGCTTGCCATCGTCGAGGATGTCAATCTCCGCAGGCTATGGCTGATCGAGAGCTTTCGCGTTGAGCCGCTGCCGCTCTCTCCGTCGCCGGAACTTGGCGTCTATTTTTCAGTGATGCGGCGCCAGCGACTCGGCGTGCAGGCCGATCACGTGCGCGAAAAGCTTGCTGACGGTTGGGGATCGCCGCGGACTTGGCATGCTGTCGTCAGAGGCGTGTCCTACGCAAGCGCTGTCTCCGCCCTCGCACTCTCGATTGGCGTCGCGATCCTGCTGTACAACGGCCTGACGTTCGGCGCGCTGCCGATCAGGATCTTCGTCAGTCTCATGGCCTTTACCGGCGTCGTCTCCATGTTCTTTAAGCTGTTGGGGGAAGGGCTGCAGGTGCGCGCCGACAAGGAGCGTTATCTCTCGTATCGTGACGCCGTTACTGAACTCGATGCCCGTTTTAACGATCGCGACCCTGACGTGCGAGCGGAGATTCTGCGCGACATGGAGCGCGCTTCCTATCGCGAGTTGCGAGAGTTCCTGAAAACGCACAAGGGCGCCCGCTTCAGTTTTGGATGAAGCGCTCAGAAATTCACTGCCGCGCGTACTCGCGGACTATGCCTTCCAGGAATTCGCGGCCCTCGTAGAGCGATTGCACGCGGATTTTCTCGTTGAGTCCGTGGGCGTTGGTTTCGCCTGGGGTCGAGAACATGCCGCTCATGCCGTAGGTCGGGATGCCGGCGTTGTTGAGGAAGCGTCCGTCGGTGGCGCCCGGCGTCATCAGCGGAATGATCGGCACGCCCGGCCACATTCGCGCGGCCGCACGCTCGACTGGACCCATGATCTGACGCGTGAGCCGAGGCGGCGAGGAGCCGTCTCGGCGGCGCACGATGTCGACGCGGATCTGATCGTCGCCGATCGCGCGTTGCAGCTCGGCTTGAACTTCCTCCGGCGTGTGCCCCTGCAGCACGCGGCAGGAAAGGGTCGCGACAGCACGTTGGGGCAAAGCGTTGGGTGCGTGCCCGGCATCGAGTTGGGTGGCGACGCAAGTCGTCCGCATGATGGCGTTGTAGGAGGCATCGCGCGCGAGCACGGCCGCGGCGTCGGCGTCGTTCGGATTGCGCGCGACTGCTGTCATGGCTGCGCCGATATCGCCGCCCGCAATCGGCGCCATACGCTCGAAGAACGTGCGCACGACCGGGTTAATCTCGACCGGGAACTGATGCCGCGACAGCCGGTCGACACCCGCGCTCAAACGGTAGATCGCGTTCTCCGGCACCGGGCGCGAGGAATGACCGCCGGGATTCGTCACCGTCAGGGTGAAGACCTGGTGGATCTTCTCGCCGGCCTGCACATTGAGCGCGATAGGTCGTCCGTCATGCGCCAGCATCCCGCCGGCGCCCTCATTGATGGCGAAATCCGCCTGCACCCATTGGCGATGGTTGCGGATGAGATAATCGACGCCGTTGACGCGGTTCGAAGTCTCCTCGCCGCAGGTCAGCGCCAGTCTAATGGTGCGGCGCGGTCGGAAGTTCTCGCGCCTCAGGCGCACCATCAGGTCGAGAAAAACCGCCGCCATGGCTTTGTCGTCGCTGGCGCCGCGCGCGTAGAAATAGCCGTCTTCTTCGACGAGCGTGAAAGGATCGCGCTCCCAATCCTCGCGCCGCGCATCGACGACGTCGATGTGCGCGAGCAGCAGCACGGAGCGGTTCGACGTTCCCCGCAACACCGCCACGAGATTGCCGTCGTCAGGAGCCCCTTCCGGTATGATCGTGCGCGCATCGCGTTCGGAATATCCGGCGTTGCGCAGGTGCACGAGCATGGCGTCTACCGCACGCGTGCAGGAACCGGTGCTGGGCGAGGTGTCGATCTCGACCAGTTCCTCATAAATGGCGCGGAACGCAGCGCGGTCCGCCGCGAACTCCTGCGCCCGCGCCGAGGCGCTCAATCCAAGCGCTGCCGCCGCGATGAAAAACGCCCGCATCGATCCCTCCGCTCGGAACACTGAACAGAATCGGCCCCGAAACATCAAGCGTTGCGCGATGGACGGAACCGCCATCACAACGGCGTCAGCGTTCGCAACGCGGTTTGCAGGGACCCCGTTGTCCACTCGAAAGGCAAAGTCATGCGCGATCTCAAGTCTTCGACTGCCGTTTTCGTGGGAAACCTGTTGGCGACGAAGTCGATGACCGTTACCGCGGCTGTCGTGTTGGCTTGCACGTTCATGCCAATCGCCGGCGGCGCACCGAAGCCGTACGAAGTGCGCGAGTTGGGAGCCGGTGTTGTTGCGCTCATGAACGGCGAAACCTCGACGCCGTCTTTGGGGCGCGTCGTGCACCCGGACTGGGGCGGCGTTGAGTTCACAGCCGCTGTCGAAACCGGCGTACGCATGACAAACGCAGCGTTCATCCCTGAAGCCGCGGCGGCGGAAGTTGAGGAATTGACCGGCGAGATGCGGCGCGAGCCGGAAATTTTACCGGTGACTCACTATTTCGAGCCGCGAGTCGAGTCGTGTCTTGAAGACTGCACGATCGAAGAACCTGCTGTCGAAGACACGATGCGCGTCGAACCGCCACCCATACCGGAGGTCGATGAACTTGCACCGCTCGAATCGGGCTAGTCAAATCCAGCGCCGCACGCGCTTGCAGTAAGCATCGAATGCGTCGCCGAACTGGCGGCGCATCTTTTCTTCTTCGAACGGGATGAAGATCCAGTTGGCCACGACGAACATCCCGAGCGGCGCCATGTACATCAGCGGCTGACCCATCCAGACGGCGACGCCGAGGCTGACGAGCGTCATCGCCAAGTACATGGGATTGCGCGTGAGGGCGAAGACGCCGCCGGTGACAAGCTTGTTGTTGACCGGCGAAGTGGGCAGCAATTGCGTCTTGGCGAAGAAGAAATGGCCCATGCTGGCGAACAATAACGCCAGCGCCGCTGCGATCAGGATGGCGCCCGCGGGCTTGTGGCGCCATTCCGGCAGGTCTTGCGCAAACGGCAGCACCATTCCCAGCCAGTAAGTGAAGGCAAGGAAAAGTGCGGCCCATAGCGGCGGCGGGATCGAACGCAGCATGGCGACAGGTTAGGCGGGGGTCCGCGGCGCCGCAAGTTAGTGCTGGCTCTTCGGCAGCCTCACGACGAGTCCGTCCAAGGCCTCGCTCACCTTGATCTGGCAGGAGAGGCGGGAGTTGTCCTCAACGTCATTGGCGAAATCGAGCATGGATTGTTCCATCGAATTCTGCTCGCCGGTTTTCGCCAGCCATTCCGGGTCGACATAGACGTGGCACGTGGCGCAGGCGCAAGCGCCGCCGCAATCGGCGTCGATGCCCGGCACCGCGTGCTTCACCGCCGCTTCCATCACGGTCTGGCCGACGGGCGCGTCGACAACGTGCTCTTTGCCGTTGTGTTCGATGTACGTGATCTTCGGCATCTACCCGTTCACCTTCAGCGCGCCAGCGACCAATTCCTTCATCGGCCGCGACGTATCTGCGATCACTTCGGGCGCCAAGGTCTTGCCCGTCTGGATCAGCAGCTTCGCGCCCAGATACTCCCCAGGCTTGTTGACTGCGTCTACGGCGATCAGCCTGTCGCGCTTGTAGTAGAACGCCGCGAAGGCGCGGTCAGCCATGACGCCACGGAACGCGATGTGGTCGTAGCCTTGGAAGAGGCCGGCGATCTGCAGTTTGAGGTCGTATTGATCCGACCAGAACCACGGCGCTTCCTCGGCGTGGGTCTTGCCGGTCAATGTAGCGGCCACGATTTTTGCGCCTTCGACAGCGTTATGCACGCTTTCGAGCCGGCAGACGCGGTCTTCAAAGTGGACCATCGGCCGGGCCGCGCAGTCGCCGATGGCGAATATGCTTGGGTCCGATGTGCGGCAGGACCGGTCGGTGACGACGCCGTTGTTGACGCTCAAGCCGCATTGCTCGGCCAGCGCCACGTCGGGGGTCACGCCGATGCCCGCGATCACCAGATCGGCAGGCAATTCTACCCCATCCGTGAGGCCCACGCCGGTGACCTGCTCTTGTCCCTTGATCACCGCAGGTTGGCCGCCGAGCACGAAACGCACGCCCTGGCGCGTGTGCTCGTCGAGAAAGAAGCCCGCCACTTCGGGGCTCGTCACCCGCGCCAACGGCCGCACTGCCGTTTCGACCACGGTCACGTCCAGGCCGCATTGGCGCGCAACGGCCGCCACCTCCAGGCCGATATAGCCCGCGCCGATCACGATCAGCCTTGCGCCTGATACAAAGCGCTCGCGAACGTCGTCGACGTCAGCGGCGGTGCGGAAGAGATGCACGCCCTCGAGATCGGCGCCCACGAGCGGCAACTTCCGCGGTTTGGCGCCAGTCGCCAGCACCAGCGCATCATATGGCAGCTCGCGCCCGCCCTCGATACGCACCTTGCGATTGGCGCGATCGATCCAGACGGCGCGCGTGCGCGTCAGCAGCGCCACGCGCTCTTCGGCATAGACCGAAGCCGGGCGCAGCATCAGGCGGTCCATGTCGAGATCACCCTTCAGATACGCTTTCGAGAGCGGCGGCCGTTGGTAGGGGGCGACCGGCTCTTCGCCGATCAGCGTGATGTCGCCGTCGAAGCCGCTTTGGCGCAGCCGTTGAGCCGTCTCACCGCCGCCCTGGCCGGCGCCGATGATGATGATGCGTCTGATTTCGCCCGTACTCACAGCGGCTTAGTGTTTGAGGCCTCTGGGCGGAGCGCGCAAGGCGCCCTTGATGCCGGGCCGTCCGGAGGGCAGCATCCGCGCCCGTGGACATTGAAGCTGCCACTGATTCGCGCATGGTCGCGCTGCCGGACGCCATGGCGACGCTCGCCTTCGGCCGCCGATTGGGTGAGCGCATCCGGCCGGGTGATGTCATTTGTCTGAGCGGCAGCCTCGGCGCGGGAAAGACGACCCTGGCGCGCGGCGCCATAGAAGCGTGGACGGGCTATCCCGATGAAGTCCCCAGCCCCACTTACACCCTGGTTCAGGCCTATGACGGCGAAGGCGGCGAACTTTGGCACGTCGATCTATATCGACTGAGACATCCGGACGAGGCCTGGGAGCTCGGATTGGAAGACGCATTCTCGAGCGCGGCGTGTCTGATCGAATGGCCAGAGCGCCTGGAAGGACAATTGCCGCACGACCGGCTGGAGGTGGACTTGAAGCCGGACGGCGAGGGGCGCAGCGCCGTGCTGCGGGCGCACGGCGCATGGAGAGCCAAGCTTGGATCGATCTGAAGCGCTAGCGCGGCTCTTGCGCGAGACCGGATTCGAATACGCCGAACGCACCCCGCTCGCGGCCGATGCGTCGACGCGCCGTTACGAGCGTCTGAGGACAGGCGAGCGCCGCGCCATGCTGATGGACGCTCCTCCGAGCGCGGAGAGCAAACCCTGTCCGCCCGGCGCCACTCCGGCCGAACGCCGGACAATGGGCTGGAACGCAACCGCGCGGCTCGCCGCCTCGCGCGTCGAGGCGTTCGTGGCTGTTGCAAACTATCTCGAAAGCCTCGGATTGGCGCCGCCGCAAATCTACGGCGCCGACTGCAAGGCCGGATACGCGGTGATCGAAGACCTTGGCGACGATCTTTACGCCAATATCATAGCCAACGGGGCCGATGAAATTCCGCTCTACGAAGAGGCCGCCCGCGTTCTCGCTCACGTTCATCAGGCGCCGCCTGCGCCGGCGCGGTTGGAAGGCGCGGCCAGCGCCAATTGGCCGCTGTTCGATTACGACGCGCTCGCGCTCGAAGTGAATGCGGATCTGTTCGTCGAATGGCTGCCGCAGGCCGCCGATGTGCGCATCGATGACGCCGCACGCGCACGCTGGGAAAAAGTGCGTGACGGCCTCATCGTCAAAGCCCTCGGCTTCCCGCGCGCCTTCACGATCCGGGATTATCACGCGGAAAACCTGCTATGGTTGCCCGAGCGAGAGGGCTTGAAGCGGGTGGGTCTACTCGACTTCCAGGACGCTATCCGCGGCTGGCGGGGCTGGGACTTTTCCATGCTGCTGCACGATGCGCGCCGCGACGTGAGCCCGGCCGCGCACCAGGCTGCGGTGCGCGCCTATCTGGACGCCAGCGGCGGCGTCGAGGCGGAGTTCCAACGCGAACTCGCTGTGCTGGGCGCCATCAACACGATGCGTATCCTCGGCATCTTTTCGCGGCTGACCGCGCGGGACAACAAACCACGTTATCTGGCGTTCATGCCGCGCATGTGGGGCCATCTCGGGCGCACGCTCGAGCATCCCTCGCTCGCCGATGCGCGTGAATTCGTCGAAAGCGTCGCGCGTCCCTACCTGGAGAAAGCGGCTTGATCCCGCATACCGCCATGGTGCTCGCAGCGGGGCTCGGCACCCGTATGCGTCCGTTGACGAACGATCGCTGCAAGGCGCTCGTTACCGTCGGCGGCAGGACCCTTATCGACCACAACCTCGATCGCCTCGTTTCAGCCGGCGTGAAGCGGGCGGTGGTCAACGTGCATGCGTTCGCCGATCTGCTGGAAGCGCACCTGAAACGCCGCACCGATATTCAGATCGTCATTTCGGACGAGCGCGCGCAGCTGATGGAAACAGGCGGCGGCGTCCGCCAAGCACGGCCGCTGCTTGGCGACGACCCGATCATCGTCTGTAACATCGACAGCGTTTGGGAGGAGTGGAACGGCTCGGCGCTGACGCGGCTCGCCTACAGCTTCGACCGCGAAAAGGGCGGCGCGAAGCTCATGCTCGCGGCGATGGATCAGTGCCTCGGCTTCGAAGGCGCGGGCGACTTCTTCATGGACGAGAACGGCGTGCTGACGTTCCGCGATGCGATGCCGCACGCGCCCTGGGCCTATATGGGCGCGCAGATCATCGATCCGCACGTCGTCGATGACGAGCCGCTGGAGCCATTCGGCTTCATGCGCATCTGGCGCAGATTGCAGGCGGAGGGCCGCCTGCACGGCGCACCGCTCGGCGGATTCTGGATGCATGTCGGCGACCCTGACGCGCGCGCGCAGGCCGAAGCGCGATTGGCGAAGGCGGCGCCTGCGGCATGAGCCGGGGCCTCCTTGAGGGGCCGGCGCCGCGTCTGCGTGCGATCCCGGCGTCGGCGCCTTTTCTCGACGTGCTCGCCGGCGCCATGGTCGACGCGCTCCGCCGCGACGATCCGTTCGCGCTCTCCGATGCACTGGTGCTGTTGCCCAACCGGCGTGCCGCCGCGGGCCTGATTGACGCATTCGCCAAACGTTTGGGCGGCGCCGCATTGTTGCCCGCGATCCGGCCGCTCGGCGACCCGCATGTCGATGACGACCCGGATGTGTGGGGCGCCGATGGACTCATCACTGATATCGCGCCGCCGATCCACAAAATGCAGCGTCGGCTCGAACTCGCCGCGCTGATCCGCGCGCGCGACAGCGCCGAGAACGGCGTCAAAGATCCCGCGCGCGCCGTCGCCATGGCCGACGAGCTGGCGAAATTGCTGGACAGCGCGGCCACTGTCGATGGCGTGGACTGGGAAAAGCTACCCACCCTGGTCGAGGAGATCGAACTTGCCCGCCACTGGGCCAGCTCCGCGCGTTTTCTCGACATCATCGCGACGTTCTGGCCTCAACACCTGGCAGAACAGGGCCTCAGCGACATCGCCGCCTACGGCGCGGCGGTGCGGCGTTCGCTCGCGCAGCGTTGGCGCGACCATCCGCCAACGCGCCCGGTGATCATCGCGGGCTCCACCGGCTCGATTGCAACGACGCGCGAGCTGATGCGTGTTGTCGCGGGGCTGCCGCGCGGTGTTGTGGTGTTCCCGGGGATCGACACCGACATGGAGGACGGCGCCTGGGAGTTCGTCGCCGATCAGCATCCCCAACATGCGCTGAAGGAAACGCTGGCTGCGCTCGGCGTCAGTCGCCGCGATATCCCGACGCTGGGCGGCGACGATGACGACGGCGTCGCGCGCCGCCATCTGATGCGGGAGGCGCTCGCGCCGGCGGAAAAGACCGCCGATTGGCTGGTGCGGCTCGAAGGCGCCGGCGGGGCGAGTTTTGTAAAGGATGGCTCGGCTGGTCTGCGTCTGCTCGAAGCCGCCACTGAAGACGAAGAAGCCGGCGCCATCGCGCTGATGTTGCGCGACGCGATTGAATCGGGGCAATCCGCTGCGGTTATCACGCCCGACGTCGGGCTGGCGCGACGCATTCAATCGAAGCTGGCACGCTGGCGCGTTCAGCCGATCGTATCGCACGGGCGCCCGTTGCGCGAAACCGAGGCGGGCTCGCTCTTGGCGCTTCTGTGCGAACTCGCGCGCGATCCAGGTGAGCCTGTGGCGTTAGCGGCGCTCTTGAAGCATGCACGTGTGCGCGTGGCCGATGACGCGCTTTGGGTGTTGGAGCATCTGGGCCTGCGCGGTCCGCGCCGGTACGATACACTCGAAGAGCTTGCTGCTTTGGACAAGCTCGAGAAATGGCCGCGCGCGCGCGCCATTGTCGACCGCACCGCACGCGCACTGAAACCACTGACCGCGCTGATGAAGCGGCCGGAACTGACGCTCGCTTCCTTTGCCGAGGCTCTCACCGTCGTCGCAGAAGATATGACCGGCGAAGACATCTGGCAGGACCGTGACGGCGAGAACGCGGCGGAATTGTTGCGCGAAGCCATCGCCCACGGGGCGGGTCTCGACGCCATGAACTCCTACGACGCGCCGCGTGTGCTGTTGCGGCTGATGGAGGGGCGCGACATTCCCCCTGCGCGCGGCGGCGATGCGCGCGTCGCAATCTGGGGTCCGCTCGAAGCACGCTTACAGCGTCGCGATCTGATGATCTTGGCGAGCCTGAACGAAGGCGTGTGGCCCGCGCCGCCCACGGAAGATCCATTCCTGTCGCGGGCGATGCGCCAGAAGCTTGGGCTCCCATCCCTCGATCAGCGGCTGGGTCTCGCGGCGCACGATTTCGCCCAGCTTGCTAATGCGCCCAACGTCGTGTTGACACGCGCGCTCCGCCGCGACGGGTCGCCGACACTAGCGTCGCGCTGGCTGTGGCGGTTGAAGACGCTGATTCAAGGCGCGCAGACCGAGCTGGCGAGCGCCGAAAATTACATCTCGATGGCGCGGCGGCTCGATGCGCCCGACGCTATTACGCCGGTTAAGCCCGCGGCGCCGCGACCGCCCGCCGGCAAGCGGCTGACGCAGATCAGCGTCACGCAAGTGGAAACGCTTATTCGCGATCCATACGCCGTTTACGCGCGCCGGATTCTCAAGCTCGATTATCTCGATCCGATCGGCGCAGTCGCCGGGCCAGCTGAACGTGGCACAGCCGTACACCGCGCGATCGAACGCTTTGAAGATGGTCGCGATCCAATGGAACTGTCGCGCTTGCTTGACGAGGAATTGCGCCGGCATGGCGTGGCGCCGGAGCGGCGCGCGGCGGAGCGCGAGCGGCTGATATTGTCTTGCGATGCATTGATCGCTTGGCTGGAGGAACGCCGCGCGCGCAACGCGGTCATCTATCGCGAAAGCTACGGTAAGATGCCGGTTGACGGTGTTATGCTGACGGGCCGCGCCGATCGCATCGAGATCGGGCCCGGCCACGTCGCTATTCTCGACTTCAAGACCGGCAAGCCGCCGACCAACGAACAGGTCAATAGCGGCCTGTCTCCGCAGCTTCTGCTCGAAGCGGCGATGCTGATGGCAGGTCATTTCGAGGATGTGCCGAAAGCGGTTCCGACCGAACTGATCTATTGGCAATTCGGCGGAGCCAAGCAGACGCAACAGACTGTCGACGCCGAGGGTGGACCGGTTGTCGCCGCGGAGACGGCGCTGAAAGCGCTGCGCGGATTGCTTGCGAAATACGCGGTCGCCGAGCAGGCGTTCTTTTCCAAGCCGCGCGTTCAATTCCTCAAGCCCTATGACGAGTACGATCTGCTCGCGCGGCGCAAGGAATGGGCCGAGGAAGTGGGTGACGAATGAGCGCGCCGCTCGATCCCATCGCCGAGGCGACGCTTGCGCAAGGGCAGGCTGCCGATCCCCAATACTCGGTGTTCGTCACCGCGAATGCCGGGTCTGGTAAGACGAAAGTGCTGGTCGATCGTATCGCTCGTCTCTTGCTCGATGGCTCGAAGCCTTCTGCATTTCTGTGCATTACATACACCAAGGCCGCCGCGGCCGAGATGCAACGGCGCCTGTTCGAACGGCTTGGCGGCTGGTGCGTCGCCGACGACGCAACGCTCGCGCAGCAACTGAAGGAGCTCGGTGCGCCGCAGGCCGATCTGGGTTCGGCACGCGCGTTGTTCGCACAAGCGCTCGAAACGCCCGGCGGCCTCAGAATCCAGACGATCCATGCGTTTTGCGAACGTTTGCTGGCGCGTTTTCCTGTCGAGGCTGGCGTAGCGCCAGGATTCGAAATTGCCGACGAAACCCGCGCCGCGGCTTTGCTTGCGGACGCCCGCGCCGCGGCAGCGCTTTCGGTGGACGGACCGCGCGATGCATTCAAGCGTTTCGCCAAGCTGCTTTACAGTGATCATCTGGAGGGCCTGCTCGACCGCCTTGCGCTGCGGCGGGCGGCGTTTCACCGTTTCGCCATGCACCACCACGGCGAATTGTTTGCCGCGCGTGCACTGCGCGACCGTCACGGCGTTTCCCAGACCACTGAATATTACACCCGCGCCTTTATCGCGCGCTGGCCCTGGAAAGAATTGCGCCGGGCGGCGGCGAAGCTCTGCGAAGGCAGCACGAACGATTGCAAAACCGGTGAGCGCTTGCACGCCGTGCTCGATTGTGTCGATCGCGATGACAATCTCGCGGTGATGCAGGCGTGCTTCGCTTTTGCGCTGACCAACGGAGCGTTGCGCGCCAGCTTCGCGACTGCGGCGACCAGAAACGCACACCCGTGGCTCGAACCGATGGTGCGTCAATTGGCTGAAGCCGTCGCGAACGCACGCCAAGATATCAACGCCATCGAGCGCGCCGAGGACGCCGTGGCCGCGCTCGCGCTCGCACTGAAGCTCGACCAAGCCTATAGCGACGCCAAGCATCGCTCCGGCGTGCTCGACTTCGACGACCTGATCGAACATGCGCAGGCGCTGCTGCAGCGTTCGGAAGCTGCACCATGGGTGCTCTACAAGCTCGACGGCGGGCTCGACCATATCCTGATCGACGAGGGACAGGACACTAGCCCCGCGCAATGGGAGCTGATCAAGCCATTGCAGAACGAGTTCTTCGCCGGCGCCGGGGCGCGCCCGAAGAACCGCACGGTGTTCTCGGTCGGCGATCCGAAGCAGAGCATTTACGGCTTCCAGGGAGCGGACCCGGAACGCTTTCTCGAGGAGGCGCAAAGCCTCGCCGAACGGGCGCACGCCGGGCAGCGGGACTTTCGCGCTCCCGAACTGCGCACATCGTTCCGTTCCGCGCCGGAAATCTTGCGTGTCGTAGACGAGACGGTGCGCGACAAGCCGTTGATCGCCGGCATTGGCGATCACGATGAGATCAAACATCTCCCGTCGCGCGCGCGCGAAGGCGGCGTCGTCGAAGTCTGGCCGATCACGCCGCGTCCCGTCGCCGCCGAGGCACAGCCCTGGGACGCGCCGCTCGACATGGAACGGGAAACGAGCGCACACGTGATCCTGGCCAAAGCGCTCGCACATCGAGTTCAAGCGATGATCGAGACGCGCGAAGCGGTTTGGGACAAGGGCGCTCTGCGGCCGATGCGCGCCGGCGACGTGTTGGCGCTGGTGCGAAAGCGCGGCGCGATGTTCCGCGAATTGATCAAGGCGTTCAAGCGAGCGAATCTGCCTGTCGCCGGCGCCGACCGTATGGTGCTCAGCGAAGAACTCGCGGTGCAGGATTGCCTTGCGTTGATTCAGGTCGCGCTCGATCCGGCTGACGATCTTGCGCTCGCCTGCGTGCTGAAGGGGCCGTGGTGCAATCTCACCGATGACAACACGGATATCTTTCCGCTTGCCTATGATCGCGGCGACATGCGCTTGCTCGAGCGCTTGATGGCCGCGCCGGACGCAAAGTACGCGGCCGCGCGTGCGTTCGTGCAGGAGCTGATTGGGCGGCGCGGCGCTGATCCGTTCGCGTTCCTGAGCTGGGCGTTGGAGACGCCGCACGGCGGCGGCCCCTCCGGCTGGGCGCGCGTGTTCGCGCGTCTCGGCCCCGAAACCCGCGATCCGCTCGAAGAACTGCTGCAGCGTGCGCTCAAGCTGCCCCATCACGTCGCGCCGACATTGCAGCGTTTCCTCTACGACGTCGAAGTCGACTCGACGCAAGTGAAGCGTGAGCTCGAAGCCGAGACCGGCGCTATACGCGTCATGACCGTGCATGGAGCTAAGGGTCTCGAAGCTCCAGTCGTCATTCTGCCGGATGCGACAGGTGATATCGAAGACGCGCCCGACAATGGTTTGATCTTCGACGAGCGCGAAGGTCCGTACGTGTCTTTCCGCAAGAGCGATGACGACGCCCGTGTCGGAGCTGCGCGCAATGCGCATGAGGCGCGCATGCGCGGCGAACATTGGCGCCTGGCTTACGTGGCGATGACGCGCGCCCGCGACCGGCTCATTGTCTGCGGACCGCAATTCGGCGGCTCGAAGGCGGGTGAGGCCGACGAGAGCTGGCGTTCCTCGATCGAGACTGCGTTAACGGGCCTCGGCGCCCCGGAGGTCGAAACGCCATTCGGCATGGGCCGGCGCCTTGGTCAGCCGATGTTCGCCGATCCTCACGCGGCGGCGCCGCCGCGTGAGGAAATCGCATTGCCCGCTTGGGTAAGCACGCCGGCCGCCGGCGGCGCGCGAACGGACATCGCTGCGCCATCGCGGCTGCATCGCATCGATCCTGCGCTGTTCTCACCGCGCGTCGACGGACAGAAGCGTTTCCGCCGCGGCCGTCTGATCCACGGTTTGCTGCAGCGTTTGCCGGACGTTGCGCCTGCGGAGCGCGAAGCGGCCGCACGTGCATGGCTTGCTCGCCAAAGCGTGGACGATGCCGAAGCCGAAGCGCATGCGCGCGAAGCGCTCAAGGTGATCGCCGATCCGCGCTTTGCGGCAGTGTTTGCGCCGTCGAGCCGTGCAGAAGCGCCGATCGTCGGCGAAGTCGCGGGAAAGGTCGTGCGCGGCATCGTCGACCGGCTCGCAATCGACGACGATCGCGTGCTCGTGCTCGATTTCAAGACCGACCGCCCGGCGCCGCTCGATGCCGCTGCGGCGCCTGACTCTTATGTGCTTCAGCTCGCCCTTTACCGCGAGGTTCTGCGCCAGATCTTCCCGCTCAAGAGTGTGTCATGTGCATTGTTGTGGACTGAAAAGCCGCATCTCATGGATTTGCCCGAAGACCGGCTGGACAGTGTTTTCGCTACGTTCGCGCGTGGTTGAATCCTTAACCGGCTCGCCCTACATCGCCTGAACGATTCCCACGCCCGCAAAGGAGCGAATCCGGTGGCCACGACCAAAGTTTCCGACGATAGTTTCGAAGCCGACGTGCTGAAATCCAGCCGTCCGGTGCTCGTGGACTTCTGGGCGGAATGGTGCGGCCCGTGCAAGCAGATCGGCCCGGCGCTCGAAGAAATCGCCAACGAAATGGGTGACCGCGTGCAAGTCGTGAAGCTCAATATCGACGACAATCCGATGACTCCGTCGCGCTTCGGCGTGCGCGGCATCCCGACGCTGATGGTGTTCAAGGACGGCAAGGTGGCGTCGACGAAGGTCGGCGCGATGCCGAAATCGAAGATCGTCGAGTGGCTGAACGAGAGCGTCTAGGGGTTCTCGATCGCGAGCGCTTCTGCCGCGAGCAAGAACGAACCACAAATCAGCACACGCGGCGCAGGCAACTGCGCCGCGTTTTGCATAGCGGCGGCGAGTGAGGATGCGGTGGCCGTGGCGACGCCAGCGGCGGCGCCGATCGCAGCGATGACGTCGGGCGCAATGTGCGGTTCGCAAAGCGGCACGGCGATCAAGCGCTCCACCGCGCCGGCAAGAGCGCCAATGAAAGCGTGCGCATCCTTGCGCGCGCGCAGGCCGACAATGGCTATGCTGGCTCCGCCGCGCCGCTCGTTCATATCGTTCAGCGCGCGCGCGAGCGTCGCCGCCGCTTGCGCGTTGTGTCCGCCATCCACCCAGAGTTCGCCGCCCACTGCGCGCACGGGCGCACTGAGCGCGCCCCGCGTCAGCGGCTGGAGGCGGGCGGGCCATGCAGCGTTCGCAACCCCGCTGGCGAGGGCCGATTCCTCGATTGGCAATCCAGTCGAAAGCAATGCGACGCAGGCCAACCCCGCATTGTCGATCTGATGCCGGCCTTGCAACAGAGGCAACGGCAGGTCCAACGCGCGCGTCTCAGTCTGCACGACGAGCCGCCCCTGGCTCGCGTACGCGTCCCATTCGACGCCCGCACGGATGAGAGGGGCGCCGATTTCTGCTGCGCGCGCCTCGATCACGGCCATAACCCCCGGAGCCTGGCGCGCGACGATCGCGGGCGAACCAGACTTCAGGATGCCCGCCTTGTGCGTCGCGATTTCGGCAAGCGAGGCGCCGAGCGCGTCTTGATGGTCAAGATCGATCGGCGAGATAACGACAGCACTTGGCGAACCGAGCGCGTTGGTGGAATCGTCACGCCCGCCCATGCCCGTTTCGATCAGAGCGAGCCGCGCGTGGTGTTCGTGGAAGAGCGTGAAGGCGGCAAGGACCTGGGCCTCGAACTGCGTGAGGTCGGGGTCGACGCGGGCGATGTCCTCTACGACAGCGAGAAGCATAAGATCGCTTGCGAACTCGCTGGAGACGACGAAACGTTCATTCAGCCTGAAGAGGTGCGGCTTGGTGAAGGCGTGAACCTTCAGGCCGGCCGACTCGGCGATCGCACGCATAAAGGCAATCGTCGAACCTTTGCCGTTGGTGCCGGCCACGTGGATGACCGCTGGCAGGTCAGAGTGAGGCGAACCTAGAGCTTCCAGTGCATTGCGCAACGCATTCAGATCATACGGCTTGCCGTGGCCAAATTCGGGGCCGAACAGCTCCTCAAAACGTTCGCCGACAACGTCGCGCAATTACTCCGCCGCCTTCGCACGCGGTGGCGCGGCCTGCTTGGCCGCCTTCTTCTTGGCCTTCGCCGGCGCTTCGTCGGCAGCGGCTTCCGCAAAATCGACCGTCTCGCCGCTGTCGCCCTGCACGGCGGCGCGCTTGTGCATCAGCACCGAGAGCAGCGTGGCTATCGTCGCTTTCAGCTGACGCCGATCGATCACCATGTCGACCATGCCTTTGTCGTGCAGATATTCCGAACGCTGGAATCCTTCTGGCAGCTTCTGGCGGATGGTTTGCTCGATCACACGCGGGCCGGCGAAACCGATCAGAGCGCCGGGCTCGGCGATGTGGATGTCGCCAAGCATGGCGTAGCTCGCAGTGACGCCGCCTGTCGTGGGGTCGGCGAGCACGACGAGATAGGGAAGTCCCGCCTCGCGCAGCATCTGGATCGCCAAAGTCGTGCGTGGCATCTGCATCAGCGAGAGAATACCTTCCTGCATCCGCGCGCCGCCTGAAGCCGTCACCACGATCATCGCCGCTTTGCGCCGCACGGCGGCTTCGGCGGCCGCGATGAAGGCCTCGCCAGCGGCCATGCCGAGCGAGCCGCCCATGAATTCGAAATCCTGCACCAACACGACAGCATGCGCGCCGCCGATGCGGCCATAGCCTGCGGCCATGCAGTCCTCGCGATGCACCTTCGCGCGCGCCGACTTAAGGCGGTCGGCGTATTTCTTGTCGTCCTTGAATTTCAGCGGATCGTTTTCGACCTTGGGCAAGGGAATGATCTGCCACGCCTGCTCGTCGAACATGATTCTAAAACGCGCGTCGGGACCGATGCGCATATGGAAGCCCGACGGCGTCACCCAATCGGCGGCTTCGAGCTCGGCGCGATAGATCAGCTCGCCCGAAAGCGGATCCTTGATCCAAAGATTGTCGGGCGTCTCGCGCGCTTCATCCGGCTTCTTTTTCGAAAGCCCGGGCCGCGCGAAATTCGACAGCCAGTTCATGCGGGAGTCCCTTCCATGGCCCGCGACTGGCGCACAGCTTCGCTCAATTGAGCGACCTTGCGCAAGACGCGATCCGCCGCTTGGGGCGCTGGCCCGGCGGCAATTTCGTCCACAAAAGCGGAGCCGACGACGACGGCGTCCGCGGTTAATGCGATGGCGCGGGCCATATCCGGCTCGCGCACGCCGAATCCGACGGCGATAGGGAGGTCCGTGGCGCGCTTCAGCCGCTCGACGGCGGACCGCACCCCGGTTGAAGTTGCAGAATTCGCGCCGGTGATCCCGGCGACGGAGACATAATACACAAAACCCGAGGCGCCATCGAGCACCTTGGTTAACCGGTTATCGTCAGTAGTGGGTGTGGCGAGCCGAATGATCGAGAGACCATTTGCTGCAAACGCGGCGCGCAGCGGCGCATCTTCCTCCGGCGGCAGATCGACGACGATGGCGCCGTCGCCGCCGGCGTCGTGCATTGCGCGTGCGAATGCGTCGTAACCCATCTGCTCGATCGGATTGGCGTAACCCATGAGGATGAGCGGCGTGTCTGCGTCCGTCTCACGGAAGCGGCCCGCGAGTTCGAGCGTCTTCTTCAGCGAACCGCCCGCCTTCAGCGCACGCAACGCCGCCTTCTGAATGCTGCGCCCGTCCGCCATCGGATCGGTGAACGGAAAGCCAAGCTCGACTACATCGGCGCCAGCCTCCGGCAACCCGCGCAGAATCTCCAAGCACGTTTCGTGATCGGGATCAGACGCCATCACATACGCGACGAGGCCGGCGCGGCCTTCGCGCTTCAGTGCTGCAAAGCGGGAGGCGAGGCGTGCGCTCAACCCGGTCGGCTCTGAGTGCACCGCGGCGTGCGGTCATAGGCGAACCAGATCACGATGAGGTCAGAGTTCGCCGCGCCCGGCGGGAAATCGCCTGGGAAGATGTTCAGCACTTGCTGGCAATTGTTCTCGTCGTCCCGCACGGCCGTCATCCCGCCGCTGATGTAGGAACCCTGGCGCCAGCCGCGTGTGCCGAGCTGGCCGATATATTGTGCGCCGACTTCGCCCGAGATGAAGCGAGGCATGGTCACGCAAGCGATCTCGTAGCGCGTCGCATCGGTGATCGAGGCCGGATACATGCAATCATCCGGGATCATCGAGCCTTCGAGCACGGGCAGATTGAGCGATTGCGGCAGCAGAGTGGATTCTGCGTCCTGTGCGAAGGCGGGCATGGCAAGCGCAAGGCTTGCGCAGAGAGCGGCGAGAAGACGTTTCAAAGTTTCACTCCCAATGCGTCTGCGACGGTGAACACGTCCTTATCCCCGCGCCCGCAGAGGTTCATGATGATCAGGCCATCCTTGCCGATCTCACGCGCCACATCTCCAACACGCGCCAGAGCGTGCGATGGTTCCAGCGCCGGCAGAATGCCTTCCAGTTTCGCGCACAATTGGAACGCTTCGAGGGCCTCGCCGTCGGTTGCGCTCAGATACTGCGCGCGCCCGATGTCCGCCAAATATGAATGTTCCGGTCCGACGCCGGGATAATCGAGGCCGGCGCTGATAGAGTGGCCTTCGAGGATTTGGCCATCCTCGTTCTGCAGCAAATACGTGCGGTTCCCGTGGAGGACGCCGGGTCGGCCGCCATTGATCGCGGCGCTGTGCTCGAAGCGATCGTCGATGCCGCGTCCAGCCGCTTCTACGCCAATCAAGCGCACGCTTTCATCGGCAATGAAGGGGTGAAACAGACCGATCGCATTCGAGCCGCCGCCGATGCACGCCATCACCGCGTCGGGCAAACGGCCTTCGCGCTCGAGGATTTGCGCGCGCGCCTCACGGCCGATGATGCTCTGAAAATCGCGCACCATTTCCGGATACGGGTGCGGGCCAGCAGCCGTACCGATGCAATAGAATGTGTCGGCGACATTGGTGACCCAATCCCGCAGCGCCTCGTTCATCGCATCTTTCAGCGTCGCCGCGCCGCTCGTCACCGGGCGCACTTCGGCGCCCAGTAGCATCATGCGGAAGACGTTCGGCTTCTGCCGCTCGATATCGGTTGCGCCCATGAACACGACGCACGGCAAACCGAAGCGTGCGCACACTGTCGCCGTCGCCACGCCATGCTGGCCTGCGCCGGTTTCGGCTATGATGCGCGTCTTGCCCATGCGCATCGCCAGCAGCACCTGGCCGAGGCAATTGTTGATCTTGTGCGCGCCGGTGTGATTGAGCTCGTCGCGCTTGAAGTAGATTTTCGCCCCGCCGTGGTGATCGCTCAGCCGCTCGGCGAAATACAAGGGCGAGGGTCGGCCGACATAATGGGTCCAGAAATCCGCCATCGTCGTCGCGAACGCCGGGTCGGCTTGCGCGGCGCGATAGGCGCGCTCAAGTTCCAGCACGAGAGGCATCAGCGTCTCGGCCACGAACCGGCCGCCGTATCGGCCGAAACGGCCCTCGGCGTCGGGGAGGTCCTGCCAGTTGCGGCGCGCGTCCATGAGCGGGGCTTAGGGGCTTCAGGGGGCCAGACTTAGGCTGAGCGGCTTGCCGCCAGGAACTCAGCGATCTTGCCGGGGTCCTTTAGGCCCGCGGCCGCCTCCACGCCAGAGGAGACGTCCACCAGGGCCGCTCCGGAGGCGGAGATCGCCTCTGCAACGTTGGTGGGGGTCAATCCGCCAGAGAGCAGCCACGGCCGGGAAAACCGTTTGCCGGCCAAGAGGCGCCAATCGAAGGCAAGGGCGTTGCCACCGGGTAGACCGCCCGGAGGAGGCGCGGCGTCGAACATCAACATTTCGGCAATCGGCTCGTAGGTGGCGGCTTGGGAGAAGTCCTCTGCCCTGCCGATGCCGATGGCCTTGATCAGGCCCCGCTTCGCGTATTGGCGCGCCTGGGCGGTCTTGCCGGGACTCTCGCCGCCATGCAGCTGGATCCAGTCCGGCCGCGCGTACGCGGCAACGCCCGCCAGCAACTCTTCATCGGCGTCGACGGTGACGACGACGATCTCGGCCCGCCCGCGCGCCCGTTCGGCCAGGCTGGCGAGCTTGTCGCGTGAGAGGTGGCGCGGGCTCTTCGGATAGACGACGAAACCGACAAAGCGGGCGCCGCCATTGAGCGCCGCGTCAAGCGCGGCCGCATCGGTGATGCCGCAGATTTTTGCCTCGGCCATTGATGAAGGCAGTAGGGCAATAGGGGAGTAAGGCAATAGGGACGGTGCGTGCGACCACCGATCTCCCCACTGCCTTATTCCCCTATTGCCCTTACCTTTTCAGTAGATCTCGGATTTCGGTGAGCAGCTTGATGTCAGCCGGCGTCTCGGCGACGGGCGCGGGCTTTGCTTCTTCCTTTTGCTTCATTCTGTTCATCGCTTTGATCACGAAGAACAGCACCCAGGCCACAATCGCGAACTTGAGCACGGCGGTGATGAACTTGCCGTACGCAAACACGGCGCCTTGCTCGCGCGCGGCGTCCAATGTCGTCGCCGTCACCGTGTCCGACAGCGGCACGAAATAGTTCGAGAAATCCAAGCCGCCGGTAACCGCGCCGACCAGCGGCATGATCAGGTCGTCAACCAGCGAAGAAACGATCGTGCCGAATGCTGCGCCGATGACGACGCCGACGGCGAGGTCCACGACACTGCCCTTGAGGGCGAATTCCCGAAATTCCTTGAGCATGGACATCGATTGCGCTCCTTGCTGCGGCAGGAGCGCAATCGTGAGCTTCAGCGCCGATGTCAAGGCGACGCGCTCAACGCCGCCTGCGCAGCCTCACCACGTTGCTGAACAATCGTTCCAGAGTCGTCACGACCTGTTCTTGCGTGAACGGCTTTTCTACGATTGGCGCATCGGCAAAGCCTTCCGGCAGCCCGCCGCGGCCATAGCCGGTGACAAAGGCGAAGGGGACGTTGCGCGACTTGAGCGCGATCGCGACTTCATCAACCGGCCTGCCGGCAAGATTGCCGTCGACCAGTGCGGCGTCGATGTTGCTCTCAGCCACCAGCGCTTTCGCCTTGTCAATATTGGGCGCTGGCCCAACAACTTCGCACCCGGCATCGGCGAGATAGTCGGCCAGCACCATGCCGATCAACGGTTCGTCCTCGATCACGAGAACGCGCTTGCCTTTCAGTACGGGGCGCTGGCCCGGTGCGAGCGCGTCGGCCGCGTTCGCGCTGCCGCTAAGCGGTCCGATCGGCTGGGTTAGCTCGGGAAGCGGCAGACTGATCTCACAGCTCAAACCGTTTTCGGCGTAATTCAAAATGACGTCGCCGCCATGAGCCTGCAGGCTCTGTTCGATCAGCACCGATCCGAAACCGCGCGATGTCGGCGCCGCCACCGGTGGTCCGCCGGTTTCGCGCCAATACAGTTGCAGGCAGCGATTGCCGTTGGATTTGACGTGCCAGCGTACGGCGACGCGTCCGCCTGGCGACGACAATGCGCCGTGCTTTCGTGCATTGGTGCCGAGCTCGTGCAGCACCAGCGCCAGATGCAGCGAAGCCTGCGCATCCATCATGACTGAAGGGCCCGACCAAGAGATGCGATGGTCATCCTCGCCGCCGAGCAGCAATTGCTCCCGCACGAGATCGGAAACATCGGCGCTTTGAAACGAGCCGCCGCTCAACAGGCTGTGTGCGCGCGCCAGCGCCTTGATGCGGCCGTTGAAACTGGCGACAAAGTGTTCCGGATTGCCGGCGCGGCGAAGGGTCTGAGAGGCGATCGCCTGCACGGTGGCCAGCGTGTTCTTGATGCGGTGACTGAGTTCGTCGAGCAGCAGGCGCTGGGTCTCTTCCGCGCGCTTGCGGTCGCTGATGTCGCGGCCGACCTTCGAAGCGCCGATGATGCGTCCTGTGGAATCTCGGACGGGGGAGACAGTCAGCGAAACATCGATGCGGCGGCCATCCTTTGTGACCCGCTCCGTTTCGAAATGCTCGATCCGTTCGCCGCGCGTCAGTCGGGCGATGATATCCTTCTCTTCGTCGTGGAGTTCGGGCGGAATGAGCGTGGTGATGTGTCTGCCGATGATCTCGTCGGCCTCGTAACCGAAGATGCGCGTGGCGCCCGCATTCCAGCTGGTGATGAAACCCTGCAGCGTCTTCGAGACGATCGCATCGTCGGACGAGGCGACGATCGCCGCGAGCCGGGCTGAGTCTTCTTCATCGCGATGGCGTTGGCTGACATCGAGCAGCAGATTGACGCCGCCCACGAGGACGCCGTTCTCGTCGAAGATCGGAGAGGGGTAGGGCGCGAACGGGATGCGGACGCCGTCTGGACGCTCGAGCACCGCCTCCACGCCGCGGATGGGGCGGCGCTCCTTGAGCGCCAGCGCCATTGGGCATTGGTCGTGCGGCAGCGGCCGCCCGTCCGGGTGGAAGAGCTTCCATGAGCCGCACCAGAGGTCGCCCAGCTTTGGGCGATGTCCCCACAGCTCAGCGGCCGCGTCGTTGAAGTAGGTGATCCGTCCCTCGGCGTCGGTCAGATAAACCGCAACCGGGAGAGCGTCCAGAATCTCGTGCTTGTGCTGCGTCATCGCCGCCGGTGGCCCCCAACCGTGGCTAACGTCGAGCTGCGGCGGCAAGTTCCTGCCTGTTACGGCTCCTCGCCGCCATTGACCTTGAGGCGCAATTCCTTGCCCGGCTTAAAAAAGGGCACCTTCTTGGCCGAGACCTTCACGGTCGCGCCGGTGCGGGGATTGCGCCCGGTGCGCGCGTCGCGTTTGCGCACGGAGAACGCGCCGAAGCCGCGCAGCTCAACCCGGCCTCCTGTCGCCAGCGCAACCGCCACTTCGTCGAGCACGACATCGACAGCGTGTTCGATCTCGGCCGCCTTCAGCGGCGCCATCTCTTCCTGCAGCCTATTGACCAGCTCCGAGCGCAGCATGGCGCGACCCCTTGGTTCCC
>JBFWYQ010000009.1:0-135858 GCA_050186235.1 Hyphomonadaceae bacterium
ATGTCCCGCAAACTGCGAGCCCTACTCAGCGCTCGCGCACGATTGGGACACGAATGGGATGTGAAACGCGCTCGTTCGAAAGCGATTGAGTTTGTTCGCGAAATTCGCGCGATCTTCGCTTTGCTTGTAAGGATCCCATCCACCGGTCGCGCGCAGAATGCTGGTGCGAAAATGGTTGCTGCTGCCGCCGAGTGGGAGCGGCAGCCCCAACCGGGCCAGGAGCGGGAGGATTTCACGAAACTGGATCGCGTACTCGGCGGCGAACTGGCGCGCGATCCAGGAGGCGTCGGCGTTGTCGACCACGAGCGGCGCCTGCACGCAGGCGAGCGACTCGCCACCGTCTTCGAATGCCGCAACCGCGGCGCGGAGCTGTTGCGGATGCGGCCGATCCTCTGCGTCATAGATCGCGACGTACTCGCCGCGCGCGAGCGCCAAACCGACATTTAGGGCTTTCGGTTTTGTGCGCGGCGCACAGGCCGGGATGACGACAGTCTCGATGTGCGCTGCATCGGCGGCAGTCATTGCAGCTGCGATCGTATCCGGATCGTCGCTCTCGACCAAGATCTTGATATCCAAGCGGTCTCGCGGGTAGTCGAGTTCGGAAAGCGCGCCGATCAGCTCCGCCGCCATATTGGCTTCGCGATAGAGCGGACACAAGATGGTGTAGACGGGTGGCGTTTTCGCATCCGACAAACGCCACAAGATCGGCGAGAGATTGGCGGCGGCGATCAAGCGCCACATCACGATCGCCGCAAACAGCAACAGCGCCGCGACGTGCAATCCCGTAAGGGTCGGGCCGGGCGCGTTCTGCAATCCCCAAATCAGTGCAGCGATCACTAATCCAGCCGCCGCGGCTTGGCTGAACCAAAGCACGCGATGTGCGGAGCGTTGCGGATGGTTGCGCGCAAGACCGAAGCGCGCAGATTCGAGAATGGCGGCGGTGACAGGCGCCGCCGCACCTCGATCCTGATCGCGGCGCTCGGCCCCGTCCATCCCCATGCGCGCCAAGTTGTACAATACAACGCAAGGAAGGCGCAAGCTCAAGGCGCCAGGGCAGGCGGATTCTATAGCCTAATCGAACGCACGGCCGAATTCGGCGTGATTGACGTCGGCTTCCGTTCTATGAAGCGCGCGGAGGTTCCCATGGAGTCTGAGGAAATGCGCGCGCTGCTGGGCGATGTTGTCGAGCGCGCGGTGGCCTTCCGCGCGGGGCGTGGCCAGACGCCTCATGCGCCGCAGCGCGGTTATGCCGAGATGCGCGCCGCATTCGACCGCCCTTTGCCGGACCGCGGCGCCCCCGCGCGCGCCGTGATCGCCGAACTGGCCGAGCTGGTGGAAGGCGGGCTCGCCAACATGGTGGGACCGCGTTTCTACGGCTGGGTGATCGGTGCGACCGAACCTGCCGGCATGGCCGCCGATTGGCTCGCCGCGGCTTGGGGGCAAAACACGGGCAATGCGCATGCGACGCCCGCGTCATCGGCGTGCGAGGAAACGGCGGGGCGGTGGTTGCTCGAACTGCTCGATTTGCCGCGTGAGTCCCGTGGGGTTTGTTACCGGCGCGACGATCGCCAATTTCACCTGCCTGGCCGCTGCTCGCAGCGAAGTGTTGCGGCGGGTCGGCTGGGATGTTGAAGCGGACGGCTTGTTTGGCGCGCCGCCGGTGCATGTCGTGTTGGGCGAGGAAGCGCACTCGACCGTGTTTTCCGGGTTGCGCTATTTGGGCTTGGGCGCCAAACGCGTCGTGACTGTTCCCGTCGATGACCAAGGACAGATGCGGCGCGGGGCGTTCGCTCGCGCCGTCGCCAAGCTCGACGGGCCGATCATCGCCATCGCGCAGGCCGGCCATATAAACTCGGGCGCATTCGACCCGTTTGAAGAGATCGCCGAGGGCGCGCAGGCGAAGAACGCGTGGCTGCACGTAGACGGCGCTTTCGGATTGTGGGCGCGCGCGCTCCCTGAACTGGCGTATCTTACGCGCAGCCTGGAGCGCGCCGATTCCTGGGGCGTGGACGGGCACAAATGGCTGCAGACGCCGCACGACAGCGGCTACGCCATCGTGCGTCACGCCGAAGCGCATCGCCGCGCCATGCTGATCGCGGCGAGCTATTTGCCCGAAGGCAAAGAGCGTCATCCGGCCGATTACGCGCCGGAGCTCTCGCGCCGGGCGCGCGGGCTTTCGACCTGGGCGATGATCCGCTCGCTCGGGCGCGAGGGTATATCCGAGATGGTGCGCCGTCACTGTGCGCAGGCCAAGCGCATGGGTGAGCGGTTGAGCGAAGCGGGCGATGTGGAGGTCATGAACGACGTTGTGCTGAACCAGGTCGCGGTGCGTCTGGGAACTGATCTGGATGGGGCGGAAGCCGATGCGCTGACCCATCTCACGATTGCGCGCATCCAGCGCGATGGCGTCTGTTTCGTTGGCGGCGCCAATTGGCATGGGCGCCAGATCATTCGCATCTCGGTGATGAGCGCCAACACGACCGATGAAGATATCGACCGCAGCGCCGAAGCGATCCTGAGCGCCTGGCGCGCCGAGCGCCACGCCAACGCGCGTTAGCGTCAGGCCGCCTTCAGCAGTTCGCCGGCCAGCCCCCGGCGCAGCAAGGCGCTCGTTTCGCGCACGCCGTAGAGCGCTGCGAACTGGCCGAAGCGGGGACCGCTCTCGACCCCGAACAGCACTTCGTAGAGCGCCTTGAACCAGTCGCGCAGCGGCTCGAAGCCGTGATCCTTGCCGACGGCGTAGACCTCGTTCTGAATCGTTTCACCGTCGGTGGTGTCGGCCGGCAACGCATCGAAGCGCCTGATCAAATCCTCGAACGCAGCACGCTCCTTTTCGCTGGCGGCGCGGAAGTTTTTGGTCGGCTTCACGAAGTCGTTGAAATACGCAATGGCGTAGTCGGTCAGCTTGTCCAGGAATGGATGCGATAGCGGCGTGACGCCCGGCGCGTACTTGCCGATGAAGGCCCAGAGCAAATCCTTGGTCTCCGCGCTTGCGGCCGAGACCAGGTTCATCAGCAACGCGAACGAGATCGGCGAAAGGTCCTTCGGCGGCTTGCCCGCATGAATGTGCCAAGCCGGGTTTTCGAGTTGCTCGGCCGTGTCCTGGGCGTAATAGCTTTCGACATAGCTCAGATACTCGTCGACAGCCTTCGGAATGACGTCGAAGTAGAGTTTCTTGGCCGCGCGCGGCTTCTGGAAGTTGTAGAGCGACAGGCTTTCAGGCGCCGCGTACGACAACCATTGCTCCACGCTGATGCCGTTGCCTTTCGACTTCGAAATCTTCTCGCCGTGCTGGTCGAGGAAGAGTTCGTAGACGAAGTTCACCGGCGGCTCGGCGCCCAGCGCCTTGCAGATGCGGGCATAGATTTGCTGGTTCGGCTGGTGATCCTTGCCGAACATTTCGAAATCGACGCCGAGCGCGGCCCAGCGCATGCCAAAGTCAGGCTTCCACTGCATCTTGGCGCGTCCGCCAGTGACGGTCTGGGTGATCTCTTCGCCGTCCTCGTCGTCGAAGGTAATCGTGCCGGCCTCGGCGTCGATTTTCTTCATCGGCACGTAGAGCACGCGGCCGGTCTTCGGCGAGATCGGCAGGAAAGGGCTATAGGTCCGGCGCCGCTCCTCGCCGAGCGTCGGCAGCATGATCGCCATGATCTCGTCGTAAACGTTGAGCGCCTTGAGCAGCGTCGAGTCGAAAGCGCCTGACTTGTAGAGTTCGGTCGCCGACTTGAACTCGTAGTCGAAGCCAAAGCTGTCCAAGAAGGCGCGCAGACGCGCGTTGTTGTGATGGGCGAAACTCTCGTGCGTGCCGAAGGGGTCGGGCACGTCGGTGAGCGGGCGCTGCATGTAGGGCGCGAGCAGATCGTGGTTGGGGACGTTATCGGGAATCTTTCGCATCCCGTCCATGTCGTCGGAGACGCAAATGATTTTGGTCGCGATCTTGTCGTCGGTGAGCGCGCGGAAGGCGTGGCGGACCATTGAGGTGCGCACGACTTCGCCGAACGTTCCGATGTGGGGGAGGCCGGAGGGGCCGTAGCCGGTCTCGAACACCACCACGTCTTTCGTGTGTTTTCGATGCCGTTCGAGCACGAGGCGCGCCTGTTCGAAGGGCCAGGCCTTGGCGGCGGCGGCGAGGGTGGCGAGGTCAGACATCTGCGAATCCAGGTGGGATGCTTCGCTTAGACTGTCACGCCGCCCGGTGCAAAACGGCGATCTAGTCCGCGGCCTTCCCGCCGAACAGGCGCTGCTTCCAGCGTTGCAGAGTGGCGCGCCGACCGGCGAGGATCGACCAGCCCAGGACGCCAGCGGCGACCCATAGGAACCCCTCGGTGCTGAATGCGGCGACGGTGACCACCGCCGTCCATACGACGATGCTGGGATCGAAGAAGAAATAGGTGATCGCCACCGCCGCCCAGGCGGCGATGACCGCAAGCCCCGCGACGCCCAGGATGATCCACCGCGCCTTCATCGTTTCTCTCCTTTGCTGTTCGGGTCTGGGCAGCCGCCGGTCGCGCAATCGGATGCGGGCCGTTGCGCTTTTTGTGCAGCCGGGCAGACTTTGTCGGGTCATGCGCACCCTGATCCTGATGCGGCACGCCAAGGCCGTCCGCGCCCACGAGGCCGATAGCGACGAGGCGCGCGGGCTTACCGGCAGAGGCAGACGAGATTCCGCTGCGGCTGGCGCCGCTATGGAGGATGCCGGGCTGAAGCCGGCGCTGGCTTTGGTCTCCAGTTCGGAGCGTACGCGCCAGACCGCCGAGCATGGCTTAAAGAACTTCGTGCTCGAGACCCAGTTCGAAGACGCGCTCTATCACGCCGCGCCCGAAGGTCTCTGGGACGCGTTCATGGCGAGCGACGCGGAGAGCGTGATTATCATCGGCCACAATCCCGGCATCGGCGAACTTATTTCGATGCTGGTGCATCAGGCCCACGACAACTCGAAGCTCGCGCGCGAATTCAGCGGACATTTCCCGACGGCCGCCTTCGCCGCCTTCGAGATAAGAGGCGATCTCATGCGCGCCGCGGGTTCGCGGCTGGTTGCTGCGTGGAAGCCGCTGCGCGATAAGGGCGACTAACTACTGAATGAACCGCGCATCGCCGAGCGCGGAGTCAGGGACCTCGCGGTTGGCGAACTCGTACGTCGCGCCGTTCCATTGCCACACCGGGAATGAAAAGCCGGGACCGCCCGCGGCGAGATCATTGCCGCCATTGTGTTGCGCCGGAAGGATCGCCGGCGTGCCGCCGCGCTGCTGATAGATATCGCGCCATGCCCCGCCCGTGTTGCGATAGATCACGGTAAGAGGGCCATCGCCATAGCACGACGCAATGCTCTGGCCGCCCCCGATCATGAAAACAACGGCGCGACCGACGCCGGCGCCAAGATCGACGGCGATGAATTGCGGGGTGACCATATCGCCGCATTCGTTCTCGACCTGGCCGCTGGCATTGGCGCGCATATTGAGCGCGGCGAGGATGGCGGCGCGCTCGGCGGCGGTGACTTCGCCGCTTTGCATAGCGCTGGTTGCTACGTTCGTTTGGGCGTCCGCGTCGCTCGGCGCGGCGGTTTGGCCGCAAGCCGCAAGCAAGAGAAAGAGCGACGCAAAGAATGTTTGGGTTATGCGCATCGTGAAATCTCCCCGCATGTCTTCTGACACGGCTGCGCGCCGCCGTCACGCGCAGTTGCGCGCTCCGTACCTGCGACGCACCTCCTACTGGCTCGCCCACAGAATCCGGGCGATCCAATCGACGTCGGCGGCTGCGAGTTCGCGGGGTTTGTGCGTCGGGTTGAGCGAGACGAGTTCGATGGTCTGATCGTTGCGCCGGCCCAGCACTTTCGCCATCACTTCGCCGGAGCGGGTGCGCACCACGACGCGATCGCCGCGCCTGACGGCCGCCCCCGGTTGGACGATGACGATGTCGCCAGCGCGGTAAGTCGGCTCCATCGAGTCGCCGGCGATTTCGAGTGCATAGACGCGATCCTCGCCGAGATCGGGGAAGCGAACGGTCTCCTCGGCGCCGACGGGAAAACCGTTTTCGTCGAAGAAGCCGTCAGCGCCCGCGCGCGCCATGCCGACGATCGGGACTGCGCGCCCCGCATTGCCGTCGCGCCCGGCAAGCAGCGCGGCGAACTCGTCCCAATTGGTCTCCGCCGCGTTGAGCGCGCGGGCGATGCTTTCGGTGGAGGGCCAGCGCGGTTTGCCATCGGGCGCCTGGCGCTTGGAGCGGTTGAAGGTGGTGGGATCAAGCCCGGCGGCGCGCGCCAGCCCCGAGGCGGTCATTCCCCGGCGCGCCGCCAGCGCATCGATCGCGCGCCAAATCTGGGCGTGGTTCATGGCGGGTGGTTATAGCGCTAGTTTGAGGACTTTCAACCCATATATAGGAAAAAAGTCCAGATTGGTGGGCTAGGCCTAGGTAGTTGGCGACAGCTTGGGCAGAATCTGCAAAGCGCAACGACCGTGAGTTTTGCGCACGATCTCGTCACGCGCGGCCTGCGGGCGATCGACCCGGAGACGGCCCACTACGCCGCACTCTGGGGACTGCGCGTGCGTGCGGGGCCGCGGGCGCGGGCGGATCGCTGGCCGCGGTTGCACACCACGCTGGCTGGTCTCGACCTGCCCAATCCTGTCGGCATGGCGGCTGGCTTCGACAAGAACTGCGAAGCGCCCGATGCGCTGCTCGCGTGCGGGTTTGGCTTCGTCGAATGCGGGACGGTGACGCCTAAACCGCAGGATGGAAATCCGAAGCCGCGTATCTTCCGGCTGAGTGAAGACCGCGCTGTCATCAATCGGCTGGGCTTCAACAACAAGGGGCTCGACGCCTTCGTCGACCGGCTCGCTGCGCGCAGCGGCAAAGGCGGCGTCGTCGGCGCCAATGTCGGCGCCAACAAGGAGACCGCCGACAGAGCTGCGGACTATGTGCTCGGGATGGGGCGGGTGTGGAAGCACGCGTCCTACATCACCGCCAATATTTCTTCGCCAAACACGCCGGGCCTGCGGGGATTGCAGGAGCGCGGCGCGCTCGAGGATCTGCTCGGCCGCTTGCGCGAGGCGCGTGCGCCGCTCACGGCGTCGCACGGGCCGCGGCCGCTGTTTCTGAAAGTCGCGCCCGATCTCGACGAAACTGCGGTGCGCGACATCGCTGAACTCGCGCTCATCAATGAACTGGACGCGCTGATTGTCTCCAACACGACGCTGCAGCGGCCGGAACATCTCACCTCCGACAACCGCGAGGAGGCGGGAGGGCTTTCGGGGCAGCCGCTGTTTCAGATTTCAACGCACACGTTGCGTCTCTTCGCACAAACGCTGGAGAGGCGCCTGCCGTTGATCGGTGTGGGCGGGATCGAGAACGGGCTGACGGCGCTGGCGAAGATCAAGGCGGGGGCCAGCCTCGTGCAGCTCTATTCAGCGATGGTGTTTCAGGGCCCGGGCATGATCGCACGTTTGCTCGACGACCTCGACGGGCTGCTGATGGCGGAGGGCTTCGATCACGTCGCCGAAGCGGTCGGCGCAGACTTGCGTTAGCTGCGCGCGACGCGCTGGCGCATCGAGGCGGTCTGGCCGCGCAGCCGCGTCATCAGGGCTTCGATGTCGCCGCCGTTCTGATCGAGCAAAGCCAGGAAGTCCATCTGCTGCTGGGCGCCCAGCCAGATCGCATTGCCGCCTTCGAACGCGAGTTGGACGTCGAACACCTTCCAGCCTTCGCCGGCGCGGCGAAGCCGCCACTGCACGCGCATCGGCCGCGTCTGGCCACGCGGGGTGACATCGGTGGCGACGTCGACGGTGCCGCCATTATTGATGCGGGAGCCGGTGACGTGGATGGCGCTGCCGCTGAAACGGCCGAGACGGTCTTCGTAGGTCGCGATCGCGTAATCCTGGAAGGTGCGCTGCCATTCGCTGCGCAGGGTCGCATTGCTGCGCAACTCCGTGCCGTAACGGCCGAGGACGTAGACCGAGATGGCGCGCATGTCGGCGAAATCCGCCATCAAGCGGTTGAAGGTTTGCTGACGTTGGCTGGCGCTCATGCTGCGGTCGCCGAGCGTGGCGAGCGCGCGGGTTGCGTGCTCCTGGACGTACTGCTCCGCGGCTTGATCTCGGGCCGCGTGCGCCAACGGCGCCGCGGCCACGAGGCCTGCGCCTGCCAAAGCAGCGATGAAGGCGGCGCGGGTGAAAGAGCGGGCAGTCACGTTGGTCTCCTCTAGTGTTGACCCGATGTGGAAACGCTGCCGTCAACCTCCAAGATTACGTCTTGGTCCGGCGATTGGATGAACTCCGTCTGTTGCGCATTTGCCCCAGCCTCGGGCGCCGCAGGCGCCTGACTGTCCGGAATTTCATCATCGAATTCTGGCAAATCCGGGACGTCGTCGCGACCGTTTTGGATCGCGCTTTGGCGTAGCAACGTGTAGCTGCTGCGGATCGAAACGTAGGGGTCGAGCGAGTTTTCACGCACGTCGTCAACAGCTTCGATGACGCTTTCGCGCGCCGCTATGCCGGCGGTCACGGTGCGCGCGCCGCGCGCAGTGTCGACATCCTCGAAGTCCGCCCACCTCAACGGATCGAACGCGACATCAACGATGCGTCCGGCGCTGTCGCGCACAGTCGAAGGGCCAAGCAGCGGCACGAAGATGTACGGACCTGACGGAACGCCCCAGACGGCAAGCGTCTGTCCGAAATCCTCGTCGTGGCGCTCGAGGCCCATGCTGGTCGCCGGATCGAAAATGCCGGCGATGCCGATCGTCGTGTTGATAGCGAAGCGTCCCGCGGTCGCGCCGGCGCGGCCGATTTCGCCTTGCAACACATCGTTCGCGAAAATCACAGGACCGCGCAGATTGCGCAGAAAATTCCGCACGCCGCCGCGCACGGGGCCCGGCGTGACCGCACGATAGCCGCGCGCGACAGGTTCGATCACCGCTTTGTCGACACCTTCGTGGAAGGCGTAAAGATCGCGGTTGAGCCCTTCCCATGGATCGCCGTGCGTGGGCGCCGCGGCCGCGGGCGCAGCATCTTGCGCGGACGCAACCACCGGAGCGGCCAGAAAGGCCGCCAACACCACAACGAAAACTTGTCCCCGCATCTCGGACCCCCTTAGGTCCAGGGCAGATAATGGCGGGGTAGGGTTAATCAACTTGCCTGTTTCGGCGGTGAACAGACCGTTTACGCCGCCTTACCCCATCTCCCCCCTAGGCCATTGAAATACCAAAGAATTGCGCGAAAGGGCGCTGAAGCCACAACGGCCGAAAACTTATCCACTCGCTCTGGATCGAACGGTTGCGGCACGCCAGCCCGTCGTGCCATATAAAGATATGTTTATATATCCAATCCAGCCGATGCCGGAGCAGCGCGACGCCGAACGTGTCGTCGCCGCTTTGCGCGCCGCCGGCGAGCAGACGCGATTGCGCGTGCTGGCGCTGCTGAGCGAGGGCGAACTGGCGGTAGGAGAAATCGCCCAGGCGCTGGCGCAAAGCCAGCCGCGCGTCAGCCGGCATTTGAAGTTGCTGACCGAGGCGGGACTTGTAGAGCGCGCGCCGGAAGGGGCGTGGGTGTTCTATCGGCTGCCGCGGGCGCACACGACGGAGCGGCAATTCGCCGAAGCTGCGCTGGCGATGCTCGATCCGAGCGATCCGCTGCTCGCGCGCGACTTGGAGCGTCTGCAGGAAATCCGCGTCGCGCGCGACGAAGCGGCGGCGCAGTATTTCGAGCGCAACGCCGCCGACTGGGAGCGCCTGCGCGCGCTGCATCTTCCGGAAGCCGATATCGACAGCGCCATTCTGGCTGCTGCGGGCAAGGGTCCGTTCGATCTGATGGTGGACGTGGGCGTCGGGCAGGGAAGGATGATCCAGCTCTTCGCCGATCGCGTGCGTCGCGCCGAAGGCTTCGACACCTCGCGACAGATGCTGGCGATTGCGCGCGCGTCGCTCGACGATCTCAAGGCCAAGGCCGCGGTGCGATTTGGGGATGCGTACGCCCCGCCCATTGAGCCGGGCGCGGCCGATCTGGTGACGATTCATCAAGTGTTGCACTTCCTCTCCGATCCGGGGCGCGCCGTCATCGAGGCGGCGCGCCTGCTGAAGCCGGGCGGACGTCTCCTCGTCGTCGATTTCGCACCGCATGAATTAGAATTTCTGCGCGCCGAGCACGCGCATCGCCGCCTGGGCTTTAGCGACGCCGAGATCGGCGAATGGTGCGAAGCCGCCGGGCTCACGCGTCCGAAGGCGACCGCGCTTGCGCCCAAGAAGAGCGGCGCGCTGACCGTGAAAATCTGGGCTGGGAGCAAGCAATGAACGCCGTGCAAAGCATCATCGCCGACGCAGCTCAGCGTGTGGGCCGGCCGCGCGTGTCGTTCGAGTTTTTCCCGCCGCGGAGCGAAAAGCTCGAGGAGCAATTGTGGGAGTCGATCCGCAAGCTCGAACCGCTCGCGCCGAATTTTGTGTCGGTCACCTACGGCGCCGGGGGCTCGACGCGCGACCGCACGCACAAGATCGTCTCGCGCATCGTGCGTGAGACCACGCTAAAACCCGCAGCGCACCTGACGACGGTGTCGGCGAGCCGCAGTGAGATCGACGGCGTGCTGCGCGATTATCGCAATGCCGGGGTCCGTCACATCGTTGCGCTGCGTGGCGATCCGCCGGGCGGTGTGGGCTTGCCCTATCTCCGTCACCCGGCCGGCTACGCCAACGCGATCGACTTGGTGGAAGCGGCGGCGCGCATCGGCGGCTTCGAGATTTCGGTCGCCGTCCACCCCGAGAAGCATCCGGGCAGCCCGACCTTCGAGCACGAGATCGACAATTTCAAACGCAAGCTCGCCGCCGGCGCCACGCGCGGCATCTCGCAATTCTTCTTCGACGCCGACGTGTTCCTGCGCTTCCGCGACAAGCTCGCGCGCGCCGGCGTCTATGCGCCAGTGCTGCCAGGCATTATGCCGGTCACGAATGTTGTTGGGGTCAAGAAGATGGCTGAAGCCTGCGGGGCTGCTTTTCCGCGCTGGATGATCCATCTGTTCGAGGGCCTCGACGACGATCCCGAAACCCGTCGGCTCGTCACCGCCGTCACCACGGCGCAGCTTTGCGCGCGGCTCTCGGCGGAAGGAGTTCAGGATTTCCATTTCTACACGCTGAACCGCGCCGATCTCACGTTGGCGATCTGCCGAATCTTGGGCGTGCGCGCACAGCAGGAGGCGACAGCATGAAAAGAGAAGAACGCCTCGCCGCGCTCAACGCAGAGCTAGCGAAGCGCATCCTGATCCTGGACGGATCGATGGGCGCGTACTTGCAGGGTTTCGGGTTGACGCAAGACGATTTCCACGGAGATCGCTTCGCCGGTCACCGGACGCCGCTCAAGGGCGACAGCGATGTGCTGACGCTGACGCGGCCGGAAATCATCACGAAGGTGCATGAAGCCTATATCGGCGCCGGCGCCGATATCATCAGCACCAATACGTTCACCGCGACGCCGATCAGCCAGGCCGAATACGGCCTCGAAGCGCACGTGCGCGAGATGAACTTCGAATCGGCGGTGCTGGCGCGGGCGGCATGCGATCGCGCCGAGAAGGCTGACGGCAAGCCGCGCGCTGTCGCCGGCTCGCTTGGGCCGACGACGAAATTGCTGTCGATGTCGCCAGATGTCGGCGACCCGGGCCGCCGTGATGCGGACTTCGACGGCATGGCGAAGGGCTATGAAGAGAATGCACTCGGTTTGATCGAGGGCGGCGCCGATCTCATCTTGATCGAGACCATCACCGATACGCTGAACGCGAAGTCGGCGCTGTGGGGCGCGTGGGAGGCGTTCGACAAGACCGGCGTCGAGCTGCCGCTTTGGATTAGCGGCACGATCACGGATCGTTCGGGGCGCACGCTGTCGGGGCAGACGGTGGAGGCATTCTACAATTCCGTGCGTCATGCGAAGCCTTGGGCCGTGGGCCTGAACTGCGCGCTCGGCCCCGCCGATATGCGCGCGTTTCTGGCCGATCTCGCGCGGGTCGCGGAGTGCCCCGTGAGCGCGTACCCGAATGCGGGTCTCCCGAACGCGATGGGCGGCTACGACGAGACGCCGCATTCGATGGAAGCACACTACGCCGAGTGGGCGCGCGCCGGCTTGCTGAACATCGCCGGCGGCTGCTGCGGCACGACGCCGGAGCACATCACGCACATGAAGCACGCGGTCGAAGGCGTGAAGCCGCGTGTGGCGGTGGCGAACGAGACGCGCCTCAAGCTTGCGGGCCTCGAACCGTTCACGGCGGCGGCATGATAGTTCAGCAACGCCAAATCGACGAGCGTGCAGGTTGGGCAACGACGCTAATCGCCATGGGCATTGCGTTCTTGGGCGTAGCCTTTGGTTGGCTCGTTTGGAATTGGGTTGCCTCGGATGCGCAGACCGACACGGCTGACCGAGTAGGCGTTGTCATCGCCGCATTTGGTGTGGTTACCGCGATAGGAGCGATGGTCGTTGCTGGACTGACAATTCGCCAGCAGCAAATCGAAAGCAAACGACAGCGTCAAATGGAGACCCTGCATCTTGTCAACGAGCAATACGAAAAAATATTCGACGACATCTATGAACTGCGATTGAGAGCGGACGGCGGTAGCGATGTTGCTGAACGCGAAAAGATGCGCATCTACAATCGCTTCTTTACAACGATCATGACAGGCTTTCGTTATTACCAGCTTGGATTCATTCCCGGCGAAGACTTTTGCGAATGGACGGCCACGCTGATCGGTCGTTTCGCCAAAGGCGAATGCATCGTTACCGGTGTCTCTACGCCAAAGGACAATCCGCTCCTTAAGCGCTGGGAAAAATTCGATTCCTGGGCGCGCGGTCCGCGCACGGATTTCCGCAGATACATGGCGGGCGTCACCGCCGAAGCGAAGCGTATCGATCCCGACGCCCCGCAGGCGGCGTTGGTCGCCGCGCTTCAAGACGCATCGAACAAGGTTGTCGATGGCGTGAGGGTGAGCACTTGACGGAAACGGCCAATCCCTTCGCAAACTTCGTCGTTGTCGGCGAGCGCACCAACGTCACCGGCTCGGCGAAGTTTCGCAAGCTGATCGAGGCGGACGATTACGCCGGCGCGCTGGTGGTGGCGCGTCAGCAGGTGGAGTCGGGCGCCAATGTGCTCGACGTCAACATGGACGCGGCGCTGATCGATGGGCCGGCGGCGATGCGGCGGTTCTTAAATCTGATCGCGTCCGAGCCCGACATCGCGCGCATTCCGCTGATGGTCGACTCATCGAAGTGGGAAGTGATCGAGGCGGGGCTTAAGTGCGCGCAGGGCAAGTCGATCGTGAACTCGATTTCGCTCAAGGAGGGCGAGGAGAAGTTCCTGCACGAAGCGCGCCGCGTCCGCCGTTTCGGCGCCGCGACCGTGGTGATGGCGTTCGACGAAAAAGGGCAGGCTGATACGACCAATCGCAAGGTCGAGATCTGCACGCGCGCCTATCGGTTGCTGACGGAGAAGATTGGCTTCCCGCCCGAAGACATCATCTTCGATCCGAACATCTTCGCCGTGGCGACCGGCATCGAGGAGCACGCCGACTACGCTAAGGCGTTCTTCGACGCGACCCATCAGATCAAGGAGACGCTGCCGCACGTGCATGTGTCGGGCGGCGTCTCCAACGTGTCGTTCTCGTTCCGTGGCAACGAGCCAGTACGAGAAGCGATGCACGCGGTCTTCCTCTATCACGCCATCCGCGCCGGCATGGACATGGGCATAGTCAACGCCGGTTCGCTGACGCTCTATGACGACGTCGAGCCGGAACTGCGCGAGCGCGTGGAGGACGTGCTGCTGAACCGGCGCGAGGACGCGACGGAGCGCTTGCTCGAACATGCCGAGTTGGTGAAGGGCGGCGGCAAGAAGCGCGACACCTCCAAGGATCTGGCCTGGCGCGAGAAGCCGGTGAAGGAGCGGCTGGCGCACGCGCTGGTGCATGGGATCAACGAATTCATCGTCGAGGACACCGAAGAAGCGCGCCTTCAGGCCGAGCGACCGCTGCATGTTATCGAAGGGCCGTTGATGGACGGCATGTCCATCGTCGGCGACCTGTTCGGCGCGGGAAAGATGTTTCTGCCGCAAGTGGTGAAGTCCGCGCGGGTAATGAAACAGGCGGTGGCGCACCTCATTCCGTTCATGGAGGAGGAAAAGGCGCGCACCGGCATGGCCGGCAAATCGAACGGACGCATCGTCATGGCGACCGTGAAGGGCGACGTGCACGATATCGGCAAGAACATCGTCGGCGTCGTGCTGCAATGTAACGGCTACGAGATCGACGATCTCGGCGTCATGGTTCCCTGCGACAAGATTTTGGAGCGCGCTAAAGAGATCGGCGCCGATGCGATCGGGCTCTCCGGTCTCATCACGCCGTCTCTGGACGAGATGGTGTTCGTCGCCAGTGAGATGCAGCGGCTTGGCTTGAACCTGCCGCTGCTGATCGGCGGGGCGACCACGTCGCGCACGCACACTGCTGTTAAAATCGCGCCAGCGTATTCGGGGCCAATACTTTATGTGCCCGATGCATCGAAGGCGGTGCCGGTGGTGCAGAAGCTGCTCGGCGCCGACCGCGAAGCGCTCGTGAAGGATACGCGCGCCGAATACGATGCGGCGCGCGAAGCTTACTTCGCTGGCCAGGACAAGCGCCCGCGCTTGCCGCTGGCGAAGGCGCGCGAACGGGCGCCGAAGCTCGACTATGCGCCGGTGAAGCCGACCTTTCTCGGCGTGCGCGCGTTCGAGAACTATCCGCTCGAAGAGCTTGTACCCTATATCGATTGGACGCCGTTCTTCGCCTCGTGGGACCTGGTCGGCCGCTATCCTGCCATCCTCGAGGACGATATTGTCGGCGAAGCCGCACGCACGCTCTATCGCGACGCGCGCGCGATGCTGGATCAGCTCGTGGCCGAGAAGTGGGTGAAGGCGTCGGGGGTGGTTGGGTTCTGGCCTGCGAACCGCGACGGCGACGATGTCGTGCTGTTTGCCGACGAGAGCCGGGCAGAAGAGATCGCACGGCTGCACACGCTGCGTCAGCAGATCGACAAGGGCGAGAGCAAGCCGAACTTTGCATTGGCGGATTACGTCGCGCCGCAGAGCGACTACATCGGCGCGTTCGCTGTGACGGCCGGCTTGGGCGAAGAGGACGTCGCCATTCGCTTCAAGCGCGCGAATGACGATTATTCGGCGATTCTCGCACAAGCGCTGTGCGATCGGCTCGCGGAAGCCTTCGCCGAAGCGCTGCACGCGAAAGTGCGGCGTGAGCTTTGGGGCTACGCGAAAGAAGAAGCGCTAACCACCGACGATCTGATTGCGGAGAAGTACCGCGGCATTCGCCCGGCGCCCGGTTACCCGGCCCAACCCGATCACACCGAGAAGCGCACCATCTTCGATCTGCTGCAGGCGCACGAACGCACCGGCATCGATCTCACCGAAAGCATGGCGATGACGCCGCCGTCTTCGGTGTCGGGGCTCTATTTCGCGCATCCGCAAGCGGAGTATTTCGGCACAGGCAAGATCGATCGCGATCAGGTCGAGGATTATGCGCGGCGCAAGGGCTGGGACGTGGCGACGGCGGAGCGCTGGCTGTCGCCGGTGTTGGCCTACGATCCGATGGTGAAGAAGGTGGGCTAGGCTCGGACGGTCGGCGTCCTCGCCGGCCACAGCGGTTCCGCTTGCGCAGTCGTTGCGCGTTGAAGCGCTCCTGCCGGCGAGGACGCCGGCGGTCCAAGTAGCCCCATTCGTCCGCCGCAGGGTCGCACCCGTCGCATCCGGACTGGCAACGGCTGCGGCCCGGCTGTTAGAACGCTCCGAATCTCTCGGGGACCCACATGAAACGTTTGATCTCGTTCGTCGCCGCGGCGCTGGCGCTGGTTGCTTGCGCTTCCTCGTCCACGCCGCAAGGCTCCGGCGCGCTTGAAGTTGCGCCTCTGGCGTACACGACGCGAACGCTGGCGAATGGTCTGCGCGTCTATTCGATGCCCGACCGCAACACCGCCAACGTGTCGGTGCAGGTCTGGTACGACGTGGGGTCGGTGGACGATCCGGCGGGGCGCTCGGGCTTTGCGCACCTCTTCGAACACATCATGTTCAAGTCGACGCGCAACATGCCGGAGCAATTCTTCGACCGGCTGACTGAAGATGTCGGCGGCTACAACAACGCTTCCACCTACGACGACTTCACCAATTATTACGAAGTGGTGCCGGCGAACCATCTGCAGCGCGTGCTATGGGCGGAAGCCGACCGCATGGGCTCGCTCGTCGTCAACGAAGAGAGTTTCGATTCCGAGCGTGATGTGGTGAAGGAAGAACTGCGCCAACGCGTGCTCGCGTCGCCGTATGGGCGGCTGTTCTATTTCTATCTCAATCAGGTGAACTACGACGTTCACCCGTATGGCCGCCCGGGCATTGGTTCAATCGAGGATCTCGATGCGGCGACCGTCGACGACGTGCGCGCGTTCCACGCGCAATATTATCGGCCCGACAACGCCATCCTTGTCGTTTCAGGCAATTTCGATCAGGCCCAGCTCGATGCCTGGGTCGATCAATACTTTGGCGACATTGCGCGCCCGGGTCGCGCGATTCCGCGCGACTATCCGGTCGAGCCCGTGCGCACGCAGCCGCGCGAGTATACCGTCTATGCGCCGAACGTGCCGTTGCCGGCGGTGATGATCTCGTATCCGCAGCCCGCGTCCACCGATCCGGATATTCCGGTGCTGATGGTGATCGATGGCATTCTGTCGGCGGGGGAGAACTCGCGGCTCTACAATTCGCTGGTCTACAACCAGCAGATCGCGGCGCAGGTGTTCACCAATCTCGAAGCGACGCAGGATCCTGGCGCTTACGGGCTGTTCGCCATTCTCTCGGACGGGCAGACGGCAGAGGCCGGGCAAGCGTCGCTGGCGGCGGAAATCGCGCGCATGCGCGATGCGCCGGTGACGCAAGCCGAACTGGACGAAGCCAAGAACGAGATCGTCACGGCGACGCTGCAGGGGCGCGAAACCGCCGAGGGGCGCGCCGACGAACTGGCGGACGCGGTGATCCGCTACGGCGATGCGGCGTATGCCGATCGGCTGCTCGCTGCGATCCAGGCGACGACGGCGGCTGACATCCAGCGCGTCGCCCGCCGCATCTTCGATGAGAACAAGCGCGCGGTGGTTCGCTATCTGCCGGCCGCAGAGGGCAGCACCGGCGACACGATCCGCACCTCGCCGCGCATCCAGGCGCGTACGATCGACATTCCGCAGTCGGAAATCGCCACCTACACGCTGGCGCCGGAAGGCCAGCGCGAGCAGCCGCCTACAGCCGGCGCGCCGGTCGACGCGCGTATCCCGGCGACATCGCAGCGCACGCTCGCCAACGGCTTGCGTGTCATCGTTGCGCCGAACCGCGCGCTGCCGCTGATCAGCGCAGACTTTCGCATCGCCTCAGGCGGCAGCGCCGATCCCGCCAACCGCGCGGGCCTTGCCAGCATGACTGGCGATCTGCTCACGCGCGGCACCACGACGCGCGGCGCGACCCAGATCGCGAGCGAAATCGAATCGCTCGGCGCCAGCATCAGCTCGGGCGCGGGCGTCGATTCCTCGGCCGTGTCGCTGCAGACCCGCAGCGACCGCGTCAACGAGGCGTTCACCGTGTTCGCCGATGTCGCGCGCAATCCCGCCTTCGCGGAAGAAGAGCTCGAGCGCGCCAGGTCGCAGGCGCTCGATGGCTTGCAGGTGGCGTTGAGCCAGCCCGGCTCGATCGCAGGCCTTGCCATGACGCGCGCGATCTACGGCATGGCGCCGTACGGCCAGATCGCCTCGCAGGCCAGCATCGGCGCGATCACGCGCGAAGATATGGCCGGTTACCACGGCAATTACTGGCGACCCGATAACGGCGTGCTCGTGATCACCGGCGATGTGTCGGCGGACGAAGGCTTTGCGCTCGCACAGCGTTACTTCGGCGATTGGGCGCGCCCATCCGCGCCATTGCCGGCGCGTCCGGACGCTTCAGCGTACGCAGCGCCCGTGCGCACCATCGTCGTCGATCTGCCGGAGACGGGGCAGGCGGCGGTGTCGATGGGTCTGCGCGGCGTTGCGCGCACCGACGCCGACTACTTCCCGCTGCTGGTGGCCAACAACGTGTTGGGCGGCGGCTACTCGGCGCGGCTCAACAACGAGATCCGCATCCGCCGCGGTCTCTCCTACGGCGCCGGCTCGAGCATGCAGGCGCGCATGGCGCCGGGCCCGATCGTGGCGTCGGCGCAGACGCGCAACGACGCGGCGGTGCAGGTCTACGAGTTGATGCGCGCGGAAATCCAGCGCATCGGCGCCGAGCCGGTCGCCGCCGCTGAATTGACCGCGCGCAAGGCGGTGCTGATCGGTAATTTCGGCCGCACCATCGAGACGACCGCGGGTCTTGCCGGCCAGATCTCGACGCTCGCGCTTTATGGCCTCCCGCCGGAACGTTTGGGCACATATGTCGCCGACGTTACAGCGGTGACGCCGCAGCAGGCCCAAACCGCCGCGCAACGTTACTTCGACGCAAGCCGCGCCGACGTGGTGGTGGTGGGCGACGCCCAGCATTTCTATGATGGACTGCGCCGCGTGCGGCCGGGCGCCGAGCGTATTCCGGTTTCGGAACTGAATCTCGACACCGAAACGCTGCGCTAAGATCATGGGGCGGCGTCATCCAACTCGCGGATGACGCCGCTGTTCGACTCGGTTAACCTGGGCGGCGCTTGGCTGGCCGCAATTTCATACGCATCGCCGCCGTGGCGATTTGTTTGAGCACGCTTTCCTTCGCGGCGGGCGTGGCCGGCGATCTCACGATCATCGATCCGCCGCGCTCCGGTCAGCGCGTGGTGCTGCGGCTCCCACCCGAACTGCCGGCCGACGCCATCCGCGCGGCTCCGCTCCCCTCGCTGATATCCACAGCTTCGGCAGCCGAGCCCCGCCGCGTCCAGCGGCTGGCGTCCCGGTTCGAGGGCGTGCCGACGATCCCCGGCGAGGTTATCGCGGTTGCGGAAAAACCCGAGCCGAGGCTTGAGGTTCAGCTCGCCCGCGTTGTGCCGAAGGCGGAGCAAGTGGCCGCCGTTCGCACGGATGAGCGCAAAGCCGCCTAACAAAGTGCGGCTTTGCCGCAACACTGGCGCCTGGCGCCTGCAACAGCGTCAAAAATCGGCCCCGTTCGGCGCGCTCTTCTCCTTAGCCATGAGAGAGGGCAACGGGCCGAGTCTGTACGCGGGAGGCGCGGCGATGATCGCCGCTGCGCTGACCTTGGCGGCCCCCTCGGTCGCGGAAGCGCAGCAACCCCAACAACGCCAGCCCCAGGCCCAGCCTCAGCGTCTTTATCCAATGGCCGCGGGCGCCAGCCGCTATGCGACGCCAGATGGCGCCGTGCGGTTCGTGCTCGATCGCTCCGGCGGCCGCGCCGCCTTGGTGCGCTTCGAGGGCGACCCGGAAGTCCACGTGCTGCGGCCGACCATGGGTGCGGGCGGCGACGAGATTTACCAGACCGAGAATGGCGATGTGCGCCTGCGGGTGACGCCGCACGGCGGCATCATCGTTTACACGCGCACGATCCGCACCGGCGCCGCCGCTTCGGAAGAGGGGCGGGTTGCGCCGCTGACGCCGCAGGAATTCACCTTCGCGGAAATGCAAGTGCGCTTCCGCGCCATCCAGAACCAAGCCCGGCGCGCCGTCGGCGCGCCTGTCGTTTTTACTGTGCCTGCGCAGATGTCGCCCGCCGCCGCCGGGCTTGTCACCGATGCCGCCGAGCGCGCCGCGGAAGGCTTGGCCGATGCGCCGATGACGAACGTGCGCCGCGTGGTGATCGGCTTCGGCCGCGTTCCCGCCGTGGCGCTGCGCGGCACCACGCTGGTCATCCAGGTGGCGCCGCAATTTGGCTACGCCGGCCGCCCGTCCTCCAGCACCATACGAAACGTCGTGATGGGGCAGGTGCAGGGGCCAGAGCAGTAGCGCTGGAGCGCCGGCGCGGTTGTTCTTTAGCCTTTGAAATTGTCTTTTCGTTTGCGGATATCCGCAAACGCTTCCCAATCCTTTGCGTTTGGAAGCATCAAGGCGCCCTTCAGTTCGGGCGCGCGCAGGAATGGATTGGTCTTCTTTTCGACGCGAAGCGTCATCGGGACGGTGGGTTTGCCTTCGGCGCGGAGTTGGTCGATCTCGGCGATGCGCGTTTGCAAGGCGCGATTTGTCGGATCGATGGTGATGGCGAAGCGGGCGTTCGATTGCGTGTACTCGTGTGCGCAATAAAGCGTTGCATCGTCGGGCAGGGCGGCGATCTTCTGCAGGCTCACCCACATTTGTTGCGGCGTGCCTTCGAACAGGCGCCCACATCCGAGCGAGAACAGGGCGTCGCCGACGAAGGCGACATTATCGGCGTCGAACACGTAGGCGATGTGGCCGAGCGTGTGGCCGCCGACATTAAGCACGCGCGCTTCGGCGCCGCCCAGCTTCACGCGATCGCCTTCATCGACGATACGGTCAGGCGCCGTCCCGATTCGCTCGACCTCCGCAGGCCCGGTGACTTTAGCGCCGATCTTTGTCTTGATCGCAGCGTTGCCGCCGGCGTGATCCGGATGCCAGTGCGTGTTCCAGATGTCGGTGATGCGCCAGCCTTTGATGGCGGCTTGGCGCATGATCTCGTCGGCGTCGGGCGTGTCGATCGCCGCGGTTGCTCCGGTTGCGGGATCGTGGATCAGGAACCCGTAATTGTCCGAGAGACAGGGGAATTGATGAATTTGAAGCATGACGAGGGACTAGGTTCGAGGGACTGGGACTAGGATTGTGCGCATGCACGAACCACTAATCTAGTAACGGCATAAGCGTCATCCCACTCCAACCCCTGGTCCCTAGTCCCTAGCCCCTAACTCAAGTCCCGAATGCGCGTCGATGTTCTCGCCCTACAGCGTTTCTACGCTTCGCCGCTTGGTGAGGCGGCGCGCCGCGCGACCGCGCGGCGGCTCACCGCGCTTTGGCCCCATTGCGACGGACTCGACGTTTTGGGCGTGGGCTATCCTGCGCCGTATCTCGACCGTCTGCGCTCGGGCGCGCGGCGCGTCGTCGCCATGATGCCGGCGGCGCAAGGGGCCGAACCGTGGCCGGCGAACGGCCCCGCGGCAACAGCTCTCGCGGAAGATGCGCGTCTGCCGTTCATGGATGCGGTGTTCGATCGCGTGCTGCTCGTGCATGCGCTCGAAGAATGCGATGCGGCACATGCGATGCTGCGCGAGATTTGGCGCGTGATGGCGCCGGAAGGGCGGCTGGTGGCGATCGCGGCAAATCGCTGGAGCTTGTGGGCGCAATCTGATGCTTCGCCCTTTGGGCATGGCCGCCCGTATTCGCGCTCGCAGCTTGCGACGCTGCTCGGCGACAGCATGTTCGAACCCGTGGTGTCGGCGCGCGCGCTTTACGCGCCGCCCTGGCGATGGGCGGCGGGCGCCGCCGATGCTTTCGAGCAAGTGGGGGAGCTTGTCTGGCCGATGCAAGGCGGGCTTGTCTTGATGGAGGCGGTGAAGCGCCTCTACGCCACGACAGCGCGATCGCAAGGGCGCGTGCTGTTGGCGAAGGCGCCACGCACGCGGCCGGAGCCGGAGCGTCCCGCGCACAATCGGCCCGCTCCCCAGCGCGAAACCGCCATCGCAGAGTGAGGGCGTTTCGTCGCTTGGCGTGACGAGGCGCGCGGCGTGCAGCGCTAGTGTCGCGCGAACCAATTTCGCGAGGCACGCACATGCATCTCTCACGGCGCACTGTCCTGGGCTCAGCGGCGGCAGCCGCTGCCCTATCAGCGGCTGGCTGCAACCGTCCGACAGGCGGCGCGACAGAACTCCATGCACTGCTCGATCAGCTTGCAATCGACACGCTGCGCGAAGCGCCGGAATTCGCCACGAGCCTCGGCGTATCTGAAGAACAAGCAGGCGGGCGCTATATCGATCGATTGGGCGACGTCTCGCGCGAAGCGCTGCGCCGCCAGCGCGCCATTGCACAGCGCGCACTGGAATCCTTGGGCACGATCGATCAACGCAAGCTCGAGGGGCAGGATGCGGTCACCTTCGATGTGGTGAAAACGTCGCTCGAGGACGGTCTCGCCGCCGGCGCGTTCGAATTCGGCAACGGCGCGCAGTCGCCATACGTCGTCACGCAGTTGGGCGGCGCCTATGTGAATCAGCCTGACTTTCTCGCAAGCCGGCATCCGATCACGACCCGCGATCAGACCGAAGCGTACCTGACGCGGCTTCAGCAATATGCGCGCGTGCTGGATCAGGAATCGCAGATGATCGCCGAGGACGCCGACAATGGCATGATCCCGCCGGACTTCTGCATCGACGGCGCGGTTGCGCAATTGCGCGGTTTTGCCGAGACGGCGCCAGCGCAGACGGTGCTTGTCAGCTCGCTCATGCGCCGCCTGCCCGAGGTGGCGGAGATTCCAGACGCTGAGCGCGCGGGATTTGTGAACCGCGCAGAAGCCATCGTGCGTGATGACGTGCTGCCCGCGTATCGACGTCAGATTGAGGCGCTGAACACCATCCGTCCGCGCGCGATGCATGACGCCGGCATCATGCATCGCCCGCAGGGCGTGGAAATGTACGCGGCCGCGTTGCGCGCATACACCACCACGGCCATGAGCGCCGACGAGATCCATGACATGGGCGTCGAACTCGTGCGCTCGGCCCAAAGCGAGATCGACGTGATCTTCCGTGCGCAGGGCATGAGCAATGGCACGGTCGCCGAGCGCATCCAGTCGCTCGGACGTCGTTCGGATCAGCGCTACGCGAGTACTGAGGCAGGGCGGGCGCAGTTGCTGGCCGACCTCAACGCGCAGGTGAGGGCGATCCAAGCGCGAATGCCGGAAGTGATGGGCCGACAAGCGCGGGCGGAGCTGGAGATCGTGCGCGTGCCCGCCTACATCGAAGCCGGTTCGCCAGGGGGCTACTACCAGCAACCCTCGCTCGATGGTTCGCGGCCCGGCGCCTATTACATCAACCTGCGCGATCCGACGAACGAGTGGCCGCGTTATTCGCTGCCGACGCTCACTTATCACGAGGGCATTCCAGGCCATCACTGGCAGATCGCTATTCAACAAGAGTCAGAAGGCCTGCCGTTCTATCGCAGCGCGCTCACTTTCTTCGGGGCCTTCATAGAAGGCTGGGGTCTCTATGCCGAGCAGCTCGCAGACGAGATGGGGGTTTACGCAGACAATCCGTTCGGCCGCATCGGCTACCTCAACTCCGCTGCGTTCCGCGCGTCGCGCCTTGTCGTCGACACGGGGATTCACGCCAAGGGCTGGACGCGCGAGCAGGCGATCCAGTCCATGGCGGAGGCAACCGGCGGCGGGGGCGCGGGCACCGTCACCGAAATCGAGCGCTATTGCGTTATCCCGGGCCAGGCGTGCAGCTACATGGTCGGCCGCCAAGCCATCAACCGCATGCGCGACGCCGCACGCCAAACGCTCGGCGCGAGCTTCGACCTGCGTGGATTTCACGATACTCTGCTTGCCAATGGCGCCGTGCCCCTAACCGTCGCCGAACGACTGGTGACGGACTGGGCGGCCTCAGTACAGAACGCGTGACGAACCTGCGGCGCGGATTGCGGCCTGAAACGCGCTCAAGCGCCGCTGTCGCGACGTCCACGTCGCCGCTTGCGGGCCGTTCGTCGCACCCCCGGTGCGCCGCAGGGCTTTTGGGCTAAGCTCCGGCTTGCAGGCAAACCCTATATTCGGAAGGGGAAATACAAATGGACTTGTCACGGCGCTCGCTTCTGGGCGCAACGGCGGCTGGCCTGGTGCTGGCTGCGTGCGCGCGTCCCGCCGCGGATGGCGATCTCAATGCGATCCTCGATCAACTCTCGACCGACTTCCTGCGGGAGTCGCCCGAGTACTCGACCTCATTGTCCGTTTCTGAAGAGCAAGCGGGCGGGCGCTACATCGACCGCCTCGGCGACTACACGCGCGCCGGCGCCGAGCGCGTGCTACAGATCGGGACGGCTGCGAAGGCGCGACTTGAGGCGCTGAACCGCGACTCCCTCGAGGCGCGCGATGCCGTGACCTACGACGTCGTCGTCACTGCGCTCTCCGACAGCATCGCTTCGGCTCAATACAAGACGGGCGGCGGCGCGCAGGCGCCCTATACGGTGACGCAGCTCACAGGCTCATACACCTTCATTCCGGATTTTCTGGCCAGCCAGCATCCTGTGACGAACCGCGAGCAGGCTGACGCCTATCTCGCACGCCTGACGGCCTACGGGCGCGTGCTCGACGAAGAATCTGCGCGCATAGCTCAGGACGCCGAAGACGGCGTCATCGCCCCGGATTTCAGCATCGACGGCGCCCTGCGTCAGCTCAGCGCGTTCCGCGGCAAGGCGCCGGCGCAGACCGTGCTCGTTACGTCGCTGCAGCAGCGCCTCGCCGACATTGCCGAGATCAGCGGCGCCGACAAAACGGTGCTGGTGACTCAGGCCGAGACTATTGTGCGCGATACCGTGCTGCCGGCCTATCAACGTCAGATCGATGCGCTGACCGCCGTGCGTCCGCGCGCCACGCATGATGCGGGCGTGTGGAAGCTGCCGGATGGCGAACAACTCTACGCCACGGCGCTCCGGGCCTACACGACCACCTCTATGGCGCCGGATGAAATCCATCAGATGGGTCTCGACCTCGTCACCCAACTCAACAGCGAGATGGATGCGATCTTGCGCGCGCAAGGCATGACGCGCGGCTCGCTGACGGAGCGCGTCCGTGCGCTAGGTCAACGCCCGGATCAGCGTTATGCGAGCACCGAGGCGGGGCGCACCGAATTGCTGGCGGCGCTCAACGCGCAAGTCGCGGCAATCCGTGCGCGCATGCCGGAAGTCTGCAACACGCTGGCGCAGGCGGCGCTCGAAATCAAACGCGTGCCCGAATACACCGAAGCCGGCGCGCCGGGCGGCTACTACCAGGGCGCAGCGCTCGATGGCTCGCGCCCAGGCGCCTACTACATCAACTTGCGCGATCCCGCGAACGAATGGCCGAAGTTCACGTTGCCGACGCTGACCTACCACGAAGGCGTCCCGGGCCATCACTGGCAGATCGCGATCCAGCAGGAATCGGGGTCGATCCCGTTCATCCGCAGCGCACTGTTGGGCTTCAGCGCCTACGCGGAAGGCTGGGGCCTTTATGCCGAGCAACTCGCCGACGAGATGGGCATGTACGCGAACGATCCGTTCGGTCGCGTCGGCTATCTGCAATCGGCGGCGTTCCGCGCGTCGCGTCTCGTTTGCGACACCGGCCTCCATTCCAAACGCTGGACCCGTGAGCAAGCCATTCAATCGATGGTGGCGGCGACAGGCGATCAGGAATCCAACATCGTCACCGAAATCGAGCGTTATTGCGTGTGGCCGGGCCAAGCGTGCAGCTACATGGTCGGCCGCCAGGCGATCAACCGCATGCGCGACACCGCGCGCCAGACGCTCGGCGATGCGTTCGACATCAAGGGCTTCCACGACACGATTCTGACCAACGGCTCGACGCCGCTCTCGGTCACCGAGCAGCTCGTGAGCCAGTGGGCGGCGGGCGTCTCGGGTCCGGCGCGCAGCGGCTAATCGTTGGCGTGAGACAAGTAGCGGCGGCGTGAGCAATCACGCCGTCGCCTTTGTTTGTTGTTTTGGTTGGTTGCGTCCTCCGCGTCCCAAATAGCGCACGCCTTTAAGCCACATCAGCAGCGCTTCCCAGTGAATGCCCGCGATCACCTTGAACGTCATCAGCGGATTGCCCAGCCATGCGCGCAGGATTTGCGCGTCACTCAGATCTCGCCGTTCGCCTGCGAATGACGCCGTGAGCGCGATCTCGCCGCCGCGTTTGACGGTCATCGCGACGATGGCGTTCTCGCCCGGCGGCGTAACGCGAAATTCGTAGGTGAGATTGTTTTCGAGGAAAGGCGAAACGAAGAAGCCTTTGGCGCAGCTCTGCGTCACGACACCATTGGGCGTGATCTTCGGTGCAAGCACGTAAAAGTGACTCTCGCCAAACGTATTGGAGACTTCATGCACCAGTGCGGCAAGTGCGCCGTCCCGGCGATAACAGAAATAGACGCTGAGCGGATTGAAGACGTAGTTGAAGAGGCGGGGCATCGTCAGCAACACGATGCGTCCGCCATTCCAGTCGATGTTCGCGTCACGCAATTTCGCCTCGACCTGCGGCTTGATCGGCGCGCCGATGCGCGCGGCGTGATCGCGATCGAAGAACGCGAGCAGGGCGGCGCGGTTGTGGGCGAAAAACTTGAGCCCGCCCGGCACAGCGTCAAGATCCAGCGCGAGCATGAATACTGAATAGCGCAGACGGTGCTTGCCGGGCCGCCGGTGAGCGACGTGGCCGGAATAAATCGCGTTCATGCCGCAAGCGCCTCTTGCTTTGGCATTGCACTCAGGAAGATGCGCGCGGATTCGTTTTTCACGCTCCAAGGCCGGCGCACGCCGCCCAGCTGCTCGGCGACGGCAAGGCCGGATTGCAGGCCATCCTCGTGGAAGCCGGCGCCAAAGTGCGCGCCGCAGAACCAGGTATTGCGCACGCCTTGCAGCGACCAGAGCCGCTCCTGCGCGCGGATCGCCGCCGCATCGAACAGCGGATGATCGTAGTCGGTCTCGTAGAGGATCGTGTCCGCACGCGGCATGGTGCGCGGGTTGAGGGTCAGGAAAACCTGCTCACGGCTTTCGATGTTCTGCAGTCTGTTCATCCAATAGGTGACAACGCAGCCGCCGTCGGGATGGTCGCCGACATAGTTCCAGCTCGCCCACATTGGCGCACGCCGCAGCATGAAAGCGGCGTCTGTATGAAGGACGGCGTGATTCCTGGCATAGCGGAACGCGCCGAGGAGGGCTCGCTCTTCCGCGCTGGGGTCTTGCAGCATGGCGAGCGCCTCGTCGCCATGCGTTGCGATGACGACGTTGTCGTAACGCTCTCCATTGCCTTGTGCATCGCGCACCCAAACGCCGCCCGCGTCGCGTCGGACGGACACCGCGCCGGCATTCAGCCGCGAGCGGCCGGCGAAGGGCGCGGTAAGCTTTTCGACGTAAGCCCGGCTGCCGCCTTCGACCGTGCGCCATTGCGGCCGGCCCCTGAGCTTCAACAGCCCGTGGTTTTCGAAGAAGCGCACGAATGCGCAGGCTGGGTAATGGTGAATGTCGGCAGGCGACGCCGACCAGATCGCCGCCGCTTGCGGCAGCAAGTGATCGTGCTGGAACGCGTCGCCGTAGCCACGCTGGTTCAGATACTCGCCGAGCGAGATCAGCTCATCGCGCGTGCGCAGCAAATCGAGCGGCGCTTCGCGATAGAAGCGCAGCAAGTCCCAGGTCATCGACCAGAAGCGCGGACTGATGAGATTGCGCCCGCCGCAGAGGAACGCAGCGGCATCGATCGAGGAGTATTCCGTGCGCCCGCCGTTCAGCGAAACGCCAAACGACATGTCCGAGACCTTCGTCCTCACGCCCAAGTGTTCGAACAGCGCAACGAGATTTGGATAGGTCGCGTCATTGAACACGATGAACCCGGTATCGACGGGCGTATCGCCGAGGCTCGTCTTCACCATGACGGTGTTGGAATGTCCGCCAAGGCGGGCGTTCTTCTCATAGAGCGTGACGTCGTGCTTTTGGCTCAAGAGCCACGCCGCCGACATTCCGGCTATGCCCGAGCCGATCACGGCTATAGTTTGCCGCTGGGTGTTGCCGCCGGAGGTGAAGGCCATCGAACGATCCCGCTCCAGTACGCCCATCGTCGGCTGGTTCGTGAGCCGATACGGCCCCAGCGCGTCTGCGGTTCACTGTGATCCAAGCCAACCGCCGGCGCGTAAGACGGCCGATGCGTGTGCTGGAATTCGCCCCCGCCGGATTGAGCGCGGCGTTCCCGTCGCGCCGGAGGTTTCGCGCCGTGCATGATCGCGTCGCGGGGACAGACGAAGCGCTGTTGGCGCGCGTCGCCGGAGGCGATCGCGACGCTTTCGCGCAGTTGTTTTCCACCTACGCCGGCAAGGTGAAAGGCTATCTGTTGCGACTCGGCGCCCCCGGCGCGGCTGCGGAAGATTTGGCGCAAGACGTCATGGTCGCCGTGTGGCGGCGCTCGGCGTCATTCGACGCCGCGAAGGCGAAGGCTTCGACTTGGATCTTCGTCATCGCGCGCAATGCATGGATCGACAAACTGCGCCGCGAGAAAACCGAACTTGCCTACCGCGCGGTGACGGTCGTGAGCGAAGTGAGCGACGAGGAGGCGCCGGAAGAGGCCGCCATGCGCGGCCAGACCGAGGAACAGGTCGCCGCCGCCTTGGCGACCCTTTCGGACGAGCAGCGCCAAGTCGTGCGGCTCTCGTTCTTTGAGGATCGTCCGCACTCGGAAATCGCCGAACATTTGTCGTTGCCGCTCGGCACCGTGAAATCGCGTCTGCGCCTTGCGCTGATCAAGCTGCGCGCACACTGGGAGCAATATAAGTGAGCCCCAAGCATCACCCTTCGGACGAGATTCTGACGGCCTATGCAGCGGGCGCACTCGAACCCGGGTTCGGCCTCGTCGTCGGCGCGCATCTCGAAGGTTGCGCACAGTGTGGAACGCGCGTCGGCGCGTTCGAAGCGGCGTCCGGAGCGGCGCTGAAGGATTTGCCCGAGAGCGAGCTTGCCGCCGACGCGCTGGCGAACGTCATGGGGCGCTTGAACGAAGTCGCGCCCGCGACGGCGAAACCCGACATCCGCCCGTTCATCGATCGTCTATCCGTGAAGCCGAAGAAGTGGGTTGCGCCCGGCGTCTGGGTCGCGGGCGTGAACACGCCGCATGCGCCGAACAACCGCGTGTACCTGCTTTCGGTGGTCGCCGGCGGGCTCACGGCCCGTCACGAGCATTCGGGCGCCGAGTTTTGCACTGTGCTCAAGGGCGCTTATCGCGATGAGCTCGGCTTATTCGCAGCTGGCGATTTCGCGGCGGCCTACAACGAGCTCAACCACCAGCCGGTGGTGGAAGGCAGCGAGACCTGCGTCTGCCTGTTCGCCACCGAAGGCCGCCTGAGGCCGCAGGGGCTGCTCGGCCGCCTGGCGTTCGCTTACGCGGACGTGTGAGTTCGTCGAAACCGCCCTTCGCCCCCGCCGTGACCTGAGGCATAGCTCTGCCAGCGATGCATCAGGCTGGGTGAGCAGATGACTACTACGACCGTATCAGCGGCTACGCCGGCGGCTCTGCCTACACTCGCCGCCGGTGTTCGCATTTCCGAAATCGACCTGCTGCGCGGGCTCGTCATCGTGCTGATGGCGCTCGATCACGTGCGGGATTATTTCTACGCGGGTGGCTTCGCGGTGAACCCACTCGATCCGTCGCAGACGAACCCAGCGCTCTACCTCACCCGCTGGATCACGCACCTTTGCGCACCGACCTTCGTGTTTCTGGCCGGCGTTTCAGCCTGGCTGCAGTTCGCCAAAGGCAAGACGCGGCCGAATCTTTCGCTCTTCCTGCTGACGCGCGGACTTTGGCTTATCGTGTTGGAACTCACGGTGCTGAGTTTCGGCTGGTCGTTCGCATTTCCGTTCCTGCTGTTCATGCAGGTGATCTGGGCGATCGGCTGGTCGATGATCGGTTTGGCGGCATTGCTCTGGCTGCCACGCACGGCGGTGCTGGCGATCGGGGTCGCGATCGTCGCCGGCCACAACCTGCTCGATCCGATCCAACCCGATCAGCTTGGCGCGTTCGCCATTGTTTGGACCTTCCTGCACGACGGCGGGCTGATCCCGAACTTCGAGCAGCCGATCGGGCTGGTGGCCTATCCCGTCCTTCCCTGGTTCGGCGTGATCGCCCTCGGCTACGGCATGGGCGCGTTGTTCATGGAGCCGCCGGCGCAGCGAGACCGTAAGCTGCTCATCCTCGGCGCGCTGATGCTGTCAGCGTTCTTCGTGCTGCGCTTCTTCAACACCTACGGCAATCCCACCGCGCCCGCGGGGCCCAACCCCGGCGTGCGCTTCTGGCAGGATCAACCCGACTTAACGTCGCAGGTCATGGTGTTCTTCGACGTGCAGAAATATCCCCCATCGCTGCAATTCGTGCTGGTGACGCTCGGCATCGTCTTCGTGATCTGGCCGCTGTTGTCGAAACTGCGAGGGCCTGTTGGCTCTGTGCTCAACACGTTCGGCGCAGTGCCGTTTTTCTTCTATGTGCTGCACATCTATGCGGTGCACTTGCTCGCCATGGCGGCGAACGCGGCCGCCGGCAACGAGATCAGCGGCTTCTTCAACTATCTCGTCAAAGGCTTCACCGGCTCTCCCGATGTGCAGAATATCGGTTTTCCGCTGTGGGGCGTTTATCTCGCTTGGCTCGCCGTGCTGGCGTTGCTCTATCCGATTTGCCGCTACTGGCAGGGTGTAAAAGCGCGCCGCCGTGACTGGTGGCTGTCTTATCTCTAAGCGGCTTCGCGGTCGCGGACCGAGGAAAGAATGCGTTCCGCGAATGGCTCGAGCAGGGGCGGGCGATAGAAGCTGTCGGCGACGTAGCGCAGGCGCGCGGTTTCGTGGACGTCTTCGAAGCGCTTCAGCCCTCGCCGCCAGCGCGACGTCAGCGCGCGCATGATTGGGAAGCCTTTGCCGTCGACCGCCGGTGTGATCGGATCGATGTCGGCCAGGCAACCAGAGATGACCGAGCCGGGTTCGCGTGAGAGCGAAAGCCCGGCGAACTCGGCGCCTTCGAGCACCCACATCAGCGCGCAGTTCGAGAGCCCGCGCGCGCCGCCGCCGCCGACCCCGCCGTGGTCGCCGGGAAACCAGAGTTGAGATACGCGCGGGCGCGCGCCTGACGTGTTGAACGCATCGACGTTGTTCCAGAGCGTCGGCGCAAACGGCGCGCGGCGCTCATCGATCGCCACCGCATGGCGTGCGCTTTCGACCGAGCGCGACAGCGCCGTGTCGTGAAACTCGTAGCGTGCGTTGAGTCCGATCGAGACCGGCAATAGCCGCGGAATGCCGAGCGATCCCACCGTGTCCCAAACGCCGAGATAGCGGACGTGCAAATCCACCGGCGGCGAGGTGAACGGGCGCGCAAGCCGTGGCCAAGCAATGGCATGCGCAACCCGGAAGCGTTCGGCTTCCTCACCGTCGGCCGTCATTTCGCGGTTGCGATAGAGATCGAGCGCGGCATGGACCTTGTCGACATGTTCGCGCCGCAGAATGCCGCACTTGCGCAACAACCCGGCGAGCGAGCGGACAGTGTAGGCGCCGCGCGAGAAGCCGAACAGATAGAGCTGATCGCCGGGTTCATAGTTCAGATTGATGAAGAGCCAGGCCTCCAAGAGATTGTCGTCGAGATCGGCGCCGGTCATGCCTCGCCAGAGGCTGACGCCATCGACTGACGCGCCCACGCCGGCGGAATAATAGACGACCTGAAGATTGCCCTTGGCGTCCCGCGGCGCGACCGCGCGCGCCGTCAGCGCGACATTGGTCAGCGCCCCGCCGTAAAGCCGCTGCCAAGTGCCGTCGCAACAAATGACGAGGCGCTTCATCCTGGGCGGTTCACGGCGTTAGCAGAAAAACGGCTTCTTCGCAGAACCAGTTTGCGCGCCAGATCGTCTTGGCGAACGGCGCCCCGGCGTGGCCGCGCGACAGCGGTACGGCGCGCTCGATGGTGAGCCTCATCTGGCGCGCCAGGTCTGCGAAGTCGCGCACGGTGTAACGATGGAGCTGATCGCTTCGCCCGAGCCGCCCGCCCATCATCAAGCTCACGCGGGCGCTCCAACGCCCTGCATTGCTGATCGATACGATCACGCGCTCGCCGATCCGAGCGGCCTGCTTCAGCGCCGCTTCGGGTTGACGCAAATGCTGAATGGTATGCGAAAGGATCACATAGTCGAAAGCGCCGCTTGGAAACTCACCCAGGTCCCGCTCGGCGTCGCCCTGCACCACGGAAAGCCCGCGCACCACGCAGCGATGGGCCTTGTGCGGATCGATTTCGACGCCGCGTATGCGCGCCTTACGTTCGTGCGCCAGCAACTGCATCAGTGCGCCGTCGCCGCAGCCAACGTCGAGCACGCGTGCGCCGTCCTCGATCATCTGTAAGACTACGAGATGATCGCCGCGCGTCTCCGCTCGCGCGAGGTCGAGCGGGGCGGAATGAACCAGTGCGAGCTGCGCCGCCATCACGCGCCTCCGCCGTTGAGAGCCAGGCCGCGCGCTGATGCGGCCGCATCGATGAAACCGGTCAGCGCCGCTTCGAACGCCGGTTCGTCGGCCAAGTAGGCGTCATGGCCCCGGGCGCTGGTGATTTCGAGAAACGACGCTTCTGCCCCTGCCGCCGCCAGAGCGCGGGCGATGGTACGGCCCTCGTCCGGCGGATAACGCCAGTCGCTGGAGAACGAAAACACACCGTGCCGCGTTGCTCCGCCCTGGAACGCGTTGGCGAGGCGCCCGCCGAAATCTGCGGCGAGATCGAAGCCGTCCATCGCGCGCGAGAGATAAAGATATGAATTGGCGTCGAAGCGATCGACGAAGCCCGCCCCTTGCTGCTGCCGCATGGTGTCATTGGCGCCTTCGGCGTTGAACGCGAAGCGCTCCTTCGTCCGCGCGCCCTCGAACCGTGTCCGCACATCTTCCGCCGAAAGCCCGGCCAACTGCGCCGCCGTGCGCGCGACGCTCCCGCCGCGGATGGGACGCACGCCGTGCTTGAGATATGCGCCGTTGCGCCAGTCGGGATCGGCCATGATCGCCTGGCGGCCGAGTTCGGCCAACGCGATATTGTGCGCCGATTGCCTGGCCGCGGCGGCCACGGTGACGCAGGCGAACACGCGCTTTGGATAGCCGCTCGCCCATTGCAGGGCCTGCATCCCGCCCATGCCCGGCCCGATCACCAGGAAGAGCGTGTCGATGCCGAGCGCCTCCACCAGCATTGCTTGCGCGCGCACTGCATCCGCCATTGTGATGGCTGGCAAACGCAACGAATAGGGCAGTCCGTCCGGCGCCAGCGAGCCGGGGCCGGTCGTCCCCATCGAGCCGCCGAGCACGTTCGAGCACATGACGAAGAAGCGATTGGTGTCGATCGGCCGCCCCGGACCGACGATCCGCGGCCACCAAGCCGGACGTCCGGTGATCGGATTGGGGCTCGCCACGAACTGGTCGCCGGTTATCGCATGACAGATCAGCACGGCGTTGCTGCGCTCGGCGTTGAGCGCGCCGTAAGTTTCGAACGCGATTGAGAGCGGGGATAGCGTCTCGCCGCTGGACAATTGCAACGGCGTGGTCGCATCGAAGGCGAGCGAACGCACGCCGCCTGCCGCCTGAAGCCTCGCTGCTGCGCCGCCTGCATGAATCATGCGCGGATGTATAAACTGCGTCGCGGGGGAAATATCCCCCTGAGGCGGGCGGCTGCTGTTGATGACTCGCGCTGCGCGCGGGTCGTTGGCGTCGCGCATGAAAGACCGCTAAGGTTCCACAATGAACGATCAGAGCCCCCCAGGTTCGCCTCTCGAAACGATCCGCGCCGAGATCGACGGCATCGACAAGACGCTGTTGTCGCTGTTCGCCGAGCGGTTGCGTGTGGCCGACAAGCTCGCGCAGTTGAAGGCGCCGGCGAGCGGCATGCCGATCCGTCCGGGACGGGAGATTGCATTGCTGCGGCGGCTCGTTGCGGAAGCGCCCGCGCCGCTCGAGCGCGAACTGGTCGTCGAACTATGGCGTTCGCTGATCTCGGCCTCGCTGCGCCGCCAACGCATCATCGACGTGGTGGTTGGCGGCGGACGCGGCGATCCTTCGCGGCTATTCGACATCGCGCGCCGTCATTTCGGATCGCGAACGCGGATCAAGGATATGGGCGAGCCGCAGGCTGCGCTGCAGAAGGCTGCGGAAAACCCGGACACGGTCGTTGCGGTGACATGGTGGCCGGCAGCGCCGAGCGTCGGCGGCTGGTGGCCGGCCTTGTCCGAGAGCCGGTTTCACACCCTGCACATCATCGCTGGCCTGCCTGTCCTGGGCGCTGCCGATGAGCCCGAGGCAGCGCTCTTCGCAGCTTCGCCGAACGAAGAAGCAGGGGGTGACGTCTCCGTGCTGCTCGCCTTCGATCCGCATCATCGCTTGCAGCGGGCTCTGAACGAAATCGGCTTCGTCGGCAGGGAACTTGCGCGCGCCGAACCACGCGTGCTGGTGCGTATCGATGGCTTTGTCGCCGTCGACGATCCGCGCGCGCAGGCGCTAAAGGCGAACGGCCTCGATCGAGTCCACGTGCTCGGCTCCTACGCGCTCGTCTGATGCCTGTGTTCGAACGCATCGCCATTATCGGCGCCGGTTTGATCGGCGTATCGATCGCGCGCGCCGCGCGAGAGTTCGGCGCGGCCGGCAACGTCGCAATCTACGATGCCGACGAAGCGGTGCGGACGCGCGTGCGTGACCTGAAGGTCGGCGAAACGTTCGACGATGCGGCAAGCGCGGTGGCCGGCGCCGATCTCGTCGTGCTCGCGGTGCCGGTGGGCGCGATGGGCGCGGCGGCGGAAGGCATCGGCCCTGCCTTGAAGACCGGCGCCATCGTCACCGATACGGGATCGGTGAAGGGCGCGGTGGTTGACGCGGTGGAAGCGCGCGTTCCGGCGCACGCCTTCCTCATCCCGGGCCATCCGATCGCCGGCACCGAACATTCCGGCCCGGACGCGGGCTTCGCCACCTTGTTCAAACGCCGCTGGCACATCCTGACGCCGTTGCCTGACGAACGGCCCGACTACGCCGCTGCGGTCGATAGGCTCGAAGCGTTTTGGCGCGCCCTTGGTGCGGACGTAGAGCGTATGGACGCTGCGCGCCACGATGTCGTGCTTGCGGTGACGAGCCATCTGCCGCACCTGATCGCCTTCAACATCGTTGCGATGGCGGAGGATCTCGAAAGCGTCACCGAGAGCGAAGTGGTGAAATACTCCGCTTCGGGCTTCCGCGACTTCACCCGCATCGCCGCAAGCGATCCGACCATGTGGCGCGACGTTTTCTTGAACAACCGTGACGCCGTGCTCGAAGTGCTCGGCCGCTTTTCGGAAGATCTCGCCGCGCTTCAGCGCGCGATCCGGTGGGGCGAGGGCGATGCGCTCTACGATCTATTCGACCGCGCCCGTCGCATGCGCCGCGAAGTCATCGACGCTGGACAGGATACGCCTGCTCCCAACTGGGGCCGCGACGAGCCGCTCACGTGACGCCCGCGCCGCGCAGGCGCGCCTCGAACGCGGCCATATCTCGCAACTCGCAGAACCAGACGATCAGGTCCGGCTCGGTATCGCTGCGCGCGGCATGGTCTTCCACCGGCGTCTCGGCTTCGGCCGGGTCGATGTACCCATCGGTGGCGCTGCGCAGCATCAGGCTCTTGAACAGAAACAACTGGTCGAAGCGCGTGCGGCACACGAGTGTCGTGAAGATGCGGTCGCCTGGGCGGCTGACACTCAAGAGAAAGCGCCCGTAGCCGCGTTCCAGAGTGTGCGCGGCGCTTCGAAGCCAACTGGCGCGATAGGCGTTCGCGTTCCATACCTCCAAGTCGATTGGAACATCCTCGGCGCGCGCGCCGATGCGAACCTCGCACATCGGCCCGCCCATGCGGCGCTCGATGCGCAGATCGAACACCTAATAGACCGACGGCAGCGACCGCACTGGCAAGCCTTCGATCCGCATGATCCCATCGTCGGCGCCGAGGTCGAGCGTGATGTCCTCGCCGGTGACGACATAGCCCGCGGCGAGCAGGCTCAAGGCGCGACGCGCGTCATCGTCGACCCGCGGCCCATTGGCGATGGCTGTGAGCACCGGCGCGGGTCGCTCCACCGGCAGCACCAATCTTCCTTCGAGGCGGCGCTGATCATCCAGCCCGCCTTCGCCCGTACCGATTGTGTGCAGCGGACCCCAATCCAGTTCCAACGCTTCAAACCGCATCCGCCCGCCCCCTTCGCGCCATGGGCCGAGCGGGTCGCCAGGTGAAGATTGCAGCATCAGCGCGCCCTCGGTGATCACGATCGCCGCGCGCAGCAAGGGCGCCTCGAGCCCGAAGGTCTCGAAACTGCGGACGGGACGCGGCAGCGTCAGCGCGTTGGCCTGGAACGCGAATTGATACTCGCCGGCAGCGCGCGCATCGGGCCGCACGCTAGCGATGATTTTCGTTGCGTGGAGCACGCCTTCTTCGGCCGGATCGTCGAGCACCAAATTGTCCGCTTCGACCCCGGCCGAGACGAGCGCGTTGTCTTGCGTGCGCATGGTCGCGATCAGCGCATCGGCGGTGATGTTGGTGGTGGCGCCGTTGGCGCGCGAGATGGAGATTGGCGCTCCCGCTTCGAGCGTGATGTGCTGCGGGTTCAACAGGTTCACGTGCAGATCGGCGCGCGCGGTCTCGGCGCGCCAGCCGCCACGGGCGGCGGCATAGCTCATGCCTTGGAGTTCGAGACGCATGAGCGCGGGAAAGCCGTGGCGCACGATGCGTTCGATCTCGACGGTTGCGCCGCCCGCGTTCTGTTCGAACGCCCAACCGCGCACGCGTCGCTCCGCTTCGTTGGCGACGAAATGCCAGTAGAAGACCCACCCCAGCGCCGCCAACACGAACAGCGCCCAGGGAACAATGAGCCAAAGATTGCGACCCTTCATGGGCCTACGGTGCGACGCTTATCGGGCGGCAGCAAGGCTTGGCTCTCGCTTTCGATGACACGCTCCAATTGCCGCATAAATTCGTCCCGCGGCAGACCCGCGGGAATGGGCGGCAGCACCTTGAATACAACATGGCCGGGGCTGCGCATGACACCTCTCGGTTTCCAGATGAGGCCGGTGTTGAGCGCGACCGGCGTCACCGGCAGGTTGAGATCCTTGTACATCGCCGCGATCCCCGGCTTGTAGTCTGGCGGCGCGTCAAGTTCCTGGCGCGTGCCTTCCGGAAAGATCAGCACTTGGCCGCCGCGGGCCACAGCGTCCCGCGCGCCGCGGACGATGCTCTTCAGCGCTTTGGCGTGGCCGCCGCGATCGACGCCGATCTGGTTGCGCTTGAGATAGGCGCCCATCACCGGGGCATTGCCGAGCTCGGCTTTGTACACATAGACAGGCCGCGGCAAGAACAGGGACGGCGCGATGGTGTCGAGCATCGACTGATGCTTCATGGCGATCAGCGCGCCGCCTTGCGGCACGTATTCGAGGCCTTCGAACGAAACTCGTGCGCCGATAATCCAGCGCAAGCCCCAGATAGTGGCGCGTCCCCATGAACGCAGCGCCGTCCAAACGTGCCGGTCGTCAGCGATCACGAACGGCCAGAGCGTCAAACCGATCACGGCCATCGAAGCGTAGAGCCAGATGGCGAAAATAATCGAACGGATAAGTCTCATGCGTCGTCCGGCTGCTCAGGCTTGGCGCCGAGGCCGATCAACGCTTCCCGCCCGCGAATGACAAGATATTTCACGTACTCCGCACCAAGCCGCGTCGCTGCACCGAGGTCGCTGCGCCAGAGTTTGGGGTCAGTCCAGCGGGTGCGGACGGGATAGGGATGGATGTCGGCTTCCGGCAGCGCAAGTTCGAGTTCCGCCTGGCTGCGCGGCATGTGATAATCGTCAGTCACCAGGATGATGCGCGTGTAGTTGTGCTCGCGCGCCCACGCCGCGGTCTCCGACGCATTACCGAGAGTGTCGACTGCCGAACGTCCCACATCGATGCAGCATTCGCCGATCGCCGGATCGACGTTGAGCGCGTGATAGAGTTCTTCGTCCGTGACGATGCGATTAACGCCGGAAATCAGCAAGCGCTCGCCTTTGTGCTCTTCCAGCAGCCGCACGCCGGTGGTGAGCCGATCGAGGGAGCCGCCGGTAAGCGCGACGATCGCCTCGGCCTGCGGCGGCTCTGCTGGGTCTTCGCGGACGTTCTCGGCGAAGCTCCAGAAGCCGGCGACGAATACGATCACTGCGAGAACGGCCACCCAGAGCAAGATGCGCATGATCAGCCGAGCCTCGCGGCTTGCGCGTGAAATGCGCCTGCCGCCGCACGCGCGCCCGCGCCGGCCGCGATCGCTGCGCCCAGCGGCGTCGCCACGACGGGCACGAGGTCGACGGGCAGAATCATGCTCGCGACAGTGTTGAGGCTGGCGCCGGGAATGACCAGCAGCATGACGATTAAGCCTGCGACAGCCGCGAAGGCGCCGCCCACCGCGCCGGCGTAGAGCCCAATCACCGCCGCTTCATCGGCGATGCGGCCGGCGGTCTGGCTTCGCGTGGCGCCGAGGTCGCACATCACCGTCACCATTTCGCGTCGCCGCGCCGCAAGCCCGCGCGCTGCGAGCCACACGATGACCGCCATCATCGCGGTGAAGACCGCGGCGCCCCAGAATGCAGCGTTACGCACACGAGCGGCGAGCCCGCCGCCGCTTGCATCGTCCGGCGCCTCGATCACTTCAGCAGTAACACCACCGCCTGCGAGCGCGGCGACGATGTCGCCCGAGACATCGATGTGTGGCGCTGTCGCCGCCAGTTCGATCTCTATCAGCCGGAGGTCGGGCACATTGGCGGGATCGATGCTCTCGCCGCTCGCCTCGCCGAGCAGGGCGGCCGCGCGCCCCGCCGTCATCGGCGCGGCGCTGGTCACGTGCGGCGCACGCGCAAGCGCGGTCTCTGCCGCCGCCATGCCGACCGGCCCATCCGGCGCCAAGACGCGGACGATAGCGTAATTGCTGCGCGTCTGTTCGTAGTCCACGGCCACGCGGTCTGCCGCGCGCGCCACAATCCCAACGGCCGCCGCCGCGAACGCCGCGAAGGCGAGCGTCCAGAACAGCGACCGCTCCATGCCGACGAATGGGTTCTTCATTCGTAGGCCTCCGCCGCGGCCTGGGTCTGCTCGGGCGCAGTGAGCCGGCCACGATCGATGCGCCAGACCCACATCGGCGCAACATCGGTCAACGTGTCGTCCTGGCTCGCGATCACAACGGCCGCACCGACGCGGCGCATTTCGGAAAGAAGCTTGACGATGCGGCGCCCGTCTGTTGGCGACATCCCGGCGGTAGGGTCGTCCGCGAGAATGAGATTGGGCTTGGCCGCCAGCGCACGCGCTATGGCCGCCCGGCGCCGTTCCGCGCCCGAAAGTTTTTCCACAGGCAATTCCGAGGCGCCGCCGAGACCGACGAAATCCACAAGTTCTCGCACGTCGTGGTCATAATCGCGCGGCTTCTGCCCAAGCATGCGCAACGGCATGGCGATGTTGTCGAATGTGGACCATTGCTCGATGAAGACCGGATTTTCAGCGACATAGCCGATGCGTTTCTTGGCGTCGGCGATCTCACGTGCACGCGCACGCATCACGTCCACGCCCAAGATTACACTTTTTCCAGAGCGGGGCGGCAGAGCTAGCCGCAAGAGATGAGTAAATGTAGTCTTACCAGCTGCAGCGGGGCCGGTGATAAAATTAACTTCTCCGGCGCGGGCTTCGAAGTCGATACCCATCAGAACGGTGGAGGCGCCGTAACCGGCGTCAACATTCGAGAGGCGGACGAGTACGCCGCGCTCGAATAAATCGGTTTCAATACTAGCGCGGGGACGGGCCATGACTGGACAAGCTAAGTAGAATCAATGCATCGAAGACGGTTATTGGGGCAGCTGAACGTATCGTTACCATGATCCTAACCTGCACGTCTTGCTCGACCCGCTATTATGCGGATGACGCAGCGATCGGTCCGGCTGGCCGGACGGTCCGTTGCGCCGCATGCGGTTTCTCCTGGTTTGCCGAGCCGCAGCTTGAACTGCGGGCGCCGGCGGAGAGTCCCGTGGCGCGGGCGTCCGAAGCGCCCGCGAGCGAACCTTTGACACGTGAACGTGTCGAAAGATTGCGCCGGGCGGCCGAGCAACCGGGTCCAGCGCCGTCGGCCGCCGCGAAATTCCGTCAGCAGCAGGCTGACCGCATGCGCCGCGACCGCGCGCGCGCAGCTGTCGCCGTTTGGGGCGCGACGGGTGCGGCCCTCGCGGCAAGCGCCACCGGCATGGTGATGTTCAGACAGGACGTCGCCGAGTTGTGGCCGCGTTCCGCCAGCGCGTTCGCCGCGCTCGGTCTCGACGTCAATGTTTATGGCCTCGAATTCTACGACCTTGCCGTCGAGCGCGACTTCGAAGGCGCGACCCCGGTGCTCGTGGTCAGCGGCGAAGTCCGCAATATTGGCCGCGACGACAAACTTGTGCCCCCGGTGCGCATCTCGCTGCGCGACACGCGTTCGCATGAGATCTTTGAACTCGTGAATGCGATCACCGATCAACCGATATCGGCGGGCGCTGCGGTTCCGTTCCAGATCCGCGTCGCGAACCCGCCAGCCGACGCGGTCGATCTCGAAGCAACGTTCGCGAGTTTCTCCGACATGGCGTCCGCCGGAGGCCCTGCGCACGTTTCGCCGGCGACTGCGCCGCAAGACGAATTGCTGCTCGATCAGCCGCTCGACCCTGCTCATGAATTGATCGATCCGAGTGCGACGACGACGAGCGAGCTTGGCCCGGTGGACGGCCTCGCGCCGCGCTTCACCGCCGGCTGAGTTGCGTATCCTTCTTTCTGCGGAAGAGATCAGCCAGCGCGTCAATGCGCTGGCTGATCGCTTTTCGGCGCAGGTCGATGATGCCTGGACAGTCGTCGCGCTGCTGCAAGGCGCCATCCCGTTCGCAGCTGACTTGATGCGCGCGCTGGAAACGCGCGGGCGTCATCCGATCTACGATTCACTTTGGCTCGAAAGCTATCGCGACGCGCGCGAGACCAGCGGCAAGGTCGTTGTGCGCGCCGACATTTCCCGCTCCGTCGAAGGCCGCGGCGTGCTGATCGTGGACGACGTGTTCGACAGCGGCCGCACCATTGCCTACGCGCGCACACACCTGGTCGCGAAGGGGGCCACGCAAACCCTTGCTTGCGCCTTCGTGCGTAAACCCCAAGCCCTGAACGAACCGATCGACGCCATCGGCTGGGACGCGCCGGGCGACTTCCTCGTCGGCTACGGCATGGACGACAGGGGCCGCTATCGCGGTCTACCTTATATTGCTGCGCTGGATTAATCGACGCGCAAGGAAAAAACCTCGTATCGCTGACTTAGACAAGCCGCTCAGGAGGACGTGCGATGCGTTGGATTGCGGTTGCTTTCGCTTTGACAGCGGTCGCGGCTTGTGAGCCGCGTAGTACCGCCGCCGATCCGGCTGCGCCGCCGAGCGCCGAGATGACCGCGGCGATGGACGCTGCGCGCGCGCACGTCGCTGCGAACGAAGAAGCGATCGTGACCGAACTCCGCGATCTGTTGGCGTTGCCGAACGTCGCGTCAAACCCGGCCGACATCCGCCGCAATGCCGAGGCGCTCGCGGCCATGTTCGAGCGCCGTGGCATCGCCGCGCGTATTCTCGAAACGCCTGATGCGCCTGTGTCCGTCTACGCTGAACTCGCCGCGCCCGGCGCGGAGCGCACGCTGTTGTTTTACGCGCACTTCGATGGCCAGCCGGTCGAGCCGATCGACGCCTGGATCACGCCGCCATTTACACCAACGCTGCGCGGCGGCCGCGCGGAGGACGGCTCGGCGATCATTCCGTGGGCCGCCGCGCAATATCCGTTGGCGGACGAGGCCCGCATCTACGCGCGCTCGGCCAGCGACGACAAAGCCCCGATCGTCGCCATGCTTGCGGCGATCGACGCCTTGCGTGCAGCGGGCCTGCCAAACTCGGCCAACCTCAAGTTCTTCCTCGAAGGTGAGGAGGAGGCGGGGTCTCCCAATCTCGCGCGCACGCTCGAGACGCACCGCGACCTGCTCGCTTCCGACCTATGGATTTTTGGCGACGGCCCCATCGACCCGCGCGGCATCGCGCGGGTGTCGCTTGGCGTGCGCGGTGTCGTCAGCTTCCGCATCACTGTGTTCGGCGCGGCGACCAGTCTTCATTCCGGCCATTACGGCAATGTCGCACCCAATCCCGGCGCGCGGCTTGCGCATCTCATCTCCACTATGCGCGCCGACGATGGCCGCATCCTCATCGAGGGCATGGATGCCGATCCGCCGTCGCGCGAGTCTCGTGAACTGGCGCGTTTCGGTTTCGACGATGAGGTGATGCTCTCCGGTCCCCAGATCGCCGCCACCGAATCGGGGCTGAGCTACGGCGAGTCCGTGCTGCGCCCGGCGCTCAATGTCACACAGCTGAGTTATGGCGGCGTCGGTCCGCAACGAAACGCCATCGATCCGGCCGCAACCGCAGGCTTCGATCTGCGCCTCACGCCGGGCCTCGAACCGGCGGAGGCGCGCACCGCGATCCAGCGCCACCTGCAGCGCCAGGGCTATCACTTGGTGCAGGGCGAACAGCCCAGCGAGCAGGAGCGCCGCGATCATCAACGTCTGGCGCGGTTCGACTGGAGCGAGCAGGGCTATCCAGCCGCTGCCGCGGACATGAACCACCGTGGTGTGCGCCGGGTCGTCGACATCATGCGCTCGGTCACCAACGATGAGGTCAGCATCGCGCCGCTGATGGGCGGCAGCTTGCCCATCGCGCCCATCGGCGAGGTGCTCGGGACGCCATTCGTGATCGTGCCGATCGTCAACCCCGACAACAACCAGCACGCGCCAAACGAGAACCTTCGCATGCGCGAGTTCCGTCGCGGCGTCGAGCTATACGCAGCGCTACTCGCCGAGGCGGGCGACGAGTGGTGAGCGCTATCGCCGGCGCTCGAAATCCATCGAGAGCTGGCCGTTGGCGCCGTCGGGCAATCGCAGCTGCAGGGAGGTTTGCGTCGCCGCGAACTCCGCCGCCACGTCGCCCATGCGTCCGCACGTGTATGAAACGATGGGATGCGCTCCGGAGTCGTTGAATGTAGCAGTCCAACGGTCGGTTTCGCCGCCAGGCGCCGCGCCCGCCCAGTTGAACGTTACGGCGCCGGACGCATCTTCGCTGACCGCGAGCGCGACGGCGCGCGTGCCGTCCCAACCGGTCGCCGCGCCGATGCGCGCAGCGCGCACCAGATCGTACGTGCCAGGCGTGATCGCGCCGCCGCGTAATTCCGAAGCGGCCGCCGCGGCGGCCACAGCGTCCTCAACTCCGATCTGTCGCGATGCGTCCGGGGCAACGTCGTTGCATGCAACCACCTGCGGGCCGGGCGGTGTCTCCGGCCGTTCCTGCTGCGCAGGCGGCGTGCACGCCGCGAGCAAAGCGACGACCGCAGTCGTAAGCAAAAAAGTGCGCATGCAGACCCTCCGGTGAACGGAGCTAAAGTGAAGCGTGCTGTGGTGTTTTCAAGGCTCAGCTGTCGCCGAAGCGATCCAGCAGCCGTCGCAGATATTCGCGCTCGGCTTCGGGACGGTTGGGATCCTGGGCCCGGCGGCGGATTTCGTCGAAGATCTCGCGGGCCCGCACCGGGTCGGATTCGGTCGGCACATAGCCCTCGCCGTCGCTGTTGCCGGCGCCTGTCGCCCGTCCCAGCGGATCGCGGTTGCCGCCAGAGCCTTCGTTTTCGCTCTGGCGGCCGCGTTCGCGCATCTCTGCGCCCAAGGCTTCAGCGCCTTCGCGCAGGTTTTCGAGCGCCGCACTTTGGGCCGCCTCCGCGCCCTCGAGATCGCCACGCCGCAGCGCCTCTTCCGCGCGCCGCATCGCCTCGCCGGCGGCGTTCAGATCGTCGCTGGGCGCAGCACCCGCATCGTCGGCCATACGCTGGGCTTGCGCCAAGCCTCGGCGCAATTGCGCCTGGCGCTCCGCCAGATCGTCGCCACCCTGGCCGCCTTGTTGCTCGCCGCCGCTGCCGCCCTGGCCGTCCTGCTGTTGCTGGCGCGTCTCGTCGCGCAGCGCGCGTTGTTCGCCCATGGTTTCGGAGAGCTCGTCAATGCTCTGCTGCATCTGCTGATCTTCACTTCCAGGTTCGCCTTCGCCCTCGCCGCCCTCCGCGAGTTGCACGTCGAGATTCGCAAGAATTTGCGAGAGCTGCTGCAGCAACGCCTGCGCTTCGGCGTTGCGGCCTTGTTCGCTCAGCTCCTGCACGCGGCGCAGCATGTCCTGAATGTCGCGCTCGCTCAGCGTCGCTTGGTCTTCGGTGTCTTCCAGGTTCTGTGGCGTTTCGCCATTGCGGATCGCTTCCTGAACTAGCGCCTGCATGTAGTTTTCCGTAGCCCGGCGCAGCGCCTCGAGCAATTGCCGGATGCGCTCTTGCGGCGCGCCTTGCGCTAGGGCCTCCGCCAGTTGCCGCTGCGCTTCCTCAAGCGCGCGGCGTGCATCTGCTGCGCCGCCATACTCTGCGCGCAGCGCCGTTCGCCATAAGGTATCGGCAGCGACATCGGTTTCTTCGATACTCTCAGCGACGGCGAGCTGCGAACGCGCGGTGCGAAACCCGAAATAGACCGCAAGGTCGCGGAAATATCCGTCCTGCGCCTCCATCGTCAGCGCATCGATCAGTCGCGCGGCGCGACGGACGCCTTCGGGTGCACGGCGAAGCGCCGGGCGGCGATCATAGTCGCGCACTTCGATTCGCTCGTTGCCGAGCAGGATATCGCCGGCTGGCATCGTACGCCGCTCGGTGCGGGGGCCGCGCTGGTACGGACGACGTTCCGCCAGAACATGACGGCGAATCTCGATCGCGGCGCGCGCCAGCGGCTGCAGGAAGATTTTTTCCGGCAACGTCATGCGCAGCGCTTCGCTCACGCCTTCCTGTCCGAGCGCGTCGAAGGCGACGATGCGGGCTTCGACTTCCATACCCGCATAGGGGTGCGCGGCGAGATCGAGTTCAGTTTCGGCCTCGACTTCACGCGGGTCGCCCGCAGGCGCTTCGAGCTCGGTGTCCACCGCATCAGCGCGCGCCAGACCGGGCGGGGGATTGAGCGGGCGAACGCGCAGCGCAAGACGCCGCACTCCGTAATCGTCGCGCGCGCGCCAGGAAAGATTGACCATCTCGTCCGAAAGCGTAGCGATGGGCGCGCCCCACGCGGCGCGCGGCGCAGCGTCCGTCGCGGGTAGGAGCCGCCAACGCGCGTGGGTGTGGAAGCGCACGACGCGGAGATCGCCCCGTCCAGGAATGTCGAGTTGCGCTTCCCAGGCGCCGTCGGCCGCGCGCGTGAAGCGCGCGCTCCGCCGGCCGCCTTGTCCGCTGTAGACCAGAAGCGGCGCGCCGGTCGGGCCGCTAACACGCACTGTCGCGCGGATCGATGGCGGCGTGACGACGCGTTGGCCGATCAGGTCACTCAGCGAAACTGGCGACGCGTTGGTGTACTCCGCCGGCGCCGCCCAGGCTTCGATCGCCATCTCTTTGTCGCCAAGTAGCGGGCCAGGGTCGGGCAGAAACGCGCGTGCGAGCCTGTCGCCGGACTGTCCGCCTGCGATCACGAACGCGCCGAGGAGCGCGACGGCGAGCACATAGCGCAGCCTGTAGGGATCGAGTTCATCGAGCCGCGGCCGCGGCGGTCCGAGCCTCAGCCGATCGGCTTGCTCCAGCACACGCTCGCGCTCACGGGCCCACAGTGCGACCGCGAATGGGTCGTAGCGCGTAGGCTGATCGCGCAGGGCATCGAACACGCCGGTGTCGAGCCGCGAGTCCGCGGCGAGCCGCGCGCGCGCTTCATCCTCGGTCGGCGCCTGCCAAGCGCGGCGCGCCCGCACGGCAAGCCAAGCGAAGAACAGAACCGCAAACAGAGCGCTCAGGCTTTGCAGCAGCAGCGGCAGCCGCTCGTGTCCGCCGACGAGCGCGAACACTGCCCACACCGCCACCGCGCCCAGCAACGAGAATCCCGCCCGCAACAGCCGCTCGACCGCGAGCCGGCCTTTGGCGCGCGCCGTGTCCCGGGCGAGCTGGTCGAGGGCGTCCTGGTGCTTCATCCGCTACCCCGAACGGTATCAGCCCGTTTTGAGCCAAACCATGACCATCGCTCGCAAAGACGCAGCCAAGCCCCGAGGTTCCCCATGTTGACGGCCCCCGGCCCGGGTCTAAGGTTCGCGCGGTTCGTTTCGGGGGAAGGTCATGAAGATTCGGACAGTTGCGGCGGCGATTTGTGCGACAGCCCTGATGGCGTGCGGCCAGCTCGGTGGCGGCGGTTTGCAGCCCGGACAAACGGTCAGCGGCACGCTCGAAGCGTCCGAAACGAAGTCCGATCAGAACAACGCGGTGGCGGATGTCTATCAGCTCAACGGCCGCGAGGGCGAGCAGTTCACGATCACGCTCACCTCCGAGGCGTTCGACCCTTACCTCTATGTCCGCGGCCCCGGTTCGTTGTCGCAAGACAACGACGATGACGGCAGCGGCAGCTACAACTCGCGCCTGAACATCACATTTCCCGAGAACGGCACGGCACAGGTCTACGTCACCAGTTTCAGCCGCAATCAAACCGGCGCCTACCAGCTCCTAGTCGAACGCACAGGTGAAGCACCGGCGGTGGCGAGCACGCAACCCGGCAGCGGCCCGCCGGTGACGCCGCAACAATTCTCCGGCGAACTGGCGCAAGGCGACACGCAGCTCTCGTCCGGCGAATTCACCGACACCTATCCGCTGCAGGGCCTGGCCGGTCAGCACGTCGAGATCAGCCTGACTTCCTCGCAATTCGACACCTATGTCGCAATCAGCGGGCCGAATAACTTTGGTGAATTCAACGACGATGATGTCGAGCGCGGCACGCGCAATAGCCGCCTTGTCACCACCTTGCCGGCGGACGGCGCTTACACCATCCACGTGACGTCATACGCAACTGGCGAAAGCGGCGCCTATCAGCTCAACATCGGCCCAGCGCAGGCGAGCACGCCGAGCGATGCGCTCGCCGGGGACGCCGGACAGACCTTCACCGCCGGCCAGACGATGAACGGCGAACTGGCGCAAGGCGACACCCAGCTGCAAAGCGGCGAGTTCATCGACACGTTCAGCTTCCAGGGCGAAGCCGGGCAGCGCGTCGTCATCGATATGCGCTCGACCGCAATGGATCCCTACCTCATTCTGCTCGCGCCGTCCGGCGCCCAGGAAGACAATGACGATGTCGCCCCGGGCAGAGACACCAACGCCCGCATCGAAACGACTTTGGCCGAAACGGGACAGTACCGGATTGGTGCAACCTCCTATCAGCCGGGCGAACGCGGCGCATACGTCGTGACGCTGCAGCAGGGCGCGGCGCCACAAGTCTCCGCTTCTGATTCCGCGCGGCGCGTGTTCGCGGTCATGGTCGGCATCTCGGACTATCCCGGCAGCGGCAACGATCTGCCGCTGACGGCGGAGGACGCGCGGAAACTACAACAGGCGCTGCAGCGCCAGGGCAGGCTTGCGCCCGAAAGCGTGACTTTGCTCGACGGCCAGGCGACGCGCGCCAATGTTCGCGCGGCAATTCAGCGCGTCGCTGCGGCGGCCGGGCCGGATGATCTCTTCCTCTTCTTCTATTCGGGCCACGGCAATCAGGTGCGCGGCAGCGTCAGCGCGACCGAGCCGGACGGCAAGGACGAAACGATCGAAATGGTCGATGGCGCCATCACCGACGACGAGATGAACACGCTGTTCCAGAACGTGCGCGCGCAAACCTCGCTGCTGATCCTCGATTCCTGCTTCAGTGGCGGCTTCGCGCGCGATGTCGTCAGTCGCCCTGGCGTTATGGGTCTGTTCAGCTCCGAGGAAGATCTGACCAGCTCCGTCGCCGAGAAGTTTGAAGCGGGTGGATTCCTCTCGCACTTCATCCAGACCGGGCTATCCGGCGGCGCCGATGAAAACCACGACCGCGTCATCACTGCGGGCGAACTGGGCGCCTATGTGCGGCGCGAGTTTGCCCGCGAAGAAAGTATTTCGGCATCGACGCAGGACGGCCAGCAGAATTATCAATTCCCAGTCGTGGAACGCGGCGCCGTTCAGGTCGACGCGCCGGTGCTGGCGCTGTAGTGTAGCGGAGGGCGCGCCCGCAACGCCGCTCCGCAAGCCGGGGATGCAGGCTCCCCGCAGACGATCCTCGTCCAAGCTCTGCTTCAACGGCGCGCCGCAAGGCGCGCAGGAGAGGCGCTATGGATGGTGCTGTCAGACTTCTCAACCAGCGCGACATCGCAATGCTGATGTCGCCTTCAGATTATCTTGCCGCGGTAGAAAGCGGATTTCGTGCAACGAATGAGGGCCGGGCGTCATCGCCCGCGCCGCTTTACCTCGCCGCCGAGAACGGCGGCTTCCACGCCAAGGGCGCCTTGATCGAGAACGAGCGCAGCGCCTACGCCGTGCTCAAGTTCAACGGCAACTTTCCGGCCAACATCGATCAGCCGACCATTCAGGGCCTGATTTTGCTCTCGGACGCGCGCACCGGGGCGCCGCTGGCGATCATGGACTCGATCGAAGTCACCTTGCGCCGCACCGCCGCCGCCAGCGCACTCGCGGCACGCCATCTCGCGCGCCAGGATAGCGCCTCGATCGCGTTCTGCGGCTGCGGCGCGCAAGCCTGGGCGCATCTGGAAGCGTTTGCCGATCTCTTCTCTCTGCTCGAAGGCGCGGCGTGGGACGGCGACCACGGCAAGGCAGCCGCCTTCGCCTTCCAGGCGCGCGAGGCGTTCGGCGTGGAGATGCGCACGGCGCGGGCGCCGGGCAACGCCACGTCGCACGCAGATATCATCATAACCGCGACGTCCGCATCGGCGCCGTTTCTGGACGTGGCCGACGTGCCTGTGGGCGCGTTCATCGCCGCCGTCGGCGCCGATGCGCCGCACAAGAACGAGATCGCGCCGGCGCTGATGGCCCGCGCATGCGTTTACGCCGACGTGCTCGCGCAGTGCGTCGTGATGGGCGATCTCCGCCACGCCATCGCCGCCGGCGCCATGGCGCGGGAGGACGTGCGCGGCGATCTCGCGGCTTTGGTATCCGGCCGCTGCGCACGCCGCGAGCGCGCCGACGAGATCACGCTGTTCGACTCAACGGGGACGGCCATCGAAGACGCCGCCAGCGCTGCTCTTATTTTCGAACGCGCGCTCGAGCGTGGGCTCGGCGCCGACATCAAGTTCGCCGGGGTTTGAGCTTATTCCGCACCCCAAGGCGACGGTGGTGAGGCGACCGGACGCGTGAGGTCGAACTCGACACGGAAGTGTCGGTTCGGCCGCCGGAGTTCGTAGGCGAACATGCGGCCGGGATGCACTTCGACGGCCCACACGTTCGCCACCGATTGCGGAATGTTGTTCTGTGTGAACAGGTCCTTGGAGAAATCGTCCGCAGGAAACTCCTGCCGCTGCGCCGTTCCTTCGCTCACCGTGTCGCCGCCATATTGCGTGAGCGTGTCCTCCGTTCCATCCTCGTGCCGGTGATCGTGCTTTAGCCGCAGGCCCGCCTCCGTTCGCGTGATCACCCAGGTGCGGGAACGGTTCTCGCCGACATGGAACGGCACGCGGATCGCGTCGTCGCTACATTCGCGCACTTGCATCACCAGCGGCTGGCTGGCGAAATTCGCGTCCGCCGCATCGGACGTCACCACGCGGCCGGCGAAGCTCTGCCCGCACAACGCGCGCAGGTTGGCGAAGAACGCATCCTGGGGCGTAGCTGGCACGGGGGCGGAGGCGCATGCGGCAAGCGCAAGCGCGGCGGCGGCCACGATGACTTTCATCGGCTTTCCTCCAGCCATGGCGGCAGCTTTTCTAATGCCAGCTGATCCGCAATTTCCCAGCGCCGGCGCACGACCTCGAACCTGTCGCCGCGCACCAGCACTTCGGGCGCCAGTGGCCGCGCATTGTAGGTCGACGCCATCACCGCGCCGTAGGCTCCCGCGGTCATGAACGCGACGAGATCGCCCTCCTGCAACTGCGGCAGCATGCGGTTGCGCGTGAACGTGTCGCCGGTTTCGCAGATCGGACCGACGACGTCATATGCACGCTCTTCTGCGCCCGCCGCAGGTTCGAGCGCCGGCTTGATGCCGTGATAGGCGTCATAGATCGCCGGCCGGATGAGATCGTTCATCGCGGCATCGAGCACCACGATGGGGCGGGGGCGATCTTGCAAGCGAACGACGCGTGAAATCAGCACACCGGCGTTCGCCGCGATCATCCGCCCCGGCTCGAACGAAAGCGCAACGTCGAAATCCTCAAACACGCGCTCGACCATCGCCGCGTATTCGGACGGAGCAGGCGGATCGGGTTCGTTGAAGTAGGGGACGCCAAGCCCGCCGCCCAGATCGAGCCGCTCGATCTCGCCGCCCTCATTGCGCAACCGCTCCGCGAGAGAGCGCATCACCCGAAACGCCGCCTCCAGCGGCGCCAGATCGCGAATCTGGCTGCCGATATGAACGGCGAGCCCTTTGGCGTCGAGATGCTTGTCTTCCGTCGCGCGCGCATAGAGCGCCAGCGCTTGCTCGGGTGAAACGCCAAACTTCGCATCGCCCTTGCCGGTGGAGATTTTCTCGTGTCCGCCGGCGCCGACATCCGGGTTTACGCGAATGGCGATCGCCGGTTTCTTGTTCAGCGCCGCTGCGACGCGCGAAAGTGTTTCCAGTTCGGCGACGCTCTCGACATTGATCTGATGCACGCCCGCGCGCACGGCGAAGGCAAGCTCGGTCTCCGTCTTGCCGACGCCGGAGAAGATGATCTTGTCGGCCGGAACGCCCGCCGTCAGCGCACGCTCGACCTCGCCCTGGCTCACCGTGTCAGCTCCGGCGCCTTTGCGCGCGAGGGTCGCAAGCACGGCGATATTGGCGTTCGCCTTGACCGCAAACGCCACCAGGACATCGCGCGGCGCGAAAGCGCCGCGAAATACATCGTAGTGACGCTCGAGCGTTGCGGTCGAGTACACGTAGGCCGGCGTGCTGACCGTGTCAGCGATGTCAGCCAGCTTCACCTCTTCGCAGCACAAGTGGCCGTTTTGGTATTCGAAGTGGTTCATTGAAGTTGGACGTGTGCGAAGAACGTCGTCATTCCGATGCTCGCGAAGCGAGAGCCCGGAACCCAGGGGATCGTAGAGCGCGGCGTTTGCCCCTGGGTCCCGGGTTTAATGCTGCGCATTGTCCCGGGAGGACGAGGGATGAAATGTCTCGTCACGTCTTGGTCGCCCTAAGGCGTCTGCACGCCGGTTTGATATTGCGCGCAGCGCGGGTCTTGCTCTTCGTTGTTCGCGGCTTGGCGTTCGCATTCGCGCCGGATCACGTCTTCGCTGTTCCATAGCGGATCGGGGCGTTCGAGATCGCCCTTGATGCCGCAAGCCGACAGCATGGTCAGCGCGACGAAGCCCAAAACGACGCGGCTCATACGAACATCTCCTTCCACCGCTCGATCTGCTCGCGCACGCGCTGCGGGGCGGTCCCGCCATAGCTATCCCGGCTCTCGACCGATTTTTCAACCGTCAACAGCGCCCGCGCGGCGTCGGTAATGCGCGGATCGACGGCCTGGAATTCGCTGAGAGGCAGCTGAGCCAATTCGGCAACACCTGCGTCCTCGGCGCGGCGCACGATTTTGCCGGTGATCTCGTGCGCCTCGCGGAACGGCGTCTTGAGTTCGCACACCAGCCAGTCGGCGAGGTCAGTCGCCGTGGAATAACCCTTTGTGGCCGCGGTGCGCATCGCTTCGCGGTTGAACCGGATGGTTTCGACCATGCCGATCATGGCGGTGAGCGAGAGCGCGAAATCATCGAACGCGGAGAAGGTGAGCGCCTTGTCCTCCTGCAAGTCCTTGGCGTAGGCGAGCGGCAGCTTCTGCACGATCGCGCTGAGTGCGGTGAAGTCCGCGCTAATGCGAGCCGCCTTCGCGCGGATCAGTTCCGCCGCATCGGGGTTGCGCTTCTGCGGCATGATCGAGGAACCGGTCGACCACGCATCGCTGAGCCGCGCAAAGCCGAATTGCGGCGAGGTCCACAGCACAATCTCTTCCGCCAGCCGCGACAGGTGCGTCGCCGAGATCGAGAGATTGCTCAGCGCCGCCAAGGCGAAATCACGCGAGCCAACGGCGTCCAGCGAATTGCTGGCCGGCGCGTGGAAACCCAGCGCATGCGCAGTCGCATCGCGATCGATCCTGTAGCCCGTACCGGCCAGGGCCGCGGCCCCGAGCGGGCATTCCCACGCCGCCTCGAGCGCCCCGCCGATGACGCGGACGCGGTCACGCTCCAGCATTGTCACGTAAGCAAGCAGATGGTGGCCTAATGTAATCGGCTGCGCTGTCTGCAGATGGGTGAAGCCCGGCATGATCCAGTCCGCATGCGCGTCAGCCTGCTTCACCAGCGTCTGTTGCAGCACTCGCAAGCCGTCCGCGGCTTCACGCGCGGCGCGCATGGTCCAGAGCTTGAAGTCCGTCGCCACCTGATCGTTGCGCGAGCGGGCCGTATGGAGGCGCTTGCCGGCGTCGCCGATCCGCTCTGTCAGCCGCGCTTCGATGTTGAGGTGGATGTCCTCCAACGCTGCCGAGAACTGGAACGTCCCCGCGGCGATCTCCGCGGCAATCTGGTCCAGGCCGGTCTGTATCGCGACATTGTCATCCGCCGTAATAATCCCTTGCGCCGCCAGCATGGCCGCATGCGCTTTCGAGCCTTCGATGTCTTCGCGCCACAAGCGCTTGTCGATATCGATCGAAGCGTTGATGGCTTGCAGGGCGTCGGCCGGCTGGGCGGCGAAGCGCCCGCCCCACATTTTTTGACCGCCGCCTGAGGAAGAAGAATTGGACACGAACGCAAACTCCGCGCCCCCGCAGAAACCCTGGGCGCTGTGGGCTGCACTGACGCTTCTGGCGGCGGGGGCGATCGCCGTCCTTTACGTGGTTTTCGCCGCCGCTTCAAAGCCCGAAGCAGGTCAAGGCTTGAGCCGATTCGCGCGGGGCGACATGCAGCGGCTTTATGTCATGGATGCGCCGCCGCCGCTGCCGACGCGCACGCTGCGCGACGCACAAGGGGCTGAGGCCACGCTCGCCGCCTATCGGGGCGAAATTCTCGTCGTGAACCTCTGGGCCACGTGGTGTGCGCCCTGCATGGAAGAAATGCCGTCGCTGGCCCAAATGCAGCGCAATTTCGAGGGCCGCATCCGCGTTGTGCCGGTCAGCGTCGACAGCGAAGCCGACCGCGAGAAAGCCATGGCCGATCTCGCCAGCCTGTCCGGCGGCTCACTGCCGTTCCTGCAGGACATGACCCGCGGCGTGCTGTTCGATCTCCAAGCCGCCGGCATGCCCGTGACGATCATCTACAACCGCCAAGGCGAGGAGCTTGCCCGCTTGGCGGGCGGCGCCGATTGGGCCAGTGAAGACGCCACGCGCCTCATGGAAGCGGTGCTGGCGGAGGAGTGATGGTCCCTGTGATCGAGACGGAACGTCTGCGCTTGCGCGGGCATGAGCTGCGCGACTTCGAGAACTCGGCGGCGATGTGGGCCGACGAGCGCGTGACGCGTTTCATCGGCGGCAAGCCATCCGCGCGGGAGGATTCGTGGCGCCGATTCATGACTTTTCCCGGCCATTGGAAGCTCATGGGATTCGGCTATTGGCTGATCGAGGAGAAGGCGGGCGGAGCCTATGTCGGCGACGGCGGCTTCGGCAATTTCAAGCGCGGCCTGCCGGCGTTGGGCGACACGCCGGAACAAGGCTGGGCGCTGACGCCTGCGATGCACGGCAAGGGCTACGCCACCGAAGCCGTGCGCGCGATGCTGGGCTGGGCCGAGCGGCACTTCGGCCGCACCGATTTCGTCTGCATGATCGCGCCCGAAAACGTGGCCTCGCATCGCGTGGCGGAGAAGGCCGCTTATCGCGAATTCGCGCGTGCTGAGTATAAGGGCGAAGCGGCGGTGTTGTTGAAGCGGATGGCGAATAGCGAGTAGCGAGTAGACTTGCCCGAATTCCTATTCGCCACTCGCTACTCGCTAGAGAAACGGCGACAGCGCCAGCCGCACGCGTGAACCTTGCACGAGGACCTGCTGATAGGTCGCCGGATTTTCGGGCGGTTCACGCGATGGCCACAGCGCTACCAGGCGATTGATTTCCGTCGTGGCGCGCGCGTAGGCGGCGGCGTTGTCGCTGCGCATTCCGTCCTCACCGAATTGCAGCGCCTTCTGCGCCGCCAAAGCTGCGCCAAGGCTGTGTTGATATTCGATCGGATCGGCGGCGCCATTGACCAGAACGTGCTGATAAAGCCCCGTCGAAATATCGACCATGCGCACGACCAGCTGCGCCTCGTCGACATCGAGCGCCCCGATGGCGCGTGAAAGTTCGGCCTCCGCTGTTCGCAACCGCTGCGACAGCTGTTCGCGCGAGAGTTCGCCGCCGGCGGCCGCCTCGCGCACCGGCGCCGCGTTGAGCGCGCCGAACTGGTCGGCGGCGGGCTCGTAGACCTCCAGCAACCCTTGCTGAACCAGCACCGCCGCATCAGCCGGTTCGCCGCGATAGGCGCCGGCCCCGTCAACCATTTTCGACGCCGCCATCACGAAACCGCGTAAATGCTGGATGCGCAGCGCCGTCAGCTGATCTCCCGAGAGGCCTGCATATGCGGACACAACGCCCGCCTCGCCGTGCTCGCCGCCGCTTTCGCCGATCGCCGCTTCTCCAGCTTCGCCGCCAGTGTTGGCAGCGGGGGTTGCGCCTCCGCCCTCGCCTTGAGCGGCCTCGCCAGCTTCGCCACCCGCGCCAGCTTCGCCACCCGCCTCGCCGCCTTCGCCGCACGCTGCGAGCCCCAAAGTCGTCGCCGCGATCCCTAGCGTGCGCCAGCGATTGAACTTCCATACGATCATGCGCTTCTCCCAGCCCTGGCTCAGGCGGAAGCTGGACTAATTGCGACTAATTCGCAATAGAGGCTCATGAGCGTCATTCTGCAGCAGGTGCTGGAGCCCGAAGATCTCGCACGGGTGCGCGCCGAACTCGGCGCGATCCGCTGGTCCTCCGGCAAGCGCACGGCGGGCGCGGCCGCGCGCGGCGTAAAGGAGAATCTGCAAGCCGATGGGGCCGATCCGCACGTCAAAGAACTCGAACGTTTTGTCGTCGATGCGCTGCGCCGCCATCCGTTGTTTGAGATCGCCGCTCGGCCAGCCCGCATCTCGCGACTCCTGTTCTCGCGCTACGAGCCGGGGATGACTTACGGGGCACACACAGACGACGCGCTGATGGGTGCAGGCGACGACAAGCTTCGCACCGATCTTGCCTTCACGATCTTCTTGGCTGACCGCGACGGTTATGATGGTGGCGAACTCGTCGTCGAATCCGCGCTCGGCGAACAAGCCATCGGCCTCGATGCGGGCGACGCCATTCTCTATCCCGCCGGCTCAATCCATCACGTCGCGCCAGTGACGCGTGGCGTGCGCCTCGCCGCCGTCGGTTGGATTCAAAGCCACGTGTCCGACATCGCGCAGCGGGAAACGCTGTTCGATTTGTCCGTCGCCCGCGCGCGTTTTGACGAAGCTGGCGTCGCCCGCGAAGAGTTGTTGCGGTTGGATAAGAGCATCTCCAACCTGCTGCGCATGTGGGCGCGCTGATCAGCGGAACGGCTGGACCTGGGAGCGGCAATCCTCCGCATCGTCGCGCACGGCGCCGCGCGTCAGCGCCACCCACGCGAACACGAGACCCGAGGCCAGCACTATCGGAAGCCCCAACATCAGAGCCAACGGCGTCGTCGCCAGCGACATCGCCAGGCTGAAGTGCTCGGCCGCGCCTTGCGCTTCGTACTCGGCCACGGTCGCGAGTATCCAGGTCAGCGCAAACGGCGCGGCCAGCGCCGCGACCACACCGGCCGTGACGACGTGCAGTACGACGACGCGCCTGGTGCGCGGCGGCCGCCCCATCATCCAGCTCGCGCCCAAACTGACCAGCGCCAGCGCGAAGATGATGAACAAGGTGGCGATCGCCACGCGTAGCGGGCCGCGATCGTCCCAGAACAACGCCGCCGGCCAGGCGATCGCCAGAGCAAGTGCAGCCGGCGTCCACAGGACCGCCGGCTGCCGCCATCTGAGCGGCGGGATGCGTTGCGGGATCGAGGGGCTCCGCATGGGGCGCGAGCTTAGGCCGAAACATCGCGGCGTCACTGAGGCGCAGCGCGGCGCGCGAAGAGGTTTCCCCCAACGCGCAAGCGTGTTTCAAGGCGAAAACATGGACGCCCGCCAATACTCGCCCTCGACCGCACGCAACCGCGATCCGATCCTCGCCGTGCTGCGCCGCGTGCTTGCGCCAGACGCCCGCGTCCTGGAACTCGCATCCGGAACCGGCGAGCACGCCGTTCACATGGCCGCGGCGATGCCGGGGATAATGTGGCAGCCGTCCGATCCGGACCCGGCGGCACGCGCCAGCATCGTTGCCTGGATCGCGGCGGAAAAGCTCGCCAACGTCAGCCCGCCGCGCGACATCGACGTTTCAGCTGCGGACTGGGGCGTGGAAGGGCAGGCGTTCGATGCGCTCGTCGCCATCAACATGGTCCACATTTCGCCGTGGGAGGCGACGCTCGGGCTGATGGCCGGGGCGCGCCGCATCCTGGCGCCGGGCGGGCTGCTCTTCACCTACGGCGCCTACAAGCGCGGCGGGCGCCATACCGCGCCATCGAACGAGACTTTCGATGCTTGGCTGAAGCAGCGCGATTCGCGCTTCGGCGTCTGTGATCTCGAAGCGGTGGAGGACGCTGCGTGCGCAAAAGGGCTTGTGTTGCGCGAGATCATCGAGATGCCGGCGAACAATATTTCTCTGCTGTTCGTGCGCTGAGCCTTGCCTGTGTCCCGGCGGACGCGTTGCGGAATTGCATCCCGCTTTGCTGGCGCGCGGTTTGTCACCAGGATTTAATGCGCGCGCCATTCTCGTGTCGCTTGCGGCGCCTATCTGGCGGGCGCGGACAACTCCTCCCGTCCGTGCAGACCCAAGGGAATTTCATGCGCATTGCTATTACGCTGCTCGAGCTCGCAATCGGCAGCGCCTTCACGATCGCCGTTGCGGCGTATGTGGCTCAAGGCGCGCTGCTGATGGCGCAGGTCGCTTTGTAAGGCGCATCGCGTTGGGAGCGTGGGCAGAACGCCCGCGCTCCCGCGCACCCTTGGTTTGGAATCAAAACACCGACGGCGTTAGCGCGTCGGCGTTGGGGGATCGGTCCGGTAGTCGTAGAAGCCGCGTTGGGTTTTGCGGCCAAGCCAGCCCGCTTCTACGTATTTCACCAGCAACGGGCACGGGCGATACTTGGAGTCCGCGAGCCCTTCGTAAAGCACCTGCATGATGGCGAGACAGGTGTCGAGGCCGATGAAATCCGCAAGCTCGAGCGGACCCATCGGATGGTGAGCGCCGAGCTTCATCGCCTTGTCGATCGCTTCGACCGAGCCCACGCCTTCATAGAGTGTGTACACCGCCTCGTTGATCATCGGCACGAGCACGCGGTTGACGATGAAGGCGGGGAAGTCCTCGGCGTTGGCGATGGTCTTGCCGAGGCTCGTGACGAACTGAATTGAGGCGTCGTAAGTCTCCTGGCTGGTGCCGAGGCCGCGAATGATTTCGACGACTTCCATCACCGGCGCCGGGTTCATGAAATGAAGCCCGATGAACTTGTCGGAGCGATCGGTCGCCGCGGCGAGGCGCGTGATCGAGATGGATGACGTGTTTGAAGCCAGGATGGCATCTGGCCTGAGCACCGCTTTGAGATCTGCGAACACTTTGCGCTTGGCTTCGTCCTGCTCGACGATGGATTCGATCACCAGATCGCACGGCCCGAGGTCGGCGAATTTCGGCGCGCCTTTGATCCGCTTCAGCGCGGCGTCCATGTCGGCTTGGGTGATCGCCCCCTTGTGCACCTGCCGCGACATGTTCTTGGTGATGGTCTGGATCGCGGTGTCGATGCGGCCGGCATCGGCGTCGTTCAGCAGCACGTCATAGCCGCCCAGCGCGCAGACATGCGCGATGCCATTGCCCATCTGCCCGGCGCCGATGACGCCGACCGTGCGAATTTTGCTCATCTTACCCGTCATAGGCGCTCAGGCGCGCCGAATTGCAACTTGCTGCAGTGCAGCATAGGGCGGGCCGACGTGCAAGGCCTCTATGGAGTGCCGGCGTCCGTGTCCGGAGCCGTGAATTCGCGGGCGAGGACGCCCGCGCTCTATGGTCAAACGCCCGCCTTGGTTAGCTCTTCCATCAGTTCTGGAACGGCAGTCTTGTAGTCCGCGACCAGGCCGTAATCGGCGACTTGGAAGATCGGGGCGTCCTCGTCCTTGTTGATGGCGACGATGACTTTCGAATCCTTCATGCCGGCCAAGTGCTGGATGGCGCCGGAAATGCCGACGGCGACGTAGAGCTCCGGGGCGACCACCTTGCCGGTCTGACCGACCTGGTAATCGTTCGGCGCATAGCCGGCGTCGACCGCGGCGCGCGAGGCGCCGACTGCGGCGCCGAGCTTGTCGGCCAGCGGATCGAGCACTTTGTGAAATTCCTCGCTCGAGCCCAGCGCGCGCCCGCCCGAGACGATGCGCTTGGCGGCGGTGAGTTCGGGACGATCGGACTTCGCCATTTCTTCGCTGACGAACGCCGACTTGAACGGCCCGGCGGGCGCGGGCTTCGTTTCGATCGAAGCGGCGCCGCCGTTGCCAGCGGCCTTGAACGCAGTCGGCTGCACCACCAGCACCTTTTTCGGCTGGGCGTCCTTCACCGTGATGATTGCATTGCCGGCATATATGGGGCGCACGAACGTGTCGGGGCCTTCAACGCCGATGACTCCGGAGACCTGCATCACGTCGAGCTTGGCGGCGACGCGCGGGGCGGCGTTCTTGCCCGTGGTGGTGGCGGGAAACAGCACGGCGTCGTAGCCGTTCATCAGCGGCGCGATCAAAGCTTCCATCGGCTCGGCCAATTGCTTCGCCAAGGTCGCGCCGTCGGCGTGCAGCACATTGCGCACGCCATCGATTTTCGCAGCAGCTGCTGCGGCCGCGCCCGCGTTCGAGCCCGCGACCAGCACGTCCACATCCCCGCCCATCGCCTTGGCGGCGGTAACGACCTTATTCGTGGCGTCCTTGACGGACGCGTTGTCGTGCTCGGCAACAACAAGAACCGCCATCAGAGAACTCCCGCTTCCATGAGCTTGCCGACAAGTTCGGCCGCGCTCTTCACCTTGATTCCGGCCTGGCGCTTCGACGGTTCTGACGTCTTCAGCGTCTTGAGCCGCGGGGCGGTGTCGACGCCGAAATCGGCCGGCGTCTTCACGTCGATCGGCTTCTTCTTCGCCTTCATGATGTTCGGCAGCGAAGCGTAGCGCGGCTCGTTCAGGCGCAAGTCGGTGGAGATGATCGCCGGCAGCTCGACGTCCAGCGTCTGTAGACCTCCATCGACTTCGCGCGTCACCGTCGCCTTCGATCCTGCGAGCACGATCTTCGAGGCGAACGTCGCTTGCGGCCAATCGAGCAGGGCGGCGAGCATTTGCGCGGTAGCGTTGTTGTCGTCGTCGATCGCCTGCTTGCCGAGGATGACGAGGTCGGGCTTCTCGGCCTCGATCACGCCTTTGAGGATCTTGGCGACCGCCAGCGGCTCGATTTCGCCGTCCGCCTTGACCAGAATGCCGCGGTCGGCGCCGATCGCCAGCGCGTTGCGCAGCGTCTCTTGCGCTTGTTCCGGCCCGATCGAAATCGCGACGATCTCCTTCGCGCTGTCCTTGACGTGCCCGCCGCCGCCTTCCTTCATGCGCACCGCTTCCTCGACCGCGATTTCGCAAAAGGGGTTGATCGACATTTTCAGGTTCGAGAGATCGACGCCCGACCCATCCGGCTTGACCCGGACCTTCAAGTTGAAATCGAGCACCCGCTTGACCGGGACGAGGACCTTCATCGTTGAAATCCTTGAGGATTGGAGCGTGCCGCCGACGCCCAATTCGCGGGCGCAGATAAAGCCCGTAAGACTTGCGCCGTCAATGCGACTATCGGGTCAGGGCGAGATGACGCAACATTGGCGTGAACGGCCGAGCGCCGGTGATTTGCCGGCAGCCTTGGTCATCCGATCGTAGTTGCCGCTAGGAATTTCGCGGCCGGGAGAGGAAGGCGTCACCACGCCGTGGCGATGGACGGTCTAACGCCAGCGGCTTGGGCCGAGCACGCCAGCGGGCCGGCCGCTTGCGCGCTCTCTTGACTGGATAAGAAGCTCGATCTGAGACCGGCCGGCGGTTCAAGTGCCCGGGAGTTTCTGATCCGCGCGCGCCGTCGCAGCGCTGTCCATGTGGTACTAGACGCCATGGCTGCCTGCGGATAAGTTTTGCCTCCGCCTCAGGTGGAGCACGAATGTTCTTTCCTCAACGCAGAAGCGCGCTGCTCGTCGATTTCGAAAACCTGTTCAGGCAATGCGGCGAGGACCGCTTCGTCAAGGCTATCGACAATTGGATGCTGTGGCTGGAGCAGGGCGCATTCGAGGAAGAGCCGATCAAGCGTAATTTTCTCGTCCGGGAAGTATTCTGGAACACGCAGCACGACATTTACCGGCTCGAGTTTCAGCGCCGGCGTTTCCGTCCGACCGTGTGCAGGGCCATCCGCAAGGAGAAGGCGAGCTCGGCGGATTTCGACATCACCATTCGGGCGGCCGAACTGCGGCATGAATTCAAGAACCGGCTGCAGGAAGTGATCATCCTGTCGCTCGATTCCGATTTCTCGTCGGTATTGTATCATCTGCAGCTGCACGACATCGTTGGCGTCGGCATGACCGACCCGGCGGCGCAGTTTTCGCCGAGCTTCCGCAACATCGTCGATATCGTCATCGAGAAGGGCGATTTCGAAAACGCGTTTCAGTATCAGCCGCCGAAGCGCGGTTGGTTCGGTCGCGCCGAAAGCGTTTCTCTCCCCGCCAACCCGCCGGCGGCGGCAAACGATGTGACGCCCTCGAAGCCGCTCATTTCAGCTGGCCCCAAGCTCGATTTCGACAAAGCCGCCAACCTCATTGCCCAGCACGCCGAAGAGAACGGCTTCCGTCTCATCGGCCGGGAGCGGGTGCGCAAGCTCATTTCCCGCTTGCCCGGTTTCTCCCACAACAACCGGCCGTGGGGCGGCGGCTCGTATCAGAGCGTGCTGCAGGCGCTGGTCGCGCGCGATCCTCGCTTCTCGATCGAGCGCATGGAAGGCGGCGGATTCGTGCTCGCGTTCGCGACGGGCCGGCGCGCCAGCGCGGCCGCCTCCTAGCGGGTGAGCACACCTGGCCAATTTGTGTCGGCGCTGCGGATGTGGCCCGGAATGTCCTGCTCCCAGCGGCGCTGAATCTCGTCATTATAATTGAGATAAAGCTTGCCGTCGACGATGCGCCAATTGTTGGGATCGCCTGAGGCGGTGTAGCCCTGGCTCACGGCCCAGGCGCAATAGCCGCCGTATTGCGGCAAGTAGCGCGACGGATTGGCGCGGAACGTCGCGAGGTGCTCGGCCGAGGCGAAGCGATATTCGTAGCCCTGGTGGTTGATGCGGAATTGCTCCGAGCCGCGCACGGGCCGGCCGTCGGTGAAGTACGCGACCGGATCATAGCCGCTGACGGCGACGCGCGAGAGCAGGCCCGTGTAAACGGGCGCCTGATCGGCGTGCGCTGGCGTGGCAAGTGTGAGCGTGCTTGTGGCGAGTGCGATGGCGAGGAGGAGTTTGCGCATGGAATGAACCTCAGGCGTGAGCGGCGGCGCGCATCGGCGACGCGGCGGGTTTCGGGGCGGGGACAAAGGCGCGCACGATGTCGGCGAGTAGCGCGACGATCTCGTTGCGGCGAATGATCAGCAGCACGATCGACGTGATCCATATCGTCACCGCCGCCGCGAACAAACCGCCGCCATCATTGTTCGGATCAATGCCGAGCGGCGTGAACAGATGAAAGCTCACTGCGCCCGTCATCACCGCGAGCCCGATCAATGCGCCTAAGGCATTGAGGCGAACGAATCTTGGCATCAGGCCGATCAGAAGTAACGACGAGGCGAAGAGCTCCGCTGTGCCGATGACGTACTGGCTGAACAGCCCCGTGTGGGCGAAAAGTCCGGGCAAGCCCAGCGTACCGGCCCAGCCGTCCAAACGGCCGAAAATTTCCTGCGTGTTCGGGTGATCGGTGAACTTGTAGCGCAGTGAATCCAAGAACACAGCTGCCGCGAACACTGAAATCGCCGCCGGCGCGTAGCGCTTGATACGATCGAGCATGGGCCCCTCCGAGAACCGCCGGCTTCCAGCCGGCAGCGTCCTTGATGCGAGGCAAGACGTTTGACGATGATCGTCGGTTACAACTTGCCGGCTGGAAGCCGGCGGTCCTTACTGTACAGTCACCACCGCAGGAATTTCGATCCAACAAACGCGCCCAGCGCCGCGCACACGGCTATCGCGAGGGTGTACCAGGTGGTCACGAACGCGACCGAGTCCGTCGGGCAATACATGGCGTAGGCCATGGCGGAGACGCCGCCGGAAAGCGCCCCGATGGCCGCGCCCGTCAGCGTGATGCGGGTTGGTGCGAAGGCGCGCATGAACCAGGTGAGCAGCGCGGCCGTGGGCGCGGCCAGGATCGGGATCAGCACGACGCACCACGGGGCCTTGCCTTCGCCGCCCATCCACGCTTGCCAGCGTTGCTCCGGCATTTCGCCCATCAACGCCACGATCGTGGCGATGGCGCAGACGCCGACAAACAAGACAATCGCGCCAAACCTCCAACCGAGCGGACGGCCCGGTTTCATCAATTGCACGGCGGCCGGCAGGATCACCGCGGCGGCGAGTGCTGCGAACGTCGCCTTCATCATGATCGGCATGCGCGCCGTGCCGATGTCGGGCCGCACGCCCAGACCGATGGCCACCAGCGCAATCGCAACTGCCAGCCCTGCGAGCAGCGTGATCGCCAGGTTCAGTCGCCAACGCGGCTTTTCGGCCGGTTCGACGCCGCGCGCGAGCGTCGTGATGAGATCCTCGGTCTTCACGTCGTCTGCTCCTGGCCCATGAGACGCATCAGAGTCTTCAGGCCGCGATGGATCGATATTTTGATGTCGGATTCCGAAAGCCCGGTTTCGTTCGCCGCTTGGCGCACACTTTTTTCTTCGAGCTTCACCAGGCGGATCGCGATGCGTTGCTTCTCGGGTAGTTTATTTAATAGCGTTGCGACATCGCGCTTGGCGTCGCTCGCGTCGTAGTCGGGATCGGGCTCGCCCACCTCTACGCCATCGAGCGAAGCGTGAGCGCGGTGCTTGGCGCGGCGGAGGAAATCGATCAGCCGGTAGCGCGCGATGGCGTAGAGCCACGCCGTCAGCGGGTAGTTCGGATCGTAGCTCTCGCGGCGCGTGTGGAGCGCCACCAGCGTCTCCTGCACCAAATCCTCCGCATCCTCGTTGCGCCCGCGCAAACGCGCTCGAAAGAACGCGCGCAGCAGCGCCGCCGCTTCGGTCAGAAACGCGCGATGCGCGGCTTCGTCGCCGGCGAGGCCTTTGAGCAGCAAGGCCCTGAGGTGAGCTTCGTCGGCCATTCTCCCCTGGTCTGAATACGCGCGGTTGCGCGTGCGGGTTACGCGCGTCGAAACGGATCGGCGGGATAGACGCCCAGCACTTTGAGCGAGGTCGAGAAGAACGCGAGTTCCTCGAGCGCGAGGCGCAGCCCGTGCTCTTCGGGATGGCCTTCGACTTCACAGAAGAACATCGCCGCGGAGAACGCGCCTCCTTCGATGTAGCTCTCGAGCTTGGTCATGTTGACGCCATTGGTGGCGAAGCCGCCGAGCGCCTTGTAGAGCGCGGCCGGCACGTTGCGGACGCGGAAGACGAAGCTTGTCATGCACGGTCCGTTGTTCGCCGGCGCGCGGCGTTCCTCGCGCGCGAATACGAGAAATCGCGTGGTGTTGTGCGCGGCGTCGGCGATGTCGGCCTTGAGCACTTTGAGACTGTAGATCTCTGCCGCTAGCGAAGAGGCTAAGGCGCCCATTCGCGGATCGCCAAGTTCGGAGATTTCGCGCGCTGCGCCGGCCGTGTCCGCCGTCTTCACCGCCGCGACTTTCATCTCGCGCAATTGCTTGCGGCATTGGCCGAGCGCCTGAGGATGCGAGCGCACGTGGGTGAGGCCCTCGAGGGTGGCGGACTGGAGCCCCAGCAATTGGTGGCGGATCGGCACGAAGCGTTCGCCAACGATGTAAAGACCGCTGTCCGGGATCAGATGATGGACGTCGGCGACGCGACCGGCGACCGAGTTTTCCACCGGTATCATCGCGTAGCGCGCCTGGCCTTCGCTCACCGCGGCGAATGCGTCTTCGAACGAAGCGCACGGCATCGGCTCGAGTTCTGGGTAGGCTTCATGTGCGGCGATGTGCGAGTTCGCCCCAGGTTCGCCTTGAAAGGAGATACGCTCATTCATAGGTCGCGAGCGTTACCGCAAGCGGCGCGGCAAAGGTAGAGCTAACCAACGATGAGCACGATGCAAGACGCAGAGCGCGCGATCCTGGCGCAAGCGCGGCGCGGCTTGCGCACGTTGCTGGCTGTGCCGGCCGCGCGCGCCGCGGGCCTTTCGCGCGTCGAGGATGTCATCATACCCGGACCCGGCGGCGCCTTGCGCGCGCGCTACTACGAGCCCGAGGGCGCGAGCGCCGCGCCGCTGCTGGTCTATTTTCACGGCGGCGGGTTCGTGTGTTGCGATATCGATACACACGATTCCGTTGCATCGTGGCTGGCGAGGTCCTCCCATGGCCGCGTCCTCTCGGTGGGCTATCGTCTGGCCCCGGAGACGCCATTTCCCGGTCAGGTCGATGACGTCCGCACCGCGTGCGCGTGGGCGTTCGAGAATGCACCGCGCCTTGGAGCGCCAGCGGGGCGCATCATGATCGGCGGCGACAGCGCGGGCGCCTATCTCGCCGCAACCATGTCGCTTGAGTTCAATCGCGCACAAGCCGGGTCGGTCGCACTGCAGGTGCTGCTTTATCCGCTCGTGCACGTGCAGGATTCGCTCTGGGCCGCCGAAGAGTTGCGCAATTTCCGTTTTCTCGGTCGCATCGCATGCCTTTATATCGCGCGCAGCCTTGGCGCCGAAGCGCTGCCGTCGCTCCTGGATGTCGATCTCGCCGCCGCCCCGCCTTCCATTATCGCCGGCGGAGGTCCGATGGATCCGGTGCGCGCCGACGTGAAGGCGTTCGTCGATGCGCTGCGTCAGGCCGGCGTGAATGTGCAAGAGAAGAAATATCCAGTGCTCATGCACGGCGGCCTGAACTTCACCGCCTATTCGAAGACCGCCACCAGCGCGCTGCAAGACGTAGGCGAACTGGTGCGACGGACCGTTGCGCGGTAACATCGCCGCGCCGATGCGGGGAGGTCGTCTACATGCGCTTTGTCTTGATGGCTGGGCTGGCCACATTCGCACTCGCCGCGTGCCTGCAGCAAACCGATGAAGAACGAGCGGCCGCGACCCCTTGCAACGCCAGCGCGAGCGATAGGTGGCGGCCAGTGGGGAGCGGCGAATTCAACATCGAAGCGACAGCCTCCGGGCCTAATTGCGAGCGCGCGGTCGCAACTTTGGTTATTCGCGACAGCGAAGGGCGTGTCGCCTGGGCAGAGGCGTTCCCCACCGAGGACGTCATGGTCCTTGCGAGCGCGCGCGACGGGGGGGCGATGGAAGTGGCGCTTTCGGGCTGGATCAATCCGGAAGCCAACACGATGATGCAATCGACTTCGGCGCTACCCGAATGGCCGGTGAATGCAGACGCGCCGCAGAACGGCGAATTCCCGTTCTATCCCGAACCCGGCTACGACCGCGAAAGCTACACCAGGCTGCGCGCCAACAACCTGCCGCTTTATTGCTTCGTGCAGGGGATGGAGAGCACAGCGTGTCTCGCGCTTAGTGACGGCGGACTCGAAAGAATCGGCGTGCAGAGCTTTCCGGGCTGACCAGATCAGCCGACGGGGAGGTCCGTGGCGTCGAAGCGGCCAAGCTGCCGGAAGTCCGACCACGCGTGCACGACGGCCAACTCGTTCTCGTCGAACGCGCAGACGGCGTCTTCGAGGCGCGCAACGAGAAACACTTCCGTCGACAGGCCGTCGCGCGAATGGCGGTCTCTCAGCCACACTTCCAGCATCGGCCAGGCGCGCACGCTGGGGCAGACCCAAACCGAGCGCTGGATCACCGGCGGATCGAGGGTCAGCTGCATGTCGCGGAAGGCTGCGCGCAGCGCCTCGATGTCGGCGATCGTGAGCGCCGGATCGCAAGCCTCGTCGATGAAGCTTATGAGGTCGGTCTCGGCGATTCGCGGATGGGCCGCGTAGAATTGGAACAGGTGATTGAATTCGCTCGCGGTGACGCGGCCGGAGACTTTATGCACGCGCAGGCGCGCGCCGTCATTGTAGTAGGCGTCGATCGGCATCCGCAATTGTGCTTAGCGGCAATCGCTTGAGCCGAGTGGTACAAACTCCGCACGGGTTACCCAAATTGGGTTACCGTAAAAGAATCAGCCGCGTGAATCCGTTTCCTGTGGCAAGGCGGCATCGCTGCTTTCGGGTGGCTGCATCACGCCTTCGCAACCGAGCGTGCGGAGTCTTGCGTCATAGCGAACGACCGCCTGGTAACTTTCGTCAGCAATCTGCTGAAACATGACGTCGGCAAGCATCGGCTTGGGCCGGACTTCGCCTTCGCGCGTTTCGGTGAACAAGCCAAGCGTGATCAGCTGATTCACCTTTCGCCGAACGGTTTCGCGGGGCAGCGCAGTGCGATCCGCAATGAGATTGCGCGAAATGCTGCCGCGCGCTTCGTCCGGCGGCGCCGGATGGTCCATCAAATCGAGCCGTGCGTTCGGTCCGACGAGAAGCGGTCGCATCGCGGCTTCGTTGGCGACGAGAAATATCAGCAGCGTCTCCAAATCCATGTCCGGCGCTCTCGATCGCACCGACCAGAGCATGTCGAGAAACAATTCACACCCCGCATAGATACGGGGACGCGTGCGCCGGGGCAGTGGGGTGAGGTCCAACATGTCCTCCTGGGGGTTAAGATGCCGCGACCCGCAGACGACAGGAAGTGAAGGGTCAGTTACGCTGCAGTAGCGCTCGCGCAGCTTCAAGATCGGGCGGGCTATCCACGCCTTTCGGGAAATCGACGATCGTATCGGCGCGGATCACCATGCCCATTTCGAGCGCGCGCAATTGCTCGAGCTTCTCGCGCTGCTCGAGGCGGGAGGGTGCGTGCGCTACGAAACGTGCGAGTGCGTCGCGGCGATAGACATAGATGCCGACGTGACGTTCGATCGGCCCGTCGCCCGAAGGCGCGGCGGCGCGCGTGAAGTAAAGGCAGCGCCCATCGGCGGCGCGAATTGCTTTGACGACGTTGGGGTTGTCGCGATCGGCCGGATCGTTCGACGGTGAAACAAGAGTGGCGATGTCGGCGTCATCGCGAAGCGCTGCGACCGCCTTGGCGACATCCTCGGGCCGCATCGTCGGCATATCGCCTTGCAGGTTCACCGCGACGTTGTGGCGGCCCGAAGGGTCGAAGGCTTCCATTGCGGCGTGGACGCGGTCGGAGCCGGAAGGCAGTTCGGGATCCGTAAGCGTGACGTTACCGCCCGCCCTGAGTGCGGCTTCGGCGACCTCTTCCTCGCAAGCCGCCACCAGCACCGGCCCCACATTGGCGCGCTTCGCCAATTCGACCATCCAGGCGATCATCGGCCGGCCGTGAATATCGGCGAGCGGCTTGCCGGGCAGGCGGGTTGAGGCCATTCGCGCGGGGATGACTATGAGGGGCTTCATCGCGCTCCCACTGCCGTGCGGCGCTTCGACGCGCAAGGGCGCTGGGACGCGCGGGACGGGCTCCCGGGCGCTTGGCTAGGCGCGCGACGCAGGCCATAAACCGCCGCAACTTTCCGGGGCCAAGGCAGGGCAATGAGCGATCTCAAGATGAATTCCATTCTCGGCGCGGGATTGGCGACCGTGCTGGGGGTCATGATCGTCGGCGTCGGGGCCGAGACGCTGATCCATCCGAATTACCCCGAGAAGGCGGCTTACTTGCCGGACGTGGTCGTCGAGGGCCCTGGCGGCGCTGAAACGCCGGCCGGCCCGCCGGATTTCGGCCGTCTGTTCGCGGATGAAGCGGGTCTTGCTGAACTCATCGCCCGCGGCGAGCGTGTGCACGCTCAGTGCGTCTCGTGTCACACGTTCGATGCCGGCGGCGCCAACGGCATCGGCCCGAACCTGCACGATGCGTTCGGCCGCGCCGTCGCGAGTCATGCCGGCTTTGCTTATTCGGAAGCGATGGCCGCCCATGGCGGCTCTTGGGATTACCTGGCGCTCGATGAATTCCTGCGCTCGCCGGCAACGGCCGTGCGCGGCACCAAGATGGCGTTCGCCGGATTGCGCAACGAACAGGATCGGGTGGCGATCATCGCTTATCTGCGATCGATCTCGCCCAACAACGTGGCGCTGCCGGCGCCCTTGCCGGAAGCCGCTCCCGCTGAAACGGCGGAAGGTGAAACCCCGGTTGAGGGTGCGACCGCCCCTGCTGAAGGCGCAACCCCGCCGGGCTGAGACGCTGAACTCAATGCAAACGGCGCCCCGCCTGAGCAGGGCGCCGTTCTTGTTTCAGCGTTTGTTGCGCTTACGAGACCGCTTGCAGCACGGGCCGTTGTTCGATCGCATCGCCCGAGATGATCGTCGCGCCCAGCTGATCCAGGAACGCGTCGCCCTTTTCGGTGCGCTCGACGAACACGTTGCGCCCGTCCTTCGGATCGCGGCGGCGCTGAACGAAGCCCAGACGCGAAAGCGTATCCAGAGCACGAGTAATCGCCGGCTTGCCGACATTCAGCGTCGCGGCCAGGCCGCGCACCGTGTGCGGGGCAGGCTGCAGGCGTACCGTCATCAGCACTGCCATTTGACGGGCGGTCAGATCGGGTGCATCGGAACGGACGGTGGTGACGGTAACCCGACGCCACAAGTCCAGGGCTTCCACTTGGTTTTGGCTGAGGTCCATGCCGCTCCCTCCAGTTGAATCGCAAGCGGAAGATTCGCTGATTTGGTGGTTGGTGCAAGCTCGAAACCACAAGATGTTGTGGATTGACCGGAATGATTAACCAAATCTTGACGGCGCAAGCCGAAACGACCCGTTCTATTCATGGCCTCAGACGCGCTGAAAAAAATCGCGCCCTGATCGAACCGAAGGCGGTCTAGCAACGACCTAGGCCACGGAAAGGGCGGGTAGAGCGTTGCGTCGCGGACTTGAACATGCGCTCGACGACTACCTCGTCCTGCTAGCCCAAGGCGGTTCGCCTGAGGCGTTCGCCCGGCTGGCGGCGCGCTGGACGCCGAAATTGCTGGCGTTCGCCGCGCGCACGCTCGGACATACGGAGGCGGCCAAGGATGCGGTGCAAGATACGTGGGAAAGCGCACTTCGCGGGCTTTCTCGATTGGACGATCCCGCCCGCTTCCGCGCCTGGATCTACGCGATCGCCGCGCGCAAATGCGCCGATGCATTGCGCGGCAAATATCGAGCCGCGCGCATCGCCGAGCGCGCGGGAGCGACAGCGCCTCAACCTGCGAACGCCGAAAGCGCAAGCAACGATCGTCTCGATGTCGACGCCGCGCTCAAGCGTTTGCCCATCGAGCAGCGCATCGCGGCCAGCTTGTTCTTCGGTGAAGACATGAGCGTCGCCGAGATCGCAAGCATCACCGGCGTTCCCGCCGGAACCGTGAAGTCGCGTTTGTTCGCCGCGCGGAAAGCGTTGCGGGAAGTGTTTGGAGAGAACCATGTCAAATCTTGATCGGGCTATTCGCGATGCGCTCTCGAAGGAGGATGCCGAATTTCTTGCACGCTTCGAAGACCATTCTACGCCCATTGGCGAGGTGTTGGATACGTTCAAAGGCCGGTGGGCCTTCATGAACGCGGTCGCGGCAGTTTTCACGTTCGCTCTGTTCGGCGCATTCCTTTATTTTGCCTGGCAGATGCTTTCCGCCAGCGACGTGCGCGAAGTTGTGCTTTGGAGCGTCGCCGTAGTCTTCTCCTTGCTCAGCATCGCCATGCTGAAAATATACTTCTTCATGGAGATGAATAAGAACGTCCTGCTGCGTGAAGTAAAACGCCTCGAACTGCAGGTCGCGCGCCTGGCGACGCGCGATGCAGTTTAGGTCACTGCTTGAACCGTTGCTTGATCACGAGCCAGCTGGCGCGAAGCGCCTGCGCTTCGCCGCCAGTTGGTCGTGACGGCTTTTCCTTCGGGGTCCACGCATAGATGTCGAAGTGCGCCCACACCGGCGCATCGACGAAGCGGCGCAGGAAGAGCGCGCCATAGATCGAGCCGGCGAAGACGCCGTCGCCGGTGTTCTTCAAATCCGCAATCGGCGTGTCCATTTCATTCTCGTACGCATCCCAGAGCGGCATGCGCCAAATCGGATCGCAAGTGTCTAACGAAGCTTGCGCAAACTCAGCCGCCAGCGCGTCGTCGTTTGCGTAAAACGGCGGAATGTCGGGGCCGAGCGCGGCGCGGGCAGCGCCCGTGAGCGTCGCGAAATCGAGCAGCAAAGTCGGTTTGTCTTCGCAGGCGCGCGTCAGCGCGTCGGCGAGAATGAGACGGCCTTCGGCGTCGGTGTTGTCGATTTCGACGGTAAGGCCTTTGCGGCTCTTGATGATGTCGCCGGGCCGGAAAGCGTCGCTCGAAACTGAATTCTCAACGGCAGGGATGAAGACATCGAGGCGCACATTCAGCTTCGCGTCCATGATGATCTGCGAGAGCGCCAGCGCGTGCGCGGCGCCGCCCATGTCCTTCTTCATCAGTCGCATGCCCGTAGACGGTTTCAGATCCAGGCCGCCGGTGTCGAAGCAGACACCTTTGCCGACGAGCGCTAAGCGCGGCGCCGAGCGATCGCCCCATGAAAGGTGCAGCAGTCGGGGCGCCTGCGCGCTGGCGCGCCCGACAGCGTGGATCAGTGGATAGTTCTGCGAGAGCAAATCATCGCCGACGATCGCTTTGAGCGTTGCGCCATGGCGTTCTGCCATGTCTTCCGCCGCGGCGTGAAGCGCGTCAGGCCCCATGTCGTTGGTCGGCGTGTTGACCAGATCGCGCGCCAGCCACGAGGCCTCGACGATGCGCGCGGCTTCGGCCATGTCGGCGCCTTCCGGCGGCGCGAGCAGGGGCGCGGGTCGCTTCCGTTTCTTGTAGCGGTCGAACGCGTAGGCTCCGAGTCCCCAGGCGATGGCGATCGCGGTGGGCGCGAATTCGCGCGGTGCGAACGCGATGCGGTATTCGCCGGCGGGCAGGTGTTGGGCCAAAGCGCCGACGACGTTGACGTTCGCATGGTCGCCGGCGCCGAACAGAACACGCTCGATCGAGCCGTCGGTCGCGGGCGCGAGCAGGATGCGCGCGTTCTGCGCTTGGAAATCGTGCGCCGACGCCAAACGGCGCAGCGTCTCGGAATGCCTCTCGATCCACTGATCCCATTCCGTCATGCGAACGATATGGATCGGCGTGGCCGACGCTGCGGAGTCTTTGATGAAGGGGAGGTTTGTCATCTGTCGTTCCTAGACCGTCATTAGCCCTTTGTTGAGCATCCGGGGGCCAGCATTAGGCGCTTATTAGGATTCGCGCCCATGCCCCGCCAAGTCCTCGCTCTACCGCTCGCCATTCTGGCTGCATCATCTCTTGCCGCGTGCGCGACGATGGGCGAGGGCGAGGAGCGGCATGCCGCCGTCGACGCCTCCGGCGCGCCTCCGGGCGCGCGGCCGATCGATCGCGAGGCGCGCGAACGCATCGTGCGCGAGGACGCGCTGACGCAGATGGCGTTCTGGGCGGGCGAGTATCAGACCTTTCCGAACGACCTCGAAGCGGCGCAGCGGTTCTCCGAAGCGTTGCGCAAGGGCGGGCGAATCGATCGCGCAGCCCAGATCGCCGGCGAAGCGTTGAGCCGGTTTCCGGAAGACCGCCAGCTGCTGACCACCTACGGCTTTGCACAGATCGCATTGGGACGCCCGCAACATGCGCTGCGTCCGCTGGCGCTGGTCGCGGCGGGCGATCCGCAGAATTGGCGCGTCCGCTCGGGGCTAGGCGCAGCGCTCGATCAGCTCGGCCGTTTCGCCGAGGCGCGCCAAGCGTATCAAGAGGCGCTGGCGATCGAACCGAACAATGTCGGTGTGATGACCAATATGGGCGTGTCGCATTTGATGGCCGGTGAACCTGCCGACGCCGAACCGATCTTGCGCCAAGCCGCGTCGATGCCCGGCGCGCCGGCGGAAGCGCGGCAGAACCTCGCCATCGCGCTCGCGCTGCAAGGCCGCTTCGACGAAGCCGAGCAGATCGAGCGCATCGACCTGCCGCCCGCGCAAGCGGCGCAGAACATCCAATATTTGCGCGGGCTCTTGTCCGATCCGCGTCGCTGGAACGATCTGGGAAGGCCGGGGTAGCGCGGGACCGCGACCTTCAGGCGACCGGCATTGGCGCCGCTCTCAACAAAAGATGCGGGCCAGAAGGCGCCAGTGCTTGTGGCGAAGCGTGCATGGATAGAGCTCGGTGCTATCCAATCTTTTTTGCGATGCTTGAAGGGCGGGAGCTGCGCGGTCCGAACCTCCAGCCGTGGCTTAGTTCCCGTTCATCATTTCGCTGACTTGGATCAGCGCGGGACCGATGATGACGGCGAAGAGGACTGGCAGGAAGAACACGATCATCGGCACTGTGAGCTTCGGTGGCAACGAGGCCGCCTTCTTCTCGGCTTCGGCCAAGCGCAGATCGCGGTTTTCCTTGGCCATGACCCGTAGCGCCTGGCCGACGGGGGTGCCGTATTTCTCCGCTTGCGTCAGCGCCATGGCCACCGCCTTGACGCCGGGATGGGCGGTGCGGCGCGCGAGGTTCTCGTAGGCCATGCGGCGCTCGGGCAGGTAGGAGAGCTCGGCTGTGGTCAGCGCGAACTCTTCGGCGAGTTCGACCGACGCGGTGGCGATTTCCTGGCCAACGCGTTGCAGCGCCATTTCAATCGACATGCCGCTCTCGACGCAGATGAGCATCATGTCGAGGCTGTCCGGGAAGGACTGCATGATCTTGTTGCGCCGGTTGTCGGCGAGGTTCTGCAGATAGATGTTGGGCGCGTAGAAGCCGGCGGCAACGCCGCCCACGACCGCCACCAACTTCATGTGCAGGCCGAGATCGGCGCCGAAGGTCAGCACGTAGAGGAGGGCGGCGACGCCGAAGCCGATCGGCAGCGCCGCGCGATAGAAATAGAACATCGTTTGCGCAGCGCTGCCGCGCAGGCCCGCGCGGATGAGCTTTTCGGCCAGCGTGTCGTCGGCGAGCGCCTTTTGCAGGTTGAGTTTGTTGACGAAGCTCTTGGCGAAGGAGTGCGCGTCCTTGTGCTGCAAGGAGCCTGCGCCCTTGGCCAACTCGGCGCGCGACCGCTTGCGCAGCTCTTCGCGTTTCTTGGCCACTTCCTTGAGGCGCGAACCGAGCTTGTCTTCCGCCAGCGAGGGCGCTGCGAGGGTGACGACGGTGGCGAAGCAGGCGCCGGCGGCGAGGACGCCTGCGATCAGCAGCGGGTCGGTGAGGGTCTTGACGATATCCATCGGGCCCTCAGAACTTGAAGTTGACCATCTTGTTCATGATGAAGATGCCCATCGACATCATCACGGCTGCGCCGAGCAGGATGAGATTGCCCGTCGGATGCGTGAACAAGATCATGATGTATTCGGGGCGGGTGAGGTAGACCATGGCGATGACCACGATCGGCAGTGCGCCGATGATCATCGCCGAGGCCTTCGCTTCCGATGAAAGCGCCTTCACCTTCTCCTTCATCAATTTGCGCGAGCGCAACACAGCGGAGAGGTTGCCCAGGGATTCGGAAAGGTTGCCGCCCGTCTTCTGCTGGATCACCAGCACGATCGAGAAGAAGTTCACTTCCGGCAGCGGCATGCGGTCGTACATGCGCTGCATGCTTTGATCGAGTGGAACGCCCATCGACTGGCTGTCGACCAGCGCTTGAAATTCAGTGCGCAGCGGCTCGGGACTTTCGGCAGCGATGATACGCAAGCACTGGCCGAGCGGCAGACCCGATTTCACGCCACGAACGATGATGTCGATGGCGTCGGCGAGTTGGTCGGAGAACTTTTTCTGCCGGCCGGCGACGAGCACGCCGAGGAACCAGCGGGGAAGGCCAAGAAAGCCAATGAAGAAACCCATCGCCGCGCCGATATAGGCGTAGATGAAGTAGCCCGCGCCCGCGAGCGCGAGGCCGACGACTGCTGAGATGCCCCAGAACGCGGCTTCCGAAATGGTGGTCCCGGCCTGGGCAAGCTGACCCTTCACCGAAAAGCGGCGCTTGCGCGATTGCTTTTCGTTATTGGACAACTCTTTCAGCGCTTCAGCGGTCGATTGGCGCCGCTTCAGCGCAGCGATTTCGGTCGCCTGCTTGCGCCGATCGACCTTCACTGCGCCGGCGACGGCTTTCACCCGCTTGTTGTTGGCGGTGGCTTGACTGTTGCCGGTGAGCACGATGCCCGCGCCGCCAATGGCGACGAAAGCGAGCACCGCGACGATGAGCGCGGGATCCATTACCCGTTCTCCGATTCGTCGAGCGCCTGGGCGAGTTCTTTCTCGAGTCCGAAATAGCGCGCGCGTTCCCAGAAGCGGGGGCGGCCGACGCCGGTGCCGCGGTGGCGACCGCTGATGCGTCCGTTCTGGTCCTCGCCCTGGATTTCGTAAAGCATGAGATCCTGGGTGATGATGGTGTCGCCTTCGAGGCCCAGCACTTCGGTGATCTGGGTGATACGGCGCGAACCGTCGCGCAGACGCGCGGCCTGGATGACCACGTCGACGGCCGCGACGATGATTTCGCGGATGGTTTTGGGCGGCAACGAGAAGCCGCCCATCGTGATCATCGACTCGAGACGCGAGAGCGCTTCGCGAGGCGTGTTGGCGTGCAGCGTGCCCATCGAGCCGTCGTGGCCGGTATTCATGGCTTGCAGCAGGTCGAACGCCTCGCTGCCGCGGACTTCGCCGACGATGATCCGCTCAGGACGCATCCGCAGACAGTTCTTGACCAGATCACGCATGGTGACCTGGCCGGTGCCTTCGAGGTTCGGCGGGCGCGTTTCCAAACGCACGACGTGGGGCTGCTGCAGCTGCAGTTCGGCGGCGTCTTCGCAGGTAATGACGCGTTCGGTCGGATCGATGAAGGCCGTCAGCGTGTTGAGCAGGGTAGTCTTGCCCGAGCCCGTGCCGCCCGAGATCAGCACATTGCAGCGGCACGCGCCGATGATCTGAAGGATCTTCGCGCCGGCGGGCGAGATCGAACCGAACTCCACGAGGTTCGAAAGCTTCAGCTTGTCTTTCTTGAACTTCCGGATCGTGAGCGTCGGGCCATCGATCGCCAGCGGCGGCACGATGACGTTGACGCGAGACCCGTCCGGCAAGCGCGCGTCGCAGATCGGCGAGCTTTCGTCGACACGCCGCCCGACTTGGCTGACGATGCGCTGACAGATGTTCATCAGCTGGCCGTTGTCGCGGAAGCGGATGCCGGTCTTGGAGATTTTGCCGTTGACTTCAATGAATACCGCGTTGGCGCCATTGACCATGACGTCGGCGATGTCATCGCGCGCAAGCAGCGGTTCGAGCGGCCCGTAGCCCAGGACGTCGTTGCAGATATCGTCGAGCAGGCTTTCCTGCTCGGCGATCGACATGACCACGTTCTTGATCGAGATGATCTCGGCGACGATATCGCGGATTTCGTCGCGCGCGCTTTCGGGATCGAGTTGCGCAAGCTGAGTCAGATCGATGGTTTCGATCAGCGCATTGAAAATCGTCGATTTGACGCGGTAGTACGCTTCGGAGCGGTATTCCGGATTCTCGCTCGGGTCCGGCGCGCGCGGGGCAGGCGCGTTGACGCTCGGTGCGGCGGCGCGCGGCGCTGGCGCCGAGGCCGCAGTTCGCGGCGCGGGCGCAGCAGGGCGTGCGGTCGGCGCCGGCGGGGTTACGGTCGTCGGGCGAGGCGCTGTGGCGGATTGCAGGCGCGCGGCGGGCGGCGCAGCGGCAGGCGCCGCCGGCGCAGCGATCGGGGCTTCGCCTGTGCCTCGCTTACCGAACATTCAAACCCTATCGCTTCAGGAAGGGGATCTTGTCGGCGATCGACGCTTTCTTCGTCTCCACCGGCTTGCGTCCCGTCAGTGTTGCAGCAAGGGCGTCGAGCGCGATCGCAGTCTTCGACTGCGCCGCGACTTCGCCGATCATCTGGCCATTGTTGGCGGCCATGCCAAAGAGGTGCGGGTCGAACGGAATTGCAGCGACCGGCTCTGACCCGAGCGCCTCGGCGAAATCCTTGAACGGAATTTCCGGCCGCTTCGGCACGCCGACCATCGACAGCACCACGGCGGGCGGAGAGTCGTACGGGCGCATGGCTTTCAGCAGATCGATGATGTTCTTAGTGTTGCGCAGGCTCGCGAGGTCGGGGCCGGCGACGATGATCGCATCGTCGGCCGCAAGCAGCGTGTGCTTCACCCACGACGTCCAGACGTGCGGCAGGTCGAGCACGACGAACGGGCTGGTGCGGCGCACGCGCTCGATCACCATCTCGTAGGCTTGCGGATCGAGTTCGAATTCGCGTTCGAGCGTCGCCGGCGCGGTGAGCATCTGCAGACGCTGCGTCTGCTTGGTGGTGACTCGCTCGAGGAACACATCATCGACCCGGTCGGGCGCCATCAGCGCGTCGGCGATCGATTGCGGCGGGTCTTGGTTGAAGTCGAGTGCGGCGGTGCCGAACGACAAGTCGAGGTCCAACAACGTTGCGCCGGAATCCTGGCGCTCGGCGATCGACCAGGCGATGTTGTGGGCGATCGTGGAAGCGCCGATGCCACCGCGGGCGCCGATCACCGAAATGACGCGGCCGGCGAACGGCTTGTCGGGATTGACGTAGAGGCTGCAGACGGTGCGGATCAGATCGATCGGCTGGGTCGGCGGCACGATATATTCGCTCACCCCTCGCGCCATCAACTCTCGGAAGAGGGCGATGTCATTGACCGCGCCGATGATGACGACCTTGGTGCCTTCCTCGATCACCTGCGCGAGGCGATCGAGATTGTGCAGCATCTGCTGGCCCTGCATCAGCGTGTCGATGATGAGCAGGTTGGGGCTGGCTTGCGCAGCAAAGCGCGTGATCGCCGCTTCGATGCCGCCGGGCTCGACCGTGATATCGGCGCGCGCCATGCGACGGTCGGCGGAGATGCCGGCGATGATATCGGAAATCTCGTGCCGATCGCAGGCGGCGTGAATCGTGATGCGCGGCACCGGCTGTTCGGTAATGCGCGTGTCTTCGTGGGCAAGCGACGGTCCGCCCATCGGCGCGTGAGCGAGCGGGGCAGGTGCGGCGAGGCCGAACGGATCTTCCTCGGGCAGCGCTGCAATTGCTTCGCTGTCGGCTGATGGCTCTTGCGCGTCGTCGAAAGGCGGCAAGTCGCCGCCTTCGATTTCACCGAGGCCGAACGTGTCGTCCTCCTCGAGGACAAAGTCGTCGTCGGCGCCGAGGCTCCAAGCGGGATCGGGGTTGCTCATGCGTTCAGGCCCTATTGCACCGCGTCGCTGATGGTGATGCGTTCGTCGCTGCTGCGGTCAGCGTGTGTCTGATCGCCGCTGCGATAGGCATCCATGACCGTATCGCGGCGGCCGGAATCGCGCGGATCTTCATCGCGCGGATGATCGAGGTCGGCGGGATCCTCGACCATGGCGGCGAGGTTGAAGTTTGTGGCGCAACCGAAGCTCGACCACGGCTGGTTGTTGCTCTGGTGGCCGAGATCCTGCTCCCACAGCGGCGCACACTCCGGCGCGCGCGCTTCGTAGCGGGCGAAGCTCAGCAGGATCGGACGGTTCTCGCCCGCTTCATGCGTGCCGCCGGCAATCGCGGCGTAAGAGACGCCGGCTTCGGCGAGGGTGCGGCGTGTATCGGCTGCAAGCATCGAGGCGGCGTCGGAGTTAGCTGCGCCCGAGGGCGTCTCGAGCACCAAAGGTCCATGTCCGTAGCGCAGATATTCGGAGGCGAAGGCGCGTAATTGCGCACGCTCAGCGCCGCCGAGTTCGGCTTGGCCTGGCGCAACCGGAATTTCGATCCGGCGCACCATCTGTTCGGCTGTCGGCTCGTGGCGGTCGGCTGCGGTCGGCGCGGGGAGCCTGGTGAGGTCGGGTTTCGGAACGCCGGCGCACGCGGTGAGCGCGCTCAAGCCGAGGATGAAAAGCGGCAGGCGGGATTTCATGACGTGCCTCATTCAATCACGTGCCCATGCGGGCCTTGCAGCGTTTGTTGTTCGCCAGACTCCGAACGCGAAGGCCGGTATATGGAGTTGAGCCGGCCGGTGAGCAGGCTTTCGCGTTCGCTCGGGTTTCTGAAGCCGTCGGCAGGCGTGCGAAGATTTTCCGGCGCCGTCGGCCGCACCAAGTACGGCGTGACGATAACGACGAGTTCGGTCTCGCTGTTGATGAAGTCGCGCGAGCGGAACAGCGAGCCGATCACCGGCGTGTTCATCACCCCGGGCACGCCTTCCACGGCGTGGCGCGTGCGCTCTTGAATGAGGCCCGCCATGACAATCGATGAACCCGACGACATTTCGAGTGTGGTTTCGGCGCGGCGCACTTGCAGAGCAGGAATGGTGATGCCGCGAATGACTGTCGTAGTGCCGTCGGCATTGCGGATCGGCGTGTCGCCGGTCGAGATCGAACCTTCGCTGGTGAGTTCGCTGACTTCCGTGGCGATCTTCAGCGACATGCGCCCACCCGACAGCACGACGGGGGTGAACGCGAGGCCCACGCCGAACGGTTTGAACTCGACCGAGATCTGGCCGTCTTCGCTGTTCACCGGCACCGGGAATTCGCCGCCGGCGAGGAAGCGCGCAGCTTCGCCCGAAATAGCCGTGAGGTTCGGTTCGGCGAGAACGCGCAGGAGCCCCGCGCGCTCGAACGCTTCGATCGTGGCGTCGGTGCGGCGCGAGCTTTCCACGTGAGCGGGACCGTAGGTTACGGTCGGCGGCGTGGTGGTCGGATCGAACTCATAGCCGCCGACGCCCGCGTCGCCGGTGGTAATGGTGGGATCGACCGTGCCGCTTGGGTAGGTGAGGCTGTTGGGCCGCAGGATGTTGTCGACGACGCCGCCCGTTGCGGTCAGGCCGCCGAGCACGGCGCCGTTGATCGAGAAGCCATTGCGGGTGGCGACATCGATGAAGTCGTCTTCGCCGATCAGCTGATTGATGATTTCTTCGTAATTGGCGTTGATGCCGAGCTGACGCACCAAGGTACGGCTCATCTCGACGACGCGCACGCGCACGAGCACCTGCTCGCTGCCCTGCACTTGGATCAAGTTGACGACGCGATCGGCTCCCGCGCCTGATGCGCCTGCAGCGCCGGTCGTCTGCAGGAATTGCGCGGCGATCTGGCGCGCCCGATCGGCTTCGGCGGCGCTGCGCGCGGTGCCTGAAAGGACGATCGAGCCGTTTACGGCTTCGGCGCGCACCTGCGTGTCGGCGGAGTGCCGCCGCAGGATATCGTTCAACGGCTCGGTGTCAGGCTCAACGCGGATCTCGACATTGGCGATTTGGCGGCCGTTGGCGTCGAAGAAAAAAATGTTGGTTTGACCGAGTTGGCGGCCGATGACGTAGGCGCGCCGCGCGGTCCGCACAGTGGCGTCGGCGATCGCGGGATTGGAGATCAGGATGTCGCGGGCGTCCGCCGGGAGATCGATGATGGCCGACTTGCCAAACGGCAAGACCAAGGCCGCCGAGTGCGCGCCGCCGCCGTTTGTGATGCGCACCATGCGAGCATCCGGCGGTTCGACTTGCGCCACAGCGTAGGTCGGCGCGAACGCCACCGCCGTTGAGAGGGCGGTGGCGAGAGAAGCGCGAAGCGATTTCCCGGCGATCATCGATTGCCCCCGGACACTGCGCCGTACGCGTGAATGCGCACGCCGCCTGATTGCTGGCTGAGTTGGCGTCTATTGCCGCCCGGCGTCTGCATGCCGACCGTTTCGGCTTGCACCCCGCGCAGGGCGAGACTGATGGCGCCGAGTTCGTCGGCCAGAGCGAGCGTGCGCGCGTCCTCTGCAGTCATTTCCAGAACCGCGACGCCTGCTTCGACCACTTGCGGCGCCTCGCCGTCGGTTTGCGTGGTTGTGGTCTCGCCGAGCGCGAGCACGCGAATATCGGAAAGGACGATGTCGCTGCGGACGACTTCGCCGCCGCCTTCGTTGTTGTCGATGCGCGACGTGACGATCACGTCGACATGATCGTTAGGTTGGATGTAGCCGCCTGCCGCTGTGATCGCTTCGATCTCGATGGCGATGGCGCGGTAGCCTGGCTCGAGTTGGGCGGCAAGGAAGCCGCGGCCTTCGGGTTGGACGATAGAGCTGGCGCTGATCGGCTCGCCTTGCACGAAGGCGCGCCGCGTAACGCCGCCGACATAATCGGCCTGCGCTGACGGCTGCTGGCTCACGCGCACGAAGCCCGGCGACACAGAGCTTTGCGGGAAGAGGGCGACGGCGAGGTCGCTCGGCGCGAGCGCGGCGCCTTGCGGAATGTCGCGCGCGGCGACGAGGACCTGCTCGCCGGCGATCTGCTCGGCCTCGGCGGCGGTTTGCTCCGCTTGGCGGGCGCCAAGGCTGCGGATGAGCAAGAGAGCGCCGACGGCGGCAACCGCGGCGATGACCAGGACGATCAGCTGGCGCGCTGACATGAACTCAACTCCCCGCGCGTTAATCCCCGAAGCACCCAATGGAAAAGACCATTGCTGTGGCTAAGGCAGGGTTAACGGGCTTGACATGAACGGAAGAGATGGAATCGCCGTCAGCGCGCCGATCATGATCGCCACGCCGTAGGGAATTCCATTTTGCTTCTTTAGAAGATGATCGACGAGCGCGGGATACGATCCCGCGGGCAAGAGTTGACGAGCGGTTAACAAGGCGAGCGCGAGCACGCCGCCGGCGACGGTGGTCCAGACGAGGAACGGGATGGCGGCTGCCATGCCGGTCCACACCGACACAGCCGCGAGCAGTTTCGCGTCGCCGCCGCCGAGAATATTGAATTGGAAGAGCACGAAGCCGATGGCGAGCACGCCAAAGCCGAACAGGATGTGCATGCCGACATCGAGGAATGTAGCGCCGCCGATGAATGCTGAGATCGGGAAAAGCGCGACCAGCGCGATCGACACCCAGTTGGGAATGATGAGGCGCGCCACGTCCGAACACGCCGCGTAGATCAGCAGTCCCGCGAATGCGGCGAGCGCAAGAGGTTCAAACATGCTGCATCGATTGTGCGATGCAGCGACATAAAGAACTCTTAAGAACAAACAAAAACGCCGCCCGAGGGGCGGCGTCGAGGAGGGGAAAACAAGGACGCTTTGGGCGCGGCGCCCGAGGAGCGCCGCGCCCTTGGCGTGGTCGTGAATTAGCCGAGTTCGGCGGCGACGTCGTTGAACGTGCCTTGCAGGCCCGAACCAACCGCCGTCACGGCGGCGATGATGGCGACGCCGATCAGAGCGGCGATCAGGCCGTATTCAATGGCGGTCGCGCCGTCTTCGTTTTTCAGGAAACGCTTCAACATGATAATAGCTCCGTTTGTCGAGTGCTCTTTCACCGGCCAGGTCAAGCGTCGCACCCGACACCCTTCCCAAGCGCTCGCGGACATTACGGCAGCGGAGTAAATTTTCCGACCACGGAACCTGGTTTCGATTGCGTTAACCGCGGCGCGATTGTTGCCGTGTTTGCTGCTTTGTCATCCGATGCACGCGACCCCGTTTCTTAGCGATCCCGAAACCAATGACGCGTAGCCAATATAAGCAGAGACAGAAAAGGAAACGCCAATGCGCGTTCTGCGTCCGCTTGCCGCCGCCGCTGTTGCACTCTTTGTGTTTGCAACGCCTGCTTCGGCCCGCGACATCCGCGTCGCGCTCGATCAAGCCTTTCCGATCCGGCTTTCGGAAGCCGCCGAAGGCATCGCCATCGGCAATCCTTCGATCGCCGGCGTCACTGTGCAGAACGACATGTTCCTGTTCGTGACCGGCCGCTCCTACGGTTCGACCAATCTCGTCGTCGTCGGCGATAACGGGCGCGTGCTTTATTCCGGACGCGTGGTGGTGACGCCGGATGAGACCGATGTCGTCATGGTCACGCGCGGCAATGAAACAGCGCGCCTCGAGTGCACGCCGCTGTGCCGGCCGCGGCCGGACATCGGCGATGGCCAAACAGCGGCGGCTGTCAACGATCAGATCACGACGCGCTCGGCCACGGCCGCTGCGGCCGCAGCGGGGCGCCGTTAACGCCGGTTTACGCTTTCGTTTGACGGAAAATCAGCCACTCCGCGCGTAAGATCGCTGTTCCGGAGGCGGTATGTTCGCGCGTGCGTTGGCAAAAATGAGGACGTGTCGGCGCTTTGGGCGTGCGAGGCGCGGTTCGGCGGCCGTCGAGTTCGCCCTCGTTTTGATGCCGTTCTTTCTGCTCACGTTTGGCTTGGCCGAAGTGGCCATGCTGGGCTTTGCCCAGACCAGCCTCGACTTCGGCGTGTCCGAAGTCGCGCGCCAGATTCGCACGGGCCAAGCGCAGATGGGCGGCGTCACAGAGGGGCAAATCAAGGCCGAACTCTGCGACGAACTCAACAATTTCCTGGTCATGGGCTGCGACGGCAATCTCTATCTCGACGTTGATCGTTTCGATTCCTTCGTCGCCGCCAATAACGGCGCCAACAATCCGATTCAGAACAACCAGTTCAATGCCAGCGGCATGGGCTACACCCCTGGCGCACCGTCCGACATCGTCGTCGTGCGCGCCTACTATCGTTGGGAAATCATGACGCCGCTTTTCGAGCCGGTGTTTCAGAACATTGCCGGCGGCGAACGCATCCTTGTCTCCACCATGATGTTCCGCAACGAGCCTTATCAATGAGCCTGATATCCCGTCTTCATCGTTTCGGTGACGCAAGGAAGGGCGTCGCGGCGCTCGAGTTCGCCATCATCGCTCCGCTCTTGATGGTGCCGTTGCTGCTGGGCTCGGTCGACCTGATCGACGTGCTGGGCGCCAACAAACGCGCGCAAAACGCCGCCGCGTCGCTGGCGGACGTGGTTGCGCGCGACACGGAAATCTCGACCGCGGAGATCAACGGCATCTGGGATGGCCTTGAAGTGCTGATGTACCCGAACGATCCCGGTTCGATGGAAATCCGCATCACCAGCGTCAGTATCGAAAACGCAACGACGGCGCGCGTGGTCTGGAGTGAGGGGCACGGCGGCATGTCGGCGCGCCAGGCCGGGACCACGGTGAGCGGCTTGGACAGTCGCATGATGACGCCTGGCACGAGCCTGATCATGGCGGAGTCGATCTACAAGTATGACGCACCGCTCGGGTTTCTGTTTCAGAACCAGACCCAGCTGAGACACACCGCTTATCGCCGCTCGCGCCTGGTCGATCCGATCCCGCGCGTCTCTTGACCACTTGACGCGCGCGCCCATCGCGGGAGACTCCCGCGATGGAAGACCCGAAAACGCCGGCCGAGGCCGTCGATCGCCTTGAAGAGATGCACGACCGCGCCGTGACGGCGCTGATCGGCGCCATTCGCCGCTATGCCGAGCAGGGGACGCCGCCATCGGGCGATGAGCGCGCGCTCTTCCGCTATCCCGAGCTGCGCGTCACCTATCTGCCGAGCGCACCGGCGCCGCGGCTCGCGCGCGCCTACGGGCAGATGATGTGGCCGGGCGAGTACGCCGTCTCGATCACGCAGCCAAAATATTTTCGCCGGTACCTGATCGAGCAGCTGAAATTGCTGGTCGAAGATTACGGCGCCGAGCTCAGCGTGCGCGCAAGCGACAACGAGATTCCGTATTCCTTTGTGCTGGACGCTGCCGGCGCGGCAGCGTTCGAGAGCGTGCCGGCGGAAGAGCTTGCGCGCTTCTTTCCCAGCCCGCGCCTGACGCAAGTGGGCGATGCGGTGGTTGATGGCTTGCATATCAAGCGTCTCGACGGCGCGCGCCCCCTGGCCCTGTTCGATGCCCCGCGCACGGATTACTCGCTGAAACGGATTGAGCACTATACCGGCGCGCCCTGGCAGGACGTGCAGCCCTGGATTCTGTTCACCAACTACCAGCGTTATGTCGACGAGTTCGTGCGCTGGGCCGCGGCCGGCGTCGCCAACGGACCGAGGGGCTGGTCACTATCCTGTCCGGGACAGGTGCGAGTCGAGGCTGGCGACAAGGACGCTGAGCTGAAGGCGCTGGCCGCGCCGTGGCGCAAATATCAGATGCCGGCGTATCATCTGACCACGCCGGACAATGACGGCGTCACGCTGGCGAATATCGGCGTCGGCCCGTCGAACGCGAAGACGATCACCGATCACCTCGCTGTGCTGCGTCCGCATTGCTGGCTGATGATTGGCCATTGCGGCGGCTTGCGGCATACCCAGCGCATCGGCGATTACGTGCTCGCGCACGCCTATCTGCGGCGCGACAAGATTCTGGACGATCGCGTGCCGCTGGAAGTGCCGATCCCCGCGATCGCCGAAGTGCAGATCGCGCTGCAGCAGGCGGCGACTGCCGTTGCGGGCGGCGACAAGGAAGATTTGCGCCGGCGGCTGCGGACGGGAACGGTGGTGTCCTACGCCGACCGCAACTGGGAGCTGAACTACAACCAGGAGCGGCAATTGCTCTCGCAATCGCGCGCAATTGCGGTCGACATGGAAAGCGCATGCGTCGCGACGCAAGGCTTCCGTCTGCGCGTGCCTTACGGGGTGCTCTTGTGTATCTCCGACAAGCCGGCGCACGGCGAGATCAAGCTTCCGGGGGTTGCTGACCGTTTCTACGACAGCGCTGTGGGATCGCACTTGCTCATTGGACTGGAGACGATTGCATTGCTCAAGAAGAACCGCGACCGGCTCCACAGTCGCAAACTGCGTGCGCTGGACGAACCGCCGTTCCGGTAGGTTTTGACGGCGGGGATTGAGTCGTTTGCGCAGCAACGCCATTGCGCATTCAAGTCCCAATCCCTAAGCCCCAATCCCGATGCATGATCGTCTGGTGGATTTCGAACGCGTTCTGAATTTCCGCGACTTCGGCGGGTGGGATACCGCCGACGGAGGCAAAATTGCGCGCGGGAAGCTCTATCGGTCAGCGGCGTTCAATGATGCGAGCGACGCCGACATCGCGCGGCTCGATGCGATGAGCGTGCGGTTCTGTGTCGATCTGCGCCGGCCGGAGGAGCGCGCATTCGAACCGAACAAGTGGCCTGGCGAAAGCTGCCGCGCGATCTTCGATGCTGAGAGCACGGGCGCGTTTGCGCTGCCGCCGCATCTTGTGGCATTGCTGCAGAGCGATCTCTCGCCGCAGTCGACGCGCGCCTACATGATGGGTCTCTATCGCGAAATCCCGTTCGATCCGCGGCTGATCCGGCTCTATCGCGACTGGTTCGCCGAACTCGGCGGAGGCGGCGCGGGCGTCATCCATTGCGCGGCGGGCAAGGATCGCACGGGAATCGGCTGCGCGCTTACACTGCTTGCACTCGGCGTCGATGAGGAGTCCGTGTTCGCGGATTACGAGTTCACCAACGCCGCCGTCGATCTCGAGGCGCGCATGCCGAAAATTCAGGAGCGCATGGAAGAGCGCCTTGCGCGCAAGCTTGATCCAGCTGCGCTGCGGCCGATGCTTGGGGTGGAGGTGGATTATTTGCGCGCAACGCTGCAGGCGATCGAAGGGCGCGAAGGCTCGACGGAGAACTATCTGGAACGCACGCTGGGAGTTGGCGCACACGAGCGGGCGGTGCTGCGCGACCGGCTGGCCGGCTAAAAGGACCGCGGGTCTTCAGACCCGCATGTTCCACCGCCATTGCATTTGCAGGTCTGAAGACCCGCGGTCCTTTGTTTTAGTTCGCCGCGCCAGCTTTGCGCTTTTCCATCAAGTTCTCGAAATTGGCCCAGACGCCGTCGCCGCCGTGCCATTCGCCTTTGGTGGCTGCTTTCGAATACTCTGTCGCGCGCGCTTCAAAGAAGTTCGCGTGTTCGACGCCGTTGAGGATCGCGGTGAGCCACGGGATCGGGTGCTCGGTGACGCCGTAGATTTTCGGCAGGCCAAGTTGACCCAAGCGCCAATCGGCGATGTAGCGGATGTATTGCTTGATGTCGTCCGCGGTCATGCCTTGGACAGGACCCATTTCGAAGGCGAGGTCGATGAAGCGGTCTTCCATGCCGACGACCGTCTTGCAGCATTCGACAATGTCGGTCTTCACCTCGTCCGTGAGCGCGCCGGTTTCTTTCGCATAGGCGTGGAAGAGCTTGATCATGCCTTCGCAGTGCAAGCTCTCGTCGCGCACCGACCAGGTGACGATCTGGCCCATGCCCTTCATCTTGTTGAAGCGCGGGAAGTTCATCAGCATCGCGAACGACGCGAAGAGCTGTAGGCCCTCGGTGAAGGCGCCGAACATGGCCACGGTGCGCAGGATGTCGGCGTCAGTCTCGACGCCGAACTTGCCCATATAGTCGTGCTTGTCGCGCATCGCCTGGTAGTCGTAGAACGCGGCGAATTCGCTTTCCGGCATGCCGATAGTTTCGAGCAGCAGGGCGTAGGCAGCGACGTGGACGGTCTCGATGTTGGAGAACGCCGACAGCATCATCTTCACCTCAGTCGGTTTGAAGACGCGCGCGTAGCGCTCCATGTAATTGTCGTTCACCTCGACATCGGATTGGGTGAAGAAGCGGAAGATTTGCGTCAGCAGATTGCGTTCCTGGTCGGAAAGCTTGGAGGCCCAGTCCTTCACGTCTTCGCCGAGCGGCACTTCCTCGGGCATCCAATGGACTTGCTGCTGGCGGCGCCAGAACTCGTACGCCCACGGATAGCGGAACGGCTTGTAGCCGATCGAAGGGGTGCGCAGGCCCGTCAGTTTGCCCCCATTGTCGACAGCCATCCGCGAAACTCCCTATCGAAGCCGAAACGTATCCCTAGATATAGGGGATTGTGACCACCTGGCCACCACATCTGGCGTAGTTGGGGCCGAGTCTCCTTTAAGATTGGTTACCGGCCCGGCTGGCGACCTTGGAGCGATTCAGCGGCCCGGTAAGCGACTTTGTGCGCACCGGCTGTGGAAAGCTCAGAGCAGCCGCTCGGCTTCCGCCTCGCAGCGGTGGGGCAGGCCAGGCTCGCGGCAGAAATCCGGCCAGCGGCCGCTCGAGCGCCAGTAGGCCAGCAGGCCCAAGTCCTTCATCAGCGGCATGAACCGCGGATCGGCGCGCATCGCCGAAGTGGCCGGATGGAATAGAATTTCCGGGCTCCCCTGTGTCTCATCGACGAAAATGGTTCGTGCCAGTAAAAACGCCTGATCCAAGTCGCCCAACGCGGACAGCAGCATCAGCGATTGAACACGCGGTGAATCGCCGTTGCGGTAGCAGGCGAGCGCGCGTTGCGCACCCTGGTCGTTCGCGACTCTGCCCCGCATCGCATCGGCGGCCTGGCGCCAGCATAGCCGCGAGGCAGGAGAGCGAACCTGGGAGGCGGGCGCGTCGAGCAGGCTGATCGCGTCGTCATACCTCCCGCTCCAAAATGCCGCGCGCATGCGCGCCCACCAATGCACCGGGTCGTCGGGATATGCGTCAGCCATGTCGTCAAGAATTTCGCGCGCTCCCTCGATGTCGTTGGTGGCGACGAGCAGGCCAGCGAGGTTTCGCCGCTTCGACGTCGACAGCGGATCGAGTGCGACCGCGCGCTGCGCGAAGGCCAAGGCGTCATCTACGCGCCCCGTGTAGTACATCTCGTTGGAGTAGAAGTTGTTGAGATGCGCGTTGAGTTCGTCGTGATCTAAGCCTTCCCGCAGTAGGCGCTCTCGCGATTCCCAGTTCGTTTCCAGCATTGCCAGCGCGATGTAACTCTCGCCAATGCTCGGGTCGGCGCGGCGGGCGCGCTCGGCGTTGAGGCGGGCCTCTTCGATCAACTGCGCCTGCATCGTTTCAGGCGCCTCCGCAACGGCCAAGAAGTTGCCCAGGGCAAGCAAGGCCCGCGCATAGACGAAATTCGGCTCGCGCGCCACGACCTGCGCCATCGTGTCCCGGGTCTCGAGTTGTGCATCCTGAACCCGCGATGTGGCGCAGGTGCGAAGAAATAACGCGAAGGTTTCAGCATCCATGTCGGCGCCGCGATCCTGCACAACGTGAACGCCGCAGGCGAGAACATCGGCGCTGCCTTCCGCCGCCCGCTGACGCAGCCCCCTCAGCTGCCCGCTGTTTCCCTCAAATGCGTTGGACCATAAGGTCGTGCGATCACCAGTGCGGATGATAGCTATGTTGACGCGCGTGGTTGGGCCGTTTCGTTCGGTCGACCCTTCCACCGCCAAAGCAGCGCCGAGTTCGCGCGCGCGCTCGAGCCGTTCTTCGCTCGTGCCACTTGTGGTTTCGGCGCGTGCGATGACATCGACGCTGGCTGCGGTCAGCGCCAGCGTAATGTCGTCGGCGATGCCAGTTGCAAGGGATTGGAGTTCGGCGTCATTCGCCGTGCTGGGGGAAAAAACCGCCACACGGACCGGCGGCGAACGCGCGAGCAGCGGCCACGCCAGCACTGCGACGGCTACCAGAGCGGTCAGCGCCGCAGCGCCGATGGCAAGAAAGCGGGTGTTGCGCAGCGCGCGCTGGGTGACGTCGACGGGCGCAGGGCCACGCGCCTGATCGGTAAGCTCATAGATGCCAATGCTTTCGTCGATCTTGTCGAGTTTGATAACGCCGCGCGAGACCAGGCGGTTGGCCAAGCCGCCGCGCAAGGCGCGCCGCGCGTCCTCCGAGACGATGACGTGGCTGGGCTTGGCGTGAGATTGGAGCCGCGAAGCGACGTTGACGCCGTGGCCGAGCAGATCTCCGTTCGGCAATTCCGAGACTTCGCCCAAATGCACGCCGACGCGGACGGGCGGTTGGGGATATGCGGCGATTTCCGCGGCCGCCCGAATCCCGCCTGAGACGCTCGTGAACTCCATCAGCACCGCGTCGCCAGCGGTGTTGAAGATGCGGCCGCCATGATCCATGGCGGCCTTAGCGCAGCGCTCGCCCAATCGCGTCACGGCCGCGATTGCGGCGTCCTCGTCCGATTGCGCAAGCGCCGAGTAGCCCGCGACATCGATCGAGACGATCGTCGTCAGTTTGGTTGCGCTCAAGGCCTGCTCCCGCGCGAACACTACCACGAGCGAGAAGTCGTTTCACTCAACCCGCTTTCAGAGCAGGCGTTGCGCTTCGGCTTGGCAACGATAAGGGAGACTGGGTTCGCGGCAGAAGTCCGGCCAGCGGCCGCTGAGGCGCCAATAGCCGAGCAACCCAAGATCTTTCATCAGAGGCATGAAGCGCGGATCGGTGCGCATGGGCCGCGACACCGCCGCGAACAGCGCGTCTTCGCCGCTGCGCTGCTCGTCGACGAAATGCGTGCGCGCGAGGGCGAAGGCTTCGTCGAGTGCGCCGAGATGGGCGAGCAACATGATTGCGTGCGCCGCCGGCAGATCGCCGCTGCGGGCGCATTCGAGCACGCGCGGGAGCGCGGCGGCGCGGGCGGGAGAATTGGCCGGCGTCCGCACCGCGCCGATGGCGTAGCGCCAGCATTGCCGCGCGCGTCCTGAGCGGACTTGCGAGTCCGCGGCGTCGAGCAGGGCGGAGGCGTCGCCGGCGGCGGCGTTCCAGAAAGCGAGCCGGAAACGCAGCGCCCAGAGCTCGGGATCGTTCGGCAATTCGCGCATCTGCCTATCGACGATGTCGCGCGCAGCGTCGAAGTCGCCAGTGTGGATGAGCGCATCGGCGACGGCGTAGCGCTTCTCGAGCGAGAGCGGATCGAGCGTGCTGGCGTTGCGGGCTTGCGCCAAGCCGTCATCGGTGCGGCCCACGTCGAACAGGAAGACGCTGTAGCGGGCGTTGAGGCCGGCGTTGCGGTCGTCGTGCTCGAGCCCGCGGCGCAGAATGCCCTCGCGCGCGTCCCAGCCGCGGCGGCGCTCGGCCATGTCGAGCGCGAGGTATGCTTCGCCGACGCTCTCAATGCGCCGCAACGCCCGCTCGGCGGCTTGGCGCGCCTCGTCGCGCAATGGTTCGCGCATGGCCTCGCTTGCGCTGTTGCGGGCCTTGGCGTGCGCGACCGCCAACATGGCGCTTGCCAGCGCAAGGTTGGGCGCGCGCGCTGCAACTTGGCCCAGGGCTTCGCGATTGTCGAACAGACGCGCCTCGTCACGCGACTGGGCGCAGACGCCGAGCAGCAACGATAGCGTCGCATCGTCGAGCGTCACGCGCTGCTCGCTCTGCGCGCGCAGACTGCAGCTGAGCACATCGGCGCCGGCGATGGCGGCGCGATGTCGGATGGCGCGCCCGTCGGCGATCGGGCCCTCGAAATTCTGAGACCACAATGTTGCGGCGTCGGCCGTGCGGGTGAGATGCATGCTTACGCGCAGGCCCGAGCCGACGCGTTCGATGGCGCCCTCCAGCGCAAATGGCGCGCCGGCTTGCCGCGCGCTCTGCAATTGCGACTCGCGCGCCCCGATCGGGGCGGACGCGCGCGGGATTGGGTTGAGGCGCTGGGCGTCGAGCGCAAGGGTGACGTCTTCGGCGATGCCGCTCGCCAGCCCTTGCAGCGCATCTTCGTTCGGCGCGACGAGCGGCAGCACCGCGGCGCGCGCGGGCGCATCGGCGCTGAGTAGAGGCCAGGCGATGAGCGCCAAGAGCACCAGCGCGCCGAGCGCGGCTGCGCCGGCAATAGCCAAGCGGCGCAAACCTCTCTGTCGATCGTCCTCGGAAGGCTCGCCAATCAGTTCGTAGATGCGGATCGTTTCATCGGTTTTGTCGTTCTTGATCGAGCCTTTCGACTTCAGCCGCCGGGCGAAGGATCCGCGCATCGCTTCGCGCACGGGTTCGGAAACAATGACGCCACCCGCGCGCGCATGCTCTTGTAGCCGCGCCGCGATGGCGACGCCGCTGCCCAGTAAGTCCCCGCTCGGCAATTGCGAGACTTCGCCGAGGTGAATGCCAATGCGGATCGGGGGATCGGTGTTCGGGGCGAGTGCGGTCGCGGCGTGGACGGCGGCGGCGCTGTTCGGAAATTCCATCAGCACCGAATCGCCGGTGGTGTCGAAGACGCGCCCGCCGTGGGCGTCGGCCGATGCGGCGCAACGCTCCACCAGTCGCGCAACCGCGGCGACGGCGCCAGCTGCGTCGGCTTCGGCCAACGCCGAAAAATTATCGACGTCGACAGCGACAATGGCGGCAAGTCTGCTGGTCACGCTGCCCCCCGCGTGACGCTACAATGCCGGGACGCCGCCGCGCGGTCCAGCGTTCAGTGGGGACTTGCCGGACGCGAGCTTGCTCGCAGGCGTGGAATGAAGGGGGTCGCCGAGCGCCGGCCGCTGCCCGCCTGATGTCATCACCCGGTGTTAGCGGCGCATCGTAACCGTGATGCCGGCGAAGTTCTCGTCTTGCGAGAAACCCTGGTGGCCGACCGTGACCGATTCTTCGCGCTCGACATAGGCAAGCGAGGCTTGCACGCCGTGGTTCTCGTAGGTGACGCCGACCGACATGTCGCCGACTTCGACTTGGTCTTGCAGGGTGAACGCAGCGCCGCGGCCCCCGAAGTCGCTGCGCTGGCCAGGTTGCCAGGTGAGCGCTTCATTGTCGGAGGCGACGAAGAGATACGTGGAGGCGCCTTGGCGGCGGCCTTCGCGCTCTTCGACGAGGTTGCGGCCGATGCGGACTTCCGAACCGCGGCCCTGGCGGTCGATATCGCCTTCCGCGCCCGAGCCGATCGAGGCGCGGTGCGCGAAGGAAACGTCGAGGTCGCCATCGCCGGCGGCGAATTCGAGTTCAAGGCTGCGAGGGCCTTCGGCGCTTCCCTGTGCGGCGGCGGCCGGCGGCGCAAAGCGCTCGGCGACATTGCCGCGCATTGAAACAGAACTCCGGCGCAGGGCGGTCTGGGGATCGACAAGGTCGATGTCGCCGACAGCGTGCTGATCTTGCGTAGGGGCGACTTCGGGGGTGAGGCCAGCCTCTTGGGCGGCGGCTACCGTCGCGCCGAACAGGGTCGCCACGAGCGCCCCGCCCGCGAGCAATGCCGTACGTTTACCTGCTCCACCCATGACAGCCTCGTGTATCGTACCGAAGCAGCAATGCATATTGGCTGCCACAGGTTCCCGGCGTTTTGAAGGCCCAGTTTGATTCCTGGAGAACGTTTCTCCAGTCCGTTGCGATCAACGGCGCATTGTTAAGGTAAAGCCCGCGAAATTCTCATCCTGCTTGAAGCTTTGGGAGCCGCTGCGGACGCTAAATTCCCGCTCGACATAGGCCAGGGAGGCCTGGATGCCGTAGCGCTCATAAGTGATCCCGACCTGGAGGTCGCCGATTTCGACCTGGTCCTGCAGGGCGAACGACGAGCCCGAGCCGCCAAAATCATTGCGGACGCCCGGCCGCCAGACCAGGGCTTCGTCCTCGGACGCGGCGAAGAAATACCAGGACGGCTCGGCCGACGGCGTATCCTCGCGCTCGATGCCGCGCAGACCGCGGCCGAGGCGCAATTCCGACGCCCGGCTTTGGCGTTCGACATCGCCTTGATCGTTGAAGCCGACCCCGCCGCGCTGGGCGAATGACACATCGAAACCGTACCTGGCGGACGCGACCAGTTCGAGTTCGTAGCGCGCCGAAGCGTCATTGCGCGCGCTCGGTTCGGCAGGCGCAAAGCTGCTGAAGCGCGAAGGCTGCCCGTCGCTCACGCTGAACGCGAAGCGATTTGCGAAGAGATCGGCCGGATCGGCGAGATCCACGCCGCTTATAGCGTAACTGTCAGGAGCGACCGCGTCCTGAGCGGTAGCGATGTTGGCTGCGAAACTGACGAACCCGACCAACCCAACGACCACGAGCTTGCGTAAGAGCATCGCGATCTACCTCCCACGTGCATGAGCATCACGTAAGTAAGGTTACTGAATCGCTAAGACTCTAGCTTTGCGTTGCAGCGCTGGATGGATTCGCGCCGGCGAGACTGCGCTGCATGACGACGACATCGAGCAGGCGCCCGAACTTTTCGCCGACGTTTCTTAGCGTGCCGATGTGCTGGAAGCCGAGTTTTCGATGCAGACCGATCGAGGCGGCGTTGTTGCTGTCGCCAATAAACGCGAGCGCTTCTCGGACGCCGTCGATGCGTAAGCTCGTTAACACTTCGGCAAGCGCTACCGACCCTGCGCCTTGGCGCATCGTCGTCGGCCCTGCATAGACCGAGACTTCGAAGGTTTTCGCGTAGGCGGCGCGGTCGCGATACTGAACGGCGTAGGCGAACGCCAGTACGCGGCTGACGTCGCTCCGCGGCGAGGCGACCATGAATGGCCAGCCGTGTTCGACAACTTTGCTCCAGCGACTTGTCATCTCCTCGAGTGAGGGCGGCTCGATCTCGAACGTGCCCGTCCCTCCCAACACGTGATGAGCGTAGATCAGCTGCACGAACTGCAGATCCTGCTGGAAGCAGGGCCGGGCGATCAGGGCGAAGTTTTTGTCAGCCACGCCAGTCCGTTGGCGCGGTTTGCCGGGGCGGGTCAAGCAGCGATGGTGAACCGCTGGTTACCGGTGCGGCCGCAGGCCCCATTCACGCGATGCCAACCGGAATGAATTAGGATCGCTTCCGAAATGGCGGGATTCGCAAGCATCGGTCCGGCCCGGGCGATTTGCCTTGGGCTGATGGCCTCGTTTTTGGCGGCGTGCGCAACCACAGCGCCGGTCGCGGGCGGTTTCGCGCGACCTGGCGCTGAGCGGCTGCCAGACTTTGGCGACGAGGACGCGCGCGTCACCGATTACGGCGCCAATCTCCAGTGCGTGCCGTTTGCCCGGACCGCCTCCGGCGTCGATATTTACGGCGACGCCAATACTTGGTGGCGGCAGGCGGAAGGGCGCTATCCGCGCTCGCGTTCGCCCGCGTTCGGTTCAGTGTTCGTGATCCGGGGCTACAACAATCCGGGCCGCGGCCATGTCGCGGTCGTGACCCACATCGACTCCAGCCGCCTGATCCGAGTCGATCACGCCAATTGGCTGAACGGCGGCGAAATCAGCAGGGGCGTGCCGGTGCTCGACGTGTCGGCGAACAACGATTGGACCGAAGTGCGCGTCTGGCACATTCCCGGCGGTCACTGGGGCGGACGCGTCTACCAAGGCGAGGGCTTTATCCACGCCTTCCAGCTGCAAGCGGCGATCAGCTGAAAAGTCCGGCGTTAAGATATGTTGATGGTCAAGACAGGTTGTGATTAACCTGTATTACCTCTGTTCTGGAACTACATGTAGTTTTCGCGTGGTTTGTTTACCATAGACATCTCACCTTTCTAGAAGTTCAGGCGCTCGTTTAGGTTTTTCTTAACCCCGCACGGGCGTTTCTATGTCCCAGTATGGGGCAAAGGCCCGCCTGGGCTCGATCAGGGCATGTTTGATTCCCGCGCGCTTCTCCTCGCGGCCGCGACGGCTGCCGGCTTCACCGGACTGCCGTCGGATGCGGACGCGCTAACGCCGCTGTCGCTCGACCTCGCGGTCGATCCGACGGTTACGGAGGGGCCTTCCGAGCACGCCGAGCTGGCGCCGAGCGCTTTCGAGCGCGCGCCGGACGAAGCGTATGAACCAATCGCGCGCGTCACCAATTGGCGCTCGCGCGTGCAATGCGTGCCGTTTGCGCGCCGCGAGTCCGGCGTCGAGATTTATGGCAACGCCAATACGTGGTGGCGCCAGGCGCAGGGCCGCTACGAAACCGCTGAAACGCCGGACGAAGGCGCCGTCATGGTGCTGCACGGCTATCGCACAAATGCGCGGGGCCATGTTGCTGTCGTGAAGGAACGCGTGTCGCCACGCCTCCTCATCGTCGATCACGCCAATTGGCTGAATGGCGGAGAGATCACGCGTGACGTGCCGGTGATGGATGTTTCGGAAGCGGGCGACTGGTCGCAAGTGCGCGTGTGGAATGTGCCGGGCCGACATTGGGGCGGCCGCACCTATCGCGTGCAGGGCTTCATTCTGAACATGCTCACCGAAGCGGCGCGCGAGCAGGCGGTGGAAGAAGCAGCGATGCGCCACGAGGCGGGTGTAGAGGCCGCCCCGATCGGCTGATCAGCCTTCGTGTGATTCCGCCTTGGGCCCGCGCTTTTCCTTTGCGGTGCCGGTGGTGACGCCAAAGTCTTCTGACTTTTGACCGGCGATCGCCGCGCCGAAGCCTTCGGCCGCCAAACCTCGCTTCAATAGCTCGCGCACCGCCGAGGCCCGACTCGGCATGCGCGCTTTGAAGCGCCAGTCGTCCAACGCCTCGAGCTCCTCGGGCGTCAGCATGATTTGCAAACGTTCGCCTCGTGTGAGGTCGCTCATCGGTATTCCGCCAGCTCCAAGAGATCGCGGTGCTAACAATGAGTAGAATTATCCTTTGTTCCCTAGTTACCAATTCAAGCGTTGTTGTAAGTAAAGGTCTTGAACTGATCCAGCAAAATGGATCAATTCTCGTGCCTGATCCAAATATGTTTCGGATAAATGATGCCATCCTTGGCGTTTTCTCCTGGATTTTTTCTTGGTGACAACTAACCTTTCATTTTGCTGGCGCTTGGCGTGAGTTCTGTCCCGAACTAACCGGACCCCAGCAACGCGTCAAAGGACGCGAAGATATGACTCAAGACTTCCAACAGCGTTCGTGGGTCGCCGTAGTGCGCGGCGCTTTCAGATCACTGCTCCGTCCCCGGTGTTACGCGGTGCTTCAGACGCCCGGCGCCAAATCGAAGCTCGAACCCATCGCCAAGGTCCTGGCTGACATCCGCAACGAACCGGCGGCGTCGGTAGATTGAGTTTCCCGCGTTTGCCGACACCTTGAGCCGCGCTAGCTTCCGCATTCGCTGAACGGAGCGCCAGCACGGGAGGGGACCAATGGCCAATGGTGTTGCGGCAACGGCGGGCGCGCAACCGGCGCCGAAGCCGAAGGCGAAGATGAAGTCTCGCAATCGCGCGGGCATTCCGCTGTTTCGCTGGCTTACGCGCAACTGGATTTGGGACAGCTTCATCCTGCTCTGCATCGTCGCGAACGCGGCCATTCTCGGCTACGACGCGCATTTCGGCGAGACCAATCGATACCACGCTCTGATCGAGCAGTGGAACATGTACTTTCTCTACATTTTCACCGTCGAATTGGTGTTGGAGTTTTTTGCGCAAGGGCCGCGCAAGTACTTTTCCAGCGGCTGGAATATTTTCGACGTTCTCGTCGTCGGCTTGAGCTACATCGCCGTGAACCCGGCAATCTCCGCATTGCGTACGCTGCGGGTCGTACGCGTTTTCCGGCTGGTCAGCGCGGTGCCGCAAATGCGGCGCGTGGTCGAAGCGCTGTTCGGCGCGTTGCCTGGCATTGTCGCGTCGTTCGCGATCCTGGCGGTAGTTTTCTACATCGCCGCGGTTATGGGCACGACACTGTTTCACAACGACGCCGGCTTCCGCGATCTCGGCGCCTCGTTGCTTTCGCTGTTCGCTTTGTCACAATTCGACGGTTGGGGCGACACCATCGCGCGGCTGCAGCAGCAAAATCCATACGCGTGGATTTTTGTCATCGGCTTCACCGTGATCGCGGCGTTCGCGGTGCTCAACCTCTTCATCGGCGTCATCGTCGAAGCGGTGCAGGCTGCGCCGCAGGAGGAGATCAAGGAGGAGATCGAGGAAGTGCAGGGCGAGGTCGTGGAACTACAGGAAGCGCAGGAAGACGCGGCCGTGGTGCAGAAACGCATTCTCGACGAACTGCGCGCGCTGCGGGCGGAGGTTGCATCGCTGCGGGGAGGCTGGACGCCGCCTCCGGCCTGACTTGGCGGCTCGCCGGAACGCAGCCGCTCGGGCGCGAGTTGTCGGCGTATGCCAAAGTGTCATCTCCGGTGGTGCGCGTTCGCGGCCGCCGCGTTCGCTCTCGCCGCTTGCAGTGGCGGGCCGTCTTTGCCGGTCGAGGAAGGCTACGGCGCGAATCCAACACTGCCGGAACCGCGCAGGCAGACGCTTCCGCTGGTCAATATCGCGCCGGCTCAAGGCTGGGCGGAGGGCGAAGCGCCGACGCCGGCGCAAGGCTTGGCCGTCAACGCTTTCGCCAGCGGCCTCGATCATCCACGCTGGTTCTACGTGCTGCCGAACGGCGACGTGCTGGTGGCGGAGAGCAACGCGCCTTCCAACCGCACCGAACGCGAGCGCGGCATTCGCGCCTTCTTCATGCGCATCGTCATGCGCGAAGCCGGCGCGGCCACGCCGAGCGCGGACCGCATCACGCTGTTGCGCGACGGCAATGGCGACGGCGTCGCCGAGACGCGATCAACATTCTTGAGCAACCTGCATTCGCCCTTCGGCATGACGCTGGTTGGCGGCACGCTCTATGTCGCCAACACGAATGGCGTCGTCAGCTTCCCGTACACAACGGGGCAGACCGAGATCACGGCGCAGCCGACGGATGTCGCCGAGTTGCCGGCCGGGGCGCGCAACCATCATTGGACCAAGAATATCATCGCGAGTCCGGATGAGTCGCGGCTCTACGCGACTGTCGGGTCGAACAGCAATGTCGCCGAACACGGCATGGAGGTCGAAGAGGGCCGGGCCGCGATCTGGGAAATCGATCCCGCGTCCGGCGAGGGCCGCATCTTCGCCAGCGGCTTGCGCAATCCCAATGGGATGGATTGGGAGCCGACGACGGGTGTGCTTTGGACGGTCGTCAACGAGCGTGACGAGATCGGCAACGACCTAGTGCCCGACTATATGACCAGCGTGCGCGACGGCGCCTTCTATGGCTGGCCCTATTATTATTTCGGGACCCACCGCGACGATCGCATCGAGATTCCGGCCAATGTCCGCCTGCCATCGGCGATCTCCCGACTACGCGCTGGGTTCGCACACCGCCTCGCTCGGTTTTGTTTTCAATCGCGGCGACGCGCTTGGGCCGGCCTATCGCGGCGGCGCATTCATCGGCCAGCACGGGTCGTGGAATCGAGCCGAGCCGAGCGGCTACAAGGTTGTCTATGTGCCGTTTGCGAACGGGCGGCCCAACGGCATGCCGCAGGACGTGCTTACGGGTTTTCTAGATGACGATGGCAATGCGCGAGGGCGGCCCGTCGGCGTCGTGTTCGATCTCGGCGGCGCGCTGCTCGTGGCTGATGATGTCGGCAACGTTATCTGGCGCGTGAGCAGCGCGAACGTGAGCGCTGCGAATTAGCGTCCGCTGTTGACGCCCGCATCAGCCACCAGCACCGGCGGTGCCAAGACTGCGTTGATGCCTTGGATGACGCCGTTCGACGCGTCGATGTCTGGCAAAGCGACGAGCTGATCGTTGATGCGCAAGCCGTCGCGCCCGTCGAGCGTCACTTGGTAGCCGTTGGAGGATTCCGGGTGCGTGACGCGACCGCGCACGCTGGCGCAGGTCACGCGCTCAGGCACAACGTGATAAGCGAGCAGGGCCAGAAGTTCGTCGCGATTAACCGGCTGCATCAGCCGATCGATTTCGCTGCGACGCATCTGGCGAAACGCGGCGTCAGTGGGCGCGAAGATCGTGAACGGACCTTCGCCGCGCAGCGTCTCTTCGTAGCCGGCGGCTTCCACGGCGGCGAGAAAGTGCGTGAACTGTCCAGTGGCGGCGGCGACGTCGAGCACATCGCCCTGCGGGTTCGGCGTTTCGGTCTCGGCGACAACGAAGCGCTCTGCGTTCTGTGCGGTCGCCGCGTGGGGAACGATGAGGCAGGCGAGGGCCAGCACTGCGGCGCGGAGGGGGCGATGGAACATCATGCGCCCAGACAACCCCTCTGGGCGTCTGCGGTTTCATGACCGTCGCACCGGGGTGGCGCTGCGGTGCAGCATCGGCGACAATGACGGCATGTCGGTATGGTCCCGCATTGTCGAACTGGCGGCGCGCGCTTTCGATCCGGAAGCCGATCCGCCCGAATTCAACGAGGAATGCGCCCCGCGCCCGAACGATGTCGGGTTCACCGCCGCCGTCATCGGCCTTGCCGCAAAGATGGCCAAGGCCGATGGAACGACGACGGAGGCCGAAATGGCGGCAGCCGCGCAGGTGTTTCGGCCGCCCCCCGGCGACGAAGCGCATTTTCGCCGCGCCTTCATGTTGGCGCAGCAGACGGTATTAGGATTTGAATCCTACGCCAAGCAGATCGGGCGCAAGTATCGGGCGCGGCCGTGCCTGCTCGAGGACGTGCTCGATGGGCTCTTCCATATCGCCGGCGCCGACGGTGTCGTGACCGAGGCCGAAATCGCATACCTCGGAGAGGTCGCCGGCCATTTTGGCTTCAGCGACCTTGAGTTCCGCCGCATCAGGGCGACCAATCTGGGTCCTGAAGCTGGCGACCCCTACGCCATCTTGGGCCTCTTGCCCGGCGCGACCATGGACGAGGTTCGCCACGCTTGGCGGCGGATGGCGGCCGAAAACCATCCCGACCGCATGACCCAGCGCGGCGCGCCGCCCGAATTTGTCGAAATCGCGCGCGACAAGACCGCTGCGATCAATGCGGCATACGCCAAAATACGCGAAGAACTCAGCGTCGGCGCGAAATGATCACCAAGCCGTGCGCTGCCGGAACGCGCCGTAAGGGCGCCGCATTGATCGAGCACGCTTCCTTTCCAATATGGGTTTGAAAGAGGCCTGCCCCGTATGACCGCCAACGCCGCCGACTTTGGATCCGCCGCTCTCGCCGCCTTTGCGCGCGCGGCTGGTCTTGTCGCGCTGGCGATCGGCGCGGTGCTGGCTTTTATCTTCGCGTTTGCCGCGGCTCTGATCGTCGCCGTCATGATCGCAGGCGCAGCGCTCGCCATGCGCGTCTGGCCGCGCCGCAAGGCCGCGGCGACCGGGCCCGTCGTGCTCGATGCGCGCCGAACGCCTGCGGGCTGGGTCGTCGAAACCGCAGCGCGGCGCAAATAACCCGCCTATACTCGGCGCGTGACTCGCTACATCCATCGGCCATCACCCAATTTCGACGCGCGCACGCGCCCGATCGATCTCATCGTCCTGCACTACACCGGCATGCAAGACGCCGAGACCGCTTTAGCAAGGTTGACCGATCCATCCCCGGTCGCCGGCAGCTATCCTGGCCCGTGGCACAGCGACGATGTCGAAGCCGACGCGCCACTGCCGCGCGTCAGCGCCCACTATGTCGTCGACGAAACGGGACAAATCTATTCGCTCGTGGCCGAAGAGAACCGCGCCTGGCATGCGGGCGCCTCGAGTTGGGAAGGCGATGGCGACGTGAACGCGCGCTCGATCGGCATAGAAGTCGTCAACGGTGGTCACGATTTCGGACTGCCTGAGTTTCCCGGCGTTCAGGTCGACGGCGTGATTGCATTGCTGAAGGACATTTTTGCGCGCTGGCCCGAGCTCAATGCGAAGCGCGTCGTCGCGCATTCCGATATCGCGCCGGAACGCAAAGCTGATCCGGGCGAGAAGTTTCCGTGGCGGCGCTTGGCCGACGCTGGGGTCTCGATCTGGCCGAAGGCGGCTGCCTCCGAACTCGATAACGACGATCCGGTTTCGGAAGCGCAGCAGGAATTGGCCTTTATTGGCTATGGCGTGAAACAAACCGGATTTGCCGACGAAATGACGAAAGCTGCGCTTGTCGCCTTCCAGCGCCGCTTTCGCCCGAGCGACATCTGCGGCGTCCTCGACGACGAGACGCGCCGGCTGCTCATCGCCGTCAGCCGGAGCATGAAATGAGCGAGATCGTGGTGAGCTGCCCGTGCGGGGCGGCGATGCTGACGATCACGGCGGCGCCGGTGTCGCAATTCTACTGTCATTGCGGCGATTGCCGGCGCATTCACGGCGGCGCCTATGCGCCGGAGGCGCTTTATCCGGCGCGCGCCGTCAGCGTGTCGGGCCAGACGATCACCTACGCGCTGAGGACGACGCCGCGCGTCAGCTGCGCCAAATGCGGGACGCGGCTCTATGCCGACTTGCCGGCGTTCAAGCTCAAGGGCGTCAACGGCGTGCTGCTGCCGGATTTTCAGGCCCAGTTCCACATGCACTGTAGTGAAGCGTTGGCGCCGGTGCGTGACGAACTTCCGCACTACGCCGGCCAGCCCACCGCGTTCGGCGGCGACGACAAGCTGGTGGATTGGTAGCCGATCCACTACATTACACGCGCCAGTCGGCCGGGCGGCCGCGGGTGTGCAAGCACTCGAGGAAAGTCCGGGCTCCACGCGGATACGGCGGCGGGTAACGCCCGCCGGGAGTGATCCTAGGGATAGCGCCACAGAGATTAGTCTGCCGAAAGCGGCTTGGTCTTCGGACTATGGACGCAGGCGATGGTGAAACGGTGGGGTAAGAGCCCACCGCCGCGACCGTAAGGAAGCGGGCACGGCAAGCCCCGCCGGGAGCAAGACCGAATAGGAGCACGCGCCGCGCAAGCGGCAGGCCCGTCCGCGGGTTGTGCTCGGGTTGGTCGCGAGAACCGTGCGGCGACGCACGGTCCAGAGGAATGGTCGTCATCCTGGGCTACGATCCAGGATACAGAACCCGGCTTATAGGCCGACTGGCATTTAATCTTCGCAGCGTCTGCGCAACGACCGTGAATCGTGGGAGTCTGGCGCATGTCCCACGCGCCCGTTCTTCTGGCTGAAGCGATGGAGGCGCTCGCGCTGAAGGACGGCGGGCTCTACATCGACGCGACCTTCGGCGGGGGCGGGTATAGCCGCGAAGTGCTGGCGCGGGCGGACGCCCAAGTCATCGCTTTCGATCGCGACCCGGACGCCATTGCGCGCGGGGCCGAACTGTCAGCGTCAGCCAAAGGTAAATTCACGCTTCATCAAGGCCGCTTTGGCGATCTAGCCGCGGACGAATTGGTGGACGGCGTCGTGTTCGATCTCGGCGTCTCGTCCTTCCAGCTGGAGGAAGCCGAACGCGGCTTCTCGTTCCAGGCCGACGCGGATTTAGACATGCGGATGGAGAAGGAAGGCTTGAGCGCCGCCGACGCCGTGAACCGGCTCTCCGAAGGCGCGCTCGCCGATTTGATCTATCGCTATGGCGAGGACGACGACAGCCGCCGCATCGCGCGCGCCATCGTGCAAGCGCGCGCGGCCGCGCCGATCACGCGCACGCTGGCGCTGGCGAAGCTGGTCGAAGACGCCGTCGGCGGCCGCAAGGGCGCGCGTACGCATCCGGCGACAAAGACGTTTCAGGCTTTGCGCATGCTTGTGAACGACGAACTCGGCGAACTCGCGCGCGGGCTCTCGGCGGCCGAGCGCGCGCTGAAGCCTGGCGGGCGCTTGGCGGTTGTGTCGTTCCATTCGCTCGAAGACCGCATGGTCAAACACTTCATCACCGAACGCGCCGACGCGCAGGGGCGGGGCTCGCGTTATGCGCCCGATCTGCCGTCGGAGCGCGCGCCGAGTTTCATGATTGATCGAAAGCGGGCGACGGTTTCGAGCGACGCGGAAACCGCCGCGAACCCGCGCGCGCGCTCGGCGAGCTTGCGCTGGGCCACGCGCACCGATGCGCCGGCCTGGGATGATTTGGAGGCGCCCGAGCTTGCGCCGCGTGCGGAGGCCGAATGGGCAAAGTTACGCTGAAGCGCGCGCTCCAGGTTGCGGCTGCGGTGCTGATCGTCGTGTTGGCGGTCGGCCTCTATCGCGCCAAGAGCGATGCGGCCAAGACCGAAGCGGACGTGCGGCGTCTGAACGGCGAGATCGCCGAGCGTGAAGCGCGCTTGCGCGAACTGCGCGCCGAAATCGCCGAACTCGAAAGCCCGGCGCGGATCGAACGGCTGAACGATGAGCGCCTTGGCCTTGTGGTCGGCAGTGAGAGCGCTGCACTGCCTGAAACGGAGCTTGCGCGCCGCCTGCCGGCGCCCCAACCGCAACAGCAGAACGGCCGCGAGTGAGGCCGCTCGGTCCCAGCGCTGTCTTTTCGCCCGGCCGCCCGCTGCCGCAGGCGCCGCTCGAAGCCGCACCGGCGCGCAACCGCATTCGCTTGCTCGCCGTAAGCATTTTCGCCGCGTTGCTCTTGCTTGCGGGCCGCGCGGTGCAATTGGCGTTCTCGGGCGATCCGTTGGCCGCGCCGCGCAGCACTATCGCTGTCGTCGAACTTCCGCGCGCCGATATCGTCGACCGCAATGGCGTGCTGCTCGCGACCACCGTACGCGCCTGGGCGCTGACTGCGGAGCCCGCGCGCGTGCGCGACGCTGCGGCGACGGCCGACGCGTTGTTGCAGCACTTTCCACGCCTCGATCGCGACACGCTGTTGCGCCGCCTGAGCAATGGCGAGCAGACGCTTGTTTTTCTCGATCGCGGCTTGAGCGAAGAACAGCGCGATCGCGTCCTTTCGCTGCGTCTGCCGGGCATCGGCGTGCAGGCTGAGCATCACCGCGAGTATCCACAAGGCACGCTGGGCGCGCACGCGCTCGGATTCACGGGCATCGACTTGAACCCGCAGGCCGGGATCGAACTCGGTCTCGACGACGCAATTCGCGCCGCGGGTGAAGAGGGCCGGCCAGTGCGCCTTTCGCTCGACGTGCGCATGCAATATGCGCTGGAGGCGGAACTTGCAGCAGCTGCACGCGCGTCTGGCGCTTCCGGTGGGGCGGCGATCCTGCTCGACGGGCGCACGGGCGAGACGCTGGCGATGGCGTCGTGGCCGACGTTCGATCCCAATCGCATCGGCCGCTCGTCGGAAGATTCGCGTCGCGACCGCGCGGCCGGCGACCTGCACGAACTGGGCTCGACCATCAAACCATTCACCGTAGCGATGGCGCTTGAGGAGGAACTCGCCGCCTCGGGCGAATTGTTCGACCTCAGTCACCCGTTGGAACTCGACAACACCATCATCCAAGATCACGAGCCGATCACGGGCTACGCTACATTGCGCGATATCCTCGCGCGATCGTCCAATATTGGCGCCGCGCGCTTGGCGCTACGGTTGGGCGGCGCGCGCCAGCGCAGTTATCTGGAAAGGCTTGGGCTTACTTCGGCCACGACGCTTGAACTCGGACGCCGGCAGGCGCCGCTGGCGCCGCGGGTGCAGAGCCGACGAGATGTCGCTGCGTTAGGCTTCGGCTACGGCCTCGCCACCACGCAGGCGACGTTGGCGGGCGCCTACACGGTGTTCGCTAACGACGGCGCGCTCGTGACGCCGACGATGCTCGCGCTTGCGCCCGACGCAGAAATAGGGCGCACGCAAATATTCACATCCGAAGTCACGCGGCAGGTGATGACGTACCTGCGCGCAGTGGTCACAGAAGGCACCGGGCGCGCGGCCGACGTGCGCGGCCTCGCAGTCGCCGGCAAGACCGGAACCGCCGAGAAGCCCGGGGGCGCGCAAGGCTATGACGAGGGCCGCAATTTCTCCTCTTTCGCAGGCGTATTTCCGGCCGGCGACCCGCGCTACGTGATTGTCGTGGCGCTTGATGATACAGGCGCGGGCGAAGCGGGCGGCCTGGTCGCCGCGCCGGTTGTGGCGCGGACGCTGCGGCGCATCGCTCCCATGCTTGGTTTGCGTGTGGAGCCGGAGCCGACCGCGCGGTAGGGAGAGACAATGAAGCTTGGCGATCTCTTTGATAACGGCGTTCCCGTGGACGCCGCAGGGATCGAGCTTACCGGTCTCACCGCGGACTCGCGGAAGGTGAAGCCAGGCTACTTGTTCGCGGCGATGCAGGGCGTTGCCGCGCATGGGCGCGATTACGTCGCGCAGGCGACGGCAAACGGAGCAGTTGCGGTGCTGTCGGCCGGCGATCTCGGCGCCGATCCTGGCGTAGCGCACGTTGTGGCCGCTGAACCGCGCCGCGCGTTTGCGCTGGCCGCGTCGAAATTCTACCCGCGCCGGCCGGCCACGATTGTAGCCGTCACCGGCACCAACGGAAAAAGCTCGACCGTCGATTTTCTCCGCCAGATATGGACGCATGCAGGCAAGCGCGCCGCAAGCATGGGCACGCTGGGCGCCATTGGCCCGAACGGGGTGATCGATCTCGGCCACACCACGCCCGATCCGGCGGCCGTGCACGCGGTGCTGAGCGCCTTGGCAGGCGATGGCGTCACCCATGCGGCGATGGAAGCGTCGAGCCACGGCCTCGAACAGCATCGCATCGACGGCGTGACGTTTGCTGCCGGCGCCTTCACCAACTTGACTCAAGACCATCTCGACTATCATGCCGATATGGGCGCCTATCGCGCCGCCAAACTTAAACTCTGGACGCTCGTGCGCGAGGGCGGCGTCGCCGTCATCAATGCCGACGCCGCCGATTGCGACCCGTTCGAGCGCGCCGCCAAGCAACGCGGCCTCGACATTGTGCTTTGCGGCTGGCGCGCGCCGCGCGAACACGCTCTGAAAATCGTTGAAATCCTGCCGCGTCCGAATGCGCAGACCATGGTGCTGCGCTGGGATGGCAAGGAACACAAAGTCGACCTGCCGCTGATCGGCGAATTCCAGGCGCTGAACGCCGTCTGCGCCGCAACGCTTGCGCTCGCGACGGGCGAGACGGCCGACGCGGTGTTCGAAGGCATGGCGAAGCTCGAGCCCGTGAAGGGTCGCATGGAGCACGTCGGCCAGAGCAAGAGCGGCGGCCATGTGTTCGTCGACTATGCGCATACGCCCGATGGGCTCGACGTGTTGCTGCGCGCCGCTCGTCCGCACGCGCCGGGCCGTATCATCGCCGTGTTCGGATGCGGCGGCGACCGCGATGCCGACAAGCGTGCGAAGATGGGCGCGATCGCGGCGCGACAGGCGGACGTGGTGATCGTCACCGACGACAACCCGCGCAGCGAAGATCCCGCCGCGATCCGCGCGCAGATCCTGCGGGCCGCTCCGAACGCGATCGAAGTTGGTGATCGCGGACGGGCGATCCGCGATGCGGTGTCGATGCTAAACGCGGGCGACGCGCTTATGATAGCGGGCAAGGGACACGAAACCGGCCAAATCGTCAAAGGCGTCACCCATCCCTTCTCGGATCAAGACGTCGCGCGCGCCGCGCTGGAGAGCCAGGCATGAGTGACCTTTGGACCGCTGAAGAAGCGCAAGCCGCGACCGGCGGGCGGCTCCTGCATGGCGAGTCGTGGAGCGCTACCGGTGTTTCGATCGATACGCGAACGCTAGAGCCCGGCGATCTGTTCGTGGCGTTGAAAGACGTGCGCGATGGGCACGACTTTCTGGCGCAAGCCTTCGTTTCGGGCGCAAGCGCGGCGCTGATTTCAGACGCGCGCAAGGTGGAGGGTCTGGGTGCGGCGCTTGCCGTGCCGGATGTGCTCGAAGGCTTGCGCAAGTTGGGTGAAGCTGCGCGCGACCGCTGTGAGGCAAAGCGTGTCGCCGTCACCGGCTCGGTCGGCAAGACCTCGACCAAGGAAGCGCTGGCGATCTGTCTGGCCGCGAGCGGGCCGACGCATCGGTCGGTGAAGAGCTACAACAACCATTGGGGCGTGCCGCTGACGCTTTCGCGCATGCCGCGCGAGAGCGCCTTCGCGGTCTTCGAGATCGGCATGAACCATCGCGGCGAAATCCTGCCTTTGACGCAGCTGGTGAAGCCGCACGCCGCGCTCGTCACGACCATCGCGCCGGCGCATGTGGAGAACCTCGGATCGCTCGAAGCGGTCGCCGACGAGAAGGGCGATATCTACGCCGGTCTCGAGCCGGGCGGTTCGGCGCTCGTCCCCAACGAGGCGCCGCATTCTGATCGTCTGGTCGCGGCCGCCGAACGCAACGGCGCTAATCTGGTGCGCTTCGGCCGCGACGCCGTGTGCGAAGCGCGGCTGATCCGGTTCGACATGGACGAGAGCGGCTCGAACGCCGAGGCGGAAATCCTCGGCCGCACGATCAGGTACCGCGTCGGCGTCGAGGGCGCGCACTGGGCGCTGAATTCGGTCGCTGCGCTCGCGGCGGCTGATGTTGTCGGCGCCGATCTCGAAGCAGCGGCGCACGCGCTCGAACACTTGCGCGCATTCGACGGACGCGGCATTGCGCAGCGCGTCGACGCGCCGTTCGGCGCGTTTATGCTGGTGGACGATTCCTACAACGCCAATCCTGCTTCGATGGCGGCGGCGATCTCGACTTTGGCGGCGCGCCACCCGGGTCAGGGCGGACGCCGGATTGCCGCACTTGGGGATATGTTGGAACTCGGACCCGACGAGCGCGCCTATCATGCCGGTCTTGCGCAACCCTTGGAGCAAGCGGAAATCGATCTCGTGTTTGCCGCAGGTCCGCGAATGGCCGCGCTCATGGAGGCGCTTCCCGGGTCACGCCGCGGCGGCTATGCCGAGACGGCAGATGCGCTGATTCCGATCATCGCGGGTTCATTGCGATCGGGAGACATCGTGCTGGTGAAAGGTTCGAACGGTTCCAAGATGAGCCGGGTGGTTGCTGCGCTGCAGCGCCTCAATGGGGATAAGAATGCTTGAGCTCTTGGCGCAGTACAGCGAGCGCTCGCAATTCTTCAACCTGTTCAATTACATCACTTTCCGCACCGGCGGCGCGATGTTCACCGCGATGGTGCTCGCCTTCGCCATCGGCGCCCCGTTCATCGCTTGGTTGCGCAAGAAGCAAGGCAAAGGACAGCCGATCCGCGAGGATGGTCCGCAGGGCCATTTGCTGACCAAGAAGGGCACGCCGACTATGGGCGGGCTCATTATTCTGATCAGCCTCGGCATTTCGTCTTTGCTCTGGTCGGATCTCGATAATGCATACGTATGGGCGGTGCTCGTCGTCACCGTGGGCTTCGGCGCGATCGGATTCATCGACGATTTCGCCAAGGTGACGAAACAGCATCACGGCGGCTTGTCCGCGAAACTGCGGCTGTTCTTCGAATTCACGATCGCGCTGGTCGCGGCGATGGCCATGCTGGTGGCTGAGTGGATCGCGACGACGCCGGGGCAGACCCATGACATCATGGGCTTCTGGAACGCGCTCTGGGGTGGCGATCCGCTGACGGCGATCGCGCTGCCATTCATTCAAGGTTGGGGCATCCAGATTCTCGGTTTCTACCTGATTTTCGCGATGGTAGTGATCGTCGGCTTCGGCAACGCGGTGAACCTGACCGATGGGCTCGACGGCCTTGCGATCGTGCCGGTGATGATCGCGGCGGGCACTTTCGGCGTGATTTGCTATCTCGTCGGACGCGTCGACTATTCCGAATACCTGGGGATTCCGCACGTTGCCGGCGTGGGCGAATTGTCGACCATTCTCGGCGCGCTGCTCGGCGCTTCGCTCGGGTTTCTCTGGTACAATGCCCCGCCCGCACGCGTGTTTATGGGCGACACCGGTTCGCTGGCGCTCGGCGGTCTCCTTGGCGCGGTGGCGGTGGCGACGAAGCACGAGATCGTGCTCGCCATCGTCGGCGGTCTGTTTGTACTCGAAACGTTTTCGGTGATGCTGCAGGTAGCGGTGTTCCAGCGCACCGGAAAACGCGTCTTCCTGATGGCGCCGATCCATCACCATTTCGAGAAACTCGGCTGGCAGGAACCGACGATCGTGATCCGTTTCTGGATCATATCGGTGATCTTCGCACTGGCTGGCCTTGCGACGCTGAAACTGCGTTAAAAGTTGCGTTAACGGCGCGAAGCAGCGCAGGAGAGTTCGCTCGTCGGAGGCGGCGCGTGCTTGGAATCGGCAATCGGCAGTGGGCGGCAGGCAGTCGAATCGACTGCTTCGGATTCGATTACCGATTGCCCATTGCCGATTGCCGAGCAAAGTCATGATCCCGATCACCGAATTCAAGGGCCGAGACGTTGCGGTGTTCGGCTTGGCGCGAACTGGCTTGGCTGCGGCGCGCGCGCTCGCGGCGGGCGGAGCGCGCGTGCATGCGTGGGACGACAGCGACGTCACACGCGCGAAAGCCGAAGCCGCCGGCATTCCCATCTCCGACATCAATAGCCGCGATTGGCGCACCTTCGCTGCACTCGTGCTTTCCCCGGGCGTGCCGCTGACGTTTCCCGAGCCCCATCGCGTCGTCACCCTTGCCGAAGCGACGGGCGTGCCGATTGTCAGCGACATCGAGTTGTTCGCGCGCGCCGTGAACGCGATGCCCGCAGCGCAGCGGCCGAAATTGGTCGGCGTCACAGGCACCAACGGCAAGTCCACGACATCGGCGCTAATCGCGCACATCTTGAAGGAAGCCGGCAAAGACGTGCGCCTAGGCGGCAATATCGGCGAAGCCATCCTCGATCTGCCGCCGCTGCACGCGGGCGCCTACTACGTGATCGAGGTGAGTTCGTTCCAGCTCGATCTCACGTCGAGCCTGCGTCTCGATGTGGCTGTGTGGCTCAACACCACGCCCGATCACCTCGATCGTCATGGCGACATGAGCGCTTATGTCGCCGCCAAGAAGCGCATCTTCTTGAATCAGGGCGCTGCCGACTGGGCTGTGATCGGCGTCGATGACGCCTATTGCGCGGCGATCTGCACTGGTCTGACGCGCGCGGCCGTGCAGCATGTGGCGCCGATTTCTGCCGGCCAGGCGCTCGGGCGCGGCGTAAGTGCGCTTGACGGCAAGCTGATCGATGCCCTTTCCGGGCGCTCCGAGACCGTCGCCGAACTCGGTTCGGCGCCTGCGCTTGCAGGCAAGCACAATGCGCAGAATGCAGCGGCCGCATATGCGGCGGCGCGCGCGCTCGGCGTCGATCATCGCATTGTTGCGCAGGCGTTGACGACGTTTGCGGGCCTGCCGCATCGTTTGGAGCGCGCGGGCCAGATCGAAGGCGTGCGTTTCATCAATGACAGCAAAGCCACCAACGCCAACGCCGCAGCGCAGGCGCTTGCCGTCTATCCCCGCGTCTATTGGATCGCCGGCGGTGTCGCGAAGGAAGGCGGCATCGAAGCGCTTTCTCCGTACTTTCCACGCATCGCCAAGGCGTACCTGATCGGCCAGTCGGCCGGCGATTTCTCCGACACGCTGCGCGGCAAGGCCGCTGTCGCCATGGCCGGCAATCTCGAGGCAGCGGTGAAGCTGGCGTTTGCCGACGCAAAAGCCTCGGGCGAGCCGCACCCGGTCGTGCTGCTCTCGCCGGCATGCGCATCGTTCGACCAGTTCAAGAGCTATGAAGACCGTGGCGATCAATTCAAGAAGTTCGTCACTGCGCTTCACAACGCGTCCGCGGGCAAGCGCAATGGTGGCGCAGCGTGACGGCCGCGCTCGCCGAACGTTTCGGCGCGGCGATCGAGCGCGTGCGCACCTATGATCGCCCGTTGCTGATCATCGCCGCGATCCTGCTGGCGACCGGCATTTTGTTGTCCATGGCCGCAAGCCCCGCGGCGACAGCCCGCATCCGCATCGAGGAAGCGTTCTATTTCGCCGGCCGCCAAGCCGCCTACGCTGCCTTTGGTGTCATTGTCATGCTGGCCGTCGCGGCGCTCGATTCGCGGCAGATGCGGCGCGGCGCCGTCATCGCGACAGCGGTGTTCCTGCCCCTCGCCTTGCTCGCATCGATCTTCGGGCCGGAGATCAAAGGCGCGCAGCGTTGGTTTGAGCTGGGGTCTTTCTCGCTGCAACCATCGGAGATCTTAAAGCCGGCGCTCGTCGTCGTCTGGGCCTGGATGCTGGGCGAGGCGATGAAGCAACCCGGCTTTCCAGGTCGCGCGGTCGCGATCGGGCTTTATGCGATCACTGCAGCGGTGCTGTTGTCGCAGCCGGATATCGGCCAGACGGCGCTGCTCGGCCTGTGTCTGGCGCCGATGCTCATTCTCTCCGGCGTTGCATTGCGTTGGGTGCTTGGCGGCGGCGTGCTGGCTCTCGCCAGCGCGTGGGCGATCTATCAGTTCTATCCTCATGCACGTGAACGCGTCGATGCGTTCCTCAATCCCGAGGGCGACGCTGCGTATCAAGTGAGCCGCGCGCTCGATGCGATCGCCGCCGGCGGCGTGTTCGGGCGTGGGCCCGGCGAGGGCGTGATCAAGACACGGCTGCCCGACGCGCACGCCGACTTCGTGTTCGCCGTCGCCGCCGAAGAGTTCGGCTTGATCGCGTCCATCGGTCTCATCGTTGTGTTCGGCGCGCTTGCGTTCCGCGGGCTCTCGCGCGCGAGCCGGTTGAACGAGCCGTTCGAACAACTTGCCGCAGCAGGCTTGATCACGCTGCTGGTCACGCAGGCCGCCATTCACATCGCAGTGAACTTGAGTTTGCTGCCCGCCAAAGGCATGACGCTGCCGTTCATTTCGTTCGGCGGTTCCTCGATGGTCGGTTCGGCGCTGGCGTTGGGATGCTGTCTTGCCCTTCTCCGAGATCGACCGGGAGCCTACCTCTATCCTGGACGCAGACGCGACTGACGAAGAATGACAAAGAAGATCGTCGTCATTGCAGCCGGCGGCACGGGCGGGCACTTGTTTCCCGCCGCCGCCTTCGCCGAGGAGATGTTCCGGCGCGGCTGGCGCGTGATCCTGATGACGGATGCGCGTGGGCGCCGCTACGCCGAAGGATTTCCGGCCGAACGCATCGAAGATGTTCCCGCCGCCACGCTCTCGGCAAATCCAATCACCGCGATCCCATCGATGATCAAGATTTGGCGCGGCATCAACGCGGCGAAGGCGCGTTTCAAAGAGGCGCCGCCTTCGCTCGTCGCGGGCTTCGGCGGTTATCCGTCGTTCCCCGCATTGATGGCGGCGCGCGCCCACAAGATTCCGATCCTCATTCACGAACAGAATTCGGTGCTCGGGCGCGTCAATCGCGCGATGGCCAATAGCGCGCGGATCGTCGCCTGCGGTTTTGATCGCCTCGACCGGTTGGCGGACAGTGCAACGTCGCGCAAACACGTGGTTGGCAATCCGGTGCGCTCGCCAATCCTCGCCGTACGCGATCGGCCCTATCCGGAAGCGCCCGCGGGCGGACGGCTCAACCTTCTGATCATCGGCGGCAGCCAGGGCGCGCGTCTGTTCGGCGACGTCATTCCCGCCGCGATCGCGCTATTGCCGGAAGCGTTGCGATTGCGCCTGCAGGTCGTGCATCAAGTGCGCGAAGAACAGGTCGAGGCGGTGCAAAAGGCCTACAAGCAGGCCAACGTGAACGCCGAGGTCGCGCCGTTCTTCACGGACATGGGCCAACGTCTCGGCGCCGCGCATCTGGTGATTTCCCGCGCCGGCGCCTCGTCGGTGACGGAGCTTCAGGTCGCCGGCCGGCCCGCGATTCTCATTCCTTTTGCCGCAGCGGCGGATGACCACCAGACCGCCAACGCCGAGGGCCTCACGGCCGTTGGCGCTGCCGATGTTTTCACCGAGGCTGAGTTCGAGGCCGGCGCGCTTGCCGCACTGCTCGAGCGCCGCTTGGCCGATCCGCACGCGCTCGCCGTGCGCGCCGCCGCGGCTCGCGCCGCTGCCAAGCCGGAGGCGGCGAAGTCGCTGGCGGATCTGGCCGAGCGGATTGCCGCTTAAGGGTATTCACCCCGCATCCATTTGCGCCCCCGGCGGCGGTAGAGGGTCAGAAGCGCCCTAACCGGGCGCCGGGAGGCCCACATGACGGTAGAATTGTTCCGCGACTTCTGGTGGCTGATGTTTCCGGTGTTCGGGATGGTGATGGCGGCTTGGGGCATGGCGCGCGACAGCGCCGCGCAGGACGACGTCCTTCGCCAAGCCCGCGAAAAGCTGGAGCGCAAACAATGACGTTCGAGGAATTCTTCCGCGACTTCTGGTGGCTGATGTTTCCTGTGTTCGGGATGTTCATCGCCGTCATCGGCATGTTTCAGGCGGAGAGCCGCAGCCGGCAGGTGATGACCCTGATCAAGTCGTACGTCGATCAGGGCAAGGACCCGCCGCCCGAACTGTTGAAGATGGCGCAGGAGCGCAGCGACTACGAAATGGATGTCGGCGTGCCGTCACGTCGCAACAGCGGCGCATGGTCCTTTGTCGTCTTTTTGGCGCTGGCCGCCGGCTTCAGCGTTGGGTATTGGTGGGTCCGCGATCAAGACTGGGCGTTCGCGTTTCTGATCGTCGCCGTGACGATGGGCGTGCTTGCTGTCGGCTCACTCGTCATCGCCGTCATCCAACGCCGTCCCTGACGCACGATGAACGCGGGCGAGGAGGCGCGCCTCATCGGGCTGGCGCGAGGCGGCGACTTCGCCGCTTTCGGCCGCCTGGTCGACATGCACCAAGCCCCGGTGCGGGCGTTTCTGCGCCGTGTCACCGGCAATCACGCCGACGCGGACGATCTGGCTCAGGAGGCCTTCGCGCGAACATGGGACGTGCTCTATCGCTTCGACGGAACTTCTTCGCTGCGCACGTTCATTTGCGGTGTGGCGTTCCAGTACTGGCGCCGCGCGCGGCGTTCGCAGAACCGGCGCCAAGCGCGCGAAGCCGCCTACGCAGATTTGAGCGACACGCAGACCGAGGAGTCGCCGGAGCGCGCCGCACAACGTCTCGCACTGCGCAGGGCGATGGAGGAGTTGCCAGAAGATCAGCGCGCAGCGCTTGCCCTTTGTCTCGGCCAGGACTTCACTCATGCCGAGGCCGCGGAGATTTTGGGATTGCCGCTGGGGACGGTGAAATCCCATGTGACCAGGGGCCGGGCGCGCCTGCAAGCGGCGCTCGGCGTCGCCGGAGTTGAGCGATGAACGACGATCTCGATCTTGCCGCCCTGCTGGGCGAAGCGCCGAAGATGCCGGACCCGGCCTTCCGGTTTCATGTCTTGCAATTTGCGGCCGCGCGCGTCCGCCGCCGCACGTCGCGGCAACGGGCGCTGCGTCTGGTGCTGATCTTCACGGCGATAGGGCTGGTTTTTCCCTTGGCGCGGGCCTTTGGCGTCGGTTTCGCCGAGTTGCAGCCGTTGCTCATGGTTGCCGGCGTGCTGGGGGTCGCTTATGTGCTCGCCCTGTTGACCATCGAAGGCCCGCGCGCCGCGTTGGCGCGATCCCGCGCCGTTCTGCGGGCGCCGCTGATGCGGGCGTGACGGGGGAGTTGCAATGGCGCGTTATCAGATCTTGACGCAAATGCTGGCGGTGCCGCGGGCTATGCCGATTGCCGAGGCGGACACGCCTGCGGATGCCGTGCGCAAGGCGCGCGAATTCGAAGGCAAGGGCGCGCGAGAAGTGCAGATCGGCGACACCCAAGCCGAGCAATACTACTCGATCGCGCAATTCGCCGCGATGAACGGCATCCGCTAAGCCGCCTTTGATGCGCCGTATCGCGCGCCTATACTGGCGCGGTCAGGGAGATTCATGATCCGCCGCGCCATTCCGTTCGATACCGGGCCCATACATTTCGTCGGCATTGGCGGCATCGGCATGTCCGGCATCGCCGCGGTGATGAAGAACTTCGGCTACGAGGTGACCGGTTCGGACGCCAAGGAGAGCGCCAATACCGAGCGCCTGCGCGCTCAGGGCATTCCGGTCACGATCGGCCACAAGGCCGACAGCGCCGCGCATGCGGGCGTCGTGGTGATCTCATCGGCGATCAAGAACGGCAATCCGGAAGTCGATGCGGCGCGCCAGCGCGGTGTGCCGGTTGTCCGCCGCGCCGAGATGCTCGCCGAGATCATGAGGCTGAAATGGACGGTCGCCATCGGCGGCACCCACGGCAAGACGACGACGACCTCCATGATCGCAGCGCTGCTCGACGCCGGCGGCAAGGACCCGACCGTCATCAACGGCGGCATCATCAACGCTTATGGCGCCAATGCGCGCATGGGCGAAGGCGAATGGATGGTGGTGGAGGCCGACGAGAGCGACGGCACCTTCACGCGCCTTCGGGCCACCGCTGTCGTCGTCACCAACATGGATCCCGAGCACTTGGATCATTACGGCTCCGTCGAGGCGATGAACGACGCCTACCGGCAGTTCGTCGAGAACATCCCGTTCTACGGTTTTGCGGTGATGTGCACGGATCATCCGAAGGTGGCCGAACTCGCCGCGCGGGTGCGCGACCGGCGCGTCATCACTTACGGCTTCGGCGCCGAGGCCGACGTCTGCGCCGTCAATGTGCGCCCCGAGCGCGAAGGCGCGACGTTCGACGTCGTGGCGCGCCGCAAGGGCGCGGGGCCGGGCGTGACGCTGCACGACCTGTTCTTGCCGGTCGCGGGTCGGCACAATTTGCAGAATGCGGTCGCCGCGATCGCGGTGGCGCGCGAGCTGGGCGTGACCGACGCGGGCATCCGCACCGGCTTGCGGAAATTCGCCGGCGTGAAGCGCCGTTTCACCACCACCGGCTACTGGAACGAAGTCCGCATCGTCGACGATTATGGGCATCATCCGGTCGAGATCGCTGCTGTGCTTTCCGCGGCGCGGGAGACGACGAAGGGTCGCGTCATCGCCGTCGTGCAGCCGCATCGCTTCACGCGGCTGCGCGATCTGTTCGAAGAGTTCTCGCACTGCTTCAAGGAGGCCGATGTCGTCGCCATCGCCGACATCTATACGGCAGGCGAAAGCCCGATCGATGGCGTCACATCGGACGCGCTCGTCGCCGGCATTGCCAAAACCGGTCATGCCGGCGCGCGGCGGCTGGCGAACCTCGACGATCTGCCTGCCTTCGTTAGCGCGGAAGCTGAAGCCGGCGACATTGTCGTGTGCCTCGGCGCCGGTGACATCACCCAATACGCTAACGCGCTGCCGGGCAAGCTCGCGGCAGTCGCCGCCGCCTAAGGATGATCCATGTCTTCGATCAAGATCTTGGTTGCGAGCTTCTGTGCCGTGGCGCTCGCCGCGTGCGCCAACTCGATTGCGGCGCCATCCAGCGGCGTCACGCGCATTGTCTCGACAACGGCCTTCGGCATGTGCGTCGGCTATTGCACGACCCGGCTCGAGATCAGCGCAGGGCAGGCGGTGCTCATCCGTGAAGCGCGGGCCGGACGTGGTGGCGGCGGTCCGGTGCGGGATACCCAGCGTTTCACGGCACAGCTTACTTTAGGTGAGTGGCAAGAAATCCAGCGCCTCGCAGCAGCCGCGGATCTGGATGCGCTGCCTGATGTCGTGGGCTGCCCGGACTGCGCCGACGGCGGCGCCGAAGGACTCACAATCGAAGGCGCCGCCGGGTCCGAGAGCGTTTCATTCGAGTTCGGGGCAAGGCTGGCGCCGGCGCAACCGCTGCTGGATCGGGTGCGTGCGCCGCGGGCGCGGCTGATGCCGGACGAGCGCTAGTAACGCTCCGTTTCCGCAACGTTTGACTCGCTCGCCCGACTCCGCGCAGCCCGCTCTCATGCCGGATACCGCCCACCGCAAGCCGAAGCCGCTCCGCGCCGCCATTGTCTATGATTTCGACGGCACGCTCGCACGCGGCAATTTGCAGGAGCGCAGCTTCATTCCAGACATTGCCGGCATGAAGCACGCCGATTTCTGGCTCGAAGTGAAGCGGCTGGCCAAGCTCGAGGATGCCGACGAGATTCTCGTCTACATGCACCTGATGCTCGATCGCGCCCGCGCCGCCGGCCATCCGGTGACGCGCAAGCAACTGCAGGACACCGGCGCCGATCCGGATTTCTTCGACGGCCTCGATCACTGGTTCGAACGCATCGACTCCTTTGCCGATGACTTAGGCTTGCAACTCGATCACTACGTCGTTTCGTCCGGCATCTACGAGATGATCGAGGGCTGCCCGCTGTTTCACCGCTTCCGCAACGTGTTCGCGTCGCGCTTTCTTTACGACAAGAACGGCGAAGCGAAGTGGCCGAGTGTGGCGATCAACTACACTACAAAGACGCAGTTTCTGTTCCGCATCAACAAGGGCATCGACAACGTCTGGGACACCGAGAGCATCAATCGCTGGGTCCATGACGATGCGCGCACGCTGCCGTTCGAGCGCATGATTTTCATCGGCGACGGCGACACCGACATTCCATCGATGAAAATGGTCACGAGCCAGGGCGGGTGCGCCATCGCGGTGCTCGATCCCTATCAATGGACCGAGCCGCGCAGCCTGGACAAAGTCTCGCGCCTCATCTCCGAGGACCGGGTGAGCTACGTCGCGCCGGCGGACTATCAGCCGAAGAGCCAGCTCGACGTCATCGTCAAGGGCGCGCTCGGCCGCATCGCGCTACGCGCAGGCTTGCCGGTGGCGGCGTGATCTAGCTGCCTTCGGCGGCCGCCTCAACCGGGAGCCGCTCTATCGCCGTCACGTGACGGGTCACGACGGGGTCGCCGCCGACAAGCGTGACGCCGGCGGGCTGACCGACGCAGATAAAGCTGGTTACCGAGCGGATCGAGATGGCGTGCTCCCAATCGAGATCGCGCGTGGTCGTCGCGATGGACAAAGCGTACTGACGCTGCGGGCTGACGCGAACGCGAATGCGGTTGTCGTCAAGCACGCCGTAGCCGTCGACATCGAGCGCGCGGAAGCAATCGCGATCGCCGCCTGCATTGCTCGCCGTCGACGTGCCCGGCGTCGTGCACGCTGCGACCGCCAGAAAGGCGGCGATGAAAGTGGTGGTGCGAAGCATAGATGGAGTCTCCGAGTTAACTGCCCTGCGTCGCCTCGTCTCCGGGCGCGCGTTCGATTGAATGAACTGGATAGGTGCGGACGGGGTCGCCGCCGGCGATGGAAACGCCGAGCCCGTTGCCGGTGCAGATGAGACCTGTTGAGGAGCGAAGGGCGATCGCCTGCGTCCAATCCAGATCGCGCGCGTTCCAATTGGTGCGCAGGATGTAGTTCCGGCTGGCGCCGACGCGGACGCTGACAGTGTGGTCGTCGACGATGCTGTAGCCGCTCGCCGTTTCGCTGCGGAAGCAATCGCGCGCGCTCGCGCTCTGGGTGGCGGCGCCATCGCTGGCGCAGGCGGCTAACGTCCACAGCGCAAACAGGGCCGAAACGGCGGTCAGAATCTTCTTCATCGGGTGGCCTTCCAGTGCCGCCAGTATGGGGCGACCGGCCGCGCCGGGCGAGCGGCGCTCTGCGTTGACGGGGCTCAAAACCCTGCGATACCCAATCAACAATGAGTGAACTCGACCTGCCTGCGGTGCGCGGCCAGCTTCTGCGCGGCGAAATGCTGGCGCCGTTTACCTGGTTTCGCGTCGGCGGTCCGGCCGATGCGCTGTTTCTGCCGGCGGACGAAGACGATCTCGCGCAGTTTCTCGGCGCGCTTTCGCTGCAGATTTCGCTGTTGCCGATCGGTGTCGGCTCAAACCTGATCGTGCGCGACGGCGGCGTGCCGGGCGTCGTCATCCGCCTGGCGGGCCGGCAGTGGGCGCAGATCGAAGCGCTCGACGGCGCCCGCATGAAAGCCGGCGCCGGCGCGCTCGACGCGATGGTGGCGAAAGCCGCGGCGAAGGCGGGCATCGCTGGCTTGGAATTCTACGCTGGCATCCCCGGCACCATCGGCGGCGCACTGACCATGAACGCCGGCTGCTATGGCAGCGAAACCAAGGACGTCTTGATCGAAGCCACTGCGCTCGATCGCCAAGGCAAGCGCATCACGCTGACCAACGCCGACTTCGGTTTCACCTATCGCCATAACGCATTGCCGGAAGGGCTGGTCTTTCTTGAGGCTACCTATCAGGGAAGACCGGACGATCCCGACGCCGTCACTGCGCGCATGGGGGAGATCACGGCCAAGCGCGAAGCGTCGCAGCCGATCCGCGAGAAGACCGGCGGTTCGACGTTCAAGAATCCAATCGGGGCCGATGGGCAAAAGCTCTCCGCCTGGAAACTCAACGACGAAGCCGGCATGCGCGGGGCACGCCGCGGCGGCGCGCAGGTCAGCGAAAAGCACGCCAACTTCCTGATCAATACTGGCGACGCCACCGCCGCCGACATCGAAGGCCTGGGCGAAGACGTCCGCGCCGCCGTCAAGGCCAAGCACGGCATCGAGCTGGAATGGGAAATCAAGCGGGTGGGGCGGAATTAGCCTTTCCTCCCCCGTGCGTGGGAAGAGTCGCATGCCAGCTTCCCCGCTGGCGGGGGAGCAAACACACCGTTCCGCGGTGGCTTTTCGATCCGCGTCGCTCTAAACCCCGCGCAAACCTCTCACAGGAACCCGGAATGCGTTTGAAACCCAACATCCTCGCCGCCATCGGCAATACCCCGCTGGTGAAGCTCAACAAGGTCGTGCCGCCGGGCGCGGCGGAAGTCTGGGTGAAGTGCGAGCATCTGAACCCCGCGGGTTCGATCAAGGACCGAATGGCCCACTACATCATTGAGCAGGCCGAGAAGAAGGGCCTGCTGAAGCCGGGCGGCCTCATCGTCGAGAACACGTCGGGCAATACCGGCCAAGGCCTCGCCATGGCGGCGGCGATCAAGGGCTATCGTTGCATCTTCACGATGCCGGACAAGATGTCGAAGGAGAAGCAGGACTCACTCAAGGCCTATGGCGCCGAAGTCATCATCACGCCGACCGACGTTCCTGGCGATTCTCCAGAGCATTATGTCAACGTCGCCAAGAAGATCGCCGAAGACACGCCGGGCGCGTTCTATGTCGATCAGTACCATTCGCAGTGGAACATCGACGCGCACTATCACTCGACCGGCAAGGAAATCTTCGAAGACACCGACGGCGGCAAGTTCGACGCTTTCGTCGGCGGCACCGGCACCGGCGGCACCACCTCAGGCGTCGGCCGCTACCTGAAAGAGCATGCGCCGCACATCAAGATCATCGGCGCCGATCCTTTGGGCTCGGTTCATTACCATCTCTTCCACACCAAAACGCTGCCGACCGCGCACGTCTACATGGTCGAGGGCATCGGCGAGGACATCGAATGCCGCGCCATGGATTTCTCCGTCGTCGACGACATGCGTCAGGTGAACGACCGCGACAGCTTCGTGATGGCGCGCCGGTTGGTGCGCGAAGAGGGACTATTCGTGGGCGGCTCGTCAGGCTCCAACGTGCATGTCGCCGTCGAGATCGCCAAGGAGCTTGGGCCGGGGAAGGTGGTCATCACCGTGCTGCCCGATCACGGCAACCGCTACATTTCCAAATTCCTCTCCGACGCATGGATGAAGGAGCACGGCTTTACCGAAACCGAAAAGGAACTCGGCTTCGTCGAAGAGCTGCTGAAAAAGCTCAAGACCAAGCCGATCACTGCGAGCGCCGAGGCGCCGCTGCGCGATGTCGTCGACCTGATGCGCGAGCACGGCGTCAGCCAGATTCCGCTGATCGAGCGCGGCAAGCTCAACGCCATCGTGCATGAGAGCGACATTCTCGCCAAAATGCAGAAGCGCGATTTCGATCTCAATGCGCCGGCCAAGAGCATTTCCTCGCCGATCGCGGGTCTCATCTACCCCAAGGCGCGGATCGAGGAGTTGTTTCATATTTTTGCGACCGATCACGTTGCGGTGGTGGTCGATGCTTCCAATGTTGTCGGCGTCATCTCCAAGATCGATCTGATCGAGTATCTCGCGAGCAGGGGCCGCTAGAGCCATGCATCACGACAACAAGCGCTTCGGCACACGTTGCATTCACGCCGGCCAGCAGCCCGATCCATCCACCGGCGCGATCATGACGCCAGTCTATCAGACTTCGACGTTCGTGCAGCAAAGCCCGGGTGTGATCATCGAGGACTATGATTACGCGCGCTCCGCCAATCCGACGCGCAAGGCGCTCGAGCGCAACATTGCTTCCCTCGAAGGCGGCCGCCACGGGCTCATGTTCGCATCCGGCCTGGCGGCGCAGGCGGCCTGCATCCATTTGCTGTCGTCGGGCGACCACGTCGTGCTTTCAGACGACGTGTACGGCGGCACGTATCGCCAGTTCGACAAAGTGTTCAGACAGTTCGGCGTCGCCTACACGCGCGTCGACATGACCGACATCGACGCCACCGAAGCGGCGTTCACGTCAAGGACGAAAATGGTCTGGCTCGAGACGCCCACCAATCCTCTGCTCAAAGTGATCGACATCGCCGCCGTCGCGCGCCTGGCCAAAGGCAAAGGCGCGCTGACAATCGTCGACAATACGTTCGCGACCCCAGTTCTGACTAATCCGCTCGCGCTCGGCGCCGACATCGTCAGCCATTCCTGCACCAAATATATCGGCGGCCATTCTGACGTGATTGGCGGAACGCTGATCTGCAACGACGACGATCTCGCCCAGCGCCTCAAGTTCACGCAGAACGCCGTCGGCGCCGTGTCCGCGCCGTGGGACAGCTTCCTGCTCTTGCGCTCAACCAAGACGCTGCACGTGCGCGTGCAGCGCCATTGCGAGAACGCCGCGAAGATCGCCGATTTTCTCGCCGAGCAGAGCCAGATCGAGCGCGTCGTCTATCCCGGCCGCACCGATCACCCCCAGCACGCCATCGCCAAGAAGCAGATGCGCGGCGGCTTTGGCGGCATGATTACGGCCTATTTCAAAGGGGGCCTAGCGCCAGCGCGATCGTTCCTTGAGCGCGTGAAACTCTTCTCGCTGGCGGAATCGCTCGGCGGCGTCGAAAGCCTGATCGAGCAGCCCGCTATCATGACCCACGCGTCGGTCGAACCGCGCCTTCGCGAACAGATCGGCCTCACCGACGGCCTCGTGCGCTTCTCCGTTGGCATCGAGGACGTGGATGATCTGATCGCTGACATCCAGGAAGCGCTGGGCTGAGGGTTAGCCTGTTGCGGCGGACCGCTCAGGCAGGTCGCCGCGTGCTGCGCGATGCTCTCCGAGCTTTCGTTACTTTGGACGGCGACGCTGTTCGCTTCGAATTGGGCGCGTTCGTCGGCGCATAGAATGCTGCGCACTACGCATATCGCTGGATGGACCGCCGCGCCCCGCTCCAACGTGGTTAAGCCGGATCAACTCCGGTGAACGCAGATTTACTATAAAAATCAGCAACTAACGGCTTCGCCCAAACCATGCCTTAACCCTGAGGTGTTTCGTTATGACACTCCCGGAATGAGCGCAGAAAAGCGCGTCGCTGGGCGTTGGTTGGTTGGTGAGACATGGCCCGTGTGGCGGTGCTTCTTGGGGGCTTGAGCCCCGAACGGCCGGTGAGCTTGAGCTCCGGCGCGGGCTGCGCCGCTGCGCTCCGCCGTCTAGGCCATGATGTCATCGAAATAGATCCGCAAAACCCCGGCTGGATCGCCGAGTTGCGTGACCTGCGTCCTGACGCCGTTTTCAACGCACTGCATGGCGAGTGGGGCGAAGACGGGCGGACGCAAGGCGTGCTCGACTATCTGCAGCTCCCGTACACGCACTCAGGTCTGCTCGCGTCTGCGCTTGCAATGGACAAGGACAAGTCCAAGGCCGTGTTCGCGCAAGCCGGGCTCCCGCTCGCGAATGGCAAACTGATGCATCGCCGCGAAGCGGCGAAAACCCATCCGATGCCTGCGCCCTATGTCGTCAAGCCGAATGCGCAAGGCTCGTCGGTGGGCGTGTTCATCGTGCGCGAAGGCGCCAACCGCCCGCCCGAGCAATTGCTCGATCCGGACTGGACCTTCGGCGACGAAGTGCTGGTCGAGGAATTCATCGATGGTAAGGAGCTGACCGTCGCCGTGATGCACAACCGCGGCGCGCTCGCGGTCACTGAAATATTGCCGGCCGGCGAGTGGTACGATTTCGACGCCAAATATTCCGAGGGCGGCTCGCGCCACGAAGTTCCGGCCAGGATTCCGCAGACCGTCACCGATCAGCTGATGCGCGCCGCCGAAGCCGCGCACCACGCGCTCGGCTGCCGCGGCGTGACGCGCGCGGATTTCCGCTACGACCCGAAGCGCGACCGCGTCGCGCTCTTGGAAGTGAATACCCAGCCCGGCATGACGCCGACTTCGCTCGCGCCGGAGCAGGCCGCGCACGTCGGCATGAGCTATGACGAACTCGTCCGGTGGATTCTGGAGGACGCGTCATGGCCGCGATGAGGGCGCGCCGTCCCGGCAAGCGCGGCGCCGAGCCGCTGCAGCGAGGCAAACGGCGCCCCCCGGTGCCGGCTTATGAGTCGATGCCTCGGATCGCGCGCATCAAGCTCTCCGGTGGTCTGACCGGCGACGACGTTCAAGTCACCGGCAAGAGTCTTGTTCTCGCGCTGACCGGCGGTGTGATGTTTCTCGGCATCGCCGTCGCCGGCGCCGCCTGGCTGGGGCCCTCGCTGTTCGACGCGCGCGAAGCGTTTGCGCGCAGCGCCGACGCTGCGGTGGCCAATGCCGGCTTCGAGATCGACGACATCGTCATCGAAGCCATCCCGGGTTCGCCCGAAATCTCGGAAGCGCGCGCGCAGGAAGTGCATGCGCTGATCGTGCCGGAAGGACGTCACTCGATCCTCGCGCTCGATCCCGACGCGGTAAAGGCGCGGATCGAAAATCTGGATTGGGTGGCCGAAGCGCGGGTGCGGCGTCTGTGGCCGTCGACGCTCGTGGTCCATGTCGAGCGGCGCGGTGAGTATGCCGTATGGGAAGACGAGCGCGGCGAAGCCTCCGTCATCGATTTGAACGGCGACCGCTTGCTGACCGAGAGCGCCGCCGATCATCCGCATTTGCTGCGCGTGCGCGGCCACGGCGCCGGTCCCGCGGCGCAACCGGTGCTGCGTGCGCTTGAAGACTTGCCTCTGCTCAGCGCTCGCATCGCCTACGTCGAACGTATCGGCGATCGCCGCTGGGATCTCCGGCTGAAATCCGGCGCCGTCGTCGCGCTGCCGGAGGAGGGCGCGCCGGAGGCGCTCACGCATCTGGAGCGGCTGCAACGACTTTATGGGCTGCTCGATCGGCCGCTGACCCGCCTCGATATGCGTGCGCCCGGCCGCCTCGCCATCCGCGTCCATCCCGCCCTCGAAGGCGGCCCGCTACTGGGAGGCGCATGATGGCCGCCCGCACCGCCGGCATCCTGCCGGCAGAGCAAGAAGCCGGCGTGACGCAGGCGCCGCTGGTCGCCTCGCTCGATGTCGGCGTGTCGAAGACCGTCTGTCTCGCCTCGCGCCGCGATCCCGTGCTCGACATGCATCCGGAGCGTCCGCTGCGCGTGCTCGGTGTCGGTCACCAGACCGCGCCGGCGATCGCCAGTGGCAAGCCCGCCGATTTCGACGCTTGCGCCCGCGCCATAGAAGTCGCGCTCGAGGAAGCCGCGGCCATGGCCGGTTCTGCTGTGAACCGCGTCGTCGCCTCTTACTCCGGCCCCGGCCTCAATTCGCAGATCGTGCGCGGCGCTGTTCGCGTGAGGGGTGCAATCATTGCGCATCGCGACATCGAGAGCGCAATCGACGAAGCGATGAAGGCCGCGCCGACGCCGCAGCTCTCATTCATTCACGTCGAGCCGTTGCGCTATATCATCGATGATGGCGAAGGCATTGCCGATCCGCTCGGGCTTCCGGGCAAAATGCTCGCCGTCGAAGCCTGCGTCGTGACCGCGCCAACGGAAGCGTTGAACGCGCTCAGAGCCTGCATCCGCCAAGCTGGCGCTGACGTCGAAGACATCATCGCTGGCCCGCACGCCGCTGCACTTTCGGCGCTCACACCGGAAGAACGCGCGGAAGGCGCCTTGCTCTTGGATATGGGCGCCGGTTCGATCGGCGTTGCGGCGTTTGCCGGTGAGGGGCTTGTCCATTGCGAGACGATCGCCGCTGGCGGCGTGCGCTTGACGCGAGATCTCGCGCTGAAGCTCCAAACCACCTTCGCCGCCGCTGAGCGCGTCAAGCTGCACTTCGGCGCCGTCGCCAACGCGTGCGATCCCCGCGAAGCCGTACAGGCGCCGAAGCTCGGCATGGATGGCCGGCTGGAAGCGTCGACGACGTTGCGCGGCGTCATCGCCGACACGCTGACGCCGCGACTGGTCGAGATGCTGTTGGGCGTGCGCGACCGGCTCAATCGTGCGGGCTTTTCAGGCATCGAAGGTCCGCAGCGCGCTGTCATCGTCGGCGGTGGTGCGATGATCCCCGGTATTCGAGAACTGGCGACCGAAGCACTTGGCATGCCGGTGCGCATCGGCCGCCCGCTAGAGCTTTGCGGCTTCGATCATGGCGAAGCCGGCCCCGCCTATGCCGCTGCAGCCGGCTTACTGCGTCACCGCCTCGACAACGCGGACTTCGACATCGTCAACGAGGATTTCCAGCCGACGCTCGCCCATGTCGGCGCCTCGGTCCGCAACGCCGTTCACGGCATGTGGACCTGGCTGCGCGAGAACTTCTGAGGCGGCGCTACCAGCCGCGACGGCCAACGCCGCGCCCAGCAAGGGATGGCGGTGACGGATCGCACAGGCGCGGCACGCGGTTTGTGACCTCGCGGACGCCATGCCGGTTCTGCACCAGGATCGCTCGATCGCCTCCGTTCTGAACGACGGATGCGTCCAGGTTGTTGCCGCGTTGAATGAAGCAGAGCGCGTTGCCGGAATCGTTCTGCGTGACAGCAAGGTTGCTACCGCTGCCCGCTTGCACCAGCCGGCCGAAATTGTCGTCGCCGTTCTGGCGCAGCGTCGCTGTGTTGTCATTGCCGGCCTGCTGGATGCTCGCGCCGTTGCCTCCGCCTTGCTGACTGACAGCTGCGCCATTGTTGGCGCCGGATTGGCTGACGCCTACGCTGTTTTGCGCCTGTTCACGTGCGGCCAAGCGCGCGAACAATTGCTGCGCGGACGCGTCGCTCGAGGCGCCGATCGCCGTCGCAAAGAGGAGGGCCGCGAAGGCGGCCTTCAGCGATGCGGCAAGCGCACCGGCCTTGGATGGGGCCGCCGCAGCGGCTGGATTGACCTGTGACATCGCTTGAGCTCCGCTTCTCGCCGCGGGCCCAACGCGTCGATGGCGTAGGTCTAATGGATCGCGCCTGAGCGGAACTTGAACGGGACGATCAGTTGGCTCGCCCGGAACGTTCGCGTATTGAAGCGAGTTGGCCCGTCATGGATTTGAAGCGCCAAGGCATTCCGATGGACACGCCGCACGGCCGCGAGCGTGTGCCTGCCGCCGAACATCGCCTCCATGGCGCTGATCGCAGCGGTATTGGCCAGAAGGGCTGGGCGGAGGTGCCTGACGATCTCATCGGTCATCCCGATGACACCAACGTGCCGCGCGACTGGTTCGAACCGCCATCGGACGCAGACTAAGACAGCAGCAGAATTGTGCAGACGATAGGCGTTTCGTAGCGGGGCGCGGCCGAATGCGGCTTCTGTTCGTCGGTCTCGCTTTGGGGGCAGTCAAATGGAACGGGTCGATTCGGTGCTTCGTTTCCGCTTGATTGATCCGTGGCCGGGGAGCTGGCATCGCGCGCCTGGAGAATTTGCCGGCGAATAGCGGGGTTCGCTCGTGTTTGGCCGCTGCGGCGCCGCAAAAGCGCCGCGTCCATTTCTAAGGCTTAACGAAGGATTAAGCGCCGTCGGCAGACCTTGGCGGTGCAGTGCGAGCGTGGGCGAATCGTGAGACGCGGGTCGCCTCTGGAGCGGGCAATGAGTCAGTACAGCGCGCCGACCATTCACGACCTGAAACCACGCATCGTGGTGTTCGGCGTTGGCGGCGCCGGCGGCAACGCCGTCAACAACATGATCGACGCGCGCCTGGCCGGCGTCGAGTTCGTCGTCGCCAACACCGATGCGCAGGCCCTGACCCGCGCCCGCACCCCGAACCGCATCCAGCTGGGCCATTCGATCACCGAAGGCCTCGGCGCGGGCGCCCGCCCGGAAGTTGGGCAGGCGGCGGCGCAAGAGAGCCAGCCGGAGATCATCGAGTTCCTCGAAGGCGCGCACATGGTGTTCGTCGCCGCCGGCATGGGTGGCGGAACAGGCACCGGTGCAGCCCCCGTCATCGCGCGTACGGCGCGCGAGCGCGGCATCCTGACCATCGCAGTGGTGACCAAGCCGTTCCATTTCGAGGGCCAGCGCCGCATGCAGCTCGCCGAAACCGGCGTCCAGGAGCTGCGCAAGCACGTCGACACGCTGATCGTGATCCCAAACCAGAATCTGTTCCGCGTCGCCAACGAGCGCACGACGTTCGCCGAAGCGTTTCAACTCGCAGACCAGGTGCTCTACAGCGGCGTGCGCGGCGTCACCGACCTCATGGTGATGCCGGGCCTGATCAATCTGGACTTCGCTGACGTGCGCACCGTGATGGCGGAGATGGGCACAGCGATGATGGGCACCGGCGAAGCCGGCGGCCCCAACCGCGCGCTCGATGCGGCGCACGGCGCCATGGCCAATCCGCTGCTCGACATCGTCTCGATGCGCGGCGCCAAGGGCGTGCTGATCAACATCACCGGCGGCTTCGACATGACGTTGTACGAGGTCGATCAGGCCGCCAACGAAATCCGCGCCGAAGTCGATCCGAACGCCAACATCATCCTCGGTTCGACCTTCGACGAAACGCTCGACGGCCGCATGCGTGTCTCGGTGGTCGCCACGGGCATCGATGACGAGGCGATCATCACGCAGCAAACCGTGGTCGAGCCGGCGCGCCGTGCGGCGGAAACCACCCCGCGCCGCCCCATCGTGCCCCCGCGCGCGGAGGTCCCGCGCGATCCGCCGCCGCGTCCGATGCGCGAACCGGCGTATGACGAACCGCGTCCCAGCTTCGCCAACGACATCGAGCCCGAGCGCCGTGCGGCGGCGCCGGCGAAGAACCCTGGGTTCTCGATGTTTGGGTGGAAGAAGCCGGAAGTCCGCGATGACGAGCCGCGCGAGTTCGATCTCGACGCGCTGGAGCCTGCGCCCGAGCCGCGCCGCGCGCACGATGACGTCGTCCGCGATCCGGCACTCGACGAAGAGCTGGAGATTCCGGCCTTCCTGCGCCGGCAGATGACTCCGCGCTGAGGCTAGCTGCGCCAGAGCCGCTTGCGCAATGCCGCCTCGCGCTCGGTCAAGGCGCCAGCGCGTGCGAGAGCGTCAAAGCGTTCGAGCGCGGATAGGCGATGCGCATCGGCGTCAGGCCCGCCGGCGTTGGCGAGATGGCTTTCGACGATGGCGCAGAACCGCATCCCCTCAATGTCGTCGCTTTGAAAGAGACGATAGGCCAAGCTCAACTCTTCTTCCCATGCCTCGCGCGCCGCGGCAACATCGCCCGCCGCTTGCGCCGCAAGACCCAATCTTTCCAGCGCGACCGCAAGCGCATGTGCGCCTGCGCGATCGTCTGCGGCGCTCTGCTTCAGGTTCAGCCGCAGCTTCGCGCTTTCGCTGAATGCAGCGCGCGCAGTCACGTTATCGTGCCGCTCGAGCGCGGCGTCGCCTTGTTTCAGCAGACTTGCGGCCAGCGCGCGGGTGTTGCGCGCTGAGTCCGGCGACCGGTTGCAGGCCATGCGCCGGAATTCGGTCGCCCGAGCAAAGGCATCTTCGCTCGAAGCGCGCGCGGCGCGTGCGACTTCGCCGAGCCGATCCCAGCAAGCTGCCGCGTCGGCAAACCACGCCGCGCTCGCGCTCTTCTGCGCGGCGAACGTCTGCGCAATGCGCAACGCTTCCGTCGCTGCTTCTAAGGCCACGGATGCCTCGCCGACGCGAAGCGCCTGATCGGCTTGATCCAGCAGGGTATGCACCAGGAAGTGCGCCGGCGCTTCGGCCCGGCGGTCGGCGGCGGACAAGCGCTCGGCGATCGCGCGCGCCTGCTGCAGCGATTCGGCGGCTGCTGTGTTATCGCCGAGGGCGGCGCGCAGCGCTCCACGCACGCGCCACGTGCCGGCGAGAGCCCACGCCTCGTTGGGATCGCGCGCCGCCAAGCCCAAACGCGCCTGCAGCGACCGGTCCATCGCCTCGCGCGCCGCATCGGCGGCGCCGCGCGCATAATCGGCCTCGGCGGCAAGCGCCCACGCGTCGGAGAGGACCGCGCGCCAGTGCGGTTCTTCCTTCTCTGTGATGGCAAGCGCTTCGTAGCGGCCGATCGCGTCGCCGACGCGCCGCCGTGCGGAGGAGGGCTGGTTGGAATCGAGTTCAAGCGCGCCAAGGCGCAATTCCGCATCGGCGATGTCGGCCGCAAGTTCCGGCGTTTCACCGATGTGCGCCACGATTGCATGCAGCATGCCGACCGCGCTTTCGGCGCCGGCTCTTGCGCGCACGAAATCCTGCGCGCTGGCGTCGAGCTCGGCGATCCGCCCGCAGGCCCGGGCGTACCAGCGCCCGGCATCGGGATTGTCGCGCTCGCGCGCGAGCTCAGCGTCATAGATGGCCAGTGCGCGTTCGTAGTGCGTTCGCGCGTCCGCCTGCGCGCCGGCGTTGCGCGCCAGTTCGCCGAGCATGAACGCCGCGCGTCCGCGGGCCGCCGGCTCGGCGGAGCTTGCTAGCACCTGGTTTGCCGTGGCTGCAGCGGCCTCAATGTCCCCAGCTTCGGCGGCCAGACGGGCCAAGCCGAGGCGCGGGGCGGGGGCGAGCGGCGCCAGTTGCGCCGCGAGCGCCATTGCCCGGCGGGCCCTCGTTGGATCGCTTCGCTCCCAAAGGGCCGCCGCGCGGCGCGCGGCCAAGGCAGCGCCCGGACCGCCGGCTTCGGCCAGCTTCATTAGGGCGGCGGCGCCGAGCGTCTCGTGGTTACGACTTATGTTCATAAAATCAGCAACTTGCTACAAATAGGTAAACCGTCACAAACCGTAACCCAACGTGTTTTGTCGGTGAGGGAACTCTCGCGATACACGAGCGTCGGGTCGGGGGCCCGAAAGTCCTGCGGGGGGACAAGAGGTGTCATCTGTGCGTCTGCAACAGACCATAGCAGGTCCGGCCGTGTGCGCGGGCGTCGGCGTTCATTCCGGCGCGCATGTGCGCATGGCGCTTTCTCCGGCGCCAGTGGACACCGGCATCGTTTTCGTGCGCTCGGATGTGCGCGGCGTGCCGTCCAACTCCATTGCCGCCCATGCGGACAGCGTCTCCGAGACGCGGAACTGCACCACCATTCGCAACGCCTCGGGCGTCGAACTCGCCACCATCGAACACCTCATGTCGGCCTGCGCAGGATTGGGTGTCGACAATCTCATTGTCGAGGTGGACGGCCCGGAGGTTCCGATCCTCGACGGCTCGTGCGCCCAGTTCGTGCAGGTGCTGCTGAATGCGGGGGTGCAGAAGCAAGATAAGCCGCAGCGCGTGATCCGCATCCTCGAGCCGATCGAGGTGCGCATGGGCGCCAAGAGCGCAGCCCTGCTGCCATCGGACGGCTTTGACGGTCTGGATATCGACGTCACCATCCGCTTCGCTGACGCCGCGATCGGCACGCAACGCCGCCGCGTACATCTGACGGCGCAGAGCTTCCTGAACGACATCGCCGACGCGCGCACGTTCGGTTTCCTCGCCGATGTCGAAACCATGCGCGCCGCGGGCCTCGGCCTCGGCGCCTCGATGTCGAACGCCGTGGTGGTCGACGCTGGCCGGGTCGTGAACCCGGAAGGGCTTCGGTTCGACGATGAATTCGTCCGCCATAAGATGCTCGACGCCATCGGCGACCTCTCGTTGGCTGGCGCGCCGATTTGTGGCCGCTTTGTGGCCGACCAGCCGGGCCACGCCCTCAACGCCCGCCTCGTGCGCGCGCTTCTGGACACGCCGGAAGCGTGGTGCTGGGAGCACGGCGACGCCCCCGAAACGGTGCGTGACGCCGCTCTGCCCCTGGCCGCCGCGGCCCGCTGAAATCCCGATCACGCGCCACAGCCGCAGGCGCTTTGCGGCGCACGCGCCTTCCTGTATCAGCGGAGCGCGGTCCGCTTCGCGCGGGCGCGAGCAATGAAGAGGCCCGGCAGAATGACCCCTCGGAAACTCCAGCTCTCCAGGGCCTTGGCGCTCGCTCTTCTCGCAGGCGGCGCCGCCGCATGCGGCGGGGTTCGCGATCGCGAACAGCTCCAATACGTCGAGGAGCCCGCCAGCAATCTCTACAATCGCGGCGCCGACATGCTCGATCGTGGCCGTTATCCGCGCGCGCTGCAGGCGTTCGAGGAAGTGGAGCGTCAGCACCCGTATTCGTCCTGGGCGCGCCGTGCGATGCTGATGGAGGCCTACACCCACTACCAAGCACAGCAGTACGATGACTCGATTGAGGATGCGCAGCGTTTCATCGCGCTGCACCCTGGCAACGAAAGCGCGCCATACGCCTTCTATCTGATCGCGATTTGCCACTTCGAACGCATCATGGACGTGGGCCGGGACCAGGGCACCACGGAGCGCGCATTGGCTGCTTTGAACGATGTCGTGCGCCGCTATCCTGAGACCGCTTATGCGCGCGACGCGCGGTTGAAGCTCGACATGGTCTACGACCAGTTGGCGGGTAAGGAGATGGCGATCGGCCGCTTCTATCTGGAGCGCGATCAACACCTCGCGGCGATCAACCGCTTCCGCCAAGTCATCGAGAATGAAAATTTCCAGCGCACCACGCACGTGCCGGAAGCGCTGCACCGCCTGGTCGAAGCGTACCTTTCCGTCGGCATGACCGAGGAAGCGCAGCGCATGGCCGCAGTGCTCGGCCACAACTACCCGGGCAGCGAATGGTATCAGCGCTCGTATGCGCTGATGACGCAGCAAGGCGTGGCGCCGGTCGAGGCCGAGGAAGCCGAGCGCCGAGGATGGCTGCGCCGCACATTCGGCGCGGTGTTCTGAGCGAGTATCAGGTACCGGATGCCAGGGGTCAGCGGGTGCGCTATCTGACACCTGGACCCTGACACTTGGCGCCTTAAGATGAGCGATAAACCGGTCGAAAGACTCACCAACAAGGAAGCCGCCGCCGAACTCGAGCGCCTGGCTGCCGAGATTGCGCGTCACGACAAACTTTATCACGGCAAGGACGCGCCGGAGATCTCTGACGCCGCCTACGACAAGCTGCGCATCCGCAATTCGGCGATCGAAGCGCGTTTTCCCCACCTTGTACGCGAAGACAGTCCCTCGACGCAGGTAGGCTCGGCGCCGGCGGAGAAGTTCGGCAAGGTTCGCCACAGCGTAGCGATGCTCTCGCTCGACAATGCGTTCGATGCGGACGATGCGATGAGTTTCGTGCAACGCGTGCAGCGTTTCCTCAATCTGAGCACGCCGCCGGTGGTCACCGCTGAGCCGAAGATCGACGGTCTGTCGGCGTCGCTTCGCTACGAGAACGGCAGGTTCGTCAGAGGGGCCACGCGCGGGGACGGCCGCGAAGGCGAGGATGTCACCGCCAATCTCGCAACCATCGGAGACATTCCAAAGACCATCAGGGGCGCGCCGGCGGTGTTGGAAGTGCGCGGCGAGGTTTACATGGAGAAGGCGGCGTTCGCTAAAATGAACGCCGCACTCGAGAAAGACGGCAAGCAGACCTACGTCAATCCGCGCAACAGCGCGGCGGGCGCATTGCGGCAACTTGATGCGAGGATCACCGCATCGCGGCCGCTGCGCTTCTTCGTGCACGGATGGGGAGAACTCAGTGAGCCGTTGGCGGAAACGCAATACGACAGCATGCAACGATTGGCGAAACTCGGCTTCCCGCTGGCCGGGATCAAGCGCGCGAAGAACGCCGAGGCGCTGCTGGCGATCTATGAAGACATTCTCGCCGGCAGGCAGAAGCTTGCCTACGAGATCGATGGCGTCGTCTACAAGGTCGACGACCTCGCGCTGCAGCAACGGCTGGGCTTCGTTTCGCGCAGCCCGCGCTGGGCGATCGCGCATAAGTTTGCGGCCGAGCAGGCAGAGACGATACTCGAGGGCATCGACATCCAAGTCGGTCGCACTGGCGCCATGACGCCTGTGGGACGACTGAAGCCGGTGTTCGTCGGTGGCGTCACTGTCACCAATGTGACCCTACACAATCCAGACTACATCGCCGGCGTCGGCGCCGATGGCGGGCCGGTCCGCGGCGGCAAAGATCTGCGCATCGGCGACACGGTCGTCATCCAGCGCGCGGGCGACGTGATCCCGCAGATCGTAGATGTCCGCGATGACGACGCGCACAAGCGGCGCAAACGCTACCGCTTTCCCGACGTCTGCCCGTGCCCGCTCAAAACTCCCGTCTCGGCGGAGGAGGGCAGCGTACGCCGTTGCTCCGGCGAATTCGCGTGCCCCTATCAGCGCATCGAGCACCTGCGGCACTTCGTGTCGCGCCGGGCCATGGATATCGAGGGGCTGGGTTTCAAGCAGATCGAAGAATTCTTCGAAGCGGATCTGATCAAAGAGCCGGCTGACATCTTCTTGCTGCACAAGCACAAGGCGTCGATTCTCGAGCGTGAAGGCTATGGCGAGAAAAGCGTCGCAAACCTGCTGGCCTCGATCGAGGCGCGCCGCGAAGTGGAGTTGTCGCGCTTCATCTATGCGCTGGGCATCCGCGACATCGGCGAAACCACCGCGGGCGTGCTCGCGCGTCGCTATGAGAGCTGGGAAGTATTCAAGGAAGCGCTCGATCGCGCCATCGCTGCGGCGCCGGGCGCGGATTACGAGGCGCTGGAACTGATCGAGGGGGTAGGCGATGGCGCGCGCGCCAATTTGATCGAGGCGGCGCCGGCGCTGAAAGCGGGCGGCGGAGACGTGTTTGAGGAGGCTGGTCCGCCGAAAGTGAGGGGCGTGAGCGCCAAAGCTTGGGAAGGGCTCGTTGCGCACTATGGCTCGCTGCAGGAGGCGATTGCGACGCTGAAGCGCGCGGCGAAGCAGGCGCCAGCGGAGGACTATCTGGACGTCGCGCGCGTGGATGGCGTCGGTCCCGTCGCGGCGCGGCATCTGGTGAGATTTTTCGAGGAACGTCATAACGCCGATGCTCTGAAGCGGTTGCTGAAGCAAGTGACGCCGAAGGATGAACCGAAGGCGGCGACATCGAGCAAGGTTTCGGGACTGACGATCGTGTTCACGGGGACGCTCGAAAAGATGACGCGCGATGAGGCCAAGGCGCGCGCAATGGCGCTGGGCGCGAAAGTGTCCGGCAGCGTGTCGAGCAAGACCAATCTCGTCGTCGCCGGGCCCGGCGCGGGCTCGAAGCTGGCCGAAGCCGAGAAGCTCGGCGTCAAGGTCATTGACGAAGACGCCTGGATCAAGCTCAGCAGCTAGCGCCCCATCGCCACGGCAGTGCCGAGCGTGTCGGCGTATTGCTGGAAGCCTGCGATCTTGCCGTTCATCACACGGAACACGTGCGCGAACTGGATGTGTTGGCGCTTGCCGGTCGATTTGTAGACGCCGCCATAATGACCAAGCGAGACGATGGTGTCGCCGCCGTCGATCATTTCGTCGGAGACCGCAGTGAAGTTCTCCCAGTCCGCGCCGATGCGCGCGAACACGCCGTGCAGCACCGCTTCCGGGCCGACATATGGATTGCGGTCGGCGTAAGGATAATTCTCGGCTTCGTTCCAGACGATGTCCGGCGCCATGGTAGCGAGGGCTGCGGGCATGTCGCCTTTGGCGAACGCGGCGTAAAGAGCGCGGACGGGTTCAGCGTTGGACATCAAGTTTCTCCTGCTTGATTGGGTTGCCTCTCGGACGCGGCGGCATCGAAGAGCTCGCCGAGCGGGCTGATGCCCTCCGGTTTTTTCGAACCGGCGAGATATGCCTGGAATTCTGGCGAGAAGCCGCCGCGCCGGCGAGGCCACCACACCTCCTGGATGCCTGGGCTGTGATAGTAGACCAGGAGCATCGCCTCCCATCCCACCCATTGGCTTTGATCGAGTGAGTTGGCCTTGCGCTGATACCAGGCGGTTTCGAGAAGCTTGAAATACGAAAACAGGAAATAGTGCGCGACGATACGCTGCTCGCGAGTCGCGGCGTTCCAGTTCCGCGTCGCCGTCGAAAGCGCGCTGCCGAGTTCGGGGGATTCCATCCCTGGCAAATTGATCGCCGTGATCGCGCCTGCCAGCGATTCTACGGCCAGCACGCGCTGCGCCTGAGTGTTCTGCCGAATGGAAACGATCAGCACGACGAGCGTGACGATCACGGCGAGCGCGTTGACCACTTCGGCTAACGCGGCGAAGTCCTGCAAACCCATCTAGCGAGCCATCTCATACATGAAATCGATGAAGCCCATCACCGCGCCTTCGACGCCCATCACGCGCGAATTGGAGCTGTCGACGACGAAGTATTCGTCCGGCGCGTGCGCGCCGCCGCCATGGCCTAAGCCGAATTGCGCTGCAGGTATGGAAACGGGCGGCTGCGTGAACACGGCGCCTGGCCAAGAACCGGCGAGGCGCGGGTTCAGCGTCGCTTCCACGCGCGAACGGCGATAGACGGCGAGTTGGCCTTGCACCAGGCGGCTGTCTTCGGGCGTTTCGGTCGGGTCATAGCCGCCGGTAACGTTGAATTCGACGTCGGCGAAGCCGTGCGCGTCGAGGTGGGCGCGCACTTTGCGTTCGGCTTCGGCGCGGGTCTGGTTCGGCACCAGGCGGAAATCGAGTTTCGCGACGCCGCGGCCGGGGAGAATGGTCATACCGCCAGGGCCGGTGTAACCGGCGACAAGGCCTTCAATGTTGACTGTGGGCTGTGAGGCCAAACGCTCGAGCGCCTCCGGCCATGGCAGATCGTCGATAAAGCGCGGCACGCCGTTGCGGCGCTTCCAATCGTCTTCGCTGGTGTTGCGCGCGTTCTGGCGGATGATCTGCCGCTCACGCTCGCTGAGCGGACGCACGTTTTCGAACCAGCCATCGATCGCTGGCGTGTTGCCGTCCGGGCTGACGAGTGTCTGAAGCGCCTGCACCAAACGCCACACCGGCGAATCCACCATGGCTTTGTTGGACGAGTGGATATCGCGCACCGGTCCGCGGCCCCAGCGTTCGCCGCTCGCCACGATCTCGCATTCGATGATGCCTTTGGCGCCGAGATTCACCGTGACGCCGCCGGTGCTGGGGTCTTGCCAGCCGGTGGGAATGAAAATGCCCTCGCTGCGTTGCAGCGCCGCCATCACGTCTTCGCGGCGCACGATTTGATGGAAATGCGGGCTGCCGATTTCTTCTTCGCCTTCGGCCACCAGCACAAGATTGACCGGCGGCGTGCGTCCGGCCGCGCGGAGTGCATGCAGCGCGGCGAGGAAGCAGGCTTCCGGGCCTTTCTGATTCACGGCGCCGCGGCCCATGATGCAGCGGCCCTGCGGGCGATCGACGATCGCGGCGTCAAGCGGCGGGGAAGACCATTCCGCCGGATTGAACTGCTTCACATCGTACATGAAATAGACGCCGAGCGTCTTCGGCGCGCCGGCATCCCAGGTGGCGTAGACGCCGGGGTGGCCGTCGGTCTGAACGATTTCGCTATGCGTGAAGCCGGCCTCGCGCGCGAGGCGCTGCATGTAGGCGGCGCCCTCCTGCATGTTGAGATTTTCCGCCGCGATGGATGGATTGCGGATCCAGTCCTGAATCATCGCGATGGTCTGATCCTTTTGGCTCTCGACCGTGCGGCGGAGTGCGCTGCGGTTTGGCGTCTGTGCGTCTGCGATCGCAGGCGACATTGCGGCGATCAAAGCGGCGCCCTGCATCAAGCCCCGCCGGCTGGTCGCGCCTTCTTTGCGATCGCTCATGTCATCCCCCTAGATCTGCCGGCGACAGCATAGGCATTTCAGACAAAAGACAAGCGTCATCCTTGTTGCGCTTGCGCGCGGAAACGAGACGGCCGGGACGCGGTGGTTCGCGCCTACCTAATTGCGCCTTGTGGGCGCTGCCGACGCGGACCACCGCGCCCCGTGATCTGATTTCCACCGGCGCCGTCGCGGGAGGTATTTCACTCC
>JBFWYQ010000010.1:0-130713 GCA_050186235.1 Hyphomonadaceae bacterium
CGCTAGAAGCTGCTGCGAACGCTCTGCAAAGCAAACTGGCCGAAGGTGCGGAGCGCCGCATCACCGTGCAGTTGGTGCAGAAGGTGGTCGCGCGTCACTACAATATGAGCGTGCAACAATTGCTTGAACGCACCCGACGTCACTCCATTGCTCGACCGCGGCAAGTGGCGATGTTTCTCGCCTGCAAGATGACGCACGCCTCGCTGCCGGACATCGGCCAGCGCTTCGGCGGCTTCGATCATACCACCATCATGTATGCGCGCGATCGCATCGGCGCGTTGTCCGAACAGGACGCAAACCTGAAGGCCGAACTCGAAGCCATCGCGCGCGCCGTTCGCCGCGAGCCCTAATCCTGGGATACCCTTCGCTGCGCGGCCCCTAAGTCTTGCAATTGGGGCTTGGGGTTCGCGCGGCTTCTGCTAATTTCGCACCCCCTGCGCGGCCCGACTCAGGCGCGCAGGGGGTGTGTCTTTATGCGCCCCGCCGCACCGATGCGCGGGGCGAGAGGGGTCGAGGAATGCGGCTGACGATCGAGCGCTCGGCGCTCTTGAAAGCACTCAATCACGTGCAGAGCGTCGTCGAACGCCGCAACACGATTCCAATCCTCTCCAACGTCCTGTTGTCTGCGCAGGGCGACAGCCTCCGGCTTACCGCCACCGATCTCGACATCGAAATTTCCGAGAGCGCGTCAGCCGAAGTCGAACGCGGCGGCCAGACCACGGCGCCGGCGAATTATCTCTATGATTTCGTGCGCAAGCTGCCGGACGGGTCGGCGGTAAAGCTCGACGTCAGCGGCGACGATCCGCGACTTTTCATTTCCGCCGGCAAGTCGCGGCTGCACTTGCCGATCCTGCCGGCAGGCGACTTTCCGTCGATGCCGTCGGACGGTTTCGAGACCAAGTTCGAGGTCGAGCCGACAGACCTCGCCCGCCTCGTCGACAAGACCCGGTTTGCGATCTCGACCGAGGAGACGCGCTATTATCTGAACGGCATCTTCTTCCACACCGTCGACGCCGACGGGCCGAAGCTGCGCGCCGTCGCCACCGACGGCCATCGCTTGGCGCTCGCCGATCATCCCGCGCCGAAGGGATCGCAAGGCATGCCCGGCGTGATCGTGCCGCGCAAAACCATCAACGAACTGAAGCGTCTCCTCGACGACGCCTCTGACATGGTCGAGATCGCGGTGTCGCCGCAGAAGATTCGGTTTGCGCTGGGTGACGCGGTGCTGACCTCGAAGCTGATCGACGGCTCGTTCCCCGAATACGCGCGCGTCATTCCCAAGAACAACGCCAAGAAGCTGAAGCTCGACAACAAGGCTTTCGCCGAAGCCGTCGACCGGGTCGCCACCGTTTCGGCCGAACGCTCGCGCTCGGTCAGGCTGGCGCTCGACAAGGACAAGATCACGCTCACCGTCAACAACCCGGACGCCGGCGTCGCCACCGAAGACCTCGCCGCCGAGTATCGCGACGACGGCCTCGAAATCGGCTTCAACGCCAAGTACCTGCTGGATGTCGCCGGCCAGATCGAAGGCGAAAGTGCGGTGTTCGAACTCGCCGACTCCGGCTCGCCCACGCTCGTGCGCGACGAAGCCGACGATGCGGCGCTTTACGTGCTGATGCCGCTCAGGGTCTGATGCGCAAACGCTGGATCGTGCTTGGCGCGGTCGTGCTTGCCGCAAGCGCAATCGCTTTGTTCAATGCGCCGTTCTGGGGCCGACCGGCGGGTGAGTTGACGCTGCTTTCGCATCGCGGCGTGCACCACGATTATCGCCGCGAGGGGCTCACCAATGAGACCTGCACGGCCGAACGCATCTATCCGCCCGAGCATGAGTTCATCGAGAACACGATCCCTTCGATGCGCGCCGCGTTCGAAGCCGGCGCCGACCTCATCGAGATCGATGTCCATCCCACTACAGACGGCGAGTTCGCTGTGTTCCACGACTGGACCATCGATTGCCGCACCGAAGGCGAGGGCGTCACCCGCGAGCAGACGATGGCTCACCTGCGCACGCTCGATCTCGGGTACGGCTACACGGCCGACGGCGGTCAGACGTTTCCGTTGCGCGGAAAGGGCGTGGGGCTCATGCCGACGCTGCGCGAAGTCCTGGCCGCGTTTCCGAACCAGCGCTTTCTGATCAACTTCAAAAGCAACGATGCAAGCGAGGGCGATCTCATCCTCGATTATATCGATGCGATTGGCCCAGGCGAATACGAGCGCCTCGCGTTCTATGGCGCAGCGCCCGCCGAGCGCGTGCACGAACTCAGGCCCGCATTGCGCGTCACCGGCCGGCAAAGGCTCATGCGCTGCGCCAAGAGTTATGTGCTGACGGGCTGGTTCGGCCGGATCGGCGCGGCGTGCCGCAACACCATTCTGTTCGTGCCCTCGAACTACGGCTGGTTGGCATGGGGCTATCCGAACCTACTTCTGGAGCGCATGCAGGCGGCGAACACTGAAGTCATGATCGTCGGCCCGATCCGGCGCGGCGAACGCCCGGGCATCGGCGGCGTCGACGACGCCGCGACGTTTGCCGCGGTCCCGGATGATTGGCGCGGCGGCGTAGTGACGGACCGCATCGAGCTGATCGGGCCGCTCGCGGCGGAACGCGGCGCGCCATGATCCGACCTGCAAACGCCGCATGGCTAGCGACTCCCCGCCCCGCAAGGGGGCGGGGAGTCGCCAAACTCACCGCAGGACGCGGGAGATGACTCACTCCCTCTACGTCTCCCGCCTCACGCTCACCGATTTCCGCAACCATGCCGCGCTCGATCTCGAGCTCGATGCGCGGCCGGTCTGCCTCTACGGCCCCAACGGCGCGGGCAAGACCAACATCCTCGAAGCGCTGACCATGTTGGCGCCCGGCCGCGGCTTGCGCGGCGCCTCGCTGACCGATGTCGCGCGCGCCGGCGAGAGCGATGAGTTCCGCGCCCAGCCGTGGGCGGTCGCCGCGCGCATCATCCAGGACGGCGAGGCCACCATGATCGGCGCCGGCGCCGAGCGCACGCCCGAAGGCGGCGTCAAGCGCCTCACCCGCCGCGAAGGCCAGCCGGCGACGGCGGCCGAACTTGCCGAAGCCGCGCGCATGACCTGGCTCACGCCTGCAATGGATCGCTTGTGGTCCGGCGCGGCCGGCGATCGCCGCCGCTTCTTCGATCGCTTGACTCTCGCGCGCGCCTCCGAACACGGAACCGCTGCGGCGCAGTATGAGCGCGCCATGCGCGAGCGCCAGCGTCTCTTGAGCGAACGCGTCTTCGACGACGCCTGGCTCGGCGGCCTCGAGCGAGAAATGTCGGCGCACGGCGCAGCCATCGCAGCGGCGCGCGTGGAAACTTTGCATCGCCTGCAGGAAGCCATCGACGCGCGCCCCGATGGCGCTTTCCCGAAAGCGCTCTTGGCGCTCGAAGGCCTGCTCGAGGCGCGCTTCGAAGCAGGCGCCAAGAGCGCCGATGTCGAGGAAGATTTCGCTGAACTGCTCCGCGATGTCCGCGGCCGCGACGCCGGCGCCGGGCGCGCGCTCGACGGCCCGCACCGCAGCGACCTCAAAGCTCGCCACGCCGCCAAGAACATGGACGCCGACCAATGCTCCACCGGCGAACAGAAAGCGCTGCTCGTCGGCCTCACCCTGGCGCAGGCCCGCGCGCTCGCCGGCGATCCCGGCGCCGGCCCCTCGCTCATCCTGATCGACGAAGCCGCCGCCCACCTCGACAGCGTCCGCCGCGCCGCTCTGTTCGAAGAACTGCTCGCGAACGAAGGCCAAGCCTGGCTGACGGGCACGGATGAAAACTTGTTCGAAGCGTTTGGCCACCGTGCGCAAATGTTCGAAGTGCGGGAAGGGACGGTAAACGCGACATGATCTTGGACCGCCGGCATCTCGCCGGCGGGTTGAATTGAGTGACGAACAGAGGCGCGTTGCAGCAGCGCATGTGTGTCACTCACTTTCACTGAAAGTCTGCGAGTTCGCCTTGGTCGGCTTCGGCACGTGCTTGAGCGACAGCGGCTCGCTCGAACGCTGAGGCGTTCGTGGTCAACACCGAATTATAGCGTTGAAAAGCGCTGGTGAGAGGGGCGCAAATCGCGTCTTGTGTGCGCTCGCACCAAATGAACGCCTGTCGGACTCGTGCGCGAGCATCCGCTCTGCGCTCCTGGAGCTCGCGCCGTCCTTCATCAAGTTCCAAGCCTAGCTGTGTAGTCTCAACCCTTATTTGAATGATGCGGACCGAGAATTGTGACCGGCGAACGCCATCGGTCTCTCGCGCACCAGCGGTCGCAGCTTCACGCGCCCTTCGAGTCAGCACCTCGAACTGCTCCGCCGCGGCATTGATCCGGGGCGTCACAGCCGCGTTCTGGTTTGCCCGCTGCTCTAGGTCCGTGGACAATGCCGGAATTTCGCGCCGCATAGCTTCGTCTTCTTCGCGCTGCCTTGCGTCGGCCTGTCGTTGAGCGCCCACTTGAGCCCTTTGTCGCTCAGCGTGAGCAAGCTGCTCCGTCAGTTCCGTGAATTCCTCAGGCGATGATCGTCGGAATGATATGGCGTTGACGTTGTCTTGTGCGGTGTATGTGAGAGTGATTTCATCGCCTGAACGCACCCCAGAGAAAGTGGTCGCGAAGCCGAGAGGTGGGGCGGGAGTATTGAGCGTAAGATTTTGGCCATCAATAGAGCCTGTCAACGGGGCGCTTTCCACTGACACCTCATGGTGTCGGTTGGCGCTGGCAAATCGAAGTGATCCTGACAAAGTCCCATTGGGCCGCTCTACGAGTTGAAGCATGGCGACGGTGTTGGCGCTCGAATGAACGTAGGTACCGGAAACACTTTGCCCAGTGCACGCTACGAACATGAAGAAGGAGAGGATTAGTGCCGCCAAGCGGTCGCCAGCGTGTCTAGCCATCATTGCTTCCCCGCACGCCCCTGCGATTCTGTTCCGGCAAAGTAACTTGGAAAGGCCGCTCAAGCGTCGGTCAACGTACACGATTTATATCCGCTCGTGGCGGAGACCCCTGCACCACAGGATCACCGATCTATCCAACACTTCTTCCCGCTAACGCATTGAATTTCTGTCTCGCGCGCAAAATCAATCCTACACCTCCGAACCTCGCTTATACTCGCGTCCGTCGCTGTTCAGGCGGAGGAGATTGGCGCCAATTTCCAGTTTCGAACGGCGGTGCGGTCGAGCGAGAACGTTGCCAGCGGGGCCTGAAACCGTTGGGTCCGGGACTTCAATTTGGCGAAGCCCGCTCGCCGTTGGCCGATGGTTCACGGAGCGAACAGCTCCGCCGGGCCTGAGGCTGGCGATAAACGGCCGCCGGGGGACGCAAAGGCCACGCCATCGCGCAAACTTTTTCGCGGCGGAAACGCCGCACCACCGGCGCGAGCCATCGCGTCCCCGCTCCGCAGCTTCGCGGGCGCGCATGGCGCGCGCCACGACGAAGACGCACGCCTAAGGCCGCGCCAGCGCCCGACGCCACGTCAAGGTGACAAGTTCAAATCGGTGACACACACTCAAGAAACGCGCATCGCGATCCAGAGGCGTCCCATGGCAAACCCGAATTACGTCGCCCGGCACAATGACGATTACGTCTTCGACTACGATCCTAACGAGGACCCCTGGACCACCGATCTCTCCACGCTCGACATGAGCCGCGGCGAGCGCTTTCGCGACGACACCATCTGGCCGTTCTTCGAGCGCTTACGGAAGGAAGATCCGGTCCATTACTGCCCCGACAGCGTCAACGGGCCGTTCTGGTCGGTGACCAAGTACAACGACATCATGGCGGTGGACACCAACCACCAGCAATTCTCCTCCGAACCCTCGATCGTGCTGTTCGACCCGGACGAGGATTTTCCGCTGCCGATGTTCATCGCCATGGACCCGCCCAAGCACGACGTGCAGCGCAAGACGGTCTCGCCGATCGTCGCGCCGAACCACTTGGCGCATCTCGAACCGATCATCCGCGAACGCGCCGGCAAGCTCTTGGACGAAGTCCCGCGCGGGGAAGTGTTCAACTGGGTCGACAAGATTTCGATCGAACTCACCACGCAGATGCTGGCGACGTTGTTCGATTTTCCCTGGGAGGACCGGCGCAAGCTGACGCGCTGGTCCGATGTCGCCACCGCTGCGCCTGGTTCGGGCATCGTCGAAAGCCAGGAGCAGCGCCAGATGGAGCTGATGGAGTGCCTGCAATACTTCAACGGGCTCTGGGAAGAACGCGCCAAGGCGCCGCCGAAGCCTGATCTCATCTCGATGCTGGTGCATGGCGAAAGCACCAAGGACATGCCGCGCCAGGAATTCCTCGGCAATCTCGTGCTGCTCATCGTCGGCGGCAACGACACCACGCGCAATTCCATCACCGGCAGCGTCTATGCGCTCCACAAGTTTCCCGAGCAGTTCGAGAAGCTGAAAGCCAATCCGGCGCTGATCCCCAATCTGGTGTCGGAAACCATCCGCTGGCAAACACCGCTCGCGTTCATGCGCCGCACGGCGGTCGAAGATGTCGAACTCGGCGGCAAGCTCATCAAGAAGCACGACAAAGTCGTCATGTGGTACGTCTCCGGCAACCGCGACGAAGAGGTGATCCCGCACGCCGACCAGTTCGATATCGAGCGTGAAAACGTACGCCGGCATCTCTCCTTCGGCTTCGGCATCCACCGCTGTGTCGGCAATCGCTTAGGCGAAATGCAGCTCAGGATCGTCTGGGAAGAGATCCTGAAGCGCTTCGACAGGATCGAAGTGATGGGGGAACCGCGGCGCGTCTATTCGTCTTTCGTGAAAGGTTACGAATACCTGCCGGTGCGCATCGCCGCGTGAGCAATTCTGACATCAACGCAACATCTATGCGCGCCCGTGCGTCCTTGCGGGAACCTGCGCGAACAGCCCGCGTTGGCGCACTACATGGCCAGTTTGTTCGCCTCCATGACGTCCGTGTCAGAGCGGAACGCCGCCCATCCCGATGGGCTGGCGGATGTGCTGGACGAACTCTCGCACAACGTGAATCGCGAGAGCGAACTCGCCGGCATCCGGCTCGGCGTGCTGTTGAGCGCCGTTGGGCGCCGCTCCTATGGTCCGATTCTGCTGTTGCTCGGCTTGATTGCGATTTCGCCGCTGACGGCGCTGCCCTTCACCACGACCATCGTGGCCGCGATTACGCTGCTGGTTGCGGTGCAGATGGCGCTTGGGCTCAACCGCCCCTGGCTGCCCAAGCCCGCGCTCAATATCCGCGTGCCGCGGCGCGCGTTCTTCCACTTCCTCGATTACGCGCGTCCCAAAGTGGACCGGATCGACGGCGTGCTGTTGCGCGAACGCTGGACGTTCATGACCGTGCCCCTGTTCGTGAACGCCGTCGCGCTTTGCGTCTGCGCTGCGGCGCTGATCACGTTTCCGCTGTCGCTCATCCCACTCGCGCCGCTTGCGCCGGGCGTGGCGATCGTGCTGTTTGGGCTGGGCATGACCGCGCGCGACGGCGTTTGGCTGAGCATCGGTATTCTCGTCACCCTTGGGGCAATCTGGCTTGCAGCGCCGTTCATCTTCTGACGTAAGCTCGGGTCACACGCTGGAGCATTGGCGGCCACGCGACGCGAGCGCCGCTGACACGCCGGTAAGTGGACAGAAGCGCGGAAAGCGGCGCGCCGAGCCCAGTAATCTGAACGGCGTGCTCGATGAAATCGTCGCCAGGACCGAACACGACGAAACCCCCGAAAGCCTGACGCTCGACGAAATTCTCGACGCCGTCGGCCGCCGCTCCTATGGCCCCTTATTGCTTGTCATCGGTCTCTTCGCCATCTCGCCGGCCACGGTGGTGCCCGGCATGACTTGGTTCGCAGCTGCTCTCACGCTCGTCGTGGCGGGCCAGATGGCGCTCGGGCTGCCGCGCATCTGGCTGCCCCGAAACGCACTGCAGGCGCAGCTTCCGCGTGGCGCGGTGAAGTCCGGCGTGGAAAAGAGCAGGGGCGTCGCCCGGGTGATCGACAAGCTGTTGAAGCCGCGCCTGACCTTTCTCTCCAAGCCCCCGTTCGTGAACCTGGTGGCGCTCATGGTGATCGCCGCGGCGCTGATCACATTCCCGCTCGGCCTTATCCCGCTCGCGCCGCTTTTGCCCGGCTTGGCCGTGGTGTTTTTCGGCCTCGGCATGGTCGCCCGCGACGGCCTCTGGCTGGCGCTCGGCACAGCCGCCATGGCCGGCGCCTTCTGGCTTGCCAAACCGCTGATTTTATAACCGTTTTTGGCGCTGTTTTTTCCGCCTGGTGCGGCATCAAACCCGCGACTTTTCCCCCATTCGTCCCTATATTCGGCGGGCAATTTTCAGCTCGATTCGAGACCCATGACCCCGCCTCAAAACGCACCGGCGAGCACGCCCGACTATGGCGCGGAATCCATCAAAGTTCTCAAAGGCTTAGATGCGGTAAGAAAACGCCCGGGAATGTACATCGGCGACACGGACGACGGGTCCGGTCTCCATCACATGATTTACGAAGTGGTCGACAACGCCATCGACGAGGCGTTGGCGGGGCATGCCACGCGGGTGGAGGTGATCCTGCATCCCGACGGCAGTGCAGAAATCACCGATAACGGGCGCGGCATTCCGACTGACATCCACCCCGAAGAGGGCGTCTCGGCGGCTGAGGTGATCATGACTCAGCTGCATGCGGGCGGAAAATTCGACCAGAATTCCTACAAGGTCTCCGGCGGCCTCCACGGCGTCGGCGTCAGCGTCGTCAATGCGCTCTCCGAATGGCTCGACCTGCGCATCTGGCGCGACGGCAAAGAGCATTACATGCGCTTCGCCGAAGGCGAGCCCGTGGCGCCGCTGGCGCTGGTGGGCGATGCGCCGAACCAGCGCGGCACCGCAGTGCGCTTCCTCGCCAGCCCAAAAACCTTCACCATGACGGAATACGATCGCAAGACGATCGAACACCGTCTGCGCGAACTCGCCTTCCTCAATTCCGGCGTGCGCATCGTGTTCAAGGATCTGCGCGGACCAGAGCCGTTCGAAGAAACGCTTTTCTACGAAGGCGGCGTCAAAGCCTATGTCGCCCACCTCGACCGCTCGCGCACCGCGCTCATCCCCGAAGCGATCTATGTGATGGGCGAACGCGAGGGCATTTCCGTCGAAGCCGCGCTGCAGTGGAATGACGGCTATCACGAAAATACGCTCTGTTTCACCAACAACATCCCGCAAAAGGATGGCGGCACCCACCTGGCCGGTTTCCGCGGCGCGCTGACGCGCGTGGTCAACAATTACATGCAGACCTCCGGCCTCGCGAAAAAGGAAAAGGTCGAGATCACCGGCGACGACGCGCGCGAGGGCTTGACCTGCGTGCTCTCGGTCAAAGTGCCGGACCCGAAGTTTTCTTCGCAAACCAAGGAAAAACTGGTCTCCTCCGAAGTCCGCCCGGTGGTCGAGAATTTGATGAGCGATGCGCTCAACGCCTGGTTCGAAGAAAATCCCTCGCACGCCAAGACCGTGATGGGCAAGATCGTGCAGGCGGCCGCCGCGCGCGAAGCCGCGCGCAAGGCGCGCGAAATGCGGCGCAAGTCGGCGCTCGATGTCGCCTCGCTCCCCGGCAAGCTCGCCGATTGCCAGGAGAAGGATCCGGCGAAGTCCGAACTCTTCATCGTCGAGGGTGACTCGGCCGGGGGCTCGGCCAAGCAGGGGCGCAACCGCGAATACCAGGCCGTGCTGCCGCTGCGCGGCAAAATCCTCAACGTCGAACGCGCGCGCTTCGACAAGATGCTGACCAGCGAACAGGTCGGCACATTGATCACGGCGCTCGGCGCCGGCATCGGCCGCAGCGAAGGCGACATCGATCTCGAGAAGCTCCGCTATCACAAGATCATCATCATGACCGACGCCGACGTCGACGGCGCTCACATCCGCACGCTGCTGCTGACGTTCTTCTACCGGCAGATGCCCGAGATCATCGATGGCGGCTATCTCTACATCGCCCAGCCGCCGCTCTACAAAGCCACCAAGGGCAAGAGCGGGCGCTATCTGAAAGACCAGGCCGAGTTCGAAAGCTTCCTGATCGAGGAAGGCTCGAGCGGCGCCGTGCTCGAAGCCGGCGGCGCGCAATATGCGGGCGACGACCTGAAACGCCTGGCGCGCGAGGCGATGGCGGTCGAGACGCTGATCAAGCGCCTGCACGCGCGCGTACCCGATAGCGTGCTCGAACAAGCCGCGATCGCCGGCGCGTTTGCGAGCGGCGCGACCGATAGGGAAGCGGCCGACGCGGCGGCGCGCCTGAACGCCATCGCCGAAGAAGGCGAAGCCAATTGGACGGGACGCTTCGATCCCGATGGCGCGCTGGTGCTCGAACGCACCGTGCGCGGCGTCGCCGAGCGCGCGACCTTGGACAAGCTCTTTCTGAGTTCGGCCGATGCGCGCCGCCTCGCCGACCGCGCGCCGGCCTTGCGCGAAACCTATTCCGCGCGCGGGCAGCTGAAGCGCGGGACCGATGTCACCGACATAAGCGGACCATTATCGTTGCTGCACGCCATCGAGGCCGCGGGCCAGAAGGGCGTCACGATCCAGCGCTACAAGGGCTTGGGCGAAATGAACGCCGAACAGCTCTGGGAAACCACTTTGGACGCAGAGGTGCGCACGCTGCTGCAAGTCAAAGTCGACCACGCCGACGACGCGGATGAAATGTTCTCGAAACTGATGGGCGATGTGGTCGAACCGCGCCGCGAGTTCATCCAGGAATTCGCGCTGGAAGCGGACGTCGATGCTTAGGGACGCCGAACCTGAAGGCTCGCGGTCCGAACTGATCAACTGTTGCGCCAACCGGCCGAGGAGAAGGGCCAGTCTTCTGGGAAAACGCATAGGCCGGCGGCGACAGGGTTGTGTTCGATGTAGCGTTTGTTGGACTCGAAGTGTTTTTCGTGGCCGTCGAAGCGCGGGAGATACCCGCGATCGTGCCGACCCTTTCGGCCCATGGCGCGTACCGTTAGCCGAAGGCGCGGGGGTTGCAAGGTTGGAGCGCGCGGCTGCGCCGCGCATGCGTCGCAGAGCGACGCGCTTCCGCCTTCAGCTGGTGATGAGCGAGCGATAGAGCATGTACGCAGCGACCGCGAACACCACGCCTGCGAACACGCGTTGCAGTGCGCCGCGCTGTTTGGAGAGGCGGGTGGCGAAGCTTGCGCCGAGGGCGCCGCCGATGAGGCCGCCGCCGATGAAGAGGCCGGCGATGCGCCAGTCGATCATGTTGTCGAGCGCGTAGCTCGCGGCGGTCGTGGCGCCGAAACTGCCGACGCTGAACAGCGACGAACCGATGGCCTGGATCATGGTCATACCGGTGGCGCCGATGAGGCCGGGCACGATCAGGAAACCGCCGCCGATGCCGAAGAAGCCCGAGAGGGCGCCGACGCCAAGGCCGTAGGCGACGAGCTTGGGCGCGTTGCGTGCGTTGAGCTCGACGTTGCCGTCGCCCTCGTTCTTGCGCGGCACCAGCATGCTTGCGCCGACCACGATCATCAGCAGCGCGAACAGCGGCAACAGAACGCCCGGATCGGTGGCCTTGCCGATCGCGGCGCCGATCGCTGCGCCGATAACGCCGGCGGCGGCAAACACGACGGCGCAGCGCCACTTCACGTTGCCGCGCCGCAGGTGGTTGATGAAATTAGCGAAGGCGTTGACCGATACCGCGAGCGCGCTCGTGCCGATGGCGACGTGCGGGTTGGCGACGCCGACGACATAGAGCAGCGCCGGTGTGGCGAGGATCGAGCCGCCGCCGCCGATCAGCGCGAGGATCAGCCCCACGGCGGCGCCGCTGCCGATGGCGAGAATGTCGGGGAGCGTCACGTGCTGATTGTGCGGCGATTCCAGGGCATCGTCTTCAGCAGCATCGCCATGCCGCACCAGCCGGTGACGCCGGCGAACACAAGGCCCGCGCCGACGAATGCCGAGAGCGCGTAGAACAGGGGATGGACAAGCCAACCGAGGATCACGCCGAGCAGGATGAGCGCACCGGCGGCGATCTGGACCTGGCGCATGATTTCGATCGGCGCTTTGCGGTTGCTGTGGATCGGCAGGCCGGCGCGTTTCCACGCTTCGAGGCCGCCTTCGAGATAATAAGCCTCGCGGAAGCCGCGCGCGAGCAGCCGCGCGGCGTTGGCCTGCGTGCGCATGCCGGATTTGCAGTGAAACACCGCCGCCTTGGCGTGGTCGCGATCGAAGTCATGCGCGTCGATGGCGGAGAGCGGGGCGAGGCGGGCGCCGAGAATGTGTTCGCGAACATGTTCGTCGCTTTCGCGAACGTCGATCAGAATGGCTTCGTTCGCGTCGAGTTTCCGCTTGAGATCGAGGGCGGCGATGGGATTGAGCGTGGTCATTTCCGTTTCCGTTTCGGCGGGCAATAGATCGCCGCCAGCGTATCGAGTACGCGGGCGACGTTGGCGTTCGAGAGGCGATAATAGATGGTCTGGCCATCGCGGCGTGTGGCCACGAGGTCTTCCTCGCGCAGGCGCGCAAGGTGCTGCGAAAGCGCCGACTGCGAAAGGCCGGAGGCGTCCTGCAATGCGCCCGCGGAATGTTCGCCGTCGAGCAGCTGGCAGAGCACCATCAGCCGCGCCTCGTTAGCGAGCGCCTTCAGGAAAGCCGCGGCCTCGCCGGCCTTGGCGGCGAACTGGGGCGGGGAGAGGTCCATGAGAGCCATCGTGAGACACATATATCAGTTGAACCTAATTTAGCAAGCCCTAATATAAGAGTCGTAAGACGGAGTTCACCCGATGTCGCCCAGCATTCGCGCCTTCTTTCACGAGCCCACCTTCACGGTGAGCTATCTGGTCTGGGACCCTGCGACACTGCGCGCCGCGATCATCGATAGCGTGCTCGATTTCGACCAGAAGTCAGGCCGCACAGGCACAAGCTTCGCGGAAAAGATCCTGGCTGCGGCGCGGGAAGCGGGGGTGGTTATAGACTGGCTGCTTGAGACGCATGCCCACGCCGATCATCTCTCGGCGGCGCCCTTCCTGAAGCAAGCCACCGGCGCGCCGATCGTGATCGGCGATCACATCAAGCACGTTCAGAGAGTGTTCAAGGACGTTTTCAATCTCGGGCATGTCACCGCGGACGGCCGCCCATTCGACCGTCTTGTCGCCGATGGCGAAAGTCTGAAACTGGGCGAACTCGCGATCAAGGTGATGCACACGCCCGGACACACGCCGGCTTGCGTCTCCTACCTCATCGGCGATGCAGTATTCGTAGGCGACACGCTGTTCATGCCGGACTACGGCACCGCGCGCGCGGATTTTCCGGGTGGCGACGCGCGCATCCTCTATCGCTCCATACAAAAGCTGCTGACGCTTCCCCCCGAGACGCGCGTCTTCCTGTGCCACGATTACAAAGCGCCGGGCCGCGACGTGTTCGCCTGGGAAACAACGATCGGCGACGAACGGAAGAATGTCCATCTCGCTGGCAAGAGCGAGGATGAATTCGCTGCGCTGCGAGAAGCGCGCGACAAGACGCTGGAAATGCCAACGCTCATTCTGCCGTCCATCCAGGTAAACATTCGGGCCGGCCAATTGCCGCCGCCGGAAGAGAACGGCGTGCGATATCTCAAGCTCCCGCTGGACGCACTCTAATCTTATCCGGCGAGGCCCATTGAGGCGCGCCGCCCCCGCCGCTAAACAGGCTGTAAAGACGGGGGGAAGCGTCCATGAAGAGAGCAATGTTTGCGTTGGCGGCGTTGGCGGCGTTGGCGGCGTTGGGCGGCTGCGCGCCTCAGGCGCCGGCGGAGCTGACGGGCGAAGCGCTGGTTGCGCGCGGGGATTATCTCGTCAATGGCGTCGTGTTGTGCGGCGACTGCCATACGCCGCGGCTCGAGAACATGGCGCCGGACGAGACGCGGCGGCTGCAAGGCTCTGAAATTCCGCCGAGCGGACCGCCGGAAGTGTTTGCGACGATCGCGCCGCCGATCGCGGGCGGCCCCGTGAACTACACGGAAGACCAATTCGTCGCGTTTCTGCAGACCGGCGTGCGTCCGGACGGTTCGCAGCCGCGTCCGCCGATGCCGCCCTATCGTTTGAACGAAGACGATGCGCGCGCGGTGAATGCGTACATTCGCTCGCTGCCGGCGGCGGCGCAGGAATAGCCGCTACAGCTTTGTGTTGCGTGCGTGCGTCGTGCGCGCACGCTCACATTTCAATGCGATCACAATTGAGGTTCCGTGCTTGACGCAACCGCGTGTTGGGTATTCCATTCGCGTGTCGGAAGACATCAGCGCCGTCCGCCGGTTCCCGCTAGCATTGCTCATGCAGCAGACACCACCTGGGCCACGGCGCGCGTTGAGCCAGTCTTCCCGTCCGATGAAAAACACCGCGCGCAGCAATGGTGCTGCAAGGGAAGCGGGCCATTTCGTCTCGGCCGGCGTCAGGCGACGTTTCAGCGTATGGTGATGTATGATCGAACAAAGCGGCAACCCAGTTGCCGCTTTTTCGCATGAAGAATGGGCAGTAGCAGCCGGCAATGGGCAGTCGGCGTTTGAGTCTGTCGCCGCGCTGTTTGTGATTGCCGATCGCCCATTGCCCGCTGCCTATTGCCTCTCATGTCGCTTCGCTTGTTCGCCGCGCTTGCACTGCCCGATCACGTCGCCGAGCGTTTGATTGCGCTGATGAAGGGCGTGCCGGGCGCGAAATGGCGCCCGCGCGAGAATTTGCATCTGACGTTGCGATTCTTCGGCGAGGTTGCCGAGCCCGTGGCGGCGGATCTCGACAGCGAACTCGAAACTGCGACGCGCGCCATCGCGCCGTTCGAATTGCGCCTGAGGGGCGCAGGCGCCTTCGGCGGCGCCGAGCCGCATGCGCTTTGGATCGGGGCGGCGGAGAACGATGCGCTGAAACAGCTCGCGGCCGCGTGCGAGAGAGCGGCGCGGCGCGTGAAGTTGAAGCCTGAACCGCACAAATTCACCCCGCACGTGACGCTCGCGTATTTGAGCGGGGCTGCGCTCGACCGGGTGCAGAGTTTCGAGCAGCGGCTGGCGCTGTTCGAGGCGCCGCCGTTCGCGGTCGAGAGTTTCGGCCTCTATTCGAGCATCACGCGAAAATCCGCTCCGAGCCTTTATCGGCTCGAAGCGGAATATCCCCTGCTAGGGTAGGCGTGCCAGGCGCTTAGGAAACCGGCTGCGGTTGCGGGGTTTCCGGCGCTGGCGGGGCGGTGTCGCGCACCATCGTCGCCGGCGGCGGGTTCGGGCCCATCGCGCAGCAGCGCACTTGCACTTCCAGCACCTGGCTGTTGTAGCGGCATTCGGTGTCGTTGACCGAGCGCAGGATCGCCATGCCGCCGGCGCGGCGGGTGTAGCGGGTCTGCGTGCAGCCGGTCAGCGTATAGCCCGGATCGCACGAGCCGGCGCGGGTGCGGTTCAAGGTGCGCGTGACGCAAACGACATTGCGCGCCATCGCCGCGTCAGCGGTTTGCTGGGCGCGATTGGCGACGCCGAACACTTCGGCGATGCGCGTGCCGAGGCTGGTGCGCACTTCTTCGGTGTCACGGTGTTGTTTGCAAATATCGGTGTCGCCGCGCGACGCATCCTGCGCGCACCATTGAGCGATGGTCATGTCGCCGGTGCGGTTGGCGCAGGCGGTGGCGAGCGTCGCCAACGCCACGACAGCGAAAATCGAAGCAAAACGCATTCTGGCGCCTTTCCCTCTGATACCCCCGCACGTCCCCAAACCTGAGAGGCGGTAACGCGTCAACCCTTGTCGCGGTTTCGGGGAATCCGTTTTGGATCGAAGGAAGGTCCGGGCGCGAAGTCGTGGTCACATATCAGGGGTGCGCGCAAAATGTTCTGTCGCGCGCGGGAGGACACATCAACGGTTCGCTGCGCTGTCCGATAAGTCGTCTCGATTCAAGGTGATGACGCGACCAAGGGCGGAGCTCCGACGACGTGCAGTCGCGCCGCGCTAGGCGCGAACCGTTTTCGCTCTATTGTGATTGCGGAAGAAGCGAGGAGCAGCGCAATGACGGGACGTGTGGCGATCATCGCCCTGGCGGTTGGTTTAACGGCGTGTGCAGGCCTCGAACCCGCAGGCCGCAACGCTGCGCGCTCGACGCGCCCCGTGGCGACTGCTTCTGCCCCAGCGCCGTCCCCGCCAGCCGCAACGACCGCTGCGCCTACGCAAACGCCGGCGCCGGTCGCACAACCCTCTCCAGCGCCGGCGACGACAGCCGCCCCGCAACGTGTGACGCCGCCCCCGGCGGCTTCACCCTCAGTGGCTGCGCCGCAAGTCACGGCGCCGCCGTCGCGCACGCCGGCGCCGACTGCGCCGCGCCCGGCGTCGGCCGACGACGACATCGTCGTGCCCGGTCAAACCCAGGTGCCGCCGCCGCAAGGCGATCCGCGCTCCAATGAAGAGCGGATGGCCGATATCCGCGCGTGGGACCAGTGCGTGCTTCAGGTGCAGAGCGCGTTCGACGCCGACCCGATGCGTCCGCAATTGACGACGCCTGAAGAATACTGCCGCGACTCGCTCGGCATGGCCGAACGCACCGCCGTGCCGATCTCGCGCCGCCGGCGCTGACGGAGCGGCCTTCGATTATCGGCTTGCTTCGGCGACGCAGATCTCGCCGTCGAGGCTGGTGAGCTCAAGGCGGGCGTCGTAGCCGCCGCCGCGGCTGACGCTGACCTCGGCGCTGCCAAGCGAGGCGGTGTCGCCGTCGAGTGCGAATTCACCCGATTGCATGATGTCGGACGAGCCGCTGCGATCGCGTTTGGTGATCGTGAACTCGTACTCGCCCGCGACACGCGCGTCGCTCGAGGCGATGGCGCGCAATTCGACGCCGCGCGAAGTGCGCGTGCGTACGATGTCGCATTCCAGATCGGCGCGTTCCAGCCGCGCGGTGGTCTCGGCGACTGGCGCCTCGGCCCAAACCGGGGAGGCCGGTTCGACGGGCGCGACGACTGCGGGCGCGTCGGCGACGGCAGGCGCCGCCTGTGGACTCGCGTTGGCGGCGCAGGCGCCGAGCATGGCGAGGCCGACGAATAAGAGCGATCTCATCTCTCTGCTCCTTCGCAAGCTCCGGGAAGAGCGCAAGGCGCGCACTTCCCGGTCTTTGCGACGTTATTGGCCGCCTTGGATGACGACGGTGATGTTGCCGTTGCCGCGTTGTACGACGTTGGCGTCCTGGTTGTTGCCGACCTGGATAACGCCGGTGGTGTTGTTGCGGCCGACTTGATCGGTGGTGGCGATGCTGCCGTTGCCGATCTGGGCGATGCCCGAAACGTTGCCGTGACCGGATTGATAGATCTCGCCGGTCAGGCGCCGGCCTTCCTGGCCGGTGACGGCGACGTTGTCGCTGCCGCGTTGTTCGGTGATGGCTTCGTTGCGCGTGCCGCCTTGCTCCATGCGCAGGAAGTTGTTGTAGCCGGACTGCACAGCGCGGCTGTAATGCCTGCGGCCGCGTTGGCCGACGTTGGCGCGATTGCGGCTGCCGTCCTGGTAGGCGGCGACACCGTTATCCGTGCCGCTTTGATTGACGACGGTGCGGTTCTGGGCTGCCGCCGGCGCGACCGCGAGGGAAGAGAGAAGAGCCGCCGCAGCGACGGCGGAGAGAAAGCGTTTCATAGTCCAAGCTCCCGAGGTTTCTGCTTCGAATGCGCGCTCCCTCGCGAGCGATCGAACGGGTTGAGGCTAATCGCGCCAAGATGAGCGGCGCTTGAACGGCCGGTTCAAACGCAGCCGCGATGCAGTTAGTCCGCCTCTTCCAGAAGCTTATCCATGTGCTCGTCGCTCAGCCCGAAGTGGTGGCCCACCTCGTGGACCAGCACGTGCGCGACCAGTTCGTGTAGGCTGACGTCCCCGCGCTCGATCCATTCATCGAGGATGGCGCGGCGATAGAGGAACACCATCGGCTGAGCGGGCGCGGGGTCCATGATCGAGCGCTGCGTGAGGTCGACGCCGGAATAGAGTCCTGTCAGCTCGAACGGGTCCTCGATGCCGAGATCGTCGAGGGTCTCGTCGTCGGCCCAATCCTGGACGCGGATGACGATGTCGCCAGCCAGATCGCGAAAACCCGGTGGCAGGGCCGCCCAGGCTTCGCGCGCCATGCGTTCGATGTCGTCGATCGACGGTGGTGGGACCTGAGTCATAGGCTGACCATAGGCGGTTCGCGTAACCTCCGCATCAGGGCAGGCGATGGAGGTTGATGATGTATTTCTGGATCGCACTTGCGCTCATCAATGCCGCGCTCTGCCAGCCTGCGCCGTGCAAATCGCGCCGCGCCTGGCTGCCAAAGCGTGACTCGGAGCACGCGCGCGCCCGCTGAAAGCGTGCTAGTTTTGCGAGAGATAAAGGAGGCGTCCATGCGCGCCACGCTTTGCGCTCTTGCTCTTCTCACCGCTTCGATCTCCGCCTCCTCGGCGCTAGCGCAATCCGGCAGCTACGCGGTCCAGCCGGGCGTGCTCCAGATTCAGCGCGGACACATTCTTGATGGCGTTTGGCGCGTGAACGGGCTCGGCGATTTGACGATCACGACGCGACCCAACGAAGTCCTCGAAGGCCAACTCGCCGGCCGGGCGTGCCACGGGCAATATCTTGGCAATACGTTTGCCCTCCTGTGCGAAAGCGCCGAGCGCGGCCCATACCTTCTCACCGGCGTTGCGATCGAAGAGCCGCCGGTCGCCACGCGAGCTCGGGCGCGGATGGTCGCGCAACCCGCGCGTATGGAGGGTCAAATTCACATCAGTTATTTGAGCCGGCGCGGCTATGTCGAGGAAATCGCAACGCTCTCCGGCGTCCGCCAGTGAAAATAGGGGGTAAGTTGACGCCTGCGTCATTTTTCTTGATCCGGATCAAACCCTGACTTATGGTGGGTCAGTCCAAGTCAGCGCCGCCCAGAATGCGGCCAACCGGGAGAGACGACGCGATGGCCGATTCCGCCGCTCCAATCCGCCAGATCACTAAGGACGAAGTTTACGACGCCGTGCCGCCGACGGATTTCAGCAAGATGCTGGAGATCGACCGCCACCTGAACCGATCCACGGCGTTCGATAGGATCATATCGGCCACCCACGATCACTTCTGGGACCCGCTCGACAAGAAATACATCGATTTCGAGTCGGAGCCTTGGGATCTCGACACCATGGACATCCAGCCGGACGAAATGGTGCCGGCGCTGTTGACCGACTACGTCAAGGAGCACTTCGAGCAGCACCCCGAGCAGCGCATCCGCTTCAAGAACGAGATCGCGCGCTGGTCGATGAGCGCGATCCTGCACGGTGAGCAAGGGGCGCTGAATCTCTCCGCCTCGCTCTGCCACGTGCTCCGCGATCCCGGCGCACAGGAATACGCCGCCAACCAGACGCGCGAAGAAGGCCGCCACGTCACCGCGTTTGCGAAATACATCATCGCGCGCTGGGGCTCGCCGCTGCCGTGCGGCACGGTGCTCGCCGGCCTACTGCAGGAAATCGTGCACGCGCCGGAGGTCTATAAGAAGATCATCGGCATGCAGATGCTGGTCGAGGGCCTCGCCATGGGCGCGTTCGCCACCATCTACCAGCGCTGGAACGATCCGTTGGCGAAGAAGCTGACCCAGCTGGTGATGACGGACGAAGCGTTTCACCACAAGTTTGGGAAGATCTGGGCCGACCGCACCATTCCGAAGCTCTCGGAAGAGGAACATAACATCGTCGAGGATTGGGCCGCGCACTGCTTCCAGACGCTGCTCTTCAACCTGGTTGCGCCGCACCAGATGAGGGACATCTACGCCCGCTTCGGCCTCGATCCCGACAAAGTAATGGAAGGCTTCCAGGCGGTCGCCACCGACGAAGCGCGCCGCGAGCAGATGAAGGAATCGACCAACATCTTCCGCGTGCTGGTGAAGACGCTCTGGAACGCCGGCATCATCACCCCGCGCACGGCGTCGTTCTATGCGATGTATGTGAACTTCGATGAGTTCAAAGCAGAGGGCGAGGAAATGGTCGGCGACGCCATCGCCGCGGATGGCATTAAGTATCTGCAGACCATCAATTTCGGCGTGAACGGCGAGGCGTTGAACGAGGTGAAGGCGGCTGCGATCGCGGCGGAATAGGCCTGCGCAAGATCACCCAAAAGCCCGCCGAACGATCGGCGGGCTTTTTCTTGTTTTGTGAGCCGAGCGCGCAATATCAGGCGCATGCTCAAATGGACACTCATCCTCTCCGCCATCTATCTGAGCGCCATCGGTTTGGCGTTGATCTTCGTTCCGCTCAAGTTCGGCGTGGGTGCTGTGCCGGCCGACGCTTCGACCGAACTCCTCGCGCTGTTGCGCCTGCTTGGCGGGCCGTTCCTCGGTATCGCCGCGCTGAATTGGCTCTCGCGCAACACCGAACCATCGCCGTCGCGCAATGCCATCATCATCGCCAACATCGTCGGCTTCGGCGCGGTGGCGGCGAACGATGTGCATGGCGTGTTTACCGGCGAGGCGCGTGAGATAGCGAAGATGTTTCTGGTTGTTCACCTTGCGTTCACGCTCGCTTTCATGGGGGCGGCGCGGACCGCGTTGGTGAAGGGCTGAGAAAAACCCCGCCGATTGCTCGGCGGGGCAGGGTCTTCGATACATTTCAGCTTACCCGCGCGGGTCGGGCGCTTGTTGCGGCGTGGGCGGAGCGCCGGTGACGCTGTCGAGCTGCTCCATGTTCTCGCCGACTTGCTCGGCGACGCGCTGGGGATCGATCAGCTGATAGCCTGGCGGCACGCCGAACAGCGCTTCGTCCTGCTCGCCGCGCTGTACCGAGGTAGCCTCCCACAAAGTGCGGCCGCTTTCGCTGACGCGGAGCACGATGCCGTCTTCGGTGATGCAAGCGGTGCGCTCAACGCCCGGCGCCGGCGCTTCGCGCGGCGTCCACTCGTGGCCGTTTTCGCCGGCGACCTCGCAGCGGCCGGTGGAGCGGGCATTCTCGGCGCCCAGCGCGGCCCATGCCGTTTCGAGCGGCTGCGGCGCGTCGGCGTCTTCGATGCGCACGGCGACGCCCACGACGGGTTGCGTGGTGGTCGTCTGCGCGGTTGTAGTCGGCGCCGTTGTTGTCGATGGCGTTGTGGTGGTCGTCGCGCCTTGCGGCGTAGTCGTCGTTGTGGTTCCGGCGGGCGCCGTAGCTTGGGGTTGTGTTGCCGTGGTGGTCGCCGTCGGCAGCTGGCCCGTCGGATTGAGCACATAGGCGGCGTTGGTGGACTCATCGAACACGATCGTGGCCTGGCCGTAGTTCGGCAGCACCGTCTCCACGCGCATCTTTGGGCCGTTGCGGTAGATCACGGTCTGCACCGCCGCGCCGCCGTCGGCGGCGGCCGTCATGCCTTCGATCCGATACGAGTTCTCGGTGAACTCAGGGTAATCCGGTCCGCCGATGCCGCAGGCCGAAAGCAACGCGGCTGCCGCCACGGCCAACAGAATATTCTTGCGCATGGGACTCAATCCTTCCTGTGATGGCGGGCGAACGCTGGCGCAGGCATCGCAGTTCCGGGCGCTTGTTCCCGCGCATGTGGAGTGGGAGAATGCGCGCATGGAAGACGGCCTTCCGCTCGCGCGCCCGGATGTAACAGCCGCGCTTGCGCGCGGCGTGACGCGGATGCTGGTGGAACACGGGCTCGCGCCAATTCTCGAGGTTCCCCTTGCCAACGGCCGCCGCGCCGACGTCATGGCGCTGACGCCGCAAGGAGAGATTTGGATCGTCGAGACCAAGTCGTGTCTGGAAGATTATGCCGGAGATTCGAAGTGGCCGGAGTACGTCGAGTTTTGCGACCGCTTTTTCTTTGGCGTAACCGAGAATTTTCCGCGCGAACTGATCCCCCAAGAGTGCGGGCTCATCGTCGCCGACGGTTTCGGCGGCGCCATCCTGCGCGACAGTCCGCTGCATCCCCTCGTTGGCGCGCGGCGCAAGGCGGTGACATTGCTGTTTGCGCGCCTCGCGGCGCTGCGGGCGGCGGAGTTCTAACCGACAGGCTCCGTGACGCTGGCGCAGACGTCTTCCGCCGCAACCTCCTTCGCCGCATCGTATGCGCTCGGCGTAGGCGCGAGCCGGCGGATGAGAGCGATGCCGCGCTCGCTTGGGCTTTCGACGATCATCGAGGCGCCTTCGGGATGCGCGCGTCCGCGCCGCACCAGCGTGATCTCAGCTCCGGAGCGCGCTTCGCGATCGTCGATGACGAAGAAATTGTCACTGTTGGCGGCGTAAAGCGAAAGCGACCAATACGAGTCCCACGGCGTCGCAGTGATGATCACCGGCCCCGTGCTCAGGTCGAATGCGCAGGCGGAATAGGCGAAGTCGGGCGAGGGGCGCACGATCTGTCGCGACGCGGCGGTCACGCGGTCGCTCATGCGCCAGGCGTTGAAACCGCGCTCGCCGATGCGTTCGATAGCGACATTCATCAGCACGCGTGGCGCGGCGTAGATCGCAGCGAAATGTACAACAACCGCCACGATCAGCGCGCCAAGGAGGTATTTACCCCAATTCATGAGGGATCACCGGCGCAGGAAACAGTGGTCAGCACCGGCAATGTCTCTTCGCTGGCGCGAAAATCGCGCTGCGGATTGTAGATGCGCAGCATGATGACGAAACCGCGCCGCGCCTCTCGCGATGAGATCCAGTTGGCGGCGTCGCCGCGCACCGGTGAGATGCGCGCCGTCCACGGTCGGTCGTTGCCGATCCGTGAGGCGTCTATCGAATGAGCGTTGTCTGTATTCTGCGCCAGGAAGTTATCGCCGGCGTAAAGCGTGACGGACCACCAGCGCGCGTCCAGGGGCAGGCCGCTGAGCTCATAGATGCAGCTTTCGCTGAGCGGCCGGCCTTGGACATCTTCATAGAGCGAAAAGTAGAGCGCTTCGCGCGCCGAGAGCGCCAACAGGCCCTCGCGCGCTATGATTGCGCGCGTGTAAGGCCCCGCTGCGGCCGATCCCGCCGCCCGGCTGTGCACCCAGCGGCCGTAATGTTCGGTGAAACTCGAACCGCCGAAACTCAGCGCCGCCCAAGCGGACGCGGCGCCCAAGGCGACGCCCGCCACGATGGCGGCAAGCCAAGCCAGTAACCGCCGCAGCATCCCGCTCCCCGCGCCGCGAACCTACGCCTCGGCTGGTGTTTTGAGGTCGAGCGAGAGCGCGTGCAAGCCCGTGTCGAATTCTTCACGAAGCACATCGTAAACCAAGCGTTGACGCGCGACGCGCGAGAGCCCCTCGAACGCCGCCGCGCGCATGGCGAGATGGTAGTGCGTCTCACCGCTGGGCCGCGCGCCCGCGTGGCCGACGTGCTGCCCCGATTGATCCGTCAAGACAAGGTGAACGGGAGAAAACCGCGTGCGCAACTGCGTTTCCATGCGCGAAGCGCGCGAAAGATGCTTTTTGTCGTCTGTCAATTCCTTGTCCGCTTAACCTCTGGCGCCCATACTCGGCGGTCCGATGTCAGAGACGTTCGCCTATCGTCCGAAGTTCGTCGACATCCGCGTCAAGAAGCCTGACGCGGCGACGCTGGACCGCGAACCGGAAGACCGTCCCTGCGATCATATAGGATGTCAGCGCGCTGGCCTCCATCGTGCGCCGAAGGGCAGGGACCAAGGCGCCGCGTACTGGCACTTCTGCACCGCGCACGCCGCCGACTACAACAAACGCTGGAACTATTTTGAAGGCATGTCCGACACCGAGATGGCGGACTTCCAGAAGCAGGAAGAGACCGGCCATCGCCCGACCTGGACGTTCCGCAGCGGGCGGCTGGACCGCTTCTCGGCCGCCATGCGTGGCTTCAAGGGCGGCAGGGGCGATCCGTTCGGCATGTTCGGCGAACCCGCCAATGGCCCCGCGCCGCAGGCGAAACGGCGCTTGACCCGGCTCCAAAGTCTGGCGCTCGAAGCCATGTCGCTCGAAGAGAACGCCACCGGGCCGCAAATCCGCGCCCGCTACGCCGAGCTGGTCAAACGCTGGCACCCCGATTCCAACGGCGGCGACCGCGGGGCCGAGCAGAACCTGCAGCGGGTCTTGAAGGCCTACCAGACGCTCAAAGCCGCCGGCCTGGTGTAAGCGCACGGCAATAAGTCGCTTTTCTCGCCCTGCTGCAGCGCGGTAAGCTGGCGGGCGAACCTTCCCGAGGCCAATTCTCCCACATGACAGCCGCCGACGATCTCCTCTCCGCCAAGCCGGACAAGACCATTTCTGCCCGCGAGTTCGGCGTCGAGAGCGACATGAAGGTCCCCGCCTTCTCGAAGAAGACGGAATACGTGCCCGATATCGACACCGCCTACCGCTTCGATCCGCAGACGACGTTGGCGATCCTGGCAGGGTTTGCGCACAACCGGCGCGTCATGGTGCAGGGCTATCACGGCACCGGCAAATCCACGCATGTGGAGCAGGTCGCCGCGCGGCTGAACTGGCCGCTGGTGCGGATCAATCTGGACAGCCACGTCAGCCGCATCGATCTCGTCGGCAAGGACGCGATCGTGCTGAAGGAAGGCAAGCAGGTCACCGAGTTTCGCGAGGGCATGCTGCCATGGGCGCTGCAGCGGCCGGTGGCGATCTGTTTTGACGAATACGACGCCGGCCGGCCCGACGTGATGTTCGTGATCCAGCGCGTGCTGGAGGCGAGCGGTAAGCTCACGTTGCTCGATCAGAACCGCGTCATCGCCGCCAATCCGTATTTCCGTCTGTTCGCGACCACGAACACGATCGGCTTGGGCGACACCACCGGTCTTTATCACGGCACGCAGCAGATCAACCAAGGCCAGATGGACCGCTGGTCGATCGTGACGACGCTCAACTATCTCGATCACGATGCCGAAGCGGCGATCGTCATCGCCAAGGCGCCGACCTACAACACGCCGGAAGGCAAACGCTCGATCATGGCGATGGTCCGCGTCGCCGACATGACGCGGAACGCCTTCATGAACGGCGACATCTCGACGGTGATGAGCCCGCGCACGGTGATCACCTGGGCGCAAAACGCTGAAATTTTCGGCGACGTCGGGCTGGCGTTCCGGATGACGTTCCTGAACAAGTGCGACGAGCTGGAACGGCCGACCGTGGCGGAGTTCTACCAGCGCGCGTTCGGCGCGGATTTGCCCGAAGCGGCGACGCGGGTGAAGGTGGCTTAGGCTGCGTCATTGCAGCAATGGAATTCGCCTCACCACACCCGCCTCACGCCGTAACGATCGAACACTTTATCCTTCGACACCAGCACCATTCCCTCCGCCAACGCTTGCGCAATCAGCATGCGATCCCATGGGTCACCGTGATGCCGGGGAAGGGCGCCCGCCGCTAGCGAGTGTTCGGCGGCGATGTCCAGCGTGCGAAAACCCGCCCGCTCCAATGTCACGCGAAAGGCTGCCACAAGCGGCGCTGCTTGCGGCAGCTTTCCATTTTGCACCTTAACCGCACACTCCCAGGCGCTCGCGACGCTGACGTAGACATCATTGCTCGCGTTTCGCATCGCAGTGCCTGCGGCTTTGCTCAACTGAGGATCGCTGGCGGCCCACCAAATCAGCGCGTGGGTATCGAGGAGGAGCTTCACTTGCGATCGGTCGGAAAGACCGGCCCATTCTCCCACTCCGCGATCTCTTCTTCAGTCATTGCTTCAAAGGCGTCGTCCGGTGTGGGACCAATCACGCCTTTGAGTTGACCCGGCTTGCGCGGCGACCTTCCGTCCCACGCGTCCGGCGATCCCCAGGGCGTTTGACCTTCGCGAACGGCGCCCGTTGTTTTCTTTGCCGCGACCAACTTCGCAGCTGGTTTGTCGCCGCGATAGATCACGATCTCCTCGCCGGCCTCTGCGCGTGCGATCAGTTTGGACAAATTGGTTTTTGCCGCGTGTATGGTGATTTTCTCGGCCATGGGCGGAGATTAGCTAAGGGAGTTAGCTAAGTCAACGCGATACGACAAGATTATCGGACGCCACTGCGTGCGGCGTCCGATCTTATGCTTAGTCGCGAAACGCTACCGCGCCGCGAGTACGTCTTGCGCTTCGCGCAATTCTTCCGTGCGATCCTCAGTTTGCTGCAGCAGACAGCCGCGCATCAGCGCGTCGTAGCCGCGGGCGCCGACATCCTGTTGCGTCAGATAACGGCACTCGGCGTCGCGGAACGCGATCCAGGCGCGCTCGCTGGTTCGTAACGCAGCCTCCTGGCTGTACCAGCCACGCACACGACGATCACTGCGGTCATCGGCGCGCGCATCGGCGATGCGCCGCTGATAGACTTGGTTCAGTCTGCGATCGGCGGCGGCGAGTTCCTGCACGCTGGCGGGTCCGAATTCGTCGTTGTTGCGGTCGCGCCGGCGGTCCTGCGCTTCAGCGACCGTAAAGGCGCCGGCGAGCAGCCCCACGGCGACGAGTGTCGATAACATCTTGCGCATGGTGAAATCTCCTTCGCCAAGCTAACGCAAAGGCATACGCGGCGTTCCGATCACAAGGGCGCTAGTGGATTCACGCGCAAATACTGTTCCCGCGACGCGCATAACCGGGTAATCAAAACGCGATGTCCGCAAGAGAAACACCCGCCGAGTTGTTCAAGCGCGCGCTTGCGCAATCCACGCGCGCGCTCGCGGGCGCCGAGGATGAACTCGATGTGACGTTCGGCGCCGAAGGTCCGCGGCTTTCGCCCGGCAAGATCGTGTTGCCGCATCCTCCGCGCGTGATCTCCGATCCGGAAGCCGAACGCATCCGCGGGCAGGCCGATGCGCTGGCGTTGCGCCTCGCGCATCACGACGAGCGCGAGCACGCGCGGCTGCGCCCGCAAGGCGCGGAGGCGCGGCTGGTGTTCGATGCGGTCGAAGAAATGCGCATTCAATCCTTGGGCGCCAATGCGATGAAGGGCGTCTCCGGCAATCTTACCGCGGCCCTGACCGATTCACTCGAACGGCGCGGCGCTTCGCGCATGCAGGATCGCGCACTTGCGCCGATGGCTGACGCTGTAGCGCTGATGGTGCGCGAGCGGTTGACGGGGCTTGCGCCGCCGGCCAACGCCAAAAAGCTGGTCGAAAGCTGGCGCGCCGACATCGAGCGCACGGCCGGCGCCGATCTCGACAAGCTCGCCGCCGTCGCCGGCGATCAACGCGAGTTCGCGCTGGCGTTCCGTGACGTGCTCACCGATCTCGGCATCGGCGACGAACTCAGCATTCAGGAAGACCGGGACGAGAACGAAGCCGCCGGTGAGGAGCCGCCGCCGCCACAGCCGGACAACTCCGACGGTCAGGATGAGACCCAGGACGATGCGCCGGCCGATATGGAAATGATCGACGGCGAGATTGATAGCGAAACCGATCGCACGGTGTCGGTCGAAACCGATATGGACGCCGACGACCGCAGCGAGTCCGAACAGGACGAACCCGGGGAAAAGCCGATCCGTCCGAAGGCGCGCAACGAACCTGACGATCCGAACGCCAACTACAAGGTCTTCACGCGCGCGTTCGATGAGATCATCGCGGCCGAAGAGTTGTGCCCGACCGAAGAACTCGCGCGTCTGCGCAACTATCTCGATCAGCAGCTGAAGCCGCTGCAGAGCGTCGTCGGCAGGCTCGCTAACCGGCTGCAGCGGCGCCTGCTTGCGAAGCAAAATCGCGCCTGGACCTTCGATCTGGAGGAGGGCGTCCTGGACACCGCGCGGCTCACGCGCGTCATCATCGATCCGATGGCGGCGTTGTCGTTCAAGCAGGAAGAGGACATGCCGTTCAAGGATACGGTGGTCACGTTGCTGCTGGACAATTCCGGCTCGATGCGCGGACGCCCGATCATGGTTGCGGCGCTCTGCGCCGACATTCTCGCGCGCACCTTGGAGCGTTGCGGCGTCAAGGTGGAAATCCTCGGGTTTACGACGATTGCGTGGAAGGGCGGCTCGTCGAAGGATGCGTGGCTGAAAGCCGATCGGCCGCCGCAGCCCGGGCGGCTCAACGATTTGCGTCACGTGATCTACAAGGCGGCAGACGCGCCGTGGCGGCGCGCGCGGCGCAATCTCGGGCTGATGATGCGCGAGGGGTTGCTCAAGGAAAACATTGACGGGGAAGCCTTGATGTGGGCTCACGATCGCCTTGTCGGCCGGCCCGAGCAGCGGCGCATTCTCATGGTGATCTCCGACGGCGCGCCGGTGGACGATTCCACGCTCTCGGCCAATCCCGGCAACTATCTCGAGCGCCACCTGCGCGCAGTGATTCATTGGGTCGAGACGCGCTCGCCGGTCGAACTCATCGCCATCGGCATCGGCCACGACGTCACGCGCTATTACAAACGCGCCGTCACCATAACCGACGCCGAACAGCTGGGCGGCGCCATGACCGAAAAGCTCGCGGAATTGTTCGACGAACCGACGCCGGACGATTTTCTGCCGCCGCCGCGTTCGCCTCGCGAACTGAAGCAGCGCACACAGCAAGGCGCGTTCTGATGCGGATCATCACTTTTGTCTTGGGAGCTTGCCTCGCTGCGTGCGCGCCCTCGAACGTGGGCGGAGACATCGAGCAATGGCGCGCAGTGAGTGTCACTGTCATTCCCCTCGATGCGGGGGTCGAGACCGTAGGACGGCTTGCCTATCGCGGCGGGCTCGAACTGCAGGCGGACGATCCAACGTTCGTCGGTCTCTCGGCGATCGAAGTGCTCGACAACAATCGCGTCGTCGCCATCAGCGATGAAGCCGATTGGATCGAGGCCCAGCTCGTGCTCGACGAGAGCGGCCGCCTGATCGGTTTCACCGACGTGCGCAGCGCCTGGATGCGCAACGAGCGCGGCCGTCCGTTCGTCAACAAGGCGCACGGGGATTCGGAAGGCTTGACGCAGCTCGCCGACGGGCGATTCGCCGTGAGCTTCGAACGCACGCATCTCATCCGGATCTACGATCTCAACCGCGACGGACCCTTCGGCGCCGCCGCGATGGGCCCGCGGCTCGAAGGTGTTGCGCGTTTGCCGGCGAACGCCAGTCTCGAAGCGCTCGCAGCAAGTGACGGACAATTGCTTGTCGGCGCCGAAGGTGGTGACGAGCCCACCACGCCGCTCTGGCTTGCGCCGGTCGAAGCCGGCGCGCCGGTTGCGGCGCGCTTTTCCTATCCTTTGAGCGGCGGCTTCTCGCTCACCGGCATGGATCGCTTGCCGGATGGCGGCTTCGTTGCGCTGGAGCGCTTCTATGCGCCCGTGATCGGACCGCGTGCGCGCATCACGCGCTTTGCCGCACCTAGCGGCGAGGGCGGCGCCGTCGAGCCTGAACTGCTGGCGCTGCTCGAGCCGCCGTTTCCGGTCGACAATTTCGAAGGCATTTCTGCGGTGCGCACCCCCGATGGCGGCGTGCGCATCTATATCGTGTCCGACAACAACAGAAGCGCGCAGCAGCGCACTTTGCTTCACGCGTTCGATATCGTGTCCGATGAATCCGAACGGTGAGCGGCGTCGTAGCGCGCGCTCTGTAGTTCGGCCCAAGCGGCAAGGACGAGCAGAATTGCGATAAAACCGGTCCACACCATGCCGCCATTCAGCGCCCAGAGCCCAATCAGCGCCGCAACGATCAAGCCGCACACGGCGGCGATCGCCCGCGCGGTGGGGCGGGGAAACACGTAAGTCAGCGCCGAGCGTAGGATATGTCCGCCGTCGAGCGGAAAACCGGGCAGAAGGTTGAACGCGCCAAGGATCAGGCTGACGAACGCCAGCATTTGCAGTGCGCTGATCACGCCCGAAGCGTCGGTTGGGACCGCCGAGGCAAGCAGCGGCAGCAGCGAAGCCGCCAACGCCCAAGTCGCGAGATTAGCGCCCGGTCCGGCCGCCGAGACCGCTATCTCCTGCCAGAGCTTCCTGGGTTGCCGCGCAAACTGCACGTAGCCGCCGAAGAAGGTGAGCACGATGCGCTTGCTGGGGATGTTGAGCGCGGCGGCGGCGGCGGCATGACCGATCTCATGGATCAGAATTGCTGCGAAGATCACCCCGACAAAGATCAGCGCTGTCGGCAGCGCGTCGGCGCCGCCGCGCAACATCGCAGAGCCGACAATATAGGCGGCCAGCAGCAGGAACGCAGGTTCAATGACGATGGCGGCGCCGGCGAACGATCCGATCCGCAGGCCGCTCTCGCGCGCCATGCGTGTCAGGCCGCGGTGGCGGTTTCGCTGAGCTTCTTCTTCACGTCACGACGGATCTTGGCGGCGCGCACGGAGAGTTCGGCTTCGTCGGCCTTCAATAGGAACTGGTCGAGGCCGCCGCGGTGATCGACGCTGCGCAGCGCCGCCGCGGTGATGCGGAGCTTGAAGTCGCGGCCGAGCGCATCGCTGGCGAGCGTCACATTGACCAGGTTCGGCTCGAAGCTGCGCTTGGTCTTGATGTTGGAGTGGCTGACCTTGTGGCCGATCTGGCGGTTCACACCGGTCAGTTCGCAGCGGCGGGACATGTGTTTTCTCGAAAAGCTCGTGAAAATGAAGCGCGGACGCTTACGCGAAGCCCCCCCAGGGGTCAAGGCGACCCGAGCCCCGGAATCGGCCTAGGAAGGCAGCCAACTCCATCAAACAGCCCAATTTGGTTCATGTCTGGATCAGTGGGCTACCTTTATGAGTTGACCCGCTTCGCGAAGCAGGAAGGTGGACGATGAGAGCGATGACGGCAGCCAGGGGCGTAGTTCTGGCGCTCGGCGTGGCCGCGTTGGCCGGCTCCGCCGTGGCCCAGACCGGGACAAATCGCACTTTCGTGGCAAGCTACGCGATCCATGCACAGGGCATGGAGGCGGGGGATTTCACCTATAGCTTCACCCAGACCGGTTCGACTTACCAAGCCAGCGCCGAGCGCGAGATGAAGGGCGCCGCCGCGCTGCTACTCAATCGCAGTCAGGATTACAGCTATTCCGTGCGGGGCACGGTCGCGGCTGACGGGACGCTGCGTCCGACCACCTACCAGCACCAAGGCGGCCGGCGACGGGATGACCGCCCCAACGGACGGCTGATCCGCGCGGCGTTTTCGGCCAATGACGTCGTCACCACGGCGACGCCCGGCCCCGCCAACATGGGCGATCCGCCTGCCACCCAGGAACAGCGTCGCAACACGATCGACCAGATCACCGCCATCGCCGCAATGTTGACCGCGAATGGCGACCCGTGCGCGCGGACGTTGCGCATCTACATGGATGGGCGCGCCAGGTTCGACTTCGTGCTCACGCCGAATGGGAACGTCAACGTCAACAGCCGCGCCTATCGGGGGCCCGGGGTGCGTTGCCGCGTTCAGTTCCGCCCGATCGCCGGGTTTGGCGACGCGCCCGAGCCGGCCACGCTGACGTTTGTCCTGGCGCGCACCGAGAGCGGCCTGTGGGCGCCGGTGACCATCGAGATGCCCGTGGATAATGACAACATCCGGCTGGTCCGCCTGGAAGCGCGCCGTCTAACGCTCAACGGCACGCGGCTGCGCTAAGGCCTTGAGAAGCAGTAGATAAACGGTTGGCGTGTGGTGATGCGCGTCATGAGGTCTTGTGTGTTACTTATGTATTAACCCCAAGATATAGCCGTGAACGCCCAAGCAACGAATCAAATGCAACTCTACGCAGCCGATTCGTTCTTGTTCTCTTCTCTCCAACTGTTCTTAGACATCTCCCCCCGAACCATGTAACCGTCGAGTTCTCAGCATGACCACAAATGGTCATGATTTGTCTGAGGCGACACAAGATGTTGTGTCGGGAGGGCGTAGGTCGTTGGTCGAAATCGGCTTTTCACAGCCAACCCACAGCGTAGGCGATGCCCGACGCAGCCACCATGCTGCCGATGCTAACAGCCGTCGCCAGCAAGTGCGTGATCGCTTTCTGGGTCGTGCGTTTTTTGCACTTCCGCTTTTGAGCCGGGGCGGTCTTTACCGCGTCGCCACCGATGTCGGCTTCAACCTCAAGTTCATCGATCACAACGGGTCCACGCGTGTTGAAGAGGTCGCGGATGATCCGCCCGCGCAGCTTCATTTTGCCAACACGCAGGCCCGCTTGTGGAATAGGTTTCTTTGTCATTTGCGTCGCTCCCTGATTGCGACGCACAAGGTTTCTCGCGCACGGCAGCGTGCGTGAGCCGCAAGTCGGCGGGGTCTAGCCTCCGACATGCACGGGCGGCGAGTGCGTCAACACTCGCCGCCCACTACTCAACGCTTCGGCAAAGGCATCAAGCCTCAATTTGCTAATATTCGCGCGTTGTCCACACTAGCTTGTCACGCGATAACAGGGTTAACAAAACATTGAGGCACTACTTTTGTCCCGTCTGCGTTCCGGAATACTTGGTGTCTTCATAGGATTCTTTTGCGGAACCATCCTTATGTTTCAAGGCCGAATCGGCCATGAACCGACCGCGCAAATCGCGCTAAGTTGGCCGGGGACATGACCAAAGCGGATGATCCTGACGACACGCGCCGCAAGTTCGATCGCTTGCTCGACGCGATGATTACGAGGCCGCCTTTGCCGCTGGCGCCGCAAAAGCGCGGACCAAAGTCTCGAACATCAGATGCGGCGAGTGGCGGAGATTGTGCCGGTACTCAAACTCAAAGAGATACTTCTGAAGATGCTGTTGCGAGACGTGGACGTAAGTCCCGTTCACCCCGCGCTTCAAGGAAGCCCAGAAGCCCTCCAAAGAATTGACGTGGCAATCGCCACGCACGTATGTGCCGCGCGCGTGATTGACTGATTGCATCTCGAAATCATCGCGTAGCGTGCGGAACGCTTTGTCCTCATCCGTCATGATCCGCGCGCCTGGCTTCACGTTCTCGATCACATGCGGCGCCAGGGTTTTTCCAGAACGATCTGGAACGTGCTTCGCGATAACGTCACCGCCGCGCTCCAACATGCCGAGCACAACCTTCTTATCGTCGGCGCCGAGACGGTCGCGACCGCCGACGAAAGCGTGATCCAGTTCAACGGGAGGCTGGCCGGCGCCGCCGAGGGGCGCGTCCCCGTCCACGTAGCCCATGTACTCTCTGATCTTGTGGCCGATGCGGAAGGCGCACTTGTAGGTGACGCCCGTGTACCGCTGGATTTCCTTAGCCGCGACGCCGTTCCGCGTCGTCGTGAACAGGAACATGACCAGGAACCAGCTCCGCAACGGCGTGCGGCTTCCTTCAAACGGCGTTCCCACGGTCGGGCTAACCTGATGGCCGCACCATTCGCAGGCATAGACCCGCCGCGCCCGCTTGCCTGTGATCCGGTAGTAGTGCGCGTCTCGGTTGCACTTTGGGCAGTCGAACCCCTCGCCGTAGCGGACCCGCATCAGGTGTTCCAAGCAGGCGCTTTCGTCGGGGAAGCGGCGGTCAAAATCCCGGATCGTCGGCAGTTTCGGCTTCGACATATCCCCAATATAGCGTGAACGGCTACATGGTTCAAGGGGACAATTGCGACTGTTCTCCACTCCATTGCTCACCACACAGCCACCGGCGGGCGTCGGCTTGAATTCGCCCTACCCTGGACCCATCGTCGAGGCATGACTGCGCGCGCCAGGACCAAGGCCGTCCTGGGACCCACCAACACCGGCAAGACGCATTTGGCGATCGAGCGCATGCTCGGTCACGCCAGCGGCATGATCGGCCTGCCGCTGCGGCTGCTGGCGCGGGAAGTTTACGATCGCATCGTCGCCGCCAAAGGCGAGGCGCTGGCGGCGTTGGTCACCGGCGAAGAAAAGATCGCGCCCGAGACGGCGCGCTATTTCGTCTGCACCGCAGAAGCGATGCCGCTCGATCTGGCGACCGAGTTCGTCGCCATCGATGAGATCCAAGTCGCGCGCGATCTCGATCGCGGCCACGTTTTTACTGATCGTATCCTCCATGCACGCGGGTTCGGCGAAACCATGCTGCTGGGCGCCGACACGATGCGCCCGATGATCAAGAAGCTCCTCCCGGATGCTGAGATCACGCATCGCGAACGCATGTCGACGCTTGCCTATGCGGGGCCGAAGAAGATCACCAAGCTGCCGAAGCGCTCGGCTGTGGTCGCGTTCTCGGCGGAAGAAGTTTATGCGATCGCCGAATTGCTGCGCCGTCATCGCGGCGGCGCGGCGGTGGTGATGGGCGCGCTTAGCCCACGCACGCGCAATGCGCAGGTCGAGCTCTATCAAAGCGGGGAGGTGGACTTCCTGGTCGCCACCGATGCGATCGGTATGGGCCTCAACATGGACGTCGATCATGTCGCCTTCGCCTCGCGGCGCAAATTCGACGGCCATTCCTGGCGCGATCTGCGCTCCGACGAAATCGCCCAGATCGCCGGCCGCGCCGGCCGCTTCACCCGAGACGGTCAGTTCGGCGAAACCGGAGAATGCGAACCATTCGACGAAGAGATCGTCGAACGCGTGGAAGCGCACGAGTTCGAGACCATCGAAGCCGTGCAGTGGCGCAACGCGGAGCTGAAGTTCAGCAGCGTCGAAGCGTTGGTCGCGTCCCTGGAAACGCCGCCCAACCGCAACGGCTTGTTGCGCGTGCGCGGCGCTGACGATGAATTGGTGCTGCGCCGCGTCCTCGACGACTCGGATTTGATGGATCGCGTGCGCACGCCGGAAGACGTGCGGCGCGTCTGGGAGGCTTGCCAGCTGCCCGACTTCCGCAAAATCTCGAAGGACGAGCACGTGCAGCTCGCTCTACGGATCGCCAGGCACATCATCGTCCCGAACGGGCGCGTGCCGAGTCAATGGATCGGCGCCGAGATCGAAAAGCTCGACCGCACCGCCGGCGATCTCGACGCGCTGCAATCGCGCCTCGCCCACATCCGCACCTGGACCTATGCGGCGAACCGCGCCGATTGGCTGGAGGACGCCGAAGACTGGCGCATGAAGACGCGCGATGTAGAGGACAAGCTCTCAGACGCGCTCCACAATGCGCTCACTCAGCGTTTCATCGATCGCCGCACCAGCGCGCTGCTCAAGGGCCTGAAGCGCGAGGACGCGCTGCTTGCGGGCATTTCGGAGGAAGGCGAGGTGACCGTCGAGGGTCATTTCGTCGGCCGGCTCGAAGGCTTGGAGTTCAAACCCGATCCACGCGCGTCTTCCGGGCTTGAAGGCCGCGCTGTGCGCAACGCCGCCATCCGCGCGCTACGGCCTGTGGTGTCGCGGCGTCTCGCGCAAATCGCGATGGCGGAAGACGAGGAAGTGTCGCTTGGCCGTGATGGCCGCATCCGTGTCGCTGGCGCCGCGGTCGCGCGTCTTACGCCGGGGGCGCCGGTGCTGAAACCGCGCGTCGAACTCATCGGGGCGGAGGGTGCGGCGAAGATGGAGCGCGAGATTGCGCATGAGCGGCTCGAGCTTTGGCTTGCGCGGCTCGTCGCTCACGATCTCCGCCCGCTCGTTGCGCTGGAGAACGCCTGGCGCGACGGCCGCTTGCCGAGCGACGCACGCGGGCTCGCCTTCCGGTTGATCGAAAACGCAGGCGCTCTGGATCGCAACCAGGAAGAGCTGGAGCAGATGAGCGAACTCGCCGCCCACGCGCTCCGGCGGTTCGGCGTCCGGATCGGGCGCCACACTGTGTTCATGCCGGCGCTGGTGAAGCCGCGCGCGGCGCACACATTGGCGCTGCTCTGGCACGCGGCGCATCCCGGTGGCGCACATTCAGTCTTCCTTGCACGTCCGGGCGCGCTTTCGGTCGTGCTTGAACAGAAGCGAAGCTGGGGCGAATGCGCCGCCGCCGGTTATCGCGCCTGCGGACGCATCGCCGTGCGGCTCGATTTGGTCGAGAAGTTGGCTGAGGCGATCGAAAGCGATGCGCCGCCGAATGACGCCGCCCTCTCGCGTCTCATCGGCCGCCCCGTTCGCGACCTGACCGTCGTGCTGAATGCGCTGGGGTACCGGCAGACGCCGGCGAGTGAAGGGCAAGCCAAAGGCTGGCGGCGCGCCCCTCAGCGCCGAAGGCGCCAAAGTGCGGCGTCGCCCGAAAATGCCTTCTCCGCGCTCGCCAACCTGTTGCCCGCGTCGAGCGCACCCCCGCGGCGGCGCGGAGGCGGGCCCGCGTGAGCGCGCGTCAGCGTGTCGATGTCTGGCTCTTCCGCGCTCGATTCGCGAAGACCCGCGCCGCGGCGGCGCGGCTCATTGCCGAAGGCGGCGTGCGCCTTGTCCATGACGGTGTTCCGCGCCGCCTGGAGAAGCCGTCGGCCGAAGTGGAGCTTGGCGATGCGCTGATGTTGCCGCAGCGCGGTAAGCTGATCGCCGTTCGTATCGATGCGATCGGCGCCCGTCGCGGTCCCGCGGCGGAAGCACGCCTGCTCTACAGCGAACTTGACGCAGAGGCGCTCGCTTGACGCTCGCGGCGAGCGTCGTCATGTCAGCCCCCGAAGCGGAACCGGGCCAATGACCTACATCGTCACTGACGCATGCGTGCGCTGTAAGCTGATGGACTGTGTCGAAGTCTGCCCGGTGGATTGCTTCTACGAAGGCGAGAACTTCCTCGTCATCCATCCGGACGAATGCATCGATTGCGGCGTGTGCGAGCCGGAATGCCCGGTCGATGCCATCAAGCCCGACAGCCAAGACGAGCCCGACGGCAAGTGGCTCAAGATAAACACCGAGTTCTCTAAGGTCTGGCCCAATATTACGGTCAAAGGAACGCCGCCGAAGGACGCCGACTCCTTCCGTGATGAGAAGGGTAAATTCGAGAAATACTTCAGCTCGGAGCCTGGAAGCGGTGACTGATCTTGGCCGCCGGGCTCGCTTTAAAATCGCCGAAAACTGTGGTATATAGAGCCCAGAAATCGGGGCGCGCACATCACGCCCCGGCAGCTGGATCGATCCATAGCGCCAAATCCGCTCGGTTTAGGGGAACACGAGGTCAAAAACGGGCCTGAAGGGCCTTTTTGCCTCGTGCACACGAGCATGACGTTACGGAAAGAACCGGTTGCTCAATAACAAGAACACGGGACACGGAGTATCCGAATATGCAGACCGCCAATCCGTCGATCGCTTTCCGCCCGGGTGACCATATCGTCTACCCCGCGCACGGCGTTGGCCGTGTCATGGGCGTCGAGCAGCAATCGGTGGCCGGCATCGCATTGGACGTGTTCGTGATTTCCTTCGAGCAGGACAAAATGACCCTCCGGGTCCCGACCACGAAGGCGCGCTCATGCGGCATGCGCGCGCTGGCGTCCACCGAGGTGGTCGACCAGGCGATGAAGACGCTGCAGGGCCGGGCCCGCATCAAGCGGACCATGTGGTCGCGGCGCGCCCAGGAATACGAAGCAAAGATCAACTCGGGCGATCTCGTCTCGATCGCCGAAGTGGTCCGCGACCTCCATCGCGCCTCGGATCAGCCGGAACAATCCTACTCCGAGCGGCAGCTCTACGAGAGCGCGCTCGACCGGATGGCCCGGGAACTGGCAGCGGTCGAAAAGGTCAGCCGCGACGACGCCGTTCAGAAGCTGACGGCTTCGCTTGCGTCGAAGAAGCAGACCCAAGCCGCCGCTTAAGCACGGTCTCGGGAACAATCGAAAGCCGGGCTGCAAAGCCCGGCTTTTTTTTGGCCCCCGCCATGCCCGTCACGCGTTCGTGAAGTAACACGTCGCGCCGGGCGCGCCGTGGTTGTGAACCTGTCACAGGCTGGAGCGTACTCTTAGACATGGCGCTTTCCGAAACCCTCGAATTGCAGCGCGGCGCGCAGCGCTTTCTCCGTACGGCGATGCGCGCGCCGATGCTCGCCGCCGACCATGAGCGCGAACTGGCCGAACGCTGGCGCGATGAAGGGGACGAACGTGCGCTGCACGAACTGACCACCGCCTACATGCGGCTCGTGGTCGCCATGGCGTCGCGCTTTCGCCATTACGGCCTGCCGCTCTCCGACCTGGTTCAAGAAGGCAATGTCGGCTTGATGCAGGCGGCGATGCGGTTCGAGCCGGACCGGGAGGTGCGGTTCTCGACCTATGCGTCGTGGTGGATCCGCTCGGCGATGCAGGATTTCGTGCTGCGCAATTGGTCGATCGTGCGCACCGGCACGACCTCCACACAAAAGGCGCTGTTCTTCAATCTGCGCCGCTTGCGCGCGCGTATCGGCGACGTCGGCGACGCGGTGATGAGCGCAGAGGCGGCGTCGAAGGTGGCCAAGGCGCTACGCGTTCCGGCGCGCGACGTCGAAGCGATGGCCGCGCGGCTCTCCGCGCCTGACCGTTCGCTCAACGCGCCGTTGACCGAGGACGGCGACGGCGAATGGCAAGACCTGCTCGCCGATGACGCGGCAAGCCCCGAAAGCGACGCGATGGACGCGCACGACAGCGCCGCGCGCGCCGAACTGGTGGCCGACGCGATGCGCGATCTCTCCGATCGCGAACGCCTCATCATCCGCGAACGCAAGCTCGAAGAGGACGCCGTGACGCTCGAAGCTCTGGGCGAACGGCTTGGCATCTCCAAAGAGCGCGTGCGCCAGATCGAAGGCAGCGCGCTGGAAAAACTCCGCCGCGCGCTGATCGCGCGCGTGGGCGATCCGGTGGCGGCCGGGTACGTCGGCTAGTCCGCCAGCACTTCGAGCTGGCTCGCGTGCTCCAGGCAGAGTTGCGGTTCTTCGCGATAAACGCCGAGCGGGCCTCGCGCGCGCACGCGGGCGCCGGTGAGCGAGGCGAGTGGCGGCCCGTCCCAGGCGGTGAAATTGTCGCCGAACACGACGAGCGAGAAGGGCGGATCGCTCGCACCTTCCATGCGTAGCGAAGCCCGGCGTTCGAACACGCGCGCATCGGCCACGCGACCCTCGACGAAGCGGAACGGCGCATCGCCGCTCAAGCAATTCGCATTCGCTTGGCTGGCGGCAGCAGCCGCCGCACGCGCCGCCAACGGCTTGTAGGCGCGCTGCGCCCACATGCCGCGTTCGGCCGCGCGCGCCTGCGTTTCGAGTGTCATCAGTTCGGTGGCGCGCGCGTGATTATTGGGCCGTGCACGGACATACGCCGCACCGCGTGACACGAGTTCGTGCTGGAGCCAGAACCAGCGCCCGCCTTCGCTCTTCACGAACACATGCGCAATCGCGGCTTCGCGCGGTGCTTCTTCGCCTTCGCGCGGGCGGCCCACCCAGCGCCGCTCGCCGCCGTACGCGAGCAGAACGTCGCGGTGCAGTGCGAGCGCTTCCAGCTCTCCTTGCGACTGAGCCGCATAAGGCGCGTCGCCGCGCGGCGCGTCGATCTCGGCCAGGAAGACGCGCGTTCCGTCCTCGAGTTCCAACGTGTCGCCGGCATAAGCGCCTACGACGCGTCCTTCTTCGCCGCGTTGGAGCGCTCCGATTTGCGGGCCGCAGGCGGCGAGAGCGATCGCTAGCATCGCAAGCACAGCGAACCCCCGCCCCTGGGGGCGGGGGCAGGGGGAGGAGGCGCCCAGTCGTTCGCCCCCCCACCCTACCCTCCCCCCGTTGGGGGGAGGGGCGATGTCTTGCGCGAAGCTGGGCATCAGTACCCGCCGGCCGTACCATCCTTGCGCATCTCGGTGGCGGCTTCGTAGACGCCGTTGGGGTGGCGCATGATCGCCTGGTAGCCGCCGAACGATCCATCGGCTGGACGAATGCGGTGCCCGCGGCGTTCGAGTTCCGTGCGCACCGCCGGCGGCACGCCGTTCTCCATCGCGACGAAGCCGACGCCGTCGGGTTCGTCGCCCGTGGGTTCGGCGCCGCCATAGAAGCGATAGCGCGCGGCGTCGCCCGCGGCTTGCAGATCCAAGCCGTAGTCGATGAGGTTGACGATGATCTGCACGTGGCCTTGCGGCTGCATGTCCCCGCCCATCACGCCGAAAGAGAGCCACGGCTGGCCGTTGCGCAGCGCAAACGCCGGGATGATGGTCTGGAAGGGGCGGCGGCCCGGCGCGTAGACGTTGGGATGTCCGCTTGCGAGGGAGAACAGTTCGGCGCGATCCTGCAGCATGAAGCCTAAGCCGTCAGGCACCAGCCCCGAACCCATGCCGCGATAGTTGGACTGGATCAGCGACACCATCATGCCGTCTGAATCGGCCGTCGTGAGATACGTGGTGTCGCCGTCGATGCGTAGCTCGGCGTGCGGCGGCGGCGCCATGGCGCGATCGTTGGCGATCAGCGCGCGGCGCTGGGCCGTGTACTCGTCGGTCAGGAGACGGCGCACGTCGAAGCCGGTGAAAGCTGGATCGCCGTAGAATTGCGCGCGATCGGCGAAGGCGAGTCGTGTGGCTTCGATCTGCGTGTGCAGCGAGTCGGCTGAGAGGAAACCCATCTCGCGCAGATTGTAGCCTTCGAGGATGCGCAGGGTTTGCAGCGCGACCACGCCTTGGCTGTTCGGCGGCAATTCGCAGACTTCGACGTCGCGATAGGGCGCGCACACCGGATCGACCCATTCGCCCTGATGGCGCGCGAGATCGTCGTAGCGCAGCCAGCCGCCGATGCGGCGCATGTAGGCGTCGATCGTGCGCGCGATTGGCCCGCGATAATAGGCGTCGCGGCCATCGCGCGCGATCAGTTCCAGCGTGTTGGCGAGATCTGGATTGGTGAACAGCCCATGCCCGTCAGGCATGCGCCCGTTCTCGCGGCAATCGTCTTCGCACCAATAGGTGCTGCGCGCATTTGCGATCTCTTGCAGCCGCCCTTCGGCAAATTCGGTTTCCAGACGCCGCCGATTGTTCGCCCAATACATCGCAATCGTCTGCGGGATCGGCGCGCCTTCGCGGGCGTAGCGGATCGCTGGCGCCAGCAGCTCCGCGATTGGCTTGCGGCCGAAGCGCTCGTGAAGCGCAAACCAGCCGTCGACCGTGCCTGGCACGCTGACGCTTGCTGCGCCAAAGCTCGGCACAGCGTTCGCGTTGCCGCGCCGTCGCGCTTCGCGCCGCATTTCGGCAAGCGAAAGCCCACGCGGCGTGCGTCCCGAACCATTGTAGCCGTGAAGCCGCTGCGTGCGCGGATCCCACACGATCACGAAGATATCGCCGCCGACGCCATTGGCGGTCGGTTCCACCAAACCGAGCATCGCATTCGCCGCGATGGCCGCATCGATGGCGCTGCCGCCCGAACGCAGCACGTCGATCGCCGTCTGCGTCGCCAAGGGATGCGCCGTCGCCGCCGCGCCATGGGAGGCGACCACCGGCGAGCGCGTTGCATAGCTTTGCCCGGAGACACGCTCGCCGCGGCCGAAATTCGGATCGCGTGCAGAGGTGTCTTGCGCGCTCGCACCAGTCGCCATCAGCGCAACTCCCATCAGCGCGCACGCGGCGCGCGCCAGCACAATCCGCATGGCGTTCTCCCTGACTTGCGGGCGCCACTAAACTGGAGACGGAGGGCAGGGGCAATGCCGCTCTTGGTCGTCGGACCAAGTGCGATCCCAGTGTGCGGAATATCACGTAGAAGCGCGGCTCGGGCTTTGCTGCAATGCGGGACCGGAGACCGCCATGTTCGCGAGCGCATCTGCCCAAAATCTCGACTGCTGGATGGACGCGGGGCTGCGGGGCGGCGATTGGCGCGCCCCGCTCGATCTCAGCGCGCGGATGCTGGGCGCGCAGGCCATGGTCATGCTGTGCGAGGATCAGGCCGCCGGGACGTCGACCGCATCGGTCTGTTCCGGCGCTTCGATCGACTTTGTACTGCGCTGCCGCGAACTCGCGGCCGAGCGCGCGAGCGAGCCACAGCGGCGTTTTGAGGCCGGCCTCGGTTACATCGGTTGGGCTTCGTCCGATACCGGGCCGGTCGACCGGCGTCTCAGCGTGACGGTGGTCGGCCAGTTCCACGGCAGCCCCGATGAACTCGCGCTGCAATCGGTGGCGGCGATGGCGGCGTGCAGTGTCGGCGTGAAGGCGCGTCTCGACGCTGTGCAGGCGGCGTCCGCTCTGAAGACGGCGGCGTTCGATCAGCTGCCGTTCGGCGTCGCCATCGTCGATGAGCAAATCCGCACCGTCGAGATGAACGAAACCTGCCGCAGCATGATCGCGCGCGGCGATGGTTTGAGCTTCGCGCAGGGCAAGCTTCTCTGCCGCGACCGGGCCGATCAGGCGGCGCTGGCGCGCTCAGTATCAGCTGCGCTCCGAGGCGAGACGGGGCCGCCGATCGTGCGCATTGTCCGCGCCGGCGGCGCCGAGCCTTATGTGGCGCGGGCGATCTGCGCGGGGCAGGGAGAAGAAGCCAGCCTGCAATGTCTGCTGATGATTGTCGATCCAGACGGCGGCCCGCCGCTGGCGAGCGATCTGTGGCGGGCGATGTTCGATCTGACCGATTGCGAACTCATCATCGCGCAAGGCATCGTCGAGGGCCGCAAGATCACCGACATCGCTTGCCAGCGCGGCGTCTCGGTCGAGACCGTTCGCACCCAAACCAAGCGCATGTTCGAACGTCTCAACGTCTCGAGCCAGGTCGAGGCCGCCGCGCGCCTGAGCCGCGTCGCCCCATTCCGCGCGCGTTGGCCGGTTTGAGGTGGCGGCCCCGGAGAGATTCGAACTCCCGACCGTCTGCTTAGGACGCAGCTGCTCTATCCAGCTGAGCTACGGGGCCGCTTTGCCGGCAAAGAGCTAGGAAAATAGGCCCGCCACGGCAACCGGTTTGCAATCCGCCGGGCTGGACACCCCGTAACCCGAGGGACCATCATGGCCCGGCTGGGGGGAAGGCGGGGAGCAGACAGACATGGCGCAGAAGTACGCCAACAGCTGGTCGCAGGCGGCGGCCGGGCTCACTGCGCTCGCCCATACCCAGGCCGGCGCCTTCCGTTGGGGCGTCGTCATCCTTTTGACCGCCGTCTGGATCGCAGGCGGTCTTTGGTACTGGACGCTCCACGGTCAGGACTTGGCGCAATCGATCTATCTGACCGTGAGCGCTGTCGGCATGTGGGACGCGTATTTCGACGCCGACGAGACCGCGCCCGGCGTGCAGCTCGACCCGATGCTGCAGCTCGTGCGCTTCGCCGCGATCGCAACGCCGGTCGTCGGCCTGTTGTTCGCGTTCTCGGGTCAGCTCGGCCGTTCGCTGGCGCGCATCTTCAATCTCGCCGCAGCGCGCCACATCGTCATCGCCGGCGACAGCCCGGCGGCGCTCTCGCTGGCGCTCGATTGCCGCAAGCGGAAGGATTCCGTCATTCTGATCGCCAGCGAATTGCCGGCCGAAACCGCGCTCGGGCTGCGGCGCAAAGGCGTCATCGTGCTCGACGGCAACGCCACGCACGTGGAGACATTGCGCGGCGCGCGCGCCCATCACGCTGCGCACGTGGTGGCCTATGAGCCCGACGACACCGCGAATCTGCAGGTCGAGGCCGCAGTGCGCCGCCTCGTGGGCTCAGCCAAGCGCAAGCCGCCGATTGGGGTTCACGTGGCGACGCGAGCGCCGATGCTGCTGAAAGAGGCGCGCGAAATGCGCTCGGCGCAGATGCGCAAGAAGAAGCCGGTGGCGCCGCCGATAGATCCCAAACCGTTCTCGCTCGACGAAATGGCCGCGCGCGCGCTGATTCAGAACGAAAGCCAGACGATGCTGTCGCTGGCCCAACAGCTCGGCCATGACCGCGTGCATATCGTGTTCTTCGGTTTCGACCGCGCCGGCGAAGCGGTCGCCGAGCGTGTGTTGATGAGTTTGTGGTCGGCGCACTTCGCGCCGCCGCGCCTCACTGTGCTCGCTCCCAATCATGAAGCGGTGGAAGCGGGTTTCCGCGCCCGCCACCGCGAAGCCTTCGCTTATCCGCACGTCTGGACAGCCGATATCGCCTTCCTGCCGTTCGATTGGGATGCGGCCTCTATCTCGACGGACTTGCTTCAAGGCGTCGAGCGGGAGCGTGGCAAGCCGACGGCGCTGGTTGTTTCCACCGGCGCCGATCCGGGCAACATCCATCTGGCGATCGCCTTGAAACGGGTGTGCAACAGCAATCCGGGCTGGCCGGCGCCGATCTATATGCGCGAAACCAGCCAGTCCGAATTTTCGCAGCAATACGCGCGCGGCGACGAGACCGAAGAACTTGACGCTTATCTGCAGGCGTTCGGCGCCCACCAACTCAATTCGACGCGCGCCCGCATCGTCGACGGCGCGCTCGATCAGGGCGCGGCCATCGCGCATGAGCATTACAACAAGGGCCTCGGCAAACGCGATGCGCTGAGCATGCGCGAATTGCAGTCGGCGATGAAGGACTGGGGCGAGGTGCTCGAAACCTATCGCGCCGCAAACCGCGCGGTGGCGGATGCGGCGATGGTGAAAGTCTGGGACGCCGGATGGCGCCTCGCGGCGAAGGACGAGAAGGGCGACACCGCGCCCACCGTGCCCGCCGAGCTCATGGACAAGCTAGCGCGCAGCGAGCACGATCGCTGGATGGCCGAGCGGCTCATGTCAGGTTGGAGGCCGACTGCTCAGGGTGAGGCGCGCAACAACGATCTCATGGCCCACGACAAGCTCGTCGGCTGGGAGGCGCTCAGCGAAACCGACCGCAAGAATGACATCGTGCAAGTGCGCGCCGCGATGGACGTGGCGCGGGTGACGCACAAGGACGGTTTCGTGCGCCGAAACTAGTTGCCGAGCGCCGCGCGCAACTCAGCGACCTGCGCGAGTTTGGCTTGGAACAAGGACCAGTCGTCCCGCTCGGCGACAGGCGACCACAGCGCTTCGACTTCGTCGATCAGCATCGTGTGTGGCGCGGCCCGCTGAAAATAGGGACGCTCGAGCAGGTCTTCCGTCCCGCTCCTGGTGCGCGCCTCCAATCCGGCTCGAACGGGAACAAAAGCGCTGGTGGCATAGAGCGCCGCCTGTGGGCTCTCGGCCGCGCGGGCAGTGCTCGCTGCGCCGCAATACCAGTCGTGGAAGAACTGATCCGATCCGGCTTGGCTTTCTGTCAGCCAGCCGAACACCGCGGACGTGAACTCCAGGTCCGCCTCGAAATCGCCGGGCGTCAGGTTGAGCCGGCGGAAAAGCGCGGCGCGCAGCGCTGTCTGATAGGCAGGAACGAACCGCCGGAGTCCGGTCTCCAAGTCCGGCGCCGGGCAGACGAGGCTGAGCGCGCCACCCAGTTGCGCCAGCGCCCACGACACCGCCTCAGGTTGCCGTCCGAACGCATAGAGCCCGGTTTCGTCGAAATAGGCCGCTGTGAAACTCGGATCGCTCGTCGGCGTGAACCGCCACGGGCCGTAATCGAAGCTCTCCCCGGTAATGTTGAGATTGTCGGTATTGAGCACGCCATGGACGAAGCCCGCCACCATCCAGCTGGCGGCGAGGCGCGCGTTCGCCTCGACGACCTCGCCGAACAAGGCCGCTGCGCGCGCCTCGCCGGCGAGGTTCGCATGCTGCGGATGGTAAGCCGCGCAGGCGTGCTCGATCAGCGTATGGATGAGGTCTGGCCGCTCGAAGAAGGCAAGCCTCTGGAACGTCCCGAAGCGGATATGGCTGTGCGAGAGCCGCACCAGCACCGAGGAGCGGGTCGGCGAGGGCTCATCGCCCCGGGTCAACGCCTCCCCGGTCTCGAACAGCGAGAACGCTTTGGAGGTATAGACGCCTAGCGCCTCCAGCATCTGCGCCGCCAGCACTTCGCGCACGCCGCCCTTGAGGGTGAGGCGTCCGTCGCCGAAGCGCGAGTAGGGAGTTTGCCCCGAGCCCTTGGTGGCGAGATCGAGCAGCCGGCCTTGGTCGTCGCGCATTTGCGCAAACAGGAAGCCGCGCCCGTCGCCGATCTCGGGATTGTAAGTCCGGAACTGGTGGCCGTGATAGCGCATGGCGAGCGGCGCTGGCATATTGGCTGGCAGTGGTTCGAAGCGCGCGAAGTGGGCTTCCCATTCCGCGTCGATCAGCTCATCGAGGCCCACGTGCGCGGCCCAAGCTTGGTTCCGCCATCGCAATACGCGCTGCGGAAATTGGGCGGCCGCCACGGGATCGGCAAATTCCGGCCCGAGTTTCTCGAACAAAGGGTCGGGCCTGTAGTGCGCCGTAACGGGCATGACATTCATCTAGGCTTAAGCCGCAATGATGTCATGCGTAACCGATCGCCCGTGACGCGCGGCGCGAGTTGTGGCACAAAAATTCGAGGGGCGGAGAGGAAGTCGGGACAGATGCAAGCGCGCACTCTGAAGAGCATTGTCGGCGCAGTCGCTGCGCTTGCAACGCTCGTCGCCTGCAATGACGCCGCCAGCGGCGCCAAGACCGACCAAAGCTCCGCCGAGCGCGTCGCTGCAGAACTCGACGTCTGCGCCGAAGACAGCGGCGAATTCGCCCAGAACGTGTGCGCCAATCGCACTTTGAACGAACTCGACAATCAGGTGCGCGAAACGCTCGTGGCGGAATCCGCCAGCGTCTCGGACGCAGGCGCACAGCTTCTGGTGCAAAACCAACAGCGCTGGCGCGAAGCCGCGCGCGTAAGCTGCCGCATCATCGATCCCGACGCACGGCCGACGGCCGAGCAGCAGAGCTGCCTCGAAAACGAGTTTCGCGCCCGCGCTCGCGACGCCGCCAACACGATCCAGGAGATCGGCGGTTACACCTTCCAGCGCATGGAGCTGGTCGACGCCGCGCCGGTCGCCGCGGAAATCGCGTCGAGCATGGGCGGCGCGGACATCGAACCGATCGAGCGCAACATCCGTTTTCCACGCATCGACGGCACGCAGACGCCGGAAATTCGCCGCTTCAACGAACTCGTCGCTCAGCAGCCGCAATACCGGCTCGAAGATGCGGTCAACGAGCGGGTCGACTACACCATCAATTATGCTGGCCCAGAGCTGATCTCGGTGCGCTTCAATTCGACCTACGATGGGCCGACGCTGGCCAATGTCGCCAAGACCGTGCGTGTCGTCACCGTGCTGATGACGGAAGGCCGGCCGCTGACCGAGACGGACGTGTTCGTCGCCGAGTCAGGCTGGCAGGATTTCATCACCACGCGCGCCGTCGCTGAAATCCGCCGTCAGCTCCCGGACTATGGCGCGCCGCCGCGCCGCGATGTTTACGAAACGGCGACCAAGGCGCATCTCTGGCTCGTCACCGAACATGCTCTGGTGCTGGTCTTCCCGCCGCAATCGATCACCGGCTGGAGCTATGCCGATCCCGCCGAAGGCCTCGAAGTGGCGATTCCCTGGACTGATCTGCGCAGCCATCTCAATCCGGCCGCGCCGGCGCCGATCCGGCCCAGCGCTTGAGCGTAGACCAAGCAGCGCAGGCGTCGATCCTCGCGCGCGCGCCAACACGCGAAGAATACGAGAGACTCTGCCGCGCCGTAGGCTGGCGCGACGACGTCAACTACGCCGTCGCCGGCGTCGCGCTCGACAACTCGTTGTTTCAGATCGTCGCCGAGATTGATGGCGACATCGTCGGCATGGCCCGCGTGGTCGGGGATGGCGCCATGTTCTTCTACGTGCAGGACGTGGCGGTGGCGCCTCCACATCAGGGCAAGGGTGTCGGCACGCGAATGATTCAGGCCATTCGCGATTGGCTCATCGTCAACGCGCCGCCAAAGGCCCAGGCTCTTGTGTTCGAAGCCGACGGGAAGCGTGGCTTCTATCAAGAACTCGGCTTCGAGCCGACAGGCAAGGGCCTTCAGGCGTTTGTCGATAACTGGCGGCGCGAGTAGTCGCAGTTCCTTTCTCAACCGAATGGGCTAACCCTGCATCATGAACGTGCCCACGGGGTCGATGCTTGCGCTGGCCGGCGTCGTGCTGATCGGCATGACGGGATTTGGCGTCTTTCTGCCGATCTTTCCGTTTCTGTCGCTCGAACTCGGCGCAACACCCACGACCACGACCATCGCCATGGGCGCCTATTCGTTCGGGCAGCTCATCTCGTCGCCATTCTGGGGACGGCTGAGCGATCGGGTTGGAAGGAAGCCGATCCTCATCAGCGGACTGATCGGCGGCGTCATTTCCTACCTTTGGATCGCGCAAGCCGGCAGCGTCTACGATCTCGGCGCCGCGCGCCTGTTCGGCGGTTTGATGGCGGGCAATGTCGGCGCCGCATTCGCCGCCGCCGCCGATCTCGCCGACGACAAGACGCGCGCACGCAATATGGGCTTGCTCGGCGCCGCCGTTGGCTTGGGCTTCATCGCCGGCCCCGCGCTCGGCGCCGCGCTGATCGGCGGCGAACCCGATCGCGAGAGCTTCGCGCTTGTCTGTTACGCTTCGGCCGCGCTCGCTGGTCTCGCTGCGCTTGCGGCTCTTGCCCTGTTCCGCGAAAGCTTGGCGTCCGAAGCGCGCATACGACGCGAGGACGCGCGCCCGCGCCGACTGGCGCTGCTGGCGTCGCGCCCTGCATTGATGCGCTTTGTTGCGGTCATGTTTCTGGTCATCGCGGCGCAAGCGCTGATGGAAACTACCTTTGGTTTGTGGGCGGATGTCGAATTGAACTGGGGCCCTCGCGAAGTCGGCTGGACGCTGGCTGCGCTGGGCGCCGGCGCGGTGGTGTTGCAAGGCGGCGGCGCGGGCAGGGCCGCGCGCATGCTGGGCGAGCGCGTAACGTTGCTGATCGGCCTCGCCTTGTTCGCGGCGGGATTCGGCGGTTTGGCCGTTTCGCATGAACCAGCCACCATGGCCGCCTCGCTCACCGCGCTGGTGATAGGTATCGGTCTGGCAACGCCCGCGCTCAATGCTCTGATCGCCGCACAAGCCGCGGCTGCCGAGCGCGGCGCCGTGATGGGCCTGTCGCAATCTGCCTCGGCGCTCGGTCGCGTCGCGGGCCCGCTCGGCGCGGGCGTCCTGTTCGATCAGCTCGGCTCCAGCGCGCCGTTCGCGGCGGCCGCGCTGCTCATCATCGCTGCGATATTCGTGGCGTTGGGTGGTGGCGAATGGCGAATAACGAACAGCGAATAGCGAATAGCGAATAAGCCCGAGCGGCGTTTCCATTCGCTATTCGCCACTCACTATTCGATGTATTTGCGCCACACACCGGCGCGATCGCGCACGTCGTAACCGTCTTCGGTCTTGCGCACGGCTTGCGGCGCCAAAGGCGCCTTGCCGTGACCGCCGGGAATGTCGAGCACATAGGCCGGCTGCGCCAGCCCGGAGACTCGTTCCTGGAGCGCCTGCGCCAATGCTTGTCCGCGTTCGATTTCGCAACGGAAATGCGACGTGCCCGGCGCCTTGTCCAGATGGTGCAGATAATAGGGCTTAACGCGCGCCTCGACCAAGGCGCGCATCAGCGCCTCCAGCGTATTGGCGTCATCGTTGACGCCTCTGAGCAGCACCGTCTGCGCCAGCAGCGGCACGCCGCTGTCCACGATCCGCGCTATAGCTGCGCGCGCATGTTCTGTCAGCTCGCGCGCATGATTGGTGTGGAGCACCACGTACGTCGTCGCGCCTTCGACGCGCAGCGCCTCCACCAGGTCCGGCGTCACACGCAGGGGATCGACCGCAGGGATTCGCGTGTGCCAGCGAATGATCCTCACGTGCGGGATCGCCGCCAACCGCTCCGTTATCTCGCGCACCCGCCGCGCCGAGAGGAAGAACGGGTCGCCGCCGGTGAGAATGACTTCCCAGATCTCGTCGTGCGCCGCGATGTAACCAAGCGCCGCATCCAGCTCTTCGCCCGACAGCGTGCCGTCGCGCGGCTTTTCGGGACTTGGCGGCCCCACCACCTCGCGCCGGAAGCAGAAGCGGCAATAGACCGGGCATACATGCACGAGCTTCAACAAGCAGCGGTCGGTATAGCGATGCACCACGCCTTTCACCGGCGTATGCGCCTCATCGCCGATCGGATCGCTCAATTCGTCTGGCGCAATCTCGAGCTCGCGGGCATCGGGGCGAAACTGCGCCGCGATCGGATCGTCGGGGGTGGCGGGGTCGATCAGCGCGTCCATCGCCGGCGTGATCGCGACGGCGTAGCGGCTGGCGACTTCCGCCAGCGGATCGGTCTTCACCTTCGCACTCACGATCAAACTCCAAATGCCTTCGCATACCGCACCCGTCCGCCGGCCGCGATGAGACCGGGCTCGAACTCCAGCGCCATGAAGTGCGGACCCGAGAACGGAGCTTGCAGCGATTCCGCGAGTTTCGCCGAGAAGCCGAAGCGGGGATAATAGTCTGCGTGCCCCAACACAACGACGCCAACGCAGCCCAGCTCCGCGCACCGCGCATTTCCGGTGCGGATGAGGTCGCCGCCGAGACCCTTGTTCTGGAATGCGGGCAACACCGAAACCGGCGCCAACGCCGCCGCTGGCAGTGTTTTGCCGTCGCGCCCTATCGCCAGAGGCGAATACAGAATGTGGCCATGGACCGCGATGTCGCTGAAGACCACTAGCTCCACAAGCACATCGCCGTCGGCGCGGAGCTCTTCGACGAGGTTCGCTTCATCGTCTTGGTTAAACGCATGGCGCAGAACCTGTCGTATTGCTGCAAAGTCTGACGGGGCCGCATCGCGGATCATTGCGGCGTCCACAGCACGTCATTGATGTGCCGCGCGCCGATCGTCAACATCACTAGCCGATCAAATCCCATCGCCACGCCGCTTGATGACGGCATCTGCGCCAAGGCCGCGAGAAAATCCTCATCGATCGGCCAGCGTCTGCCGTAGCGCTTGTGTTTCTCGTCCATCGCCGCAACGAGCCGCGCGCGTTGCTCGACCGGGTCCGTCAGTTCGCCAAACCCGTTCGCAAGCTCGATGCCGCAGGCATAGAGCTCAAACCGCTCAGCGACGCTCGCATCCTGCGCGCAGCGTCGCGCCAGCGCCGCTTCGCCGATCGGGTATTCCGTCAGCAAGGTCAGCGCGCCGTCGCCGAGTTGGGGCTCGACGTGCCGCACCAAAGCGGCCGAGAACGCGTCGCTATCCGAGGGCATCGGCACAGGACACAGCTGCGCGAACGCTTCGCGGACTGTAATGCGCTCCGCCGCCGTGAACGGATCGCAGCTCTTGTCGCGCCAGCGCAGCGCTTCCGCGCCGGCCGCCCGCGCGGCCACGCGCACGATATCCACGCAATCGTCCATGATCGCTTCGTACGGCGCATCGGCGCGATACCATTCGATCATCGTGAATTCTTCCGCGTGCAGCGGCCCGCTCTCGCCACGGCGCCACGTCTTGCCCAGGAAGAACAATTTGCGCTCGCCTGCCGCGAGCAGCTTCTTCATTGCGAATTCCGGGCTCGTATGGAGGAATCTATCTCCCACCTCGAACGCGTCGATGTGCGTTTCCGCCCCCGGCGACATCGCCAGCATCGCTGGTTCGGCCTCAGCAAACCCTTGCGCCCAGAACCATTCCCGCACCGCACGCAAGATCGCCGTCCGCGCCTCCAGGAACGGGCGGCGGTCGGCATGACGGGCTTTGTCCCACCAAGGGGAGGGCGTCATGTCGCTGCCTTCCATGCAGATTTGGCGCGGTTTCCCGGCTTGGCCCAAAGCACGAACGCCGTTAATACAGCCCCCAATTCCGGTCCTTTCGCTCAAATCAGCGCCCGCCCGCATCCCGGCCGGCCAAGTGAGGTTTACGTGGTCAAAGTCATCGCCAGTGACGTTCGCAAAGGCAACGTGCTCGAACACGAGGACGGCAAGCTCTACGTCGTCATGAGCCACGAAACCTTCCGTCCCGGCAAGGGCACGCCGACCACGACGCTCGTCATGCGCCGCATCGTCGACGGTGTGAAGACGACCGAGACTTACAAAACCACCGATGCGCTCGAGAAGGCCTTCGTCGAGCAGATCAAGCACACCTATCTGTTCGACGACGGCGACGCCGGGCTCGTGTTCATGAATCCCAACACCTATGATCAAGTGCATCTGTCTCGCGACATGGTGGGCGAATCTGTCGCCTACCTGCAGCCGGAAATGGTCGTCGATCTCACCATGTACGAAGGCCAGGCGCTCTCGATCGAGTTGCCCCCGCGCGTGACCGCGACGATCGAAAGCACCGAGCCGGTCGTGAAGGGACAGACAGCGTCGTCCTCCTATAAGCCGGCCATGCTCGACATCGGCGTCAAGACGATGGTGCCCCCGCACATCGATGCGGGCGCCCGTGTTGTGATTTCCACCGAAGACGGCTCCTACGTCGAGCGCGCGAAGGACTGACCACGGCCGTGGCCGTCACCGTTCATCGGCTCGCCGCCGGCGATGTAGCGCAGTGTCGCGCGCTGAACGCGATGTTCGGCAAAGCGTTCGACGATGCCGACGCTTATCGCGGCAAACCGCCGGGCGACGCCTATCTCGAAACGCTGCTGGCGAAGCCGCACATCATCCCACTCGTCGCGCTGAGGGAAGGGCAGGTAATCGGTGGGCTCGTCGCCTACGAACTCGACAAGTTCGAGCAGGAGCGAAGTGAAGTCTGCATTTACGATCTCGCCGTCGACGAAGCGCATCGCCGACAAGGCGTCGCCACTGCTTTGATCGGGCGCCTGCGCGAAATCGCCTCTTCGCGCAAGGCTTGGGTGATCTACGTTCAAGCCGACTATGGCGACGAGCCGGCGATTGCGCTCTACACCAAGCTCGGCGTGCGCGAGGATGTGATGCATTTCGATATCGACCCGGAGAAGCGCTAATGGCGTGGTTTCGCCTGTTCGCGTGCGGCGAGGATTTCCCGGTGATCATCGACGGCAACGTCGAGGTCGTAGGCTTCTACACCACGCGCTATGTCGAGGCGCCTACGCAAGGCGAAGCCGAAGCGATTGCATCGGAGCTGCTGTTCGACGATGAAGACCTGCAGCCTCCGCCTGGCGATTGGAGCGACCTGCAACCACGCATCGTGTTCGAAGAAGTCGAGCAAGTCGCCGAGCCGCTCGACATCAATGACGGTTTCAACTTCTTCCCGATGGAAGAAGATGAGGAAGACCACTGATGGTCAAAAAAATTACCATCTACCACAATCCGAAATGCTCCACCTCGAAGCAGGTGCTGGAGATGATCCGCGAGGCGGGTCACGAACCGGAGGTGGTCGAGTATCTGAAGGCGGGCTGGACCAAGCCGAAACTTAAAGAGCTCCTCGCCGCCGCCGGCCTCACCCCGCGCCAAGCGTTGCGCACCAAGGCGGCGGAGGCAGAAGCGCTCGGCCTGCTCGATCCGAAAGTCAGCGACGCGAAAATCCTCGACGCCATGATTGCCCATCCGGTCCTGGTCGAGCGCCCCTTTGTGGTTACGGCGAAGCGCACGCTGCTCGCGCGGCCGAAGGAAAAGGTGCGCGAAATCATCTAACTCAGTTTCAGCTGGCGACGCACGTCGTCGAGCGGCGCTGCAAACATCGTTTCGACCGGCGCCATCAGCAATCTGGGCGCGGCTTCGCCCAGTCGTTGGCCGCGCGCATCCGCAGCGCGGAGTTCGTCTTTCTTGCCCGGCGCCAGCATCGGATAGAGCCTACGCGCCAAGCGCACGCCCCGGTCGAAGTCGGCGCTGTAGCGTTGCGCCGAAACAAAGCTCCACACGCCCAGCTCTCCCGGCCATGAGGTGTCGAAGTCCAGCAGAACGTGAAACGCATCGTGCAGCAGCACGTAGCGCACGCCGAGAATCTGCGATGGCCCAAGCTCGTCGGCAACCTCAGACGAGACATGAAACGGCTTCAAGCCGCACGCATCCATATGGTCGGCGTAGGCGCGCCCGAATGTGCCTCGCGGCTCGGCGCGCAAGGGCTGAAGATCGATGTCGGGATATGGCGCTGCAAGCGCCGCGAGGTCGCGCTCGACATCGGGATACGCTGGATTGCCAAACGCCGCTGTCTTCATCGCCGCGGCGTCGCCTCTGCGTCCCTTGCGCGCGTAGCGAATTGCCTTGATGAGGTAGTTGAAGTTCATGCCTGATAGGTGGGGTCCGACGGCGCCGCCGTCTATGCGCGCAGGGTGATCTGATTGCGCATTGCGGCAGTTCGCATTAAGCAATTCCGCCGGTTAAGGGAACGCGGTGCAAATCCGCGGCTGCTCCCGCAGCTGTAAGCGGCGAGTTCGTTGGCCATCGCCACTGGAGCGATCCGGGAAGGGGCCACACGAGCATCGACCCGCAAAGCCAGAAGACCTGCCGGCGAACGCCTTTGGCCCGGGATGCGGCCCACGGGAGGTTTGATGCGCTGGATCATTGCAGCACTGGCGCTTGCGTGCGCGACGGCGGCGCAGGCCGAACCGCGCCGCATCGTTTCCCTCGACTATTGCGCCGATCAGTTCGTGCTCGCACTTGCCGACCGTGATCAGATCGCTGCGTTGTCGGTCGGTTCGTTGCGTGACGATTCGTATTATCGATCGCGCGCACGCGGCGTGCGCCGGACACGTGGCGCGCTCGAAGACGTGCTGGCGCTTCGCCCGGATCTCGTCGTCCGCAATTGGGGCGGGCCTTGGGACGCCGAACAGGTCTACGCGCGCTTCGGCGTGCCTGTGCTGCAAGTCGGCGATGCGCCGGACTTTTCATCCGCCCGCGCCGATCTGCTCGACGCCGCGCAAACGCTCGGCCATCCCGAAGACGGCGCCGCCATCGCGCGCGACCTCGATGCGCGGCTTGCGCGCCTTGCGGCGCATCGTAGTAACGTGCGGGTGATGTATCTTTCCGGCGGCGGCGCTGTCGCCGGCAGCGGCACGATGATCGACTCAGTGATCGCCGCCGCGGGCGCGCGCAACATTCGTATCGAAGCGGGCTGGCAAGTGCTGCCGCTCGAACGCTTGGTGCAAACACCGCCCGCGCTGATTGCGCTCGGCTTCTTCGAGACAAGCCGCGATCGCGTCAACGCCTGGTCCCCCTCCCGCCATCCGACGCTCCGCCGTGCGCTCGCCAATGCACGCACGGTGTCCTTGCCGCCGGCGTCGATCGCCTGCGAGGCATGGTACGCAATCGATGCGGCCGAGATCATCGCTGCTGCACTCGGCGCATCATGAGCGTCAGTCTGCGCGCCTCCGCCATTCTTTTGACATTGAGCCTGGCGGCGCTCGCAGCTGCGTTGTGGCTTGGTCCAACGCCGCTGGCCGATCCGTTCGCCGGCGATGACGCCACGCGCACGATCGTTTGGGAAATCCGTTTTCCCCGCGCGCTCACAGCGTGGATCGCGGGCGCAGCACTCGGCCTCTCCGGTGCTGCGTTGCAAGGACTTTTGCGCAATCCGCTCGCGGATTCGGGTGTGCTCGGGCTTTCGGGTTTCGCCGCGCTCGGCGCTGTCATCGCTCTTGCTTTCGGTTTTGCGCTTGCGGCGCCGGCGATGTCCGTAGCCTTCGCGCTCGCCGCGGCCGTTCTGGTAAGCACACTCGGCTGGCGGTCGCGCGGCCCGGCGAGCTTGGTGCTGATCGGCGTCGGGCTTTCGAGCTTCGCCGGCGGCTTGATCGCGCTTGCGCTCAATCTCGCGCCGAACCCGGGTGCGCTGGCCGATCTGGTCAATTGGACGCTAGGTTCGGTCGAGGGCCGCTCGCTGGAACATGTCGCGCTCGCTGGTGTGCTGCTCGCCGCCGGCGCGGCGTTGATCTTCGCCGCTTCGCGCGGGCTGCAGGCGCTGACGCTCGGCGAGGAGGCGGCCGCTGCAATCGGCGCCAATCTCTCGGCGACGCGCGCGCTTGTCGTGTTCGGCGCCGCCGCCTGTACCGGCGGGGCGACCGCGGTTGCCGGTATTATTGGCTTTGTTGGCATCGCTGCGCCCCACCTCGTGCGCGCGCTTGCGGGACACGACCCGGCGCGGCTGCTGTTGCCGAGCGCGCTTGCTGGCGGCGCGCTCCTTGTGACAGCCGACATCGGCGTCCGTCTGTTGCCTACCGATACCGAATTGAAACTCGGAGTCGCGGCGGCGCTGATTGGGGGACCGGTGTTCGCGCTCATCGCGGCGCGCCTCGCGTCGCGCGGAGGCGATGTATGAGCGCGCTCTTGTCGCTCAGCGCCGTCAGCGCCGATCTTGGCGGCACGCACGCGCTCGCCGACGTTTCGCTGGAGGTCGCCGCCGGTGAAGTTGTCGCACTGCTCGGACCGAACGGGGCGGGCAAGACGACCTTGCTGCGCGCCGCGCTCGGACTGATTCCAGCGAGCGGCGATATCAGACTTGGCGACAAGGCGGCGCGCCTGCTCAGCGCACGCGAGCGCGCCGTGCGCGCCGCCTATTTGCCGCAGCGCCCGCAAACGATCTGGCCGGTGACGGTTGAAGCGCTCGTCGCACTCGGCCGCTACGCTTACGGCGCGGCGCCAGATCGTCTCGGCGCGCATGATCAAGGCGCGGTCGACGCCGCGATCGAAGCATGCGGGCTTGCCTCGTTGCGGACGCGGCGCATGGATCAGATTTCCGGCGGCGAAAAAGCGCGGGCGCATTTGGCCCGCGCGCTCGCGCAGCAGGCGCCGCTGATGCTGCTGGACGAACCGACCGCTGGGCTCGATCCGGCGCAGGCGCTCGGTGTCGCCGGTATCATGCGCAGTCATGCGGCGCACGGTGCTGTCGTGTTCTCGACTCATGACATTGCGCTCGCTGCCAACACCGCCCATCGCGTAGTGCTGCTCGAGGGCGGCCGTGTCATCGCGGAGGGCGCGCCGCGGGAGGCGCTGACGCCGGAAGTCCTGCGTGCCGCCTATGGCCGCGCCGCGCGCCTGGAACGCATCGGCGATGACTTTGCCGCCGTTTTCGAGCGCTAGAGCTTGAAGGCGCCGCTCTGGATTTTTGCATAGAGGTCCGGCGTCAGCGGAACGTAGGCGTGTTCTTCCGGATGGTCGAAGTAGAGCGCGTGCTCGAGTCTGGTGGGATCGAATCCATCGCGCACCAGATCGACCTTGCGATACTTGAACGTGCCGGTGGTTTCGATGGCCGGGGTGATGCGAATAAACAAGGGGCGCGCGTAGGCCGGCAACTCACGCACCAGATGATCGCGCAGGCCCTCAAGTTGGAAATTCTCCCCTGGCGTGATAGCGGCCATGCCGGCGCGGCCGTCGAGTTTGTCGATTTTGACGCCATAGACGTTCGCCTCATCAACGCCGGGATAACGTGAGATCACTTCCGCAACCTCCGTCGTCGAAGCGTTCTCGCCTTTCCAGCGGAAAGTGTCGCCGATGCGGTCGACGAAATAGAAATAGCCGTCCCTGTCCTGGCGCATCAGATCGCCGGTACGGAACCAAGCATCGCCTTTCTCGATGACGTCGCGCAGGATTTTGCGTTCGGACGCGGCCTTGTCGGCGTAACCGGTATAGTTATGACGTGCGTCCTCCTTGATGAGGCCGATCGCTTCGCCAGTTTCGCCGGGCTCGCACAGTACACAAAGTCCGCTGGCGTCGCGCACCGGCGCTTCGGCCTCGACATCGAACTTGACCAGGCGCACGGCGAAATTGTTTTTCAGATACGGCGGCACGCGCCCGATCGCGCCGGGTTGGCCATCGAAGTTGAACATGGAGACGTTGCCTTCGGTCGAGCCGTAAAACTCCATGATGCGCGGCACGTTGAAGCGCGCTTGAAAGTCCTCCCACACTTCTGGCCTGAGGCCGTTGCCGAAGGCGAGTTTCAGTCTGTGCGCACGGTCCTTCGCGCCAGGCTCCTGGTTGACCAGATAACGGCAGAGTTCGCCGATATAAACGAACATGGTGCAGCCGTGTTCGACAATGTCGGCCCAGAAATGGCTCGCAGAGAATCTGCGTCGCAGCACCACGGTGCCGCCATTCAAGAGAGCTGCGCCGACGCCGCAGAGGCCGCCGGTGGCGTGATAGAGCGGCAGCACGCAGTAGAGAACATCTTCGGCGGTTGCCTTGGTGGCGGCAGCGAAGCTGCGCATGTAGAGCTGCGCGCGCATGTGGGTGATTTTCGCCGCTTTCGGCATGCCGGTGGTGCCGGACGTATAAATGTAGAGCGCGATGTCGCGCGCCTTGAGCCCAGCGCGGCGCGCGCTTGGGGGACGTTCCGGCGCAAGTTTCGGTTCTTTCAAGTTGAGCGCGCGCCGATCGTTGGCCGCGGGAAAGTCGGGATCGATCACCCAGTATTTCAGCGGCCGCGGCAGGGCTGCGCGGATGGTCTCGACGGCCTGCAATCCTTCAGTGTCGGTGATGACGTGATCTGCGTTCGAAATGGACAGCGAATGCGCCAACGCGGCGCCGGTGAGGTGGTTGTTGATCAAGGCGGCGGCGATGCCGAGTTTCGTCAGGCCGACCCAGGCGGGGACGTACTCGGCGCGGTTCGGCAGCAGGATGGCGACGGTTTCGCCCTGCTTGATCGATTGCGCATCGGCCCAGGCGGCGAAGCGATTCGCGAGCGCATCGAGTTGGCGGTAGGTGTAGCGTTCGCCTTCGAAGAGAAGCGCGGTGTGATCGGCGAAGGTGTCGACGGCGGCTTCGAAGTCGTCGCAGATGAGGACCTCGGAGTCCGGGTCGATCTTGCGCACGGACCAGAGCGTGCGGGCGAGGCCGTCCAGAAACCTGATTTCGCGCGCGATCCGCTCAAGCGGGCCCATCCATCGCCTCCGGCGGCGAGAGATAAGCGTGTTCGGGCGGAAGCGAAACTGGTCAGGCGGCCGCGGCGGCGAAGAGCGGCGCGATCGGCGCGAGCGCGAGCAACAAGGTGATCAGATAGGCGGCTTGGCGTTTCATCGGTCCCTCCGATGCGTCCGGCTTAGGCTCCTCCTGTTGCACCCGTGTTGCGCGAACGTTTCAGGGCGGTGACCATTTAGGGGCAATCGCGCCAATGTGCGCGGCGGATTTCGAGCCAGCGATCGGCCGCGCCATCGTGGAGGCTCAGCAGCTCCAGGTGGAAGTCCGCGTACTCGGTGTGGTTCGGTTCGGCGAAGCGCGCCTCCAGCACATGGCCTTGGCGCGGATCGAGCCAGAGTTCGCCGTTCAGGCCGCCGCTTACAACATAGCGGGCTTGGCCGCGGTCGCGGCGATGCTCCACTTCGACGAAGCGTGCATTGGCCCAGCCGAGATCGCGGAGAACGCGCTCGGCGCCTTCGACAGGCCAGATCAGCGCCACGGCGAAGCGGAAATCCTCCTCCGGCGCGGGCCTGCCGGCAAAGCGCGCGTTCAGATCGGAAAGATCGAAATCGTAAAGGACGTAGGGTTCGCCGGCGATGGTCATGCGCTCATCGACATTGGCCTGCGGTACGTTCGCGTGTAGCGCGCCGTTCTCGTAGGAGAGCCAAGCGAACGGCGCCTGCGTGGCGTCGCGGTTGAGCCGGCCGCCGATGAACCGCACGCCCTGGCCGCGCGCGAGGTCCATGTCGGCGGTGACGAACGCGGCGTTGGTGCAGCGCTCGACTTCCTTGCCGACTTCGAGGCGCGTGGCGCTGGCGCGGTATTGGTAGATCTGCTCCGGCAGCGTGCCGTCCTGGTTGGAACGAACGTAATGATAGAGCCGGCCGATGGCGCCTGGCGCGGGCGAAGCGGTGGCGCACGAGGTGGCGAGGGCGGCCGCGAACGCAGCAAGCAAGAGCTTCGTCATCATCGGCATGCGGTCAGAACGCTGGCGACGCTTGCGTCCCACGGAAACACCGTGCGCGTGTTGCCGATCTCGACGCCGAAGCGTTCGGTTGGCGTGCTCAGCATGTCGATGAACGGATCCTTCTCCGCGTCGCCGTCGGAGAAGCCTGCGAGCACGTTCGGCAGACCCTCCTGGTTCCAGGTGCGCGCGCCGACATCCAACGTTTGCGTAGCGGTGAAAAAGCGGACCGTGACGTCCTGATTGGCGGGACGTCTCGGCTGCTGTTCGATGCTTATCGTGATGTGGCCCATACCCATGGTGCAGTTGATGTCGATGGCGCAATCGGCCAGGAATTCGCCGAAGCAAACTGATGTCGTGCCTTCGTCCGTGCGCGCGGCCCACGCGCCGGGCGGCGACGCGGCCGTGAGCGCAGCGATGTAGGGATTTTCGGGCGCGGGCTCGGTGTCTTGCGCCGGGGGCGAGCAGGCGGCGGCGAGGAGGGCGAGGGCAAGGATCAGGGTGCGCATGGAGTCACTCTCTAGCACGCCCATCCCTCGGTTGGGATGGGGTGCGGAACGCGCGCTCTCGCGTTCGCGCGAGGGCCCCAAAGAGGGCCAAGGGGACGCGGGCTGCCGCGCCAAGAGAATGCGCCGTTGGATCGGCGCGTTATGACGCGAAAGGCCGCGTCCCCGTGATCGTCAGATCGCCGGCGCCGTCGCGGGAGGTATTTCACTCCCGGAGGCGGCGCGGCCGGCGGCGTGCGGGTGAACACGTTCGCGCGTTCATCCCCGGTCTCTTCCCACGCTTTGCGCCCGCGTGGGCCTCACTCACGGTGCGATACGCTCGCCTGCTGTGTCGCACACGCCGATTCCTGCGCGCTGACCTTGGCTGCGCCGCCTTCCCTCGGATCGTCTCGAAGAAAGCACCGGAGCTTCACGCTCGATCACACGCCCCGCATCGGTTCGAACTTATGTGCCGACTGGCCATCAATAGCGGAGCGATGGAGGAAGTGTACGCCCGGCGCGAAGTGGGTCGGATAGATTTTCTGTGCGCGCTTTGTTTTCAGCGGCTTGGCGTGAAAAACGCGTGGATAGCGCGTGTGCGTATCCTCGTTTTTCGATCGGTCCGTGAATGGTCTTCGCCCTTGTGGGGGGAGACAGACCGGAGCGCTTGCGACGGTCAGATGCTGGCGCAGGACTCTCAAGCATTTGCGCCGTTATCCCTCACCTGCGTTGGCTTTGCCAACGCTGTCCTCTCCCACAAGGGGAGAGGACCATGCGAGTTACCGGCACGCGTCCAGCGCGCGGGCGATTTCGCTGCGCCAGGGGAAGACTTGGACATCGTTCCAGATATCGACGGCGAAGCGTTCCTGGGCGGGCGCAAGATGATCGATCACGATCTGGCGTTCGTACGTGCCGTCGGCGAGGTGCGCATCGACGCGCGGAGCGCCGTCGTCATTGACGCTGCGGCCCGGAAGATCAAGCACGTGCGTTTGCGTGATAATGCGGAACGAGGTCCACTGATCGGGCGAGAGCTCGTACGCGTAGTGCAAGGTGACGATGCCGGTGGGGCGGTCGCACTGGATCGCCAGGATGCATTCGGCGTTCGCGGTGTCGAAACAGGCCGAGACCTCGGGTTCGCTGCCCCAGAATATCCACTCGCCTTGCGTCATCGCGCCCGCGAGCGCGGCGCGATCCATGGCGCGGGTCTCGGTGAGGCGGATCGAGCCGGCGCCGAGATCGACCGGCGCGTCGGCTTCCGGCGCGCGCGCCGCCGGCGGCGCGGGCGGGGCGCAGGCGGCGAGGAAGAGGGCGGCGGTGAGGGCGCGCATGGGTGAATGTATAACACAATCTCCCCGCCCCCTCTTGTCCGCCGAAGCCTTGGCGAAGGCGGATGCGGGGCGGGGAGTCACACCGGCGCTATTCCGGTTCTTCGCCTTCGGGGCGGGCGCCGATGTAGTCGAACCAGGTCCGGCATTCGGGCGCGCACCATTCGATGAAATCGAGCGCGTGTTGTTCGGCGATTTCCTTGGAGGGGAAGAGGTCCGGGCCGCGCGTGACGCCCGGCTCCCAGACGCCGACGCGCCGCGTCACGCCCATGCGCTTGTAGACACGATACCAGTTGCGCCAGAGCTTGGCCGGCGCCGCGGGCTTTGTGAGCCGCTCTTGGAGGCCGGGCGGCGATGTAGAGAGCCGGCGGCGGTTGTCAGGGAGGCAAGGGAATTATTTCTCTTGCCTGTACACCGTAATGTCCGTACATATACCCGTACAATACGGGAGATCGTGCGATGGCACCGAAGGGCGAACGTTTCGAGATGCGCTTGGACGAAGAACTCCTGGAGCGTGTCGATGCATGGCGGGCAGAGCAACCCGATCTTCCATCACGCTCAGAGTCCGCACGGCGCCTCATTGATTATGGTTTGAGCGTGAGGCGCGGAGAGTTTGATTCAAAGAGCGTTTCGATTTCAGATGCCGAACGTCTCATCATCAGCCTGCTGTGCGATCTGCATAAAGCGCAGAATGTTCAGGGCGAGAACGACCCAGATTTTATTATGTCGAGCATCCTTGGAGGCCATTTCTGGGCCTTCAAGATGCAATCCCATCTGTTTCACTCGCACGTCGACAGCTATTCGATCGTTAAGGAGGTCATCGACACACTGGACATGTGGAGCTTCATTGAAAGCGCAGTTAAGAAAATCGGCAAGGCCGAACAGGAGCAGCTAGAGCCTGCAAGGCTTACGAAGTTCATCGGCTACGATGGGCACACCGAGACTGATCACATGGGCGTCGCACACCATCTGATCCATGAGATGGGCAGATTCTCTGGCTTTAAGAAGCGCGCGCTGGATTCTCATAGCCCAACGGTTGCGAGGTATAGGCGAATGTATCGGGTATTCGAGCCCCTCCGCCCAACGCTAGGGCTCGGACGTGAGCTGTCCTTTTCACAGCTCACCCAGATTCTCGGTTCGTAGTGGCTCGCGTTCCGATCCCTCGAGCTACGCAAACAGAGATCTTGCTTGCTAATCGGCACGCTTGCTGTGTTTGCCAGGCAATTCACGTTCAGCTTCATCACATCGATGGTGATCCTTCAAACAACGACTCCGCAAACATAGCGGTGCTTTGTCTGCCCCATCACGATCAAGCGACACAAACGGCAGGTCTCACCAAGAAACTTAGCCCTGACGAGGTTCGCGAGTTCAAGCGCCGTTGGGAAGAGCGATGCGCCGCAGACATCTTTGCTCTCTCGAGGCAGCGCTTCACGTTTTACTATGGAATCTACAAGAACCCGCCGCGTCTCTTGCCAGCTTACGCTAGTCTGAGCCCCGACGAACGACAACGCGCCGTTGCCGGTGTTCGACAACGTCTCGTCCAAGAAGAGGCACGCAAACTAGAGGACCCATTCTACGGACTGAATGCTGCTCCTCGGAGAGACGTTTACACGGAGCAGGCTTTAGCATCGATTGAAATGGGAGAGCGGTTTCCTTCGTATCTGCCCAACACACCTAGGCACCCTGGTGATGCAGGCTATCCCGGAGAGACTAACACCGAGGAGGCATTGTGGACCTTCCACATGTACGATCTATGGTGCCAGACGCTTGCGCAAGTGCTGGCCGAAGCGCGCGGCGTCACGCCTCTTGAGGACCTATTCAGATTCGAGACTGAAGAGGAGTTCGACGGCGTCGCGGGACGACTAGTCACATTCCGCTTATCCGTGCACGGCAAGGATATCCATCTTCCACGTGAGTGGAATGAACACCCCACAGGGTCGCTTCAAGCGCGCACAAAGAAAGACGGCCGCGTCTATCGCGTGCGAATGCAGCTGAGGACGATTTATATTTTCTCCGACACGGCGGTGATGAACCTAAGCCGTGGGCGTGTTTCGGGACTGGGCATATTTCAAGGAGCGGTGATCAACGACGAGGAAACGGAAATCACCGTTGTGCCATTGTTGATCGGAACAGGTGGCTGGAATCTCTATCCATGAGCCGAGCTAGCCTGTCACCACCACGTCGATCTCCCCGCCGCCGTCCCGAAACTTGGCGCTCATCTCGGCCATCCCCGCTTCCTGCGCCTCTTTCGCTTTCGCGTAGTCGCGCACGTCCTGCGTGATTTTCATTGAGCAAAACTTCGGCCCGCACATGCTGCAGAAGTGTGCGGTTTTGTGTGCGTCTTTGGGGAGGGTTTCGTCGTGGTAGGCGCGGGCGGTGTCGGGGTCTAGGCCGAGATTGAATTGGTCTTCCCAGCGAAACTCGAAGCGTGCGCGTGAGAGCGCGTCGTCGCGGGTGCGTGCGTAGGGGTGGCCCTTCGCCAAGTCCGCCGCGTGGGCGGCGAGTTTGTAGGTGATGACGCCGGTTTTGACGTCGTCGCGGTCGGGCAGGCCGAGGTGCTCTTTCGGCGTGACGTAGCAGAGCATCGCGGTGCCGAACCAGCCGATCATCGCGGCGCCGATGGCTGAGGTGATGTGGTCGTAGCCGGGGGCGATGTCGGTGGTGAGCGGGCCTAGCGTGTAGAAGGGCGCCTCGCCGCACGCTTCGAGCTGCTTGTCCATGTTGGCTTTGATCTTGTGCATGGCGACGTGGCCGGGGCCTTCGATCATGGTTTGCACGCCGTGCGCCCAGGCGATTCTGGTGAGTTCGCCCAGGGTTTCGAGTTCGGCGAATTGCGCGGCGTCGTTGGCGTCGGCGATTGATCCCGGGCGCAGGCCGTCGCCGAGTGAGAAGCTCACGTCGTAGGCGCGCATGATGTCGCAGATCTCGGCGAAGTGCGTGTAGAGGAAGCTCTCTTTGTGGTGGCTGAGGCACCACTTGGCCATGATCGAGCCGCCGCGGCTGACGATGCCGGTGACGCGCTTGGCGGTGAGGTGGATGAAGGGCAGGCGCACGCCGGCGTGCACGGTGAAATAGTCAACGCCTTGTTCGGCCTGTTCGATCAGCGTGTCTCTGTACACCTCCCACGTGAGGTCTTCGGCGACGCCGTTCACTTTTTCCAGCGCCTGGTAGATCGGCACGGTGCCGATGGGCACGGGCGCGTTGCGGATGATCCAGTCGCGGATGTTGTGGATGTTGCGCCCGGTGGAGAGGTCCATCACCGTGTCGGCGCCGTGACGGATGGCCCAGACCATTTTGTCGACTTCCTCGGCCATGGAGGAGGTGACGGCAGAATTGCCGATGTTGGCGTTGATCTTCACGAGGAAGTTGCGGCCGATGATCATCGGCTCGAGTTCGGCGTGATTGATGTTGGCCGGGATGATGGCGCGGCCGCGGGCGATTTCGGAGCGAACGAATTCGGGGGTGACGAAGTCGGGGATCGAAGCGCCGAAATCCTCGCCGTCGCGGATGAAGGGCTGCGTGGCTTCGCGGCGCATGTTTTCGCGGATGGCGACGTATTCCATCTCCGGCGTGATGATGCCGCGGCGGGCGTATTCGAGTTGCGTCACGCAGGCGCCGGCTTTGGCGCGAAGGATGCGGGGCTGCTTCGGGAAGGGCGGGGTTAGTTTTTCTTCGCTGACGTTGCCGTTGTCTTCCGGCTTCACGACGCGGCCGTCGATCTCTTCGACATCGCCGCGCGCTTTCACCCATGCGGCGCGGGTGCGGGCGAGGCCGGTGTTGATGTCGATGGCTGCGTCGGGATCGGTGTAGGGGCCGCTGGGATCGTAGATCGTGACGGGCGGTTCGTTGGCGCTCGGATGCAGCGCCACTTCGCGGAACGGCACGCGCAGATCGGGATGCGCGCAGCCGCTGGCGTAGACTTTGCGCGAGCCCATGAGCGGACCTGTGGTGACACTTGGCGTAAACGCGTCGCGGTTTTCGGGCTTGTTCATCAGCGCTCCTCCCTCCGCCGGTGCTAACCGGTTCAGGTTCGACGGGTCAGGACGGGATGTCCAATCTCAGCCGCGAGCGCGGCTCCCCGGGATGGCCGTGATGTAGGCCTAAGCGGCGCGCTTGGCAAACCAGCCGGCGTAACTGAGCCAGGCGCCGATCAGCAGCGTGACGCCGCCGGCGATCCATGGCGCGGGCCCGGCGGCGAGCGCTTGGGCCGCAAAATTCGCCGCGACATCGGGAACGAGCAGCAGCAGGACGCCGCGCACGATGGTCGCAAGGCCCAGAATGGAAATCAGGATCGCCGTCGCCCCGGACCAATGATGGTGCGCCACGAACAGCACCATGCCGACGATCAGCGTGAATATCCCCGTGACGAAGGTGAGCGCGCTGTCCTCGAGGATGGCCGGGATCATCAACGCGAGATCATCGAAGCGCACAAGCACGATGGCGCCGATGATCAGCAGCAGCGGTCCGATGATGCGGGCGCAGAAGCGGGTTGTTGCGGTTTGAGCTTCGGTCATGGCGTTCACCTTCGTCATTCAAGGTACGCCCGCGTTGCGCTCGATCAAGTTCTGGGCTCGATCCAGAGCGCCTCGGCGCGGGCGAGGACGGCGCCGTCGTCGCCGTAGATTGCGGTGGCGGCGCGGTGTTTGCGGCCGTCGCTGGCGATGGGCCAAGCGGCGACGACCAGTTCTTCGCCGATGCGCGGCAATTCGTCGGCGTCGATGCTGGCGGTGAGGCGCGCCAGCAGGGCGGCCATCGTTCCTGCGCGGGGCAGCGACCAATAGCTCGGACAATCGAGCGCGGCGTGGATGAATTCCGGCGCGACGCGTCCGTCGCCGCGATCGAGATCGCGCGTCGGCGTCCAGGTGCAGGCGACCAACTCGCGGTCTTCAACCGGGCCGGTGTAGAGATGCAAGCCGTCGTGCGGCGGCCGGCTCGGGCCGCAGGTGAAGCAGGTCGAGTAGCGATGATCGTGGAGGCCGACATAACGTTTCGCCGCGGCGCGCGCTTCCTCGATGCGCGGCGCGGGCGGCGGCGCGAGATCGAACGTCGTCGCGTGCGCTTCGCCGAGCAGCGTTTCGCCCTCGTAGAGATGCACCGAGCCATCGACTTCGCTGGTGAGGCGCAGGGGAACCCCGAGTGGCGGCGGCGCGCGCAGCGTAGCTTCACTCGGGCCTTCGATTTCGCGCGCCAACAGGCCGCAGACGTAACCGCCGTTGCCCGAGCCGGGCGGTCCGTTGAATCGCGGGGCGATGGTGATGTGCTTGGCCGTCATTGGCTCAATTGGGGCCTCAATTGGACCGCGATCGCACGCGAAAGCATGAGTGCCGCAGGGGGCGGCGCGGCGTCAATTGTTGCGTCGGCGCGGGGTCATGCGCAAGGTGCGGGCTCGAGGAGCATTCATGGGAACGACGGCGGATTTCACCATACTCGTGCTGCTGGTGGGCGTAGGCGTCGGGCTGTGGACAGTGCTCGATCGGCTGGGCCAATTGCAGCGCGACGTGGACGCCTTGAAGCGCCGCAACGGCGTGATCGATCCGCCGGAAGCGGATTAAACTAAGCTCGGTGCAGGGAATTCATGGTCGTCATTCCGGGGCGATGCGCAGCGCGGACCCGGAATGACGATCTAGTTGCAGCTCTAGGTCTGCTTCACGTCCAGCTCGGGCATGATCAAGCGCGATGTGGTTTGCGTGAACTCGATGCGCTCGCGCTCGAACGCCAAGCGGATGCGGCGCAGATATTCGCGCTGAACGCTCCATTGCTTGCCCGGCGCGGTCTTGATCCGCGCTTTCAGCAAAACGCCGGATTCCGAGACGCGGTCGACGCCGGCGACCTCGATCGGGGAGACGATGGCGCCGACGAAAGCGGATTCCTCGCGCAGTTCGTCGCCGATCTCTTTCATCAGCTCGAGCGCCTTGCCGACATCGCTGGTGTGGTCGATCGGGAATTCGAACACGGCGAAGGAGAAATCCTTGGTCATGTTATGGATCACTTGCGCTTCGCTGTAGGGGAAGATGTGCAGCGTGCCGTTGAAGTCGCGGAGCTTGATGGTGCGCAGCGACATGGCTTCGACGCCGCCGCTGAACTCGCCGATGCGGACGACATCACCGATGGATACGCTGTCTTCCATGATCAGGAAGAGGCCGGTGAGAAAATCCTTCACGATCGTCTGTGCGCCGAAGCCGACAGCCAGGCCGACAATGCCGGCGCCGGCGAGCAGCGGGCCGATTTCGACGCCGACTTCGGACAGCGCCATCATCGCGGCGATGATGACGACGACTGTGGTGACGAGCCCTGCGAGCACGGGACCGAGCGTGCGAATCTGGGCGGACCGTCGTGGATTGCGGGCGCGAGCGGCGACGCGGTCGAAGGCCCGGTTGATGCCGAGCTGACCGAGTTCGATCGCACCCAGCGCCAGCACGAGGATGATGGCGATGCGGCCGAGCGCGGAAAACAGCGCGTAGATCGGACTGCCGCGCAGATCGCTGAAGTCGAAGCCCCAGAGCCTCAGAATGACGATGAGCGCCCCGGCGAAAATGGCGAGACGCGCGACGCGCATGGTCCAGCGGCCGATGTGGACGCGCCGGCGCGGCGCGCCGTCCTCTTTCGGCGCGATGCGTTCGGTCAACCCTTTCAACAAGAGCCGCAGGCCCCAGATGATCAGCGCCGCGCCGATGACGACGAGGAAGGAGAGGCCCGCGCGCAGCAGCGCTTGCTCGGGATCGAGCGTCAGCACGCCAGAGACGAAGTCCTCGATCTGTTGGGCGAAGGTGCTGAAGGATGCATCCGCCGGCGGCGTCGCGGGCGGCGTTATCGTCAGGTGAATCATGCGGGCGCGATATTAGAGCGCGAGCGCAGGATTTCGAGGCCGGAAATCGCCGCCAAGACATTGAGTGAATGTGAGGGCGACCCTAGATTGACCGCATTCCGACAATCGAGCGCGGGAGCGGCGTCATGCAGCAGAAACGAGAGATTGGCCGTTCCGGGATTTTCATCACGCCGCTGATGCTCGGCGGCAATGTGTTCGGCTGGACCGCGGACGAGGCGGCGTCGATGCGCATCCTCGACGCCTATGTCGATCAGGGCGGTGATTCGATCGATACGGCGGATGTGTATTCCGCTTGGGTTCCAGGCCACCAGGGCGGCGAGAGCGAACGCGTTATCGGCGCCTGGCTGAAGCGGAGCGGCAAGCGCAATCAGGTCGTGATCGGCACCAAGGTCGGCATGTGGCCGAAGCGGCTGGGGATCAAGCGCGAGAACATCGTTGCAGCCTGCGAAGATTCGTTGGCGCGCCTCGGCGTCGCAACCATCGATCTCTATTGGTTGCACCGCGACGACGAAGCGACGCATGCAGAGGAATATGTCGCGGCGCTCGATGATTTGCTGAAGGCGGGCAAGATACGTTCGTTCGGCGCCTCGAACTTCAAGCCGGCGCGTTTCGCCGAAGGCGTAGCCGAGGCGAAGAACCGCCACCTGCGGTTCGATGCGCAGCAGCCGGAATACAATCTGATGAACCGCGAGATCGAAGCGGAGCTGATGCCGTTGTGCGAGCGGGAGGGCGTGTCGATCCTGCCGTATTATGGGCTCGCCAGCGGCTATCTCACCGGCAAGTATCGCACAGAGGCGGATAAGGCGAAGAGCGCGCGCGGCGGGCGGATGGACAAGTACATGGCTGGGAAGGGGCCGGCGGTGCTCGCTGCGCTCGATGAGAGCGCCGCGCGCCAGAGTGCAACACCGGCGCAGATCGCGCTGGCGTGGATCATGGCCAAGCCCGCCATCGCCGCGCCGATCGCCAGCGCCACGAGCGTGGAGCAGCTGACGGAACTCATGGGCGCGCTGCGTGTGACGCTGAGCGCATATGATGTGGCGGCGCTGGATCGGGCCAGCGCCTAGGTCTGCTATTCGCCGCGAGCGGACGCGCCCTCTGAGTTGGAGCGGGGACCGAGCCGCGTGACTAGCACCGCGGCAAGCACGGCAAACGCAGCGCCGCCGAGAAACGTCGCCTTCGACCCAATTTGCTCCCAGAGAAGGCCCGCTATCGCGCTCGCGAAAAGCATTGTTACGCCGGTGGCGAGGTTGAACAAACCAAACGCCGATCCCCGTAAATGAGCTGGCGCGCTCTGCGCCACAAGCTTCGCGAGCAACCCCTGAGTTAGCGCCATATGCGCACCCCACAGCGCGATGCCGACAAATGCGCCGGACACTCCCGGCGCGAGAGCGAGCGCCAAGTCCGCGAAGACCAAGGCCATCAAGCCCCAAATCAGCAAGGCTTGAGGTGAAGCGCGATCCGACCAAGCTCCAGCCGGAAAGGCCCCCGAAGAATAAACGACATTCATCGCAACCAGGACCAGCGGGGCTAATGCAAGGGGCAAGCCTTCTTCATGGGCCTTCAAGACCAAGAACGCTTCGCTGAATCGCGCCAGCGTGAACACAACGCCAATCGCGACAACTCCCCAGAACGCTCCGCCAGCCATTCGCAAGTTCGTCAAGCGAACCGACGGGCGCGAGCTTTTTCTCTCCGGTGCTGCGGCGCGATCTTCGACACCGAGCAATACGAACAAGACGGCCACCCCGGCCGGTATGACGGCGAACCAGAACACCATCCTCATGTCGTCGGCAAACACAGCCATGAGGGCAATCGCCAGCAAGGGCCCGATGAAAGCGCCTGCCGTATCGAGTGCTTGCCGAACGCCATAGGCGCGCCCGCGTATCGACTCTGGCGTGACGTCAGCCACCAAAGCGTCGCGCGGGGCGCCGCGCAGTCCCTTTCCGATACGATCGGCGAAACGCGCAGCGAGAACCGTCAAGGGCGCGCCGGCGACTGCGAAGAAAGGCTTCGACAAGGCGCCGAGGGCATAACCAACCAGGATCAACGGCTTTCGCCGGCCGATGCGGTCAGACAGATAACCTGAAAGCACTTTTGCAATCGCAGCGGTAGCTTCAGCGACGCCCTCGATTACGCCCACCAAAACCACACTCGCGCCGAGACCCACCGTCAGAAACAAGGGCAACAACGCATGGATCATCTCGGATGAGATATCCATGAATAGGCTCACGAAGCCGAGCGCCCATACTGTCCGAGGAATTGCGGGGCGCGGCACGGATGGCGAGGTCATAAGCGATCTGCGCCGCGAAAGCTCTTTTTATCAAGATAGGTGAGTAGCGCCGGCTTCGTTGGATTGGGCCAGATTCGTTCAATCCCCCGGCGTATAGAGCGCCCAGGCGCTGGCGAGATCCTGCACGATGTGGCCGAGGGACTTGTAAGCAGTGATCTCTTCGGCGTTGCGTCGCCCGACAACATCGCCGGCGAGGACTTGGCCGATTTCGGCGGCGATGTGGTGGTCGCCGATGAGGCCGGCTTGTTTGGCGCGGAGGAATTCGGCGCCCTGGGCGATGACGCCTTCGCGGCTGTCGGCGATGAAGCGGCTCTTCACGACGACGTCGTGATCGACTTCGACCGGGCCGGCATAGCTCGAGCCGACGATGTTCACGTGCGCGCCGGGGCGGAGCCACTTGCCTTCGAGGATCGGTTCTTTCGCCGAGCTGACGGTGCAGATGATGTCGGCGTCGACGACGCAGGCGCGTGCTGTGGGCGCGGAGGTGGCGGCGATACCGAGTTCTGCGCCGATCTTCTGCGCAAACGCCTCGGCGCGTTCGGGTGAGCGGCCCCAGACATTGATGGCGCTGAGCTTGCGCACGCGGCTGATCGCGCGCGCGTGCGTGTGTGCTTGTTCGCCGTAGCCGAGCAGGGCGAGGCGGCTGGCGTCTGGCCGCGCCAGCGCATCGGTGGCGACGGCGCTGGCCGCGCCGGTGCGGATGGCGGTGATCTCGCCGGCGTGGGCGATGCAGACTGGCGCGCCGCTGTCGGGATCGAACAGCACGACGACGCCTTGGTGGGATTGCACACCCTTGGAGAAGTTCTCAGGAAAGACGCTGATGAGCTTGGCGCCGAACACGGCGCGCTCGCTCATCGCGCCCGGCATCACGCCGAACAGCCGCCCGTCGCCGAGCGGGATGATGGAGCGCAGGAGCTGCCTGGTCTCGCCCTTGGAGAAGGCGATCATCGCGTCGCGCACGATGGGAATGCAGAGATCGTAGGTGAGGCGGCGGGCGACCTCGTCGCGATCGATGAAACGCATGCTCGTCTCTTGGTGCGTCTTGGTGGACTTGGTGTCTTGGTGTTTCTAAACACAAATGCACAAAGGGCGCAAAGGAGCACGAAGGCATGACAATGTTGCCGCCCGTCCGTCCGATCACGATCGCTGAAATTGAAGCAGCCCGCGCGCGCATCGCCGGCACGGCGTTGCGGACGCCTTTGGTGAAGCTCGATCTCGGGCCGGGCGCGCCGGATATCTGGCTGAAGCTGGAAAATTTGCAGCCGACAAACGCCTACAAAATCCGCGGCGCCGCCAACGCCGTGGCGATGCTGAGCGAGGCCGAGCGCGAGAAAGGCGTGTGGACGATCAGCGCCGGCAATGCAGGCCAAGGCGTGGCCTATGCGGCGCGGGCGGCGGGGGTCCCATGCAAAGTCGTGGTGATTGACACCGCGCCGGCAACGAAAGTGGAGCGCATGCGCGCGCTCGGTGCCGAACTGGTGATGACGCCGTTCGATGTCTGCTGGCGCGCGCTGGAGGAGCACGCGTTCCCCGGCATGGACGGCACATTGGTGCATCCGTTCGACGACCACAATTTCATCGCCGGCCACGGCTCGATGGGGCTGGAGATTCTCGAGGACGCGCCGGAGGTGAAAACGGTGATCTGCGCCATCGGCGGCGGCGGGCTGATCGTGGGCGTCGGCGCGGCGATCAAGGCGATGCGCCCGGATGTTCGTGTGATTGGCGCCGAGCCGGAGACGGCGGCGCCTTGGGCGCAGTCGCTGGCGCAAGGCCATGCGAGCGAGTTTTCCGCGTGGCGAGCGTCCTTCGTCGATGGCGCCGGCGGGCGCAGCGTCATTCCGCGCATGTGGGAACGTATGCGCCCGGTGAGCGACGGGGGCGTTGTCGTGACGCTCGATGAGGTGCGGCGCGCCATGCGCCTGATCGCGGAGAAGGCGCGCGTCATCTCTGAAGGGGCGGGCGCGCTGCCGCTGGCTGCGGCGCTGACCGGGAAGGCCGGCGACGGACCGATCGCGTGCGTCGTCTCCGGCGGCAATGTCGATCTGGCGAAGTTCTGCGAGCTGATCGCTTGAGAGACGTTTGCCTGGCCAAATAAGTCCGCCCTCATCATTCCGGGGCAATGCGGAGCATTGAACCCGGAATCCAGGAGGTGACGAAGTTCAGTGCGCTCCCTCCTGGATTCCGGGTTCGAGCTGCGCGCGTCCTGGAATGACGAGGGTTAGCCGCGGCGAGCGTAGATCAGCGCATCGGCCTGCGCATGGGCGTCGCGCTGGGCGTCGCGAATGCAATCGCGCCGCGTGCTCACCGGCGCACCTTGGCTGGCGCGTTCGAGTTCGTTGCAGGCGTCGCGCACGCTGTCGTCGATGCGGCGATAGAGTTCATCGGCGTCGGCGTCGTAGCGCAGATCGAGACCGGCCGTGGTGACGACGCGCTGCGTGGTGAGATCCACGATAGGGGCGCCGATCGACGTGCGCCGGCCGGTGGGTTCGCGATGCACGCCCGGCGCCACGACGACGATCTCGTCGTCATAGACTTGCTTGTCGTAATAGACTTGCGCGATGGCGGGCGCGGCGATGAGCGCGAGCGCGCCAGCCCCAGCTGCGAAAAGTGAGCGATAATAGGTCATGGAAGACTCCAGTCAGGTTCCATGGCGCGTTGCGCGCCGAGACTGACTGGCGAACTTGAGATCGGCGCGATGGTTCCGCGACATCGTGTCACCAGCCGCCGCCGCCGCCACCGCCGCCGCCGCCGCCGGACGATCCGCCGCCGCCGGAACCGGACGAACTCGAGCTTTGAGGCAATGCGCTCGACACGCCGGAACTCATGTTGGCGACCATGGCGCTGGTCAGTCCGCCCAAAGATCGGCTCGAGCTCATATTGGTCCAGGTCGGATTGTATTTGGCGGCTTCTTCCGGAATCAGGCGCTCGAAATGGCGCGTCCACGGCTGCTCGACGTCGAGCGCGACGGCGTAGGGCAGAAACTTCTCGTAACGTTCCGTCGTCATCGGCGGCGGCGCCTCGCTGCCGACTTTCACGGCGTTGAGCTGCAGTTTCTCTGCGGTTTCCATGTAAAGGCGGAAGCCTTCGATCTCGGTGCGGATTTGTTGGCCCTTCTGCGTCGGCGCCGGCATGAGATAGAGAAAGGCGAGATTGAGCGCGGCGAGCGCCACGACGAAAACCGTGTGCCACACCGTCCATTGCACGATCATCACCGCGGATACGGCGATGACAAGGATGCTCAACGCAATGGCGCTCAACGTGTATCCGGCGTTCCAGCGGAAATAGTCGCGCCCGTACTTTTGACCCAGCAATTGATGGAAGCGCTTGTAGGCGGACGTGAACGCCGAATCGTAATCGCCGCCGAGCGACTTGACGTTCGAACCGTAGAAAATCTCGTCTTCGAGCGCCAGATCCTCGCCGGCAATGTCGCCGCGCGAGGCCGATGCTGCGGCGTCACGCGTCAGCGTTGTTTTTTTCTTGCTCGCGGCGTCGATCTTGATGCGGCCTTTGACGGCGAGGTTCATCAAGGTCGCGATCAACGCGTTGTGGCCGGCGACGGCGCGATGATAAATGTGATGCACGGCGGCGGGCGAATAGCCTGCCGGCGGTTCGTAACGCGGAAACACCGGGCCTTTCGGCGGATCGCGGCCAACGCGGTTGAAGCCGCCGTAGAGAAACCAGAGCAGTCCGAGCAGCGATAACGAAAGCACGCCGAGCGCGCCGTAGCGTTGCCACAGGACGGCGTTGCGGTCGGCGGCGGACGGAGGATCGATCAGGCCCTTGGCGAAGCCGATGGCGATGGTGAGGCCTTCACCTTCGGCAAGCGGGCGCGTGGCTTCGAAGGTGTGGCGATCGCCTTGGTTCGAGTAGGCGTAATCGCCGCCAGCGGCGCCGAGCAGGCCTGTGTAGCCGTGCGTCTGCGTGACATTGGCGCCATGCGGCAGCGTAACGGTCGCGCGCGCACGCGCGATGGGGAATGCCCAATAATTGCCGGTCGCGTTCCAGTAGAGCTCGTCGTAGGTCTCGAAGTAGCGGATTTGGTTCTTCACCAGATAACGGATGCGGTAGGCGTGCGGCCCCGGCTCGAGCAGCACGTCCTCGTCACCGATGCGGATCTGAAATGCGTTGCCGTCCGAGTCGGTCTGGTAAGGCTCTTCGCGGCCGTCGCGCTCGACTGCGAGAACGTGGTACTCATAGGCAAGGCGGCCGTCCTCGCTTTGATAGTAGCGCGGCAGGTCGCGGAAGATGCCGCGCTGAATCTGCACGCCTTCCGACGCAACGTCGATGGTTTCGGTGACGATGATGTCGCCGTCACCCTCGACTTCGATGGCGACATCGAACGAGGTGATCTCCTCGCGGGCGTAGGCGAGGGGCGCCAACAGCAGCGCGCACAGCGCCAGGGTCAGGATGCGCAGCGGCTTCATTGCGGCTTGAGTCCGATCGTCGGCACGGCGCGGTCGCTGGCGGCGGTGATTTCGAAATAGGCGCGCTTGGCGATGCCGAAGAGGGCGGCGACGATGTTCGAGGGGAACGTCTCGGTCGCCGTGTTCAGCTCGCGCACGGCGCCGTTATAGAAGCGCCGCGCCATTTCGATCTTGTTCTCGGTGTCTGAAAGTTCGTTCTGCAGATCGAGGAAGTTCTGATTGGCCTTGAGATCGGGATAGGCTTCGCCCAGCGCAATGAGGCGGCCGACCGGCTTCGACAGCGCGCTTTCCGCCTCGCCGCGCGCTGCGGCGTTGTCGCCGGCGGCGAGTGCGGCGTTGCGGCGTTCGGCGACTTCCTCGAACAGGCTTCGCTCATGTGCGGCGTAGGTCTGCACGGTCGTCACCAGTTGCGGAATGAGATCGGCGCGACGCTTCAGCTGTACGTCGATGTCGGCCCAGCCGTTGTTCACCATCTGCCGCTTGGCGATGAGCTGGTTGAACAGAACGATGACGATGATTGCGACCAGCGCGACAGCGGCGAGAAGATAGAGTGTGGCCATAAGGGTCACTTACCGAAAGGCGCCGCCGAACGCAAAGCCCCCCGGGGCGAGCAGGGCGGCGGCTTGTGAATCGGCTATTGCCGCAGATTCTTCGCCATCGTTTCGCCCTTGGCGAGCTCGCCGATCAGCTCATCGAGATAGCGAATTTTCCGCATCAGCGGGTCTTCGATCGCTTCCACGCGAACGCCCATCAGTTCGGAATCTGAGCAAGCGCAGCCGTGGCGAGCTGTTCGAATTGCGGGTTGCCTATCCGCCGCGCAATGAGAAGTGCTTGCTCTGCCGCCGCGCGCGCGTCGGTCGAATCCTGCGTGACGCCGTGCCGGCGCCGCTGCATGTGAATGGCAGCCAGCATAATGTAACTTAGCGGGCGCGCCTCGTCGGGCGTGTCCTCGATGGCGCTTTCGATGGATTCAACGGCGCGCTCCAGGCTCGGTAGATCGCCGCGACTGCCGAGCACAGCGTACGCTGTGCCGCGCACTGTGTTCGCTTGACCACGAAGGTTCCCGTCGTCTGGCGCGGTCAGCGCCGGGAGCGCCGTTTCGAACGCTGCGGCCACTTCGCGATATTCATCGTCGCTGCGAGGTCCCGACTTATGCAATGCGTGGCCAAGGTGATAGTAGAGGAGACGGCCCATGCGGTCGCCCTGGCGTTGCGGGTAAAGTTCGATTGCGCGGCGGTAATGGCGGGCCGAATCTGGATATGCTGAACGGTCGCCCTGCTCGCCGCGCAAGAAGAAGTAACGACCCATTCCGGCCTCGGTCTCGGCCAACGACGTGGCGTCGCCGATGCTGCTGCGAACCCGCAACGCATTCTCCAGGTAAGGGCCCGCGCTGTCGAGCGCGCCCACGTCTCCAGAATCGGCGCGATTGAGGTAGACGTTCCCCAAGGCGTTTTGTGCGCGTGCCCACGATCGCGTATTTCCATCTTCGGCCAACGTCTGAAGCGCCGCCTGCAGCGACGCTTCGGCCGCCGCGTGATCGAGTCGGTCGAGCGCAAGGTAGCCTCGCACGGCATGAAATTCACCCTGTAGTACGGGATCGTCGCGATGGCTGCGCAAGCCCGCTTCGATCATGGCCTCCGCCTGATCTCCGGCCTCATGATCGCCTGATCTCGCCGCTACTCCTAGAAGGCCGATCAACAAGAGCTGCGTGGCGCCTCGGGAGGTGACGCCGTCAATGGCGGCGAGACGTTCAGGTGAGCTGAAGAGTGGATTGCCGCGCACTTCCTGCAACACCTCTTGAGCATCTTCCGGACGCTGCGAGTAGATCGCGCGCATCGACAACAACGACACCCTTCCCAGAGTCAGCACGTCGTAGAGGATGGCGTTTTGATTATCGGACAGACTGGTAAAGCCGCGACCGTAAAGATCGTCTGCGAGCGCGAAATACGAGAGGGCGGAATCGATGTCGCCTTGAGCGCTTGCCAGGCGCGCGGCTTCCACTGCGGCCAGGAAGTCGTCGCGCTGCTCGGTCTCTCTCGCAGCGCGACGCGCTTGCGCCTGTTGCAACAGGTCGTGGTAGAGCGCACGAGCCTCGCTGATCCGACCATTTTCGGCTGCGGCAATCGCGCGTAAACGAACGCTTTGTATTTGCGCGTCGCTGGCGCGTTCGGAACGGGCCGATGCCAGATAGCGTTGAAGTTCGCCCGCCCCGTTTTCGACCCGGTCGAGATAGGATTCGAAACTGAGATCGGGTTGCGCGTCATAGACCTCGATCGCGAGGTTGCGGATCGCATCCTCGCGCAGTGAGACCCGGCGCGCCAGGTTGGCGATCTGTGCGCCCATTAGGGAGAGCCGGCGGTTGAGTTCCTGCTCCTGGGCGACCGTCAATGCGGCGCTGCGCATGGTATTGGGCACGGGTTGCGCAATGGCCGCGGAGAACCCGCATGCGACAAGAAATGCAGCGGCTGCGAGCGAGCGCATCGGTCCCCCCAACGCACACACGCTAGCAACGCGCCACCGCTTTGCCAACATTCGCTCGCCGCTTCACAGGAAAAGCCAGCCGATCCGGCCGCACGACTTGATGGTGATCAATGCGCGGCGCGGCGACAACCGGCAGCGTTTGACAGATGGACGCGTCCATTTCGCAGCTGCTTCTCAATTTGGCCCTCGCCACGCTTATGGTGGGGGTCACCACGTTGATTCACTTCTTCGGATTGTTGTCGCTGACGCGGCTGATGAGCCGTGCGCACGTGCGGCTCAGGACGCACGAGGGCGCGCTTCGGCAAGCCGGCATGATCCTGCTGGTCGTGTTTGGAATCTTCGTCCTGCATACGGCGCAGGTGTGGACCTATGCCGTGATCTACGAATTGCTGGGTCAGTTCGAGACCTTCGAGCAGGCGCTCTATTTCTCGACCGTCAGCTTCTCGACGCTGGGCTTCGGCGATCTGACGCTCGGCGTCGACTGGCGCGTGCTGGGCGCCATCGAGGGCGTCAACGGCCTTGTGCTGATCGCCTGGTCGACGGCGTTTCTGATGAGCGTGACGACGCGGCTGCGCATCCTGGAGCACGACTGGCTGGAACCGAACAGCTGATCAGGCGCCTGCGCGGTTGGCGACCAGATCGTCGACGACCGCCGGATCGGCGAGCGTCGAGGTGTCGCCCAGGTTGGAGATATCGTTCTCGGCGATCTTGCGGAGGATACGGCGCATGATTTTGCCGGAGCGCGTCTTCGGCAGGCCGGGGGCGAACTGGATGATGTCGGGCGACGCGGTCGGCCCGATCTCGGCGCGCACCATCTGCACCAGTTCGCGTTTCAGCTCGTCGCTCGGTTCGACGCCTTGCTTCAACGTGACGTAGCAATAGATGCCCTGGCCTTTGATGTCGTGCGGGTAGCCGACGACGGCGGCTTCTGCGACCTTGGTGTCGGCGACGAGCGCGCCTTCGATTTCGGCGGTGCCGATGCGGTGGCCGCTGACGTTCAGCACGTCATCGACCCGGCCGGTGATCCAGTAATAGCCGTCCTCGTCGCGCCGGCAGCCATCACCGGTGAAGTACACGCCGGGATAAGTGCGGAAATAGGTTTCGAAAAAGCGCTGATGATCGCCGTAGACGGTGCGCATCTGGCCCGGCCAGGAATCGAGCAGGACGAGATTGCCGCTCGCCGCGCCTTCGAGGAAATCGCCTTTGTCGTCGACGAGTGCAGGCTTGATGCCGAAGAAGGGGCGTGTGGCGCTGCCGGGTTTCATCGCCGTGGCGCCGGGAAGATTGGCGATGAGCGCCGCGCCGGTTTCGGTTTGCCACCAGGTGTCGACCACGGGGCAGCGTGAATCGCCGACTGTGCGATAGTACCAAAGCCACGCTTCTGGATTGATCGGTTCGCCGACCGTGCCGATCAGGCGCAAGCTTGCGCGCGAGGTGCGCTTCACCGGCTCTTCGCCGTCACGCATCAGCGCGCGGATGGCGGTTGGCGCGGTGTAGAAAGTGTTGACCTTGTGCTTGTCGATCACCTCCCAGAAACGCGACACATTCGGATAGTTCGGGACGCCTTCGAATATCAGTGTCGTCGCGCCGTTCGCGAGCGGCCCGTAGACGATATAGGTGTGGCCCGTCACCCAGCCCACATCGGCCGTGCACCAGAAGATGTCGCCGTCGCGATAGTCGAACACGTATTGATGGGTCATGGAGGCGTAGACGAGATAGCCGCCGGTCGTGTGCAGCACGCCCTTGGGTTTGCCGGTCGAGCCCGAGGTGTAGAGAATGTACAGCGGATCTTCCGCGCCCATCGGTTCAGGCGCGCAGTCGGCGCTGACCTCGGCCGCTGCGTCTTCATAAACGATGTCGCGCCCGTCTTGCATCGGAACGCCCGCGCCGGTGCGGGTGACTACCACGACGGTCTCCACACCGCTCGCGTGTTCGAGGGCGGCATCGACATTGTGCTTCAGCGGGATGATTTTGCCGCCGCGCACGCCTTCGTCTGCGGTGATGACGACCTTGGACTCGCAGTCCTTGATGCGGTTGGCGAGGCTTTCCGGGCTGAAGCCGCCGAACACCACGGAATGGATGGCGCCAATGCGCGCGCAGGCAAGCATCGCGTACGCCGCTTCCGGGATCATCGGCATGTAGATGGTGACGCGATCGCCGCGTCTGACGCCACGCGACTTCAAGACGTTGGCGAAGCGGCAGACTTCGTCGTGCAGTTCACGGTAGGAGATGTGACGTGACTGATGCGGATCGTCGCCTTCCCAGATGATGGCCACCTGATCGCCGCGTTTCTCCAGATGACGGTCGATGCAGTTGGCGGAGACGTTGAGGACGCCGTCTTCGTACCAGCGGATGTGGAAGTCGGCTTCGTTGAAGCTCGTGTCCTTCACCTTGGTGTAGGGTTTGATCCAGTCGAGCCGCTGACCGTGCACGCCCCAGAACGCCTCCGGGTCCGTAAGCGCGCTCGCGTGCATGGCGCGATACTTCACGTCATCGACGTAAGCGCGCTCCTCCCATTCCTTCGGGACGGGGATGACGACGGGATCGGACATGGGCGTTTCCTCGATGCACTTATGGACCGCCGGCGCCCTCGCCGGCAACGCCAGCGCCGGCCGGCGAGGCGTCGGCGGTCCATATTTCGCCTAATGCGCGATGCTCGCCGCGCGCCTGAACACGGTGCGGATGGTGAAGTTGGAGACGAGCCGGCGCACGCCCGGCAACTTCGACAGCGTTTCCCGGTGGACGCGCTCGTAGCTGTCGTCGTCGTGGATGTTGATGCGCAGCAGGTAATCGCTTTCCCCGGTCATCAGATGGCAGTCCTGCACTTCGCGGCACTTGGCGACGGCGCGTTCGAACGCGGCCATCGTCTCGCTCTTCTGGTTGTCGAGCGTCACGGCGACGAAGATCGTCGCGCTGCGGCCGAGCGCCTTCTCTGAAAGAAGAGCGGCGTAGCCTTCGATGATGCCGGCGGCTTCCATAGCTTTGACGCGGCGGTGGCAGGCGGATGGGGAAAGTCCGATGCGTTCGCTCAGCGCGGCGGCGGTGAGCATGCCGTCGCGCTCAAGCTCGATCAGGATCTTGTGGTCGAATTCGTCGAGCGTAGCGGGAGAATTTGCCGGCATTGGTCCACTTGCGCTTCGAAATGAGCGTGCGAGGTCGTAACTCTAGCGAAATATCCAAGATTATGCACGCTTTTTGCGATATTTAAGCGCGCACCAGGAGGAAATCCCCATGCGCGTCGGCTGCCCGAAGGAGATCAAGGTCCACGAATATCGCGTCGGGCTGACGCCGGAGAGCGCCGCCGAACTGGTGCGTGCGGGCCATGAGGTGTTTCTCGAAACCAAAGCCGGAGAGGGCATCGGCGCGCCGGACAAGGTTTACGAGAAGGTCGGGGTGAAAATCCTGCCGAACGCCGATGCGGTGTTCAGCGAATCCGAAATGATCGTGAAGGTGAAGGAGCCGCAGGCAATCGAGATCGCGCGGCTGACGCCCAAGCACACGCTGTTCACCTACCTCCATCTCGCGCCCGATCCGGCGCAGGCCGAAGGACTGATGAAGTCCGGCGCGACGTGCATTGCCTACGAGACGGTCACCGATCGCGACGGGCGCCTGCCGCTGCTGAAGCCGATGAGTGAAGTCGCTGGCCGCATGTCGATCCAGGTCGGCGCCTACTTCTTGGAGAAGGCGCATGGCGGGCGCGGCGTGCTGCTGGGCGGCGTGCCGGGCGTGCAGCCGGGGAACGTGGTGATCCTGGGCGCGGGCGTTTCCGGATACAACGCAGCGCAGATCGCGGTGGGCATGCGCGCGCGCGTGCAGGTGTTCGACAAGAACCCGGCGCGGCTCGAAGAACTCGACCGGGAATTCAATGGCCGCCTGGAGACAGTCTATTCGACGAGCGCGGCGATCGCCGAAGCCATCCAGGAGGCCGACGTCGTCGTCGGCGCGGTGCTGGTGGCGGGCGCTGCTGCGCCGAAATTGATTACGCGGCCGATGCTGAAGACGATGCAGCCCGGCTCGGTGCTCGTCGACATTTCGATCGATCAAGGCGGCTGCTTCGAAACCTCGAAGCCGACGACGCACAGCGAGCCGACGTTCGTCGTCGACGGCATCGTCCATTATTGCGTCGCCAACATGCCGGGCGCGGTCTCGCGCACGAGCGCGTTTGCGCTCAACAATGCCACTCTGCCGTTTACGCTGGCGCTCGCCAACAAGGGCTACAAAAAAGCGCTGCAGGACGATCCGCACCTCGCCAAGGGCTTGAACGTCTATGAGGGCGCGATCACCCACGAGGCCGTTGCAAAGGATCTCGGCAAGCCGTTCAAGCGGCCGGCGTGGTTGTCTTAGTCCGAGCCGTTATTCGCCAAGCACGGCGGGCGTGACGTTGATCGCTGTCGGCGGCGCGTCGTCGGCGCCGAGCGTCCAGGTGACGATGGCGTGGCGTGTGCGGCCGCCGATGTCACCGGTGGCTTCGTCCATTGTGCTTTCCTGGATTTCGAGGTCGACACGGCCCGGCGCTTGCGAAAGCACGCGGTAGCTCAGGAAGTCGCCGAGAAGATACGCGCGCCAGCCCTCGGCCGGGTTTTCGTAGAAGGCGATGTAGGTGTGTAGCCCGTTCATGGCCGGATCGCCGCCGGCGAGGCCGAACAGCTTGACGCCGCCATTGGGTTCGCCGAGCGGATCGAGCTGCACCACCGACACCGCCCAGGCTAGATTTTCATCCATCTCGACGGGCGCGGTCTGCACGGGGTCGCCGGCGGCGGCCAGCGTTGTGCGTTCGCTTTGTGACGGCGTTTCCGATTGCGCCTGCTGCTCCTGCGCAGGCGGTGCGCACGCAGATGCAATCAGCGCAACAGCTATCGAGCCGGCAATCGCGATTCTGTTCATGGCAAACCCCATTCAGCCGCGGCGAATGTGCCCGCCGATTGGAACCGACGCAATGCCGATTTGAAACACGCCCGCAACATTGCGGACCTAACGCTGGAGCTTGGGCCCGTGAGGAGCGGCGATGGCGCGTGTGGCGATGGTGAGCATGTGCCTGCTGCTCGCTTGCATTGTGGGGCCGGCGCGAGCGCAAAGCGCTGACGATGATGTCGTCGGTCTTTGGTACTACCAGACGCACTTTCCCGTCGGTCTCGAAGGCGAAGTGACGATTACCCGCCGCGGCGATCGCTGGCGCGCGTCGATAAACGGGCAGGAAGCTGAGGGCGTGGCGCGCGGCCGTTTCGTACGCATGGATTTCGCCGGCGATGGCGCGGTGTTGCGCGGTTACCTCGACGCGCGCGGACGGCTGGAGCGCGCCTATTGGGCGCGGCGCGAGATGACGCACGATCCGCGCTATTCAGAAGGCGCGGCGCAAGCCTATGCCGGTCCGCTGGTCTTGCGCGCCGATGGCGCCAATCGCTGGCGCGCGGATGTCGAGCCGTTGGCCGATCCGCTGACGCTCTTCCTCAATATCTATCGCAACGCGGGGGGCGTGCTGATGGCCGCTATCCGCAATCCAGAACACAACCGGCATGGGCCGGCGATGCAGCTCTTCGTCTCGCGCAACGGCCAAACCTTGCGCCTGGGCGCCGCCGCTGAACCGGCCGAAAGCGATCTTGCCGCCACTTTGATGCAGGATCCTGAGCGCATCACGATGTACTGGCAGGGCGTGAACCGGTTCGTGAGTTTCTCGCGCGCGACGCCGGAACAGACGGCGCGCTACACAGCGCGGCCGCGTGAGCAGGCGCGCTACACGTATCGTCAGCCTGAGGATCTGAACGATGGCTGGAGCATCGCGCGGGCGCGCGATCTGGGCGTTGACGAAGCCGGACTCGAACGTGCCGTGCATTGGATCACTGACATCGATCCCAACGTTCGGCGTGCGTGGATGATTCATTCCATTGCCGTGGCGTATCGCGGCCAGCTCATCCTCGATGAGTATTTCTACGGCTATGACGCCGCCACGCCGCACGACACGCGCTCGGCCGGCAAGGCGCTCTCGTCCGTGATGCTAGGCGCGGTGATGCTGGAGGGAAACACGCGCATCACGCCAGACACGCCGATCACGGAATTGATGGCGCCGTTTGGGCCATTTGCGAATCCTGACCCACGTCGCGATCGCATCCTCGTCCGGCACGCGCTCACGCACACGACGGGTCTCGCGTGCGACGACACCACAGAGGATACAGGCCAGCCGCTGTCGCCGGGCAATGAGAGCGTTATGCAGACCCAGCGCGAAGAGCCGAACTGGTGGCGCTTCATGCTGAACCTGCCGATGGCGCATGAGCCGGGCGAGCGTTACGCCTATTGCTCGGGCGGCATCAATCTGGCTGGCGGCGCGCTCACGATGGCGACCGGCGAATGGCTGCCGGCGCTGTTTGATCGCACCGTCGCGCGCCCGCTGCAGTTCCAGCGCTATTACTGGAATCAGATGGCGAACGGAGAGGGCTATGTCGGCGGCGGCGCGTTTATCCGCACGCGCGATTTCCTCAAGATCGGCCAGGCCTACATCGATGGCGGCGTCTGGAACGGCGTACGCATCGCATCGCGGGAGTTCGTGCGCGACGCGCTGGCGCCGCACGAGCCGATCTCGCCGGAGTCGACGGGGCTCCCGCCGGAGCAGTTTCAAAACTTCTATTTCCCGAACGCACCCGGTGAAGGCCTCGGCTGGCACAATCTGTGGGTCCGCTCGGGCGAGCAGCGCTATCCGGCGCATTTCACCAACGGCAACGGCGGGCAATTGCTGCTGCTCGTGCCGCAGTTCGACTTGGTGGTGATGTTCACTGCCGGCAATTATCGCACCGGACTCTGGAACCTCGAACGCGATGCCATCGTCGGCGATATCGTTATCCCTGCCTTGAACCGGGGTCAGGGTGGGGACGACCCGGCGCCCCAGTAGCGTTGCACCGCGCTTAACGTTAGCATCCAGCCCATCGGTTGAGAAAATCAACGGCGCGGGGTTCGTGCATGCGCTTCGGCCCCGCGCGCGCATGGTGAAACGATGCGGCTCTTGTGCGCCATCCTGTTCCTGGCCGCGCTGGCGATCATGGCGCCGGCGCACGGCCAGACGCGCGAGGACCTCGGCGCCCGCTGCCTGGATCAGGGACGGGCCCTGAATTTCGAAACCCAGCTCATGGCCTGCACCAATTTGATGCGCATGCAGGCGGGGTCGTCGGAGGCGCTGGCGCAGACGTTCAACAATCGCGGCAACGCCTATCGCGCCGAGGGTCAATACGGCGCAGCCATCGCCGATTATGACGAAGCGCTGCGGCTGAAGCCTGATTTCGCCAATGGCTACAACAATCGCGGCATCGCCCTGCGTTATGCCGGGCTCTACCGGCGGGCGCTGGCCGACTTCGGCGAGGCCATCCGGCTCAATCCGCAGTTTGCGTCGGCCTACGCCAATCGCGGCAGCACCCACGCCGATCAGGGCAATCTGGAGCTGGCGATCGCAGATTATACGCGCGCCGTCGAACTCGATCCGGACTCCGCCAGCGCCTACAACAATCGCGGCAACGCCTATCGTCTGCAAGGCGAACACACCCGCGCCATGGCCGACTACAACACTGCGATCCGGCTCAATCCGCGCTTTGCCGGCGCCTACAACAATCGCGGCCGGCTCTATCAGGCGATGGGCGATGTCGAACGCTCACTTGCCGATTATGAAGAAGCGCGCCGGATCGAGCCTGACAATCCGGCCTATCAGGGCTTCGGCATGCGGCGCTAGGATGCGCCGATGCCGGTCGCCAAAAAGACAGTTCGAGAACTGGCGCTCGCGCTCGAAGGCGTGAGCGAGGTGGTCCACGTCGACCGGCCGGCGTTCCGGACCAAACGGAAAATCTTCGCCACGCTGCCGCCCGCCGAGGACGCGGTGAACCTGATGTTCGATCCCGCCACTCGAGACTTCTTCTGTGAGCAGGCGCCGGGCGTGATCGAACCTCTGCCGGGCGGGTGGGGACGCATGGGCATGGCGCGGTGTGACCTGAAAGCCGCCAATGCAGATTTGGTGCATTCCGCGCTTAGAGCCGCCCACGCCCTCGCGGCGCCGAAGCCACAGAAGTCCAGGAAGCGGCGGAACTAGTCCGATTGGCCGATAGGCGCAACGCGCGAAATGCCTGAACTTTTTGCCGCGATCGCGCCGCTATTCGCCGGGAACGCGAGTGGTCAGATCACAAGTGCGTAAGCGGTTGCGTCTAGCGCGGAGCTTGCATGCATCTTCAGCGTTAGCTCAGCGATGGCTGGTAAAGGTTGGTCAACCATTGCTGCGTTAATGTGAAGGAGTTCGGAGTACACCAATGCTCGAGAAACGTATCGGCGAGCCTTGTCCGACCTGCCAGACGCCGCTGCAACGGCGCGCCTCCACATTCCGCACCATCGTCGGCGACGTGGCGTTCTGCGCCCGCTGCTGCTCCTCATTCGAACTCGCGGTCGAGGAAGACGATAAGGCCCTGGCGTTTGGACAGCCGGATTTTGCGCCGATTTGAGGCGCTGACAGTGCCAAACTGATGCTGGACCCAGGCTGGATCCAGCACTGATGGTTTCACCGATTGTCCAAACTTAGGCGGGCGCGCGCTCGAGGTTCGCTTCCGGGATCAGCGCGCGCATGCGGTTTCCGAACGAGATCAGACACACTTCGGACGGCGACAACGGGCCGGTGGCGTAGCTCGAGCTCTCCATGCCTTGCTGCACGCCTTCGATCAGCGCGGTGTCTTCGGCGTTGACCTGGCGGTTGATGCGCCAATTGAGATAACGCGCGGCGGTCATCTCACGGCTGGCGTTGGGGTGCACGTAAGCGATCTCGCGAATCATGGTCTGGGTCGCCGAGACCGGGATGAATTGCATGAAGTCGACCTGGTCGGGATAGATGTCGAAGGCGACGTTGGGCCAGAGTTTGTAATAGGTCCACAAGCGGCGGCGCTCGGCGGGGATGTGATCAAAGCCGTCGAGCAGTTTCTGATACTGTCGTTCAGGCCAGTGGTTCGACGGCGTTTCGGTCACCCGACCCCACATCTTGTCGATCCATTTTTTGGCTTCGATTCTGTAGCTGCCGGCGAGCAGCCGCGAGAGCCCGGGATGCGCAACAGGGATGTGCATGCCGTCGGAATAATTGTCGCCGACGTTCTTCCAGTTGACCGGCCGGGGCCTGAGTGTGACGCGGCCATTCGGCACGAGCTTTTCCAGTTCGAACGCGTGGAGTTCATCGGCGTAAGGCGCCATCATCTCTTTCACGCTCGGCAGCCCTTGCGCGAAGCGGACGAAGATGAAGCCGTAGGCGATTTCCTGATCGACAGGTTTAAGGCCAAGCTGACTTGTATCGAGGCCTTCGAAGCCCTGCCATTTCGGTGCGCCGGCAAATGAGCCGTCGAGCTTGTAGCTCCAGGCATGATAGGGGCAGACGAGGCGATGCCCGCAATGCCCGCGCGCCTCTCCGGCGATCTTGCCGGCGCGATGGCGGCAGACATTGTGGAAGCTGCGGATGGCGCCATCTTCACCGCGCACGGTGACGACGCGCTCGCCGAGCATGTCGAGCGTCAGATAATCGCCCGCGTTCGGCACATCGTTAATATGGCCGACGATGTGCCACGCCTGCGCGAACACCTTCTCCCGCTCCAGCTCGAAGAAGCGCTGATCGGTGTAGAGCCAGGCAGGCAGGGACTGCGGTGCTTGCATTCGTTTCCCTCGTCATTCCGGACGCGCCGAGCGCGATCCGGAATCCAGGGGAAGATAGCACGGTGCGTTTGCCCCTGGGTTCCGGGTTCTCGCTGCGCGAGCCCCAGAATGACGAGAAAGGTAGCGCCAAATCACTTTGAAAGGCCACACCAGTTGCCCGATCACGCCTTTCCCGATCGGATCGCGCACGCCGAGTGGGACATTGCACGGGCTGGGCACGTGATAGGTGCCGAAGGTCTGGTCGAAGACCGAGAACACGGTGGCGAAGTTCACGCCCATGCCGTCGGCGTCGCGGATGTGATGCCAGCGGTGCATGGCGGGCGAGACCAGTACGCGCCCGAGCAGCCCGTAGGTCCACGGCAAGTCCATGTGGATGAAGAGACCGTAGAAATGGCGCACCAGATTGTTGACCATGAGCGCCCAGATCGGCAGCCCGAGCAGCGCCAGGAATGTCGTGTCGATCAAGGCGGTGGTGACGCGGTTGAGCGGATGGAATCGGACGCCGGTCGTCCAGGTCAAATGCGTATCGCTGTGATGGATGGCGTGCGCGGGCCAGAAGAACGGCAAGTGCTCGAGGCGATGGCGCCAATAGCCGATGAAGTCGCCGGCGAAGACCGCGAAAATGCCGACCGCCCACATCGGAAACACCGACCATTGCGTTTCGGAGAAGAGCCGCAGACCCGCCGCCTGCATCAGTGCGCCGATGAAGGTGAGCGCCATCACCAGAAGCGGCGTGACGATCGCGGCGTCCAGCGCAAACAGGATGAGGTTGATGCGCACTTGCGGCGCGGCGTTGCGGGCGATGCGGAACGAGTCGTTGCCGCGCACGATGAAGGCTATTCCGGCGAAGAACAGCGCAGGCCAAAGCAAGCCGCTGAACGCGGTCCAGAAAGCCTGGCCGGATTGGGCGAGGAGTGCCTGCACGAATTGCAAAACCGCGTGCGTCATGTGTGGTTCCAGGAACCCAGCCTAAGCTTGCATCGTCTCGGCGAAGCGCAGCAAGCACAGCAGGCCCCCGCCAAGCAGAGCGAGCCAGGTCGATACATTGCCGATGAAGCGAAGCGCGTTCGGGTGCTTTGCTTGCATCATGCCGAATGCGTGCGCGATGCGCCCCAATGTGAAGGTCGCGCCGAGCACGTGCAGGGGCAGGGCGGCCGTGTTCATTAGTGCAAGCGCCGCCAGCACGAGCAACAGAAGGGGCGCGTTCTCGGCGAAGTTGCCGTGCGCGCGTATCGCGCGGCTCAAAGATGCGTCGCCGCCGGCGCCGGGCTCGAACGCCTTCTGGGCGCCGCGTCGCGCACCGGCGTTTATCGCGAGCGCGACGAGCAGGATGGCGTTGAGCCCAGCATAAAGTGCAACCGCGGCGAAGCGCTCGTTCACGTAAAGCCCCCGAAATTGACGAACTTCGGCTCGAGATATTCGTCGAGCCCCTCGATCCCGCCTTCGCGGCCGAGGCCGCTTTCCTTCCAGCCGCCGAACGGGATCACTTCGTTCGAGAAGATGCCGTCATTGATCGAGACCATGCCGCTCTCGATGCGCTCTGCGACGCGCCAAGCGCGGCGGACATCCTTGGTGAAGAAGTAAGAGGCAAGCCCGAACGGCGTGTCGTTGGCGATGGAGACGGCTTCGTCTTCGGTCTTGAACCGTATAAGTGGCGCGACGGGGCCGAAAATCTCTTCCGTATTCACGCGCATGTCGCGGGTGACGTCGGCAAGCACGGTCGGCGTGTAGAATTGCGCCCCCGCGGCGTGCTTCTTGCCGCCGGTCAGCGCCGTTGCGCCCGACGCCAACGCTTCGGCCACCATCCGCTCGACCTTTTCGATCGCCCTTGCATCGATCAATGGCCCGATCTCGACGCCTTCCTGGTCGCCGGGGCCGACTTTGAGTTTCGCCACCGCGTCGGCGAGCTTCTTCGAGAACGCATCGTAGATCGCATCTTCCACCAAAATGCGATTGGCGCAGACGCACGTCTGCCCTGCATTGCGGAACTTCGACATGATCGTGCCCTTCACGGCCAGATCTAGATCGGCGTCGGCGAACACGATCAAGGGCGCATTGCCGCCAAGTTCGAGCGCGACCTTCTTCACCGTGGAGCCGATACACGCAGCGCCCAGTTTCTTGCCGACCTCCGTCGAGCCGGTGAATGAGAAATGGCGCACCAGCGGGCTTTCGCACATCACCTTGCCGACCGCAGAAGCCTCGTCAGTAGTCACCACGTTGAACACGCCTGGAGGCAAGCCCGCTTTTTCCGCCATCTCCGCCAGCGCCAGCGCCGTCAACGGCGTCTGCGACGGCGGCTTCAACACGATGGTGCAGCCCGCGGCGATGGCGGGCGCTGCCTTGCGCGTGATCATCGCCATCGGGAAATTCCACGGCGTGATCGCCGCGCACACGCCGATCGGTTGCTTTATTGTGACGTAACGGCGGGTCGCCGTGGTCGTGGGGATGACGCGGCCGTAAGCGCGCTTGGCCTCCTCGCCGAACCATTCGACGAAGCTCGCGCCGTAGGCCGCTTCGCCATTTGCTTCCGCGACCGGCTTGCCGCCTTCGAGCGAAATGAGACGCCCGAGCCCGTCGAGATCGGCCATCATCAGATCGAACCAGGCGCGCATGGTCTGTGCGCGCTCCTTGGCGGCTTTGCCTGCCCAGCCCGGGAAGGCGCGATGCGCGGCGGCGACGGCCTCCTCGGTTTCGGCGGCGCCCAGATCGGGAACTTCGGCGATCACATCCTGGTTCGCCGGATTGAGCACTTTGAAGCGCTTGGCGCCGGCGCGCCATTTGCCGTCGATATAGGCGTCGGAGCGGAAGCTCATGTTTTGATATTCCTCAATGTGCCGCGTGTCAGGTGTCAGGTATCAGGTGTCCGGCGCGAGAAATAGATCGTGGCGCCGCGGGTCATCGCTGACGCCAAAAGTTTCCTCTGATAAGCTCACACCTGACACCTGACACCTGAGGCAAACATGAGCTGGAAAGACGTCCTGGTCATCGTCTCGGAAGCCGAGGCGGATGAGCCTGCGCTGGCGCTCGGCGAAGTGCTGGCGGGCCTGTGTTCGGATTGCCATCTCGCCGCGGCGTTCCTGACGCCGCTTCCGGACGAACCTCTCGCCTATGAGCCGACCGTCGTCGCCGGCGTATGGGCGGAATTGTTGAGCCGCGCGCGCCAGGACGCCGAAGCCGAGCGCAAGCGTGTCGAAGCGCGGCTGTCGCGCTCGGCCAAGAAGATCGACCTGCGCAACGCCGAGGCGCTGTCGCGCGATTTGGGCCGCGTCGCTGCGGTCCATGCGCGCTACGCCGACGTCACGGTGATGACCCGCCCCTTCGAGGGTGCGGGCGCTGAACTCAGGGAAGAGATCATCGAAGGCGTGCTGTTTCATTCCGGCCGCCCGGCTTTGGTGGCGCCGCCCGGCTGGAGCGGAACCGGAATCGGCAAGCGCGTCGTGGTGGCTTGGGATGCAAGCCGCGAGGCGACGCGGGCGCTGTCGGAAGCCGACGACATTCTGGAGTTCGCCGAAGCGGTGACAGTGCTGACAGTCGACGCCAAACCGAAAATGTTCGGCCACGGCGACCTGCCGGGCGCCAACATCGTCGCTCACCTCGCGCGCCGCGGCCTGCCGGCCGAAGTGCGCAACGTCGACAGCATGGGCCGCTCAGTCTCGCTGGCCATCCTGGATGAAGCGAACGCGCTCGGCGCCGATCTCATCGTCATGGGCGGCTACGCCCATTCGCGCCTGCGCGAACTGGTGTTCGGTGGCGCCACGCGCGAGCTGTTGCGTACGGCCACGGTGCCGCTGCTGATGGCGCATTAGCGCGGGAATGCGGGGATGGATTTCAACTGGTCTGCGCTGGACGCCGTGCTCGCGATTGCGCTGGTGATCGTGATCATCTGGGCGGCGATGAAGCTGGTGACGCGGCTTATCCTCGGAATTGTGATCGTCGTCGTCATCGCAGTCGCGTTCTTCGGCGCGCACCTGAACGATTTCGGCATTCGTTTGGGCGGCTAATGGTCTCCGCCCCATGTGGGCGGAGACAGACCGAGCAATGCGAGGTCAGAGGCGGGGTGCTGGCGCTACATTCTGCGAGTCCGGCGCGGTCACCGCTCACCTGCGTTTGCTTGTGCAAACGCTGTCCTCTCCCACAAGGGGAGAGGACCTAAACGCTGCCGTTGAAGGCGAAGTTCGAGAAGCGCCGTGTCGCTGGATCGTACTCGACGCCGAACGTTATCGGCCCGCCGTCGCAGATTTGGATTGCCTGCGTGCGCCAATCGAAGGGAACGGGACCTTCGGGAACGGCGCTGTTCGTGACGCCATTCACATAGATCACTTGACGACCGGCGATCACTAAACCGGCGTACTGACGATAGTAGTCGCCAGGCGACGGACTTTCCCCGGCGGCTTCGAGGCGTTGCGAAAGGAGGAGGATGAGTTCGTCCTCCAGTTCATCAAGCTGCGCCGAGTTCGGCGTCCACACGCCCTCGATTGGCCCTGGTGAGGGACGGCTGCATTGCTGCGCCAGCACCTCTGCCGGAAAACCGACGAGCACCGTGCGTGTGTCGGCAGTCCAGAGCCGAGTGATCGCTTCTTGGGCTGCGCCGGATACAGGCGGCGTCGCTGCGCGAGGAGGCGCGCAAGCGGGACAAGCGAGGATCACCGCAATGAGCAGGCGTTTCGCGGAAACCATGTCGTGATCCTAGCCCCTTGCGTGCTTCCGGCGCCACACTAAGTGAGGGGCACAACATCGCTCATGCCACGTTGATCCGCCGCAATGGGGGTTAACATGGGACGCCGTAAGGGTCTGTCATGGATATGGAAAAGCTCACCGAGCGGGCGCGCGGATTTGTGCAGGCCGCACAGACGATCGCAATCCGCGAACAGAACCAACAGCTCGAAACCCAGCATCTTTTGAAGGCGCTGCTCGACGACCGCGAAGGTCTCGCCGCGAGCCTCCTGTCGAGCGCCGGCGCCAATGCGCGTCAGGCCGCCGACGAAGCCGACCGCGCCGTGCAGGCGCTGCCGAAAGTGCAGGGCGGCGGCGACCGCCTTTATGCTGCGACTTCGTTCACCCGCGCCCTGGACGCTGCGGAGCAAGCAGCGACAAAGTCCGGCGACAGCTACGTCACCGCCGAGCGGCTGCTGTTCGGCCTGATCATCGCCGATGGCAAGGCCAGCGAAATCCTGAAGAAGGCGGGCCTCACGCCGCAGAAGCTGGAAGCCGCGATCGCTGAGCTGCGCAAAGGCCGCACGGCGCAATCGTCGTCAGCTGAAGATCAATACGAAGCGCTGAAGAAATACGCGCGCGACCTGACCGAAGACGCGCGCAAAGGCAAGCTCGATCCGGTGATCGGCCGCGATGAAGAAATCCGGCGCACCATCCAGGTGCTGTCACGGCGCACCAAGAACAATCCGGTGCTGATCGGAGAGCCTGGCGTCGGCAAGACGGCCATCGCGGAAGGTCTGGCGCTCAGAATCGTCAATGGCGACGTGCCGGAAAGCCTGAAGCATAAGAAGCTGCTGGCGCTCGACATGGGCGCGCTGATCGCCGGCGCAAAATATCGCGGCGAATTCGAAGAACGGCTGAAGGCGGTGCTCTCCGAAGTCACTGCGGCCGAGGGCGGCATCATCCTCTTCATCGACGAACTGCACACGCTGGTCGGCGCCGGCAAGGCCGAAGGCGCGATGGATGCGTCGAACCTGTTGAAGCCGGCGCTGGCGCGCGGCGAACTCCACTGCGTCGGCGCCACCACGCTCGACGAATATCGCAAGCACGTGGAGAAGGACGCTGCACTCGCGCGGCGCTTCCAGCCGGTGTTCGTCGAGGAGCCGACGGTGGAAGACACCATCTCGATCCTGCGCGGCTTGAAGGATCGCTACGAACAGCACCACGGCGTGCGTATCTCCGACGCGGCGATCGTCGCCTCCGCGCAGCTTTCGCATCGCTACATCACCGACCGCTTCCTGCCGGACAAAGCCATCGACTTGATGGACGAAGCGGCCTCGCGCCTGCGCATGCAGGTCGATTCCAAGCCCGAAGAACTCGATGAGCTCGATCGCCGCGCACTGCAGCTCAAGATCGAACTCGAAGCGCTGAAGAAGGAGAAGGACCCGGCCTCGAAGGACCGCACCCAAAAACTCGAAGCCGAAGTCGCGCAGCTGGAGACGCGTTCGGCGGAGCTGACGGCGCGCTGGTCGGCTGAAAAGCAGAAGCTGCAGGTCACATCGAAGTCGAAAGAAGAACTCGAACGCGCGCAAAACGATTACGAGGATGCGGTGCGCCGCGGCGATCTGGCGCGCGCGTCCGAGTTGAAGTACGGCCGCATTCCCCAGCTCGAAAAGCAGATCGCCGACGCCGAGAAAGCCGGCGGCGATGGCGGCGGGCTGGTGAAGGAAGTTGTCGACGCCGAAGCCATCGCCGGCGTCGTCTCGCGCTGGACCGGCGTGCCGGTCGAGAAAATGCTCGAAGGCGAGAAGGCGAAGCTGCTGGCGATGGAGGATTCGCTGCGCGGCCGCGTCATCGGCCAGGAACCTGCCTTGCGCGCAGTATCGGACGCCGTCCGCCGCGCGCGCGCGGGGCTGCAGGACCCCAACCGCCCCATCGGCTCGTTCATGTTCCTGGGGCCTACGGGCGTCGGCAAAACCGAACTGACCAAGGCGCTGGCGGAATTCCTGTTCGACGACGAGCACGCGCTGACGCGCGTCGACATGTCGGAATACATGGAGAAGCACTCGGTCGCACGCCTGATCGGGGCGCCGCCGGGCTATGTTGGTTACGAAGAGGGCGGGGCGCTCACCGAAGCGGTGCGCCGGCGGCCCTACCAGGTGATCCTGTTCGACGAGATCGAGAAGGCGCACCCGGACGTGTTCAACGTGCTCTTGCAGGTGCTGGACGACGGGCGCCTCACCGACGGCCAAGGCCGCACTGTCGATTTCAAGAACACGATCCTGATCATGACCTCGAACGCCGGCGCGCAATATCTGGCCGATCAGCCCGAAGGCGCCGATGTCGAGGACGTGCGCAAGCAGGTGATGGACGAAGTGCGCATGCGCTTCCGCCCAGAATTCCTGAACCGCATCGACGAGATCATCCTGTTCAAGCGTCTGGCGCGCGAACAGATGGGCGCCATCGTCGCCATTCAGCTGAAGCGCCTCGAAAAGCTCTTGGCCGCGCGCAACATCGCCATGGAGCTGGACAGCCGCGCCAAGAACGAACTTGCCAAGCGCGGCTACGATCCGGCCTGGGGCGCGCGGCCGCTGAAACGCGTGATCCAGAAGGACGTGCAGGACCCGCTCGCGCGCCTCATCCTGGAAGGCCGCATCAAGGACGGCGACCGCGTCGCCGTCACTTTCGACGGCAACGACTTTTTGTTCAACGGCGGAAGCGCCAGGGCGGCGGCGTGATTCAGAAATCAGAAGGCCAGAAGTCAGAAATCAGAACGCACTTCTGACTTCTGGTTTCTGATTTCTGTTATCTGCCTACGGCTGCGTGCTCTCGTCGTCGTCCGTCGCGCGTTCGACGGCGCCGGCGGCTTCATTGGTTGCGTTTTCGGCGGCTTCGCCGGCTTCGTGGGCGGCGTCGCCGATGGCGTTGCCGGCTTCTTCGAGTTCTTGGCCGGCGTCGGCGGTCGCTTGCTCGGTTTCGGTCTGCGCTTCGTCTTGCGCGGCCGGTGAGCAGGCGGCGGCCATGCCCAAAGTTGCGATCGCGGCGATCAACAGTCTCATCTTCTTCTCCAGGGCTGTTTCGCCCTCGCAGCGGCGCGACGCTAGCAGAGCCGGGCGCGCGCGGAAGCTCGCATTTCTGCGCAGGCTCGGCGAATCGAATGCATGGAACTTTCCTGCGTCGCCCGGCATTGAGCGAGGTTGATGCGCGCGCTTGATCCGAGAACGTGGCTTGCTCTGGCGCGGCGCGAGATCGCGCCGATCGCGGCGTTTCTCGGCGTCGCGCTGCCGGTGTTCGCATTTCTCGAAATTGCCGACGAAGTCGGCGAAGGCGAGGCGCGCTGGTTCGACGAAGGACTCTTGCTGGCGCTGCGCACCGGCGATCCCGCCGATCCGATCGGCCCGCATTGGTTGGAAGCCTGGATCGTCGATCTGAGCGCGCTCGGCGGCTTTGCCGTGCTGACGCTGATCACGCTGTTCGCGCTCGGTTATCTGCTGGTGCTGAAGCGTTGGCAAAGCGCCATCATGGTGCTGGCCGCGACGCTCGGCGGCACGGCGATCAGCGAAGGACTGAAGGTGGGCTTCAACCGCCCGCGACCCGATCTGGTCGCGCATATCGTCGAAACCACCAGCATGAGTTTTCCGAGCGGTCACGCCATGCTGTCGGCGGTCGCGTATCTGACGCTGGGCGCCCTCATCGCGCGTACGCAGGAGCGGCGGCGCTTGCGCACTTATGTGCTGGGCGCCGCGATCCTGCTGACGCTGATCATCGGCGCGAGCCGGGTCTATCTCGGCGTACACTGGCCGACCGACGTGCTGGCCGGCTGGTGTCTCGGGGCGGCGTGGGCGCTGGCGTGCTGGGTGGCGGCGACTTGGATTTCTCGCAGAAACGTATCAAACAGCTAGTCTCTTGAGCTGGGGGCTTAGACAGTGGACATCACTCAGGGCCAAGCCGCCGTGATTGCGGCGCTGATCGCGGCCGGTGCAGCAATCCTGACGCCTCATTTTCACGACTGGTGGCGACAGGGCCTTTCCGACCGTCGATCGCTCGCGTCGTTCTATGGTGAACTCGCGAATATCTATCGGCACTATTACCATTCGTATCGCGAGGTGCCTGACGAGATTTCGCATCCCGACTTCAAACTTCGCTTGGCGCTGGCGGAGTACGGAACGGCGGCGGTTTCGCGCCGACGGGTTGCGCGCATCCCGCTTGAACCGGACGAGATTAATCGGTCCATGGAGATGCTGATACTGATCCGGAACAACGATATTCGTGTCCAGGAATTGCAGGGGCAGGGGACCGCAGACTTGGCTGCACAGCAGCTCCGCACGCTGAAGGCGCGAATGAAGGATTGCAGAGACTTGGCTGAGGGTTTGCTCGCCTCAATATATGAGCGAAAGAAAACGTTGTTTGATCCCCCGCCAATCCTGGATCACTAGAGAATGAGCATCCGCCCCGGCGACGAGCAGAAACCCGGCGTCGCGTCCGACACAGGCGCGATCCAATTCACGATCGAACCGAAGCCGCGCGATCTCGGTGACAATTTCCTCGTCCGCCGCGCGCTGCCGGCGATCGAGAAGCGCATGGTCGGGCCCTTCATCTTTTGGGACGAGTTCGGCCCGGCGCGCTTCGAAGCCGGCAAGGGCCTCGACGTGCGCCCCCACCCGCACATCAATCTCGCCACCGTGACCTATCTGTTCGAAGGCGAGATCTTTCACCGCGACACGTTGGGCTCAGCGCAGGCGATCCGGCCCGGCGACGTCAACTGGATGAATGCCGGGCGCGGCATCGCGCATTCGGAACGCACTGCGCCGGAGTTGCGCGCCACCGGTTCGCCGATCGCGGGCATTCAGTCCTGGGCGGCGCTGCCGGAAGCGCACGAAGAGAGCGAGCCGTTCTTCAAACATCACGCCGGAAGCGAGCTGCCGGTCATCGAAGAAGGCGGCAAGATTGTGCGCGTGATCGCGGGCGCGCTCTACGGCAAGACCTCGCCGGTGCAGACCTATTCGGAAATGTTCTACGCCGACGCGCAGCTGAGCGCGGGCGCATCGTTGCCGCTGGGCGCCGAACACGAGGAGCGCGGGCTTTACCTCGTCAGCGGCGAGATCGAAATTGCAGGCGAGCGCTTCGAGAAGGGCCGGCTGCTCATTTTCCGCCCCGGCGACGCCATCACGATTCTGGCGCTCTCGCCCGCGCGCTTCATGCTGCTCGGCGGCGCCAATCTTGGCCGCCGCCACCTCTGGTGGAATTTCGTCTCCTCACGCAAAGAGCGCATCGAGCAGGCGAAAGAAGATTGGCGCGCCGGCCGCTTCGGCACAGTCCCGGGCGACGAGACGGAATTCATCCCGCTGCCGGAGTAGCAGGCCCGCTATTCGCCGATTGCGGACACTCACTTATCGTTCGAGGGACGTCTAAGGCGTGCGCTCGACGCTGCCGCTGAAGGCGCAGGCCGCGCCGTGCATAGATGTGCAACTATCTTCTTCGACGTCTAGACCGTTGGCTGTGCGCGTGAGCCTGACAGTGCATCCGTCTCCATCGGAGGGGGCTATTGTGAGATTGCCGCGTGCATCCTCGCGCGCCGGCCCCGCGATCTCCCCGAAGCAGCCGGTGTCGCTCATGCGCAAGGCCGCATGATATCGTCCGGGCGCTCCCGTAATGGTGACTGTTCCCGAACCGCCGTCAAAGTCGCCCGTATATTCGCCCACGACGGATGAAGGTGACGCGAAGCGCTCGGTAGACTCGGGCTGCACATCTGATCGCTGGATGGCGGGCTGCGCTGCGGGCGTGGTGGCTACCGACTGCTCTGCGCTTGTCTGTGCGGTCGATTCTTGCGTCGCCGGCGCACATGCCGCGATCGCAGCGGATACAGCCAATGCCGCTATAGGCAGGAAGAAGCTGGTCTTCATCTGTTTGCCTCCCATCCATCGTGTGTTTTCAATTTCGATGGGCGTACAGCCGGATAACTATGGTCTGAACTTGTACAAGTGGGAAGAGGCCAAGTTTCTCCATCAACGCGTTGGAGAATCCGGCCAGGTCGAGTGATGTTGACTTCCCCGGTTATGGGCAGCAACATATTGGTCTCGGGGGAGCCATGCATAAGCTTTGTCTGACGGCGTTCAGCGCCTTTGCGCTGCTGGCGTCCGCGCCAATGGCAGTCGCGCAGACTTTCGCCGAGGAGGCGCCGGAAGTGGCGCGGGTTCTGGCTGATTATCCGGGCCAAGACGAGGACGCAGTAGCTCGGCGCATCGCTGCTTTCGCGATCTTGCGCGACGGCGTGCAAAACGCCGGCTTGGACGCCGGCGTGGATGCTGGCCCAAACGGCGGTCTAGTCGGCGGCTCCACGCCACGGTCGAGACAGCTGGCCACCGCCTATGGCAGCTTCATCGACGAAGAAGTCTATCGGCATGGCGGTCGTGGCGGTGCCGCGGATCGCGCCGCACTGCAGTATTTCCAAAGTGACGCGTTTCTGGATCAGTTGCTGGCGCGATATTTCTCGCGCGATGTGGCGTCTTCGTTTCGCGAGCGCTTTGTGGCCGACCGCAGGATGCGGCTTGAGGACCCCGCCGCCTATCAGCAGATGATGCAGGCGCGCGCGCAGTCGCTTCAGAACGAGTCGAGATTTGGCCGCGAGCGCGAAGGCATCGCGGCGGACAATCAGCGCTCGCTGATGTTCATCGCGATTGGCACTGTGTTTGGCGCATTCGGCCTATGGCGCACGATCTTGATCTTAACGCCGCACAAGCTCAACCCAGGCCCGCCAAAGACGCTGACCGCGCGCGGCAGAACCTACTTCGTGCGTGCGCATACGGTATCCGTAAAGAGATATCGGCCGCGCAATGAGACGATCCAGGAGGCGGACCGGGAGGTATATCAAGGGAGCCGGTTCCTCTACAGAATTAGAGGCGCGACTTGGGACATCTTTCACGAAGACATGGATGTCGAGGACGCCTCGGGGCGCGTTCAGCCCATCCGCCTTCGGAACTGGCACATCGGCCCGAACATCGGAGATGTCCTCACACTCATTTGGCTCGCCAAGAGACCTGATGGAGACGGCCAGTACATCGCCGTTCGCAACGACACGACCCGCGCCCCGCCATTGATGAACGACTATGAGGTCTCCCGTGCAACGTCCTTTACGCTGCCCCCGTCGCTGAGCCTCATTGCGAGCGCGGTGTTCATCGGGCTGGCGGGCTCCGTCGCCGCTGCCGTCATTGCCGGGCTCGTTGCGTGGGGAGTGGTGGGGATTATCGAGCGCGTGGTGCTGCACGCAAAGCTGAGAGCCTTCCGCGCCGATCTCCCGAAGCTCTTCACACCGGCATAGTCGCGCCAAACCACCCGACCGGTGTGGCGTCGCCAAATCAGAGTCTCCCGTCGTCTGGCGCGGATTACCGCAGTAGCCCCGAGAGACGTTGGCCTCAGACGCCTATTTGGTGCGCTCTGGGCCACCAGCGGTCCTGCGTTATCTCGCAAACAACCTGCCCGGATCAGCAAACGCCTTGAACTCCAGCGCGTTGCCGCTTGGGTCGAGGAAGAACATGGTGGCCTGTTCGCCGATCTCGCCCTTGAAGCGGACGTGCGGGTCGATCAGGAAACTGACGCCGGCCGCGCGCAGGCGATCGGCCAGCGCCTGCCATTCCGCCATCGGCAGCACGACGCCGAAATGGCGCACCGGCACGGCGTCGCCGTCCACTTCGCTCGTCGCGGCGCGGCGCACTTCGTCAGGCGCCAGATGCGCGACGATCTGGTGGCCCCAGAAGTTGAAGGGAGCGGCCTTCCGGACAGCCCAAGAGCTGGCCGTAAAACGCGCGCGCCTCGGCCAGTGAGCGGACCGGAGAGGCGAGGTGAAACGGGTGCTGCATCCTAAAGGGTCCTGGCGACGCGGAATCCGAGTTCGCTGAAACGGAGGCGTGGGTCTTCCCTGACGCGGAATGCGGAGCGGAGGTTTCCGGGGCCCTCGGACCAAGAAGCGCCGCGAAGGACGCGGTAGGAGCAAGATGCTTCGCCGCCGGAATCGCTTGATGGCAGAGCAGACTCCACAGCCGAACCATCCAACCTAGCGGGATCGTACGCAGCGTAGCAGTCTTGCACCCACTCCCAGACATTGCCATGCATGTCATACAGGCCGAATTGATTGGCGCGCTTCGTCCCGACGGGTTGGGTTTGACCTTTTGAGTTCGAAACGAACCACGCAAATTCACCCAGCAGACTCTCGTCGTTGCCGAAGCTCCAGAGTTCTCCGTTACGTGGATCGTCGGCGGAAGACACGCCGCGCGCGGCGTATTCCCATTCCGCCTCGGTGAGAAGGCGATACTCGTGTCCCGTCATCTGTGAAAGCCAGCGCGCGTAATCCTGCGCATCCTCCCAGCTGACGTTAATCACGGGTCGTGTTGCGCGTCCCCACCCGGAATCGGAGGGCTGTGCAGCGCCTCGACAGCCGCCACCTTCCACGCAGGCCTGCCAGTCAGTGAACGTCACCTCGTGCTGCGACACGGCGAAGCGCGGGATCGAGATGCGGCGTCGCTGGTCCGGCGCGAATTGCGGCTGGCCTTGGTCGTCAACGCCGCTCACCCAAGGCGCCTCGCCCATCAGGAATGCACCCTCTGGGATAACCACCATGACCGGGCAATCGGTTGTGCCTGTCCTGCAATCCTGGAAAGTTGCACCCGGCCTTTCGGCCGTCAGTTCAGCCATGCTGTGGGCGTACCGCGTGTATAGCAAATATCTATCAAGTTGCGGTCGCCAAAAACTTTGCGTTGCCGCGCCAACTAGCAGTGCTGCGAGAAGAGTCACGAATGAAAGACCTGTTGTGCGTGCAAGCATGCGTCGTTGCTCGCGCTTCCACAGTGCATCGAACCAGGTCCGGCTCAGGCCAGCCGCGAGGCGCACCACCAGCCTCTCGTAACTCTCCCGGCGTACATCGAGCGCCAACGGTTCGGCGGGGCGATCCGTCAGCGCGCCGTCCGGACCGACCTCGAACCGCAGCGCGGGCGGAAAGCACTCCTTGTCGTCGCGAGCAGAGTGGGGCTCACCATGGACGATCACGGCGAAGATGCGATCCGCTCCGCCGGTGCGCTTGAATTGAATTATCTCCTCGTTCACCCACCGCGACTGCGCGGCGTGAGGGGAGCATATCACCACGAGGTTTTCGGCCTCGGCGATCGCACCCTGCAACGCCGCGCCAAGGTCCGTCGCTGCGCCCATTTCTTCATCATCTCTGAAGAAGCGTCCGAGCCTTCGTACCTTGCCGTCGACGCCCTCCGCTTCAACTCCGTGCGGAAACCGGTACGTCTCCAGCGCCCGATGTAGACGTCGCGCGGCCGCTTTGTCCTTCTGACTATAGCTGAGGAAAGCGCGATAGCGTTTGGGCCGTTCAGCCATGCCTGCCCCCCGTCGAACGCTATCGGGTCAGCGGCGGATTTGCTAGCGATGCGGAGGCTCGCTTTTCGGCCAATGCGGCCGCTGTAGCAAAGGACAAAATATCTCTTGAGCCGGCCCCAAGGTCCGGGCTGCATGTGAGCGCCGTTCGAGGAAAGGTGATGAAACCCAACGTGTTCCAGGAGACCGCGGCGGCGGTGGCGAAACGCTTCGGCGTCTCGGTCAAGGCGCTGCGCGTCTATGAGCGCGAGGGCTTGCTGAAGCCGGCGCGGACGGTGGCCGGTTGGCGCATCTATCGCCAGCCGGAGCTCGAGCGGCTCTTCGCCATTCTGGCGCTGAAGCAGCTCGGCCTGCCGCTGAAGCGGATCGGCGAATTGCTGCGCGGTTCGGGCGATCTCGCCGCGGCGCTCGCGCTGCAGGAAGCCGCGTTGGAGGACGCGAAGGCGGAAGCGGAAGGCGCGTTGGCGCTCGTCCGCGCCGCGCGCGCGAAGCTTCAGGGCAAGCAGCACCTTTCCCCGGACGAGTTGGGAAAGCTCGTCAGGAGTACGGCCATGTCTGAGTTGAAGTGGAACGACAAAATGGAGGCGTTGGCGCAGAAGCACTACACGCCGGAACAATTGCAGGCGTTGCGCACGCGTCCGTTCACGGCGGAAGACCAGGCGCGCGTCAGCGCGGCGTGGGCGCAGGTGTTCGCCGACATCGATGCGCTGGGGCCCAATCCCGACGTGACGTCGGAGAAGGCGCTCGACATCGGCCGCCGCGCGCAAGCGCTGATCGCGGAATTCACACAGGGCGATCCAGCCTTGTTCAAAGCCGCAGGCGCCATAAACCGCGAAGCGATGACCGATCCGAACCTCGCCAAGCAAATGCCGGGCGCTTCGCACTGGCAGTTCATGGGCCGCGTGTTCGAAGAACTGAAGAAGCGGGGATGACGCTTCTTCGTCATCCCCGGGGGCTCAGCAAAGCTGAGAACCCGGGACCCAGCGGCAAGCGCATAGCTCTACGATCCCCTAGGTTCCCGGTTCGCGCTCCGCGCGCCCCGGATTGGCGAAGGTGGTTAACAGAGAGCTGGCGTCTCGCCCCCGGCTTGGCGCCTCGTTCTGTTCGTGAAACAGTGGCTCATGGTCCAGACAGGGCCTTCATAAAGCGAGAAGCGGCGCCCGCCGCTGGCGCCGCCCCACCCCGCAACGGGAAACAAGGGAGTTGAGCGCCATGCCTGAAAGCAAATCGGCTAATGTGGTGAGGGCTATTGCCGTCGTCGGTCCGACCGGAGCGGGCAAGACGGCGTTGATCCAAGCTCTGGCTTCAGCCGCTTCGGGTGGCGCGGGAGTTTCCCCGGCCGCGGCAGGCCAATCCACCGAAACCCAGTTCACCGCCATCGACTTCATGGGCGACCACTATGCCCTCATAGACGCCCCCGGCGCCGTCGATTTCCTCGCAGACGCTGACTACGCGCTGCCGGCCGCCGATTTGGCCATCGTCGTCGCCGATCCCGATCCGGACAAGGCCGTTCTGGTTCAGCCTTTCCTCAAGGCGCTCGAAGAATTGCAGATCCCGCGCGCGCTGTTCATCAACAAGATCGATTCCGCGCGCGGCCGCATCCGCGATCTATTGGAAGCGCTGCAGCCTGTCTCCAATACGCCGTTGGTCGCGCGGCAAATTCCGATCTGGGGAGACGAGAAGGTCACCGGCTTCGTCGATCTCGCGCTCGAGCGCGCTTATCGCTACCAGCAAGGCAAGCCATCAGAGATCGTCGAAATACCCAAGGACATGGCCGAGCGCGAAACCGAAGCGCGCTTTCACATGCTCGAACAGCTCGCCGATTTCGACGATGAGCTGATGGAGCAATTGCTCTCCGACGTCACGCCCGATCGCGACAAGGTGTTCGCCGATTTGGTCAAAGAGACCCGCGACGGCTTGATCGTGCCGGTGTTCTTCGGCTCGACCGCGCAAGGCAATGGCGTGCGCCGCCTGTTGAAGGCGCTGCGTCACGATACGCCGGAGCCGAAATATGCTGCCGCACGGCTCGGCCTTGCCGGCGCCGGCGCTTACGTGCTGAAGATTTCGCACGCAGGGCAGGCAGGCAAGCTGGCTTATGCGCGCGTCTTCGGCGGCGCGCTGAACGACAGCGATCAGCTCACTTTGAGCGACGGCTCCTCACAACGCCCGGGCGCGCTCTTCGCCGTCAGCGGATCGCAGACCAAGAAAGTTGCGCGCGTGCCCGAAGGCGATGTCTGCGCCATCGGCAAGCTCGATCCCGTCGCCGCCGGCGATCTCCTGGGCGCGAGCGGGCCGCAGAAGATCAAGATCGGATTCAAGAAGCGCTATCCGGTCTATCAGCTCGCCATCGCCACCAAGGACCGCAAGGACGATGTGCGTTTGTCCGGCGCTTTGCAGAAGCTGGTTGAGGAAGACGCGGGCCTCAACGTCCTTCACGATCAGATGACGCACGAAATCCTGCTGCAGGGCCAAGGCGACCCGCACCTGCGTTCGGTGCTCGATCGGCTGAAGAACCGCTTCGGCGTCGACGTCTCCACCGCGCCGCCATCGACGCCCTACAAGGAAAGCATCCGCAAGCCCGCCGAGGTGCGCGGCCGGCACAAGAAGCAGACCGGCGGCCACGGCCAGTTCGGCGATTGCGTCATCCAGGTGAAGCCGCTGCCGCGCGGGCAGGGCTTCGAGTTCGTCGACAAGATCACCGGCGGCGCCATTCCACGCCAATGGATTCCAGCGGTGGAAGCCGGCGTCAAAGACGCGATGACGAAGGGCTCGATCGGATTCCCGGTCGTAGATGTGTCGGTCACCTTGATCGACGGTTCGTTCCACTCGGTCGATTCGAGCGAGCATTCGTTCCAGCAGGCCGGCCGCATCGGCATGCAGGAAGCGATGTCGCAATGCGGCTCGGTGTTGCTGGAGCCAATCGAGAAACTGTCGATCTACACGCCGAGCTGGGGCACGCCGAAAATCAATTCGGCGGTATCGTCGCACAACGGCCAGATCCTCGGCTTCGAGCCGCGCGACGGCTGGCAAGGCTGGGATCGTGTCGATGTCTATCTGCCGCACGCGGAGCGGCAGAACTTCATCATCGAATTGCGTTCACTGACGCAGGGCTTGGCGACGTTCGAAGCGACGTTCGATCACATGGTCGAAGTCACCGGCCGCCGCGCGGAAGACGTGGCGAAGAAAGCGCAAGCCGGCGCCGGCGCGAACGGACACTGAAGTGACTTGGATCGCCAGCGCCGCGCTGGCGATCCTTTCTTAGCTCAAGACCAATTGCGTCTGGATCACCAGTGCGAGCGTTTTGCCGTCTTCGCCGGTGATCTTGGTCTGCCAGACGCTGGTGCGTTTGCCGGAGTGCACCGGCGTTGCTTCGCCCGTCGCCGTCGTTCCGGCTTTTGCCGCGCCGAGAAAGTTCGTCTTGCTCTCGAGCGTCGTCGTGCCTTTCGCGCCCTCGGGCAGCGACAGGTAAGCGCCGATGGCGCCGAGCGAATCCGCAAACGCCATCACCGCTCCGCCATGCAGCGTGCCGCCGGTGGTGCAGAGGTCCGGACGCACGAGCAACTTGCCGACAACGCGCTCCGGCGAGGCTTCGACGATCTCGACGCCCATCGTCTTGGCGAACGGGATGATGTCGGCGGAGAAGGCGGTCATGTCGATGTTTCCTTTGTCGGCACTGCAATGCGCCGCTCGTCATAAGCGGCCCACAGGCATGCCGCCACGATCAGCGCCGCGCCCATGTAGATTTCAACACGCGGCGTCTCGCGGAAAATGATGTAGCCGATGACGCTCGCGTAGATCAGTTCGGTGTAATGGATCGGCGCGAGCTGTTGCGCTTCGGCGCGCGCATAGGCCTGCGCCATCAAGTACATGAAGCCCGCGGCCAACAGCCCCATCAGCAGGAAGAACGGCCAGTCGCTCAAGAGCGGCGGCGTCGCGAACGCGATCGTCGGCGCAACCAGGATCACGCCCGGCACGACGCTCGTCATCAGCGTCACGATGGCGGCCCCATCCTTTTGCGACCGCTCGCGCAGCAGCACCATGGCGATCGAGAAGAAGAACGCCGACACCAGCACGGCCGCAACGCCGAGATCGTGCTGTGGTGATTCCGCTTCGCTGGGCGCCCCCTGCATCGCCACGATCACGCCGGCGAAACCGACGACGGCGCAGACAACGCTGGAGGCGCGCACGCGCTCTTTCAGGATGAAGGAGGCTACGAACGGCACGATGAGGGGATAGATGAAGGAGAGCGCCACGGCCTCCGCCAGCGGCAATACCGAGAGCGCCCAGAAGAACGTCACTGCGCAGGCGGCGATGACGAAACCACGCACGCCGTGCGCGCGCAGCATCTCGTTGTCGATCGCAGGCTTGCCGGCGCGCCACCAGATTGCGGCCGAGAACACCGCGCCGAACAGATAGCGCCCGAACGCCACGAGCAGCACGTGGTTGGTTTGCGACAGCCACTTTATCGTCGCGTCCATCGACGCGCCGGCCATGATCGCCAGCGTGAGCACGAGCGCCGGCGGCAAACGGGCGAACATGAAAACTCCCCGCGCGCCTTTTGGCCCGCAGGGAGTTCAACCGCAATGCGGTTTCGCCGTTACGGCGTCGTGGTCGCCGGCGGCGTCGTTGTGGTGTTGCCTTCGGCGGCTTCGCCGGCCGCTTCGTCTGCAGCTTCGCCGGCTTCTTCCTGCGGGCCTTGGCCCATGTCGGTCGTGCCGGTGGTGGATTGTTCGTATGCAGTGTCGGCGCTTTCGCCGGCCTCTTCCTGCGTGCCCTGGCTGCAGGCGACGACGCCCAACAGGCTGATGGCAGCGGCCGCGCCCAGCAATGATTTCAACATCAATGTTTCTCCTGAGTGTCCCAGTCGTTGGGCGGCGTTCGCCGCCGGGGGGTTAAACGTTCCGTAAAGAACACGGTTCCCGAAAAAGTTGCGGCGCCGGCGACGAGGTCGCTGGCGCCGCTGTCCTCTGCACGCTCAGTCCAGCATGGCGCGCTTCGGCTGTCCGCTTAGGGGTTGGTGCTTTCGTCGCCGTCCGTGGCGTCGTTCAGCGCGTCCGCTGCGTCGTTGTTTTGGGTGCGGTTGGTCGCTTCGTCGATCTCTTCGCCGGCTTGCTCCAGCGGGCCGTCGCCCAAGTTTTCTTCGCCCTGGGTGGCTTCTTCGATCGCGGAATCCAGGTTTTCGCCGCTCTTCTCGGCGCTGCCGTCGCAGGCGGCCAAGCTCAGCATGGCGGCCGCCGCAACGGCGGTGGCGAAGGTCTTGAGCATGATTGGTCTCCTAAAGCGCGCCCATGAGCGGGTCTGCAGCAGCGGAAACACTTAAGCGCAAGACAGGTTCCGGCGGAGGGACGCTGGCGGAACATGAGCGCGGCGCTATAAGCGGCCAACGAGGGAACAATGGCCGCCCAGCTTACGGAAGACCAAGCGCTTATCGTCGAAACCGCGCGCGCGTTCGCGCAAGACAAACTTCGTCCCAACGCGGCGCACTGGGAAGAGGAGGGATTGGATCGCGGCGTGTTGCAGGAACTGGCGGGCTTGGGTTTCGGCGGCATCTATGTGCGCGAAGATCACGGCGGCTCAGGTCTGACGCGCCACGACGCGGCTTTGATCTTCGAGGAATTATCGCGCGGCTGCGTGGCGACGGCGGCGTTCTTGTCCATCCACAATATGTGCGCATGGATGATCGACAGTTTCGGCAATGACGAGCAGCGCAGCCAATGGCTGCCGCAGCTGGTGACGATGGAGAAGATCGCCTCCTATTGCCTGACCGAACCCGGTTCTGGCTCTGACGCCGGCGCGCTGCGCACCACAGCGAAGCCCGAAGGCAATTCGCAATATGTGATCAATGGCTCGAAGGCGTTCATCTCCGGCGCCGGTTTCTCCGATCTTTATGTTCTGATGTGTCGCACTGGCGAAGGCGGGCCAAAGGGCGTGTCGACCGTGCTGGTGCCCGATGGGACCAAGGGGCTTTCGTTCGGCAAGCTGGAAGACAAGATGGGCTGGCGCGCCCAACCTACCGCGATCGTGAACTTCGAAGATTGCCGCGTGCCGGCCGAAAACCGCCTCGGCCCGGAAGGCGAGGGCTTCAAATACGCGATGAAGGGCCTCGATGGCGGGCGCCTCAACATTGCAGCGTGCGCGCTCGGCGGCGCGCAGGACGCGCTCGACCGCGCCTTGGCCTACGTCCAGGAGCGCAAGCAGTTCGGCAAGCGCATTGTCGATTTTCAGAACACGCAGTTCGTGCTGGCCGACATGGAGACAGATCTCGCCGCCTCGCGCGCGTTGCTGCACCAGGCCGCCAAGAAGCTCGACGCCAAGGCGCCGGATGCAACCAAGTATTGCGCCATGGCGAAGCGCTTCGTCACCGACACCGCGTTCAACGTCGCCGACAAGGCGCTGCAACTTCATGGCGGCTACGGCTATCTCGCCGACTATGAGGTCGAGCGCATCGTCCGCGACTTGCGCGTCCATCGCATTCTCGAAGGAACCAACGAGATCATGCGCGTCATCGTTTCGCGCGAAATGCTCAAGGGATGAGGCGAGACACGAAAGCCGAGACCCGCGCCATCAACGCGATTCTTTGGAAGGATTGGGACCCGATCGGTTGCGGCGTGCCGGAGGACGAATACGAAAGCTATGTCTGGCCGGTCTACAAGCTCTTGATCGATGGCGCGCCGCGTGAAGATGTGGTTGCCTATCTGCGCTGGGGGCGGACGAGAACATAACCGTCTCCGTGCCTGAAAATCGCCTGCAGGCGGTCGTTGACAAATTGATGGCGCTCGGCGTGAGGCGGGCGGGGAGAGACGAGCCATGATAATGCGCGCCATGTTCTTTGGCTTTCTGTTGTGGCTCGCGGTCGCGGCTGCGTTTCGGTTCTTAGGGCAGTTCTTCTTCCTGCCGGATGAATCGCTGCGCCTTGTCACCTTCCTGTCCGGGCCTGTCGTCGGGCTCATCCTCGGCTTCATCTGCCTGAAACTGCTTGGCGAAGCCGCAGGCGACGAAGGCGAAGCGGCGATCGGGCTCGCGCTGCCGGTGCTCTTGCTCAATGGGTTTCTGACCCACGAGTTCGCCAATGCGTTCCCAAATCTCGACGCCACCCTCGACGCCACCTACGGCGCGTGGTCGTTGCTGTTCGGCGGGTCAATTCTGTTCGTGGGCCTGCTGACCACGAAAATTGCGCCGCAGGACGAGCGACTGTGAACCGTCGCGATGTCGTGCTCGGCGCTGCCGCGCTGGCGGGATGTGCAAGCATGAACAACGCGAACGAAATGCGCCGGCCTATCGTCATCGCTCATCGCGGCGCCAGCGCCTATCGGCCCGAGCACACGCTCGGCGCCTACCAATTGGCCATCGAGCAGGGCGCCGATTTCATCGAGCCCGATCTGGTGATGACGAAAGATCATGTCCTCGTCTGCCGCCATGAAAACGAGATCTCGCAAACCACCAACGTCGCCGATTATCCGGAGTTCGCCGAACGCCGCACCGCGAAGACGGTGGATGGCGTCGAGGCGGTTGGCTGGTGGGTGGAGGATTTCACACTCGCGGAGCTGAAAGCGCTGCGCTGCCGCGAGCGCATCCCGCAGCTCCGCCCCGGCAACACGCAATATAACGACCAGGACGCCATTCCCACGTTCGCGGAAGCGCTGGCGCTTGCGCAGCAACATGGGCGCGGCATCTATCCCGAGCTGAAGCACCCGACGTTTCTGCGCGAACAGGGCGTCGATCCCGTGCCTGCGTTCATCGCGGCGGTGCGCGAGGCAGGCGGACAGAGCGCCGCCGACATCATGTACGTGCAATGCTTCGAGATCGGCGCAATCCGCACACTGGCGCAGATGTCGTCGCTCCGCTGGCGATGCGTGCAACTGGCGTCAGCCGAGGGCGGAGCGTGGGATCAGCGCAAAACGAGCTATGCGTCGATGCTGAGCGACGATGGCTTGCGCCGTATCGCCGAATATGCGCGCGGGATTGGCGCGGAGAAGGCGCTGGTCATTCCGCGCGGCGGCGACAACAATCTCGCCTTGCCGACCGACCTTGTCGCCCGGGCACATGCGGCCAACCTCGTCGTGCATGCATGGACGTTCAGGCCGGAGAACTTTTTTCTACCGGCGGCGCTGCGCGCAGGTCAGAGCAGCGGCCAGGAAACGCTACGCCTCCACGGCAATCTCGACGCGGAGCTGCGCGCATTCTTCGCTACCGGCGTCGACGGCGTGTTCAGCGACGATCCGGCCGCCGCGGTCGCGGCGCGGCGCTAGCAGAAATCAGAAATCAGAAACCAGATCGAAGTCACGGCGCTGCGCCCTCATCCTGATTTCCGCCTTCTCCCTTAAGCCACGCGCCGCATCATATTGCGGTTCAGTATCGGCGCTTGCGCTTCGAGGATGTCCTTCAGCACGCGCTCGCGCGTCTGGCCGTCCTTGATCGTCAGCAGGTGGATTTCCTTGGCGCCGAGGTTCTCGGCCGCCTGCCACATGTCGTGACGCGCAAGCGTTGTGGAGAAATCCGCAGTCTGCGCCGCATAGAGGCAAATCGGGCCGCCCCAGTCCTGCGACGGTTGATCGTGCGGTTTCACGAACATATAGAGGCCTCCGACGGGCTCCCAGTCGCGCTGCGCGCGCGCAATTTCGAACTCGAACCAACGGCCGCTATTGCCTTGCCAATTGAACGTGTTCACGCGCCCCTCCGGGTGTCCGACCAGGCGCCAAGCTAAAGTGAGTCGGCGCCCTCGAAAGCAAAACGGATCACGGAGCGGGGTCGGTGCTCAGCGACTGGACGTCGGCGGCGTCGAAGAAGGCTGGCCAGAACACTTCCATGGCATGGGCCTGGCGCGCGGCGTGGTCGGGCCGGTCGATGGGAACCACACGCAAGTCAACGCGCGAAAGATCGGGCGGACCGGCAGGCGAGGCGGCGCGCCAGCCGGCAAAATCCGCCTCCGAAACGTAAAGCGAGAAATGGCCGGGGTCGTGCTCCAAGAGATCGGACACCAGCACCAGCCGCCGGCGCGGAATCTCGGCGCCGAACTCGGGGTCGGCGGCGACGGCGCGGATGCCCGCGATGATCGGCGAGGCGCGCTGGGGCCCGCCCGAGCCTGCGCTGCGCAGGGCGCTATCGAGCGCTTCGGCGAACTCTTCGTCCCAGGTAGCTTGCGTCATGCGTGCGTTTTCGAACAGCGGGTTGGCATCCTCGGGCGGCTGCGGCAAGCATTTCGAGAACAGGATGGAAGGCTCCTGCGGCCGGCGCACGCTGATACGCATGATGGTGAGACGATCGTATTGGCCGAGGCGCGCGCGTTCCTGCGCCAACACCGCGCGAAGCTTGCGGCGATGGCGCGCCTCGAGCCGATCGGTAGAATCGACCAGCACGATCGTGTGTGCGTTAAGCGGCGCATCGGTGCGGCAAAGCGTTTCGGCATCCGTCGGCGGCGCACGCAGCAAGAGCGCGGCGCCCCCCAGTCCGCCCAGTATCAGCATTGCAACGGCGATCAGCGAGAGCCCAAGCGCGTTGCGCCCGCTCGCGCCGCGCTGGCGGTTCATGCGGCCCCGCCGCTGTTTCGGTTGGTGGCCTCGTCCAGTTCGCTCAGCAATTCTTCCAGCGACCGCGCCGATTGGGCTTGCGCTTCTGCTAGACGCGCGCGCGCTTCGTCGATCATCGCCGCTGCTCCGCCGAGCGCATCGAGCGCCGGGCCGGCGGCGGGCGGAGGCGTGTTGAAATAGGCAGGCGCGGCGCTGGCGCGGGCCGCTGCATTTTCCTGGCGATAAAGATGAATGGCGCCCGCGGCGGCTTCGTCCAGCGCCCGCGCCTTGGCGTCCAGCGTCTCCATTTTGAGCGCCGCGCCGTCGAACGCCTTGCTCATCGCCTCGAACTCGGCGCGCATCTTCTCCATCCGCGCCGAGAGCGCCGCTTTCGCCACGTTGATCGGCGCCTCCAGTTCGAGCCGCGCATCGGCGCGGAAATCAGACAACGCTTCGGACGCCGCCTTTGCCGCACGGTCCATCTTGCCGTAATCGGGATAGGGATCGTCGAAGCCGGAATAGCCCTTGAGCGCAGCAAAGATCCAGACGCCTGCGCCGAGCATCAGCAGGATGATCGCTTGCGGCGAATCCAGCGCCAGCAGCGACCAGAGATGAAAGCTCGCGTCCGAGCCCATGTCGAGCTGCGCGCCGTTCAGCGCCGCCAGCTGGTCGCGCCAATCCGCAGCGAAAAGATTGAGCATCAACGCCAGCGCGCCGACGAACAGGAACGCCAGCGCGCCCAGAGCTTTCATCGCCATGTTGGCATGCTGCAGATAGCGCAATCCGAGAAAGCCCGCGAGAAAGCCCAACGTCACGTTCGCGCCGGACAAGCCGATCGCGGTGATCGCGCCGCCCAGCAAACCCCGCGCATCGTCCTCGGCGAACAACGCGGCGCTGAACAGAGCTTCGAACACAGCCGCGCAGAACAGCAAACCGGCCTGCAGCAATGTCGATCGCGGATAGACCGCAAGCCGCCGCAAGCCATGCTTGCGCTTGAACGCGTCGAGATCCTCGCGCGCCTCGGCCGCGCGCGCGGACGCGTCCGCCCAATCGTGCGCGAGCCGCCCGGACGTTTGGCGCAAGGCGAGCCGCGCATCGAGCGCAGGTCCGGCGAAGTCCTGCGGCGACGGCGCCAGCGCCCGCAACCGCCGCTCGGCGTCGGCCTTGGCGTCGTGGCGCGCCTGATCGATACGCGCACGTTCACCCGCCACCAGTTCGATCACCGCCCTCTCGGCGTCGGACAGATCGTCGGCATCCTGGCGGGGCAGGTTGCGCGCCGCATCGTCCCGCGCCCGCTTGCGCAGGTTGAGCTTTTTGTCGAGCGCGCCCGCATTCCAGCCCTGCGGCGGCTTGGCCGCAGCGCGCGGTGCGCTATTGGCTTGCCCTCCGTCCATCCGCGAGCCAGCTCCCGCCTTGTTAAAGCGCGTCGGACGCGCTTCTCCAAGCGCCGCGTGCGGGCTATCAAGGGCGGGTGAGCAATCTCAAGGACTTACTCAAGCTGGCTGAGACCGCTGCCGCCGCGGCCGGCGAGGCGCTGCTCGCCAATCGCTCCCAATGGGGGGTGATCGAGGCCGAACAGGGCCGCGAGGTGAAGATCGACGCAGACAAGAGAGCCGAAGGGCTGATCCTGGCCGCGCTCGAGCGCGAAAGCGACTATCCGATCATCTCCGAAGAGGCCGGCTGGGCGCGCGCAATGCAGCGTGGCGACCGTTTCGTCTGGGCTGTCGACCCTCTGGACGGCAGCGTCAATTATCTGCGCGGATACCCGCATTGCGCAGTCTCGATTGCGCTGCTGGAACAGGGCCGGCCGATCCTGGGCGTTGTCGATTGTTTTGTCATGCGGGAGCGCTTCACCGGCGCCGTCGGCGAGGGCGCCTGGCTCAATGGGGCGCCGATGCGGGTTTCCGACATCGATGCGCCGGCGAAAGGAATTCTACAGACCGGGGTGCCGTCGCGGGCAAGCGAAGCGTCCATGCAGGCGTTCGAGCAGCGCCTGAGGACGTGGCGGAAGGTCCGTATGATCGGGTCAGCCGCTACCGCTCTGGCCTATGTCGCCGCTGGCCGTGCCGAAGCCTACCGCGAATCCGGCTCCATGATCTGGGATGTGGCCGGGGGCTGCGCTCTTGTACAAGCCGCCGGCGGAACCTTCCGGATCGATGGCGATGCGCTGGATCAGCCGCTCGAAGTGGCCGCAGGAAACGGCAGAACGGCGACGCCGGATTAGGCCAACCCCAGCTGTCACACATTCTAAATGAAATTTCCGACGGACCTGCTGTGGCTTCTGCGTTTCAATTCGACGAATACGTGCCTGGGGCCTGGGAAAGGCGGTAGACAACGTCACGTCCGTTTGCTCCAAAACCGGGTACAGCAGCCAAATTGAGTGGGTGGCGGATGATCGGGGAAGCGGTCCTACTCGGATCGGCGCAGGACGTGAGCGAGGCGTGGGGCGCGAGCGCGGAATGGGCGCCGCGAACGCTCAATGTGCTTGGCGCCGTGCTGGTGGGCCCCGGCGACACGCCGCTGCCGTTGATCGCGCGCGCGCCAATCTGGGACGCGATCGATCTCACCGGCGCACGTACGAAATATCTTGTATTAATCGAACCGCCCGCCGACGGCGCCGCCAAGCGTGCGGTGGTCACGCGCGCGGCCGAGGCGGGCATGAGGATTCTCCTGCTCGAAGATCGAGGGCTGCGCCGTCTGCGCCTTGACGATCTGATTGGGCGTCCGTTGGGCGATGTCGATTTTGCGCGCATCCGCGACATCATCGGCGGCAGACGCGTGCTGATCACCGGAGGCGGCGGTTCGATCGGCGGCGAGCTCGCCCGCCGCATCGCCACGCTCGGCCCCGAACGGCTGACGCTGCTCGATAGCTCGGAACACAATCTCTACCGCATCGGTCTCGAATTGCCGGACGCGGTGAAGGTGCTTGCCGATATCCGTGACGCGACGTCGATGCGCCGCTGGTTTGCGACAGAGCGCCCGGAAATCGTCTTCCATGCGGCCGCGCTGAAGCAGGTGCCGATCGTCGAAGCATTCCCATGCGAAGGCGTGCTCACGAACATCTGCGGCTTGCAGAATGTGTCCGAGGCCGCCCGCGCGGTCGGCGCGGACATGATTTTCGTGTCGACCGACAAAGCCGTCGATCCGTCCGGCCTGATGGGCGCCTCCAAGCGCATGGGCGAGATTTATTGCCAGGCGATCGACCGTGAAGGACCCTTCCGTGCGATTCCTGTGCGGCTCGGCAACGTGCTTGGCTCGGCGGGCTCGGTGACGCCGATCTTCGAAGGCCAGCTCGCCGCTGGCGAGGCGCTCACGGTGACGGATTCCGAGGTCGCGCGCTTCTTCCTGTCCATTCCCCAAGCTGCCGATGCCTTGCTGCAAGCGGCGGCGGTCGGCCTCAGCGCCGAGCCGCTGGGCAGCGCGCTGGTGATCGAGATGGGCGAGGCGCTGCCGGTCGTGGAACTGGCGCGCGAAGTGATCCGGCTCGAGGGCTTAAGGCCCGACATCGATGTGCCGATCGTATTCACCGGCCTCCGCCCCGGCGAGAAGCTGCACGAGGCTCTGGTGGCTGCCGAGGAATGGCGTGAGGCCGATCCCGCGCCCGGCGTCATCGCCGTCGCCTCGCCGCCACGCTCCCTGGCTGAGGTGAGCGAGAGTTTCGAGCGCCTCATCGCGCTCGCCCGCGAAGGCGACAACGACAAGATCGGCGCCGCGCTGTTCGCGGCGATCGGTGCGAACGAGGCCGAAGCCGGTCGCGCAGCTGCCGGCTAAATCCATCTCGAACCACGCTCTGGGTTCCTCTCCGCAGGGGAGGGATTGCGTGCGGCGCGCCGCGGGCGCTTGATCTGCCAGCCGTGGCCAACCTGTTTCCGTACTATCCGGTCTTTCTCGATCTCGCAGGCCGTTCGGTCGTGCTGATTGGCGGCGACACGGCCATGGCCGGGCTGGCGCGCCAGTTCCTCGCCGCAGGCGCCGGCGTCTCCGTGTTCGAGCAAACGCCATCGGATGCGATGCGCGGTTTGGCGTCTGCGGTGCGGCTGAAGCTCCGCCGCTGGCGGCCCGAGGATTTCCAGGGCGCAGCGCTCGTTGTCTGCAGCGGTGACGAGCCGCGGCCCTCGCGCGTGCGCACCGCTGCGGCCGCGCAGCAAGCCGTGTTTCATTTGCTCGGCGCACCGGAGAATTCGGATGTCGTGCTTGGCGGCGTCAGCGCCGCGGGCGCATTGGCGCTGGGAGTCGCTGCCCCCGGCGCGCCGTGGGCGGTGACCGAAGCGGTGCGCGCGCGTCTCGCCGCTGCCTTGCCGGCAGGTTTGCCGACGTTTCTCGAAGCCGCCGCGCGCGTGCGCAGCGAGGCCGGCAAACGCATTCCCGACGACGTGCAGCGCGCGCAATTCTGGCGCGAAGCCACAGAACGCGTGTTCACCTCTTCGCCGATGAGCGCAAACGAATGGGAAACGCTGCTGCGCAAGTGGCTGGATGAATAGAAGCTGAACAATCGAAGCGTGACCGGCGCCACTGCAATCGGACGCTCGACCTGACACCTCCTTGGAAGAAGGTCGTCACAGGAGAGCGTCATGTCGAACGCCATACGTTTGTCCCACCTCATAGCCGCCCTTGCTTGCGCCGCCGTTGTTGCCGGCCCGGCGTCCGCGCAACGGCGCTTGCCGGAACTCAGAGCCCAGCCGACGATTACGACTCCGCAGTTCCGGGTGGAGGCAGTCCACTTCCGCGCGGTCGACGAGTCGGGAGCCGATTGGCCCGGATCGGACGAAGTCTATTTCGTCTTTTCCGCGGGCGCGCCGACAGACAAGATCACCGCGGTCTATGAAGACCTCGACAGCGGCGAGACGCGGAACGTCGCGGCGCGCGATAGCTGCATTGCACCGGCCGCCGCGTGCGCAACGTCCGGCGCCGACCTCGTCCAAATAGAAGTCGCCATGTTCGAACGCGACCTGTGCGGTTTCATGTATGGCGATCTTCCGAACGCCCACTACGTTCTTCAGCACGGACTCTGCGCCGGCGACGATCTGATCGGCCGCGCGACAATTTCCTACACTGCGCAGCAATTGGTAAGCCGATTGCGCCGGCCCGGCGCCTCGCTGGAGCGGACCGTTACTTTGGGCGGACCGTGCGGTTACACCCCGCCCGGCGGCTATTGCACCTACAGCGATGCGATGCCGACCGGCCCCGAATACACGTTGCGTTATCGGGTGACCCGCCTCGACGATCACGTCATCGGGCCGAACAGCGTCGCCACACGTTGAAGTCGCGTTATCGATGCCGCCCTTCTCCTCGTCTGGAGAGGGGCGGGCGCTGGAACGCCGCGGATTGCCCACGCCCAACGTGCGCTTCCAACCCATGAGACCGGGGATAGTGCGTGCCTTTATCCATGCTTTTTTTCGCCTAAGGCGTTGAAAACAAACGCACGCCGCAAAATCAGTCCGACCGATCCGCGGCGGGTTTACAGTCGGCGCCGACAATGCAGCTCCAGAACCGCCCCCTCAGCAAACATCGCCACGCCCGGCTCATCGCCGCGACGCTGGCGATGTTGCTGTGGCTGGCGCAGGTGCTATTCGCGGGCGGCCCGTTCAGCCCGCGTCACGAGCGCCAGCGCGCCCGGCGCATGTCGCTTCAGCGGCTGACGAAGCAGGTCAAGCTGCTGATCGTCTCGCGCGCGTTCGATGCGTTTCGCTGGCGCCGGCCTCGCCGCGTCCGCCGTTTTCGCGGACGCTCGATCGCCCCGCGCACGTCCGTCGACGCCATCATCGGCATGCGCCTCAAACGTCAGCTGAAACGCAAGCATGTCGGCGAACGCATCGGCGTGCTGATCCACGCGCTCCTCAACATCGACGCTTACGCGGCCGGCGTCGCCAAGCGCCTGCGCCGCGGCCTCACCCGCCGCTGGCTCGCCGTGTTCGCCATCGCCTGGCCGCTTGCGACGACTGTGCCGTTTGGGCTGGCGCTCACGCCGACCTTCGCCGACAGCTCATGACCGCGAATCCGCGAACTCGCGAAATTGCGAAATCGCCAAATCGAGAGGCGGAAGCCTTTCGATGCGCAGGCGCACGTCCGAAGCCCATTTCGCGATTTCGCGACCTGGCGACGTCGCGATCTTGCGGGCGCCGGCGCGCGTTCAGTCCAGCGTACGCCTGAACCGCAAAAGCGCCAGCGTCGCCAGCACCAGCAGAATTAGCGTCAGCGGCCAGAGATCGCCGGCGATGTCCGCAAAGCCCGCGTCTTTCAGAATGATCTCGCGGATGATGCGCAGAAAATGCGTGATCGGCAGCGCTTCGCCGATCGCCTGCGCCCACCCGGGCATGGCGCGGAACGGAAACATGAACCCCGAGAGCAGGATCGACGGCAGGAAGATGAAGAACGTCATCTGCATCGCCTGCATCTGCGTGCGCGCGACGGTGGAGATGAGATAGCCCAGCATCAGATTCGCCAGGATGAACAACGTCACCGCGACGAGGAACGCCAGGAACGAACCGGTGAACGGGATGCGGAACAAGAGCGCCGCCGCGATCAGCACGATCGCCACCTGGATCGCGCCGACGCCGACATAAGGCGTCGTCTTGCCGATCATCACTTCGAGCGGCCGCACCGGGGTTGCGAGCAGATTTTCCATCGTTCCCCGCTCGGTTTCGCGCGTGAGCGCAATCGAGGTGATCATCACCATGGTCATGGTGAGAATGACGCCCAGAAGCGCAGGCACGATGTTGAATGCGCTGACGCCGGCTGGATTGTAGCGCCGGTGCACGACGATTTCGTAAGGCGGCGGCGCCTGGGCGAGATAGGCGAGGGGCCCGGTGAATTCCGGCGAAAACGCCGATTGGGCAATGCGTTCGACGGCGCCGAGCGCTCCACCGGCGGCGACCGGATCGCTGGCGTCGGCGGCGATGAGGATTTGCGGGCGCTCGCCCCGCACCATGCGCCGCTCGAACCCTTCCGGCACGGTGATGAGGAAGTTCGCGCGTCCGGAGCGGATCATCGCTTCGCCGTCTTCGGCGCGCTCAGTGACCGCGACGATGTCGAGATAGGACGATTGCGCCAGCGAAGCGAGGAAGGCGCGCGTCATCGGCCCGTCTTCGCGCATCTCGACCACCGCCGGCAAGTGGCGCGGATCGGTGTTGATCGCAAAACCGAACAACACCAACTGCATCACTGGCACCATCAGCATGATCGCAAACGTCGGCCGGTCGCGCCGCATTTGCACCAGCTCTTTCATGAACACCGCGCCGATCCGCGACCACGAGAGGTCGAGCATGGCCGCCAAGGCGGGAAAGCGCGTGGTCATTGGAAATTGTCCATCGCGCCGGACATCAAATAGATGAAGATCTCCTCGAAGCCCGCTTCGATCGGCTCGATGTCGACGTGCGGCTGCGCCTGCTTCACCGCGCGCACCGCGGCTTCGAGCGCGACGGCATCTTTGCCGCACGCATGAATTTCAGCGCCGAAGCGCGCCACCAGATCGACGCCTGGCGAAGCCTCGAGCATCTCTTGCGATTGCATCAGCGGCCGCCCGGCGACGCGCCAGGCGTGAAGACCGATCTGTTTCGGAATTTCGCTCGTGGGCGAGTCGATCAGCTTCCGGCCGTAGGCGATGTAGGCGATGGAATCGCACTGCACGGCTTCGTCCATGTAGTGAGTGGACACCAGCGTCGTGACGCCTTGGGCCGAGTAGCGGCGGATTGCGTCCCAGAAATCGCGCCGCGCTTTCGGATCGACGCCGGCTGTTGGCTCGTCGAGCAGCAGCAATTCCGGCTCGTGGATCATGCACGCGGCGAGCGCCAGCCTCTGCTTCCAACCGCCGGAGAGCTTGCCCGCGAGCTGGCCTTGCCGCTCACTCAAGCCGAGGTCGGCCAACGCCTGATCGACACGCTCGTCACGCCGATCGAGGCCATAGAGGCGGGCGATGAATTCCAGATTCTCGCGGATCGAGAGGTCTTCGTAGAGCGAGAATTTCTGCGTCATGTAGCCGACGCGCTCTTTGATCTTCAGGCTTTCGCTCAGCACATCGAAGCCCAGCACCTCGCCTTCACCGCTTTCCGGCTTCAGCAGTCCGCACACCATGCGGATGGTCGTCGTTTTTCCTGAACCGTTCGGACCAAGGAAACCGTAGATCGCGCCGCGCGGCACTTGGAGATCGAAATTGTCCACCACAGTGCGGTCGCCGAAGCGTTTGGTCAGCCCACGCACGTCGATGACAGTTTCCGCGTTCATTCCGCGATCCGCACATCCACGGGCATGCCGGGCCGGATCGGCGTCGCGCCGGCGAAGCGCGCTTCGACCAGAAAGACGAGCTTCTCGCGTTGATCGAGCGAATAGATCACCGGCGGCGTGAACTGCGGATCGCGCGACACGAAACTCACGCGCGCTTCTACATCCTCGCCGCAGCCGTCGCAGCTCACCAGCACGCGCGCTCCGACCGGCAATTGCGCCAACATCGCCTCCGGCGCGAAGAAGCGCACCTTCATGTTCTCTGGCGCCAGCAGCGCGACGATCGGCGCGCCGGCGGAAACGACTTCGCCCTGGCGATGGAATATTTGCTCGATCGTGCCGGCCGCCGGCGCCGTGCCGGCAAGATCTTGGAGCCGTTCTTCCGCCAAGCTCGTTTCAGCGCCGGCTGCCGCGGCTTGGCGGCGCGCCTGCGCCAGTTGTGCGTTGGCGACATCGAGCGCAGCGCGATCGGCGTCGAGGCGCGCGCGCGAATAGAAACCGCGTTCCGCCAATTGCGCGCCGCGCGCATAATTGCGCTGCGCTAGTGTGGCCTGCGCTTGCGCGGTGCGCACAGCCGCCGTTGCCGCCGCACGCTGCGCCGCAGCACTTTGCGCGCCATAGCCGAGCCGCTCGGGATCGAGCCGGAACACGCGCTGGCCTGCTTCGACCGTTTCGCCCTCGCGCACGTACAACTCGCCGACGATTCCGGCGTCTTGGCTTGCTAAAAATATATAATCCGCCTCCCCGTAACCCTGGAGTATACTGCCCGGTTCACGCCCGCATGCTGCGGCGAACAAAACCAAAGCGAGGATCAGGATGCGCTGCATGCGCGGGGCTCCAGCCCATAGAGCAAGACGTCAAACTGCTGTTCGATCAGTTTTTGCGGTTCATTGAGAGCGGTTTCACCGAGAAGGACATGCGTCCACATCGCTTCGAAGAAGAGCGGCCCGATGAAGGCGCGCACCACCGCCTTCTTGTCGGCGCGCCGGATCTGACCCTTCGCCATGGCGCCTTCGATCAGGCTCTCCAGCGCGCCGCGGGCTTTCTCGACGACGTGCTCACGGTAGTATTTCGCGATTTCGGGGAAGCGCCCGGAAATGCCGATGACGAGGCGCGGCACCGCGAGCAGGTTCGGATCGGAAAGCCGATGCGCGGCCGCCATCGCGAGCATGCGCAGCGCGTTGAGCGGATCATCCGAGCCCATCGCCGCGATCTGCTTCACGTTTTCGGCCAGCGGGCCGACCTTCGCTTCGATCAGCGCCTCCAGCACCGCGACCTTGCTTGGGAAGTAGAGGTAGATCGCCGCTTTCGAGAGCCCGGCGCGCTTGGCGATGTCTTCCATCCGCGCCGCCTCGAACCCGCGCGCGACAAACTCGGCCAGCGCCGCCTCCAGAATTTCCTCCGGCCGCGCCTGCGCCCGCCTGCGCCAGCGGGGAGCGAGGTTGGACTTGGGAACCGAGGCGCGGCCCATATAGCTTTATAACTGACCATTCATTTATTTTCAATTGAAAGCTTGAGTATTCCGGCGCCCTCCGTGGTGCGCCCCGTGAAAATCGCAACCATTTGAACCGTCGAGCGTGCTGCGCGTCGCCGGCGCGCTTTCGGCGGGTGAGCTGAATTCGGTGTTGCGAGCGGTGGCGACCTTCCTCTGACGAACCAGCAGAATGCGTCAATCCACCCAATCGCGCTGCAAGCCGCGAGAGGCGATCAGGTAGAGCAGGGCGGCCAGCACATAAAACCCGGTGCCGGCGAGGATCGAATAGCGCAGCGATTCTTCGGCGAAGCGTGCGACGAGCGCGTCCGAGATAAGGCCCAGCAGATAGGTGCCGAGGCCGATGCCGATCAGATTGTTGATGAAGAGGAAGCTCGCGCTCGCGGTCGTTCGCATGTGCGCCGGCGCCAAGTGCTGCACCGCCGCGATCACCGGGCCGAGCCATACGAGGCCCAACGCGGTCGGCGCGAGGAAGAGGAAGAACGCGACCGTCGGCGACGGCGAAAGCAGCCCGAGCGCATAGCATGGCGCAGCGAGAATCCACGCAGCCGCGGGCACCAGCGCAAACATGGCGCGCCGCTTGGCGCCGAGTTTATCGCCCAGGAAGCCGCCCAGCCAGACGCCGATGACGCCGCCTACAAGCAGAATGGCGGAATAGAAGAACGCGGCCTGCTGAAGGCTGAAATCGTACGAGCGCTGCAGGAAGCTCGGTATCCAGAAGAACGAGCCGTAGCCCATGATCGATGAGCACGAAGCGCCGAACGACAGGAGCCAGAAACTGGGCTTGCGCGCGACGACGCCGAGCGCGGAGAAGAAGCCTGCTTTCGGCGCATCCGTCGCAGGTTTGGCGTCATAACGTCCGCGCGCCGGCTCACGCACGAAGGCGCGGAACACCGGCGCGATCAAAACGCCGGCGATGCCGACGACGACGAACGCCATGCGCCAATCGACGAGGCTTGCGACGATCCCGCCAAGGGCGATGCCCGCGGCGCTGCCGATCGGTATGCCGAACGAATAAATCGCCAACGCGCGGGCGCGCTCTTGCGGCGGGAAATAATCCGAGATCAGCGAATAGGCGGGCGCGACGCCGCCGGCTTCGCCGACGCCGACGCCCATGCGCGCGAGAAAGAGTTGCGTGTAATTGGTCGCGGCGCCGCTCAGAGCGGTGAAGCCGCTCCAGAGCGTGAGCGCGATGGTCATGATCCAGGTGCGGCTCCAGCGATCCGCAAGCCAAGCGATCGGAATGCCGAGGCCGGTATAGAAGAGCGCGAACGCCAAGCCGCCGAGCAGCCCCATCTCCGCGTCGCTTGCGCCAAGCTCCGCCTGAATCGGCGCTGCTAGAATGCCGATGATCTGGCGATCGATGAAATTGAACGTGTAGACGATGAAGAGCAGCGCCAGCACGAGATGGCGGCTGGCGTCCTTCTCGGCGCTTGCGCTGTTTGCCGGAACGGCGGCGTCGCTCATCGTCTTGGCCCGAGAGAAAACGGCGGCGTGAGGGAAACTCACGCCGCCGGCAGGTGTCTAGGGGATTTAGAATCGGAACTCGATCGACCCGGTGATGGTCTGCGGCGGCCCGTAGAAGCCGATGATCGAGTTGCCGAACGTGGCGCCTGGGAAGTTGTAGCCGCCGACGCGATACTCTTCGTCGGTCAGATTGAGCGCGTGCAGGCCAAGGCGCACGTGATCGCTGTCCGAAGTCCAGGTGAGTGACGCGTTGTAGAGCGTGTACGCTTGCTGATCGAGCAGCGGCGCGGCGAACTCGAACATCTGGCTGTCGCCGCGATAGGCGGCCGACGGCGTGAAGGCGAGCGTGCCGTTCGCGACCGGCGCCTCGTAGGTGAACGAGATCGAGCCGGTCCAATCCGGCGTGTTTTGCAGCGCCGCCGATCCCGAAAGATCGATCGGCACAACAATCGTCGCCGGCGGCGGCGCCGGGTTGGTGACGACGGTGTTCGACATGTATTCGTTGAACTGGCCGTCGATATAACCGACCGCGAAATTGGTGCGGAAGTTGTCGGTGAAATAGAAAGCGCCTTCCAGTTCCGCGCCGTTGATGTCGGCGGACGCGGCGTTGTCGACGAAGGAGGCGATGCCGCCCAATGTCGTCGGCTCCTGACGCGTGATCTGCATGTCGGTGTATTCCGAGGTGAACACCGCGCCGCTCAGATTGAAGCGGCCTTGCAGCCAGGACGAATGGAAGCCGATCTCGTAGGTATCGACGAATTCCGGCTGATAGCCGTTGACTGTGTTCGGCGTGAACACGGCGTCGCCGCGCATGTCGAAACCGCCCGATTTGAATCCTTGGCTGTACGATCCATAGATCGTGAGATTGTCCGAAGGCTCCCAGGTCAACGAGACGCGCGGGGTGACTTCCTCGAATTCCGCATCGTTGGTGTAGTTCGTCCGCACCAAGCCGGGGATGGCGGCGTTGTTGCCGAAGAACGGGCTGCGGATGCCGGTGAAGTTCTGGCGATAGACGCGCCCGGTCTTCTCATCCCGCGTCCATCGCGCGCCGACCGAGAGCGCCAGCGCTTCCGTCAGGTCGAAACTGACGTCCGCAAACGCTGCGAGCGACTGGGTGTCGACGCGGCCCTGTGTGAAAATGGTGGTGGCGAGGCCGCCGAGCACGGTGTCGAACGCGCCTTCGGCCATGCTGTCGAGATAGTACAAGCCGGCGACGCCCTGAATCCGGTCGTAATCGAACAGGAGCTGTAATTCCTGCGTGAACTGCTCGTCGTGATAGTAGGCCGGGATGTCGAGCGTCGGGAATTCTGTGTTGTCGAAGTCGATCGTGCCGATCGTCTTGCCGCGACGCGCAGCGGTGATCGAACGGAACGTCAGATTGGGTGAGAGCTCATAGTCGATGTGCAACGCTTCGCCGTAGGTATAAACGCGATTGTCGTCGCCCGAGCCCGCGCGCGTGTCGTAGATGTCGGGTTGCACATTGTAGGAGGGGCCGCCGGCCGGGAAGCTCGCCAGGCGGCTGCCGTGACGCGGATTGGAATCGTCCTCAACGCCATCGGCGCTAAGACGTATGCTTAGCGCGTCGGTCGGCGACCATTCGGCGCTCAGTCTGTAGGCATCGACGTCTTTGTTGTAGTGCTCCGCCCCGGTAAACAAATTGTCGCCGTAGCCGTCGCGCGAATAGAGCGCGAGCGCGCCGCCGACGGCGAAGTTTTCAGTGAGAGGCACGGAACCCGAGATGATGGCTTCCATCTGATTGTAGGTGCCGTAGTTGAAGCGCAGCCGCGCATGCGCTTCCTCGGTGTCGAGCGGCGCCGTCACGTAGCGCACCGCGCCACCGACAGTGTTGCGTCCGTAAAGCGTGCCTTGCGGACCGCGCAGCACTTCGATGCGCTGGATGTCAAAGATGTCCAGCACCGCGGCTTGCGGGCGGGCGACATAAACGTCGTCAACGTAGAGTCCGACGCCGGGCTCGAAGCCCCACAGCGGGTCCTGCTGGCCAACGCCGCGAATGAACGCGATCAGCGTCGAGTTCGAGCCTCGCGCCACCTGCACGGTGGAGTTGGGGCTCGTCTGCTGCAGCACGGTGATGTCGGCGGCGCCGCGCTGATCGAGCTGTTCGGCGGTCTGAACTGTCACTGCGATCGGCACGTCCTGCAGGTTTTCCGCACGCCGGCGCGCGGTGACGACAACGGCTTCCTCTTCCTCAGCCACGACGTCGTCCTGCGCCATAGCCGGCGCAGTCAGCGCAAACGGCGATGCACAGACGCTCGCCAACAACAGCGCAATGCGCGCACCTTCGCCAAACCGCTTCATGGGACTGCTCCTCCGCTCCTCAGTTCAGGCCGCCGCGTTTCGCGGACAAAAGCCTCGACGTGGTTCAAGAAATCGTTCGGCGCTTCGAGATGAGGCACGTGGCCTGCGCCGGGGATGACGATGCGCTTTGCGTTGGGCGCCGCGTGCGCCACGAACGCGGTTGCTTCGTCGGGATAGATCTGACTGTCGCCGCCGTGGATCACGAGCATCGGTGTTGCGATGCGAGCGAGCGCGGGGCGGAAATCCTGGGCCGCCATAGAGGCCCAAAACGCGGCCATAGCGTCGGCGTCGGCCTTGGCCATCTCGCGCGCGGCCCAGGCTTCGAGCTCGGGGCGCCGCGTGTTGGCGGCAAACATGCGGGGCGCAAACCGTGCGGCAGACGCAGGCCAGTCGGCGCCGATTTCAGTGATCGTGGCGGCGACATCGCCGGCGCTGTAGCCGCTGGCGATGCCATGCGCCCAGGTCAGGTCATTGGTCAGGCGCGGCGCCATGTCCTCGACGATCAGCGCGGCGAGGCGAGGGGCGATCCGAGCTTCGGCCGCCCAGAGCACCATCGCGCCCATCGACCAGCCGAGCGCAGTCGCGTTCTTCAGATCGAGCGACTCGAAGAAATGCGCGATATCGTCGGCGAGCGTCTCGATCGTGAGGGGAGATGCCCCGTGGCCGGAGCCGGGATGGCCGCGCAACGTGGGAGTGAGGACGCGATGGCTCTTCGCGAGTTGGTCCGCCAAGTCACTGAAAAAGCCGCCGTTGGCGGCCCAGCCATGCACCAGAACGATTGGGGCGCCCGCGCCGGCTTCGGCGTAGGACATGGCCGCCCCATCTGGCAGAACATGGACAGGCATCCGCCCGGACTTCCCCCCTCGGACCGTTTCTCGGGCCGAATTTTGTTGTGCTGGACCGGCTTATATCGGAGACTTGAAACATGAGTCAACATTCAGGTTCCGAGCCGGACGCGGTTGATGAGCGATCGGGACCAAAAACGGAGCGGGGCAGGCGGACCTTGCGCCGGCTCCTGGACGCGGCCAGCGAAGAGTTCGGGGCGCGCGGCTACCACGAGACCGCGATCAGTCACATCACCCAGCGCGCCGGCGTCGGGCTCGGCACCTTCTACGTGTACTTTAAGAGCAAAGAAGAGGTGTTCCGGGCGCTGGTCGCCGACATGGGAGCGCGCACCCGCCACGCTCTGACGGAAAGCACCCGCGGCGCGCACGACCGGCTCGAGGCGGAGCGGCTCGGCATTCAGGCCTATCTCGATTTCGTGCGCTCGCACAAAGCGCTCTACCGGGTCGTCATGGAGGCGCAGTTCGTTGCGCCCGAGGCCTACCGCGAATACTACCGCACCTTCTCGGCCGCTTATCGTCAGCAGCTGGCGCGTGCGGCGGCGCGCGGGGAAATCAGCGCCGGCCAGGACGATGAAGTCCGTGTCTGGGCGCTCATGGGCGCCTCGACGTTTCTCGGCCTGCGCTACGGCGTGTGGGAGGACGATGCAGATTCCGCATCGATCGCAGAGGCGGCTTCGGACTTGATGATCAACGGGCTCGCGCCGCGGGCCAAGAATGGCGACGCGTCCTGAGAGATGCGCGTTGGGAGGGTGACATGGGTGTCGACCTTGTCGACATCACCGCGAAACGGGCGGCGCTGACGCCACATCGCGTCGCGTTCGAGGACGCGCTGAGCGGGCGCGCAATCACCTATGCTGAACTCGAAAATCGCTGCGCTCGGGCGGCAGCCGTGCTTGCGTCGCGCGGCGTTACGCGTGGCGACCGTGTCGCCATTCTCTGCCGCAACCGGATCGAGTTCTTCGAAATCATGTTCGCGTGCGCCAAACTCGGCGCGATCCTCGCGCCGCTGAATTGGCGCGCCCCGGTGACCGAACTCGCCGCCGTCATGGCGGATTGCGAACCGGCTCTGGTCGTGTTTGGCAAGGAAGACGGGGAAACGGCAAAGGCGATCAGCGGCGCGCTTCCGTTGCTGTCCCTCGATCAGGGATACGAGGCCGCACTCGCCACCGCCACGCCTTGCACCGGCGACCGCCGCTGGTCCGGCGATGCGGTTTGGTTCTTGAGCTACACGTCGGGCACCACAGGAACGCCGAAGGGCGTGATGCAGACCTTCCAGATGTCTGCGGTGAATGCGTTTCATGTCACCCAGGCGTTCGATCTGCGCGCCGGCGATACGACGCTCAATTTTCTGCCGCTCTTTCACACCGCCGGCATTCAGCTTGTCACGATTCCGACTCTGATCGCCGGCGGTACGGTCATCGTGTTGCCGGCGTTCGACGAAGCGCGCGTGTTCGCGCTGCTGTCGCGGCTCGACATTTTCTTCGCCGTGCCGGCCGTCTATCAGCAACTTGCGCGCAACCCCGCGTTCGAAAGCGCGGATCTCGCGCACGTGCGCACATGGGGCTGCGGCGGGGCGCCATTGACGGACGTGCTGGTCGAGAAGTTTGCGGCCAAAGGCGTGCGTGTCTGCAACGGCTACGGTATGACCGAAACAGGCCCCACCGCGTTCATCGCCGCACCGGAAGATGTGCTCACGAAGATGGGTTCGGTCGGCAAGCCGCAAATGCTGCTGGATGTGCGCATCGTGGATTCAGAGGGAAACGACGCGCCGGAAGGCGAGAGCGGTGAGATCTGGATGCGTGGGCCGGGACTCACGCCAGGCTATTGGAACAAGCCCGAAGAAACCGCGCGCGCCTTCACCGCCGATGGCTGGCTGAAGAGCGGCGACATCGGCCGCTGCGACGCCGATGGCTGCTATTACGTCGCTGGGCGCATCAAGGAGATGTACATTTCAGGCGGCGAAAACGTCTATCCTGCGGAAATCGAAAACGTCCTTGCCCGTCATCCCGCCGTGCTCGAAAGCGCAATTGTCGGCGTCGCCGACGAGAAGTGGGGTGAGGTGGGGCACGCCTTCGTCATGATGCGGCCGGGGACTGCCCAACCGAGTTCCGGCGAATTGATTCAGTTCTGCCGCGCCCATCTCGCAGCCTACAAGGCGCCGCGCTACGTGACGTTCGTCGAAGACTTTCCCCGAACTGCGGCCGGCAAGATCCGCAAGCATCTGCTGGCGCCGGCGCCTCAGACGGCGGTCCGCTGAGGCGTCGCCGCCGTCACGGGTGAGAATTTCATCCAACGCCACATGTACTTTTGTCTCAGCGTCCGTTCAGGCGAACAGGAGAACTATAGCAATGTCCCGGCGAGGGGCTTATCCTCACCGGGTGGGGATTGAGCCGTGACCGAACAAGTGGGCGAAGACAGAGCAATCAGGCTGGCGTCGATTGTGGCGATCGACATTGTCGGCTTCTCAACCATGTCGGAACGCGATCAGCGCAACGCCGCGCGCAAGGTCGAAAACCTGCGGGCGCGGATCGAGCGCGTCGCCATCGCTAACGGCGGGCGATTGTTCAACACCGCCGGCGACGGCTTCATGCTCGAGTTTGCTTCGGCAGGGCAAGCACTGGGCGCCGTTCAGGAAATTCTCGACAAGCGCGGCCGGGGCGAACCGCCGATCCGCGTCGGCGCTCACGTCGGTGATGTGATCGTTACGGCAACCGACGATTTGCTGGGCCACGGCGTAAACGTCGCCGCCCGTTTGCAGGAACTCGCCGAACCCGGAACGGCGCTGGTCTCCGCCGAATTTCGTTCTATGGCGCGGAACTCGCCGCAAGCTGCGTTCCAGTCCAAGGGACAAAAGCCGCTCGATAACATCGATCAGCGCGTGCAGACGTTCGAGATCCTCTCGAAGCGGCAGAAGTTCGCGCGCGCATCGCGGCGCTTCGGCGCGATGGCGCTGGCGGCGGCCGCGCTAGGCGTGCTGGCCTATTTCAGCCCGACCATTTTCCGCATGCTTCAGGAAATCGCGACGCGGCAGCCGACAGCGGAAGCCGCCTCGGTGCAGCAAGCGGCGGCGACGCCGGACACCCCGGCCTCGCCAGTGGAAGAAATCCCAACACACGTTCCGGGCTACACCTTCAGCGATTGCTCCGGCTGTCCGGAAATGGTGGTGCTGGCTGGCGGGCTCTTCATGATGGGCTCGCCGGACAACGAGCCTGGTCGCGGCCGCGATGAGGGGCCGCGCCATGAAGTGTCGCTCGCCCCGTTTGCGATCGCCAAGTACGAGATCACCTTCGCGCAGTGGGATGCATGTCTCGCCGGCGGCGGCTGCAACGGTTACTCGCCGCCGGACGGCGGCTGGGGCCGCGGCGCCCGCCCGGTCAGCGGCGTTTCGTGGGAAGATGCGCAGGCCTATCTCGATTGGCTGAACGGCCAGGCAGGTGGGCTTCGTTATCGCTTGGCCAGTGAGGCGGAATGGGAATACGCCGCCCGCGCCGGTCAGACGGACGCTTACACGTTCGGGCCGCGCGTGACGGCGACGCAAGCGACGTTCCGCGCGCGCCAAACGACTCCTGTCGGCGCCCATGCCGCTAACGCGTTCAGTCTCCACGACATGCACGGCAATGTCGGCGAATGGGTAGAGGATTGCTACGCTGCCAATTACGAGCTTGCGCCGATCGATGGCGTCGCGGTGCAGTCTGACGAGTGCCGGCGTCGTGTTTATCGTGGCGGCGGCTACAACGATCAGGCGCCGGTGCTGCGCGCCGCCGCGCGCCGCTCGGCCGAACCCGCCGCGCGCACCCAAGGCATCGGGTTCCGCGTCGTGCGCACGCTCGACTGACGCTCGCAGAAAAGTGCTTGGAGTGTGACCGCGGGCACAGTCAGAACTGGCCGCTGGCTTCATGGTCCGCCGCTCGGGCAGACCTTAAGTGAAGCTGGGGTAGGGAGCATGAGCGGAGAATTCCGGCTCGCACAGATTTCTGACTCGCATGTTCGCGCCGATGACGGCGGCGAAGCCGCGCGTCAGCTCAAGCGCGCCATGGCGCAAGCCAAGGCTTATCGCGCCGACATCATCCTGCTGACCGGCGATCTCGTGAACGACGAGCGCTCGGATGAGTATGCGGCGCTGGCCGAATGCGTCCTCGATCCGCCGGCGCCGCTTTATCTGATGCCCGGCAATCATGACGATCGCGCACTGATCCGCCGGACTTTTCCCGGCCACGCCTACCTGCCGCGCGAAGGGTTCCTTTCCTACGTGATCGAGGGCCTGCCCGTTCGCGTCGTCGCCATCGATCAGGTGGTTCCGGGCAAAACCCATGGCGTGCTGACCCAGGCGGGCGCCGATTGGCTGGACGGCGCCTTGGCGGCCGCGCCCGACACGCCGACGATCGTCGCTTTGCACCATCCTCCGTTTCCGACGCACGATCTGCTGTTTGACCGCATCGGTCTCCTCGACGCTGGGTTGTTTGAATCCGTCATCGCCCGTCACCGCCAAGTGGCGCGGATCATCTGCGGTCATCACCACAGGATGGTAATCGGACAGGTCGCCCACGCACCGGCCATCGTCGCGCCCTCGAGCTCATGGACCTACGGGCTGGCCCTGGATGAAGGCCAGCCGATTGCCCCCAAGACTGCCGAACAGTCCGGCTGGATGCTGCACGCCTGGACGGCCACGGGCGGTTTCGCCAGTCATTTCATGGGATTGTAGCCAAAGCAGTTGGGCCGGATCTGACGATCCGGCCCGTGCTGCGGTGGCGCCTGGGCGGGGGGAGTAGGTCGGCGCCGTGCAATAAACGACCGGCCAAGCCAACCGTTCCGCCCCCAGGCGAAATTTTTTTTAATGCTGGGTCTGCCTCGGGCCGCCGGCAGCGCGAAAGGCCTGCACGTCAGCTGCGCGACCGGCGGGGTAGGGCGCCACCGTTCGCCAACCCCGGCGCCTGCCCGCGACGGCTGCTGGGTTGGCCGGAGAAAAAGCGTGCGGACGCCGTCGCGCAGGCGACGGCGTCATGTTGTACAAAGCGCACAAAGCCGCGCCCAGCGGTTGCGTTGTTCTCGCGCTCTGCGCGCGCTCGCGGACGTTGATTGTTGTCCATTGGCATCAGTTGACGGCGTTGGAAAAAGCGCGTTCGCTTTTGCGAAGTGCAACAGCGGGATTGGCGTCCAAACGGCGAGGGATTGGCAGGCGATGAAGCTCGAACCGCAGAACGCGCAAGAGGCGATAAAAATCAAGACAAAGGCGGGCAAGGAGCAAAACGGGGAAGAACAGAAACGGGAACGGCGCAAGGCGCCCCGCTACACTTTGGTCTGGACCGAAGAGGTCCAGGCCCTGCGCGACATCAGCACCGACGAGGTCATCGAGCTGCGCAAGAAGGCGCTGTGGCGCATCCGCTTGGCCGAGGCCGCGCGCAACAACGATCCGGCGATCGCGAAATTCGGCGCCGCCGCGGACATCGATGACTTGATCTGGTCGAAGTTCGACGTCGGCAGGCACTGGTTCATGCTGGAGTATCGCGCCCGGGAAATCCGCGAGTATGTCGTGACCCTGACGACGCCGCCGTCTCCGAACGACATACCGCCGCCGCCGGGCAAAACGCTGCTCCATCGCGCCGGTCCGGATGGCCCTTCGCCGGCTCAACCACGCCGCAAAACCGGCAAAGACGAAACAGCGAGCGCGTTGGTCCTACCCGGCGTGGAGGGTGTAATCACAGCCTTGTTAAGCTTGACGCGACGAAAACTCAGTCGCGGTTTGGAAATGTACAAAAGCTGCTTTGCGCCGCAACTCTCACAACGATTTGGAGAATTTTACCGTAACCAATCCTACAGTGCGCGCGATTTCGTCGCATCGCTGCGCAGGGCGTTACGAAGAATTGCATCGACTCTTGCAACTCGCTGTATTTCCTTTACTCGCTTAGGCGAGCGTGATGCTCGGCGAGTGAGCTTCGAAGCGCATCTCGAACCAAGATGTGTCGGCCAGCGCAGCGGCTTTCATATCTTGCTGTATTCTTGGGTTCGCGACGAGCCGCCGCCCGTAGATTGGACAGCCGATTTGTTTGGGGTTCTGCCGATCGATTGGGCCGCGAATTTGTTTGGCGTGTTGCCACAGGAAGAACGAGCAATTTTATGAAATCACTCCGAGGATCAGGCCGTTCGCGCAAGAAGGCCCCGGTCCTGTCGACGTCAGAGGCGCGCGCGAATTTTGCTGAAGCTCTCGAGACGGCCCAGGTCGACAATGCCGTGATCGGATTTGACCGATACGGCCGCACCGTCGCGGCCTTGGTCCCGCGGTCGAGGCGATCTACATGTTGGCGGGCTTGGGCAGACTGGTCGACCCAGCGACGCGCAAGGAGATCGAGCAGGGCGCCATCGCCTTCGCGCAGAA
>JBFWYQ010000011.1:0-120657 GCA_050186235.1 Hyphomonadaceae bacterium
AGGAGACGTCATGGCGGACGTGCTCATCGTATGTGTCCGTGAGGACGAGCCGCAGGCGAAGGCGCTTGCGGACATGTTCGAGGCTGCCGGTTTTTCGATCGGCGGAGCGCCGTCGAGCGACGGGGCGTTGCGTTCAAGCGGCGCGGGCGTAGTGGTCTGGTCCCAAGCTTCGATCCGCTCACGGCCGTTTCTGGACGCAGCACAGCGCGTGATCAACGCCGACAAGGCGGTCGTCGCGAGTCTCATCGAGCCCCCGCCGCCGTCTTCAATCGGCTCATCGCCGGCGTTCGATCTCTCGCATTGGGACGGCGATCCCAACGATCCCGCGCTCGATCCCCTCTTCTTCGCCGTCGATCGCATGGTGAACACCGCGCGCGCGGGCGCCGGTGTCGGCGCCGCCCACCGCGAAGCGCCTCCGGCCTACGAGCGCCCGCAGCGCAGCGCGCCGATCCGCGCCGAGCCGCCGCCACGGCGCCAGGAACCGGCCTACCGCGCGCCGCCGCCGGAGCCGCCGCCGAGCTACCGCGTCCCGCCATCGTCCGATCCGTTGGGCTCGGAGGCCGAACACTGGCGCGCCATCCGCGACAGCCGCAATCCCTCCGACTTCATGGACTACCTTGCGCGCTACGGCCCCGATGGCGCGTTCTCGGAAGTTGCCGAACTGCGTTTGAAGCAGCTCACCGGTCCCGGCGATGCGCCTGCTCCGCGCCCAGCCGTGCGTCCGCCACCGCCTGCGCCGCGCGCCGAAGCGCCCCAGCGCCGTACGGAGCCGCCGCCACGCCGGCCCGATGCGCTGCCGCCGACACAGCGCCGGCTCGAGCCGCCGCCGAACCGGCGCCCGCCGATCGAACGCGACTATTCCCGCGACCTGCTCGATCCGCCGAAGGGCCAAGGCGGCGCTTTGCGCGCGTTCGTGCTGATTGCGCTGCTGGGCGGCGCCGCGCTCGCGGGCGGGCTCTATTTTGGCGGAGGCATGGGCAATTCGACGCCTGCCGCCTCTGAGCAAGCGGTCGAAACGACGCCGGCGGCAGGAACCGACGCGTCGCCGGACCTTTCCGAGCTCGAGGAAGCGCCGAGCGTGCCTCTGTCGGAAGCCGTTACGACGCGCCCGGATCGCGAAGCGCAGGCCGCGGCAGCGCGGCGAGAGCGTGAACGACAACAGCGCGACGCAGAGCGCGCCGCCGCCGAACGCGAAGCCTCGCGCGCAGCCTCGCCGCCACCGACAACCCAAGTCGCCAGTAACACATCGACCGGCGGACCTGCGCCGCTGTTTCCGAACTCAAATCAGGGCTCGACAATCGTACCGATCGACCCTCCGCCGGTGCAGACCGCCAATGTCGAGCCGAACATTGTCGGCCCTTCGACCACGGCGCCGCCGCGCGCGGCCGGCTCGGTGGTGTGGACGCAGCGCCCATCCGGCCAAAGCATTCGCGAACGCTATCCCGATCGGGCCCTGCGCGACGGCGTTGGCGGGCGCGTGGTGCTCGATTGCCGGGTCCAAGGCAATCTCGGCGTCGCCTGCTCTGTGGCGTCGGAAACGCCGGTGGGCGCAGGCTTTGGCGCGGCGGCGATGCGGGTGGCGAATTCCTATCGCGCACGCCCGACCTTGTCGGACGGCACTAGCGCAGTCGGCGCCAATGCGCGCATCGCAGTCAACTTCCAGGCGCCGCAATAGATGCTGCTGACATTGCTGAAAGCCAAGCTGCATCGCGCACGCGTGACGCAATGCGACCTTAACTATGAAGGCTCGATTTCGATCGACGCCGATCTCTTGGACCGCGCCACCATCCTGCCGCACGAGCAGGTGGACGTGCTGAACATCAATACCGGCGCGCGCTTCACCACCTATGCGATCGAAGCGCCGCGGGGATCAAAGACGTTCGGCATCAATGGCGCGGCCGCGCGCCTGGCGCAGATCGGCGATCCGATCATCGTCATCGCCTATTGCCACGTGCCGGCCGAAGAGGCGCGCAATTACAGCCCAACCGTCGTTTTGCTCGATGAGGAGAACGAGGTGTTGGGCTGAAGGCACTGGGCAACAGGCAATCGGCAGAAGAGGCCGCAGTTCCCTAGCCAATTGCCATTTCTACTGAGTCAGCCGAAGCGAGCCGATGCCGGAGCCAATGGCGTCGAAGGCTTCCGACAATTCCTGCGCGTTGTCGGCGCGGAAGAAGTGATCGCTGCCGGAGGCGCAGTTGCGCATGATGTTCTCGGTCGCCTGATCGGTTTCACGGAAGATGACGGTGTATATTTCGATGTCTGCAGCCTTGATGTTGTTGCAGAGCTGTGCCTGGCGGCTGTTGACATAGGTGACGTAATTCGTCGTGCTGGTAATGTTGCGCCGGTATTGCGGCGGCAGGACACCGTGCAGCACGGCGCCCACGAGCTGGCCCATCACATTGCCATTGACGTAATCGCGCCAGAAACCCATGTGGTTGTAAGCCGAATAGTCCGACGACAGCAGCGGGTCGTTGCCGACATTGGTGTTTTCGCCGTCAGACATCAGCACGATGACCTTGCGCACATCCGGACCGTAGGCCGCGCCTTCAGTGAAGGGTGCAGTCGGCGAAAGCACGCGCCAGCCCCACGCCAGACCCTCGGCCTGATTGGTGCCGCCGCCGCTCCAGTGGCGCATCGCTGCAATCGCATTCTGCACCGTGGTTTCATTGGTCGTCAGAGGCACGATCGGCGTCGGGCAACCGCGGTTCGGCCCGCGCGTATCCGGCGCTGAAGTGTCGAGAGAAACGCTGGAATTGCGGAACTTATAGGGATTGAACATGTGCGCCATGGCTTGCTGCTCCGGCGATCCGGTGCTGCTGCTCATGGAGGTCGTCATGGTGACGCCGCTGATGTCGCCGGTGTCGTCATCCATGTAGTTGTTCGATGTGTTGCTGGCGCCGTTCGGGTTGTGATCGCTGTCGAGCGTGTCGAGCCAGAAGAACGGCACGAACATGGTCGCGGGCACGCCAGCCGAGGGCGCCGCATCAGTGATGTCGTAGGGTTCAGGACGCGCTTCGACGCAGCCTTTCCAGTCTTCGTTGGAGATGCGATCGTAGAGGGTGAAGTAGTTGACGCCGTCCGACGGCGTCCACGCATAACAGCGGCTCGTTGAGCCGTTGCCGCCTCCGGTCAGACCCCCGAGCAAGCCGCCGCCGCGGCGCCATGTGATCGGATAGGCGCTTCCTGAGGGCGGCGCCGGAAGACCCGTGGTGCAATTGCTGGTGCCGCTCGACGAACGATGGCCGATCGAACGGTCTTCGAGCATCTCGCCATTGTAGGGCGCGGTGCCTGCCTGATCCATCCAAGCCAGGTGGCTTTGCTCGTTGCCGATGTTCACCTGCGCCACGAACGGTACGAGCGAAACACGGACGGTGTCGCCATCGAGCGACAGGAGATCGTCGGCGAGATCGGATGCAGCGCTGCGCAGTGCGTTCATGTCGTTGGCCATCGAGCCGGTATTGTCGAGCACCAGTGCAACTTCGATCGGCGGACTGGCCTGGGCCTGCGCCACCGCATTCACGCCGAGCATCCAGTCATCGTCGTTGACGATGCGCGCCAGACTCATCGGCATCGGCGCGCTTGCGGTGACGCGGTGACCGCCGCCGGTCAGCGGCTGGACCTCGAAGCTGACGTTCGAAATCATGTTGCCGACTTCGGCGTCAAAGAACGCGCGCGCTGCGTCGGTACGGGCCGACAGCGGCAAGTTCGAGCTGCGCTCGGCCACGAGCGCTGCGCCGTCCACGGCGTTCTGCATGGCGTTGCGGATGGCTTGGGCGCGGGTGAAATCCACGGTGATGCCAATGAGGCCCACGAGCACGGTGCCCATCAAACCCCACATCATGGCGACGTTGCCGCTGCGATCTTTCAGCAAGCTGCGCGTCGAACGCGTTCCGGCTACTCGGACCATCTGCCCACACCCCAATGCGTGTTTGGCAGATACGAATAGCAAAGAAGAGCTAACATTCCGCTCGCGAGATTGGTGAACGAATGCTTGCGCCGCCTCAGTTCGTCAGCCGCAGCGAGCCGATCCCGGAGCCGATCGCGTCGAAAGCGTCCTGTAATTGCTGGGCGTTGTCGGCGCTGAAATAGTGCTCGCCGTCCTGCGTTACGCAATCTTCCAGCAATTGCTCAGCCGTTCCCCCTGACGCGATGTCGTAGCCGATTGCGTAAATCTCGATACCCTGAGCACGTATCGCCTGACACAGCTCGAGTTGTCGGGTGTTGATGTAGTTCACGGCCGAGGACGATGAGGTGTTGATGCCGCTGCGCTGCCACGCAGGCGCAATCGCCGCACTCCAAGTGGCGGTCGATCCGCTCACCGTGGGCACGTCGGTGTTCTGATATGTGCTGAACAGGCGCCGATAGCCGAGGCCGGCATAATCCGAAAGCATCGAAGAATTGTTGCTGTCCAGCGACGTGTTGTCGCCGTCGGTGAATAGCACGATCACCTTGCGCACCGGATCGTTGGGGTCGTTATAGGGCCGGCCCTCGGTGAACGGCGCGCCAGGCGAGACCACTCGCCACGCCCAGGCCAAACCTTCGATCTGGTTGGTGCCGCCGCCATTCCAGTGCACCATGTTCTGAATGCCGTTGACGATGGTGCTTTCGTTGGTTGTGAGCGGCACGATCGGCGTTGGGCAGCCGCGATTTGGCCCCTGACCGCTTGTGTTGCTCGTGCTGATGCTGACAGGCACGCCGGAGCGGTACTTGTAGACCGAAAGGGTCCGCACAAGGTTCGTGGCGGTGTTTGCGGTCCAACTCGGCGAGCCCGACAAGGCAAGCGGATTGGTCGTGTCGTACGTTGTCGACGTGATCCAGTTGTTGTCCGGGCCCGAAACGTCGCCGCCATCGTCGAGCGAGAAGAACGGCACCCAGCGCGTCGCCGGCGTTCCGGCGCTCGGGGGAGCGTCGCTGATGTCGTAAGGCGGCGGGCGCATCTCGACGCAGCCGCCCCATTGTGCGTTGCTCGGCAAATTGGCGTAAAGCGACCACACGTTCACGCTCGCCGGCGAGAAGGCGTAGCAGCGGCCGGTGTTCTGATAGCTCGAGGGATAAGACGCAGCGCCCTTGATCCAACGCACCTCGAATCCGCCGAAGGTCGTCGGATATGCGGCGCCGGTGCACGATCCGCTGGTCGTGTTGCGATAGCCGAGATAGCGGCCCTCGAGCATCGCGCCATTGTACGGATTGGTTCCGGCCGTATCCAACCAGGCGGAGTGGTTTGTGCCGATGTTCACCTGGGCGACGAACGGCACGAGCCCCACGCTGACGGTGTCGCCGTCGAGTCCCATCAGGAACTCGGCCAGATCCTGAGCGCCATCGCGCAACGCATCCATGTCGTTCGACATCGAACCGGTGTTGTCGAGCGCGAGCACGACTTCGATCGGCGGGCTGGCGTTGGCTTGGGCTTCGGCGGAAACGCCGACAGTCCAGGCGTCGGGACTGATGATGCCGCCCAAGCTCATCGACAACGGCGAACTGGCTTCGACGCGGTGGCCACCTTCTTCCAGCTCTATGACATTGAACGTCAAGTTGGAGACAGACGCCCCTATTTCGGCGTCGAAGAAAGCGCGCGCGGCGGCGGTGCGCTGCGCCATCGGCAGATTGGAGCTGCGCTCGGCCACCAGAACAGCGCCGTCGACAGCGTTCTGCATGGCGCTGCGCAGCGATTGCGCGCGGGTGAAGTCCACGGTGATGCCGATCAGACCTACGAGCACCGTGCCCATGAGGCCCCACATCATGGCCACGTTGCCGGCTTCATTGCGCGTGAAAGCGCCACCTGAAGGCGACTTGGTGAATGGCGCGATTACCATTTTTGGCCCCCAAAACCGACACTTATGGACCAATGCGGTATCAGAGCGCGCTTAATATTTGACCTTGAACACGTGGTGAATGGTGGAACTTTCCGCTTGCGGCGCGGAATTTTTGCTATTAAAGTGATATCACTTTGATGGCATGAGAGGGTATGTCATGGCAGCCGCCGACCTTAATCGTACGCAAGAACGCAAAGCCAACACGTCTAACGGCGGGATGATGCTCCTGCTGACGCTGGTGGTTCTGATCGCCCTGATCTGGCTCGTCATCGAGCTGATCCGCAACGAGAGCGCCTTCAACGGCATCGGCACGATCGTGCTGTCGTTGGTGTTCGTGCTGCAGCTCTGCGGCTTCTACACGCTGCAGCCCAACGAAGGCGCGGCGATCACGCTGTTTGGCAATTACAAAGGCACCGACCGCCAGCCCGGCCTGCGCTGGGTGCTGCCCTGGTACACGAAGAAGAAGATCAGCCTTCGCGTCCGCAACGTCACCGGCGAGAAGCTCAAGGTGAACGATAAACGCGGCAACCCGATCGAGATCGCCGCCGTCGTGGTCTGGCGCGTGACCGACACGGCCCAGGCCTTGTTCGACGTCGACGCCTACCAGACCTTCGTCGACATCCAGATCGAAACCGCCGTGCGCGAGATTGCCTCGCACTTCTCTTACGATCACGCCGAACACGACGAGCCGACTCTGCGCGGCGACGCCGACCAGGTTTCCGCGCTGTTGCGCGAGAAGCTGCAGGAGCGCGTCGCGGTGGCCGGCGTCATCATCGATGAGACCAAGCTCAGCCACCTTGCCTACGCGCCTGAAATCGCCAGCGCCATGCTGCGCCGCCAGCAGGCCGAAGCCGTGCTCGCCGCGCGCCGCTACATCGTCCAAGGCGCCGTCGAGATGGTGCAGCACGCGCTCGAACAGCTGAGCGAACGCGAGATCGTCGCGCTCGACGACGAACGTCGCGCGACCATGGTCTCGAACCTGCTGGTCGTGCTGTGCGGCGATCGCGACGCTCAGCCCGTCGTCAACGCAGGCTCGCTCTACCAGTAGGCGCTCAGGCCATGGCTGCAGAACGCAAAGCCTTCGCGCTCAGGCTCGATCCGGCGCTTCACGACGCCGTCGCCAGACTGGCGAGCGCAGAATTGCGCAGCGTGAACGCCGAGATCGAATTCCTGCTGCGCGAAGCGCTACGCGCACGGGGCGTGCGGCTCGGCGAGCCAGCGCCGGCGGAAGACAACAAAAACGGGGGTGCATGATGTCAACGACCAACAAATCCATCATCTTCCTGGCGATCGCCTTCGCGATCTCTTGGGCGATCGTGATCGGCAGCTGGGCGCTGAAACTCCACGAAAATCCCAACATGCTCGTGCCAGTGCTCGGCGCTTCAATGTTCGGGCCCTCCATAGCGGCCTTGATCTGCGCCTTGGCATTCGAGAAGGGCCGGCGCGCTGCATCGCTGGGGCTTCGCTTCAGGCCCAATTGGTGGTGGCTCGCGGCCTATCTCGCGCCAATTCTGATCGCAGCTACATCGGTCGCCCTGTCGATCGCATTCGGTGGCAGTTCGTTTGTCGACCCGGGCGCAGGCACGATCGCAATGGTCGAGCAAGCCGCGCCGGAGCAGGCCGAACAGGTGCGCGCGTTGGCGCCGATCCTCACGCCGCTCGTACTGGCGCAGGCTCTCGTCATCGGCGCGCTCATCAACGCCGTCGTGCTCACCTTCAGCGAAGAACTCGGTTGGCGCGGCTATCTGCACAATCTGTGGCGCGGCGCAGGCTTCTGGCGCGCCTCGCTCGGCACGGGCGTCGTCTGGGGCATTTGGCACGCTCCAGCGATCCTGTTCTTTGGCCTCAACTATCCTGACAATCGCGCCGTCGGCGTTGGGCTGTTTGTCGCCTTCTGCATGTTGCTGTCGCCGATTCTGACGTTGGTCCGTGACCGCGGCGCTTCGGTCTGGGCCGCCGGCATTCTTCACGGCACGTTGAACGCCGTCGGCGGGCTGACGATGGTCACGCTGAGCAACCCTGTCTTTCCGTGGAACGGCATCGTCGGCATTGGCGGCTTCATCGCGCTGGGGTTGGGTGTGGCGCTTACTCTGCTGCTGCGCCCGAGCCGGAGCCCACAGACCGCTGCCGTCTAGCGCCAGGACAAGCCCGCGTTGCATGGCGCGGGCTTGTCCCCCCGCCCCGTCTGCCGTAAGCACGCGCGATCCGCTGAATGGATCGATTCTTGGCCGCTGACGCGCGGGCGGAGACGCATGCCGAAACGTACCGACATCAACTCGATCCTGATCATCGGGGCGGGACCGATCATTATCGGCCAGGCGTGCGAGTTCGATTATTCCGGCGTGCAGGCGGTCAAGGCGCTGAAGGCTGAGGGCTATCGCGTCATTCTGGTGAACTCCAACCCGGCCACAATCATGACCGATCCGGGCTTGGCAGACGCCACCTACATCGAACCGATCACGCCGGAGATGGTCGAAAAGATCATCGAAACCGAAAAGCCGGACGCATTGTTGCCGACGATGGGCGGACAGACGGCGCTCAACTGCGCGCTTACATTGGAGCGCACCGGCGTTCTGAGAAAGCACGGCGTCGAGATGATCGGCGCCAAGGCCGATGTGATCGAGAAGGCCGAGCACCGGCAGAAGTTCCGCGACGCGATGGACAAGATCGGACTCGAATCTCCCCGCTCGCGCTTGTGCAACACGATGGAAGAGGCGCTCGCCGCGCTCGATTTCGTGCAGCTGCCGTCCATCATTCGTCCGTCGCTGACGCTGGGCGGGCTAGGCGGCGGCGTCGCCTACAATCTCGAAGAGTTCAAAGAAATCGTGGACCGCGGCCTGACGGCTTCGCCGATCGGCGAAGTGCTGGTCGAAGAAAGCATCATCGGCTGGAAAGAATACGAGATGGAGGTCGTCCGCGACAAAGCGGACAACTGCATCATCATCTGCTCGATCGAAAACGTCGATCCGATGGGCGTGCACACGGGCGACTCGATCACAGTGGCGCCGGCGCTGACGCTCACTGACCGCGAATACCAGATCATGCGCAATGCGAGCATCGCGGTGCTGCGCGAGATCGGTGTGGAAACCGGGGGCTCCAACGTACAGTTCGCGGTGAACCCGGCGAACGGGCGCATGGTGGTGATCGAGATGAATCCGCGCGTGTCGCGTTCTTCGGCGCTGGCGTCGAAGGCCACCGGGTTTCCGATCGCCAAAGTCGCCGCCAAGTGCGCCATCGGCTACACACTCGACGAAATCGCCAACGATATCACTGGCGGCGCGACGCCGGCGAGCTTCGAACCGACGATCGATTACGTCGTCACCAAGATTCCGCGCTTTGCGTTCGAACGTTTCCAAGGCTCGGACACGACGCTGACGACCAGCATGAAATCGGTCGGCGAAGCCATGGCGATCGGGCGCACGTTCCAGGAATCGCTGCAGAAGGCGCTGCGTTCGCTCGATACAGGACTAAGCGGTCTCGATGAAATCGCCATCGAGGGCGCCGCGGACGAAGACAACGGCCGCGCCGCCGTGCGCGCGCGCCTCGTCACGCCGAAAGCCGACCGGCTGCTGGTTTGCGCAGAAGCACTGCGACGCGGATTGAGCGTCGAGGAAATCTGCGCCGCGTCGCACTTCGATCCGTGGTTCGTGCGCCAGATCGCCGAAATCATAGCGAAAGAAGCGGAAATTCGCGCCATAGGGCTGCCGAAGGACGCCGCCGCCTTCCGCGCGCTCAAGGCGCAAGGTTTCTCCGATGCGCGGCTCGCCAAGCTCACCGGCCAGCGCGAGCGCGACGTACGCGCAGCGCGGCGGAAGCTGGGTGTGCGTCCGCAATTCAAGCGCATCGACAGCTGCGCCGCCGAATTTCGGGCGACGACGCCATACATGTACTCGACCTACGAAACAGGCGCGTACGTGGTTTCTTCCCCCGCGAGCGGGGGAGCAAACCCATTGCCACCCGATTGCGAGGCCGAGCCGTCGGATCGCAACAAGATCATCATTCTGGGCGGCGGTCCGAACCGCATCGGCCAGGGCATCGAGTTCGATTATTGCTGCTGCCACGCCGCGTTCGCCTGCGCCGAGATCGGCGTCGAGTCGATCATGGTCAATTGCAATCCGGAGACGGTGTCGACCGATTACGACACCTCCGACCGGCTCTACTTCGAACCGCTGACGACGGAAGACGTGCTCGAGATCGTCGAGACGGAGAAATCGCGCGGCAGCGTACAGGGGCTTATCGTCCAGTTCGGCGGACAAACGCCGCTCAAACTGGCGCAGCCGCTCGCCGACGAAGGTGCGCCGATCCTCGGCACCAGCGTCGATGCGATCGATCTCGCCGAAGATCGCGATCGCTTCCAGGCTCTGCTGCGTAAGATCGGACTGAAGCAGCCGGACAACACGATCGCCGCTTCACCTGACGCAGCCCGCGCCGGCGCCGGCAAGATCGGGTATCCGGTCATGCTGCGACCGAGTTACGTGCTTGGCGGACTTGCCATGCAGATCGTGCACAACGAAGGCGAGTTGGACGAATATATCGCCCGCATCTCGCGCGCGCTCGGCGGACCGAGCGAGCTGGCGGTGTCAGAAAAGAAGCCGCTTCTGGTCGACCGCTACCTGCGCGACGCCATCGAAGTCGATGTCGACGCCATCTGCGATGGCGACGACGTGTTCGTCGCCGGCGTCATGGAGCACATCGAGGAAGCGGGCGTGCATTCCGGCGACAGCGCCTGCGCGCTGCCGCCCTATTCGCTGCCGAAGAAACTGATCGAAGATATCGAGGCGCAGACCAAGACGTTGGCGCTCGCACTCGACGTGCGCGGGCTCATCAACATCCAATTCGCGGTGAAGGACGGCGAGATCTTCATTCTCGAGGCCAACCCGCGCGCCTCGCGCACGGCGCCCTTCGTAGCGAAGGCGATCAATCGCCCGATCGCGGCGGCGGCGGCGAAGGTCATGGCAGGCGTGAAGCTCGGGGAGCTAAGGCTCGACCGGCCGTCGAAAGACCATGTGGCGGTGAAGGAAGCCGTCTTCCCGTTCGCGCGCTTCCCTGGCGTCGATCCGGTGCTGGGCCCGGAAATGCGGTCGACCGGCGAAGTCATGGGCCTCGACGAGAGCTTCGTCGCCGCGTTCGCCAAGAGCCAGATCGCCTCCGGCATCAATCTGCCGACCGAGGGCTGCTGCTTCATCTCGGTCAAGAACGCCGATAAACCAGCGCTCGTGCCGGTGGCGAAGGACCTCGCCAACCTGGGCTTCCGCATCATGGCCACCGGCGGCACCGCCGATTACCTCACTCAGAAGGGCATCGAGGTGCAGCGGGTGAACAAGGTGGCCGAGGGCCGGCCCCATATCGTCGACGCCATGAAGAATGGCGAGGTCCAGCTCGTCTTCAACACCACGGAGGGCGCCCAGTCCTACCGGGACAGCTATTCGATCCGCCGTACTGCCTTGGTGCAGAACATTCCCTATTATACGACCGTGTCCGGCGCGCGGGCGGCGATCCAGGCCATACGGCTGCTCAAATCGGGGGCGCCACTAGGCGTACGCGCCCTTCAGGCCTATGCTTGACGTTGGACCGGACCGGATACACATTTTTCGCTCCTAGACGGACTTTTACACCACTCCCATGGAAAAAATCCCAATGACCGCCGAGGGTTATGCCGCCCTCGACGCAGAGCTAAAACGTCTCAAGACCGAAGAGCGCCCTGCCGTGATCCAGGCGATCGCGGAGGCGCGCACCCATGGCGATCTCTCCGAGAACGCCGAATACCATGCGGCCAAAGAGCGCCAGGCCTTCATCGAGGGCCGGGTGGCCGAGCTCGAGGACAAGATCGCGCGCGCCCAAGTGATCGATGTCAGCAAGCTCTCCGGCAAGCAGGTGAAATTCGGCGCGACCGTGAACCTGCTGGACGAGGATTCCGGGGCCAAGGCCAAATACAAGATCGTGGGCGAGGACGAGTCCGACGTGAAGGGTGGCAAGATCTCGATCACCTCCCCGATCGCGCGCGCGCTGATCGGCAAAGAGGAAGGCGACGTCGTCGAGGTCATGGCCCCGGGCGGGGCCAAGTCCTACGAGATCACCAAGGTGAAGTACCTCTGAGGCAGAGGCCGGGCGGGGGCTGAATGCGCAGCGCCGGCTACCAGCCAGCAGAACCTCTAAACGTGTGGGCCGTCACCGACGGCCGCGCGGGCATCGAGGCGCAAGCGCTCGGGCTCGCGGAAGCCATCGGCCGGCGCGCCCCGGTCTCACTGACCACGAAACGCGTGCGGCTCCGCACCCCGTGGAGCTGGATGCCGGCGGCGCTGGCGCCCGCCCCGCGCAGCGCGACCACCATCGACTCCGACGCCATCGATCCGCCCTGGCCGGATATCTTCATCGGCTGCGGCCGCGCCGCCATCCCGTTCGCAATCGGCGTGCGCGACTGGTCGAACGGACGCACCTTCGTCGTGCAACTGCAGGATCCGCGTGTGAATCCGCGCGAGTTCGATGTCGTGGTGCCGCCGCTGCATGACGGGCTCAAAGGCCAGAACGTCATTCCAATCGTAGGCGCCTGCAACCGCATGACAGTCGACCGATTGGAACAGGCGGTTCGTGAGTACGCGCACGTCGATCTCGCTGACCTTCCCTCGCCGCGTTTCGCCGTGCTGATCGGCGGCAAATCGAAGCGGCAAGACATTTCGGCGGCGCGTGCGCGCGAAATTTCGGACTCGCTCGTCGCCGTCCAGCGCGAAACTGGCGGCTCTCTCATGGTGACGCTGTCGCGACGCACGGGCGATGCGGCGCGCATGGTGTTTGGCACCTGGCTCGCGCCGCATTGCGTAGTGTTTTACGAGAACGACGGCGCCAATCCCTATCCTGCGATCCTCGGCGTCGCCGACCACATCTTCGTCACCGCCGACAGCGTCAACATGGCGACAGAAGCGGCATCCACAGCAAAGCCGGTGCATATCCTCGCCGTCGACGGGAGGGCGGGAAAGCTCGAGCGCTTTCATCAAAGTCTGGCGCGGCGCGGTTGCGCGCGCCCCTTCAAGGGCAAGCTCGAGACGTGGTCTTATCCGGCTTTGCTGGAGACTGATCGCGTTGCGGCCGCCGTGCTCACCGCTTGGGCGGCGCGACGCAACGGGCAAGCAAGGCAATGATCTGAAACTAAGCGACGAGTTTCGACAGCGCAGCCTTGAGTTCGGCGTCGCTGTAGGGCTTCACCAAGACGGGCGCGTTCGCCAATTCGGGAGGCGCGCCCTTCACCTGATCGTATCCAGTGCAAAACGCGACCGGCACGCCCTGCCCCACCAGAGTCACGCCGAGCCCCACGCTCGATTCTCCGCCCAGGTTGGCGTCCAGCAGAGCCGCCTGGGGCCGTTCGCGTGCGATCAACGCTTCCGCTTCCGCAATGGTATGCGCTGGGCCCAAGACGGCGTGACCGAGATCGGCTAGCCGCTCGCCCAGCTCCATGGCGATGAGCGCATCGTCTTCGACAACCAGGATCTTCCCCAACGCCAATTCTCACCCCGTTCTGACTGTATCTCGGCGCAAGCATAGCTGTGGAAAGCGACGAGGCAATTCCAGGCCTCATTCCCGCGCTAGTCTGTGATCACTTATGCGTCTGCGACGCTTTGAGGGGGCGGGCTGCAACGCCATATTGGATCAAACCGAATCCCAGCAAAGAGCCCAGAATGAGCCTGAACGCCGCCCGCCACGCCCCTATCGTCATCATCGGTTCGGGTCCGGCGGGTTATACGGCGGCAATCTATGCCGCGCGCGCGCTGCGCAAGCCATTGCTGGTCGCCGGGCTCCAGCCGGGCGGACAACTCACCATCACGACTGATGTCGAGAATTATCCTGGCTTCGCCGACACGATCCAGGGCCCGTGGCTGATGGAGCAGATGCGCGCTCAAGCCAAGCACGTCGGCGCCGAGGTGGTCGAGGACATCATCGTTAAGGCCGAGCTCGATCAGCAACCGTTCAAGCTCACCGGCGACAGCAGCCAAGTCTACCTCGCCGACGCGGTGATCATCGCCACGGGCGCACAAGCGAAGTGGCTCGGACTCGAGAGCGAACAGAAGTTTCAGGGTTTCGGCGTCAGCGCCTGCGCGACCTGCGACGGGTTCTTCTATCGCGGCAAGGAAGTCGCCGTGATCGGCGGCGGCAACAGCGCCGTCGAGGAAGCGCTGTATCTCGCACACCTCGCCAGCAAAGTGACGTTGATCCATCGCCGGGATTTATTGCGCGCCGAAAAGGTGCTGCAAGAGCGGCTGTTCAATCACCCCAAAATCGAAGTGCTTTGGGATTCGGCGCTGGAAGAGATCGAAGGCGCGGAAGAGCCCAAGGGCGTCACCGGCGTCGTCATCAAGAACCTGAAAACCGGCGTGCGCGAGGAGCGCAAACTCGACGGTGTGTTCGTGGCCATCGGGCACGCGCCTGCGACGGAATTGTTCAAAGGCCAGGTCGCGATGAAGGACAACGGCTACATCATCGTGAAACCGGGCACGACCGAGACGAACATTCCCGGCGTCTACGCCGCGGGTGACGTCGCCGACGACACGTATCGCCAGGCGGTGACGGCGGCGGGCCTGGGCTGCATGGCCGCGCTCGAAGCTGAGAAATATCTGGCCACGCGCGAAGCAGAGCGGACGCGCGCACCCGCCGGCGCCGCGGCTTAGCGGATCACCGCTGGCAAAATATACTCCGGAATGTAGACACGCTGCGCGGTCAGTGCGGCGGCATGACCGTAATCACCCGAATAGAACGCGATCACCAGATCGAGTTCCGGCACAGCCATGACGATTTGACCGCCATTGCCCGCCGCGTAGACGACACGTACGTCGCCACCGCGATACGGCAGGTTCTGCGACCACCAATAATAGCCATAGCCGCGCTGCTGCAGCTCAACGAGCGACGCAGTCATGCGTTCGACGTACGCGCGATCCAGCACGCGCCGTCCGTTCCAAACACCGCCGTCGAGCACAAGCTGACCCATCTTCATGAAGTCGCGCAGTTCGAAGCGTGCGCCGCCGCCGAGATACCAATCGCCCGTCGGCGTGAGATTGAGATAGTATCGGTCAATATCCAGTGGCGCGGCGACCTGTTCGGCGAACACGTCCGGCAGCCAGCGGCCGGTCGCGTGCGACACGACGGCGCCGGCGAGCATCGGGTTCATGCTGCAATACACAGCGCGCTCGCCGGGATCGCGCGCCATCGGCACGGCGAGCCCGAAGCGCCACCAATTGGGCTCGCGACGCTGCTCCTGCATGGCGTCTTCGTTGCCGGGTGAGGTGTCGTCATCGTCGTCACAGTCGAAGCCAGGGCTCATCGTCAGCAGATGTTCGACCCGCATGGCCGCCAGGCGCGGATCGATCGAGCTCGGCAACAACGGCGCGTCCACGCTTTCAACCACGCGGCTTTCCGGCGAAAACGCCGCACCGTTGCGCATGGCGGCGCCCGCGAGTACGGCGCCCATGCTTTTCGAAGCCGAGCGCGTGTCGTGCGCCGTGTGGCGCCCAACGCCGTGAAAATACTCCTCGAGCACCAGACGCCCATGACGTGCGATCAACAAGGCGTGCACTTGCGGCGCAGCGAGATCGGTCTGAGGCTCTTGCGCAATCCTTTCGATCAGCGCGCCGACCTGCGCCGCGTCGATCCCCACTTCTTCCAACGCGCCCGTGCGCCAGCCGTCGTCGAGCGATGGTGGAGGCGTGTAAACGTAGCTAGCAGGCGAGGCGCCGCGAGGATAGAACACGCGCTCGTCCTCGGGCGAGGCTTGCGCGAAATCCATGGTCACGCCGAACTGAGGAAAATGAAACGGGATGAGATCGTTGTTGTGATCGTATTCCGCCCGCGCGAACACTTGCTCTTCTCCACGGCCGCGGAAGCGGCCAACCATTGTGAGCTGGTTGCCGTTGCGCTCGATGCGATCAATCCGTTGAAAAACGCCTACATTGCGTTCCGGGTTGCGCAGGTACGCGCGCATCACACCGGTCTCATCGGTGTTGATCAGCAGGAACATCGTCATCGCATCGTCGAGCGGGGCGACCTCGCCTTGCCAGGCGTTCGCACGCAGACGCGACAGCGTGACAGGCGACGCGAACGCCATGCCGGCCGCCATGGTGCGCGGCTGAATCCAGTGTCCGACGATTGCCGCTCCGCGACGGGTGAACCGACCACGGAACGAGCCCGCGCCGTTCGGCAACTCAAGCAGAACTTCGCCACTTACTTCGCGCGCTTGCATTTGGCGCCCGGCGATCTCCGCGACCAGACGTCCTTCGCGACGCTCGATCAACAACGGACCGCGCACGTCGAGACCATAGCGCATGCGCGCCGCCCAGAGCCCATCGATGTTAGGCGCCACCGCAGGCGTCTGGGCCGCGGCGCCTGTTGTAACAAGTGCAAGCGCGAAGGTCAGAACCCTTATCCAAGTCACAGCGCGCTCCCCCCACGTTTCATGACGGCGTACGCCCGGTTTGTTGCTTCAGTGTTGCAAGGCGGGGCGAGGTCAGGCGCGGTTTCGCCCGCCTCGCTGCCTTAGCCATGCGGCCATCGGCTCGCGCGCGCCTTGCAGGTTGCGCCGCAGTTCTATGCACGCCTGCTTGAGGTCGCCGGACTCGAGCGCCGACAGGATGCGTTTGTGATCCTCCGTCGCCGTGACAACGCTTCCGCGCTCACGCATCAGAGCGAGTTCGTAGCGGCGCGTGCGCAAGATCATGTTCTCAATGAGCTCGACCAAAACGCGGTTTGGACAATCCGCCAACAACTCCAGATGCCAGGCGTCGTCCAGATCAATGGCGCGCACCCCTTTCGCCCTGCTCAGGTCAGCGTTGAGCTTTTCGAGACGCGAGATGCGCTTGGCTGACGGAACGCCAGCGAGCCGAAGCGCTTCCGGGTCGAGCAGCGGCCGGATGTCGTAGATTTGCTCGAACTCTTCGAGCGAGAGCGGGCGCACGAAGTAACCGAGCCGCGGCCGCGCGATCAGCGCGCCTTCGGCGACAAGTCCGCTCAACGCTTCCCGCAGCGGCGTGCGGCTGACGCCGAGTTGGGCGGCAAGATGAACTTCATTAAGGCGATCGCCAGCCGCGAGCCGGCCGTCAACGATCATGGCGCGAAGGGCGTCCGCGGCTGCATCGCTGATGTTGCCGCGTTGTGTCTCAAGCAACTGCATACTGTATACACTTAATGCAAAACCATCATTCTGGCAAGGCGATACATGCTGGGAACGGTCGCGGGTCAGCCGGCCCGCTTTTGCTCGACCGGAGCGCCTTCCGTCTCGTCGGCCTCGACCGGCTGGTCGGGCTGCATCAAATCTTCGGCTGCGTCGTTGGTCGCCGGCAGCGCCAAAGGCTGCGGCGCCTCTTCCGCAGACTCGAGCTTCAACGCTGCAAGCGCATCCTGGCCCTCGTGGCCGAAGAAGCTGCGCACGCGGATCTCGCGTTGCGGATACGGAATCTCGATGCACGCTTTCCGCAGCGCGTCGTCGATGGCCCAGGTGTACGCCGCATTCATGGCTTTCGGGCGCTTCACCGCCTCCAACGTCGGCCACACGACCAGTTCGAACGACAAGTAGGACTCGCCGAAACCGGTCATCCAGACTTGCGTCTTTTGAGTTTGCGTATCCGGCAGCGTGAACGGCACATCGTGAGCAGCGGCGAGGACAGCGTCGCGCACTTTTTCCTTGTCGGCGCCGTATGCAACCTGGAACGGCACATGAATGCGCCGCGTGTGTCCACGCAAAGTCCAGTTGATCATGGTGTTTTCGATCAGTTGTGAGTTGGGGACCAGCAGATAGACGTTGTCGTTGTTGCGGATGCGCGTGGCGCGCGGCCCGATCTCCTGTACGACGCCACGCGTGCCGTCCGGCAGTTCGATATAGTCGCCGATATGAACGGCGCGGTCCGAGATCAGCACCAATCCGGAGACGAATTCCTTGACGATGCCCTGCAGGCCCAACCCCAAGCCGATGCCGATTGCGCCGGCGAAAACGGCAAGCGAGGTGAAGTCGAGCCCCAAGGTGGAAAGGCCCGCGACGATGCCGAAGATCACCAGGCCATAGCTCAGCAGCTTCTCGACGAGGTAAATCGCGCCCACGCCTTCGCGCACGCGCATACGCACACGCTTCAGCGCCGAGCCGACGACCCACGCCGCCAGCATGAAGGCGAAGGTGAGCAGCGCCGCGGCCATGACCCCGCCCACGGTCACGTGAGCATCCCCGAGCCGGATCAGTTCGAAATCGTTCAGCCGCTGGATATTCATCTGGACGCCCCTCGCTCTTCTATCGACCGGCTCGCTGAGCTATGCAATATTGCATCGGACGGGGGCGCCAAACGGGCGCCTCAGACGCGGGCGGCACGATGGATTGGGACAAGCTCAAGACCTTTCACTTCGCCGCGGAGACCGGCAGCTTGACCGCGGCGGCCGAGAAGCTCGGCGTCAGCCAATCTTCCGTCAGCCGCCAGATCGCTGCGCTTGAAAGCGATATGGGCGTCCCGCTGTTCCAGCGGCATGCCCGCGGGCTCCTGCTCACCGGTCCTGGTATGGCTCTCCGCGAGTTCACGCGGGAAATGGCTGGCGCCGCAGTGATCGCGGAATCGACGCTCAAGGACGCACGCGAAAAGGTCATCGGCGATCTCAAGGTGACAGCGCCCGTCGCGTTCGGTTCGACCTGGCTCGCCCCTCGCCTCGGCGCCTTTGCGGACCAGTATCCTGAAACGCGCCTGCAAATCCTGCTCGACGATCGCGAATACGACCTGCTGAAGCTCGAAGCCGAGTGCGCGATCCGGCTCTGGGCGGCGACGCACGCCGATCTCATACAGCGCAAATTGTTGGAGGTGCATGTCAGCCTGTACGCTTCGGCGAGCTATCTGCAGCGGCATGGCACGCCGAAGAAGGTCGAAGACCTCGATGAGCACCGCATCATCGCCTATCAGGCTGGCGTGCCGACGCCGATGCGCGAACTCGATTGGGCCCAGCGCGCCGGGCGCGAAGACGCCAAGCCGCGGCCGCCGCTACTTGAGATCAACAATGTCTATGGCATGCTGCGCGCGGTGGAGTCCGGCTTCGGCATCGCCAGCGTGCCCGATTACATGGCGCGCGAAAATGCGAGTCTGGTGAAAGTGCTGCCGGAACTCAAAGGCCCAAGCTTCGAGGTCTACTTCATCTATCCGAGCGATCTCAAACGCTCGAAGCGCATCGCGGCATTCCGCCAATTCCTGATCGATCAAGCGGCGGACTGGGAGCCGTGAGCGGTGATCGGGTATCTGTCGGCCGATAACCGATCACCGGTGACAGCACCTACAATTGGTTCGCCGGCACGTTGAAGGTGTCGCACTGGCGCGCGTCGCCGCTGTTGAAGCCGCGGCGGAACCAGGTCATGCGCTGGGCGCTCGAGCCGTGGGTGAACTGGCTTTCGTTTTGCTGACCGAGCGTGTCGTCGCCGATCGCATGCGCGGCGTTGAGCGCTTCGCGCAGGTCGGAGTCGTCGATCGCCAGCGTCGAACGCGCTGTGTGTCCCCACACGCCGGCCAGGCAATCAGCCTGAAGCTCAACACGCACCGACGTTTGGTTCTGTGATTCACCCTGTACCTGCACCTGCGTTGCGCCGATCAGGTTCTGCACGTGGTGGCCCACTTCGTGCGCGATAACGTAAGCTTGCGCGAAATCGCCCGGCGCGCGCAGGCGGCTCTCCATCACTTGGTAGAAACTCGGATCGACATAGAGCTTGCGATCGGCTGGGCAATAGAACGGACCGACGTCGGATGAGGCATTGCCGCAGCCTTCGGTGCCGACGCCGCCCGAAAAGACAACCAAAGTGGGGTTCTGATAGGCGCCGACCTGCTGCCCGTAGTTCGGCAACCGGCCTTGCGAGAATTGCGCGGCCCACACGTCTTCGGTTGAGCCGAGCACGGCGCGTGAGAAATCGCATGCTTGCGCATTTGTTTCGCAGGCGCTGCCTTCGCCTTGCGCCTGCGTCTGTCCGGGCACGCCTCCGAACAGCGCGCCGAACACCATGTTCTTGATGCCGGGCGGCGCGAAGAAATAGATGCCGGCCAGCACGACGCCGACGATGATGATGCCGCGTAGTCCGATGCGCCGCAGGATTGCGAACAGCGCGCCGCCTGGCAGCCCGCCGCCACCGCCGCCGCGGCCGCGATCTTCGAAATTGTCGGAACGGCGTTGGCCTTCTGTGCGCATGGCGGCGTCTCCCCTTTTGCGCGACCTTAGCCCGCCGGTTTGCGCTCCGGCAACGCGGAACTGGGCGCCGCGGCGGCGCGCAACACCAGCCAAAGCGAGGCAAGCGCCAGACTCGCGGCCAGGACAAAGGCGGCGCCGGGGAAATAGATGGGCGCGGAATCGGACGAGAAGCGGCCCAGCGTCTGGGTCATCAGCAACGGGCCAAGGATCGTGGTCAAACTCATCATGCTGGCGACGCCGCCTTGCAGCTCGCCCTGGCTGTCCGGCGGCACTTGCTTCGACATGATGGCATTCATCGCCGGGTAGGCGAGGCCTTGGAGCGCGCCGACCGACAGCGCCGCGTAGGCCATCCAGCTCTGGGTGGCGAACGCGAGCGCGATCATGCTGAGCGCCCCGGAAAGCACGCCGACGATCACCGCGCGGTGTTCGCCGATGCGCGGCACGATCCGGCCAGTGAGATAGCCTTGCGTGAACGCCATCAACACGCCGACGAAAGCAAGCGAAGCGCCTATCGCCGCTTCGGTCCATTCGAAGCGCAGCTTGGCGAAGAACGCCCAGGTCGAAGGATAGACCTGGTGCGAGAGCTGCCACAAAAACACCGCCCCAGCGATCGCGGCCACGGCGGGATAGCGTCGCAACGCCAGCAGCGTGCCCATCGGATTGGCGCGGATCCATTCGAACTTACGCCGGCGCTCGGGCGGCAGGCTTTCCGGCAGCACGAGGAGACCGTATAAAAAGTTGAGCGCGCCTAGCGCGCCGGCGGCGAAGAACGGCGCGCGCGGCCCAAGTTCGCCAAGCAATCCTCCAATCGCGGGGCCGACAATGAACCCCACGCCGAACGCGGCGCCGACAAGGCCGAACCCTTGAGCGCGCTTCTCCGGCGGCGAGACGTCGGCGATGTAAGCCATGGCCGGTGTGTAGACCGCGCCGGCCAGCCCGGCGACCGCGCGGCCCAGGAACAGCCAGGCTAAAGTGGGCGCAAAACCCATCAAGGTGTAGTCGAACGCGAACGCGGCGAGCGACGCGAGCAGAACGGGTCTGCGGCCGAAACGGTCGCTTAGATTGCCGAGGATCGGGCCGCAAAGAAACTGCAGCGCAGCATAGGTGACGAGCAGCCAACCCGCCAGCAGCGTGGCCTGCGCCATCGGCGCGCCTGTCAGCGTGACAATCAGCTGGGGCATCACCGGCAGGATGATGCCGAAACCGATCGTATCGATCAGGACGGTTAGAAAGATGAAAGCGAGCGCGTGTTTTCCGGGCTGGCGCATGAATGTCTCGGCGGTCGGCAATCGACAAATCGGACGTTTGGCCTCGTCCGCGCCATGGGTCAATATATTTCTATTTTTTGATAACTAATTTTGCCCGCCGTTTGTCGATAGCTGGTCATCGGCGAACAAGTCAGGTTGGCCATCTTGCTCGATGGGCCGCCGGAACTGCGTGTGATCGAGCGGCGCCTGGGGCTTGTCGAGACCCAGCCTGCGGCGCGCGGCGGCGAAACGCGAAGCGATCAGTCTTGCGTATGGTCCCTCGCCCTTCTGGCGCTTGCCCCATTCGGGGTCATAGTCGCGTCCGCCGCGCATTTGGCGCACGAGGCTGATCACCCTAGTCGAGCGGTCGGGAAAATGAGTGTGGAGCCACTCGCGGAACAGGTCCTTGATCTCGAGCGGAAGTCTCAGGACCACATAGCCACATGCTGTTGCGCCGGCCTTGGCGCATTCTTCCAGAATCGATTCGATTTCGGTGTCGTTGATGGCCGGGACGATAGGCGCGACCATCACCGTCACCGGCACGCCCGCCTCCGCCAGCATGCGGATAGCTTCGATGCGCCGGTGCGGTGCGGCCGCGCGCGGCTCCATCACGCGGGCGATGCGGCGCTCCAGAGTCGTTACCGATATGGCGGCCTTCGCGAGGCCGCGCTCGGCCAGGCGTGCAAGTATGTCCACGTCGCGGATTACGAGCTGCGACTTGGTGATCAGCGACACCGGGTGGCGCCAGCGCTCCATCACTTCGAGGATGCCGCGGGTGATGCCGTAACCACGTTCGATTGGCTGATAGATGTCGGTGACACCGCCAAGCATGATCGTTTTCGGTTTGTAGCTCGGCCTAGCGAACTCTCGCTCGAGCAATTCGACCGCGTTCGCCTTTACGAACAGCTTGGTTTCGAAATCGAGCCCCGGCGAGAGGCCGACATAGGCGTGATTGGGGCGCGCGTAACAATAGATGCAGCCATGCTCGCAGCCCCGATACGGATTGATCGACCGATCGAAGGAAATGTCAGGGCTTTGGTTGGTCGAGATGATGCTCTTTGCCAATTCCGGCGTGACGATGGTTTCGAGCGGGCGCACGCCATCCTCGCCTGCCCAGCCATCGTCATAGGCTTCGCGGACAAATCGCTCGTATCGGCCGCTCGCGTTGGTGCGGGCGCCCCGGCCGTGCAGCGGGTCGGAGTTCATGCATGGGACTATAGTCCTATTTCAGAACAAATCAAGAACTACCGAAACCTCGGTTCGTGCTCGGGCGCCGAATGGTGGTTCACTGCCGCGGATTCGCGGCAATCGAACATCTGGCCGCACACCGGGCAGACGATGATGTGCTCTACTGGGCTGTCGGGATTCACGCCCTCGCACAGCTGTTCGACCGTGGGGGTTGGATGCCGCGTAAGGGTCATGGGGAAACTTCCGTCGCACGCGGCGCTCCGCGCCCGCTGTCTTCGAGCCGGCGAAGCAGATCTTCGTAGAGTTTCTTGTCGGTAGAACCGTCCTTCGCGTAGGCGCGCAGAAGTATAGCCCGCATTGCTGCAAGCTTTTGCGCCTTGGTCGGATGGACAAAACCCTCCATAGATTGGCAAGGCGATTACCGCCTCTCGGGTTCCGCAAAAAGTTCCGAAAACTAAAGGGCGCCGGTTCCACCGGCGCCCTAGTCTTGTGGGCATTGCATGATGATGTCTGCCTGTTTCTTGCGCCCGAATACGGGGGCTTGGGAGGGTCAGGTCAGCGACCCCTCACGCAACGATTTGCGCGGCTTGGTTTAAAGTGGCGAACGCAACCGGGGCAAGCACCGCAAGCGCCGCTATCAGGCAATAAAACTTGGTCATTTCCCGCTCCATCTTTCGTCGAACCGGCCATCGATCCGATGAGATGAAGGTAATAGGCAGTTAGCTCTAAGGATGTGACGGGTGTCACGGGACGGAACGCTCGGGAGCGATGCGGTGGGTTCTGGGCGCAGCAGACTTTTTGGCGCGTTCTTCCTCGCCCTCGGGATCGCGCTGCTATTGCCGGCGATCGTGTGCGGCGCACTGCTCATCCAAGGTGCGAGCCTTGCGATCGTCGCGCCGTTGGAACCAATTGTGCTCATCGTTTCCACAATCGGTGGCCTCGCAGCGAGCGTCGGCGGACTGCGGTCGCTGCTCGGTATGAAATGATCAGCGCTGTTGCTTCACATGAAGCCCATGTCGCGCTCGTAGGTGCGGAAGCGGCGGCCAGCGTCGACGTAAATGGTCTGGCCGGTGACGACGTCGTTCTCGATCAGGAAGCGCACGGCGTGGGCGATGTGCTCCGGCGTTGGCCCGATCGCGAGCGGGGTGTCGGCATGGAGCCGCTGCCAATCCTGTTCCGTCTGCCCCGGCGCAGGCAGCACATATCCGGGCGCAACAGCGTTCACCCGCACCTGCGGCGCCAGCGCGCGCGCCAGCAATTCGGTGGCGCCGGCAAGCGCGTATTTCGACAGCGTGTAGGAGAAATGGTCCGGGTACGGGCTCGCGAGCTTGAAATCGAGGAAGTTGACGATGGCGCCGCGCGCACCCTCCGGGAGCGCCTCGGCGAATTCACGCGACAGCACCGAGGGCGTGAGCGTGTTGATGGCGATGTGACGCTGCAGCGCCTGTTCGTTCAGCGTATCGATGGTGTCGTGCTCAAAAATGGCGGCGCAATTGACCAATGCCGTGACCGGAGCGCCAGCCGCATCGACGGCGCGCGAGATGACGCCGTGACGATCCGCCGGGTCACTCAGGTCAGCAGCCATCGTCACCGCCTTGCCTCCGGCCTCGCGCGCTGCCGTCGCGACCGCCTCCGCCTCCGCGCGCGAACCGCGATAATGAATTACGACGTTCCACTCGTGTCGCGCCAGGTCGAGCGCAACCGCGCGTCCGAGCCGCTGTCCCGCGCCGGTGACCAGCGCCCATCTCATGTGCGCTCTCTCCGGATCGTCACCGCGACCAACCCGTCGCCCGAAAGCACTGAGGGCTTCTTCACCGTGACTTCGACCCAGCGCGCGCGGTTGGAGAGAGAGAGGCAATGGCCAGCCACGCGATCGGACAGCGTCTCGATCAAGTGGGCGGGTTCGCCGAGATCGTCGCGGATGAAATGGATGATGCGGTCGTAATCGACGGTTTCGCCGATGCGATCGTGGCTGGGGTAATGCGGCGGATCGGCGAGCGCCAATGTCACCGAAATGCGCACCTCCTGCGGCGCCGCGCGTTCCGGATCGGGCACGCCGACGCGGACCAGCGCCTTGGCGTCGTCGATGCGGATAATCTGAACATCTGCCATGGGATGCAACTTACTCAGGCGAAGGCGATGAGGCCAGCGCCGGCGGCGACGATCGAGGCGCCTAGCCAGCGGCGCAGTCCCAGCCTCTCTCGAAGGAAGACAAAGGCGATCAGCGCACCCCAGACAACGGAGGTCTCGCGCAACGCCGTGACTTGCGCGATCGGCGCGAATGTCTGGGCCCAGAGCACTAGGCCATAGCCCGCAAAGCTGACGACGCCGATAGCAATGCCGCGCCAAGGCGCGACGCCAGCGGCCGCCAGAAGGCGGGGCGCGCCGCGCCGCCAAAACGCGAATGCCGCCATTGGGATCGACATCAGCGCCATGGACCAGCCGAGGAACAGGACCGCGTTGCCCGTCGCGCGCGAGCCAAGCGCGTCGACGAGCGAATACGAGGCGATGCAAAGCCCGATAGCCCCGGCCCAGAGCGTAGCTCTGAGCGGCGCATATGGACTGGCGCCTACCGTGAACACACCGAGGGAGACGAGAGCAATGCCGAGCAGCTTCAACGGCGGTGGAATCTCATGCGCTGTCAGCGCTGCGCCCATCGCCACCAGCATCGGCGCCATACCGCGCGAAAGCGTGTAGACGTGGCTCATGTCGCCGGCGTCGTAGCCTTTGAAGAGACAGAACCAGTAGGCGAGATGGATGCAGACAGTGAGCGCGAGATAAGGCCACGCCGCCTCCGGCAGCGCGCCCAGAAAGAGGATGATCAGCGCCCCCGCGCCCAAACCGCCGACAGCGATGAGAAAGGAATCGGTGACGCGATCGGCGCCGCCTTTTAGCGCGGCATTCCAACTGGCGTGGATCAAGGCAGACGCCAGGGCGGCGGCGATCGCTAGAGGAGGCATGAGTCGCGCTCTCTATGGACCGGCGAACCATCCGCGGTCCATAACATCGCCCGTGGAGGGCGGGGCATGAGCGCACAGGAATTCGACGTCATCGTCTACGGCGCAAGCGGCTTCACCGGCAAGCTCGTGGCCGAGCATCTCCTGAAACGATACGGGACGGATGGCGATGTCCGCTGGGCGATGGCCGGGCGCGACGAAGAAAAGCTCAAAGCCGTGCGCAGCGAACTCGGCGCCCCGGCCTCGCTGCCGATCGTCGTTGCCAACGGAGCGGATTCCGGCGCGCTCGATGCGCTGGCGCACCGTGCACGCGTGGTGATCACCACCGTCGGTCCCTATCAGCGTTACGGCGAAGGCCTGCTGGCGGCGTGCGCGAAAGCCGGGACCGACTATGTCGACCTCTGCGGTGAACCGAACTGGATGGCCGCGATGATCGACAAATACGAAAACACGGCAAAGGAGAGCGGCGCGCGCATCGTGTTCTCGTGCGGCTTCGACTCCATCCCATTCGATTGCGGCGTGTGGTTCGTGCAGCGCGAGGCGCAGGCGCGCTTCGGCCAGCCGTTGCGCGATGTGCGCGGGCGCGTCCGCAAGATGAAGGGGACGTTCTCAGGCGGCACGGCGGCCTCGATGATGGCGACGTTCGAGGCGGTGCGGAAAGACGAGCGCGTCGCCACACTGATGACCGATCCGTTCGCGCTTTCTCCGACTCGCCTGCGCGGCCAGCCCGATAGCGAGACTCCAACCGGAGATGACGATCTGGGCTCCTGGTCGGCGCCGTTCGTGATGGCGGCGATCAACACCAAGAACGTCCACCGCACCAATGCGCTCGCCGGCTATCCTTACGGTCGCGATTTCACTTACAGCGAAATGATGTTCACCGGCCCTGGCGAGAGCGGCCGCAAGCGCGCCCACGCCGCAGCGGGTCAAGCGCGCGTCCAGCGCGCCCTCTTCAACTTTGCGCCGACGCGCGCGCTCATCGCTCAGTTCGCGCTGCCCAAACCCGGCCAGGGACCCAGCAAGGAGCAGCGCGAGAGCGGCAGCTATGACGTGCTGTTCGCTGGCAAGACGGACGACGGGCGCACGTTGCGCGGCGCCGTCAGCGGCGACAAGGATCCCGGCTACGGTTCGACATCCAAGATGCTCGCCGAAGCGGCGCTGACGCTCAACGACACCAGCCGGCAAACCACGCCTGGCGGGATATGGACGCCAGCCGCTGCGATGGGCGACGCGCTAATCGTACGCCTCCAGCAGAACGCAGGCCTGCGCTTCACCCTCGAAAACGCCTAACGCACCCGGAAGCGCGCCAACTCAACCGCCGGCGGACGCCAGTCCGGCGCGAGTTCGGCGGCGCGACGATAGTCGTTATAGGCCGCGCGCGCGTCGCCCATCTCTTCGTGAGCGCCGGCGCGATAGAAATAGACGCGGGCCGGATTGTCCGGGTTGAGCGCGAGCGCATTGCTCAAATCTTCGATCGCTTCTTCGTGACGACCGGCCGCGGTCAGGGCGGCGCCGCGCATGACATAGGCCTCGGCCATGTCCGGATTGAGCGCGACTGCGTCGTCGAGATCCGCCAACGCACGCTCCGTCTGACGGCGGCGAAGCAAGATAATGCTGCGATTGACGAAGGTGGCGGCACGATCTTCCCGCGTCAGGAAATCGTGCTGCAGCGCGAGGGTGCACAATTCCAGTCCATCGCGATCGCGCCTTTGATGGTGGGCGGCCATGTAGCAATCCAACGCAGGTCCGCGACCGACGATGACGATCACGGCGGCGCTTGCGGAAGTGGTGAAAAGACTGGCGGCGATCACGGCGCCAGCAAGCAATACTCGCTTCATGGGCGTTCCTCCTCGCAAGGCAGAGGGAAGGCCCGTTGGCCGGATGCGGCAATTCACATTCCCGGGAGAGTCCGGGCGCCCGTCGCAAAAGCGGTCAGGAAAGGCTCGCGCAGAAGCGCTGGATACGCGCGCAGGCGTCCTCCAGACATTTGGTGGATGTTGCGTACGAGATGCGAAAGCAAGGGCTCAGACCGAACGCGCCGCCATGAACGAGCGCTACACATTCGGCCTCCAACAGCTCCAATGCGAAGGCCTCGTCGGTGTCGATCACCTTGCCGGACGGAGTTTTTTTGCCAATGAGATCGGCGCAGGACGGATAGACGTAGAACGCCCCTTCCGGCGTCGGGCATCGGATGCCGCGGGCCTGATTCAGCATCGAAACCACCAGATCGCGGCGCTCCTGGAAGAGCTTCTGGTGCTTCGGGATAAAGTCTTGCGGTCCGTTCAGGGCTTCGACCGCCGCCCATTGCGAAATCGAACACGGGTTCGACGTCGTCTGCGCCATCACATTAGCCATCGCCTTGATCAGCCATTGCGGACCGCCAGCGTAGCCGATGCGCCAGCCGGTCATCGAGTAGGCTTTCGACACTCCATTCATGGTCAGCGTGCGCTCGTAGAGGCGCGGCTCGACCTGAGCGATCGTCGTGAACTTGAAATCGCCGTAGGTCAGATGCTCATACATATCGTCGGTGAGCACCATCACGTGTGGAAAGTCGAGCAGCACAGCCGCGAGCGCCTTGAGCTCTTCGCGCGTGTAGGCTGCGCCTGATGGGTTCGAGGGTGAGTTAAGGAGAAGCCACTTCGTGTGCGGCGTGATCGCTTTGGCGAGCGCTTCAGGCTGCACTTTGAAACCGTGCTCCAGCCTGGTGTCGATAAGCACCGGCGTCGCGCCGCACATGATCGCCATGTCCGGATAGCTGACCCAGTACGGCGCGGGTATGATCACTTCGTCGCCGGGATTGATTGTCGCCATCCAGGCGTTGAAAATCACCGGCTTGCCGCCTGGCGATACGTTGATTTGGGCGCGCGCATACTCGAGCCCGTTCTCGCGCTTGAACTTGGCGACTATCGCGTCCTTGAGTTCGGGAATGCCGTCAACGTCGGTGTACTTGGTCTTGCCTTCGCGCATGGCGCGCGCGGCGGCGTCCTTGATGTTGTCAGGTGTGTCGAAATCAGGCTCGCCTTGGCTGAGCGCAATGCAGTCGCGGCCTTCGGATTTCAGCGCGCGCGCCTTGGCGCTCATCGCCATGGTGGCGGAAGGCTTCACCCGCTTCAGCGCCTCAGAAACTTGATTTGTCATGGTTCCCGCTCGATTCGCACGCGCGCCAGCTTAGGGCAACTCAACTTGCGTTGCGAAAAACCGTCGCATTTGCACGGTTTGCCGCGGCGGGCGCGATCCCTACATGGCTTGGGACAATGGAGGACCTGATGCCGCTCTTGATGTGCCCGAACTGCAACGCCTCGATGACCGAAGTGAAACGGAATGACGTCGCCTTCGACATGTGCCCGACCTGCCGCGGCGTGTGGTTAGACCGGGGCGAGTTGGAGAAAATAATCGCCGGCGTACAGGCCGACCGAGGCGGTCATGATCAGGGCGAAGCCCAATTTTGGCAGGGCCAGCGGCAGTCACAGCAGCAACACCCACAGCGCCCACAACACAGCTACGGCGAGCGCGGCGAATACGGCGAGCGTGGGCAAGGCGGCCACGATGAGCGCACGGGCGGCAAGCGCCGGCGGGTTGGCGGCTTCGACCTCTTGGACATCTTCGGCGACTGATCCCACGGCCGTGCAATCCGCCGCGCCCAGCAGTCGTTTCGTGGCCGCCCGATTGCCGAGGTCTCCGAAATCGGACAGATGGCGGATATGGGGGTCCCGCACCGTCTGACATGGCTGTTGTCCGCGTCGCTGTTGGCGGCCGGCGGCGCCGCGCACGCGCAAACCGCGCCTCCTCCTCCGCCGCCCACCGAGGCTGACGCGGCAGCCGACGAAGACATCGAAGAAGAAGATCCAATCATCGTGCTCGCGCCGGGCGACCAAGTGCGCATCGATCGGCGAACGTACACGCTCCGCGAAGACCCGGCGGCGCAATCAAGCAACATGTTTGACGTGCTGGGCCGGATTCCCTCGGTCAGCGTGGCGCCGTCAGGTGCAATTTCGCTGCTCGGCGCCGACAACGTCACCATCCAAATCAATGGCCAGCCCGTTCCAGGCACGAACCTCGAACAAGTGCTGCGCGGCATCACCGGCGCCGAGGTCGAGCGCATTGAGGTGATCACCAATCCGGGCGCACAGTATTCGGCTGCCGCCTCGGGCGGCATCATCAACATCATCACGCGTCAGCGCTTCAGCGGCGGTCTCACCGGTTCGATCCAAACGGGCGTCGATACGCTCGGCGCCTACCATGCCGGGGTCTCGCCGAACTGGTCGAGCGGCCGCTGGTCCCTAAGCGGCGGCCTCGGGATTTGGGGTGGCGAGCAGTCGCAGGATTTCCAACGCGAGCGCACCATTCTGGGCTCGGGCGACACCACGCTCGAGCAAGGCGATCAGAACGTAGATTTCGGCGGCTACTATTTGAGCCGCCTGACGCTCGGCTATCGTCCGACGGAGCGGCGGCGCTTCACGCTTGCGCTCGAACATGTCCGCGGCGGCAACGACATCTTGCGCGATACGGAGACCACGCAGGCCGGCGCTTTCATCTCGGCGCAAACGAACTTGAACATGGTCGAGTTCTACCACGAAGGCGTTACTTTCGAGTTCCAGCAGGACGGCGCTCGCCCCCGCGAATTGCTGAAGGCGAACATGAACGTCGGCCGCAACGGCGTCGAGTTCGAGCAGGAATTTCAATTGAATCCCGTGCTGGGCGCGCCGAGCCAGTTCGAGTCGCGGAATACGCAGGACACTGAGAGCATGAACGCCCGGCTCGAATATGAGCGGCCGTTCGGAGAAGAGCGCTTCCTCAGCACCGGGCTTTCATTTGACGCCTCCGAAACGGACATTGAGAACACGCGTGAAACCCTGGTGGGTCCCGCGGTCCCGCCAGACTATCTCGTCTTGCTGGAAGGACGACAGCAGACCCTTGCCGGCTATGGCACGTTCCAGTTCGAGACTGGCGATTGGACTTGGCAGCCGGGCCTACGCTTGGAAAACTATCGCCGCGAGGTGGTCTCCAGCGGCCTCGAGACCGACGATGTGGATGTACGCACGTTCCCGAGCGTGCACATCCGTCGCGGGCTCGGCGAGCATGTTGATGTTGATCTCAGCTATACGGGCCGCATCCAGCGTCCCGCCTTCCAGCAGCTCGATCCGGCGCTGCGCTTCATCGACGTCAATCGCGCCATCCGGGGCAATCCGAATCTGACCCCCTCGCTCACCGACGCCTACGAAGCCAACTTCACCTACCAAAATGCCGGCCGCAGCTTCAGCCTGACTTTCTACGACCGCATCAGCGACGACGTCTTCTCACCCTTCACCGAGACGCTGCCCGACGGCACCATCCTCACCACGACGGTGAACGCCGGCACAAGCGAACAGCGCGGCTTGCAGGCGATCCTGCGCGGGCCGCTGAGCGAACGCTGGCGCTATTCGGTGAACGTCAATCTTATGGAGCGCGCGTTCGACTTCCTGAGCGGCGGCGTGATCAATCGGCGCAGCGAGTTCGAATATGACGGAGCGGCCTCGCTCGACTATCGCGACCCCGATCAGAACGCCATCGGCGCCGATCAGGTTCAGTTTGAACTTCGTTTCCAGGGGCCCCGCCACACGCTGCAGAGCGATCTCGACGAGTTCGTGATCGCCAACTTTACGTGGCGCCGGAAGCTCACGGAGCGGATCTACGGCACCCTCTCGGCGCAAGACATTTTCGGCACGCAGACCAACGTCTCCGAGATCACGACCGACGCCTATTTCGAGCGAACCGAGTTCGCCAGTCCGGGTGCGCGCGTGCGCTTTGCCATCACCTACCAGTTCGGCAGCGGCCCCCAGCGTCCGCCACAGGATCAGCAACAGCCGGGCGGACCACAAATCCCGATGCAGTGATCAAAGGAAGCGGCCCGGGAGCAATCCCGGGCCGTCTGTTTTCTGGACGTTTCTTCCCTGTTATTCGGCCGCTTCCGGCTGACGCAGGCGCGCCGCGTCTTCCGCGCGTTCGATCGCCAGTTGCTCGTCGCGCTCGGCGGCGAGTTTTTGGTAGCGGCGCAACTGGCCGCCGGTGCCGGCCGGGATGAGGCGGCCGACGATGACGTTTTCCTTCAAGCCCTCGAGCGTGTCCGACTTGCCGTAGGACGCAGCCTCGGTGAGCACGCGGGTGGTCTCCTGGAACGACGCGGCCGAGATGAACGAACGCGTCTGCAGCGAAGCCTTGGTGATGCCGAGCAACATCGGTTGCGCGGTGGCGGGCTGGAGACCCAGTTCCTTCACGCGGCGGTTCTCGTCCTCGAGATCGAGCGCTTCCACCGCTTCCCCTTTGAGGAATTCGGTGTCGCCGGCTTCCATGATCTCGACCTTTTGCAGCATCTGGCGAACGATCACCTCGATGTGCTTGTCGTTGATCGGAACGCCTTGCAGACGATAGACCTTCTGGATTTCCTCGACGAGGTAATTCGCCAGCGCTTCGACGCCGAGAATCGAGAGGATGTCCTGCGGCGCGGGATTGCCGTCGAGCAGGTAATCGCCCTTCTTCACGAAGTCGCCTTCCTGCACCGGAATGTGCTTGCCCTTCGGGATCATGTACTCGATCGGCTCGAGGCTCTCATCTTCCGAGACAACGCGGAGGCGCCGCTTGTTCTTGTAGTCCTTGCCGAACTCCACGCGGCCATCCGATTCCGAGATGATCGCGTGATCTTTCGGCCGGCGCGCTTCGAACAATTCCGCCACGCGCGGCAAGCCGCCTGTAATGTCGCGGGTCTTGGCGCCGCCCGTCGGCATACGCGCCAGGTCCTGGCCCGGCGTGACATCGTCCCCGTCGGTCACCGAGAGAATGGCGCCGACCGGCAGCGTGTAGGTCTTCACCGCCGCGCCCTTGGCATTCAGCACCGCGATGGCCGGCTTCAGGTCCGAACCCTTGGTGGTCGAACGCCAGTCGATCACGACCTTCGAGGAGATGCCGGTGGCTTCGTCGAACTCTTCGCGCACCGAGACGCCGTCGGTCAGGTCCTCGAAGCGGACCTTGCCGCCGACTTCAGTGAGGATCGGCGTCGCATACGGATCCCATTCGGCGATACGGTCGCCGCGCTTGATCTTCGACTTCTCGTCGACCTTGAGGCGCGCGCCGAACGGCGGCTTGAAGCTCTGACGCTCCTTGCCGTCTTCATCCACAACCGAGATCTTCATGTTGCGGCTCATAACGACGAGATCGCCGGTCGAGGTCTTTACCGTGTTGCGGTCAATGAAACGCACTTGGCCGTCATGCGCCGATTCCATCACCGACGATTCCGCAAGCTGGGCGGCGCCGCCGATGTGGAACGTGCGCATGGTGAGCTGGGTGCCCGGCTCGCCAATCGATTGCGCCGCGATGACGCCGACGGCTTCGCCGATGTTCACCTGCGTGCCGCGCGCGAGGTCGCGACCGTAGCAGGCGCCGCACACGCCGGTGCGGGTTTCGCAGGTCAGCACCGAGCGCACCTTCACCGCTTGCACGCCGGCCTTCTCGATCGCAGCGACCACGTCTTCGTCGAGGAACGCGCCCGCCGGCACGAGCGGCTTGCCCGTGCCCGGATCGTTGATCGGCAGCGCGGCCGTACGCCCGAGAATGCGCGTCGCCAGCGACACGACGATATCGGCGCCGTCGATGACGGCGGTCATCTGGATGCCGTCCTGCGTGCCGCAATCTTCCTCAGTGATGATGCAGTCCTGCGCAACGTCGACCAGGCGGCGCGTCAGGTAGCCGGAGTTCGCGGTCTTCAACGCGGTGTCGGCGAGCCCTTTGCGCGCGCCGTGGGTCGAGTTGAAGTATTCGAGAACCGAGAGGCCTTCCTTGAAGTTCGAGATGATCGGCGTCTCGATGATTTCACCCGACGGCTTGGCCATCAGGCCGCGCATGCCGGCGAGCTGCTTCATTTGGTTCTTTGAACCGCGCGCGCCCGAATGCGCCATCATGAAGACGGAGTTCAGTTCGCCGATCCGTCCGTCCTTCTGTTTGGCCGGCTTGGAGGCTTCTTCCATCATCGCGTCGGCGACCTTGTCCGTGCACTTCGACCAGGCGTCGACGACCTTGTTGTATTTCTCGCCCTTGGTGATGAGGCCGTCGGCGTATTGCTGCTCGTACTCCGAAGCGCGCTTGCGCGTTTCTTCCACCAGCGTTTCCTTCGCCTTCGGGACTACCATGTCGGCCATGCCGAACGAGATGCCCGCCTTCGCCGCTTCCTTGAAGCCGAGCTGCATGATGCGGTCGGCGAAAATCACCGTCGCCTTCTGGCCGCAGAAGCGATAGACGTTGTCGATCAGGTTGCCGATTTCCTTCTTGGTCAGTGTCTGATCCAGGAGCGCGTAGCTGATCTTCGGATGCTTGGGCAGCAGCTCCGCCAGCTTCATCCGGCCCGGCGTCGTTTCGATTGTCTTGCGGACGGCCTTGTTGTTCTCGTCGACGGTTTCGAAGCGCGCCTTGATCTTGGTGTGGAGCGACACGACGCCCACCTCGAGCGCCGATTCGATCTCACCGATCGAACCGAACAACTTGCCCTCGCCCGGCTCGCCTTCCTTCATCAGCGAGAGGTAGTAGAGGCCCAAGACGATATCTTGCGACGGCACGATGATCGCCTTGCCGTTGGCGGGGCTGAGGATGTTGTTGGTCGACATCATCAGCACGCGCGCTTCCAGTTGCGCTTCGAGCGACAGCGGTACGTGCACGGCCATCTGGTCGCCGTCGAAGTCGGCGTTGAACGCGGCGCAAACCAACGGGTGCAGTTGGATCGCCTTGCCTTCGATCAGCTTCGGCTCAAACGCCTGGATGCCGAGGCGGTGCAGCGTCGGCGCGCGGTTCAAGAGAACCGGGTGCTCGCGAATGACCTCTTCGAGCACGTCCCAGACTTCCGGACGCTCCTTTTCCACCATGCGGCGCGACTGCTTCACCGTGCCGGAGAGGCCCTTGATGTCGAGGCGCGCGTAGATGAACGGCTTAAACAGTTCGAGCGCCATCTTCTTCGGCAAGCCGCACTGGTGCAGCTTCAAATCCGGGCCGACGACGATGACGGAACGGCCGGAATAGTCGACGCGCTTGCCGAGCAGGTTCTGGCGGAAGCGGCCTTGCTTGCCCTTCAGCATGTCGGCGAGCGATTTCAGCGGACGCTTGTTGGCCCCTGTGATGACCCGGCCGCGGCGGCCGTTGTCGAACAAGGCGTCGACAGCTTCCTGCAGCATCCGCTTTTCGTTGCGGATGATGATGTCGGGCGCGCGCAGCTCCATCAGCCGCTTCAAGCGGTTGTTGCGGTTGATGACGCGGCGGTAAAGGTCGTTCAGGTCCGAGGTCGCGAAGCGGCCGCCATCGAGCGGCACAAGCGGACGCAGTTCCGGCGGGATGACCGGAATCATGGTCATGATCATCCATTCAGGCTTGTTGCCGGAACGGATGAACGCTTCGACCAGCTTCAGGCGCTTGGCCAGCTTCTTCGGCTTCAGCTCGGAGGTCGACTCGGCGATCTCCTTGCGCAGTTGCTCAGCTTCCTTTTCGAGGTTGAGCTGCATCAGCAGTTCGCGCACGGCTTCCGCGCCGATCGAGGCGGTGAAGCTGTCTTCGCCGTATTCGTCCTGCGCTTTGATGTAGTCTTCTTCGGTCAGCAGCTGCTTGGCTTCGAGCGGCGTCAGGCCCGGTTCGAGCACGATGTATTGCTCGAAATAGAGCACCTTCTCGATGTCCTTGAGCGCCATGTCGAGCATCAGCGCGATGCGCGAGGGCAACGACTTCAAGAACCAGATGTGCGCGACGGGAGCGGCGAGTTCGATATGGCCCATGCGCTCGCGGCGCACGCGCTGCAGCGTGACTTGGACACCGCACTTTTCGCAGATGATGTCCTTGTACTTCATCCGCTTGTACTTGCCGCAGATGCACTCGTAATCCTTCTGCGGCCCGAAGATGCGCGCGCAGAAGAGACCGTCACGTTCGGGCTTGAACGTGCGGTAGTTGATCGTCTCCGGCTTCTTGATCTCACCGAAGCTCCAGGATTTGATCTGTTCCGGGCTCGCGATCGAGATCTTGATCTGATCGAACACGGGCGCCGGCGGCTGGTTGTTGCCGAAGGTGTTGTTGATCAGCTCTTGGTTCATAGCGCTCATTCTCTCTACCTTTGTCGTTCCGGCCGCGCGCCGCGCGAACCGGAACCCAGGGCAAACTTCACTTACTCAGCGGCCTTCAGGCGTGCGCCGTCGACCAGTTCCACGTTGAGGCCGAGCGAACGCATTTCCTTCACCAGCACGTTAAAGGACTCGGGGATGCCCGCCTCGAACGTGTCGTGACCGCGCGTGATCGCCTCGTAGACCTTGGTGCGGCCGGCTACGTCGTCCGACTTCACTGTCAGCATTTCCTGCAGCGTGTAGGCCGCGCCGTAGGCTTCGAGCGCCCACACTTCCATTTCGCCGAAGCGCTGACCGCCGAACTGCGCCTTCCCGCCCAGCGGCTGCTGGGTGACGAGCGAGTACGGGCCGATCGACCGGGCGTGAATCTTGTCATCCACCAGATGGTGGAGCTTCAGCATGTAGATGTAGCCCACCGTAACGGGGCGCTTGAACGCCTCGCCAGTGGTACCGTCATGCAGCTGCACCTGCCCGGTTTCGGAGAAACCGGCGTCCTTCAGCATCGCGCGGATATCACTATCCTTGGCGCCGTCGAACACGGGCGTTGCGATCGGCACGCCCTTGGCGATGTTATGCGCCAATTCGCGGATGTCGTCGGCGCTCTTCGGAAGCTCTTCCTTGGCGCCGTAGATGTCCCGGAGCTTGGCTTCGAGCGGCTTCTTGTCGCCGTCGCGCTCGAAGGTTTCAAGTGCGGCGCGAATCTGTCTGCCGATGCCGGCGCACGCCCAACCCAGGTGCGTTTCCAGAATCTGGCCGACATTCATCCGGCTCGGCACGCCCAGCGGGTTGAGCACGATGTCGACATGCGTGCCGTCGTCGAGGAACGGCATGTCTTCGACAGGCACGATCTTGGAGATGACGCCCTTGTTGCCGTGACGACCAGCCATCTTGTCGCCCGGCTGCAGCTTGCGCTTCACCGCGACGAACACTTTGACAACCTTCATCACGCCCGGCGGCAGTTCGTCGCCGCGGGTGAGCTTGTCGACCTTGTCTGCGAAGCGCGCGTCGAGACGCTTCTTGGCGTCGTCGTACTGCTTCTTCAGCGCTTCAATTTCGGCCATCGCGTTTTCGTCTTCGAGACCGAACTGCCACCATTGGCCGCGCGAGAACGGTTCGAGGCTTTCGGCCGTGATCGCGCCCTTCTTGAAGCCTTTCGGCCCCGAGGCGGCGGTTTTGCCGATCAGGATTTCCTGCAGGCGTCCGAAGATGTTGCGCTCGAGGATAGCGAGTTCGTCGTCGCGATCCTTCGCCAGGCGCTCGATTTCTTCCTTCTCGATCTGCAGCGCGCGCTGATCCTTCTCGACGCCGTGGCGGTTGAAGACCCGCACTTCGACGACGGTGCCGTTGACGCCCGGCGGCAGACGCAAGCTGGTGTCGCGCACGTCGGAGGCTTTCTCACCGAAAATGGCGCGCAGCAGCTTTTCTTCCGGCGTCATCGGGCTTTCGCCCTTCGGCGTGACCTTGCCGACGAGAATGTCGCCGGGCTCCAGCTCGGCGCCGATGGCGACGATGCCGGCTTCGTCGAGGTTGCGCAGCGCTTCCTCGCCGACATTCGGGATGTCGCGGGTAATTTCTTCCGGACCCAGCTTCGTATCGCGGGCGGCGACTTCGAACTCTTCGATATGGATCGAAGTGAACACGTCGTCCTTGACGATGCGTTCGCTGATCAGGATCGAGTCCTCGAAGTTGTAGCCGTTCCACGGCATGAACGCGACCAGCACGTTGCGGCCGAGCGCCAACTCGCCGAGATCGGTCGACGGGCCGTCGGCGATGATGTCGTCGGCGCGCACCACGTCGCCGACCTTCACGATCGGACGCTGGGTGATGCATGTGTTCTGGTTCGAGCGTTGGAACTTCAGCAGACGATAGATATCGACGCCCGGCTTGGTGGGGTCCTTCTCTTCCGTTGCGCGCACAACGATACGTTGGCTGTCCACCTGCTCGACGATGCCGGTGCGGCGCGCGGTGATCGCAGCGCCGGAATCGCGCGCAACCGTGCCTTCCATGCCAGTGCCGACGATCGGCGCGTCCGCTTGCAGCAGCGGCACCGCCTGGCGTTGCATGTTCGAGCCCATCAGCGCGCGGTTGGCGTCATCGTTTTCGAGAAACGGAATGAGCGCGGCGGCCACCGAAACAACCTGCTTCGGCGACACGTCCATCAAATCGATCTCTTCGCGCGGAATGAGCTGAGCTTCGCCGCTTTCGCGTGCTTGCACGAAATCTTCGGTGAGCTTCCCCTTCTCGTCGATGATGGCGTTGGCCTGAGCGATCTTGTGTTTGGCCTCCTCCATCGCCGAGAGATACATGATCTCGCCTGACGGCTTGCCGTCCTTCACCTTGCGGTACGGGCTCTCGATGAAGCCGTACTTGTTCACGCGCGCATGGGTGGCGAGCGAGTTGATCAGACCAATGTTCGGGCCTTCCGGCGTTTCGATCGGGCAGATGCGGCCGTAGTGCGTCGGGTGCACGTCACGGACTTCGAAGCCCGCGCGTTCGCGGGTCAGGCCGCCCGGCCCCAGCGCCGAGAGACGCCGCTTGTGCGTAATCTCGGAGAGGGGGTTGGTTTGGTCCATGAATTGCGAAAGCTGCGAGGAGCCGAAGAACTCGCGCACCGCGGCCGCCGCCGGCTTGGCGTTGATCAAGTCGTGCGGCATCACTGTCTCGATATCGACGGAGCTCATGCGTTCCTTGATCGCACGCTCCATGCGCAAGAGGCCGATGCGGTACTGATTTTCCATCAACTCGCCGACCGAGCGCACCCGGCGGTTTCCCAGATTGTCGATGTCGTCGACCTCGCCGCGGCCGTCGCGCAAATCGGTCAACGTGCGCAGCACTTCGAGGATATCTTCCAGGCGCAGGATGCGGATCGAGTCATCCGTATCGAGCCCAAGTCGCATGTTCATCTTCACGCGGCCAACCGCGGAGAGGTCGTAGCGCTCGCCATCGGAGAAAAGGCCGTTGAACAGCGCCTCGGCCGTTTCCGGCGTCGGCGGTTCGCCCGGTCGCATGACGCGGTAGATGTCGAACAGCGCCTGTTCACGGTTCTCGTTCTTGTCGAGCTTCAGCGTGTTGCGCACATAAGGGCCGACGGTCGCAGGATCGATGTCGAGGATCGGCAGGTCGTGGATGCCGGCCTCGATCAACGTGGCGAGCACATTTTCGCTGAGCGCGTCACCGGCTTCGACGTAAATCTCGCCGGTTTCCGGATTGACGATGTCTTCGGCGATGAAGCGGTCGAACAGGTCTTCCGACGGCACCTGGATGTCGGCGACGCCGTCTTCGACCAGCTTGTTGGCGTTGCGAGCGGAAATCTTCTTACCGGCTTCGGCCACCACCTTGCCGGTCTTGGCATCGACCAGATCGTAGGTCGGCTTCACGCCGCGCCAGCGTTCGGCGCGATATTTCGTAGTCCAACCGGCGCGCGTGCGCTTGTAGACCGAGGTTTGATAGAAGGTCGCGAGGATTTGCTCGCTCGACATGCCGAGCGCGTAGAGCAGCGTAGTCGCCGGCAGCTTACGCTTGCGGTCGATGCGGACGAACATGATGTCCTTGGCGTCGAACTCGAAGTCGAGCCACGAGCCGCGGTAAGGGATCACTCGCGCGGCGAAGAGCAGCTTGCCGGAGGCGTGCGTCTTGCCTTTGTCGTGATCGAAGAACACGCCCGGCGAACGGTGCATCTGGCTGACGATCACGCGCTCGGTGCCGTTCACGACGAACGTCCCCTTGTCCGTCATCAGCGGGATATCGCCCAGGTAGACGTCCTGTTCCTTGATGTCCTTGACTGACTTCGCGCCCGTTTCTTCGTCGGTTTCAAAAACGATGAGGCGCAGCTTCACCTTCAGCGGCGCCGCGTAGGTCATGTCGCGCTGCTGGCACTCTTCGACGTCGAATTTCGGCTCTTCGAATTCGTACGAGACGTATTCGAGCACGGCCCGATCGGAGAAATCCTTGATCGGAAATACAGACTTGAACACCGCCTGCAGACCTTCATCGATGCGTTCGTACGAACGCTGGTCCTTTTGCAGGAATTGATCGTAGGAACTCTTCTGCACCTCGATCAGGTTCGGCATCGACCCGGCTTCCGGGATCTTGCCGAACGACTTACGGATACGCTTCTTACCGGTGTAGGACAGAGCCATCTGTTCTTCCCAATGCGCGCTGCGCTCGTGTGCGAACCCCGGCCACTAGGTTCGCCAAGCGCGGCGCATGAGCCGCCTCTTCCGCCCTGGCTTCGCTCCCGAAGGCGCGAACCCGACCCGTTCTTCGGACCGTCCCGGGCGGGAGATGGTCCGGCGCGCCCCAAGTTGGGCACGCAATGACGGAAGCGGAGGCCGTTGCCGGCCCCTGCTTCCGTCTGCTGTTTGCGAGTTACTTCAGATCGACCTTGGCGCCGGCTTTTTCAAGCTGCGCCTTGAACTTTTCGGCATCCGCCTTGTTCACGCCTTCCTTCACCGGTTTCGGCGCGCCTTCGACCAAGTCCTTGGCTTCCTTGAGGCCCAGGCCCGTGATGGCGCGCACCTCCTTGATGACTTCGATCTTCTTGTCGCCGGCGGCCGTCAGCTGGACCGTGAACTCGGTCTTTTCTTCGGCGGCGGCGGCCGGAGCAGCGCCCCCGCCAACGGCTGCGACGGCAACCGGAGCGGCGGCGGAAACGCCCCACTTTTCTTCCAACATTTTCGAAAGCTCGGCGGCTTCGAGGACAGTGAGCGCCGAAAGGTCTTCGACGATCTTTTCGAGGTTTGCCATGATCTCTGTTCCTGACGTTTGTCTTGTGTTTTCAAATGCGAAATGCGGAAATAACGGTTAGGCGGCGTCCTTGGTCGCGTAAGCGTTGAGAACGCGGGCCAGCTGACCACCAGGCGCTGCGAGCACGCCGGCGATCTTGGTCGCTGGCGCCTGCACGAGGCCGATGATCTTGCCGCGCAACTCGTCGAGCGAAGGCAGCGTGGCGATCGCCTGCACGCCTTGCTTGTCGAGCAGCTGGTCGCCGAACAGCCCGCCAAGAATGACGAACTGTTCCTTTTCCTTGGCGTATGCGACCGCCACGCGAGCGGCGGCGATCGGGTCCTTGGAATAGGCGATAGCCGTTGGGCCTTTGAAGAGGTCGCCGGCGGCAGCCTTGGGCGTGCCTTCGATGGCCAACTTCACGAGCCGGTTCTTTACGACTTTGAGCGCGCCGCCTTCAGTACGAAGGCGATTACGCAGTACCGTCAATTCCGCAACGGTCAGACCGGAGTAATGGCCAACGACCATCATCCCAGCCCCGGCGAAGACGCCTTTCAGGCCTTCCACCGTTTCGGCCTTCTGAGCACGATCCATTGCGGTCTCCTCAGTTGGGCCCCCGGCCTATCCGGGCGCCCTAGCGCGCGCGGACGAGCCGGCCGGCGGTTGAAACCCCCAGATCGGCGCGCGATCCACGCGCTGCCTGTCCCAGGAGCCGGCCTGCGGGAGATGGCTTGACAGCCGCCCCCGAAAAACGTCAGCTTCTGTCTATTGCAGGTGAAGAAAACCTAGGTTTTCAACGCATTAAGCCGCGCGCACAGAGGCCCTTTCGGGCGAACCATATGCGTGGCGCCTGCAGTCTCGGACAGGGTCGGCAGGGGGTTAACCCCGCCGGATCGCGGCATATGCACGCTTTATTGCACCGCCGCAAGAGGCGCAGGCACGCTTTCCTGCTTTTGGCAAGAGGCTAGCTGTGTTGGTTGTCCTCTGGACACGGTGACCGGTGTCAGCCTCTGCCGTCCCCCACCAGCTTCCCGATCGCCTCCAGATACGCCGCGAACGCCACGCGGCCGGCGTCGGTCATGCGCACCCGCGTCAGTGGTTTGCGGTCGAGGAAACTTTTGTCGATCGAGACGTAGCCTGCCTCCTCCAGCTTGCGCAGGTGCACCGAGAGATTGCCCTGTGTGACGTCGAGCAGGTTTTTCAGCTCTGTGAAATCCGCGACCTCGGACTCGGCCAGATACGCCATCACCCCAAGCCGCACGCGCCCGTGGATCACGTCATCCAGCTTGCCGATGTCGAACGAGGTCATCGGCGTTTACGCAGCTCTCTGTGCGCCGCGCCAGATCACCCAGCCTGGGATCGCCATGAAGACGATCAGTGAGACGCCGAGGATGAGCAGGTAAACTCCAATGTCACCGTAGAGCGCGACGCCGAGAGCCACCGTCGTCGCGAACCAGCCGAGCGCGACCAGGCCCAGCCAGCCGCGGCGCAGGATCGCCCAGGCGACATACCAGGCAACGCCCTGGATCATGCACACCACGATCGGATGATAGAGCCAGAGGCCGAAGCTCTCGGCCTTGTTGGCGCCGTATGCAAACACCAGCGCCATCACCAGGTTGGCCACACCCGCGCCTTGGAACACGGCGCCCAGCGCGCGCGCCGCCACGCCCCCGGTCGGTTTTTTTCGGTCCTTCCAGATGATGAAGCCTAGGATGACGCAGAAGACGATTGTCGGCGCCAGCGAGATCGACAGCGCGATCAAACCCTCGCTCGCGACAAGACCGAGCGTCTGCAGCCAGTGCAAAATGCACTGGCCGCCATAGAGCGCGCCGGCCCAGGTGAAGGCTTCGCCGATCGTCGACTGCATGGCGACGCCGCCGCTGACCAGCGCGCGCATGTAGGCGAGATCGTCGCGCGCACTCTCGAGATCGGTTGCCATAATCATCTCCTACTCCGCCGCTGCGAGTTGCGGCGCGCGGCGCTTCGTTTTCACCGGCTTCTGCTTTTTGCCATTGAGAATCGCGCCCATGAAAGAATAGCGCACGAACAGGTGATAGCTCGCCAGCATGATCGCGAACGCAACCGCTAGGATCAGCGGAAATTTCGCGAACCACGGCCAGTCGTACGGCGCGAATGCGGTCTGCAACACCATCACCAGCGGCAGGTGAACGATGTAGATCCAATACGACGCATCCGCGAGATAGCGCCGCGTCGGGCTCTCGCCCGAAAGATGGCGCACCGCGAAGCCGATGATGGCGATAGTCCAGGCCCATATGGCGAAGGCGTAGAGCGCAGCGTAGCCGAGCGTGGTGAGATTCTGCTCAGCGGGCTCGAGCGAAGGGGTGACGCCGCCGATAACGAGACACGTCGCGGTCGCGCCGATCGCCGGACCTACATAGGCGCCCCAGTACTTACCCCAGACTTCCAGGACCTGCGGCTGGCGATTGATCAGCCAGCCGAAACCGAAAGCGAGGCCGTAGATGATGAGCGCGCTGGCGTTGGGGACGACGCCATGGTCGGGCGTCGGGATGCCAAACCACGAGTACCAGTTCGGCGTGAAGTAAAGCGTCGCAGCGACAGGAACCGCCAACAGCACCGGCGCGGCGGGTCCGCCAACGAAGCGTACTAACGGATCGACAAGTTGCTCGCTCAGTCCGCCGCGCCGATCGATCAGATGCGCGAGTGCGCGCAACACCAGCGCACCCGCATAGAAGAACAGCAGCACGTAGAGAAACCAGAGGTGGGTCAGCGGAAATGTTTCTGCGGTCATCGCCGGCGGCGGCGGAACCTCCGGCATCACGCCACCGTTGGCTTGCACCGCCGCCCAGATCGCCACCGCGACGATTGCCGCAATCGAGACCGGCCAGTACATCGCCAGCGGTGCGGCGATGCGCTTGGCGCGGTTGACTACGAACGAGCCCACGCCGCGCTTTTCCACCAGCAGGCGCGCGAAGAAGCCAGCCAGCAGAAAGAACACGGTCATGCGAAAGATGTGCAGCACGTAGAACAACACCGAGAGTTCGACGCTGCGCGACTGGTCCACGACCACCCAGAGCTGCTGCCCCGGGAGGAAGGCCAACGTCGCGTGAAAGAAGACGCCCAGCACAAGGGCCCCGCCCCGCACTGCATCCAGCGCATGATACCGCTCGCCGCCGCCGCCCATAGCCAACTCCCATCAGCCCGCTTACTCCGGGCAAGTGCCCTCTCTTACTCAACTAGTTTGTATTGTCAACTTGTCTGACAACATCCACTTGTGGGATAGAGTGGACATAATGTCGGCTATACTTTACATACTGTCCAATTCACCGGACAGAGAGGGCCCCATGTCTCTCCGAGAGAAGAGCGCTTGGATTTCGCTGGTCATCCACGTCGTCATTTTCGGCGGCTATTTCTGGTCGCTCGCCAGCGCCTGGGACCAACCTGCCCGTGGCCCGATAGGCGTCGGCATGCTCATCGGCGCGGTGATCCTGCTTGTGCTCAACGCGATCGCGCTCAATGCAGCGGTTGCGCTCTGGTCGCGCAAGGAGGCGGAGGCGCCGGCCGACGAGCGCGAGCGGATCATCGACATGAAGGCCGAACGCATCGCCTCCTACGTCCTCTCCGGCAACGTGATCCTCCTCATCGGCGCGTTGCTCGTGAACTGGGACGGCTTCCTGGTCGCCAACCTGTTGCTCGCGGCGATAGTGGTTTCGGAAGTCACCAAGGCCGTGGTGCAGATCGTTTATCACCGCGCGGACGCCTGATGCCCATCGAGAACGAAATCCGCCGGCTTCGCTTCGAGAACGGCGAGATGACGCAACAGGCTCTCGCCGAGCGGGTCGGCGTCACGCGACAGACCATCATCGCCATCGAGCAGAACAAGTATGCGCCTTCGCTTGAGGCGGCGTTCAAAATAGCCGATGCGTTTGGCGTGCCGCTCGAACGGGTGTTTCGTTGGAAGGCGGATTAGGGCTTGAACACGCCGTCCTTCGCGCCCGGCTTCGGCTCGCTGCCGAAGCGCAGCACGTGGCCATTGGGATCTTCGACCTGAAATTCGTAGGCCCACTCGAAGTTTTGCGGCGGATTGCGGATCAGCGCGCCTTTGGCGACGAACTCGGCGTAAAGCACGTCCGCATCTTCGACGCCGATCCAGACCCATGTGCCGGGTTGGCCCTGACGACGGTCGCACAACATGAGGCCGCGGTGGTCACGCGAAACGCCAGCCATGCCCGGCGTGTCAAAATCGATCTTGAAGCCGAGAACATCGACGTAATAACGCTTCGACGCCTCGAAGTCGTCGCAACACAGAATCGGCGCGATGTTCTCGATCACGCCGCCTCCTCTCAGGTCGCCGCCGGTTTGCGCACGACATAGACCTTCTCGGCAGCCAGCCGGTGGCGCTCGTTCTCTTCCGGCGAAAAGAGAATTTCTTCCGCAACGAAGCCGTGGCTCGCCAGCAGCTTTGGAAAATCGAGACCGTAAAGTCGCACGTGCGTACGCCCGCAAATGCGTTCGATCTCTGCTTGCGGCGTGCCTGGCGGCGGATTCCAAGTCGCCTCCGCGTTGACGTCCATCGGCACCGAGAAGATGCCAATCCCGCCGGGCTTCATCACCCGGAAGCACTCGGCCATCCCTTTTGCGTCTTCCTGCACATGCTCCAGCACGTGGTTGCAGACGATGACGTCGAACTCGTTGTCGGAATATTGCAGGGCGGTGATGTCGACGACCGCGTTGGCGACCGCGCTCTTCTTGATGTCGCCGGCGACATAGGCCGGATTGCGTTTCCACTGATGGAAGAACGGCCGCTCGGCAGAGAAGTGCAAAACGCGCTTGTCGCGGGGATCGAGCCCGTTGCGCTTCAGGTAAAGCGCGATGATGCGATCACGCTCCTTTGAGGCGCAGTTCGGGCAGCGCGCTTCCTGACGCGGCCCGGCGCTCAGGAAATAGCCGGTGAAGCCGCAGAGCGGGCAATTGCGTTGCTGGCGCGGCCGAAAATGCTGCAGCGGATCGCGCACGGTGCCGCGGGAGATTTCCTCAGCCAGCGTCGGCCAATTGAGCTGGGTCATGGAACCGCCCTTAGCATGGGCGAGTGCGTTGCATCCAGAGCCAAACCGCGCGCTCAAAGAGCGCGCGGCTGGTCATTCAGCAGCAAATGCTCCGCGCTACCATGTGTAGCTTACGCGGCCGTATACGAAGCGGCCTGAGCGTCCGAACGGGGAGTAGTTCGAAAACGGGGTGTTGCTCGTCGTATTGAGCGCAGGCGGCGTTGGCGTTGGATATTCGTCAGTGATGTTGTCCGCGCCCACCGCTATCCGGACGTGCTCCGTTACATCGAACCGCCCCTCGAGATCGATCAGCGTTCTCGGTTCGAGCACCAGATCATTGGCCGGCGTTGTGCCGGGCGTCAGCGCCTCGCCGTAGCGAGTAGCTCTGAACGTGGCGCTGAAGCGGTCGAGATTCCAATTGGCGGTGAACGTGTATTTGTCCTGCGGCGTGCCTTCTTCGAACGTGAGCAGGTTGATGCGGTCGAATAGCACCGGCGGCGGGGTGAGCGCTGCCAGCGGCGCCGTTTGGGGCACGCGCGTCACGTCCGTCTGATTGAAATTAGCCCCGAACAGGAAGTCGAAATCGCCGAAGGCGTCGGTCGGGAGAGCATAACTCACCACGATGTCGACGCCCTCCGTCTCGGTATCGACGCCGTTGATGAAGAACCGGCCGCCGCCGATGCCGATGAAACCTTGTGCGGTCAGAAAATTCCGGACCGCAGTTGACGTAAGGTTCTCCGAAAGAACAATACGATTGGAGACCTCGATGCGGTAGGCATCGACAGTCACGTCAAATCCGCCCAGTCGCAGCACGGCGCCAAGCGCATAGTTGACGGACGACTCCGCCTCGAGCGGCTCTGCTCCTAGCGCCGCCGCCACCGGATCGGTGGCGGGAAACGTTGTGATGTCGAATGGCACGCCGTTGATAAAGTTGGTGGAGGTGGCCGTGAAGAATTGCTGCTGCAGCGACGGCGCGCGGAAGCCGTTCTGCACCGAGGTGCGCAGTGCAAACCAATCGGTGAAATCGTAGCGACCTGCCAGTTTTCCTGTCAGCGTTTCGCCGAAATCGGAGTAACTTTCGACGCGCACAGCCCCCGACATCAGCAAGCTCTCGGTGATGTCGGCCTCGACATCGATGTAGGCGCCGATCGAGGTGCGATCCTCGTCGACCTCGTTTTCCGGCCGGAATCCCGGGAATACTTGCGCGCCAGACGCCGTCGGTTGGCCGTTGGGCAAAAGCACGCCGCCGTTGATGTAGGAATTGGGTTCGCCTGCCCAGATCGAATAGCTTTCGCGGCGCGCTTCCAATCCGATCGACATGTTGAGCGGAGATGCGAGCCCGGCGTCGAAGCCCCGCGTGCCGGAGAAGTTGAACGCAAGCTGGTCGTAGTCGAAGCCGCCGGCGTCGAACACAGTTCCGCTGGCGGCGCCCAGCGAACGATTGAGCGTGTTCCTGATGGTGAAGTCCATCGAGTTGTAGCCATAGACGAGCGAGGTATCCATCGCCCACTCGCCCCAGCTCCAGCGGCCGCCGCCGGCGGCGCTGTAGTCTTCGACCAACGGATTGATCAGCGGCAGGAAGCCGTCGGGATAGATGGCGATGACGTTACGATCGTCGAGCGCACGGCGAAAGAAGCCCGCCGAAAGTGAATCGCGTCTCTGATAGCTGGCCCATCCATAGAGCTCCACGCCGTTGGCGAGATCGTACCCGGCGTTGGCGAACAAGGTGTATTGCTCGATGCGCGGCTCGCCGTACCAGGCGTTGAGACGGTTGATGGTCAGTTCGCGCGGATCGAAGGCGTTGCCCACCAACGGATATTGTTGTCGCCAGTCGGGCGCCGTGCGGATAGTTTCCTCTTGGTCGAGATACTCTCCAGAAATCGTCAGGAAGCCGTTGTCGCCAAGCGGGAGCCCGAACCAGCCCGACACACGCGTCGTCGCGCCATCCTCGACATCGCGCGAGGCGAGATTGGCGACGCTCCAGGAAGCCCCCGGCGGCGGCGAGTCCACCAGGGTGTCGACGCTGGTGATGCGCTCGCCGTAACTCAAATCGATAGCGCCTCCTTCGCGTTCTTCGCGCAGCAGCACATTGATCACGCCGGCAATGGCGTCGGATCCGTACTGGGCGGAGGCGCCGTCGCGCAGAACTTCAACGCTATCGATGGCCGACGTCGGGATGGTGTTCATATCGACCGCGGAGGAGCCACGGCCCACGGTGCCGTTGACGTTCACCAGCGAAGCTTGATGGCGGCGTTTAGAATTGAGCAGCACCAGTGTTTGATCGGGCGCAAGCCCGCGCAAAGTGGCGGGACGGATCGTGTCGGTGCCGTCAGCCAGACCGGGGCGCGGGAAGTTGAAAGACGGCAACGCCGCTGAGAGGGCCTGATTCACCTCAGTGACGCCGGAATTGGTCAGCGACTCCGCATCGATGACGTCCACAGGCGCGGCCGTGGAAAGCGCCGACCGGTTCGCCACGCGCGTGCCGGTGACGACGATGTCTTCGTCCTCGGTGTCCTGCGCCGCGGCTGCGCTGATGAATTGCAGAGCTGCGCTGGCCAGCAACGCGGCGACAAATGCCTTCGCCTTACGGCTTCCTCTCGATGTCGTGGTCATGCGATCCCCGCCTCCTTCGCCCTCAAGGTCGTTTTGAGAGCGGTCGATGCTCGGCCCTTATTGGTAGGCGGATGCCGGGGGTTCGCCAGCGAGCACGCCCTGGTTGGGGCCGCCGACGAAGCGGAAATCGCCGCTGAGGCGAACCGCGCAACGTCTATCGCAGCAACTAAGCATTCGCCGCCGCCAAGGGCCGCTGGCCTCTGGCCAGCGCTTGGGAGAGGCGCTGGCCATCTCAGAGATGAGCGGTCACCGCGGGCGCTTTCCACCAATTGTCGTGGCGCCCATCCGCATAGGCGATCGGAATCGCGGCGAAGTCTTGGTCGCTCAGGTCGTCGAGCGTGTTGACGAACACCACGGCGAAGTCGCCACCGAGCTGCTCCAGGTGGCCCGTCGCAAACACGCGCACGCCGCAGGTCTTGCAGAACCGATGATGGCCAATGCCGGCGCCGACGACATAGTCCGCCAGCATGCTCTCGCCTTCCGTCAGCCGCACGGCGGCCGGCTTCGTCATCGCGCCCCACTGCCGCGTCTTCATGCAGATACGGCAATTGCACCGCCCGGCACCTTTGCTGAGGTCGAGATCGGCTTCGTACCTCACCGCGCCGCAATGACAGGAACCTGCATAAGTCTTCAACGCCATCGCATCACCTCCGCCGGAATCTAGCGCGCGTCAGAACGAAAAGCGCCCCGGCTCCTCACCGGGGCGCTCAACTTTTCTCTTGGGCAATCTTGCTTAGGCTTGCGCCGCTGCGATCGCCGCGGCCGGATCGAGCCTGACGCCCGGACCCATCGTCGTCGACAGCGCTACTTTCTTCACGAACGTGCCCTTGGCGCCGGCAGGCTTCGCCTTCGCGACAGCATCCACGAACGCTTTGGCGTTCTGCAGGATTTGCTCTTCACTGAAGCTCGCCTTGCCGATGCCGGCGTGAATGATGCCCGCCTTTTCGACGCGGAACTCGACGGCGCCGCCCTTGGCGTCGGCGACGGCCTTCTTCACGTCCATGGTCACGGTGCCGACCTTCGGGTTCGGCATCAGGCCGCGCGGGCCCAGCACTTTGCCGAGGCGGCCGACCAGCGCCATCATGTCCGGCGTCGCGATCAGGCGATCGAAATCGATCTTGCCGCTGTTGACGGTCTCGAACAGATCCTGCTCGCCGACGATGTCGGCGCCGGCGGCGCGGGCTTCGTCAGCCTTGGCGCCTTTGGCGAACACCGCAACCCGCGCGCTGCGGCCCGTGCCATTCGGCAGCGAGACGACGCCGCGGACCTGCTGGTCCGGATACTTCGGATCGACGCCCAGATTCATCGCGATCTCGACCGTTTCGTCGAACTTCGCGTTGGCGCGCGCCTTGATCAGCTTCACCGCTTCGTCGAGCGTGTGGAGCTTGCGCGGGTCGATGCCGGCATGGCTCTTGGCCATGCGCTTGGTGAAACCCGGCGTCTTCTTCTTGGGAGCGTTTGCCATCTGATTACTCCACCACTTCCACGCCCATCGAGCGGGCGGTGCCGGCGATCATTTTCGCGGCCTGGTCGAGATCAGCAGCGTTCAGATCCTTCTGCTTGGTTTTGGCGATGTCCTTGCACTGCGCCATCGTGATCTTACCCACGACATCGACGCCCGGCTTCTTCGAGCCGGAGCCGGGCTTCTTCGCCGTCGGCATCTTCGCCGCCTTCTTGATCAGGAATGACGCCGGCGGCGTCTTGATCTCAAAGGTGAAGCTCTTGTCCTGGTAATAGGTGATGATCACCGGGCACGGATCGCCCTTGTTCATGTCCTGCGTGCGGGCGTTAAAGCCCTTGCAGAATTCCATGATGTTCAAACCGCGCTGACCGAGCGCGGGACCGATCGGGGGCGAAGGGTTCGCAGCCCCGGCCGGCACTTGGAGCTTGATCTGCCCCAGCACCTTCTTAGCCATAATGTGCCTCGCTTTTCGCGGGACGATCCCTTCGAACCGGCCTGCCTGAGGGGTGCGTGGTCCGGGCGGCTAAACCCCTCCCACGCGGGAAGCGCGGGGCTATAGCGGATGCGACCGTCCTTGTCGACGCCCTCCTGCGCCGTGCTAACCCTGCCGCATGGAATCCGCGGATATCTGGCAGCTAATCCTGCGCGGCATGGCGATCGGGTCGCTGGCGGCGACGTCCGCGGGTCTTTGGCGCAGCGGTCGGCCCGCCATCCGCGTGGCCGGACTGCTGATGACGGTGACGACCGCCGCCTATGTGCTCAACTCGACCGCGCTGACCCGAGCCATCCTCGGAACGGAAGGATCGATTGTGCACTTCCTGGCGCTGGGGGGCGCGGGCTTCTTCTGGCTGTTCGTGGTGACGCTGTTTGAGGACCGGCCGATCTCGGCCCTGACTCTGGGCCCGGGCGCATTGCTAACAGTCATCGGTCTAATCGGCTGGCTGACACGTCAAGAACTCGGCAGCCCCCTGTGGATCGTGCACAACCTCATCGAAGCCGCGTTCGCCATCCATGCCCTTTTTGTCATCGCGCGCTCTGCGCGCGGCGACCTTGTCGAGGCGCGCCGTCGACTGCGCGCACCTGTGCTCGGTGTCGTCACTGCCTACGTGCTCGGGCTTTCTGGCTTCGAGATCGCCGAAGGGATGGGACTGCGTCAGCCCTGGTTCGACGTCGCCGGCGCTGCAGCGTTAGCCTTTGTCTGCACCCTCGGCGCGGTCGCCTTCCTCCAGGCGCAGCCCGATCTGTTTGGGGCGGCCGCGGGCGCACCCGCGCCGGGTGACGGTTTGACTGCCGGCGACCGACTGCTGCTCTCTAAACTTGAGGCGCTCATGGCCGAAGGCGAAGCCTGGCGACGAGAGGGGCTGACCATCGGGGCGCTGGCGGCCGAGATCGGCGCGCCCGAACACAGGCTCCGACGCCTGATCAACGACCATCTCGGCTTCCGCAACTTCGCCGCCTTCGTGAACGCCCGCCGCATCGATGCTGCGAAGGCCAGGCTCGCCGATCCCGCCAAGGCGCGCGAGCCGGTCTCGGCCATTGCCTTCGATTTAGGTTTCGGTTCGCTCGGCCCGTTCAATCGGGCATTCAAGGAAGTCACCGGTCTAACGCCCACGGAATGGCGGCGCGAAAGGCTCGCCGAAACTGGAAATCCCTAGCCGATTTCGAAAGCAAGCGGCCTTTTCCATCATTGGCGAGACCGGCGCGCGCGCTGCGGCACATGCCTCCTCACCTCACGGAGGCACACATGGACATCGCCGATTTTGCGTTACAGTGGTTTTACAACGTTCGCACCGACCTCGCCCGCTATGTCATCTTCGCCGTGGGCGTATGGTTGGTCTTGTGGGTTGTGCTGGCGAAGGCTCTCGCCGGCCGCAAGATCCGGCCCGAAACGCCTAAGCCGAAACAAATGCTGATCGAGTTCGGCGCTTCGCTGCGCTCGATCGCAATCTTCTCCACAATCGGATTGTTCACGTTCGCGCTCGAGCGCTTCGGTCTCCTCCCCGGACCGCGCATCGCAGCAGAGTGGGGCGAGGCCTGGGCGTGGGCGTCGCTGGCGCTCATGATCGTTGCGCACGACGCCTATTTCTATTGGTCGCACCGCGCCATCCACAATCCGCGCCTGTTCCGCGCGTTCCACCGCCGTCATCACAAATCCAACAATCCCTCGCCCTTCACCGCCTACAGCTTCGATATTGGCGAGGCGGCGATCCAAGGGTCATTTGTGCCGCTGTGGATGATTCTTGTGCCGACGCAATGGTGGGTCGTGGGCTTGTTCGTGGTGCATCAGATCGCGCGCAACACGCTTGGGCATTCGGGCTACGACCTTTTCCCCGCGCGCCGCGATGGACGGCCGATGTTCGACTTTCTCACCACGACGACGCATCACGATCTGCACCACGCGCAGGCCGGCTGGAATTACGGGCTCTACTTCACCTGGTGGGACCGCTTGATGGGCACCGAGCATCCAGAATACTACGCGCGCTTCACCGCCGCGACGCGCAGACCCCTGCTGTTCCGTTCATTACAGGCATGACGATGAATCCGACTCACGCAGACAGAGGCGCGCACTGGGACATGGTCTACGCCAATAAACCCGCAACCGACGTAAGCTGGCATCAGCCGCAGCCCGAACTGTCGCTTAAACTCATTCGCCGCACGATGCTCGCGCGCGACTCCGCGATCATCGATGTGGGCGGCGGCGCGTCTGCGCTCGCGGAGCACTTGCTGCGAGACGGATTCAGCGATGTCTCGGTGCTCGATATTGCGGCGTCCAGCCTCGGTCAGGCGCAGCAAAGATTGGGCGGGGATGCAGCGGGGGCAGAATGGATCGTCGTCGACGTTTTGTCATGGCGGCCGACGCGAACGTTCGATCTTTGGCATGACCGCGCGATGCTGCACTTCTTGACCGATCGAGACGATCAGGCCGCGTATGCCAATATCTTGCAATCAGCGGTCCGATCAGGCGGCTGGGCGATCATCGGCGGTTTCGCGCCGCATGGACCGGCGCAGTGCAGCGGTCTCGACGTGGTCCGCCATGATGCAAGCAGCCTCCGCGCCTTGCTCGGCAGCGATTTCGCCCTGATGGAGACGCACGGCGAGATTCACTTGACCCCACAAGGCCGCGAGCAAGCCTTTCGGTTTCACCTCTTCGCGCGCAAATAGCCAGCAGGTCCCAACAAAGCCGTGAACAGACCTGCTCGCACTCAAGCTTCGCCTTCAGCTGGCGTCGCCGCCGCAGTGCGCGCCGCATTGGTCAAGAGTGCTACTTCCGCCAGCACGATCGGCAAGGTCCAGGCGCCGGGCGCTGCTATGTAGCGTGGCTCCCAGCGCGGACCGAACTTGTCTTTGAATGCACGCAGTCCCTTGAAGCCGTAGAATTGTTCGCCGCGTTCGTGAACCAGCCGGCCCGCGCGAGCGAACAATGATGCGTACTTCTTATCCTCAGCCAGCCCCGCCAGCGGCGCCATGCCGAGGTCGAACGTCGCCAGACCGTGCGCCTGCGACCAGAGAAGAATCTCCGTAAACAGGAAATCCATGAGTCCGCTTGGCGTTTCGTTCGGATCATGGCGCATAAGGTCGACGGCGCCGCGCTTTCGATCGGCGGTGAGCCAGAGGTTGGCGAACGCGACAATGCGGCCGCCGAGCCGAGTGACGGCTATCGGGTGGCGCGACAGATACGCCGGCTCAAAGGCGCCCAGCGAAAACGCCTTCTCCCGACCGCCGTGAGCGGCGAGCCACGCGTCTGAAACCGGGCGCAGGCTCTCCCAAAGCGCCGGCGCGTGCGGGGGCTCGAGCACTTCGAACACCGCCCCCTCGCGCTCAGCGAGGCGACGCCGCGCCGAGCGCAACTTCTGGCGCGCGGCGCCGGCTAGATTGAAGGCTTCAAGCTCGACGATCGCGTTCTCGCCCATCTTCTCGACGCGAAAACCGAGATCGAGCAGATCGGGCAGCAAGTCGGGCGGCGCCGAGCAAACCACCGGCCGCAGCGTGAGACGCTCGGCTTCGTCCCGCAAGCCAACCAACGCTGCGCGCCAGTCTGCGCGCTTGCCGACCGGCGGACCCATCGCGATCAGGCTGCCACCCCCGCGCGCGATCATCAGCAGGGCGCCATCAACGAAGAGAAAACTCTTGTCCCCCGTGAATGCGAGTTGGGAGTCCGGCAGCGCGTCCTCGGCGTTCTTAATGATCGCCTCGGCGCGGGCGAGGTCCTCACTTGCCGGCGGCGCCGGCGTGCCTCGTGCGCGGCCCAATAGGTACCATTGCACGCCGCCGGCGACGATTGCAGCAGCTCCGGCGGCCAGCGCCCGACCGGGCCGACCCAGATGCTCGTCGGTCAGCAGCGCCCACCATGGTGCATTGGCGAAATCGGGCCGCTCACCCGCCCACAGCAGTGCACCCATCAGCGCGAAGCCGAAGGTGCCGGCGATGGCGAGCGCCACGCGCGGATCGGGTGCAAGATCGACGAGACGTGAGCGGCGATAGAAGGCGCGGCGCGTTAGCAGCAGCGCGATGGCGATGGCGCCGGCTGCGATTGCGGCCGTCGCATGGCCGTGACGCAGGGCCGCGTACAGGCAGACGGCGAACATCAGCGCGGTCGTCGCAGCCCAGGCCGCGTCGACGCGCCGGCTCAAGCCGCTCGCCAACGCCATGAGCGCCACGGCGGCGATGCTCGCGCTCAGTTCCGGCAATTCGAGCACCGCGCGCTCAAGCGCCCCAAGCCCGCGCACCGGCGGCAGCGCCGGCGTCGCGACCGCAATGAGCGTGAACGCACCGGCTACGAACACGAGGCCCGCTGCAAGGACAGGCGCGGTCTCGAATACACGCGTCCGCCACACCGGATCAGCTTCGAGGTTCGTCTGTTCGTTCATCCATCAGGCCTGGTTTCGCTTTCCGTCACCTAACGTCGCGCGACTCAGCCGTCGAAGACGCCGCCTAGCAATCCAGTCACCGCGCCCATGACTGTCACCCAGAGGTCGGCAAGCATTCGCCCAACACCGGCCGCCAGCGCATTCGGCGCCAGAATGGCCACCGCAACGATCGCGAGCGCCGCAAACAACAAGGTGAGCATCCATGCGCGCAGTTTCGCCGGCTGATCGGATCGCGCCATGTCGCTCACTCTAGCGCTTGCCGCAGACCGGCAAAAGAAATGGCCGCGGATTGAACCCGCGGCCAGGTGTTTTGGGAGGCCAGCGGCCAGCTTGCGCCGGCCGCCTCAATCGTCAGTAACGGTAGCGCACCTCGGCGCCGATCACGCGGCCTTCATTGAGCGGCGAGAAGGTCGGCGGGGCGTTGCCGGGAATGCCATCGCCACCGAACAGCGGCGAGTCGGGCAGCACAGTGTCGCCCCCCCAGGTCGCTTCATCGGTCAGGTTGTCGCCATAAACCGCAAATGACCAGTGCGAGTTCGCCGGCGAGAAGGTGAAGTTCGCGTCCCAGATGTCGGCCTCAGCAAGGAAGCCGGTATTGGTGTCGTTGTAGACCGACGCGTCACGGTGATTGTAGCTGACGCGGCTGGATAAAATGCCGCCGAAGATTTCCAGATCGTAGATGGCGGTAGCGCCGTAGGTCCACGGCGCCAGCCGCGGGATTTCCTGATCCAGATCGCCGCCGTTGACGACGCCATTGTTGTCGAGATCGGCGGTGACCTCTTCGTATTCGCCGTCGGTGTAGCCGACCTGAACGGAGACCAGGAAATTGTCGGTGAAGGCCCAGCGCGCCTCCAGTTCCGCGCCCTGGATGACGGCCTCGCCCGCGTTGACGATAACCTGCTGCACGCCGGCCGGATCGGGCACGTTGGTTTCGCGCTGCATGTTGTCGATCGTGTTGTGGAACACCGCGATGTTCAGCCGGCCTTGGCCGTCCATGAAGTCCTGTTTCCAGCCGATTTCGAACGAGTCCTGCTCTTCGGGATCGAACGCCCGCGGCGCGCCGGACAATACGCCCGCGCCCGAGCCCAGCGTTGTCGTGCGGAAGTTGACGCCGCCGGCGCGGAACCCCTGTGCGAAGAACGCATAGATGTTGGTGTCGGGATTCGGCTCCCACTGGATGCCAAGGCGCGGCGAGAGGTCGTTCCACTTCAGGTCGAACGGAGAATCCGAGAAGTTGAGCGTCTGGGCGTCGATACTGCCGCCGATCATCAGTTCGCCGGGCACCACCACGGCGCCGTCGAGATTGTTCGTCGGGCCGCGGATACGCGAGACCTGCGCTTCTTTCTCTTCTTGCGTGTAGCGCGCACCGAGGCTGAGCGTGAATTGGTCGTTCAGATGCCAGTCGGCGTTGGCGAAGACGGCTTCCGTCGAGAACGTGCCGTCACCGCCGCCGACGCGGAAGATGGCGCCGCCGGCGATTGAGCGCTCTTCGATGTAGAACAGCGTCTGCTCGAACCAGTAGGCTCCAGCCGTGATATCGACAGGACCGAATGTCCCTGCATAGCGCAGTTCGTTACTCCATTGCTCTTGGAGATTCACAGCGCGGGCGTGGAAGCCGTCCGGAGCGCCGGCCGTCGCATCGACGTCGGTCTGCGAAAAACCTTGGTAATCGCGCCAACCCGCGATGTTGGTGATCGTGCCGTCGCCGAACGGTACGTCGACGTTGACCTCGAAGATCGCTTGTTCCCAGTCGCCGATCGCATAGCCGGGCAGATCGTTGGAGAAATCGAAGCTGCCGCGGGCGTCACGGCCTGCGCCATGGTTCTGCGCCGCTGGGCCGTCGCTCTCGCTGAAGCCCTGCTCGAGCCGCAGGATCATGTCGACGCTTTCGCTCGGCGTCGCGCGCAGGGCGAGGCGGTAGATATCCAGCGTGGACTCGCCGTGTTGCGAACCGTCAAAGTCGTTCGTGAACCAGCCGGAATCGTCGGCGTGATACACCGCAAGCTTGCCGCTCAAGACACCCGGTGCGAGCGGACCCGAAACCGAGAGATCGGCTGTCCATTCCGGGCCGGTTTCGTAGCTGGCGTGCGCGTTGATTTCGAGCACGTCGTCAGGCGTGCTGGTGCGGATCAGCACGGCGCCGCCGGTGACGTTGCGCCCGTACAGCGTCCCCTGCGGGCCGCGCAGCACTTCGATCGCCTCAAGGTCGAAGGTGTCGACGACGATGCCGGCATTGATGCCGTAATACATGCCATCGACGAACACACCGACGGTGGGATCGACAGAGGGAATCGAGCTGTTGATGCCCAAGCCGCGGATGCCGAAGTTGGCGACGCCCGGCGCGGTGCCGATGTCTTCCAATTGCACGTTCGGCATCGTGTAGGTGAGGCTCGAGATGTCGTCGAAATTCAGCGCTTCAAGCGCCTCATCGCTGAAGGTTGTCAACGCGCCTGGAACATCCTGAGCAAGGACGTCATCGCGCTTCGTCGCTGTGACGACGATTTCGTCGTCCGTCACCGCATCGACCGCGCCCTGCGCAAACGCGCTCGGCGCAACCGCCAGCGCGCCGCCGAATACGCTCAAAGCAATGATGGCCGCGCCTCCGCGCAGGCCGCTCTTCGTGGACATTATGTACCTCCCGCGTGCGCCCAGGGTCTTTTGCCCCTCCGTACACAAGTGTATGGGTACCGCCGGTGATTATCGAAATCGACAAAAAATCTGCGGCCGCGACGTAGCGTCAGTTACATTGCATTGCGGCAACACCACCGAGGACACGCATGGCCACGCGAGCCACCGCACAAGCCGCCACCCCGCTGGACGCAACAGCTTGGATCGAGGCGGCTTTTGACGCACTCGCCGAAGGCGGGATCGATGCGGTGCGCATCGATCCGCTCGCCAAACGCTTGGGTGTGACCCGCGGGAGCTTCTATTGGCACTTCACCGACCGCGCAGCGCTCCACGCGGCCGTGCTCAAGGAATGGCGCAAGCGGCAAAGCTACCAGGTCGCGACGCGTATCGAGCGCCGTACCTCGGCCCCCGACGAACGGCTGAGGCAGACGCTGGCGCTGCCAAACTCAAATCCTCGCGCTCAACATGCGGCGGCGATCGAACTGGCGATCCGGCTTTGGTCGCGCCGTGACGAGGATGCGGCGAAGGCGGTCAAGCACATCGATCACGTGCGGCTCACCTATTACGCCAAACTCTACGGAGAACTCGGCCTTGAGCCTGCGGACGCGCGCCGGCGCGCATTCATATTCTATGCCTCGCTGATGGCGCGGGCTTTCATCGTCACCGACGCCGAGACCGACGTGAGCGGTGAACTCGCAGATATTTTATTAGGCGATTAGCGCCTAACGAATCTTCTCGACCTGGCCGTATTCGAGATCGACTGGTGTTTCGCGTCCGAAGATCATCACCGCCACCTTCAGGCGGCCGCGATCTTCGTCGACCTCCGAAACCAAGCCCTCAAAGCTCTGGAACGGGCCGTCGGAGACTTTCACCTTCTCGCCGACTTCATAGTGGATGAGCTGGCGCGGCTTGGCGGCGCCCACTTCGGCGACCCGGCCGAGGATGCGCTCGACTTCGCGATCGCTCACCGGCTGCGGCTTGTTCTGAGTGCCCAGAAAACCTGTCACTTTCGGCGTGTTCTTGACGAGGTGATAGGCCTCGTCAGTCATTTCCATTTTCACCAGCACGTAGCCCGGGAAGTGGCGGTGCTGACGAACTTTCTTGGCGCCGCGCACGACCTCGGTGACTTCCTCGGTCGGGACCTGGATGTCTTCGAACTGGTCTTCCAAGCCTTGGCGGCCAGCTTGGTCGCGGATTGCCTCGGCGACCTTCTGCTCGAAGTTCGAATAGGCGTGAACAATGTACCAGCGCGCCTTGCCGGAATAGCGCGGCTGGGATTGCGGCTCTTGTTGTTGCTCTTCAACCATTGCTCAAAGGCCCAAATTCAGAAGGAAGTTCATCGCCAGCCGCAGCAGCGTGTCGACGAGATAGAAGAAGACCGCCGCCACCACGCCGAAGATGATCACCATGATGGTCGACACCTGGACTTCCTTCATTGTCGCCCAGGTGACCTTGCGCGCCTCGGCGCGCACTTCGCCAAAGAACCGGAACGGGCCGCCGCCCTTGCGCCGCGGTTCGACTTCTTGATCGGCTTGATCCATCGACATCTGCTGTTTCTATCTTCCCGTAACGCGACTTCACATCGGACCGGCCGAGCCTCCCGGCAAGGCGGGGATGGCAGGAGTGGAGGGACTCGAACCCCCGGCCCTCGGTTTTGGAGACCGATGCTCTACCAGCTGAGCTACACTCCTACACCGCCCGCCCGCCTGCGCGCAGGCAGAGCTTGCTGGCAGGCATGAGAGCAGCGGCCGCGCTGACATTCTTCGCGCGGCCGGCAGGTCAAGGGCGCGCTTATGCCTCAAGGGGCGAGGGGCGGCAAGGGCGGCTGGCCGCCCGGAACACCGGTCTTCGGCAGCAATTTCCGGTCATGGCAGACGATGTCGCCCTCACAGGATTTGCCGGCGAAACCGCGCCGATTGCAACCGAAAGGACCGCTGGCGTTGTCCGCTCCGGCGCAATGCAACGCAGCCAAGGCAAGAGCCTGCGAGCGCAGGTCATACGCGGCATAGCAAGACGGCGGCCCCCACAGGGGCCGCCGCTCACTATGCGTTGCCGTTTTGGATGCTTATTCGCCGTCGAACAGCACTTCCCAGGTGTGGCCGTCGGGATCGGCAAAATATCCGGAGTAGACTCCGTCCTCGTCCGAAGCGGCGACAATCTGGGCGCCGGCGCGCTGCGCCTGCGCCATCACCGCGTCCACTTCGCTCTTGCTCTCGGCGAAGTAGCTCATGATCGCTTCCGCCGCACCGCGCGCGGCAGGCCTGTGGCCGAGTTGCTCAACGTAAGTGCCGAATTCGCTGCGTTGCAGCAGCACGAGGTAAACGCCGTCGAGATCGAGCGCAGCGTGGTCCTCATCCTGCTCTTCGATCACCAGGCCCAAGCCGTTGCGATAGAACGCGATCGACTTCTGCAGATCGTCCACTGGAACTGTGACGCACGAAATCGCTGCCGGCATGGCCTCACCTCCACGAATGACGCGTTATGCGTCTCTAGGCGGTGAGGAGTGAATCGATTTGCCGCCCGGCACAAGGCGCATCAGCGCCCGACGGTGACCTCTCCACCGCCGAGCACGCGGCGGTTCACGTTTCCATCGACGCGGCGGACGTGGACATCGCCGCCGCCCAAGATGACCGCATCCAGCGACTGGGCCGATCCATTGTGAGTAACATCGCCGCCGCCATAGATGGCGACGCTCAGATTGGTGGCGCGGCCATCGCGGATCTCGACGTCGCCGGCGCCCTGGATGACGATCGTTGTGGCGCCGTCAATGCGCGCCCCGTCGAAGTCGCCAGCGCCCGCTACCGACAGCGTAAGACCTTCGCGCACAGCGCCCACGGTAATGTCGCCGGCGCCTGCAAGCGCGATCGTTGCCGATCCGGCTTCGTAGAGGCGCACGTCCTGCGCGCCGTTCACGGCGATTTCCGCTTCGTTCTCAACGCGCACGATGTCGGCGTCGCCGCAGCCATCGAGTCTGATCGTTGCGCTCTGCGCGGGCGCGACGTGCATGCGCACCGCGCCCGAGGCCGCCACGACTGCATTTTGCGGCACCCGCAGTTCGATGACCGGCAGCTCCGAGCCTGAAAGCGTACCGTTGCGGGTTGTTTGCACCTCGAACGCCTCCGCCCCGCTCACGCGGCAGCTGCGGATCTGCCGCCGCAGCTTGCCGTCGACGATGAGCCGGCGCCGGCTCACCCGGTACTCCGGCGCGCGCAGCGCACCTTCATTGACGAAGCCGACGGCCACATCGGCGCGGTTCTCCGGAATGACGCGAACAAAAGCCGCCACGTCGCGGAGCTGCACCGAGTTTGCCTCGAAGCGGGTGAGCATACGCGCGCGGGGAGCGGCTTCCGGCGCTGGGTGGGCCGGGGTCTGGGCCGCAGCTGATCCAGCCAGGACAGCGATCGCGAACGCTGTGGCGCAGCAGGTTTGACTAAGGCGCATGGCGACAGGCCCTCCTCGGACCACTTCCCCTCCGCATGCCAAGATGCGATCCCGCCGCTGCTTGGATGCGCCGCTACGGCGAGTTCGCTCGACGCGCGAAAAGGGCCAAAAACACAGGCCACAGCCTGTGGCTTCGGCGCATCGGCGACTGTTAATTATTAACGCCAAGGGGGTGTGGAATTGCCGGCTACGGCGCCGAGGCGCATTGGTTCCCTCCCCAGAACGGGTGATCACTAAGGGGTTAGAACCTATGCGTAACTGGATTATCGGCGCCGCGGCCTTGTTGGCCGTTGCAGCGCCGAGCGTCGCGATGGCCGATGCGACCGGCTATGTCGGCGTCAATTATGGCAACGTCGACGCTGGCGGCGCTGCCGACGAAGACTTCTACGGCATCGATACCGCAATCGGCTTCCATGGCTCGGGTTCGCTGCGCTTCGAAATCGACGCCGCCGTGACGGACGGCGACGACACCGATAGCGCTTTCGGCGTGACCGGCCACATCCTCACCGACGTCGACCACGTGTCGTGGGGCGGCTTCCTCGGCGTCGCCGATTCGGACTCGTCTGACACGACCTGGTTCGGCGGCCTGGAAGCCAACAAGTACTTCACGAACTGGACGCTCGCGGGCGCCATTTTCTACGGCAACAACGACGAGTTCGACGTCGACGGCTATGGTGTCAACGTCGAAGCGCGAGCCTTCGTCCACGACAACTTCCGCCTGGAAGGCAACATCGGTTACGCCAATATCGACGCTGGCGCAGTCGACGACGACGTCACCATCTACGGCGTCGGCGGCGAGTACCTGTTCGCCAGTTGGCCGATTTCACTTGGCGCTCGCTACGGCACCGCCGACTCCGATTTTGGCGACGTCGACACCTGGTCGGTGTTTGCGCGCTACAATTGGGGCGGCGGCACGCTTCGCGACCGCGACCGCCGCGCGGGCCAAGCCAACCTCACCAGCCTTGGCTTCATCTTCTGAGCCAAGCCTAAGTACGCAACCTTCACTTCAGCGCCCCGGCTTCGGCCGGGGCGCTTTTCTTTTGGCAGTTCCCGCCCGGAACCTACTGAATCGCGGTCCGTTGTAAGCGCGGGACGGCGGAGTGCAGCCCATGCGGGAAATCCTGGTTGTTGGCGCGTTCGTGGCAGCCCTCGCCGCGCTGATCGCGTTCGTGGTGATCTGACTCACCCGAACAAGCCAATGGTTGCGCAAGCGGCCAAGCCCACGCCCCACGCCAGTGCAACAAGCAGCGCAATTGTGCGCCAGTTGGCGCGGGACCAATCCTGTTTCACGACAATTTTCCGAACTGCTCCCGAGCGCCCTCCGAACTAACGGCGCCCCGCTTGGTTCCTCACTACGAAACAGCAGAAGAGCGCACATCATGCTATCCAATGGCGACTGAAACCGGCCGGCTCGCCGCCCCGATTTGGCCATCAACATTATGTTTTTGTTTATTTTTCTGTTGCGGTGGAACCACAGCGCGGCCAGTCTTTGCGCCGCCTGGCGCCGCGGCCTCTAGGACGATCTTCAGGTTCCCCTATCTTGCGTGCAGCCGGTATTCGGCGAACCTAAAAGGGGATTTCACACATGAAGAAGCTTCTGCTCGGCGCCGCTGCGGCGCTGGCGATCGCTGCGCCTGGCGTGGCGTCGGCCCAATCCGGCTACGTCGACCTCGGTTATGCCAGTAGCGAAGGCGAAGTGGCGGGCGTCGATGTTGAGGGCGACGGCTGGCAAATCGGCGGCGCGACAGCGTGGGGCGGCAACGGCTCGCTCGGCGTCCAACTCGACGCCACGCTCGGCGAGTCCGAAGACACCACCAGCTACAACATCGGCGGCCACCTGTTTTCGCGCAGCGACAGCTATCTGTTCGGCGGCTTTGCCAACTATGGCAACGTCGATCCGGATGGCGGCAGCGACTTCGGCCTCTGGACCATCGGCCTCGAAACCCAATGGTACATGAACCGCACCACGTTCGACGGCGCGCTGAGCTATTCAGACGCTGAAGACATCGACGCGACGCTGACCGCACTCGACCTCGGCCTGACCCACTTCGCCACCGACAATTTCTCGTTCGGCGGCAATGTCGGCTTCGGCGACCTCGAAGTCCTCGGCGCCGACGCGGACGTCATGGTCTATGGCCTGGGCGCGGAATGGCAGTTTGCCTCGGCGCCGGTGAGCGTCTTCGGTGGTTGGAGCCACGCGGAGATCGATGACTTCAACACCGACTCGGACACGCTGTCGATTGGCGTTCGCTATAATTGGGGCGGCAGCCTGATCGAGCGCAACCGTTCGGGCGCGAGCCTGGCGCGCGGCGGCGGCCTCGGCCGCTACGGCGGCTTGCTCTAAGCACCAACCACTTGAGACAAACAGGAAGAGCCCCGGCCTCTGCCGGGGCTCTTTTTGTTGGCGCTAATCGAGCGAAATTCCCGCCCGTTCGAGCACATTGCGGACGGGATCGAGCAACGCGCCATACTTGGCCCAGCGCCCGACCGCGGCCGCGTTCATCGGCTGGCGCACTTGGCGGGCGCTTGGAGTCGAGACCGACGCCGCGTTTTCATGAAAAGCGAGCGTGCGATCGTTCCAGGCCAGGCCGCAAAACGCCAACAGCGAACGTGTTGCCGTCTCCTGGTTTGCGACCAAGTCCTCATACTGCAAAACCATGAAACGATCGGGCGCTAGGACATTGCGCCAATGCGCGATTACGCGATCGAAGATCACGAACTTCTCCGCTACGCTCACAAGATCGTACACGTAATCGAAGTAGCGGTCGTCGAACGGAAATATCTGCTTGTAGTTGCTGAGCACCGAGTCGAGGGGGTGGCGCCGCACGCAAATGATGCGCGCATTCGGCAGCGCACGCAGGATCAGCGGCGCCAGGAAGAAATTGCTCGGCGCCTTGTCGACGAAGCGCGGCGCAGCGCCCGTGAGCGGACGGGTGCTGTCGATGTAGGCGCGACCTAATCGTGCATAGTCAATAGCGCCGGCGCGTTGAATCATATCTACGTCCAGCGATGCCGGCGTCCGCGATTCCGACATGAGCTTGGTCAGCGACAGAAAATTGCCAATCTCACCGGCGGAAGTCACGTCCGGATGGCTCGACAGAATGCGGTCAGTTAGTGTCGTGCCGGAACGCGGCAGGCCGGTGACGAAGATAGGATCGTTGTCGGAGCAGGCCGCACCTTCGCGAAGCTTCACGCTCATGGCCGCCTCAGCCAACGTCGCTTCAACCCGGTGCGCGTATGGGTGAAGTTCGCGACGGCGCTTCTTGGCGCGGCCTAGCCAATCAAACGATTTCGCGATGTCGCCGATATCCTCGTAAGTCTTGGCCAACGCGTGCCCCAAATGCAGGGTCCGCCAACCGTCATCGTCCGGCCCGGCAAACTGGCGTTCCAACTCGGCGATGTCGTTGCTGACCAGACTTTGTTTCTGCAGCTGCGCCAGCGCGTGACGAGCGCGAAAATTCAGCGGCTCGAGCCGCAACGCTTCGGCGTAGTTCTTGATCGCTGCATCGAAGGCGCCCGCATATTCCTGTGTGAGGCCTAGCTCATACCGAAAATGCGTTTGCCTTGGATCGATGTGGCACAAACGCTCGAATTGCTCGAGCGCGCTGGCGCTGTCGCCGCTGATGCGGAAGGCGATTGCGGCGCCATAGAGCGCGCGCGCGTCGTTTGGGTCTTCCCGTGCTGCGCGCGCTGCAAGCGCACGCATGGCGGCGAACCTTTGGACGAACTTTTCGATCTCGACGTCGTTCGCCATCAACGACGCTTGTTCGGGTTTCGACCGAGTTCGGCAACCCGCATCTCTTTCGGCTCGTAGACCGCCTTTGCGCCGCAGCCACGGCACGTCAGCGTCTGCGCCCCGCGTATCTCGTGCTGCTGGCCCTCGAAAAGCGGCTCGTTGATTACGCGGAAGCCCTTGCCGCAACTCTTGCAGAACACAACCAGATACTTTTTGCCCCTGACCGGCTGCGCCATCGCCAAACTCCCTTTGGCCGCCAGCTTAGCTGAGACCGTGCGGCCATGCACGCTGCTCTTGCGGCAAGTGGGTCCGGTGCGGGACGACAATACCGCGGCGGCGATCAAGCGCGGCTCGACTAATGCTGGGCGTTCGGCGACGCCGCTTCGGCGACGACTTGCAGCATTGCGCCCTCGGACGCCGTTTCGCCGACGACAGGCGGCGCGGGGGCCATCGCCGCCGCATTCGCTGCAGCCAATTGCCTTTGTGCAAGCTCCAAATCCGATAACGGGACTTCCGCTTCGACGGCCGTCACAGCAACCGCGGGCGTCGCCTCGATCACCGCCAGTACCCGCGGTGTGGCGCACTCGCGCGCGCTCAACCCTCTAAGGAAGGCGCGTCGCACCATGCCCGCCTGCACTGCGGCTTGCATTTCGCGCTCTCTGCGTTCGGCTCCGGTGATCCGGCGGATCAGCCCGCGATAAGGCAAGTCTACGAGATCGCCGACTGCATCTATGAGCGCATCGCCCGCGCCTGATCTCGCTTGCGCCATCAGGGTCGCCTCCGGACCACGGGCAGCGTCCAAATCGTCGCCGAGGGCGGCGTCCAGCCACGCGATCTCGCCGTTCACGACCTTGCAGTCCAAGGCCCCGTTCGGCAGCGTAGCCGCGATCGCATAGGGCGCGGCGGCGGCCCGTTGCAGCACTTGCTCAGGCTCCGGGCGAAGAATGCTCAAGTCGCGCAGCGGCTGAGTGAGCGCGCCGCTTACGCTCGAACCCGCGCGCTGCGCCCACGTGGCTGAGCCCACCATCATGCACGCACCCACACAGGATGCGAACAGCAACGACCGGATCACTGCGGATCCCTCCCGTGAAAACGGGCGACTCCCGTTTATCACCTGAGGTGAACTGCAAAGTGTCCAGACAGTTCCGCAGCGACGGCGCGCTCACGAACGGCGCGGGTCACATCAAGTCGGCGATTCACTGCGACGCTTCGAAACTCGTGTACCCTCGAGCGGCGTCCTGCGCAGTGTCGCCACCCGCAGACGCCGACAGCGCCGCCGCCGCAGCAGCAGCGTTGGCTGCGGCGAGCTGCCTGCGAGCAAGCTCCAAGTCGGAGAGCCAGCCGTCGGCGCCGCCGGTCGCCAGCGTAACCTCGAGCGCAGTCTCAGGCGCGGAGAGTTCCGCCGCGACCGCCGCGGCGTTCGCTTCGGCGAGTTGCCTCCGAGCAAGCTCCAGATCGGAAATCCGAATTTCGCCTGCGCCGGTGGCCAGTGAGACCTCAGTCACCGTCTCGCCGGCGCCACGCGACGCCGCCATTTCCGACGCTGCCGCCGCGCCGTTCGCTGCCGCCAGTTGCCTGCGGGCGAGCTCGAGATCGGAAAGCCGAACATCGACGCCACCGCCGGTCACAGCAACGGCGAGCGCAGGCTCGCTCGCGGCTGGCGTCGCGCGCAGTTCCGCCGCCGCCGCCGCGGCGTTCGCTGCTGCCAGTTGCCGCCATGCGAGCTCCAAATCGGAAAGCGGCGCTTCAGGCATTGGCTCGAGCACCGCATGCAGTTGCAGCTCGGCACATTCGCGCGCGCTCAGGCCCTTCAGGAACGCGCGCCGCACCGTCCCCGCTTGCACCGCATATTGCATCTCGCGGTCTCTGCGTTCGGCGCCGCTGATCCAGCGGATCACGCCGCGATATGGTAAGTCGACGAGATCGCCGACAGCGTCGACCAGGGCGTCGGCCATGCCGGTCCTGGCTTGCGCCATCAGGTTCATCCCCAAAGCATTCGCAACGTCCACGTCTGCGCCGAGAGCGGCGTCCAGCAACTCGATCTCACCGGCAACGCTCGTACAATCCAACGCACCGTCCGGCAGCGTCGGCGCGATCGCATAAGGCGCAATGGACGCGCGTTGCAGCACCTCCTCCGGTTCAGGGCGGAGGATGCTCAAATCCCGCAGCGGCTGCAGGAGGGCGTCGCCGACACTCGGTTCGGCGCGTTGCGCCCATGCGGCCGTGCTCACCAGAATCGGCGCGCTCAGACACGACGCGAACAGCAGCACCCGGTTCACCGCGCATCCCTCCCGTGAAGACGGGACAGTGCCCCGTTTGTCACGTCAGCCGACGGCAAAGCTTACACCCAGCTCACATAATGCCAACGCACATTGACCGCGTAAGTACGGATTTCGTCTCCCCCATCGGGCGAGCTGTCGGCGGCGACTGCCGCAAAATCAGAAGGCCGCTCCTGAAGGAGCGGCCCTCTTTTTTCTCGGATCGCGGACCTTGAAGCCCATGCGCATCTGGCAATGCGCGCTCCTTCAAGCGCGCAGCTTCGCCAGCACTTCCTGGCTCACGGCCTTCGGCACTTCCTCGTAATGGCTGAATTCCATCACGTAGGAAGCGCGGCCTTGGCTGAACGAGCGCAGCGTGTTGACGTAGCCGAACATGTTCGCCAGCGGCACCATCGCGTTGATGATAGTGGCGTTGCCGCGCATGTCTTGGCCCTGGATCATGCCGCGGCGCGAGTTCAGATCGCCGATCACCGAGCCGACATATTCTTCCGGGCTCGTGACCTCGACCTTCATGATTGGTTCGAGAAGACGCGGATCGCCCTTCTCTTTCAGTTCACGGAACGCAGCCTGCGCCGCGATCTGGAAGGTCAGCACGTTGGAGTCGACGTCGTGATACTTGCCGTCGATCAGGCGCGCGGTCACGTCGATCACCGGGAAGCCGGCGAGCAAGCCGTTTTCCTTGGCCATGTTGAGGCCCTTCTCGACGCCCGGCACGTATTCGCGCGGCACGTTGCCGCCGACGATCTTGTTCTCGAACTTGAAGCCCGAGCCCGGCTCGCCCGGCTCGAACTCGATCTTCACTTCGGCGAACTGGCCCGAGCCGCCGGTTTGCTTCTTGTGGGTGTAGAGAATGGTGGTCGCACGCCCGAGCTTCTCGCGATACGCGACCTGCGGCGCGCCCACATTGGCCTCGACTTTGTAGGTGCGGCGCAGGATGTCGATTTTGATGTCGAGGTGGAGTTCGCCCATCCCCTTGAGGATGGTCTGACCCGACTCTTGATCGGTCGATACGCGGAACGACGGATCTTCCGCAGCGAGCTTGGCCAACGCGACCCCGAGCTTTTCCTGATCGGCCTTCGACTTCGGCTCAACCGCCACTTCGATAACCGGCTCGGGGAATTCCATGCGCTCCAGGATGACCGGCTTCTGCGGATCGCAGAGCGTGTCGCCGGTGCGCACTTCCTTCAGGCCCGCAAGCGCGACGATGTCGCCGGCATAGGCTTCTTTGATGTCTTCGCGATTGTTGGCGTGCATCAGCAGCATGCGCCCGGCGCGCTCTTTCTTGTCGCGCGTCGAGTTCAGCAAGCTGTCGCCCGCGTTCAGGATGCCGGAATAGATGCGGCAGAACGTGATCGTGCCCACGAACGGGTCGTCCATGATCTTGAACGCCAGCAGCGAAAGCGGCTGGTTGTCGCTCGACTCGCGGACGATTTCCTTTTCGGGGTCGTCCATGTCGACACCCTTGATCGCCGGGCGATCGGTGGGCGCGGGAAGATAATCGACGACAGCGTCCAGTAGCGGCTGCACGCCCTTGTTCTTGAACGCCGAGCCCAGCAGCATCGGATACCAGGCCGCCTTCAGCACCGCGAGGCGGATCAGGCGCTTCAGCTCGTCCTTCGAGGGCTCTTCGCCTTCGAGGTACTTTTCCATCGCCGCGTCGTCGAGCTCGACGGCCGCTTCGACGAGATTGGCGCGGTACTCGATCGCCTTCTCTTTCAGGTCGTCCGGAATCTCGATGATGTCGAACTTCGCGCCGAGGCTCTCATCCTTCCAGATGATCGCATTCATCTCGACGAGATCGACGAGACCCTTGAAGCCCGACTCGATGCCGATCGGCAGCTGCAGCGGCACCGGCCGCGCGCCCAGGCGCTTCTTGATGTCATCGACGCACATATAAAAGTCGGCGCCCGTCTTATCCATCTTGTTGGCGAAGATGATGCGCGGGACTTTGTACTTGTCGCCCTGGCGCCAGACGGTTTCGGTCTGTGGTTCGACGCCCTGGTTGCCGTCGAGAACGACGACGGCCCCATCGAGCACGCGCAAGCTGCGTTCGACTTCGATCGTGAAATCGACGTGACCGGGCGTGTCGATGATGTTCAGGCGCTTCTCTTTCCAGAACGTCGTCGTCGCCGCCGAGGTGATGGTGATGCCGCGCTCTTGCTCCTGCTCCATCCAGTCCATCGTGGCCGCGCCGTCGTGGACTTCGCCGATCTTGTGGCTCTTGCCGCTGTAGAACAGAATCCGCTCGGTCGTCGTGGTCTTGCCCGCATCGATGTGGGCCATGATGCCGAAGTTGCGATAGTCTTCGATTTTGTACTGACGAGGCATGACAATTCTGTCCGTGTGTTTGATCGCCCGGCCTCTCGCGATGCCGGTTTAACTCCGGCGTCGGAAGCGCCGGCGATCCGTTTGGATTACCAGCGGTAGTGTGAAAACGCGCGGTTGGCTTCGGCCATCCGGTGGGTGTCTTCGCGCTTCTTCACCGCGTTGCCGCGATTGTTCGACGCGTCGATGAGTTCGCCGGCGAGGCGCTCCTCCATCGTGTTCTCGTTGCGCGCGCGCGCAGCCCCCACGAGCCAGCGGATCGCCAGCGCCTGGCGGCGCTCGGGGCGGACTTCGACCGGCACCTGATAGGTGGCGCCGCCGACGCGGCGCGAGCGCACTTCGATCGCCGGCGCGACATTGGCGAGCGCGTCGTGGAACGCTTCGATCGCCGGGCGCTTCATCTTCTTTCCGACGGTGTCCAGCGCGCCGTAGACGATCTGCTCGGCAGCGGACTTTTTGCCCTCGTACATCACGTAGTTCATGAACTTCGTGAGCACGAGATCGCCATGGACGGGATCGGGCAGAACTTCGCGCGGCTCGGCGCGGTGACGGCGGGACATTCGTTCTCTTCCTTACTTCGGTCGTTTGGCGCCATAGAGGGAGCGGCGCTTCTTGCGGTCCTTCACGCCTTGCGTGTCGAGCACGCCGCGCAGGATGTGATAGCGAACGCCCGGCAAGTCCTTCACGCGGCCGCCGCGGATGAGTACGACGCTGTGCTCCTGCAGATTGTGGCCTTCGCCGGGGATGTAGCACACCGCTTCGATGCCGGTGGTGAGACGAACCTTCGCCACCTTGCGCAACGCCGAGTTCGGCTTCTTCGGCGTCGTCGTATAGACGCGCGTGCAGACGCCGCGGCGCTGCGGCGACGCCTTCAGCGCCGGAGACTTGTTCCGCGTCGGCTTCGGCCGCCGGGGCTTGCGGATCAGTTGGTTGATCGTCGGCATTCGCCTCTTCCGTTCCGTTCTTTCAAACTCAAACAGCGCGCCTCGGCGGTCCTTCCGGAACCGCCACCTGGCGCGCCAAAATCAGTGCCAATCGGCGGGGCGGCGCTTGGAGAGCGAGGCCGCAGCCGTTCCGAATGAGGGCGGACACATACGGTTGCAACCCGGCGAGGTCAAGCCGCCGGAAGTTCGCCAGGGCGTCCAAATCTGGCGAGCCGCTGGCGTCGACCGGGCCGCCGGTCTATGCCCCCGGCCATGAAGGTCAATGGCGATTACGCCGCCGATGGCTACGCCCACGTCGAGGGCCTGATCCCGCCCGAGGTGGCGGAGGCGTTCCTGCGCCAACTGAAGGCCGATCTGCCGCAGGCGACCCAGCAATTCCACACCCACGCCCCGATCCTCAAGCGCACCGCGATCGACATCTATGCGCGGGACTACCCGCCCATGCTCCAGTTTCTCTGGGGCCTCACGCCGGCCATGCGGGAGCTGACCCAGCGCGAGGTGCTGCCGACCTACAACTACTTCCGCATCTACCGCCAAGGCGACATCTGCCGTGTCCACTCGGACCGCCCGGCCTGCGAACACAGTCTTTCGCTGACGCTTGGCTATAGCGACGCCCTTGCATGGCCGTTCGAAGTCGGACGCGGGCCGATCAGCGCGCCCGGCAACATAGAGGACGGCTTCGGCGCCGAGCTCTACGCAGCCATTGCGATGCAGCCTGGAGATGCAGTGCTTTATCGAGGCGTGGAGCACCGGCATGGGCGGATCCAGCCCAATCCCAACCGCTGGTCCGCGCACATGTTTCTACACTACGTCGACCGCGACGGGCCGCATGCAGCCGAGGCGTTCGACGCTGTCGCTGGCGAAACGTCGGCCCCCGCCGCGAAAGTGGACTTCGACCTTTAGCGCACAGTTCTGCGCGCGCCCCGAAACGACAAGGCCGGGGTGACTGCGCATAAATGCGCCCGGTGCGCAAAGAAAAAGCGGCGGGCCCGCGAGGACCCGCCGCCAATTCTAGAGTCGTCCGTTTCGATCAGAAGCGATAGCGGCCCGAGATCGAGAACGTACGGCCAAGCACCCGATAGACCTGCGGGTCGGTATTGGCCTGGCTGAACAGGCCGCCGAAGGTCTGCGGCGGATACTGGTCTTCGACGTTGTCCACGTTCGCCGTGAGCGTGAAGTTGTCAGTCACGTTCCAACGAGCCGAGAGGTCGATGTAGCTGGCTTCCGGAGTCATGCTCGGCACGCCGAACACGCCCGTTTCATCCAGTTCCGGCACGTAGCTCCAGCGTCCGAACAGGGTCCAGTCGCCGACATTGTACGAAATCGACAGCACCGACTTGTAGTCCGGCAGTGCGCCGCCGATCGCGCCGGTCGACGTACCGGCGAGTTCGTTGCCGTTGAACTGGAACGACTCGAGGATCGAATACAGCTCGTTGATGGTGAGCTGACCCGGGCCGATCGGCACCGACCATTCGAGCTGAATGTCGACGCCTTCGGTCTCGAGCGAGGCCTGGTTCGCCACGGTCGTGTTGACCGAGAAGACCTGACCCGTCGCGGCGGTCCGAACGATGCGTGCGCAGCTCGCCGGAGTGCCGTTGCGGTAGCAGTCGTTCAGGAAGAATTGCGCGCCGAGGCCCGCGATCACGTCCTGAATCTCGATCTGATACCAGTCGACCGTCGCGCGGAAGTCGCCGATCGGGAACCAGTCGGGCTGCAGCACAAAGCCGTAGGTGAACGATTCCGCAGTTTCCGGCCCGAGGTTCGGGTTGCCGAAGGCGAACGCCTGCACCTGCGAGTTGTTCTGCTGGAACGCGAACGTGCCGTAACCCGGGATCGCCGCGGCGCAAATCGCCGAATTGGTCAGGGCGTTGTCCGCAACGCCGTTGGCGTTCGTGTCGTTGCAGGGGTCAACGAAGGCCGGGAAGCCTTGGTCGCCGTTCTGGAACAACTCGAGCACGTTCGGCGCCCGCGTGGCTTCGTTGAACACGGCGCGGAAGCGCAACCACTCGGTCGGGGCCCATTCGCCGCCGATCTTGTAGGTGTCGACGCCGCCGATCGACGAATAGCTGGACCGGCGATAACCGGCTTCGAGGCCCAGATAGTGGGCGAACGACGCTTCGCTGATCAGCGGAACCGCAAGTTCGGTGTACAGTTCGTACACATCGACTTGGCCGTCCGTGTCTTGAATCGCGTTGAAGCCGAAGATGTTGCCCGTCCGCTGTTCGTTGTCGTTGTGCTGCGTCGCCGAGCTGTCGCGGTATTCGAACCCGAACACCGTCGCGATCGGGCCAGCCGGCAGTTCGAACAAGTCGCCGCGGATGTAGCCGGTGATGCGCTGCTCTTCCACTTTCACGTCCGTGAACGTGTTGACGCGGATGAACGATGTCATCGCGCCCGGCTGCAGCGGACCAGGGCCGTCCGGATCGGCGTTCAGCGTGTTCGGCCCGAAGATGTCGAGCGCGACGCAGCCCGGAAGCGCGGCGACGCCCAGCGGAGCGCCGGTTGCGTCTTGGCAGCCCGCCAAGCCTTGGCGCAGCGCCGTTGCGTTGACGCTGTTGACCGCGAACGTGTTGAACGCGCTTTGGCCGTAGGACGCCGTCAACGCCCAGTCCCAGGCCTCGCCGAGAGAACCCTCGAGGCTGGTCAGGAAGTAGAACGAGTTGTTCTCGAAGTAGGCGTTGCGCGTGCCGACTTCCGTCATCCGGCGGTCCATCACGAACGGCGCCAGTTTGTTCGCCCGGCTTTGCAGCGCAGCCCACAGATCGGGATGGTTGGTGCTGATCAGGGTCTGCATCGCCGGCGTCAGCGTGATGGTGAGGCCGGTCGCCGGCGTCGGCGCCAATTGCACTTCCGACTGCGAGTTCGTGAAGTTGATCATCACGTTCAGCGTCAGATCGTCAGTGATGTCGTAGTGACCGTTGGTCGACAACGCGATCCGCTCGGCCGGAATGACTAGGAAGTTGTCCGGCGCGAAGTTGTAACGCGACGAGCCCGCCGCACGATCCGGAACACCGCAGGCGCCGGCCGTGAAGCGCGGTGTCAACTGACCAGCGTCGTTAAACGACAATTGGCCGCCGTTGACCGCTACGCCAGGCGTGTTCGGGTTACAGTCGGTGTTGGCGCTCGCGAACCGGCCCGCTGTGGCGGGATTGACCGAGAGGCCCGTAAACGGGTTGGCCGGGTTGCTCGTGATCCAGCCCCATGGAGGCGTGCCCGAGCCGCCCGGGAAGGCCGTGCCCGGGAACGACGACGTGTAGGCTTCCGCCGCCGAGTCGCAGACGAAATAGCCGAGCGTCGCGTCATAGCAAAGCGCCGCCGAAACGCGCGAATAGTCATACTCGCTCTGCAGCACGCCTTCGCGATTGTAGTACGACGCGTAGGCCGTCATGTTGCCGCGGCCGTTGGCGAAGTTGCCGCCGACGAGGCCGTTCATTTCGAATTCCGCAGCGTTGCCCGTCTCCATTTCGGAGCCGTACGTCACGTTGACTTCCGCGCCTTCGTAATCGTCCTTCAGCACGAAGTTGATGACGCCCGCGAGAGCGTCGGAGCCGTACACCGCCGAAGCGCCGCCCGTCACGACTTCGATACGCGAGATCAGCGAGGCCGGGATCGTGTTGATGTCAACGACGCCAGTCGTCGACGACGCGGGGACGCGTTCGCCGTTGACCAGCACCAGGGTGCGGGTCGTGCCGAGGCCGCGCAGGTCGACCGTGGCGAAGTCTTCGCCGCCGGCGTTGTTCGACGTCCGCGTGTTGCCCGGGATGATCTGCGGCAGTTCGTTCAACAGCGAGTCGGTCGTCAGCGTGGCCGTCAGTTCGAGCTGTTCAGAGCCGACCGTCGTGATCGGGCTGATCGCTTCGAAGTCCTGACGCACCAGGCGCGTGCCGGTAACGACGATCGCTTCTTCTTCTTCACTGTCCTGCGCCATCGCCGGCGTGCCGGTGAGAGCCGCGGCCGCCGCTGCAAGCACCGAGGCACCCGTCAGCAGGGACTTACGCTGTCCGTTCTGCGTCTTCTTTGACATGTTTTCGAACCCCCTAGAGCGCCGGGCCCCACCAACGGGCGAACCCAAGATCTCCTTCGAGCGACCATCGCCCGAACTGTTGGCTAGACGATGTATCGACGCGTCCCCCCAGGGACGCCGGGCGCGCGCCCGGCAGTCGACTCCCGCCATGCTGCCCGCACGCTAACGACACATTTTAACCAAGGTCAATTTGAGAACGCCCGATTTTAGAGGCCAAAGTGTCGGCGAGACCTCGGTGTGTCCTTTTGGCGGCACTCTTGTTTTGTCCGCGTTCCAGGCCGCACAGCGTCATCTCCCGCACCGCTCCGCGCTCGCTAAATATCAATAACATTCAGTTGGTTATCAGCAGGAACCAGGATCGGCTTATGGAACCAGGCTTGGTCCTGACGACGCCAGTGGACGCTGCAGCTGCGACGGCAGCCGTTCAAACGCCGCTCGCCCTTCAATCCAGCGCCGGGCGTCGTCCAATTCGGCCTGCAGCCCTCGCCGCGCCTCGTCCCGAATCCCCAGCCGGCGCTCGTTGCTGAACTCCTGCTGCGGGTTTTTCGAGTACTTCGAAAACAGCTCGCTCCCCACCGCCGCGTCGACATCTTCGTCAGAACGAGGCTGGCCGAAATGCTGAGCCGCGGCGGTGATTACGCGGCGGGGTTCGTTGAACAGAGCTTCCGCGTCGAGGCTCACCGTCGTGGGAAAGGTCTCGAGCGCCCGAGCGAAGATCAGCATCTGCGCCAGCCACAGCTGCGCCGCCAGCCTGGCCACGCGTTGGCTTGGATCGAAGTCGCCGAGCTCGCGCGCGAGACCGCCGCCCACCTCCCCGGTAACGCGCCCCACCCAAGCTTGGTGATCCGGCGAACGCATCACCGCGAGCAGGTAGTTTTCCAGCGTGGCGTAAAGCAGAATCGCGGGCTGGCGCGGATTGAGCGCCATCGCTTCGGAGAGCATGAAATTCACCGGCACATTGGCCTTCACGATGGCCGGGCCCGCCATGTTGTACCGTCGCGCCAACATCGCCGTCGCCAAGCGCAGCCGTTTTGTCCAACCCTCGGACGCCGTTGCGCCGCTCGTAGCGCCCGCCGCGAGCACGCCCAAATGGCGTAGCGTCATCGGCTCGCGGTAAACCAAATTGGCGTCCGCGACATCCAGCGCACGCGCCAGCAGCGTGGAGCCGCAATGGGCGACGTGGAAGATGTAGCAAAGCTCAGGCGCCGCCGGCTTCGCCGCAACGAGCTGTTCGAACAGCGCCGAGACGCGGACGCGATGGCCGGTATTGCCCTTCGGCGCGATGCGGCGATCGAGGAAAATCGATCGATGATAAGCGGCCCTATCCATCTCGACTAAGATCGCGTCCTCGTTCTCGAACGCGAACAGGTAGAGGTCAGGCCGCTCGAAAATCCCTTGCAGATTGATCGTCATCAAAATCGCCGCGCTGCTTGTGCGCGACGCTGCCGCCGGAAGCTTGAACGCCGCTCCGGCCCTACTAGAGTACTTTTTCCGCAATGGCGACCCTGGCCCCTCCCCCGACTGCATCGGAGACGATCGCGACCATCGTCGCGCGCGGCGGCCAGCGCCTAGCCGATGTCGACGAGGCCGCGCTCATCGGCGCCTACACCTCCTACGGCGCCGTGCTGTTGCGCGGCTTTGCGCCCGATCTCGACGCCTTCGGCGCCTTCACCGCCCGCTATTGCTCGGGCTCGGTCTTCAATGAAAGCGGCGGCCGGCAAGTCCTGAACTCGAAGAACCTGATCCAGACCGTCAACCTGGGCGACGAGGCGTTTCCATTGCATCCGGAATTGTCGCGCGAGCCCTGGAAACCCGACGTCTGTTTCTTCTGGTGCGACGGCGCGCCGAGCGCCGGCGGCGAGACCACGGTTTGCGACGGCGTCGAACTGGTCAAGCGCTTGCCGACATCCGCTTACGACGCGCTGCGCACGCGGCGGCTGCGTTACGTGATGCCCGCCACGCCGTCGGCCTTGGCCTATTGGCTCGGCACGCCGACGCCGTCGGACGCCGTGATGGCCAATCCGCCGCAGACCTGCCCCTACACCTTCGAGCGCACTGCGCGCGGCATCGTCCGCGTGTATTCGCCGCCGGCGCTGCACAAGCCGATGTTCGCCAGCGATCTCGCGTTCGGCAATTTCCTCCTGTTCGCGCGCTACATGAACAACAACCGCAACTTTCCGCTGTTCGAAAACGGCGACGTGATCCCCGATGACCTCGTGCATCAGATCAAGACGACGAGCGACGCGATCACGCTGCCGGTAGCTTGGCGCCCGGGCGATCTGCTGATGCTCGACAACACGCGCTTCATGCACGGGCGCAACAAGATTCTCGACTGCGCCGAGCGCAAGATCGCCACCTATTTCGGCTTCCTGACCTTCGCCAAACCCGGCGCCGACGAGATCGTCGACCCGCCGTGGCGGCGCGGCGTGTTTGTTCCGCCCTGAGCCGCTGGCGCGCGGCAGGCAACGTCCCTATCTTGCCTGTTCATGCCACGTTCCCCCAAGAACTCTGGTCTTCCTCCGCCCGGCGCCGCCGAGGCGCCAGCCACGTTCGACACCAATGCCGCGATGTGGATGCCGCACCGGCCGAAGCGCGAATGGGAAAAGCTCGAGGGCGGGCGCAAGTTCAAACTGGTGAGCGACTACCAGCCCGCCGGCGACCAGCCGCAGGCGATCGCCGAACTCGTCAACGGCATCAAGAAGCGCGAACAGGATCAAGTGCTCCTGGGCGTCACCGGCTCGGGCAAGACCTTCACCATGGCGCAAGTGATCGAGCAGGTGCAGCGCCCCGCGCTCATCCTCGCGCCGAACAAGACGCTCGCCGCTCAGCTTTACGGCGAGTTCAGAGGCTTCTTCCCCGAGAACGCGGTCGAGTATTTCGTCAGCTACTACGACTACTACCAGCCGGAAGCATACGTGCCGCGCACCGACACTTACATCGAAAAAGAATCCAACATCAACGAGCAGATCGACCGCATGCGCCACGCCGCCACGCGCGCGATCCTCGAACGCGACGACGTCATCATCGTCGCCTCCGTCAGCTGCATTTACGGCATCGGCTCGGTCGAAACCTATACCGGCATGACCTTCACAGTCAGCGTCGGCGACGAGTACGGCAGCCAAGAACTGATCCGCAATTTCGTCGCCACCCACTACAAGCGCAACGAAGTGGGCTTCGCCCGCGGCGGCTTCCGCGTCCGCGGCGACACCATCGAACTCTGGCCGGCGCACTTGGAAGACCGCGCCTGGCGCTTCTCCTTCTTCGGCGACCAGGTGGAGAGCATCGACGAGTTCGATCCCCTCACCGGCCGCAAGACCGCATCGATGAATGCGGTGAAAATCTACGCCAACTCCCACTACGTCACCCCGCGCATGACGCTCGAACAGGCCGTCTCCTCGATCAAAGATGAACTCGCGCACCGCCTCGCTTACTTCCGCGAGACCGGCAAGCTGCTGGAAGCCCAGCGCCTCGAGCAGCGGGTCAATTTCGACATGGAGATGATGCTCGCCACCGGCTCCTGCGCCGGCATCGAGAATTACTCGCGCTATCTCACCGGCCGCAAAGCCGGCGAGCCGCCGCCGACCATGTTCGAATATCTCCCCGACAACGCGCTCGTCTTCACCGACGAAAGCCACGTCACCGTGCCGCAAATCGGCGGCATGTATCGCGGCGACTTCAACCGCAAATCCACGCTCAGCGAGTACGGCTTCCGCCTGCCCTCGTGCATGGATAACCGTCCGCTCAAATTCGAGGAATGGGATCGCATGCGCCCGGAGACCATCCACGTCTCCGCCACGCCCGGCCCCTGGGAGCTTGAGCGCACCGGCGGCGTCTTCGCCGAGCAAGTCATCCGCCCCACCGGCCTCATCGATCCGCCGGTCGAAGTGCGCCCGGTGCAAGCGCACGGCCATTCTCAGGTCGACGACGTCATCGGCGAAGTGAAAGAGGTGGCGAAGAAGGGCTACCGCTCGCTCGTCACCGTGCTGACCAAGCGCATGGCCGAGGACTTGACCGAATACATGCACGAGCAAGGCGTGCGCGTGCGCTACATGCACTCCGACATCGACACGGTCGAGCGCATCGAAATCATCCGCGACCTCCGGCTCGGCGCCTTCGACGTCCTCGTCGGCATCAACCTCCTGCGCGAAGGCCTCGACATCCCCGAATGCGGGCTTGTTGCGATCCTCGACGCCGACAAGGAAGGTTTCCTCCGCAGCGAGACCAGCCTGGTGCAAACCATCGGCCGCGCCGCGCGCAACGTGGACGGCAAAGTCATTCTCTACGCCGACAAGGTCACCGGCTCGATGGAGCGCGCCATGGCCGAAACCTCGCGCCGGCGCGAGAAGCAGGAGAAATACAATCTCGAACACGGCATCACGCCGCAATCGATCAAGTCGAGCATCAAGGACATCCTGGACTCGGTCTACGAGAAGGACAGCCTCACCATCGACCCACGCGACCCGATGGCGTTCAAACGCGGCGCCGGCGGCGACAAACGCGGGCGTGGCGTCGGCGAAACCGGCTCAGCCTTCATCGGCCACAACATCAAGAGCTACATCGCCGACCTAGAACGACAAATGAAGGACGCCGCCGCCGACCTGGAGTTCGAAACGGCGGCCAGACTGCGCGACGAAATCAAACGCCTGCAAGAAACGGAACTCCTGATCGCGGATGATCCGCTAGCGCGGCAAGAAGCACTACGCGAAGCCGCCGACACCGCCGTGCGTGCGAGCCGCGAAGGCGACCGCGCAACGCTGACCGGCGGGGCAACAGTGCGCGCAAAGAAGCCGCCGTATCGCGGCCGGCGACGGAAGGGACCCTAGTTTGTCGGATGCGCGGGCGACCAATTAGCGTAAGCCGCGAGAACTTCAGCCGCGATTCGTCGCGTCAACGCTGCAAGTGGGCCACGCCTTAGTGAAAGCGACCCATCGTAAGTGCTCAGCAATCCGCTAGGTGTGGCGATCTCCGCTCCAATACCGAATGGATTCTCTCTTTCCAACTCGAACAATACCTCAGGCAATTCGGCATCTGTATGCGCGCCGATCTTATTTCTCATCGTTTCTACAAGCTCTTGTCGAACGAGTTTCCTTCGCAATTCATACGGCACTTGATTGTCGGCAAGGAGAGGTATCATGCCTCGCGCAGCGTCCGGCTTTGCCGCTCCGGCTCGGTAGATCACGTCCCCACGCCACCAATCACGGAACTTCAAGAATTGTGGAGGCCGCGGAGCATCAATGTCGACTGGAAAGAATTCTGCTTGAACCGGGTCGCCGCCAACACGAAGACCAACAAGCTTGATCTCCGGCATCAAATTTCTATCCGACGTCTCGAAAGCAACGGTGGGAAATCGCAATGAGCCCCGAACTCGTGTCGACACACCGCCATCCGTGAGGATCTTCAACATCTCTGTGGACATACCGAACGCCATAGCTCGGTTGCCTTCATCGTAGATTTTGCACATGCCGGAAAGCACCTGGAGCGATTCCGATATGCGTTCCTCAAGCTGCGCCTCGGACAAGCGCTTGGTCGGCTCGTTTTTCATGCATGACGATTGCCCTGATTCCTGAGGGGCCACACCGTCGATGCACCAAGGCCGACCTTTTATCTTTCGTAGGCTTAGCCGTCGCCCTGCCTCGGCGACGCCAATAATTTGCGCTTATTGCGAATTGGGATGGGCGCAGAGGAGCCACCGTGCGTGAGTCTCGCGCCCTGCGAGCGCTACAGGAATCCAATTCCAACGCCCTTGCCATCTAGGACAATCATTCCTTTCGCGCGAACGAACGTCCCGCCGTCGATTTGCACTTCGACGCCCGATGGCGTTCTAACACTCGTCAGGTGGCCTTCTCTGCATTCAATGCGAAACCCGCGATGAGCGAGATCGAGCCGTTCGACGGTGAGGCGATTTGGCAAATCTGTTCTAAGGACAACCGCAATTGAACCCTGAGCCTGACGTACGGCTATTCGGCGTCCAACCACCTCCACGTCCCAATTTGTTGTAGGGGATCGCCATTCATTTTCATCAATGCAAAGCACAACATTTTCATTGCTGTCGCGAAAGCACGCGCTGAGTCTGAAGGGACCTCCGCCCTGTTCCGGCGGCAACACCTGAAGCACGTCTTCGTCAAGTATACGGATCAAGCTTGGCGTTTCGCGGCCAACCATCTTTCCAAGCGCGATTTCGGGATAGTTTCCACCGACGTCGAACGCCTCGAATGAGAAGCCCAACTTCTTTGTGGCAGGATTTGCCTTCGCCATTGCGATTGTGTCTCGGCTTAAATGGCCTCGCGTTTTTTTCGCATGACATCCCGCACAAAGAAGTATGATCCCGCCGACCTGGTGAGCGCGGGCTTCGGCAAATTCTGGCTCGAAGTGTTCGTATTCAATCAGCGCACACCCGCAAACCACACACCCAAAGCCGTCTCTCTGGCGAACGGCACGCTTGACTGCAGCAGGGATTTCGCGTGTAAGGCCATATTTGTTCTGCAAAGCTGTCCTCATCGTACAAGTCGGCACAGCGACGGAATCTACTGGGGGTCGCCCGGACATAAAACGCACGGCCCCACCTTTTTGACCCGCCACTACACACGAGCCTGTATAATGCTGAACACGTTTGGGTAAGAGCGGGATGATGCATGACAACACACCAATTTTCTCGAGGCCAGCCATGAGCTGGTGCCGGAACGTTTCCGACTCCAGTTCAACATTCTGCTACCGCGACGCATGCGAGCACGAGCCCTCTCCCTCCTTTGGGAGGGAGAGGGTTGGGTGAGGGTGGAGCGCCGCCGGCGCGAGAACGTGCGCAAGCGGAGTGACTGGACGCGAACAATTCAAACGTCCGCGCCCCCCCTCACCCAGCCCACTCCCCCACACGGGGGAGAGGGTTCAGCGCAGCGCGTATGATCCGCTCAACCGCCCACGGTTCGCCCAGCACATCGCGGTCGCGTACGCGCAGCCCGCGCCATCCCGCCGCCGCGAGCACGCGCGTGCGTTCCGCGTCGTAAACGCGCTGATCGGCGACCTCGTGCGATAGACCATCGACCTCGACGATGAGCTTCGCTTCGACGCAGGCGAAATCGGCGATGTAGCCTTCGACAGGATGCTGGCGGCGAAACTTCGCGCCGAGCTTGCGGCTGCGCACCAAATCCCAGACCGCATCCTCAGCGCGGCTCGCCTGCTTGCGCATCCCCCGCGCGCGATCTCGCAGCATCCCTTTGGTGACCATGACGTGATCGAACTCGCAGCGCAATGCTGGCAAGCGTGACGTGTCTGGACGCGCGATGTCAACGGTACGCGCTCCGCGTTCACGAGCCCTCTCCCTCCTTTGGGAGGGAGAGGGTTGGGTGAGGGTGGAGCGCCGCCGTTTCAGAACGAGCGCCAACGGATCGATTGAGTGCGCGAACGTCGAACACCTGCGCCACCCCCACACCCAGCCCTCTCCCCCTCTCGGGGGAGAGGGTGTAGCGATGCGTGATGCATCTCTCTCAGCCACGCATCGCCCCGCTCGATCTCTCCCACCTCACGCCGCAACAAACCACAGCCCTCGCGCCGATCCGCGCGAACCAGCCGCGCGTGCTCAACATCTTCCGCACGCTCGCGCATGTGCCGGAAGCGCTGACCGCGTTTCTCGCCTGGGGCAGCTACGTGCTATCGAAGCAGAACAGCTTGCCGGCGCGCGAGCGCGAGATCGTCGTGCTGCGCATCGGCTGGCTCTGCCGCTCCGGCTATGAATGGACGCAGCACGTGCGCATCAGCTTGCGCGGCGGCACGACGCAAACCGAGATCGACGCGCTGAAAACCGGCGCCGATGCGCCCAACTGGAGCGCCGCCGACGCCGCCCTCATCAGCGCCTGCGACGATCTCCACGCCCGCCAATTCGTCAGCAACGAAACCTGGGGCGAGCTCAAGGCCCACTTCACCGAGCGCCAATGCATGGACGCCGTCTTCACCGCCGGCCAGTACACGCAAGTCTCCATGATGCTGAACACGTTCGGCGTGCAGCTGGACGAAGGGCAGGAGCTGGATCCGGATTTGGATATGCGCGGCTAGCGTCGCAGAACCACCGACTCCCCGCCCCCTTGCGGGGCGGGGTTGGGGGTGGGGGGCGAAAACACGCGCGCGCTGCGTGAAGGTTGTGCGCGGATCATTCTGAAGGACCGCAGCAGCTTGACGCCCCCCACCCCCTGACCCCCGCCCCGCAAGGGGGCGGGGGAATTTAGCGCCGCTCCCGCGTCGCGATCCGGCGCAAGTCCCAACCGTCCTCCCCGCCGCTGCGCATGTTGTCGATGCGCCAATGGCCGCCCTCCCAGATCATGTCGTAGACGACCTCCATGTCGCGGTTGAAACGCGCGCGCACGACGGCGTGGCTCTCCGGCACGATAGCCTCTGTGGTGACGGTGAGACCCTCGAGCCCCGGTTCCTGCGAGCTGAGAAACGGATCGAACACGAGCCCGTCAGGGTCGATGCTCCCGCCTGGTTCGAAGCGCGCCTCCTGCTCGACCAGCGGGCGCAGCGACGCCGACCAGGGCGCACGGTCCACGAGCTCAGGAAGATCGTCCTCGCTCCCGGTCAAGTACTGGGCATAGACCGCCCGGATCACATCCGCTGGATCGTCGGCGCCGCCCGCCGTTTCCGCCGGCGCTTCGGCTTTCTGCTCCGGCCGCGAACACGCCGCCAACGCCGCTGCGGCGATAATGAGATCACGTCTGCGCATGTGAGCCTCCCTAGTGCCGCCAGCTTACGCGCAACGACGCTGGATCCGAAGGTGGAGTACGCGAACTCCCTTCTCGCTTGCGGAGAGGCGCTCTCCCCCGCGCGCTGCCGCCATGCTAAACTCTGCCCATGCGCGCGCTCGTCTTCGCCCTGATGCTCGCCGCCGCCGCTTCCGCAGAGGCGCAGGAGGCCGCCTGCCTCGACGCCTTCGCCTCACGCTACATCCGCGAAGCCGAGCGCAATCTCGACGGCCGCCTGGCGCTCGCCCAGCAGCGCGACGTCATCCTGCAGTTCGACGAGGCCGACGCGCTGTTCGGCGACAGCGCCGAGCGCCACGATGCGCGCGGCCGCTACGCCAATCAGGAAGTATCCTATCTCGTCGGGCGCATCGAGAACTACGAACGTGTCGAGCATCTGGTCAGCAACAACCGCCGCACCCTGATCGCCGGCTTCAGCCGCGGCGCCCGCGGCGCCGCGCTCATTCTTATTCGCACCGAAACCGGCGTGCGCGCGCTCGAATTCCGCCGCGCCGACCGCGCCCGCGCGCTCGCCTACGCCAACGCCAGCCTGAACGCCTGCCCGGCGCGCTGAGTTCGTTCACTCGTAGCCCAAGCGCTTCGCCCACGCGTCGAGCAGCGGCAGCACCGGCGCGAGCTGGGTTTCGTAGCGCTTCCACCGCGCCACTGAGCGCGCATAGATCGGCTCGACCACTTGGCGCGCGCTCGGGGTATTGATGGCGCGCTGCAGCGCCGCCTCGCGGAACGCCAACATCGACGGCTCGTAGTCGAGCCCCAGGAAGGAAGTCACCTCGCGCGCGACGCCTTCGAGATCGGCGACGACGTTTTCGTATCGCACCTCGTGCAACGCGAGTCCGAGCTTCTCGCGGCACAACAAACCTAGCGTCATCACCTTGTCGTAATACGCAGCCGCCGCTTGCAGCTCCAGGAATTGCACCATCGCCGCGTTCATGCCGAAGCGCTGCTGATAGCAGGAGAGCACGACATCGCGCGGATCGCGCAGGGCCAGCAGCACTTTCGCGTCCGGAAACACCCGCCGGATAAGCGGCAGAAAGACGATGTTGAGCGGCAGCTTGTCGACGACACCGCGCTTGCCGACATTGGCTTCGGCCCGCACACGCCGCCAGTACTCAGCGCGAATGCCCTCGATCCCCGCCGCGCTCAGCGCCGCGAGCTTTTCCGGATCGGCCGCCGCCTCCTGCGCCGAACGCGCCAGATGCTCGCGCTCCTCGATGCAGACGAGCTGCGAATGCGCCGACAGCACCTGCTCCAGCAGCGTCGTCCCCGAGCGCGGAAACCCGACCAGAAACACCGGCGCCTCATCACGCGCGTTCTCCGCCGCGCGCCAGCCGGAGAAATCCTGCGCCCGGACGAACGCCGTCATCCGCTCGACGCCGTCGGGATGATACGGCAGATGCGAGTCGCGCAAATGCTTCTCGTTCATTGCCAGCAGAATGCGGTTCGACGCCGTGAACGCCGCAAACGCTCCCGCCGAATCGCCGCTCTTGTCGCGCGCGTCGCCGATCACGCCCCACGCCAGCGCCTGATTGGTCTTCGAAACCCCGCGCTTCACCACGCGATCCGCCAATGCCTCGCCTTCGGCATATTGCTTCTCGCGCACCGCGACCTGCGCCAGCGCCAGCGCCGCGTTCTCGTTGCTCGGGTCGCTGTTCAGCGCCGTCTCCGCATGCATGCGCGCGCCCGCCAGGTCGTGCAGCAACTCCAAAGCCTGCGCCAAACCAGCGTGCGAAGCAGCGTCGTCCGGCTTGAGCCTCAGTGCTTTTTCGTACGCCCGCATCGACGCGCGCGCGTCGCCTGCGATACTTTCCAGATTGCCAAGATTGCGCCAGCCGTCGATCAGGCCACGTTCGCCGGCGCGCGTGAAGAAACGCCGCGCCTCGGCAGTTTCGCCCGAACGCCGTGCGGCGACGCCCAGCGCATTCAAAATGTGCGGCTGCCCCGGCGCCGCCGCATCGGCCCGGCGCAGATGCTGTTTCGCCAATTCGACGTCGCCCAACTCGAGTGCGACGATGCCGAGAATCTGATTGGCGGCCGGATCGCTCGGCCGCTCGCTCAGCACGGCCTCCGCCGCCTCGCGTGCGGCGGCGAAATCGCGCCGCGCCAGCGCCGCCTGCGCCGCCGCAAGGCTCATCGCGGCGCGTCCGGATACGCCTCGAGCACCGGCCCGAGCGCGGTCTTCAGCGGTTCCAGGTACGCCTCGTACGCCCTCCAACTCTCCAGCCCTTTCGCGCTGATCGGCTGGCGCACCTGTTCGGCGCTCGCGGTGTGGACGGCGCGTTTGGTTTCGTGCGGTCGCAGGCACTGATCTTCGAACGGCAACCCGCAATGGTCGAGCAGCGCGCGGATGTGCGTTTCGGGCTCGGTCACCAGCTCTTCATGGATCACACGATGCACGCGCCCGGGCAATACGCGATCATAGTGCGCCATGAGACGCACATAGTCCGCATAATAGCGGCCGATGTCGGAGAGATCGTAGCTGAAGGATTGTCCCAGCGGGAAATGCTGCCGGAAGCACGACCAGCCGCACGCCATCGGGTGGCGGCGCGCGTCGATGATCTTGGCGTTCGGCAAGATCAGCTGAATCAGACCGACATGCATCCAGTTGTTCGGCATCTTGTCGATGAAGAACGGGCGGCCCAGCTTGCGGCGCGAGCGCGTTGTGCGCAGGTAGTCCCGGCCAAGCTGCTCCCGTGCACCGGCGTCAAGCGTGAGAAGCGCTTCGAGATAGATAAGTCCCCCGCCAAGACCACGCGAGATGTTCTGCACGTCGGCCAGCTCCATCGTGCCTTCGACTTGGCTATGCGACGCGAGAATTTGCTCGACCAGCGTCGAACCGGAACGCGGCAGGCCGATGACGAAGATCGGATCGGGCGCAGTCTCGCCGCCGGCGCGCGCTGCGAAGACGTCGGCGCCTTGCAACCTCATGCAGGCGTCGACAAATTCCGACAGCGCGTTGGCGTCGTGTTTCTCGTAACTCCCGCGCACAGCCGCGCCTGCGCATACGCGTTGAAGGCGCCTTCGGCGTCCTGGCGGTCCTCCAGCGCCTTGCCGAGCGTGTAGAGCATGCTCACGCGATCTTGCGGCGTCAGGTCCGTGCGCTCGATCTGTGCGCGCAATTGGCCGACTTCGTCATCGCTGAAGCGCACCGTCTTGAGGTTCGCCAGGCCCCAGTACGCGTCGCCCATCTGTGGCGCGAGCGATATGCTCTTTCGGTAAGCGTCGATCCCCTCTTCTGTGCGACCCATGGTTTTCAGTACGTGGCCGAGGCTGGTCCAGGTCGCGGCGCGTTTCGGATCGGCGGCGACCATGTGCTGATAAATCTCCAAGGCCTCGGCGTAATCGCCTCGCGCATTGAGTGCGGACGCCAGAAGGCGTCGCGAGCCCACGTTTCTAGGATCCAGCTGCAGCAGATTGCGCGCTTGGGTCACGGCGTCGTCGATACGGCCGAGACTAATCAGCATCTGACCGAGTTCGTGGCGCGCGAGTGGAAATTCCGGCGCAAGCTCGATCACGCGACGCAACGCTGACTCCGCCTCCGCGTAACGTCCCTCACGCGCGTGCGTCTCGGCGATCATTCGCAGCGCGTTCACATCGGTGGGATACTCAGTCAGGAATGCCTGAAGCGCCTCGGCCGCTGCTTCTACATCTCCCGCGCGCAACGCATTCCCGGCATTGGCGAGACGCGGCTCCATGGTTGGTGAAACCGCGTGGCGCGCGTGGGCGGCCTGCGCGCCGCGCCTATCGCCGGCGAGTGCGAGCTGGTCGGCGAGGTCGCGCCAAATCGTTGGGTGAGTGGGATTTGTGTCCGCCGCGGCGCGCAGCGCCAGCGAAGCGGGGACCGGCGAGCCCATAGCCGCAAGAATGACGCCAAGCTGGCGCTGTGCGCCGAACAGACGCGGATGGGCCGCCGCCACCGGCGAAACAACAGCGTGCGCTGCCGGCAGATCGCCGGAGATGCGAAGCGCTTCGCTCAGCAACAACTGCGCATCGATGTTGTTCGGCTCGCTCTGCAGCAACGCGCGGCAGAGCGCGGCGGCACGCACCGGCTCTGCGCGCATCGATTGCATCGCTTCCTTCAGCAGGACGGGCGCCGTGTTCATGAATTATCGCGCCACTGCTCGTTCGGCGCGCTCGACAATGGCTGCGATCGAGGGCCAAACCGACTCGATTTCTTCGGTGCGCGCGCGCCATTTGTTGTCGTCTGGTTTCGACACGGTGTGGCGCGCCAACCGCAGCTCCTTGTCAAGGCGGCGGTCCCAAGCCAGTCCCGTGGCGTTGCAGAGGCGCGTGATCTCCGCATTGGGATCGGCCAGCAGGGAGTCGTAGCGCGCAGCGATTACGCGATCGACGGGCAACGCCTCGAGCGCATCGAGCATGATCGTGGTGGCCGACGCCCATTGCGACGCAACGATGCGCTCGAGCGGCTTGCCTGCCAAATCGCGCCAGCCTGGAGTCAACAGAAACGACCAAGCGCGTTCGCCGGCCCAGCCGGGCAGATTGCGATACATGACAAAGCGGCCGGACTCCCAGCCTTCCATCATCGACGACAGGACTTGGCGCGGATCTCGATAGAGATAGATGAAGCGCGCTTGGGGAAACACTTTCGCCAGGAATGGAATGCGCAGCGCGTTCTTCGGAGTCTTCTCCAGCATGCGGATGCGTCCCGCGGGCGGAGTCGCGCCGCTGCGGTCGCGCAGCTGCGCTTCGAAACGTTGGCGCAATTCGGCGACGACCTCGGGGGTCGCGTGACGCTCGTCGAGGCAATTGGACTCGAAACTGTTCGCAAGCACGCCCAGCCCGCGAACGCCTTCGATGACGCCGTGGCTTTCGCCGCCGACCGTGTAGACCTTCGGCGCCTGCGCGAGCGTTTCGAACAAGAGCGAAGAGCCGGAGCGGGGCGGATTGACGATGAAGATCGGCCGGTCGAAGCGCGGATCGTCCCCTGCGGAAGCAGCAGCGATTGGCGCCTGTTTCGGAATCGGCGTCTGCGCAGGCGCGCCAGATATGGCGCCGACGTCTTCGCGTGTTTCGCCAGCGGTGTCGTCACTCTTGTCAGCCAGTGCGACGTTGACGATGAGCGCGCTGAGGGTAGTGAGCAGGTCGGAGCCGTTCTGCAGTTTGACGTCTCTGGCGCCGGTGACGCTTAACTCGCTGGCAAACTCGTCGAGCGCCTTGCGGTAGCGGGGCCACCCATGCTTGGCCTCCCCGAACGTGGACCAGAGCGCGCGCCAGATGTGGGTGAAGTGGGCGGCGGCCTGCGCGACGCGCGGAAAGTTGAGATGGTTCTGCTGGCACTCGCGAAACAGGAAGTCGACGTGCCCTTGGATTTCCCAGGGGGTCATCACCGTCGGCACATTCTGGCCCTCGTATTCAAGTCGATCGAGACCAACGCCGGCCGGCTCGAACGCACGCGCACGCCATGCCGGGTTAGGCGCTTCCGGCAGACGCCCTGCCGTCGCCAAAGCCCAGAAGCCCTCGCCGCCGACAGTGTCGGCCACGAGATGGATGCGCTTGCGCTCGGCGTCGTTGACGACGCGATGGCGCGCGAAGGTATCAAAAATCCAGCACTCTCCCGGCCCCATGTGAACGGAGAGGTTGCCGCAATAGAAGGTCACAGTCGGCTGGGTAACGATCGGCACATGAATGCGCATGCGATCGCGCCAATAATAATGCACGTCCACATGCGGGGTGACTTCCGCGCCCCCGGAGAGGCGCATCAGCCGCGTGCGTCCGAGCGAAGCGCCGAAGCTCGCCAGCACATCGATCAGATATGGGCATTTTTCGAGATACGGAGTCGGCGCCATTTGGCCGGCGAAGGACTCGTTTGCGGGTTCGCCATTGACCGAAATGAGCGGCAGGAAATCGTTGCCTTCGAACCGCTGCGGATGCGGCAGCCAGCATTCCTCGCCGAACGCGAGGACTTCCTTGGCGAGGCGATCAGCATCGTACTGAAGCGGCAGTTGGATGAAGCGTGCTTGCAGTCTCATCGATGCGTCCGGCGGGCGTGTTCGCGGTTCGTTTATCGCCCGCCCCGAGGGCGCGGCAAGGACAAAAGCCTGTTGAGCCGCGCCGGACGCAGCCGCCGCACGCGTCAAGCGCCAAACGGCGGCTGCTTCGTATTGCTTCAGAGCGTCTTGGCGAGCGCTTCGAGTTGGCGGGCAGTTTGGCCCCAGCCTTCGTGAAAGCCCATTTGCTCGTGCTGCTTCTGCGTCTCTTCAGTCCAGTGGCGCGCGACGGCGCGATAGCGCGTCTTACCGTTGCCATGGTCGTTAAAGGTGATCTCCGCCACCATGAACGGGCCAGCCGGCTGGAACGTGTCTGGCGTAATCGCATCGGTGGTGACGATGCGCTTGTTCGGCTCGGCGGCGAGCACGATGCCGCTGTTTGGGTATTCCTGCCCCTCGGGCGAGGCCATCACGAAATTGAAGCGGCCGCCGGGACGAACGTCCGTGTCGACGCTTTTGATCGTCCACGGCTTCGGCGCGAACCATTGCTGCAACAACTTCGGATCGGTGTAGCAGCGATAGAGTTTCTCGGCCGGCGCATCGAGCGTGAGGTCGAGGACGAGTTCGTATTGGGACATATTGACGTTCCTTCCTTCGTGTCTGAACCGAGGACGAACGCTCCCGGAGCAAACCGACAGCGCGAGCTATTTTTTCCGCGCCGCGCTCGCGGCCAGCGTGTCGAGATGCTGGCGGATGTGCGCTGCTTCGGCCGGCGTATTTGCTAGCGCGATGGCATGATTGAACGCCTCGCGCGCTTCGGCGTTGCGCCCGAGCTGCATCAGAAACGAACCGCGCGCGCCGTGATAATAAAAATAGCCGCCGAGCCGGTCATCGAACGGCGCAATGAGATCGAGCGCTGCTTGCGGGCCCTGCAACTTGGCTACGGCAACGGCGCGGTTGAGCGTCACAACCGGTGAGGGCGAATGGCGCTCGAGCGCCGCGTAGAGCTGATCGATCCCGGCCCAATCCGTCTCTTCGGGCGTCGCTGCGCGTGAATGCAGACCTGCGATCGCCGCCTGGATCTGATATGGGCCGGGATTGCGCAGGCGCATCGCCTTGTCGATCAGCGCCAGACCTTCATGGATCAGCGGGCGCTTCCAGTTTTTTCGGTCTTGATCCTCGAGCAAGATGGCGCCGCCTTCGGCATCGAAGCGCGCCGCAATGCGGGAATGCTGGAGCAGCATCAGCGCCAGCAGACCCATGATTTCCGGCTCCGCCGGATACATGCGCAACAAGAGACGCGCGAGACGGATGGCTTCGTCGCAAAGCGAGCCGCGATCGCTTTCGGGATCGGGCGCCGAATAGCCCTCGTTGAAGACCAGGTAGACCATCGCCGCGACGGACGCCAAACGCTCTGCGCGCTCGACTGCGCTGGGCGCTTCGAACGGCACGCCGGCGGCGGACACTTTTGCCTTGGCGCGGGTGATCCGCTGTTCCATCGCGCTTTCGCCGACCAGAAACGCTCGCGCGATCTGCGGCACGGTGAGACCCGAGACGATGCGCAGCGCTAGTGCAACCTGCTGCGTCGCCGGCAAATCGGGATGGCAGCAGATGAACAGCAGCCTGAGGACATCATCGCGATAGTCAGCCTCATCGAGACGCTGCACAGTCGCGCTCTCAACGTCCTCTAGATCAGAGAGCTCTTCTTCATCCGGCAGGACCGTTTGCTTGGCCCGGCGGCGAGTAACGTCGATGGCGGCGTTGCGGCCAACCATGATAAGCCACGCGGCCGGATCGCGCGGGGGGCCGTTCTTGGGCCAGTTCTTCAGCGCCCGGAGGCAGGCGTCCTGGTAGGCCTCCTCGGCCAGATCGAGATCCCGGAAATAGCGCAACAACGCCGCCACCGCCTGGGGCCGTGCGGAGACGAGCGCCCCGTCGATCCAGGCCAGGTCTGACATCTCAGCGCGCTTCAACCGACGAGCCGGGGTTGAACAGCATGACGGGGCGCAGCTCGTAGGCGCCGCCGGGGTTGGCCACCGCCAGTTCGCGGGCGAACTGAAGGCCCTCCTCCAGGTTCTCCACCTCGATGATGTAGAAGCCGAGCAGCTGCTCCTTGGTCTCTGCGTAGGGGCCGTCGAGGACTTCGTTATCCTTTTTCCGCAACGTCGTGGCGGCGGATGTCGGCAACAGCCGCAGCGACGGCTTCAGCTTGCCGACCTTTTCCCACTTCTCGTGCACCACGCTGAGGCGGTCCATGACGGCATCGTCCTCTTCCTTCGTCCAGGAAAAGACAGTCGCCTCGTCGTTGTAACAGAGGATCGCATAGAGCATCGGATAGGGCCTCATATGAACAGGACGAACGCCTAGCGCTCTTCCCGACATGGCGTCGAGATTTTCCTCACAAAGCGTCCACGAACTTAAGTCGCAGTAACCTTCTATCGCGCCGCTTGACGCTGGCGTGTCCGCTTCGGTTCAAACTCAAGGCGAGGTGGGACGGAATGGCGGAGGTCTTCATTGCTGCGGCGCCGGATGCGGATACGCAGGCTGGCGGACTGGCGCAGGCGCTGAAGACGCTCGGGTTCGATGCTGCGGCCGGCGCGCCAGTCGAAGCCGAGATCGCCAAGATCGTCGATGAAACGAAATGCGTGATCGGGCTCTGGTCGCGCGGCGCGCCGACGCCGGAACTGGCCATGCTCGCGGCGCTGGCGCATGAGCGCAAGAAACTCGTCAGCACCGAACTGCTCCCTGACGCAACGCCTGCGCCGTTTCGCGGCGCGCCGCGCATCGATCTCGCGCTGCGCGATCGCACGGCGTTCAGGACGCGCTTTCAGGCGCTGATCGTCGAGATCGACAAGCTCTCGCCAACGAAGGCGAACGTCGCTGCGCTCCCGAGCGTGCTTGCCGTGGCGCGCGCGGCGCTGATGAAACGCAAGGAAACCGCCGCCGGCCGGCAATGGAAGACGCTGGGCGTGTTCGCAGCGGCGGTGGCGGTGTTCTTTGCGCTCGGCTTCGGCGCCGGGCGCGTGATCAACATGGTGCGTTCGGGCGAGCTCCGCTTCGCCACGACGCAGGCGCAGGCTTCGGCGACGCCGACCGCGGCGCCGGCGTCCGTCGTGACTGCGGCGGCCCTGGAGCGGACGCCGTGGCGCGAACTGGCCGCGCGGATCGATGAAACACTGGCGGAGCAAATTCAGACACGCGCCGCGGCAGGTGACGCCGACGCGCAGACGCTCACATGCCTCGGGCACATGGCCGGCTCGCCGGGCTTTCTGCCGAGCCCCACGGCGGCGCGCGAGCAATGCGATGCGGCCGCGGCGCAAGCGAATGCGCCGGGCTTGTATCTCTCCTGGCAGCTCCATCGCGCGGCGCCGCATGCTGGAATCGACGGCGCGACGGCGATGGCGCGGCTGAAGCAGGCGGCGGACGCGGGTTTCATTGCGGCGCAAATCGATTACGCGGCGTCGCTTCCAAACGATCGCGTCTCGCAAGCGGAGGCCGGCGCACTTTGGCTCTCAGCCGCCGAACGCGGCGATCCGCGGGCGCAGTTCCTCTACGCGCGCTGGCTGCGCGACAGTATATCCGGCCCGCGCGATCCGGCGGCGGCCATTCCCTTCCTCGAACGCGCCGCGGACGCCAACCAGGCCGACGCCCAGCACATGCTGGCGACGCTCTATCGCGATGGCGTCGGCGTGCCGCGGAATGCGGCGCGCGCGAAGGTGCTTTACGATCGCGCCGCGCGTCAGAACCATGCTGCCTCCATGTTCAATCTAGCCGACATGCAGCGCGACGGTTCGGCCGAGGAGCGAGCTCAGGCAGTCCAGCTTTATCAACGCCTCGCCTGCATGACTGATGAGCACCAGATCCAGCCGCGCGCCGTCGGGCGCTTGCGCGCATTGCAGGAAACCTACGCCTGCCGCTAACAAGCGGGGCGATGGCGTGGCGCAAAACCTATGACGGCGCGGGACCGCAACGGGTCAACAAATGGCTCGCCGGCGAAGGCGTGTGCTCGCGCCGTGAGGCCGAGGAGCTGATCGGCAAAGGCTTGGTGTCCATCGACGGCGAACGCGTCGACGATCCGGGCCGCAAGATCCTGCCCGGCCAGACCATCGATGTCGGCGCAGCCGGCGCGAAACCGAAGATCAGCGTGGTGGTGAACAAGCCGGTGGGTTTTGTCTCGGCGCAGCCCGAGCGCGATCAAATCCCGGCCGCGCGGCTGCTGACGCGCGCCAACCTTATCGGCCCGCCCCGAGATATGCCGACGAAGCGCACCAGCCTCGCCCCGCTCGGCCGGCTCGATCAGGACTCGCGCGGGCTGTTGCTGTTGAGCGAGGACGGCGTGCTGGCCAAGGCGGTGATTGGCGAAGAGTCCAAGCTCGACAAGGAATACCTGGTCACAGTGCGCGGGCACATCAACGACAGGAAACTCGCCTTGCTCCGGCACGGGCTGCAGCTCGATGGCCGTCAACTGAAGCCAGCGAAGATCAGTTTGGTCGAACCCCTGCGTTTGCGCTTCGTGCTAATGGAAGGCCGCAACCGGCAGATCAGGCGCATGTGCGAACTGGTCGAGCTGGACGTGATCGACTTGCTCCGCGTGCGCATCGGGCCGCTGGAGCTGGGTGGTCTGGCCGAAGGGAAATGGCGCCCGCTGACGCCGGAAGAGCGCGACGACCTCATCCGCCAGAGCAAGGCTTGATCCGGATCAACACGCCGCGCCCGCGGTGACGGAATCCTCCCTCGGGAGGAGCCCCGAATGGAATTGCACTGGTATGTCTGGTTCGTGGTCGGCGCGATGAGCACCTTCGCCATCGTGCTCGGTGTGACGGCGCTGATCTCACGCGGCAAGTAGCCGTCACCCGCCGTTGCGGCGGCGCAGTTCGGCCAGCAGCACGCGGTCGAACGCTTCGGGCGCAACGTGGTTCATCGCCTGCACGAATTCGGTCACGTCCGAGCGCGCATGGGCGCGATCGAAGCTCTCGCCGGGAATAATGCCGCGGCGGAAGAGGTATTCGTCGGAACGGCCGGTAAGGATGTAGGCCGGCGCCCAGCTGAAGCCGGCGGCTTTCGCCAGTTCGTTGGTGCAGTTCGAGAGCACGGTGTTGTAATAGCGCGGCGTGCGCGACAATTCGTCGGAGCGCACCAGCAGGCGGCGCAGCAAGGTGCGGTTCTGTTCGTCCGTGATCGAGACCGGATAGACGAACACCTCGTGATCCAGCATCACGGCGCGGCGGATTAGAAGATCGCGCGCCGACGCCCAGATGTAGATCAGTTCGAACGCGTTGAACTGGCCGTGGAGGGCCGAATATTCCTCGCCCTGCTCGCGCCGCGCCTCGATGGTGACGCCGAGCAAGCGATCGCCTTCGAACTCGAACAGCAGCAGCGTGTGCGCCGCGAGTTGTGAACCCGGCTGCGGCTCGAGCATGAACCAGACGCCGAGCAGCTGATCGAATTCATAGGAAGCGGAGTCGAGGTACGATGTGTCCGTCTCGCTTCCCCAGGTATAACTCCAATCGCTCACCGGCGAGACCGTGAATCCCGTATCCGTAACGTCCACTTCCGGCGTGTGGGAAAGATAAGGGTACCAGTTGCGCTCCATCTGCGGCGGACTGAGCATGTTGGCCGCCGCGCCGAGCACGAGGATCGCGACGATGGACGCGATCGCCGGCCGCAACGGGTTGGCGCCAAACCAGTTCGCGACGCGCTTCAATCCCGCCTCCAGACCCGCTTCGATGAATTTCTATTAGGATGCGCCGCCCCGGTTAAGCGGCGCTTGCGCAGAGCCGCCCTGCTCCCAATGTCCGTTTCGATCCCGGTTCGCTTTCTATGGCGGCGGCGGCGCCAGCGTGCTAATCGCCATCCGCGGTCGGGTTGAGTGTTAGGAGGCTCCCCATGGCGCTACGCATCAATGACAAAGCCCCGGACTTCGAAGCCGAAACCACACAAGGGCGGATCAAATTCCATGACTGGATCGGCAACGGCTACGCGATCCTGTTCTCGCATCCAAAAGACTTCACGCCGGTTTGCACCACCGAACTGGGCTACCTCGCCAAGCTCGAGCCCGAGTTCAAGAAGCGCAACGTCAAGATCATCGGCCTTTCGGTCGATCCGGTAGGCGACCACGATCGTTGGCGCGGCGATATCCGCGACGTGACTGGCGGCGACGTGCAATTTCCGATGATTGGCGATCCCGAGCTCAGGGTTTCGAAGCTCTACGACATGCTGCCAGCCGACGCCGGCGACACCAGTCAGGGCCGCACCGCCGCAAACAACGCCACCGTGCGCACGGTATTCATCATTGGCCCGGACAAGCTGATCAAGGCGACGCTCTATTATCCGATGTCGTCGGGCCGCAACTTCGACGAAGTGCTGCGCCTGGTGGATTCGATCCAGCTCACGGCAAACCACAAAGTGGCCACGCCGGTGAATTGGAAACAGGGCGAAGACTGCATCATCGTGCCCGCCGTTTCCGATGACGACGCCAAGAAACTCTTCCCGGCCGGCTGGAAAACGGTGAAGCCCTATCTGCGCGTGGTGCCGCAGCCCAAGAGCTAGGCGTTGCAGTTTCTCTCCCGGGCGCCATGCTAGAGGCAAACGGCGCCCTGCAAGACGCCCGGGAGGATATGATGATCTTCGAGCAAGTCGCCACCGGCGGCTGCCAATCGTACCTGATCGCGTGCGGTGACACCTGCCAGGCGGCCGTGATCGATCCCGAAGTGCGCCAGATCAACCGCTATCAGGCGCTGGCGGCCCAGCATGGCGTCCGCATCCGGTACGTGATCGACACCCACACCCATGCGGACCATTTCAGCGGCAGCAAGCAGCTGAGCCAAATCCTCGATGTCCCGGTGGTCGCCCACCAGTTTTCACCCTCGCCCTATGTCTCCATGCACGTGGAGGAAGGCGATCTGGTCAAGGTCGGTGGCCTACGGCTCGCAGTGCTGCACACGCCCGGACACACGCACGACTCGATGAGTCTGGCGATGAGCGACCGCGTCTTCACCGGCGACACCCTGTTGATCGGCGCCACCGGCCGCACCGATCTGCCGACGGGCGACCCCGAACAACTTTACGATAGCTTGTTCAACAAGCTGCTGACGCTCGATCCGGGCCTGCGCGTCTACCCAGCGCATGACTACAAGGGCCGCACCTGCTCGACGCTGGAAGAGGAGGCGCGATCGAACCCGCGGCTGCAGAAGAAAGACCGCGCCGAGTTTGTCGCCATGATGCGCGCACACTCACCCTCCATGCCGGAGCACCTAACGGAAGCGCTCCGCGTCAACATGAGCGGCGCGACCAGCGTGGCGCAACTGCTGAACGAGGCGGCGGCGGAAGTGCCCTTCATGTCGATGGATGAAGTGAAGGCGCGCGTCGCCGGGGGCGCCAACGATCTGATCGTGCTCGACGTGCGCGAGAAGGATGCGTTCGAGGCCGCGCACATCCCCAATGCTCGGCACCTGCCGCGCGGCCAGCTGGAATTGCGCGTCAATGACGCCTTTCCCGATCCGACGGTGCGCATCGTCACCTATTGTGAGGTCGGCAAGATCTCGACACTTGCCGCCGCGACTTTGCGGCGGATGGGCTTCACCCACGCCACCGCTTTGGACGGCGGCATGAAGGCCTGGAAGGAGCAAGGATTCCCGGTGGCGAGCGGTCCGCAAACCTGACAGGCGCAGCGCCCACGAACCTCTAAGCGAGTATGTCAGCGGCTGCGGGATGCCGCCGGAAGTAGGCGACCGCATACGAACAGCTTGGGCGCAATTTCGTATTGTCAGCGCGAGCCTTACCCACAATCGCGTCCATCAGCTTCTGCGCGTAGCCAAGCCCGCGCGCCTCCGCCGGCGTCTCGACATGCAGGATCGCGCGGACGCCGCCAATATCGCGATAATCCGCCCAGGAAATGCCTTCCGGTGCGGTGAGCTCGTAGCGGTGACGCTCGGTGTTGTCGCTGAAGACGTTCATGCTCTTCCAAGTGGTGCGCGCGCAGTCTAGTTCCAAACCGTGAATTATCGCCATGCCTTTCACGCCGGCAACCACGCTGACGTCCTGAAGCACGTCGTATTGCTGTTCTGCCTCGATGCGATGAAGCGCAAAACCACCCCGTTTGCCGTGCTCGATACCCATGCGGGACGCGGGATCTACGATCTTTCCGGAACGGAAGCCGAGCGCAGCCCCGAATGGCGCGACGGCGTAGGCAAACTCTGGGACTGGCCCGACCCGCCGCCGCTGGTAACCCGCTATCTGGCGGCGGTGCGCGGCTTCAATGTCGATGGCGTCCTGCGCACTTATCCCGGATCGCCGGCGCTAGTGACGACAAACCTGCGCGAGAACGACGTGCTGATTGCGTGTGAACTGCATCCGGAGGATCACGCCGCATTGCGCCGGGCTCTGCCGCGCAAGTCCAATGTGCAGGTCCACGAGCGCGATGGCTGGGAGGCGCTCGGCGCTCTGCTGCCGCCGGCGCAGCGGCGCGGACTCGTGCTCGTTGATCCGCCCTATGAAGCGCCGGATGAATTGAATCTCTCAGCGCGTACAATCGGCGGCGCGCTGAAGCGGTTTGGGCACGGCGTCTACCTTTGGTGGCGGCCGTTGAAGAGCGAAGCCGCGCTCGATGCCGCCGATGCAGAAGTGGGCGCCCACAGCGTCAAGGAGACGCTGCGCGCAGACTTGTGGATTGCCGCGCCGCGGCGTGAGGGCAAGCTCTCCGGTTCAAGTGTTTTTCTGATCAACCCGCCGTTCGGCTTGCGCGAGGCAATGCAGGAAGCGCTGCCGTTTCTTGCCGACGCGCTGACGAAAGGGCAAAGCGGCTGGCGGTTGTCCTGAGACGTTAAAAGGGCGCGGATCGCTCCGCGCCCTTCCCCCTTGCCACGAGCGTCGCCGTCTCAGGCGACGATCATCGCGGCTTGGTTCAAAGTCGCCATCGCAACCGGGATAAACACGGCGGCGGCTGCGATCAGGCAATAGAACTTGGTCATGTCGTGCTCCCCGGCTGGATCGGTTGTCAATCGCGTCATCGCGATGATCCCAAGATATGAGCGCGCCATGCAAGCAGATGTTACCGCCGTCACGGGCCTGCACTTGAATGAGTGCGCCCACAGCGGGAGGCGGGCTCTACATCCGGCGGGAAACCGCTTGCGTTTGTTGATTGAAGGCCCACCGTGGCTTCATCGCTGGCAACGAAATCGGGGCGCCAGCGGCTGAGAGTGCCGCGCGCTCCCGCCTGAGTTGGGAGCGCCCCTTTATGCCCAATCCTGATTTTCTGCGTGCGCGTCGTCCGAAGCCCCCCACAACTCGGCCGACCGGTTTCCTGCTGATCATGGTCGCACTGTGGTTCGTCGCCGGCGCGACTGCTCTGGGCGCGTGGTTTTTTATGCACTGATCGCAGCCGCTGTGATTAACGCGCCGTAGCTTCGGTGGGAGTCGTCTGGACGAATCCAACCGCGGCGGCGCATGAAGCGCGGATGATACTCGAGCAAGCTTTCTCGTTCGCGCAACAGTGGTGGATCGCGCTGCCGATCGTGTTGGCGACGATGGCGGCGTTCTATTTCGCAGGCTATCGCTGGGCCGCGCTTTACGTCGGGCTGATGCCGTTCATCAACTGGTCGTTCGGCGCGGTGCCGACGGCGCCTATCCCGGATTGGTTGGGCGGCGGCGCGTTTCAACCGCTGGCGATCGTCACCGGCCTCGTGCTGGTCGTGCGCGACTTCACGCAACGCGAAATGAAGCATTGGGTCTGGGGCGCGATGATCGTCGGCCTGCTCCTGTCGATGCTCACATCCTGGATCGTGGTTGTGTTCGCAAGCGCAGCGGCGTTCCTGATCAGCGAGACAGTTGACTGGGCCGTCTACACTTGGTCGAAGCAACCTCTGTCACAGCGCATCATGATCTCGAGCGCGTTTTCTGCGCCGCTGGATCAGATGGTCTTCATCTGGCTGGCCTCCCAGATTCCAGGGCAGGAAGGCATTTTCGCCTGGGGCACGATTCTGACCGGCATCGCCTCGAAACTGCTGGGCGCCTGGGTGGTCTCGCGCCTCGTCGCCGCACAAGAGCGCCGCTCTGCGCCTCAAAACGACATGAATCCCGCGTAAACCAGGACTTGCCGCTTGCGCGGGGGAAACCCCTCGCGCATAAGCGCGGTGTGGTGAGCTGGTCGTGTCGGCTGGCGATGGTGCGAAGTTCCGCAGAGTGCGGCTGAAGTATTACTCTCCAACAAAGCAGAAATTCGCGGTGACGTGCGTGCGCGTGAGCGTGCGCGCGGCCGATGGCGTGCGCCTCGGCCTCAAGCAGGAAAAGTGGAAATGAGTTTCGACGACGATTTCGGCGGCAACGACGACGACGATAACGGCAAAAAGAAAGAAAAGCGCGGCGGGCGCGGCCGCGAACGTGATCATCAGGAATTTGGCGGCGGTGGCGACTCCGGCGGCGGCTTCGGCGGCGGCGGCGGTGGCGGCGGCTATGGCGGCGGCGGTGGCGGCGGCTATGGCGGCGGCGGTGGCGGTGGTTATCGCGGCGGCGGCGGCGGCGGTGGATATCGCGGCGGTGGCGACCGCGGCGGCGGTGGCGGGGGCTACGGCGGCGGCGGATATCGTGGCGGCGGCGGCGGCTTCGGCGGCGACCGGGGCGGCGGTGGTGGTTATCGCGGCGGCGGCGGTGGCGGCGGTTATCGCGGCGGCGGCGGCGGATACGGCGGCGGTGGCGGCTTCCGCGGTCCGCGTGAAGGCGGCGGCGGCGACCGGCCCCCGCGTCAGCCCTTGGGCGATCCGCAGGACGGTGTCGTGAAGTTCTTCAACGGCGCGCGCGGCTTCGGCTTCATCACGCCGGACGGCGGCGGCGCGGACGTGTTTGTTCACGTCAGCGCGGTCGAACGCGCCGGCCTTACGCAGTTGGTCGAAGGTCAGAAGGTCAACTTCCAGACCCTCCCCGACACCAAGGGCAAGGGCCCGAAGGCCGTGAACCTGAAAGTCATCGAATAGACTTCAGACGAGGTAAGAATACGAAGGCCCGCGGGAGCGATCCCGCGGGCCTCTTGTTGCAGCGCTCGCAGAATATCACTGCAGCGGCATGAAAATCTCGATCAGCGGCGGCGCATTCGTCGCTTCGGGATTGTGCGCCCGATACCAAGGCAGCGCGCCTTCTCGCTTCGCGATGCGATGCGCCTGCAAGTACGCTTCCATCTGAGCCTGAGCGGCGCCGACCTGATTGCGATCGCCCTCGACCAGCACGTGCATTGCCTGGCCCGACGGCGTATCGCCGACCTGCACGCCGACCACCGTCAGCGGCCGCGCTCCGGAATAGGGATAGCCAACCTGGTAAGTCATGCGCTCATTCGTACGCTCGACGATGACGCGCGTTAATGGACCCGCCGCCGTGAGCTGGTATTCGTTCATGAAGCGGCGCACCTGGTCGAGACCAAGGCTTTCGGCGCGTTCGATTTCTTCGGGATCGTTCGCCGCCGTTTCCACCACTGAATAGACGAAGGGTTGCCGTGGGATATCGTCGAATTGCGGATTGAGGCCTTCGAAGTTCACGTTTGGCAATTGCTCGGCGAGATCTTTCAACCGCGCCAGGCCATTATCGAGTTCGGTCGCGAGCGTGCCCCGCAGGATGAGGTTCATATAGCGGCAGGGAATATTGATCCAACCGGGGCCGCATTCCGCCGTCACCGTCCAGGCGACGGCAGTGCCGCCCTCGACCGGCCGCAGCACGATATCCGCATCGAATACGGCGCGTTCGCCGATTTCCAGAATACTCTGCACCTGCTCATTGTGCAGCGAGCGCACGATCGACATGCGCCCGGAGCCGACTTCACGCACGTCCGAGGCCCAACGCATGGCTTGGCCTTCGCCCGGGCCGGCCGGGCCGTCTGAGAAGGTGTATTCGGCCTCCGGCGCGCGCGCGTAATACGGCGACCATTCCTTCACGATCTTGAGGTCGTTCACCATGGCGAAGACTGCCGCGCGCGGGCGCTCGATCGTCTGCGTGCGCGTCACTTCCAGTGTGTTTGGCAAGAGGAAAACGCCGACGGCGTAAAGCGCGCCCGAGACAAGCGCGATCACCAGCAGCAATCCCAGAAACCATCTCATGCGCCAGCCCCTGCGCGTAAGCGTACGGACTTATCATCAGCGCTGAATCCCCGCCACGCGCCGCCATGCATGCTTGCATGGCGCGCGGCGCCCTCGCGCCTAGCGCGAACCGCAGACGTTTTTTGCGTCATCACCCAACCCGGACGACGCCCTCCCAGCGGGAGTTTGGTTACCACAGGGAAAGACGGCCCGTCAGCCCGCTGCTGCAGATGCCTCAGCCGCGGGTCGCATCCCAGACGTCGAATTCATGGGCGATGCAGCGCTCCATCAGCTCGCGCCAGACCGGTTCGGCGATGCCCCAGGACAAGCCTTGCCGCTCGGCCTCTGCCTTCACGTTCGCCAGCACCTGTTTGATGCGGACCTCATCGCGAACCACCTCGCGGCTCGGTTTGATGCGGGCAGCGGCGTCCATGTAGCCCTGACGGCGTGCGATCAGCGACACGAGCATCCGGTCGATCTCATCGACGCCCTGGCGGACCTCGAGCATGGTCGCGCAGACCTCGGGATCGGGGGCCGAAAAGCGGCTCTGCCGCGGCTCCTCGATGCGCTGAACGTTCTTCATGGGATAACCGTGGAGATCGCCGGCCCCCGCGTCCAGGGGGCGCAGGGCCGCAGGCCGATCAGGCGCCGAACAGCACCTTCTCCGTCTCTGTATCGTAGCGCGCGATGCGGATGCCCGTTAGGCCAATCACCGGTAGTGCGGCCGAAAATGCGACGAAGTGGGGTGTCTTGCCGTGCGCAGTGTTGGCTGCATCGTCCGCCCAGCGCTCGATAATGTGAAACAGACCCGCATCACAGATGTCTTCGGCAAAGGCATATTCGATACAGCCCGGTTCCTTGCGCGTCTCCGCGATCAGCGGGGCGGCCGCCTCCTTGAACTTCGCGGCGTTTGCGGGCGCCGTGCGGATGTAGCCCTGAATGACGATCATCTGCCGCTCCTGTTCCCTCATCCGGCGATTAGGGCGCGCAAGCGCTGGGATCAAGCAGCAGCGCTTCCCATCTCCTGGGCTAAGCTGACGACTCGATGACCGGCGCCGACAAGCCCAACCTGCCCTCGCTGGAGCACCTGCCCAGCGAAGATGCGCCACAGCCTGCGATGAAGGGCGTGGAGGCGATCCGCGACGCGTGGAAGCGCATGCCGGCGAAACCGGGCGTCTACCGCATGATCGCCGCCGACGGCGAGGTGCTGTACGTCGGCAAGGCGCGCAGCCTGAAGGCGCGTGTGGGCCATTACGCGCAGGGCCGCGGCCACACCAACGCGATCTACCGGATGATCCACCAGACCGCGTCGATGGAGATCATCGTCACCGCGACCGAAACCGAAGCCCTGCTGCTCGAAACCAACATGATCAAGCGGCTCCGGCCGCGCTACAACGTGCTGATGCGGGACGACAAGAGCTTCCCGTTCATCGCCATCCGCACCGATCACGCGATACCGGTTCTGCAGAAGCATCGCGGGGCCAAGAATTTCAAAGGCAAGTTCTACGGCCCCTTCGCCAGCGCTGGCGCCGTCAACCGCACGCTCAACACGTTGCAGAAGGCGTTCCTGCTGCGCTCGTGCTCGGACTCCACCTTCGGCGGCCGCACGCGCCCGTGCATGCTCTATCAGATCAAGCGCTGCTCCGGCCCGTGTGTCGGGCTGGTCGATGAGACCGAATATGCCGCGCTGGTGAAAGACAGCGTCGATTTCCTCGAAGGCCGCTCGGTGCAATTGCAAGACAGGCTCGCGGCTGAAATGCGCGACGCATCAGACAAGCTGGAGTTCGAGCACGCCGCCCGCCTGCGCAACCGCATCCGCGCGCTCGCCTCGGTGCGCGCATCGCAAGGCATCAATCCGCACACGTTCGATGAGGCGGACGTGTTCGCGCTTCATTGCGAAGGCGGACAATCCTGCATCCAAGTTTTCTTCTTCCGCGCCAGCCAGAACTGGGGCAACCGCGCCTATTTCCCGCGTCATGGCGCCGAAGAGCAGCCGGAGGAGATTCTCTCGGCCTTCATCGCCCAGTTCTACGATGAGCGCGACCCCCCCAAACTCATCCTTAGCAACATCGAGCCGGTGGACCGCGAACTCCTTGAAGAAGCGCTCTGCGTGAAAGCCGAATGCAAAGTCGAGATCCGCCGCCCTGAACGCGGCGAGAAGCGCGAAATCGTCGACGCCGCCCTCCTCAATGCGCGCGAAGCCCTGGGTCGGCGCATGGCGGAAACCGGGAGCGTCGCCAAATTGCTGGACGGCGTGGCCGAAGTGTTCGGGCTTTCGCAGCGCCCGGAGCGGATCGAAGTTTACGACAACAGCCACATCCAAGGCACGAATGCGCTGGGCGCGATGATTGTCGCGGGCCCCGAAGGCTTCGTGAAGAACCAGTATCGCAAGTTCAACATGAAAGCCGAAGAGTTCGAGGGCGATGACTTCGCCATGATGAAAGCCATGATCCGCCGGCGATTTGCGCGCATGCTGGCGGAGCGCGGCGACGAGCCCTCCCCCCTTGCGGGGGAGGGTTGGGAGGGGGGGCGAGCCGACGCGCCGTGCTCGGCCGACAGCAGCGCGATTGATCGCCCCCCACCCCCTGCCCCGGCCCCGCAAGGGGGCGGGGGTCAAGTGACCGACGGCGGCGTCGATTTTTCCAAGGTGCGCGACGAGCCGGAGCGCGAGTCGAAGTTCGGCGCCTGGCCCGATCTCGTGCTGATCGACGGCGGCGACGGTCAACTCAACGCCGCGCTCGACGCGCTGGCCGAACTCGGGCTCAAGAACCGCATCGTGATCGCCGGCATCGCCAAGGGCGTCGATCGCGACGCCGGCCGCGAGCGTTTCTTCGTTCCCGGCAAACCCGCGTTCCGGCTCGACGAGAAGAGTCCGGTTCTCTACTACCTGCAGCGGCTCCGCGACGAAGCGCACCGCTTCGCCATCGGCGCCCATCGCGGCAAGCGCAGCGCCGGGATCGCGAAAAGCCCGCTCGACGAAATCGGCGGCATCGGCCCGGCGCGCAAGCGCGCACTGCTCGATCGCTTCGGTTCGGCGCGCGGCGTTTCGCGCGCGGCGCTGGCGGAGCTCGAAGGCGTGGAAGGCGTCAACAAGGAACTGGCGAAACGCATCTATGACTTCTTCCACGACAAGCACTGAAAAGGACCGCGCGTCTTCAGACACGCAGAGCGGGTCGGAAGGCCCGCGATCCCTTATCCCCACCCTCCTCACCGTCTTCCGCATCGTCATGGGTCCGACGATCGCCGCGCTCGTCCTATGGGCGGCGGCGGTTACTTATTCCGACCGCCTGCTCGCTGGCTTCATCTACGCGCTCTGCGTGATCCTGTTTGTGGTGGCGGCATCGACGGATTGGCTCGACGGCTACCTGGCGCGGAAGTGGAATGTGGTGACGCCGCTCGGCGCAGCGCTCGATCATTCCGCCGACAAGGTGTTGATCACCTGCGTGCTGGTCGCGCTCGCCTACGCGGCGTTGCCGCTGATGCTGGTCGTCGCCGCCGTGTTGATTCTTGGGCGTGACGTCGCCGTGGCGGGCCTGCGCGAAGCCATCAGCGCACAGGGCAAATCACTACCGGTCAGCCAGCTGGGCAAATGGAAGGCCGCCGCGGAGATGGCGGGCGTCGGCGCGTTTCTGGCGTTTCAGGCCACAGCGCTTCTGTTTGCACCGGCGAGCGTGATCGTTGGCTTGGATTGGGCCGCGCGTCTGTTGTTGTGGTCGGCGGCGGCGCTGGCGCTGGTCAGCGGCGCGCAATATGTCGGCGCGCTGGTGAAGCGGGTTTAGTCGGGACGGCCGAACTCGATCGTGTTCAGCACGAAGATCGCGATGATGAAAACGCCGATGGCGATGAGCGCGGCCATGAACTTCCCCGAAGTCTCAAATCAGTTGCCCGTCCGTAGCGGATCGCGGGCCCAGGCGCCAATGCGGGCTTGACGCAGGTAAATATTCAACCTATTGGTTGAATATGGAGTTCGCTACAGCGCTCGACCGCACCATGCTGGCCCTGGCGGATCCTACGCGGCGGGCCATCCTGCAGCGCCTCAGCGCTGGCGAAGCGCGCGTAACCGAGATCGCTGCGCCGTTCGAAATGTCGCTCAACGCCGTTTCCAAGCACATCCGCATGCTGGAGCGCGCCGCACTCGTGCGTCGAAGGCGCGCGGGCCGCGAACACTACCTCTCACTCAATCCCAAGCCGCTCGACGAAGCGGCCACCTGGATCGAACAGCAGCGCCGCTTCTGGAACGCAAGCCTCGACGCGCTCGAACGCGCGCTGGTCGAACGCGAAGATTGAAGGAGCAACACTATGGAACTTGGCCGCATCATCGCGCCCGACACTTTCGTACTCGAACGCCGTCTTAAAGCGCCGATCGAGCGTGTGTGGTCTTATTTTGTCGACGCTGACAAGCGCAGCCTCTGGTTCAATGCAGGCGACGATCTCATCGCCGAAGGTCAGAACTTCGTGTTCTCATTCGGCCATCACCGCATCACAAACGAGAAACCACCCGAGCGCTGGAAGCAAATGGAATCGGGCGAAATGATTATGAATGGGCGGGTGCTCGCTTTCGACCCCCCGCGGCTCTTGACCATCACGTGGGGCGGCCAAGGCGAAGCGGACTTCGAAGTGCGATTCGTGTTCACCGCGTTAGGCGATGAGACCTTACTGCGGATAACGCATGTGAAGATCGGCTCGATAGAGAATCTGCGCGACTACGCCGGCGGATGGACGGCGCACCTGCAGGCTCTGGCGGATGTGCTGGAAGGCAAGCCTACCAATCGCTTCTGGGCGGATGTCGCCGCCGCGCACGAGGCTTATGAGAAGCGCCTGTAATGGCTCATCGCCCGGTCATCCGCGTCGAACGGCGGTTCAGCGCGTCGCCGGAGCGCGTGTTCGACGCCTGGCTCGATCCCGACTGGATCGGCCGTTTCATGTTCGGCCAGCATCTGCGCGACGAACAGGTCCTGAGCCTGACCAATGAGCCGCGCGTCGGCGGACAGTTTCACTACAAGGTCGCACGTGAAGGCGTGGAGATCGATCACACAGGAACGTATCGCGAGATCGATCGCCCGCAGCGGCTGGTGTTCACCTGGGGCGTCGATGCCGAGCAAGGCGACTTGAGCGTTGTAACGCTGACCTTCACGACTGATGGCGATGGCTGCCTGCTGACGCTCACGCACGTCCTGCATCCGGATTGGTCGGAGTATGCGGAGCGCACACAGCAAGGCTGGACAAAGATCGTCAGCGATTTGGCGGCCGCGCTACGCTAAAGCACGTTCCGATCAGTTTGGTTCGATGCATCCCTTCGTCATTCCGAGGCAATGCGAAGGATGATTCAGCCAGTTCAACATCGGCGTCTGTGGCGTCGTGCAAAATCACGCGTGCTGCACGATGCTCAGCAAGTTCAAGTCGGGATCGTGAAACCAGGCCACTTTCGTACCATCGGGCGCGGTCCAGACGCCGCGGGCGTCCTGCACGAAGAAGCCGAAGCGAGCGAACACCACGCCCTTGGCCGTCAGCCCGTCAACGACTTTCTCGATATCGTCGACCGTAAAGGCGAGTACGGCGTACGCAGCCGGCGTGATGGCCGGCACGCGCGAGACGCGCACGCGCGCGTTCTTGCCTTCGAACACCATGGCGTAAGTATCGTCGGCGATGAACTTGAGCCCCAGCGTATCCTGGTAGAACGCTTTCGAAATCTCCGGCTTCATCGTTCCGACCAGCGCGGTGATGGTTGCGCTTCCGAGCATGTCTGCCTCCCTCGTCAGTCCGCTATCAGCCCCATGGCGCGGAATACCGGCAAGTGGTCGCGAACAAGAATTCCGGCCACCTCCTGCGCGGACCGCCCACGCAGCTCGGCGCCGCATGTATTTTCGACGTACGGCGCAATCTCATCAACCGTGTGGCGGCCTGCCAAATACTCCGACATAAACGCCTTCTCCAACGGCGAGACCTCGACGCCGGCGCCAAGCACCGGCGACGCCAGCACGGCGCGCTCTCCGCTCTGCAAGCCAAGCAGATGCGCGTTGAGCGCAGCGCATCGCGCTCGTGCGGCTTGTTGGCGTTCCGTAGCCAGCGTCGCCCGCACCACTCCAGTCGCCGCCAGCAACAACATCCGGTAGATCAGATCGTCCATGGCGATGGATGGCAGCGCCGCTTTCAGCGCGGCGAGCGAATGGGGCTTTGCGCCCAACTCATCCATGGCGTTGATGATTGGAGCGCATCCTTGCGCGCCAAGATCCAAATCGCCCCACGGGCTCCCGCCCTTCAGCATGACATTGCGAGGTTGCGTCGTCAGCAGAAACGCTTGGCGGCCGAAATGCTCGCGCCGCTCATCCTCCGCCAGCCGCTTTGGTTGCTTAACGAAAATGTCCTGCCTGAAGCCCATGCCCTGGAACGCTTCACGCACGGTCTCGCGCAGTAGCGGGCTCTCGATGTTGGCGATGATCTCACGGCCGCCCGCGCCGAGAACCAGATCGTCGGCGTGCGCGATCAGGGGAAATTGCGCGCCAAATTCGAGGCCTGCGGGCCGCAGGGCGTGCTCGACGTCCGCCAGCGACATCAGCTTCCAATCGTCCAGGAAATATTCCTGCTGCAGGTAGACCGGATCGCGCCCGGCCATCATGGCGAGTTCTGCGCCCGCAATGGGGTTCTCTTTGAAGTAAGCGGCGCCTGCGCGCTGCAGCGATCGCGCAAACGCAATTGCCTCGCCGACCCCGGCGCGCCCACCCCCTTCCGCCAAGAACAGCTTCATCATCTGGCGCAGGTAAACCGCCTGCGACCACCCCGCCGTATTGTTGTAGCTCACATAGAACACGCCGCCCGGCGCCAGTTTGCGCTTCAGCAACTCGACAATCGCCGCGCGATCGTCATCCGGCACCCAGGTCCAGATGCCATGGGCGGCGATCATGTCGAACGCCGGCAAGTCATCGCGCTTCAACAAGTCGGCAAAGGCGTCAGGCAAAAAGCGCGCGCGAGCGCCAGAAACCGCGGCGATCGAAGCGGCGCCGTCGACATGCTCGCGGACAAAGTCGTTGCCCCAGAACTCGCCGTCGTTCGCGGCGGCGTGGATATTCAACGAGAAGCCGGAACCAAACCCAAGCTCCAAATACCGAAACGAATCGCCAAGTTCGATGTGGATGCCGCGGCTGAGCAGCGCCAGCCGCATTTCCTGCGGCGAAAGTCCCACGAAATACGTTTCCGGATAGACCAGCTTGCGCAGATCATCGGCATGCTCGGACGTCATCGCGTCCTTCTAGACGCTCCGTCGCGCACAGCCAAAGCCCCAAAACAAAACCGCCGGCGTTTCCGCCGGCGGTTCGTGTTTTGCTTATGCGCCTTGCGGCTGCGCACCGCCCCAGCCGCCGGGATGAGTCGCCGGCGCTTCGTCCTCGTCGGTGACCGGCAGAGCCGGCGTCGGCGCAGACGGCGTCGCGGGTGCGTCATCGGGACGATCGAGCTTTTCGCCGCGGATCACCTTGGTGATCTCGTCGCCGGTCAGCGTCTCGTATTCGAGCAGAGCTTCAGCCAGGTTTTTGTGCTCCTCGGCCTTCTCGGTGAGGATGCGCTTGGCTTCGTTATAGCCCTCTTCCACTAGGCGGCGGATTTCGGCGTCGATCTTCTTGGCGGTGTCGCCGGAAATGTTCTGCTGGCGGCCGACCTGCATGCCGAGGAACACCTCGTCCTGATTGTCGCCGTAGGCGACCAGCCCGAGCAGATCCGAATAGCCCCAGCGGGTCACCATCATCTTGGCGAGATTGGTCGCTGCGCTGATGTCGGACGACGCACCTGACGTGACCTTGTCCTTGCCGAACACCAGTTCCTCGGCGACGCGGCCGCCCATCATCACCGCGAGGCGAGAGGTCATCTGCGTGTAGTTCATCGAATAGCGGTCGCTCTCGGGCAATTGCATCACCATGCCGAGCGCGCGGCCGCGCGGAATGATCGTGGCTTTATGCACAGGATCGCTCTCCGGGACGTTCAGCGCGACGATGGCGTGTCCGGCCTCGTGCCAGGCGGTGAGCTGCTTTTCCTTCTCGCTCATCACCAGCGAACGCCGCTCGGCGCCCATCATCACTTTGTCCTTGGCGTCCTCGAACTCTTTATTCGTGACGACGCGCTTGCCGCGCCGCGCCGCAAGCAGCGCTGCTTCGTTGACGAGGTTGGCGAGATCGGCGCCGGAGAATCCCGGCGTGCCGCGCGCGATGGTCTTCAAGTCGACGCCCTGCGCCACCGGCACGTTGCGCGTATGCACGCGGAGAATCTTCTCGCGCCCGCCGAGATCGGGATTGGGCACGACGATCTGGCGATCGAACCGGCCCGGACGCAGCAACGCCGGATCGAGCACGTCCGGGCGGTTGGTCGCGGCGATCAGGATAATGCCTTCATTGGCTTCGAAGCCGTCCATCTCGACCAGCAATTGGTTGAGCGTCTGTTCGCGCTCGTCATTGCCGCCGCCCAAGCCCGCGCCGCGATGGCGGCCGACGGCGTCGATTTCGTCGATAAAGATAATGCAAGGCGCGTTCTTCTTCGCCTGCTCGAACATGTCGCGCACGCGGCTCGCGCCGACGCCGACGAACATTTCGACGAAGTCCGAACCCGAGATCGAGAAGAACGGCACGTTGGCTTCGCCGGCGATGGCGCGCGCAAGCAGCGTCTTACCGGTGCCAGGCGGGCCGACCAGCAACGCGCCTTTCGGAATCTTGCCGCCGAGCCGCTGGAACTTGCCCGGGTCTTTCAGGAACTCGACGATCTCACCGAGTTCTTCCTTGGCTTCATCGATGCCTGCGACGTCCTCGAACGTCACGCGGCCCTTCGCTTCGGTCAGCAAGCGCGCCTTCGAGCGGCCGAAGCCCATGGCGCCGCGTCCGCCGCTTTGCATCTGGCGCATGAAGAAGAACCAGGCGCCGATCAACAGCAGCATCGGCAGAATGCCGAGCAGGATGTCGCCAATGCTGGGGCCTTGCTTCGGCTGCTTGGTGTCGACATTCACGCCGGCGGTGTCGAGCCGCTCGACGACGTTCGCCATCGTGCCGGTCGGCAGATAGGTCACGTACCGCGATTTACCGTCTTTCGCGGTGGCGATGAGCATGTCGTTTTGCGTCGTGACGCTTTGGATGCCGCCCGCATCGACGCGGTCCATCAGCTGCGAATAAGGAAGCTCGGTTGCGCCGCGCAATTGGTTGTTCCCGCCATTCATGGCGGTGAACAAGACAACGAGCACGAGAGCGACGACGCCCCAAATGAGCAGTGAACGGATGGGCATTCTGTGATCCGACCTTCTGGCCGCGCTCCAGGCGTGTGCCCGGCGCGGAAACACTTTCTTCAGCAAGATAGGGACCGCGCCCGCCGCTGAACACCCCTTCTGCCACGGGCAGGTCAAGGCGCAATAAACGATTAGCCCGGAAATGCGGCGAAAATCATGGTTTCGCGCGGTTAATATCCGGCGCAAGCGCATGGGTGATGCGCTCGGCGGCGAGTGGCTGGAGACGGAAATTGTCGCGGGCCTCGCCATAGCGCTTGTGAGCTATGTCGTTTTCGAACCCCGCAAGTTCGGCGTTGCGCGCGGGAACCAGACGCCAGCCCTCCTCTGGTGCGACGACGGAAAGACGCCCATCCCAGACAGCCTCGACATTCTTGGTGAGCACGAGTTCGGGAAGCGGCGGCGCGCCGTCTGCACGCCCCAGCACTGCGCCCGGCTCGCGCGCAAGAGCGAGGCCGCCTTCCATCGGTGAAAACGCGACGCCTCCATAGGTGCTGCCACGATGGTTAGCGTCCATGACACGTTGCTCGAGCGCTTCGAGATCGCCCCAAGGCGGCTCGCGCGACGACCCACTTGCGGCGGCAATCAGCACCGACAACGCGCGCAAGCGAACGTCGCGCGGCGCGCGCCACGCCGCCAACGACACGTGCGTGACCAAGCCAGGTTGGACCGAACGGTGTATCAGTTCAGCCGCAGCGACGTCGAGCGCATCCGCGCGCGCGCGCAGCCGCGACGCCACGCCAGCTAGCTGCATCGGGTCGAGGCCCAGCGCTTCCAACTCGCGCAGCCGTTCGCGCACACGAACGCGCTCGTAGGCGGCGTTTGCATTCGCCGGATCTTCGATCCAGTCAGCGCCGCGCCCGCGGAGGTACGAGCGCAAATCTCCGCGCCGCGCGCCAAGCAACGGACGCGCGAGCGCGATCCCTCGCCCCTCCGGCCAGATCGGTGCGAACGCAAACGGCGCGATGCCGGCAAGACCGCGCCACGCCGAGCCCTTCGCCGCCCGCATCAGCACCGTTTCGGCTTGATCATCGGCCGTATGCGCGGCAACCAGCGTGTTAAGCCTCGCAGCGCGCGCATAAGCGCAGATGGCGCGATAGCGCGCTTCGCGCGCGGCCGCCTGGGCGCGGTTTGCGCTGCTGGACCACGCGAGAGTCAGCACCTCGGCCCCAACGCCCTGCGCTTCGGCAAAATCCCGCGCTCGCACTGCATCGGCCGCCGAGCCTTCGCGCAGCGCATGATCGACAACCACCGCGCGCACGCGCGCCGGGCCAATCTCCTCAGCCAGCAAATGCAGGAGCGCGACGGAGTCGCCGCCGCCGGAAAGCGCCAGCAGGACAGGTTTCTCACCCGTCCAAGCCATCATGCGCCCGATCGTCAGCCGATCGAGCATAAGTTCAGCTCAGCGTGGGCAGCGCGCGGCGCGGGCCTCGCGGGCGGCCAGTTCGCGCGCGTTGGCGCTGGCGTTCGGATAGTTCTCGGTGAGGCCGGTGAGCGCTGCGCACCCCTGCTCGCGCTGACCCATGCCGATAAGCGCAAGTCCGAGATTGACCTGCGCGTCGGGCGCGTTCGGCCCGCGTGGGGCGCGGCGCAGGTATTGGTAGAAGTTTTGCGCAGCAGCTTCATGATTGTTCCGCGCCAGCAGCGTGCGGCCATACCAATAATGCGCGTTAGCCGTCTGCGTCACGTTCGGATACGCCTCGAGAAACGAGGCGAAATCAACTTCGGCCTCGGCGAGACGGCCGGCGTTCAAATGGGCGCGAGCGCGGGTGTAGAGTTCGTCAGCTGTGGGCGCAGGCGGCGTCGCAGGCGCCGGGAGCGGCGTCCCCGCCGGTATCGTGCCGAGCGTGCCGGTCGCAGCTTGCTGAGCCGAATTCAGGCTCCCAACGACGGGTTCGCTTTCCGCGCGTTGAGCGTTACCGGGAGAGCCGCCCGGCGCCGGCGCTTGCCCATCGGCGGGCGGCGTGGTCAGCGCGCGGTTCACGCCGACGGCTTCGTCGACTAGGTTCTGCAGGCGGCGGATTTCCCGGTCGCGCTGAGTCAGCTCGTTCTGCAGCCGCTCGTTTTCAGCCGTGGCGTCGCGAAGCGCCTGCTCAAGCTCCTGCAGCCGATCCTGGCGCGCGTCTGCGGTACCGTATTGCTGCGGCGGCGGCAGCGTGGTTTGCGCAGCAGCGGCGCTGACAAAAAGAAGCCCGGCTGCGGCGCAAGCCGCCGCGAGCCGGGTCGATGCCTGTACGAAGGCCGAACGCTGGGTCATTGGAAAGTTTCCTAGTCCGCTCGCTCGGGCCAAATTTTGACGTTTACGAGACGGCGCCGCTCACGATGTTTGTGTGTGCGTTTCTGTTCACACTCCACGCCTCCTCGTTGGCGCGCGGGTCGATCGGGCGCTCCTTGCCGTATGACACCGTCTCGATGCGGCCGGCTTCGACGCCAAGCGAAACGAGGTAGTCGCGGGCCGCAGCGGCGCGGCGGGCGCCGAGCGCGAGGTTGTATTCGCGGGTGCCGCGCTCGTCGCAATTGCCGGCGACCAGAACGCGCACATTCGGATACTGGCGAAGCCAAGCAGCTTGGCGCTCGAGCACCGAGCGCGCCTCGGCGGAAAGATCGAAACGGTCGTAGCCGAAGAAGACACGGTCGCCGACGGAGACGCGGAAGTCTTCAACCGAACCGGGGCGCGGTCCTTGCGGCGTTTGCACCGGAGGCGTCGTCGGACCCGGCGTCGGAGTCGGCGTCGGCTCTGGACGGCTAGCGCAGGCGGCCAGCGTCGCGACGGCGGCCAGAGCGAGGATGATGTTACGCATTAGGACAATTCTCCCCTAGTGAGCGTGGCGCATTCGGCGTTTCGCCGTACCCCCCGGTACAGGAATGCAAACCTTACAGACGCGGTTCCTACCGCACAATCGTGTTCCCTTCACGGCAACAACGGCGACCATGCGGGGTCGGAGGCGTCGGTTTGCGTTGGAATCCTGCGTAAATTTTGCCCGGTAAGGTCAACCGACCAAAGCTGCGGGCCCGCGTTTTGGCCTTCGCGGAAAAACATAATTACCCGCCCGTTCGGCGACCATGTCGGCGCTTCGTCGAGATAGGACTCCGTAAGGATTCTTTCACCAGACCCATCCGGCCGCATCACGCCGATGGCGAAGCGTCCGCCGGACTGACGCGTGAAGGCGATGAGATCGCCGCGCGGCGACCAGACCGGCGTCGAATAGCGGCCATTGCCGAAACTGATGCGCCGCTGACCGGAGCCGTTTGCGCCCATTACGTAAAGCTGCGGAGAACCGCCGCGATCGGAGTTGAATACGATCTGCGAGCCGTCGGGCGAATAGCTGGGCGAGGTGTCGATCGCGGGCTGGTTGGTCAGCCGCTGCCGCGCGCGGGTGCGTAAGTCCATCGTGTAGATTTCGGAATTGCCATTCATGTCGAGCGTGAACACGACGCCGGAGCCGTCCGGGTTGAAGCGCGGCGCGAAGGTCATGCCCGGGAAATCGCCCAGCACTTCGCGGCGGTTGGTGCCGAGATTGTAGAGGAAAACGCGCGGCGCGCCGGTCTCGAAACTCATATAGGTGATCATCTGCGTCGAAGGCGAGAAGCGCGGCGTCAGCACCATCGAGTCGGCGCCAGTGAGGAAGAACGGATTGGCGCCGTCCTGATCCATGATCATCAGCCGCTTCACCCGCCGCGTCCGCGGCCCGCTCTCGGAGACGAAAACGATGCGGGTATCGAAATAGCCGCGCTCACCGGTGAGCTGTTCGTAAATCTGATCCGAGATGCGATGGGCGATACGGCGCCAATTGTCCGGCGTCGTCGTGTACTGAAAACCGGTTAGCGACTGTTCGGCGAACACGTCCCACAAGCGGAACTCGATGCGGATGCGCCCGTCCGGCAGCGGCGCGACTTGGCCAACGACCAATGCTTGCGCATTGATCACTTTCCAGTCGGCAAAGCGCGGCGGCACTTCCATTGCCGTGATGCGTTCGATGAAGGCTTCCGGCGCAACGGGGCGGAAAAGCCCTGAGCGATCCAAGTTGGCGCGAATGACGCCGGCGACGTCGCGGCCGACCTGCTGCGCCGCGCCCGAGCCGCCGAGAAAATCGACGACGGCGACGGGCATCGGATTGAGGTGACCCTCAGTGATGTCCACGCGAAGCTGCGCATGCGCGGGCTGGGCGATAAACGCCACAACAAGAACCATCGCGAAGAGGAAGCGTCTGATCATCTCGTGCATCCTTCGCCGGCCGATTAGTTCTCGAGCCGGAATCTGTAAATCTGGTTTCGCCAGAGTTCGTAATGTTCCCCCACGATCGGGTCGTCGGGGAACGGATACGGGTCGCACTGGCGTATTGCGCGCACAGCTTCTTGAACCGCGCGACGCATGTACGGATCGAATGTGTAGTTCGTGGGGCTGGTGACGCGCGGCTGGCCATTGAGCGTGCCGTTGCGGTTCAGATCGAACTCGACGGTGACGACGTAGCGCTCCGGGTCCGGCAAATCGGCCGGCATCCGCCAGCACCGCCTCATGTGCGCCCGCACCAACGCGGCCCCCCGATCCTCGATCGCCACGCGCTCGGCTGTGCCGAGGCCCGCGCCCGCCTGCGTCCGGTCTGAACGTTCGCCTTCAGTGCGCTGGCGTCCGCGCTCTTTCTGCTTGTCGAGCAAGCCCGCCATTTGATCCAGGTTGAATCGGTTGGAGCGTTGCCGCGGCGGCTGCGGCGCAGGTTCCGGCGCGGACACTGGTTGAGGCTCGGCTTCCTGCGCCTCGGCATCCGGCGAGAGTTCCTCTTCCGGCAGATCTTCGGTCAGCGCACGCACGTTCGACTCCGGCGCAACATCGACGATCTCGACCGGCACAACCACGCCGCCGATCTCCGGCAGCGACGACCGCGACTCCCAGGCCAGAAACGTCATCATGACGAAACCTACGTGGCCGATGGCGGAGACGACCCAACCGGCGCGCATCTCACTCCTCTTCCCGCTCTTCGGCGGATGAGGATGAACGGCGCGGGCTGTTGTTGGTGTCCGTGACAAGACCCAGATTGCGGAAACCCGACGCCGAAAGGCGTGCCATGACATCGGCTACCAGACCGTAATCGGCGGTAGCGTCGGCGCGGATGAAGATGCGGCGGTCGTAGCCTTCACGCGAGATCGCGCGCATCTGCGGGATCAGCTGTTCTTTGTCGATCACGGTTTCCTGGACAAAAATCGTGCCGTCGGCGCGGATCGAGATCGACAGCGGATCAGTTTCGCTTTCGAGCTGCTTGGCCTCCGTTTGGGGCAATTCGATCGGCACGCCAACAGTGAGAAGCGGCGCGGTGACCATGAACACGATCAGCAGCACCAGCATCACATCCACGAACGGCGTGACGTTGATCTCACTCAGCCGCGACTTACGGGCCGACCTGCGCCCGCGCCCGCCGCGCCGAGAGGAGGCGGCAAGCCCACCCGCCATCAGCCGCGCTCGCTCAAGCGGCGCGAGAGTCGCGCGGAGACTTCATCGCTGAAGGTGTCGAGTCGGTCGCCGAAGCGATCGAGGTCGCCGGTGAACTTATTGTAGAAGATAACCGCCGGGATCGCCGCGACCAAGCCGAGTGCGGTGGCGAAGAGCGCTTCGGCGATGCCGGGCGCCACGACGGCGAGATTGGTCTGCTGTTGAGCGGCGATGTTGGTGAACGCATTCATGATTCCCCACACCGTGCCGAACAGGCCGATGAACGGCGCCGAGGCGCCGACGGTGGCGAGCACGCCCATGTTGCGCGAGGCGCGCCCCATCTCGCGCGATATCTGCGCTTGCATCAGGCGGTCGACGCGATCGAGCATCAGCTGCGCGTGATCGCCGGCCACGCCGGCGCGGCGCGCCTCACGCCACTCGCGCGAGGCGGCTGCGTAGACGCGGGAGAGCGCATCGCGCGGACGGTCGCCGCGATCTTCGATGTCATCGAGTGAGCGGCCGGACCAGAACTCGCGCTCGAACTTGCGCGCATTGTTTTCGAGCTCGCCAAACTGCAGCCACTTGTCGACCGCAATCGCCCACGACCAGATCGAGGCGACGGCCAGGATCAGCATGACGCCTTTGACGACCGGATCGGCCTCGAGAAACAAGGACAGAATGGTGATCTGATCGGCGCCGGATTCCATAATCGCTCCCGCTTTCCGCGGCCGTTATTCAACCGCGTCCCCACCCGGTCTAGAGCCGGATGAGTTTGTCAAAAGCTGGACGCCGAGGGCTCTAGAAATGGTTTAAGCCGTTCTAAAAGCATCGGGGGAGGCTTCCGCGGCCGTCCTGTGAGACCGATGCAACAGACTTGCACCTGCGCCTTCACCAAGATTTCGCCCGCTTTTTCGAGCGCTTGGGCGACGAAGATGCGAGGCCCTCGCATCGTTTCGAATGCGGTTCTGACCACCAGCGCATCGTCGATCCGCGCCGGTTTGAGGAACTCGATCTCCATCTTGTTCACGGCAAACGCCATCGGGTCGGCGGCGGCCGCCAGCTCGTTGTGGTGAACGCCGGCGACGCGCAGAAAGTCGCTCCGGCCGCGCTCGAAGAAGCGCAGATAATTGGCGTGATAGACGATGCCGCTGAAGTCGGTGTCCTCGTAATAGACACGCACCGGCAAATAATGGGAGCGGCCTTCAAAGCGGCCGGCGCTTGGGGCGTCTTTACTCATGGTCGCTGCGATACACGATATGGGGCCGGCTTAGAACAGCGCTGCTATGGCGGCGGCGCGGGCGCGGATTTCCGGAACGGCGGTGGATTCCCAGAACGCGCCGACGGTGATGGGACCGATGGCGTAGAGGCTCCCTTGCACCTGACCCCGCGCATCGAGCACGCGCGCGTCGGCGTCGAGATCGAGGCCAATCCCACTCGGATGCGCGCGCGCGAGCCCCTCGTCGAGCATTTGCTGGATGAGCGGATTGTCGGACCGCGTGAGATCGAGATTGGCGCCGGTGCAATTGATGACCGCGGCGACCTCCAAGCGGTGACGCACCATGCTGCCGCGTTGACGATGATAGATTTCGTAAAGACGTCCGCTCTTTTCGACTGAGACAACTTCGCCGGCGAGAACGCGCAGTTTGCCGGACTCACGCAGTTCGTGTGCGCGTGCTGCGATCTCGGGCGCGGCGCGATGACGGTGCACGTCCCACCACACCCGCAAATGCCGCAAGAAACGCCGCTGCGCCTCGGGCGGCAGCGCCCGCCACAGACCCGGAGTGGCGCTGCGCATGCGGTCGACGGCAAGCTGCCATGGCTCTCCACGCTCGGCCATGGCGCGGACTTCGCGACGGAATTCACCCAGCGCATCGCTCAGATTGGACGGCAATTGCAGCGGCGACGCGGGGGCCGGCATAGGCGGATCGAGATGCATGCGCGGCGTCAGGCCACGGCGGGACAGCGCAAATATCGTCTGCGTGCGCGAGCGTCTCGCAAGCGACAGAGCGACGTCGATCATCGTTAGGCCGGCGCCGATCAGCAGCACGTCGCCGCGGCCGATACGCTGCAGCGCACGCGCATCCCACGGCTCGAGAACCGGAACGCCGGCGTCGGTAAACACAACGGGATGCGACGTCGCCTGATTGCCGAGGGCGAGTACGACGCCATTGGCTTCGAGCGTTTTCCCCGCGCTCAACTCGACCTGCCACCAGCCCGAACCCGCGCGGCACGCAACAGCCTCGCCGCGCACGCGTTTCAATCCTCCGCCGAAAATCGCGCGCCGCTCCGCGCGCGTCAGCACGTGGCGGACGTAGGCGCCATAGCGGCCGCGTGTTGCGAACGCAGCCGCATCAGCGCCGGTTCTGCCCTTCAGCCAATTTGCGAAGTCGTCGGCCTTGTCGGCGTACGCGCTCATGTTCGATGCGCGCACGTTGAGCAGATGCGCCTTGTCCTTGGTCGCGTAAGCCAGGCCCGGGCCGAACTGCTCGCGCTCGATCAACGTGACGCGCGGGGCGTGCTTGCGGCGCACGAGAGCGGCGGTTGCGGCCACGCCGGAGAAGCCCGCGCCAATGACGACGACATGTTTGCGCGTCATCGAAGCCTGCCTGGCTGGATCTTCGCCGCGTTCAACACCCTGTCCCCTCGAGCATTGTCGCCCCGATCGCGGTCATTTTGCCCATCCAATGCCGCATAGCTTAGCGGTTTCCCCGGGACGCAGCCTCGACATACTACCTTTAGTTGCAGCAAAACGCGTGAAGTCTGGACGAGCGGACGCCCAAATACGAACTCGAACGCATCAGTGCAGATCGACCTTGCGCTGATCGCCTAGGACAGGTGGGCCGGCGGTGGCGGCGGCGGCGATCATTTGGAATGTCGCCACGACGCCGTGCGGGCCTTCCCAGAATTGGGCGTCTTCCGGCGTCACTTCGATGACGCGCACGCCGGGATCGTCGGCGCCGCTCCAATAGGCTTCGGCGCTCGCATCCCACAAATCCTTGATCAGCGTGCGATCGTTCAGCACCCTGGCGCAGCCCGTGACGACCATGAACTTGCCCTCGTCCGGCTGGGCAAAGCAGAGGCAGACGTGCTCGTCGCGCTTGACTTCTTCGTCCTTGTGACCGCGTGCGTCGGTCAGAAAGTAGATCGCGTTCTCGCCGCGGCGCGGATGGGCGCCCATTGGACGGGCGCGGATCCTTTCGCCGTCCTTCGATGCGAGCATGCAGACGCCGATCTTTTCCATCAGTTTCCAAACGCGATTGATGTCGTCGGATTCGTGTGCGGGCATACTCAACTCCTAGACTCCGTAGCCGACGTCGCGGCGCGAGCTGATGGTCATGACGATGAACCCGGCCATGAAGTCGATCACCATCATCGTCATGATCAGCGCGAACTCGATGGTGCCGAACGAGGAGTGCAGCAGAAACAGAATGAAGGCGACGATGAAGCAGACGAAGGCGAGACCGTTCTCGACGAGCGACGCTGTGGTGGCGTGCGTCGACTTCACGACTTCGAGAAACAAGAGTCCCGCCGCCAGCATCGTCAGCGCGTGACCGCGGGTGACTTCGAAGATGGCGCCGCTCGGCAGCGTATCGACGAAGAACGGCTGATCGAGCGAGGCGCGCAGCGCAGCGTGATCCATGCCCATCGCGACCGCCGCATAGAGGATGGCGGGGAAGGCCAAGAGCGGTATCGCGCGCAGCCAGTTCATAGGAACTGAACGCGGCGTACGCGCTCCGGTTTCAGCTTCGCGCCGCGACACGTTCGGCCTGGCGCAGCGCGCGCAACAGGTTCCCGCCGGCGAGTTTGCCGAGATCGGAATCGCTCCAGCCGCGGCGCATCAGTTCCACGAACAGCGCCGGGTAATCTTCGACGCCATCGAGACCTTCCGGCAAGAAGTTGACACCGTCGAAGTCCGAGCCGATGCCAACATGATCGCGCCCGGCGACGCGGGCGACGTGCTCGATATGATTAGCGACATCGCCGATGTCGACGCGCGGACGCGGGTTCGCCTCCGTCCAAGCCGCGACGCCGGCGGTGACGGCGGCGGGGTCGGCGGGGTTGAGCGATTTCAGCCGCGCTTCTTCGCCGGCGCGGCGGGCGCTCCATTCCCAGAATTCGGTCGAGAGGAACGGCGGCACGAAGTTCACCATCACCACGCCGCCATTCTCACGCAGACGGAGCAAGACGTCGTCGGGCACATTGCGCGGGTGCATCGTGATGGCAAAGGCGGAGGAATGCGAAAAGATCACCGGCGCAGCGGCGACATCGAGCGCGTCGTGCATCGCTTCGGCGGAGACGTGGCTGAGATCGACCAGCATGCCGATGCGGTTCATTTCGCGCACGACCTCGACGCCGAACGGCGTCAAACCGCCGTGCTTCGGGGCATCGGTGGCGCTGTCGACCCAGTCGTTCGTGGTCGAATGCGTCAGCGTCATATAGAGCACGCCGGCGGCGCGGAATTCGCGCAGCATGGCGAGATTGTTGTTGATCGCCTCCCCGCCCTCGATGCCGAACATCGAGGCGATGCGGCCGCTGCGATGAATGCGGACGATGTCGTCGGCCGAGTCGGCAAGCTCGAACGCGCGCGGATAGCGGGCGATCATGCGGCGGGTCAGATCGATCTGCTCCCACACCGCGCGGGTGGAGTCCGCGCCCTTGAACGTCGCCGGCACATAGACCGACCAGAATTGCGCGCCGAGCCGGCCCTGGCGCAGGCGGGCGAGGTCGGTGTGCAGCGGCGGCGCGAGAGCGCGAGTGTCGCGATCGAGATCGACGTTTTCGAGCGCGTTGTTATGATCGTCGCGGATCGCCCATGGCAGATCGTTGTGGCCGTCGATCAGCGGCGTGCGGCGCAGAATGCGGTCGGCGCGCGCGAGTTCGGCGCGCGTCGGCGCCTGCGCTGCGGCAAGCGACGGCGCCGCAACCAGAGCCAAAGCGAAAACTGAAGCGATGAAGCGCATGCGATTGTCCCCTGTTTGCGTCACGCTTAGCGGCGCGCGCGGCGTGCGTCATCCTTTCTCGCGCGCGTTGAGCGCCTCCATGCGCGCCTTCCACGCTTCCGGATCGCGCCCGTCGTCAGGTTCCGCGCCCCGCGCCAAATGGATGAAATGCGACTCGGTATTGGCGGCGCTCCCCGCCGGATGCGGCCGCATCGGATCCGGCATCGGCGCGCCGGTGCGGCGCGAGTAATCGGCCATAAGCTTCCAGGCCGCGTGCTCGGCTTCCCACGCATTGACGTCTTGCCCGAGTTCGGCAAAGCGGATGAGCCGCCGTTTCAATTCCTCGCGACAAGCTTCTTCATCTTCCCATTCCTTCGCCATGCGCTGCGCTTCGAGCTGCGCGGCGGCATCGGCGATTTGCATGGCGACCTTCGACCAGCGTTCGGCGAGAGCGAGGTCGCCGCGCTTGGCGGCTTTCTCAGCCTGACGCACCGCGTGATCGCCGCGTTCTTGGGCATCCATTGTGTTCCTCCAAATTGCAGGCGTGCGTCATCCTTGTTGGCGGACGCCCGCCGAAAAATTCTCATGTCTCGCGAAACGAGACGGCCGGGACGCGGTGGTTCGCGCCTACCTAATTGCGCCTTGTGGGCGCTGCCGACGCGGACCACCGCGCCCCGTGATCTGATTTCCACCGGCGCCGTCGCGGGAGGTATTTCACTCC
>JBFWYQ010000012.1:0-93642 GCA_050186235.1 Hyphomonadaceae bacterium
GGCGCGCAACAGCCAGCCCAGCAAAGCAAACCCCGAAGCGATGAACGCTTCGAGGCGGACTTGGTTGATCGGGGGCTGGTTCTGCTTCATGCGCCGCCATTGTACGGCCGCGGCAAGTCGGTCGGATTGATTTTGGCGCGCGCGTTTGTTTTCAGTGCGTTGGCGCGAAAATGGCGTGGATAAGCGAGAGGTCTATCCGCTTTTTTTGCTGACGCGTTCTGGAAACGGCTATCCCCGCTTTCGGCTCCGCGGGACCCTGCTGAGGCGGTTCGCCGCGCGCTTCAGCGTCGCCTGCATGCGGGTTTGCCAGCCGGGGCCCTGCGCCTTGAAGGCGGCAAGCACATCTCTATCCACGCGTAACGCGATCGATTGCTTGGGCGCGTCGCCTTGGGTCGGGCGGCCCCGCTTCGAGGGCTTCATGCGCGCGAGAAGATCACCCGGAATCTCCGGAAAATCATCGGCACGCCGCGGCGCGGCTTTAGCTCTTCGCTTTGACATATGCGTTTCTCTCATTCCTCGTCGCCAGCCGCAGGCTGATCACTCTGACCTTGTCCTCGCCGCGAGGTGAAAAGGCGAGCGCATAGAGCTTCGGACCTATCGGCCCCAGCGCGAGCCATCGTTCCTCGCCATAGTCGAAACGATCGTCCAGGACCTCGATCGCCTCCCGCCAGTCAAACCCTTCCACCACGTCGAAGGAGCAACCGTGCCGCTTCTGGTTTCGTCGGCTTTTGGCGGCGTCCCATTCATACTGCATGAATTATGTATATACATAAACAAGGAACCGCAAGGGCTCCAGCGCTCATTTCGTGGGCCGTTTAGTCATTGCGCAGATGTAGTCGCCCGGGCGACCGAGCGAAATTCGCATGTGTCCCGCTTTTGACAAGAAAGTGCCGGCTGGAAGCCGGCGGTCCTCTGAGACTTATCCAGCGCTCACTCCGAGGACCGCCGGCATCTTGCCGGCCACAGCACGATCGATCAGGCTGAGACGAAGCAGCACGCGGGCTGGCGGTCACCGGTAAAGTGGGGACAAACGCATCACGCTACGCCCCGTTGTTCACTATCCCGAACAGCAGGTGATCGCGCCATTGGCCGTTGATCTTGAGGTAGGCGCGGGCGACGCCTTCTTGGGTGAAGCCGCATTTTTCCAGCACGCGGCGTGAGGGGATGTTGTCGGGCTGGCAGGCGGCTTCGACGCGGTGGAGGTTCAGATCTTCGAACGCGTAGCGCACGACGGCGCGCACCGCGGCGGTGGTGTAGCCGTTGCCGGCGTGGGCCTTGCCGGCCCAGTAGCCGAGCGAGGCGGCCTGGGCGACGCCGCGGCGGATGTTGGAAAGCGTGACGCCGCCCAAGAGCGCATCATCGTCTTCGCGGAAGACGAAGAGCGCATGCGCCTTGTCATCGCGCGCGTCTTCGGTGTAGCGGCGCAATTTGTAACGGTAGGAGCCGCGCGAGGTTTCGTCCTGCGCCCAGGTCGGCTCCCAGGGCGTCAGGAAATTGCGGCTGGCTTCGCGGAGATCCGCCCATTCCTGATAGTCGCGCAATTCCGGCGCGCGGAGGTAGACGCCCTCCCCGTCGATCCGGCGCATGCCGTCATTGTCTTTCCGCATCAACGCCATGACGGGGCTAGTTTGCCTCAAACGCCGCCAGCGCGCCATGCCCCGCTTTGGGGCCAATGGCGGCCGCGCAGGCCGGCCCTTCGAGGGCTGCAGCCGCCAGCGCCTGGACTTGCTCACACGTCACCGCATCCATGCGGGCGCGGATTTCGGCGAAGTCATAAAGCTGGTCGCGCAGGAAAATCTGGCTCACGCGCGCTTCGGCGCGCGCCGTGGGCGCCTCCAATCCCATCAGCATCGAGGCGCGCGAGACAGCTTTGGCGCGGGTGAGTTCCGCTTCGGTTGGGCCTTCGGCGGCCATCAGCGCCAGCTGATCCCGTACAATTTGGGCGACATCGCGGGCGTGCTTGGCCGAGCAGCCGGCATAGACGCTGATGCGGCCGACATCCTCGAACACGTCGAGCGCGGAATCGATGGCGTAGACCAGGCCGCGGGTTTCGCGCACTTCCTGGAAGAGCCGCGAAGACATGCCGCCGCCGAAAATCTCGGAGAGCAGACGCGCGGCGTAGAGCTTCTCGCTGCGCGCGTGCGGCGCGGGCCAGGAGAAGACGAGATGGGTCTGCTCCAGCTTGCGCGCCTCGCTGGCGTGGCCGGGAAGCGGGCGTGCGGCGAGATGCGCACGCGCGGGCTTGGCCGGCAGATCGGCGAAGCGGCGCGCGGCGGTGTCGAGGATTGCGTTGCGGTCGAAGCCGCCGGCGACGCTGATGACGACACGCTCCGGCGCCATGTGATCGCTGCGGAAGTTGATCAAGGTCTCGACGCCGATGTTCTTCAGCGTTTCCTCTTCGCCAAGAATCGGACGGCCCAGCGGCTGATCCTTGTAAAGCGCGCGCTGATGCAGTTCGAACACGCGATCGTCGGGCGCATCGAAGGCTTCGCCGCGCTCTTGCGCGACGACGCCCTTCTCCTTCTCCAAGTCCTCCGGCGCCCAATGCGGCGCAAGCAGGATGTCGGCGATGAGATCGAGCGCAAACGGCGCCTGATCGGCGACAGCGCGGGCGTAATAGGCTGTGCGTTCGTAGCCGGTGGCGGCGTTCATGACGACGCCGGCGCTTTCCGTGGCCTCCGCGAACTGGCGCGCATCGCGAGGGCCGGCGCCCTTGAACGCCATGTGTTCGAAGAGATGGGCGATGCCATTGAGTTCCGCCGGCTCCCAGCGCGCCCCGACGCGTTGCCAGACGCCGAGCGCGGCGGTGCCGAGTTCGGGCATGGGATCGAGCGCGATGCGCACGCCGTTCGGCAGACGGATAAGCTCTAATTCCACGCCCTGCTCCGTTCGCGAATGTAGTGTTTCACCGCTTCGGCGTCGGCAGGGAGAGAGTCAAACTTTTCGCTGCGCTGGAACAGATCGGCGCATTTGGCCGGGAGCGCGGGGCGTACGTCGGTTGCGCGCTCCACGGTGTCAGGGAATTTTGCTGGGTGGGCTGTGGCGAGAAACACGATCGGCGCGGCGACGTCCGCCACACGGCCATACTCGCCCACCGCCGTGTGCGGACAGATCAGATCGCCGTCGTAGACCCACGCGTCTCGCATCTGTTTGAGCGTAATTTCGTCACTGACGGCGACGGCGGCAAACTCATCCTTGAGCCGCGCTAGCGCAGGCGATGGAATGTCGAAGCCGCCCGATTGAGCGAAGCTCTCGTACAGCGCCCTCACGGCGTCGCCATCGCGATCCAGCGCCTCGAACAGGATGCGCTCGAAGTTGGAGGCGACCTGTATATCCATCGCCGGCGACAGCGTCGCCTTCGAGGCGCCGCGCTGGTAGCGGCCGGTTTCGAGCGCGCGGGCCAGGATGTCGTTCTCGTTCGTGGCCAGCACGATCCGCCCTATCGGCGCCTTCATCTGTTTGGCAACCCACGCCGAATAGGCGTCGCCGAAATTTCCGGTGGGCACGACGAAGCTCACGGGGCCGTGCGCGGAAAGAATGTTGGCGGCGACCTGGAAATAGACGGTTTGGGCGACGATGCGCGCCCAGTTGATGGAGTTGACGCCGGAGAGCCGCGCGCGGCCGGCGAACTCCGCGTCGGCGAACAGGGTTTTGACGATGGCCTGGCAGGCGTCGAAATCCCCGTCGATCTCGATGACGTGGACGTTGTCGGCGCCTGAGGTGGTCATGAAGCGCCGCTGCACGTCCGACACGCGACCTTTCGGCGTCAGCACGAAGAGGTCGATGCGTTCGCGTTGCCTGAGCGCGGCGACGGCCGCGCCGCCGGTGTCGCCCGAGGTTGCGCAGATCACGCTGAGGCGCTGATCGCGGCATTTGAGCGCTGCGTCGAACAGCGGCCCAATCATCTGCATCGCCACGTCTTTGAACGAGAGCGAAGGGCCGTGGAACAACTCAAGGCGCCATGTGCCGGCGCCTGTCTGGCGGAGCGGCGTGACGGCCTCCGGCCATTTGGGACGCCAGGTCGAGTCATTCGGCGTCGTGGGCGCCGCGATGTAAGCCTCGTTGCAGATCGATGCGGGGCTGTCTTCATCGCCATTGAGATCACCGCGCGCGAATTTCTCGAGGGTGCGCATGGCGCACATGTTGAAGTGACCATGCGCGATGTTGCTGCGACCGAGATCGCTGGTCGGTCCGTCCGGCCAGCTCTCCGGCACATAGAGCCCGCCGTCCGGGGCCATGCCGGCGAGCACGGCGTCCAGGAATGAAACCGGCGGCGCTTGGCCTCGCGTTGAGATGTAGCGCATCAATCCTCGCGCGGGCGCGGGCGCTGGAAAGCGAACCGGCCGACGCTGGCATGGTAGGCGAAATAGATCACGAGCAGAACCGCCGCGAGGCCGTACCAGGTGAGGGCATAGCCCAGGTGCCGGGCCGGCGGCAGCATGTCGGCGCCCGGCGCGAGCGCGAACGGATTGGAAATGGCGCGGCCGTCGGCGCCGACATAAGCGCCAGCGATGTAATAGCCGGCGACGTTTTCGAGCCCGGCGTTGCGTCCCATCGCCGGGAGATCGACTGCGAACCACAAACGCTGCAGCGGCCGCGGCGGCAAGGTGAACGGCGCCGGCTCTTCAGGCGTGATCGAAGCGCCGGTGATCGGCGCGCCGAAGCGAAGGGAAGCGGGAAAGCGCACTTCGTCGGGATCGGGCGGTTCGATCGTGGCGATGAAATCGGAATCGACGAAGATGATGGTCTCGCCTTCCTGCACCGGCGCGAACACGCGCCAGCCCTGCTCGCGCGTGTCGGGGCGGACGCCGTGCACGAACTGAATGGCGCCTTCGATCGGCTGATAGCTGGCGATGGTCATCTCGGCGACCGGCTCTTCGGCGGCGGCGCGCTTCAGCTCGTAGCGCTCCCACTGCCAGCGGCCGAGCGGGATCAAGATGATCAGCGCCAGGATCGAAAACACCGTCATCACCGGCAAGGGACGGAATCTGATCACTCGACGTCCTCATGCGTGGCTTCGCCGGCCTTGTGCTTCCATTGCAGCGCAAACAGCGTCGCCTTGAACGGCGGCAGGAAGGCAAGGCAGAGCGCGACCGTGGCGATGAGCGTGATCGTCAGCGCCAGCCAGTCGGGCAGATCGACGACGACCTGCAGGATCAGCAAGAGCGGCGCAACGATGGCGCCGACGGCCAGGATCACGAACACGGCCGGGCCGTCGCCGGCGTCTGCGGCTTTGAAGTTCGCGCCGCATTCGGCGCAGGTTTCGCGGAAGCGCAGATAGCCGTCGAACACGGGCCCCTTCCCGCATTCGGGGCAACGCAATGTCAGGCCGGTGAGCCAGGGCGATGGGGTAGGCACTGCCATCTCCTGCGTCATTCCGGACGCGCTGAGCGCGATCCGGAACCCAGGGGCGACAACCTGTGCGCTTGCTCCTGGATTCCGGGTTCTCGGCTATCGCCGAGCCCCGGAATGACGAACGTGATCAATTCTGCATCGTGATGAACGGCATCACGTAAACGAAGGTGAAGAGGAAGAGCCAGACTACGTCGACGAAGTGCCAATACCAGGCTGCGGCTTCGAGGCCGAAATGCTTGGTCGGCGTGAACTGCCCCGCCAGCACGCGAAGCAAGCAGACGGCGAGGAAGATGGTGCCGATGATGACGTGGGCGCCGTGGAAGCCGGTCGCCATGAAGAACGACGAGCCATAGACGTTGGCGGTGGTGACATCGCCCTGATTGCCGAAGGCAAAGCCGGCTTCGGGATATTCGACGCCGAACTGGATGTAGGTGAACAGCATGCCGAGCAGCACGGTCAGGATGAGGCCGTTGCGCGCGCCGTTGCGGTCGCCGGTTTGCAGCGCGTGGTGCGCCCAAGTCACCGTCGTGCCCGAGAGCAGCAGAATGAGCGTGTTCATCAGCGGCAGATGGAACGGATCGAACGTCTCGACGTGCGGCGGCGGCCAGTTGGCCCAGGCTTGCGCCGTCGCCTCGTCCCAGGTCGGCACCACCCACGCGGCGCGGTGCTCGTGGAAGATCGCCAGCTCGAAGAACATCCAGAACCAGGCGACGAAGAACATCACTTCCGAGGCGATGAAGAGGATCATGCCGTAGCGCAGACCGATATCGACGACCGGCGTGTGATCGCCGCCGCGGCTTTCCTTGATCACATCGCTCCACCAGCCGATGCAGGTGACGATGAGAATGCCGAAGCCGGCGAGGAACAGCGTCCAATGGCCCTTGCCGAGGAAGAAATCCTCAGCGTTGGGCGAGATGCCGCGCATCAGCACAACGGCGCCGACGGCGGCAAGGAGCGCGCCGATCGAGCCGATGAACGGCCACGGGCTCGGATTGACCAGATGATAGTCGTGTTTGACGTCGCCGTGCGCCATGTCGATCCCTCAGCGTCCTTTAGCTCGTTGATCCGTCCGCCGCGTCGAGCAGCGCCTGTGCTTCAGGCGAAGTGGAGCGGAAGAAGGTGTATGAAAGTGTGAGCGTGCCGATCTCGGCCGTGTCGGGGTCCGACACGATCTCGGGATCGACGAAGAAAACCACCGGCAAGTCGGCTTCCGCGCCGGGCGCGATCACGCGATCGGTGAAGCAGAAGCATTCGAGCTTGGCGAAATATTGCCCCGCCACGTGCGGCGTGACGTTGTAGGTCGCCCGCGCGACCACGGCTTCGTTCGATGTGTTGCGCACGCGATAGAAGGCAAGTCCGGTTTCGCCGATGCGCAGCGTTTGCGCGTTCTGTTTCGGCGCGAACTCCACCGGCAGATCGGGCGCCGTGTTGGCGTCGAAGCGCACTTCAATGCGGCGCTGCAGAATCCGGTCGGGCGCAGCGCTCGCTTCTTGTGTCGTGCCGCCATAGCCGGTGACTTTGCAGAACGCGTCGTAGAGCGGCACGGCCGCAAACGCGAGGCCGGTCATGCCGGCGACGACGGCGCCGGCGATGAGCGCGGTGCGCAACTTGGCGTTCATAGCGGCCGATCCAGCACGCCAGCTTGCAGCTTGGCGACGGTGATGAGGAACACCAACAGCACGAACGCCGCGATCGACAGCGCGATCCAGAGGTTGCGGCGCTTGCGGGCATGGACTTCTTCGGGCGTCATGATCACGCTCATGCCATGCCCCGCTCGACGAGCAGCGCGGCGAACAGCGCGAAGAGGTAGAGGATCGAGTAACCGAACAGGTCGCGCGCGCGCTTGTCTTCGGCGGCCATGCCCTCGCCCGCGCGGGACATCAGCACGCGCGTCGCGAGCACGATGAAGAAGATCCCGCCGCACACGGCGATGACGCCGTAGATCGCGCCGCCGAGCCCAGTCAGCACCGGGGTGACAGCGATCGGCGCGAGCAGTAGCGAATAGGCGAAAATCTGAATGCGCGTCGCCTTGGCCCCATGCGTCACCGGCAGCATTGGCACGCGTGCGGCGGCGTAATCGTCCTTCTGCAAGAGCGAGAGCGCCCAGAAGTGCGGCGGCGTCCAGACAAAGATGATCGCAACCAACAGCAACGGACCGAGCGAAAGCGACCCAGCCTTCGCGGCCCACGCGATCGCCGGCGGCAATGCGCCCGCCAAACCGCCGATGACGATGTTTTGCGGCGTCGAGCGCTTCAGCCACATCGTATAGACGACGGCATAGAAGAAGATCGTGAACGCTAGCAGCGCCGCTGCGAGCGCGTTTGCAGCAAGCTGCATGGTCACGACGCTCAGCACCGAAAGCGTGAGCCCCAGCGTCAGCGCATCTTCCCGCGCCACGCGGCCAGCGGGGATCGGGCGCGTGCGCGTGCGGGTCATTACGGCGTCGATGTCGCTGTCGAACCACATGTTGAGCGCACCGGAAGCTCCGGCGGCAACGGCGATCGCGAGGATCGCGGCAAAGCCCAGCACCGGATCGTTTGCACCGGGCGCGGAGAGGTAGCCGACGAGCCCGGTGAACACGACCAAGCTCATCACGCGCGGCTTCAGCAGCGCGAGGTAGTCGCTCGCGCTGGCAGATCGTGCGTGAGAGGCTGTGACATCAACCAACGCTTCGCCTCAGTGGTGCGTGTCCGGCTTGATGACCGGCAGTTCGCTGAACTGGTGGAAGGGCGGCGGCGACGACAGCGTCCATTCGAGCGTGGTCGCGCCTTCGCCCCATGGATTGGCGCCCGCCTTGCGGCGCACCAGGAACATTTCGGCCAGGATCACCAGGAAGACGAGAACGCCAATGCCGGTGATGGCGTAGCCGATCGAGCTGATCTGGTTCCAGTAAGCGAACGCTTCCGGATAATCGATGTAGCGGCGCGGCATGCCTTGGAGGCCGAGGAAGTGCTGCGGGAAGAAGATCACGTTCACGCCGATGAACATGATCCAGAATTGCAGGCCGGCCAGAAAGCCGTTGTAGCGATAGCCGCTCATCTTAGGGATCCAGTAGAAGAAGCCGCCGAAGATCGCGAACACGGCGCCGAGCGAGAGCACGTAGTGGAAGTGCGCGACGACGTAATACGTGTCGTGCAGGGCGGTATCGACACCCGAATTGGCCAGAACGACGCCGGTGACGCCGCCCACGGTGAACAGGAAGATGAAGCCGATCGCCCACAGCATCGGCACTTTGAACTCGATCGAACCGCCCCACATGGTGGCGATCCACGAGAAGATTTTGATGCCCGTCGGCACGGCGATGACCATCGTCGCAGCGATGAAGTAGGCCTCGAGATCGAGCCCCATGCCGACCGTGTACATATGGTGCGCCCACACGACGAAGCCGATCACGCCGATGGCGACCATGGCGTAGGCCATGCCGAGATAGCCGAACACCGGTTTACGCGAGAAGGTCGACACGATCTGGCTTACCATGCCGAAGCCCGGCAGGATCAGGATGTAGACTTCCGGGTGGCCGAAGAACCAGAACAGGTGCTGGTACATCACCGGATCGCCGCCGCCAGCAGCGTTGAAGAATTGCGTTCCGAAATTGCGATCCGTCAGCAGCATCGTCAGCGCGCCGGCGAGCACCGGCAGCGACAAGACGAGCAGCCATACCGTAACCAGGATCGACCACACGAACAGCGGCATGCGGTGCAGCGTCATGCCCGGCGCGCGCATGTTAAAGATCGTGGTGATGAAATTGATGGCGCCGAGGATCGACGAGGCGCCCGCGATGTGAAGCGAGAGGATGAGGAGATCCATCGACGGGCCGCCATGGTGGGCGGGCGAAGTCGAAAGCGGGGCGTAGAGCGTCCAGCCGCCGCCGAAGCCGTGGAAGTCGCCATTGCCCGGCACGATCATCGACAGCACCGCCAGCGTGAACGACGCCGGCAACAGCCAGAACGAAATGTTGTTCATGCGCGGGAACGCCATGTCGGGCGCCCCGATCATCAGCGGCACGAACCAATTGCCAAAGCCGCCGATCATGGCCGGCATGACCATGAAGAAGATCATGATCAGGCCGTGCATCGTCACCACAACATTGTAGCTGTGGTTCGAATTCATGCCGAGCATGTTGGCGAGCATCGAGCCTTCGGTGAACACCTGGACGCCCGGCTCGGCCAATTCCCAGCGGATGAAACCGGAGAGCGCGCCGCCGACGAGGCCGGCGATGATCGCGAACACAAGGTACATCGTGCCGATGTCCTTGTGGTTGGTCGAATAGACCCAGCGCTTCCAGTCGTAGAGGCTGGGGCGGTGATCTTCGTGATGATCCGCGGCGTGAGCAGCTTCGTGCGTCATGGTTAATCGTCCTCAGCGCGTCGGCGTGGCGGCGGGCGCGGCGGGTTGTTCGGTTGCGGGCTGGGCCTCGCCTTCCGGCGCTGCGCCAGCGGGGGCGGTCTCCGGTTGGTTGGCGGCGAACGAACCGCCGCGCGAGGTGATCCACGCCTCCCATTCGGCGCGGCTCACCGCGTGAATCTCGATCGGCATGTAGGCGTGATTGACACCGCACAGTTCCGAGCACTGGCCGTAGAACACGCCTTCCCGCTCGACATTGAACCAGGTCTCGTTGACGCGACCCTGGATGGCGTCTTCCTTCACTCCGAACGCCGGCAGCGCGAAAGCATGAATGACGTCGTTCGACGTCACCAGCACGCGGATGGTGGTATCGATCGGCACCAGCAACGGCTCGGTGGTGGCGAGAAGATACGGCCGCCCTTGCGCGCGCGCGTCTTCCTCCGGAAGCAGGTTGGCGGCGATGGTGACGCCCTGGTCGGGATATTCGAAATTCCAGAACCAGGAATTGCCGGTCACCTTCAGCGTCAGTTCAGCTTCGGGAATGCGTTCTTGCCGGTAGATCAGCGGAAACGACTGCCAGGCGATGACGACCAGGATCAGCACCGGCACTACCGTCCACACCACTTCCACGAACAAATTGTGCGTGAACTTCTTCGGCGTCGGATTGGCGCGGCGGTTGTAGCGGACGATGACCCAGAGCAGCAGCGCGAGCACGAAGGCCGAGATGGCGGTGATGAGCACGAGCAGGAAATCGTGAAAGCCGGTAATCTCGCGCATGATTTCCGTGGCCGCAGGCTGCAGATGCACACCGCGATCTTCCGGCGCCCCAACCATTGCATGCGCAGCGCCCGCGAACGACATCGCCAAAGCGGTGTTGATCGCGATCAATGCCCCTCGCTTCACGCAGTGCTCCTCCTTAGAGATTCAGCGCCGGTATGGCGCGCGCCGCAGCCCGCGCCTATAGTCGCCGGGCGCGGCATTTCGACCGCGCCTTGCGGATTTGTAAGTCTCCAACCGGGTGGGGTGCTAGCATGAGCCGCGCTTGGCTTCCAAGGCGCTTCTCGTCAGCGATTCCGGCGCTCGCCGCCGCGATCGCGCTGACGGCGTTCGCCGCGGGCGCAGCGTACGCCCAGCGCGCCGACGCCACCGCCGTCACCGTCGTCGGTCGCGATCCGAACGCGCGCCGGTGCAGCGATTCCGTGCTGCGCGGCGACACGACGGACGCAACGATCGAAGTCTGCACCGAAGCCCTCGATTATCGTCGCCTCGAGCGGCCGGCGCAGCTTCAGCTCCTGATCAATCGCGGCGTCACCCACTTGCGCCGCAGCGAATGGCAGGACGCAATCCGAGACTTCGACGCCGTGATCGCACTCGACCGGCGCCAAGCGGAGGCGCATCTCAATCGCGGCGCGGCGCTGGTGCAATTGGGCCAGCACGGCGCGGCGATCGCGGCCATCACCGAGGCGCTGGGGCTCGGCGTGCGCGAGCCGCACAAGGCTTATTTCAATCGAGGCGCGGCGCGCGAAGCGCTCGGCGACATTCGAGGCGCCTATGAGGACTATAATACCGCATTGGAAATAGAGCCGAACTGGGGCCCGGCCAATGCGGAGTTGGCCCGTTTCGCCCGCACGCGGCGCGATCACTTGGCGACCGTGCTTGGCGAAGGCGCCAATCAATAAAATCAATTACTTACACTATTCGACCATTCCGGCTGCGGCGCGGGACGAGTCTGGTCCTATATTGAACCGGCACTATCCCCCGGAGAGCATCACATGGCCGATGGGCTGACCGCGCCCCCTGAACGCGCAGCGGAGATGGATTGGGACGCCGCCGCGCGCATCCTCGCAGACGCCGCCAAAGGCGCCGACGATGGCGAGATTTTCGCCGAGGACACTCGCGCCGAGAGCTTCCATTGGGATGACGGGCGGCTGAAGTCTGCTTCGTTCGACGCCACCAAAGGGTTTGGCCTGCGGGTGGTGGCCGGCGAGCGGGCAGGCTACGGCCATGCCTCGGTGCTCGAGACCGAGGCGGTGTCACGTGCGGCCGAAGCGGCCGCGGCGGTGAAGCTCGGCCATAACGGGACGCTGGACGTGAGCCCCGCGCGCGTGAACCGGCAGCTCTACGCCGACTTCGACCCGATCGAAGCCCCCTCCTTCACCGAGAAGACCGGCCTCCTGGCCGAGATCGACGCCTACTGCCGCGCCAAGGACCCACGCGTCGTTCAGGTCGCAGCCACGCTCTCGGGCGCTCGCCGCGGCCTCACGATCCTGCGCCCGGACGGCGCCAAGCTCACCGACCACCGGCCGCTTGTGCGGATCAACGTCTCCGTCACCGTCGAACGCGACGGGCGGCGTGAGAACGGCTCGGCCGGCGCCGGCGGGCGCGAGCCGTACGAGGTCTTCATCGCGCCGGAGCGCTGGAAGGCAATGGCCGACGAGGCGCTCAGAATCGCGCTCGTCAATCTCGACGCGGAACCGGCGCCCGCAGGCGAGATGGATGTCGTGCTTGGTCCCGGCTGGCCCGGCGTGCTCTTGCACGAAGCCGTCGGCCACGGCCTCGAAGGCGACTTCAACCGCAAGGGCACGAGTGCGTTTTCCGGAATGATCGGACAGCGCGTCGCCGCGCCTGGTGTAACAGTTGTGGATGACGGCACGCTCGAAAATCGTCGCGGTTCTCTAACGATCGACGACGAAGGCACGCCGACTCAGCGCACGGTTCTGATCGAGGACGGCATCCTCAAAGGCTATCTGCAGGACCGCTTGAACGCGCGCCTCACCGGCGTTGCGCCAACCGGTTCGGGGCGGCGCGAGAGCTACGCGCACCGGCCGATGCCGCGCATGACCAACACGTTCATGGAAGCCGGCGACCGCGATCCGAAAGAGATCGTGGCCGCCCTGAAACGCGGCGTTTACGCGGTTAATTTCGGAGGCGGTCAGGTCGATATCACTTCCGGCAAGTTTGTCTTCCAATGCACCGAGGCGTACTTCGTCGAGGACGGAAGGATCAGATATCCGATCAAGGGCGCGACGCTGATCGGCGACGGTCCGAGCGCGCTCACGCGCGTCACCATGGTCGGCAACGATCTGCAATTGGACGAAGGAGTCGGCACGTGCGGAAAGGCCGGTCAAAGCGTTCCGGTGGGCGTCGGGCAGCCGACTCTGTACATCACCGGCCTGACCGTCGGCGGCATGTAGTTCGCGCGAGGTCATTTACAATTTAGAGAATCGACGCAGAAGCTATGAGCATCCCAATGTCTGGGGAGGTTGATACTATGGCTGCGAAGAAGAAGAAGGCGAAGGTTGCCAAAGCTGGCGGCAAAGCCAAAGCGAAGAAGAAGAAGTAGGTTCGTACTTCAGAACCCAGGGAACGCCGCCGCGGCTCACGCCTCGGCGGCGTTTTCGTTTTAGAGTTCGTCGCGCCGGCTCGCTGCTTCGTCGCAATGCGCTGCATTTGCCGCCAAAAAGCCCGCCCCAATCGCGTCCAACACCAGCGCTGCAATCATCCTGAAACATGCAGCAGGGCACTTGCGCAAAGCCGCACGCCGCGGGAGACGGCGCCGGGAGGGGGAGTAGAGAGATGCTTGGCCGCATGATGGTATCGGCGCTGGCCTTGACCGGCGTGGCCTACGCGCAGGAAACGACGCCGCCTGCCACAACCAACGAAGCCGTCGTTACGCCCTCTTCCACTACCGCCGACCGGGTGATCTACGAGGCGGCGCAATTTGCTCAGTACAACCCGCAAACGGCGCTCGACATGGTGCGCCAAGTGCCCGGCTTCTCGCTCGATGGCGGAGAAGACCGGCGCGGCTTCTCTGGCGCGGTCGGCAACCTCCTGGTCGACGGCGTGCGTCCGAGCACGAAGAGCCAGGGTGTCGAGGGCATTCTTCAGCGCATTCCCGCAAACCAGGTGGTGCGGCTGGAGATCCTGCGCGGCGCGGCGGTCGCGGGCGACGCGTCCGGTCAATCGACCTTGCTCAACGTCGTGCGCACGCCCACCGCAGGCAGCGGCGTCTACGAGGCTGGCTTCGAACTCACGTCGCGCGGCGTGCCCGCGCCGCGCGGCGAGCTTTCGTACAGCGGCCGCAACGGCAACGTCGAATACAGCCTCGCCGGCTCGATCTTCAGCCAGTATCGCGATCTGCCGGGCTGGCGGTTGTTCTATGACGAACCGGGCGATGTCTATACCGGGCGCGCCGAGACGCCGTCGCCGCGCGATTTCCGCGAAGGCACCATCACCGGCAGCCTCGCCTTCCCGCTCGCGGGCGGCCGTTTCAGCACCAACGCACAAGTCAATGCGTGGCGCTTCAATTCTGACAACGACTATTATTTCTTCGACGCGTTGGACAATCCGGACTCGGCGTTGCTCCAAGATTTCCAGGAGCGCGGCCACAGCTACGAGGTCGGCGTGAACTTCGACCGCGACTTCGGTCCGTGGTCGCTTGGCCTGATCGGGCTTGTCAATCGCCGTCACTACGAAAGCGACGAGAACGATCTCTTCCTCGACGGCGCCGGCGCGCTCGACGGCGATTTCTTTCAGGACATCGTGCAAGACTCGGGCGAGTCGATCGCGCGCTTCACACTTGCCAGGCCGCTGGGCGCGCGTCACCGCATTGAATTTGGCGCGGAAGGCGCGTTCAACTCGCTCGATCAGGAACTGGTGCTGGCCGGCACCTTTGCGCCGCCCTCGTTCGACAATGCGAACGTGTTGGTCGAGGAAGAGCGCGCCGAGATATTCGCCTCGCACACATGGCGCCCAAGCGACGTATGGTCGATCGAGACGCGGATCAATTGGGAAACCTCGACGCTGACCTTCACCGGCGACACCAACCAAACCGTTGATCTCGCCTTCTGGAAGCCGTCCCTCCAGCTGACGCGCACGTTCGCGGGCAACAACCAGGTGCGCTTCCGCGTCTATCGCGATGTCAGTCAACTCGATTTCGGCGACTTCGTCTCGGCGGCGGCGACAGCGGATGCGATCATTGCCGGCGGCAATCCCGATCTCGTGCCGCAAACCGATTGGCGCACGGAACTCGGCGCCGATTTGCGTTTCCCGGGCGGCGCTGCGCTCGGCCTTACCCTGACCCATCACCGCATCAGCGACGTCACCGATGTCGTATTCATTCCGGCCGCCGGCTTCGATGCGCCGGGCAATCTCGGCGACGGCGAAGCGCTCAGCCTCGACGTCAACTTCTCAACGCCGGTGTCTTTCATCGAGGGCGGACGCCTGACGATCGAGGGCTATCTTTGGGACACTGAAGTCACGGACCCGCTCACCAATCAGCCGCGCATCTTCTCGTTCCAGCCGGAGTCGCAGCTCGAAGTGAACTTCCGCCAGGATCTGCCCGATCTGCGCTTCGCCTGGGGCATCAGCTTCTTCAAGCAAGGCGAGGTCCAGGCCTATCGCTTCAACGAAATCGACACCAGCGAAGAAGGCCCCTGGGTCGATCTCTTCGTCGAAACCACCGCGTTGCCGCACAACATGAAGCTGCGCGCCTGGGCGGCGAACCTGTTCGACGGCACCGTCTATCGCGACCGGCGCTTCTTCAATGAGGATCCGCCGGGGCCTGTCACCAATCTCGGCCGCAACGGCATCAACACCTCGCGCGACTATCGCCAGCGCGAATTCGCGCAGGCGCCGTGGTTCATCCTGGAATTGAGCGGCACGTTCTAACCGGAGCGGCCGCCCCCTCCGGCCAGGCCTCCCCAGGCTGCAGGGGAGGCCTGCGCTGGCGCCGGAAAACCGAAGCAAATGTCGCACGCGGTTTCCTTGACCTCCGGGGGACCCCTGCTAGTTTCCGCGCGCGCGAACGGGGGGTGCTCAGACGAGTCGCCCCTTTGGGCGCGTGGACCGTTCAATGGCTGACAGAAAACCGCCCGAGGACGCCCTTTCAGACCTGCGCCGGCGCGTCGACGCCGCCCGCGGTCAGGGCCGTTCCAGGTCCTCCCAACCGCAAAGCCCGGCTTCGCTGGCGCTCCGGTTCGGCGGGGAGTTCGGCGCGGCGATCATTGTGGGCGCATTGCTCGGTTATGGGGTCGACTACTTTCTCCACACGTCGCCGTGGGGCCTGGTGATCGGCTTCAGCCTGGGGTTCGTGGCGGGCATCGTGAACGTCGTGCGTGTGGCGCAGTCGTTCAACAAGGCCAACCCGCCGGACCCGAACGCGCCGTCGATCCCCGACGACGACGATTGAGGATGTGAGTTTGTCGAACGACCCGATCCATCAGTTCCATGTGGACAACATGTTCAACGTGCCGCTGCAGCTCGGCCCGGTGGACGCGACGATCAATGACGCCACCGTCTTCATGGCCGCAGGCGTTGCGGCAGCGGCGGGCTTCATGATGTGGGCGATGAAGCCAGCCGCCGTGGTGCCGGGCCGCGCGCAAGTCGTCGCCGAAGGCGCGCACGACTTCATTCATAACATGGTGCGCGACGCGGCGGGCGATGAAGGCGTCAAAAAGTTCTTCCCGTTCGTGTTCACGCTCTTCCTGTTCATCTTCGCGGCGAACATGATCGGCATGTTCCCGTACTTCTTCACCCCGACCAGCCAGGTGATCATCACCGCAACCATGGCGCTGATGGTGTTCGTCACCGTCATCGTCGTCGGCTTCGCCAAGAACGGGCTCAAGTTCCTGAAGCTGTTCGTGCCGAGCGGCGTGCCGTGGCCGCTGCTGCTGCTGGTGACGCCGATCGAAATCATCTCGTTCTTTTCGCGCCCGCTCAGCCACGCCGTCCGTCTTTGGGCGAACGTTCTGGCCGGCCACTTGGTGCTCAAGGTGTTTGCGGGCTTCGTGCCGATGATGGCCGCCGCCGGCGCCATCGGCATTATCGGCTCGATCTTGCCGCTCGGCATGACGGTGGCGCTCTATGCGCTCGAATTCCTGGTCGCGTTCCTGCAGGCGTACGTGTTCGCACTGCTCACCTGCATCTATTTGAACGACGCCCTTCACCCTGGCCACTGACGGCCATCGCCAACACGTAACTTGGAGTAGGAAGAACATGGACGCTGAAGCAGCGAAACTGATTGGGGCCGGCATCGCGGCTATCGGCATGGGCGGCGCCGGCATCGGCGTCGGCATCATTTTCGGCAACTTCCTGCAAGGCGCGCTGCGCAATCCGTCGGAAGCGCCCAAGCAATTCGGCAACTTGATCTTCGGCTTCGCCGTGACCGAAGCGCTCGGCATCTTCTCGCTGCTGATCGCGCTCTTGCTGCTGTTCGTGTTCTAATCGGAGCAAACGCTCATGGCGGCTCATCCGCCCGCAACAGTCGATCCTCACGCGGCAGAAGCAGCGCCCGGCGCGGCTGACGCGGCGCATGGCGCAGCGGCGGCGGGTCACGAGGCGGGCGGCGGCTTTCCGCCGTTCGAAGTCTCGCTGTTTGCGAGCCAGCTGTTCTGGTTCGTGATCACGTTCGGCGCGCTTTACTTGATCCTATCGCGCATCGTGCTGCCGAGGATTGCGTCGGTGCAGGCAAACCGCGCCAGCACGATCAAGACCGATCTCGACGAAGCTGCGCAGAAGAGCGCGGCGGCCGAGCAAGCGCGGGTCGACATGGAAAGAGCCGTCGCCAAGGCGCGCGCCGACGCGCGCGCGATGATCGATGCGGCGCGCGCTGACGTGACGGCGAAGCTGACGGCCGAGCAGGAAGCCGCCGAACAGCGCCTCGCAACCAAGATCGCGGCCGAAGAAGCCAAGGTCGACGCGGCGCGCCAGAAGGCGCTGGCGGAAGTGCCGGCGATGGCCGAGGCGCTCGCGCGCGACATCGCCGACAAGCTCGCGCCCGCCAACGTCAATCCGCCGCGTCAGCGTGCGGTTGGAGACGCGTGATGCCCACCTGGTTGGACGCCACCCTGGTCGCGCTGATCGCGTTCCTCGCGTTCTTCGCGCTGCTGATTCACCTCAAGGTCCCTGACATGATCCTGAAGGCGCTCGATGCGCGTTCGGCCGAGATCGCCAAGGAGCTGCACGAGGCCCGGCGCCTGCGCGAAGAGGCGGAAAAACTTCACGCCGACTATCTGGCCAAGCACAAGGCTGCGGAAGCCGAAGCCAAGGCGATCGTCGACACGGCCAAGGAACAGGCCGCAATGGTCGCGGAAGAGACCCGCGCCGCGATGGTCGCCGCCATGGCGCGCCGCGAACGCCAGGCGGACGACCGCATCGCCGCCGCCGGCACGAAAGCGGCTGACGAAGTCCGCGCCGCCGCCGCAGAAGCGGCGATCGCCGCCGCCGAACGCATGATCCGCGAGCGCATGAACGACGAAGCGCAAGCCGCCCTCGTCCGCGACGGCGCGGCGGATCTTTCGCGCAAGTTCGGCTGAGCTTCTATTCAGCTGCGCGCGTCACCGCATCATTCTCACCCCGGCGCCAGCGCAACTTGGGTTGGCGCGCGGCGCGGGTATCATCTAACCGCCGCATCGGCGTGAGTTTCGGCGCTTGTTTGAAGAACTCGACATCGCCGGCGTTTACGCGTTCGGCGAGTGCGATCATCACGTCGGCGAAGCGGTCGAGTTCGCGCTTGGGTTCGGTTTCGGTCGGCTCGATCAACATCGCGCCGTGCACGACCAGCGGAAAGTAGGTCGTGAAAGGGTGATAGCCTTCGTCCAAGAGCGCTTTCGCCATGTCGATGGTTTCGACGCCCTTTGACTTGATGCTTTCGTCGTCCAAGAGCACTTCGTGCATGCACGGGCGCTCACCGAACGGCGCGCTGAAATGCGGCTTCAGGCGCGCGAGCAGGTAGTTGGCGTTCAGCACTGCGTCTTCGGCGACTTGGCGGAGGCCGTCGCTGCCGTGGCTCATCATATAGGTGAGCGCGCGGGTGAACATGCCCATCTGGCCGTGGAACGCGCACATGCGGCCGAAGGCTTGCGTGCCTTCTGTGTGTTCGCGCAGCACGCGCTGATCGCCTTTCATGACGATGTGCGGCACAGGCGCAAACGGCGCGAGTGCAGCTGAGAGCACGGTCGGGCCCGCGCCAGGGCCGCCGCCGCCGTGCGGGGTCGAGAACGTCTTGTGCAGGTTGATGTGCATGGCGTCGACGCCGAGATCGCCGGGGCGCACTTTGCCGACGATGGCGTTGTAATTGGCGCCGTCGCAGTAGAAGTAGGCGCCCGCCGCATGCACGGCGTCGGCGATGTCCTTGATCTCGGGCTCGAAGAGACCGCACGTATTCGGGTTGGTGATCATGATGGCGGCGACGTCCGGGCCGAGCTTGGCCTTCACGTCTTCGAGATCGACGCGGCCGTCTTCGTCACCTTCGATCTCATCGACGGTGAAGCCGGCGGCGACAGCGGTGGCAGGATTAGTGCCGTGCGCGCTGTGCGGCACCAGCACGCGTTTGCGATGGACCTCGCCGCGCGCTTCCAGGGCAGCTTTGATCGCCAACATGCCGCAGAATTCGCCGTGCGCGCCCGCTTTCGGCGAGAGCGCGACGGCGGGCATGCCGGTCAGCGTGCAAAGCCAGTGTGCGAGCTCGTCCATCAGTTCGAGGGCGCCTTGGATCGTGGACGCAGGCTGCAGCGGATGCAGATCGGCGAAGCCTTCGAAGCGGGCGGCGCGTTCATTGAGGCGCGGGTTGTGCTTCATCGTGCACGAACCCAGCGGGAAGAGGCCGAGATCGATGGCGTAGTTCTTTTGGCTCAAGCGCACGAAGTGGCGCATCGTTTCCGGTTCGCTGAGGCCAGGCAGATCGAGCGCGGCTTTGCGCGTCAGGCCGCCGAGCCTATCGGCGACGCCCTTCGGCGCCGGCAGATCGACCCCGGCGCCGGTGGCGTGGCCGGTTTCGAAGATCAGCGGCTCGGCTTGCAACAGGCCGCGATTGCCGGATGTGGTTTCGGTCTTCATGCACAGTGCTCCGTCGAGCGGACAACAGACCCTCTCCCCTTGTAAGGGGAGAGGACCGATGGAGCGCCGGCGCTCATTGCAGCACCTCTTTCAACGCCTTTGCATACGCCGCGATGTCTTCGTCAGTGTTCATTTCGGTGGCGCAGGCGATGAGGACGTTGTCCATGCCCGCTTTCGGCGCGAGGCGGCTCATGGCGACGCCGCCGATGACGCCCTGCTTGGCGAGCTGATCGACGACGGCTTGCGCGGGCTTGGTGAGCTTCACCGCGATCTCGTTGAAGAAGCGCTTGGTCAGCACTTCGACGCCGGGGACTTGTCCCAGCGCATCTGCCAACGCGATCGCCTTTTCGTGATTGAGCGCGGCGAGATGGCGTAGGCCCTTCTCGCCAAGAAGCGCCATGTGGATGGTCCAGGCGAGCTGGCAGAGGCCGGAGTTGGTGCAGATGTTCGACGTCGCCTTCTCGCGGCGGATGTGCTGCTCGCGCGTGGAGAGCGTCAGCACGAAGCCGCGCTTGCCGTCGGCGTCCACGGTTGCGCCGGCGACGCGGCCAGGCATCTGCCGGATCAGCTTTTCCTTCACGGCAAAGAGGCCAACGTAAGGGCCGCCGAAGTTCAGGGCGTTGCCGATGGACTGGCCTTCGCCGCAGACGATGTCCGCGCCCATGGCCCCGGCCGGTTCGATCAGGCCGAAGGAGACGCATTCGGTGAACGTGGCCACCATCAGCGCGCCGGCGCCGCGCGCTGCCTCGCCGATTGCGCTCAGATCAGTCACCGTGCCGAACACATTCGGCGATTGCACAATGACGCCGGCGACATCTGCGCCAAGATGTTTGGTGACAGCGGCTTCGTCATCAACGGCGGCGGGCAGCGCGATCACTTCGAGGCCGAGCGCTTCGCACGCGGTGCGGGCGGTGTCGATGTAGTGCGGATGGACGCCGCCAGAGAAGACGATCTTCTTCCGCTTGGTGACGCGTGCCGCCATCATCGCCGCTTCGGCGCAGGCGGTGGAGCCGTCGTACATCGAGGCGTTGGCGACCTCCATGTCGAGCAATTGCGCGACCTGGGATTGGAATTCGTAGAGCGCCTGCAGCGTGCCTTGCGCGATTTCGGGCTGGTACGGCGTGTAGGCGGTGAGGAATTCGCTGCGCTGGATCAAGTGATCGACGCTCGCCGGCACATGATGGCGATAGGCGCCGGCGCCGAGGAAGAACGCCGTGCGCCCGGCCGGCGTGTTCTTTTCCGCCAAGCGCTGCAGATGGCGATGCACCTCAATTTCGCCCTGCGCCTTGGGCAGCGGCACGAGGTCTTTCAGCAGCGCGCCTTTCGGCACGTCGACGAAGAGATCATCGACGGTCTTCGCGCCGATGACGGCGAGCATTTGCTCGCGGTCAGCATCGGTGAGCGGGAGGTAACGCATCAAAGCCCCTTCACGTAATCGGCGTAGGCGGCGTCATCCATGAGGGCGTCGAGTTCGCTCTTGTCGGCGATCTTGAGCTTCACGAACCAGCCGCCGGCTTGCGGGGCGTCGTTGATCACTTGCCAGTTCGAGCCGACGATTTCGGCGTTGGCTTCGACGATCTCCCCCGAGATCGGGGCGTAAACGTCGGACGCGGTCTTGGCGCTTTCCACGACGGCCATGTCGTCGCCTTGCTTGAAGCTTTTGCCGACATCCGGGAGTTCGGCGTAGACCACGTCGCCCAGTTGCTCGGCGGCGTAGCTCGTGATGCCGACGGTGGCGATGTCGCCGTCGAGGCGCACCCATTCGTGATCTCTTGTGAAGCGCGTGGTCATTGGGCTTTCCCCTTGCGGACATAATTGTGCGGAACGAACGGCAGCGGCACGATGGTGGCCGGGCGCGCTTGGCCGCGGATCATGAGATCGAGGCCGGCGCCCGGTTCGGCGTATTGGGCTTCGACATAGCCCATCGAGATCGGCGCATTGAGCACGGGCGAAAAGCCGCCCGAGGTGACAACGCCGATCTTCTTGCCATTCTTGTGAATCTCGACGCCTTCGCGTGCGGGCGCGCGCTCGTTCGGGCGAATCCCAACGCGCCTGCGCGGTGCGCCATTGGCGTATTCGCGCAAGATGCGGTCGGCGCCGGGAAAATCTCTCGCTTCGCGTCGGCGCTTCTGGATGGTCCAGGCGAGATCGGCTTCGATCGGCGATGTCGTTGGATCGAGGTCGTGACCGTAGAGGCAAAGCCCGGCTTCGAGGCGCAGGCTGTCGCGGGCGCCGAGGCCGATCGGTTTCACTTCCGGATGCGCGAGCAGCGCATTGGCGAGATCGGCCGCGTGTTCGGCGCGGACGAGGATTTCGTAGCCGTCTTCGCCGGTATAGCCCGAGCGCGTGACGGTGATGCGCCCGAACGCGTCGTAGCGCTTCACGGTCATGAAGCTCATGTCGGCCAGGGCTGGATCGATAACGGCGGCGGCGGCGGTGTGCGCCGACGGACCTTGCAACGCCAGCAGGCAGCGGTCGTCGGCGCGGACGAGAATGGATTCGCCCTTGGCGGCCGCTTCGATCAGCGCCCAGTCCTCATGCTTACATCCGGCATTGACGACGATGTAGAGATCGCCGGCGGCGGCGGGTTCAGCCGGGCGCGCGATCATCAGATCGTCCAGCACGCCGCCTTCGGCATTGGTGATCATGGTGTAGCGGACTTGACCGGGCTTCAGGCTTTGGATGTCGGCCGGCACGAGGCGCTCGATCAGTGAGGCTACCTTCTTGTGCGCTTCGTCGCCTTCTAGGCCGTGTCCTTTGGGCAGAGCGAAGAAGCTCGGGCCCATGTGCGAGACATCGAACAGCCCTGCGTGCTGGCGCGTCCAATTGTGCTCGGGGATCAGGCCTTCGAACTGCAGCGGCATGTCGTAGCCGGCGAAGTCGCCGAACTTCGAAGTGCGCGCGCGCCAGATCGCATCCAACGGCAGCTTCTTGAGTGATCCGGCTTCGGCCATTTTTGTCCCAGGTCTCAGCGGCGCACGCGATCGCTCGCATGCTGCCCCCGCTGTCCCTGGCGCCTGAGAGATTTACTCCTTCGGCGGTTTGTACCGCCGGTATCCTGCCAGCATGCTGCCTGGAAGGCGGCGGTACGAACTCTATCCAGCGTGTTCATCCCCCCGCGGTCCGGTTCCCTGAGAGTTTCCGGGGCGGTTGCTCCTTCGGGGGCGCCCAAAGAACGTGTTCTTTCGGCGCTCTCTCCCACGGGGTTCGCTTGTTTGGCCGGATGACCGCGACTCGCGTCGGGGCGCTCCGTTGGCCGCACTCCTGCTCGCCCGGGCCTATGGAGTCAATCAGTCGAAGCTGATGGCGGCTTGGCCCCGCAAAATGGCTTCGGTTTCGGGGGTGTATTGGGCGGCCGACGCATCGTGGAGCACCAGATCCGGGCAGAGGCGGAACGGCGCGCGCGAGCCCTTGCGGGCGCGGATGAGAACGCGGCCCGCCGCCTCCCCTGCGCGGGGCCGGATCGGAATAACGTCCGGGCCGCCGAGGCGCCCGTCGAGTGCGGCCAGCAGCTCCGGCAGTTTGGCGGCGCGATGAATCATCGTCAGCGCTGCGCCGCCGCTGAGCCGATCGGCGAGCACAGCGATCCACATATCGAGCGGCGCTTCGCCGATGTGCGCATACCGGCGCGACTCGGCGGGCGCGCGGCCTTCGCCTTCGCGATCGAACGGCGGATTCACGAACACGCCGTCGAACGATCCCAGGTGCAACGCGCGGTCGAGCGCGTCGCCTGTTACGATTTCGATGCGATGCGTCATCGCGTTAGCGGCGACATTTTCGCGCGAGATCGCTGCGATGTTCTGATCGCGTTCGACTCCGACGAGCATCACGTTCTCATTGCGTATCGCAACGCTGAGCAGCGCTGCGCCGACGCCGCAGCCTGCTTCCATCAAGCGCGCGCCGTCGCGCGCTTCTACTGCGGCTGCGAGAAGCAGCGTGTCGACATTGACGCGATAGCCGCGCGCGGGCTGGCGGATGCGAAGGCGGCTGTCGAGTATTGTGTCTTCCGTCGTCTCGAGATCGGCCATAAAGCCCGTGCGACCCTTCCGCGCGACCGGTGGAACCCAGCTTGACCCTGTCGAGCCGTCCCACCATCGTTTTCTCATAACGCGAAGGCAAGCGGAGGCCCATTGGGACCGGCGGTCGGACCAGCCAAGAATGCGCCCGGCGCCGTCAATGCGGTGGACCGGCTCGCGACGCTATTGGCCGAAGACCTCGCTGCCGTCGAGGGCATCATCCATCAGCACCTGACAAGCCCGGTCGGGGTGATCCCGAATTTGGCCACGCATCTGATCGACGCCGGCGGCAAACGCATTCGCCCTCTGATCACGTTGGCCTCGGCGCGCCTGCTCGGCGGCGGCGGCGACGGACCGCGCAAACTCGCCGCGGCAGTCGAGTTCATCCACTCGGCGACGCTGTTGCACGACGATGTCGTCGATGTGTCCTCGATGCGGCGCGGCAAGAAGAGCGCCAATGTCGTCTGGGGCAATTCGGCCAGCGTTTTGGTGGGCGATTTCCTGTTCGCGCGCTCGTTCAATCTGATGGTCGAGACCGGCGACATCCAGGTGCTCGACATCCTCGCCCGCGCCGCAAGCGTGATCGCCGAAGGCGAGGTGATGCAGCTCGCAGCGGCCAACGACGCCGAGACCACACGCGAACGCTACATGGAGATCGTCGCCGCCAAGACCGCCGCATTGTTTGCGGCGGCGGCGAAGTCCGGCGCGGTGGCTGCCGGCCGGGCGGGCGCCGAAGCAAGCGCGCTCGAAACCTACGGCCGCGAACTGGGTCTTGCGTTTCAACTGGTCGACGACGCGCTCGATTATGGCGGTCTCTCCGCGGCCATGGGCAAGAACACCGGCGATGACTTCCGCGAAGGCAAAGTCACGCTGCCGGTCGTGTTTGCGCGCGACGCGGGCGACGACGGCGAACGCGCCTTCTGGCGGCGCGCCATGAGCGGCGAACGCAGCGACGACGATTTCCATCGCGCGGTCGCGTTGGTGAAACGGCACAACGCCATCGGCCTCACGCTCGATGCTGCGCGCACGCACGCCGCCAAAGCGTGCGATGCGCTGAAGGCGCTGCCGGCGAACGCCTACCGCGAAGCGTTGGAAGCGTTGCCCGAATTTGTGGTGGAGCGGGGGTATTAGGGAAATAGCGAATAGACTGGCGCCGGACCGTTCCTACTCCCCGTTCATTATTCACGCTCCCATTCCCTCACTTCTGATCCAGCTGATGCAGGATCAGCGCGTTGCCTTCGCTGTCGCGGATATTGGCCATGCGGCAGTGTGGGCCTTTGACGATATCACCCTCGAACTTGACGCCCTTGGTCTTGAGATCAGTGATCAGCGAGTCGAGATCCATCACCTCGAGCGCGATCGCGCCGCCGGCGCCGGGCGGCGTTCCGGCGACATTAGTGAGCGCGATGCAGCCACCGCCCGGCAAATCGTACTCGATCCAGTGCATCTCGCCGTGGCTGCCGTGCATGCCGACCTTGAGCCCCAGCGTATTCTCGTAGAAGTCACGCGCCCTGGCGGGATCCGTGACCGAGTACATCGTGAACGCCACCTTCTCGAACATCAGACTCTCCCTTTCTTTTGGCTCCCGGCTCTTCGGCCGGGATGGCGCTACGCGGCGCCGCCTTTGGCGAAGGCGCGCAGCGCGTCCTTGCCGTTCCAGCGTTCTGTCGGATCGTCCGACTCCGCCAGCCGCCGCGCCAGAGCGCGAGCGGCGGCACGGAGTTTTGGACTCTTCTTGCCGCCGATCGCGCGCAACGCCCAGTTCGCGCCTTTCTTGACGAAGTTTCTCGGATCGGATGCTTCGCGCTCGATCAGTTCCAAGCCGTGCAGGAACTGAGCATCTGTTCCTTGCCTGTGAACGGCGCAACTCGCGAGCAAGGCGAACGCCGCCCGCTTCACGAACTCGTCTTTCGCTTTCGACCATTTTTGGATCTTGTCGAACGCGTGCGGGGTGCGGTCCCAATAGTGAAAGCACGCGGTGTCGACGATGCCCCAATTGTCGCAATCCTTGACCCAGCGCTCCATCTGCGCGGGCGTGACCGCGGCGGGATCGTCCACCATGGTGGCGAGCATGCGCGCATCGTGGATGCCGGTCGCCCAAAGCTCCCCTGCAAGATCGTGATCGTAGCCGATCTTCTTCGCCATGGAGCGAAGCTTTGCGACGGTTGTCCCGTAAACCTGGGCCTTGGTTACGATGCCATAGCGATTGGCCATGTCGGCTTTATAGGCGGGGGACGCGCTGCGCTTCAGCTCGGCGAGGATGGACGTCACATTCACCGGCGTCTTGGCCGATGTTGCTTTTTTCGGTGCGGCTTTGACCTTGGCGGCCATCAGAGCTGCTTGATCCAGGCGCGCACGATTGTCTCCAGCGCTTTGCGGTGCGCAGGAATATCGCGTCCGGCGCCGAGCGTCACCATCGCGCGATCTTTGCCGAGCCAACTAACCAGCCCGCTGGGATCGGCGATTTTGAACGCCTTCAACTCAGGGCGGACTTTGGCGCCCAGATGAAAGATCACCTTCACGCCGTCTTTGGCGCGCAGGTTCATCGTTGCGAACCAATCCTTCTGCGTTCGAAAGCTCGGCGCGTTCCATTTGACGCCTTCGCTCACAGCGGCGCTGGCGCCGAGGATGATCAAGCGGACAGCTTCGATTTCCGCCGTCAGCGGGTGATTCAGCCCCCGCAACAACGCATCGACATCACCGTCATCGGTCGTCTTGGCTACGCCCGGCGGCGCGCGTTTGGCGGCGCCGGGTTTGACCCGGGAGCTCCCTTTCACCGGCATCTCTTACCGGGTCGCTGCGCGCTCGAGTTCGGCCACGTCGATCTTCTTCATTTGCATCATCGCCGCGAAGACGCGGTTGTTCTGCGCCTTGTCGGCGCTGGTGGTGAGTTCGATCAGCTGTTTCGGCGTGACCTGCCAGGAGAGGCCGAACTTGTCCTTCAGCCAACCGCATTGGCCTTCCTGGCCGCCGCCGGCGAGCAAACGCTCCCAATAATAATCGACCTCGGCCTGACCGTCGCAGTCGACGACGAAGGAAACGGCTTCGTCGAGCTTGAAGTGCGGGCCGCCATTGATGGCGATGAAGTGCTGGCCATCGAGTTCGAACGCCACAGTCATCACCGTGCCCGCCTGATACGAGCTGCCTTCGGGATAGCGTGCGACAGTGTTGATCTTCGAGTTCTTGAAGATCGATACGTAGAAATTCGCGGCCTCCTCCGCCTCCTTGTCGTACCAGAGGAAAGGCGTGATCTTGTTCTTGGCCATTGTCTCCTCCTTCACGCGGCTCTCTCGAACGTGTCGTCGAGACGGGCGTAGCTGAACTCCATGCCGTCGGTCATGCCGGTGGAGACGGCGCTGTCGCGCGCTTCCTTCGACGCGAACTTCATGGTGCAGATGAGCGTGGTGACGCCGTTCTGCTCACTGAGCTCCAGCGAAACGATGCACGGATCGCCGACCGGCATGGCGTAGTCCATGTCGCCCGGATCGTAGTATTGTTCGTGCGCAAGCTTCGAGGGCGCGTTCACTTCAGTGAATGCGCCAAAGAAGCCGAACTGCTTTCCGTCCTCCTGGTTCTTCCACCGCCAGCGATATTTGCCGCCAACGCGCACGTCCATCTCGCGGACCGGCATATCCCAACCATCATAGCCGAGCCATTTCGGAAGCAGGTCCGACTTCGTGTGCGCATCCCACACCAATTGGCGCGGCGCATTGAATTGGCGCGTCACGCGAATTTCGCGATCGCTTGGCAACGTAACTTGCGCTGATGCTGGCATTGTCTTCTCCTTGGTGCGTCATGTAATGGCGCGCCGATCAGGGGACCTCAGGCTGCTTGCTTGAACATCTCGTCGAGACGCGCGTAACCCATTTCCATGCCGTCGGTCATGCCGGTGGAGACAGCGCCGTCGCGCGCTTCTGTCGACGCGAACCGCATAGTGCAGACCAAGGTCGTCACGCCGCCGGATTCGCTCAGTTCGAGCGTGACAAGCGCCGGATCGCTCGCCGGCATGGCGCCGCCGATATCGCCCGGATCGTAGTATTCATCGTGCGTCATCTTCGCCGGCGCGTTGACTTCGCTGAACGTGCCGTGGAAGCCGAACTGCTTGCCGTCAGCGTCGTTCTTCCAGCGCCATGTGTATTTGCCGCCAGGGCGCACATCCATTTCGCATACCGGCATCGACCAGCCCGGAGGACCCAGCATCCATTTCTGAACCAGTTCAGGTTTGGTGTGCGCATCCCACACCAACTGGCGCGGCGCATTGAAGGTGCGCACGACGCGGACTTCACGGCCGCTCGGCAATGTGACTTGTGCTTGCGCTGGCATTTTCGTCTCTCCTTGTTTCGCGACGTTCGTTCAGAGGACGAACGCGGCTCCTCCCCGCCGACATTCGGCTGTTGTTTTTTCGCCGGAGACTAGTCCGGGAGCCGGGTTGACTTCACGTCGAACCCGCCGCCGGGCCATTGCCAACGGCCCTGAATGGACCCGCCGTCCGGGTTGACCTTGCCCTTGAAGAAATTGTCCGAGCCTTTGTCGCCGAACCAGGTCCAGACTGTCCCATCATCGTCGACTTGATAGGTGTAGGTGAAATTGCTGCCGTCATCGGCCATGAGATGCGACCGGAGGGATTTGGTTTCCTGATCCCAGGTGACGTATTCGATGCCGCTCAGGCGCTGGCCCCGGGGCGTTTCTGTCTCGAACTCTTGAATGAGATAGTGCCCGCCAAGGCCCCACCTGAAGGTCGAACGTCCCGGCGCTCCGCCCTCGTTCTTCCAGCTCCCAACAAGGTGAGCCAATTTCTGCATCGCCGGATGAGGCGTGAGAGGCAGTTCCGCGGCGCGATGGTTGTTGTTGTCCATTATCGTCTTCCCTTGTTGCCTTGTTACTTGCGTTTCGATTTGCGCTTCGCGGGCTTGCCCTTGAGGTCTTCGAGCAACGCATCGAGACGCTGGTAGTTCAGCTCGAAAATCTCGCGGTAGCGCTCGATCCATTCCACGGCTTCCTCCAATCGCTGCGGTTCCAGGCGGCGCGGACGGCGTTGCGCGTCCTGCCCCATGGAAATCAGGCCGGCGCGCTCCAGCACTTTGAGATGCTTGGAGATAGCGGGCTGACTCATGTCGAACGGCTCGGCGAGTTCCTGCACCGAGGCTTCGCCGGTGGCCAAACGCGCCAGAATTGCGCGCCGGGTGGGGTCGGCGAGCGCAGCGAAGGTCAGATCCAGGCGTGCGGAACTTTGCATAACCTATCATTTCTATAACTGATTGGTTATCTACACGCTATAAACAATCCGTCAAGGGCCGCCCGGGCGCGAATTTCAGGGTTTGATGAGGCCGCGCGCCTCGGCGTGGCGGCGGACCGCGAAATCGACCCCAATAGAAAGAAGCGCCAAGCCGGCGAGCGTCGCCGCCGGCGCGACGTGGCTCGGATCGCGCGCCGCCCAAATCGCCAGCGCCCCGCACAACGCCATCGCAATCCAATAGACGACGGCGATGCGCGCATGGCTCCACCCGGAATGGAGTGCGATCTGGTAGATATGCTCGGCGTGGCCATCGAGCAGGAATTGCTTGCGCCGCGCCCTGTAGAGCAAGGTCAGCAACACGTCCGCGAGCAGCGGAAAGAACAGGGTCGGCGCGACAAACACCGACATCTGCGCCTGTTCAATGAGGATGAGGCAGGTGAACGCCGCCAATGCGCCCGCAAAGAGCGCGCCTGAATCGCCCGCGAACAAGCGCCCCGAGGGAAAATTCCAAACCAGGAATCCGGCCAGCGCCGCGGCGCCGCAGAGCGCGCTGGCGCCAGCGCCGACGGCGCCGTCTTCGAATGCAATGAGGCTCGCGCCGACAAGTCCCACCGCCACCGAGCCCATGGCGATGCCGTTGGAGCCATCCATGAAATTGACCGCGTTGATCAGTGTGAACACCCAGAGCGCGGTGCCCGCCACGCCGACGGCGAACGGCAAGCTCAGCGTGTAGCCGCCGACACGCAACTCGCCGACAACGCCCATCAGCCAAGCAGCGGCAACGGCGACCACTGCGTAGATGACGAACTTGAACCTTGCTCTCAGATAGCGCGCATCATCGATGAAGCCGACGAGCAAAAGCGGATACGACAGCAGAGCCGACGCACCGAGCAGGGAAACCGCCGGCGCGTTCACCTGGTAGCGCCAAGCCACTGAAAATAGCAGCAGCACAGCCATCGCCGCGGCGTACCCCGCGCCGATGCCGATGCCGCCACTGGTTGGGGTGGGCGCGCGATGCTGTTTGCGTTCCTCCGTCGGCGCATCGACTGGGCCGATCCAGATCATGGCGCGGCACACGACAAGGCTTGTGAGAAACGCAACGGCGACACCGGCGGCCAAGTCTTGGATCACGTCGTCACCTCTGCGCGCGCGGGGCTAACGCAGAGCCCGCATGGCGGTCAAGCCGCGCCCAGAGTGGCCGCGCGGACCCACCAAGCTGGATTGCGCGCTGTGAGTTCGGCCGCCAGCGCGGCGGCGTCACCGGCGGTGCGGGTCAGCGCAAAGCAAGTGGCGCCGCTGCCTGAGAGGCCAGCGCAGAGAGCCAGCGGATGCGCGCGCAGCGTGGCGAGCACGCCTGCCAGTTCCTGCATCAGCGCGATGGCGGGCGTCTCGAGATCATTGCCGCACTGCAACACTGCTTGCACGACATCGTGCGGATCAGTCCAATCTGGCCTGTTGCGCCGCTCGAACGCCCCGCCGAGGTCCATTTCGTCAAAACGGCGATAAACCGGAGGCGTCGGCAAAGGTTTGCCGGCATTGACGAGCACGGCATCGAGCGCAGGCGCCGCCATCGCAGCGACCACCTCGCCTGCGCCAGTGATCCAGGCGCTGTGCTTGCGCACGCAAACCGGCGCGTCCGCGCCCAGGTGCGCCGCAACGTGCGCCAGGTCGTCTTTGCTGCGGCCGAGCCCCCACAGCTCGTTGAGCGCCGTCAGCGTCGCCGCCGCGTCAGAAGAACCGCCGCCGATGCCGGAGGCGACAGGCAAATGCTTTTCAAGCTTGATGGCTGCACCGCGCGCTGGGTCGAGCAGACGCGCGGCGCGCATCACCAGATTTGTCTCATCGGCCTGCAGCCCCGCCGCGAACGGGCCGGAGATCGCCAGCGACAGTCGGTGCGCAGGCGCCGCTTCGATCCAGTCGCCGACATCGGCGAACACCACTGCGCTCTGCAGCGGGTGATAACCGTCGGCGCGCGGACGGCCGACTTCGAGAGTGAGATTGATCTTCGCCGGCGCGAAGACGCGCACGCTCATCGGTTGGCCGACTGCGACGGCGCTTCGGCGGGCAGACCGTTTTCGATCTTCAGACGGATCGGCTCGGGATCGTCGGGATCGAGCGTCATGGCGCGCTGCCACTGGAAGCGCGCCTCGACCCGCCGCCCGAGACGCCAGTACACGTCGCCCAAGTGATCGTTGAGCGTCGGATCGGCGGGCTCCAAGCGCACCGCAGCCTCGAGCCACTCGAGCGCCTGGGCGTAATCGCCGAGACGGTAATAGGCCCAGCCCAAGCTATCGATGATGGCGCCGGACATCGGCCGAAGCTCCGCCGCCCGCCGGATCATGGCGAGACCCTCCTGCAAATGCTCACCGCGATCGACCCACATGTAGCCGAGATAATTCAGCACATCAGGCTGATCGGGCGAGAGTTCGAGCGCGCGGCGGAGATCGGCTTCCGCTTCTGGCCATCTCCCCAGGCGCTCGCGCGCCGCGCCGCGGGAGAAATAGAGCCGCCACCCGTCTTGCTGCTCGGCGATGAGTTCGGTGTAGAGCGGCTCGGCTTCCGCGAAACGGCCGGCGCCGCGGTACATGTCAGCAAGCGCTCGGCGCGCGCGCACGTCGCCCGTCTGCGCGTTCTCACGCGCCATCGCCAGACCCGCCTCCCTGTCGCCGCTGTCGTGCACGATCCAGGCGGCGAGGATGCGCGCATTCAATGCGTAGGGCGAGGCGGGATCGATGTCGTCAAGCACGGCGCGGGCGCGATCGACGTTGCCGAGATCGGCCTGCTGCTGCGCCAGTGCGAGGCGCGCACCGTCGAAGGCCGGATCCAGCATCAGCGAGAGCGTGAGCGCGCTCAGGCTGTTGGTGGGATCGTGTTCCTGGCGGAACAGCGCCGACATGCCGTAGAGCGCGGTCGCTGCGCCGCGCGCGGGCGTGAGCGCATCCATGCTGGCCGACTGCCCCGTCTCGATGCGCGCGCGCGCGGCGGCGAGTGCGGGATTGGCCGCATTGCCTTCGTCGTCAAGCAGCGCCAAGGCCTCGTCCCGCCTGCCCATGCGCACCAACAGATCGACATGACGTGCAACACCGGACGGCAGCCACAGACCACCCTGCGCCGCCGTGTTGTAGGCACTAAGCGCTTCCTCGTTTCGACCCGAAAAATCCAACACCATCGCCTGCTGGTAGGCGAACAGCGCGCCGTACGGGCGCAGCGAGGCAAGCGGCGCCAGGTCGGCCGCGACGTTCGTGCTCGCACCCTGGCCAGCAGCGACCCAGACTGCCAGCATGCGCGCCAGCAATTCCTCGGCCGCCGAGCCTTCGACCTCGTCGAGTTCGGCGCTGGCCTGCGCAAAGCGCCGCGCCACCAGCGCGTCGGACGCGCGCACGATGTGTGCGTACGCAGGCCCATCGCCGCGCGGCGCCATGCGGGCGGCGCGGCGGGCGCGTTCGATGTCGCCCGCCGCAAGCGACGCCGACAACGCGCCTTCGATCAGCGCTTCATCGCCCGGCGATCGCGCAAGCGCCTCGAAGTAGCGATCCGCCGCCGCCATGTGGTCAGCGCGCGCGTTGGCGACCCGCCCGATCAAGTAATCCGCGTAGGAGCGCGACGCCGGCGCCTGGGCGCCGGGTCCCGAAGCGCACGCTGCGAGACAGACGCCCGCGGCGAGCGCGGCGGCGCGCAGCATTTAGGTCTCGTCCCGCTGTGAGGGCGCGGTCGGCAGCGACACCTGCGGCAAGGGCTGTTGGCGCGGCGCAGGCGTGGTCAACCCGCGCGACAGCTTCTGCTCCAACGACCGGCGCCGGATCGCGTCGGGCCGTGCCTCGAGCGCCTGGCGCCACGTCGCGCGCGCTTCGTCGCGGCGATTGAGGCGCCAATAGATATCTCCCAAATGGTCGAGGACTTCAGAATTGGGATCGCTGGCGGAGAGGTTGTTGGCGCGTTCGATCAGCGCGCGCGCCTGTTCGAAGTGGCCGTAGAGATAGTACGCCCATCCAAGACTATCGATGACGGCGTAATCCGTCTGGCCGTTGTTGAACCCGCGCCACAACAGGCGATAGCCCTCTTCCAGCCCCTCCGGGCGCTGGATCAGCGCGTAGCCCAGCGCATTGAGGCGCAGCACCGAGTCGGGCTGTTCGGCGAATAGGCCGCGCGCCATTCTCACGCCGTCCGCCCACGCCGCGGGATCGTCCATCAGGATGGAGACATAAAGCAGACGCGTGTCGACGCTGGGATCGGCCTCGTAGGCGGCGCGCATGTCGGCGGTTGCGGCGCTCAGATTGCCGGCGAAGCGATGGGCGTAGGCGCGCCAGCCGAGCACGTCGGCGCGGTCCTTGACGTCCTGCGTCATGCCGAGCGCGCGATCGAACGCCGGGATGGCGCGATCGGGGTGGCCGATGCGGCGGTAGATGTCGCCGACCGAGGCGATGATCGACCAGCGGTCGCCGGCCACCGCGAGCGCACGTTCCGCTGCGGCGGCTGCCGCTTCGTCGTTGCCGCGCTCGATCTGGATCGAGGCGCGCACGATTTCCGCATCCGGCGCGAACGGGCTTGTCGCCGGCACTTGATCGATAATGCGTTGCGCGCCTTCGATTCCGCCGGCGTCGAGCGTCTGCTGCGCCGCGTAGAGGCGCCAATCATCGGAATCGTTGGTGATCAAGACGCCGATCTGCAGCAGCGTCGTGCCCAGTGTGGAAGCGTAGCCTTGCGCGGGGTCCTGCTGCGCGATCATCGCGCCCACTGTCGCCGCCTGGGTCTGGAATTCCGACAGGAACAGCATCCAGCGGCCGGCCGCGCCGACCGCGGTCAGCGGCTGTTCGAACGGCTGCTGGCCGGCGTCGAGCCGCGCCAGGTTGGCGCGGACATCGATCGCGCGCGGCGAATAGCCGAGCACGATATTGTAGTAACGGCGGGCGTCTTCGGTGCGGCCGAGCCGGTGATGCACCAAAGCGGCGCGATAGACCGCGTGCGTCACGCGCGCAGAATTGAGCACCCGGTCCAATTCTTCCGTGGTTTGCGGTTCGGCTTCCGGCGGCGGCGTGGTGTCGAGCCGCTCCACCATCAGCGCATAGACGGCCGCTGCTTCCGGCAAGCGGTTGGCGGATTCGAACAGCAGCGCGCGCGCCACTTCCGGCAGCGGCGCGGGCAGTCCGTCGGCGCCTGCGTCGACGCGCTCGACAGCGCGATCGACATTGCCTTCAGCGGCGATCAGGAACGGCTCGAGCATGTCGCCGAACGGACCAGTCAGCCCGCCTGGCGCATTGCGCAACACGTTGCGCGCTTCCTCGTGACGCCCGGCTGCGAGATCGTCGGCGAAAGCGGCGACGTACCAGAGCGCATCTTCGTCATTGCGGGCCACTGCGCGGCGGCCTTCGCGCACGAGATAGTCGACGTCCGCCTGCAACAAAGCCGCATCCGGAGTTTCATAGGAGCGGTCGGGCTGAGCGTTTGGCGGAGAGGTCGCGCGCAGCGCCGCTGCAGGAATGATTCCGGCGCTTTGCTCGCCGACGCGCTCGGTCTCCGGCTTGTCATCCTGCGCCCACGTCGCCGTGCTCGCCGTGATCGCCGCTGCTGCAACACTTGCCGCCAGGATGGCCCAACGCATTCTTCGTCCTTTCTGCCGCGACCCGCGGACGCGGCTACATGTTGGCGTAGTTCGGCCCGCCGCCGCCTTCGGGCGTCACCCAGTTTATATTCTGACTTGGGTCCTTGATATCGCAGGTTTTGCAGTGCACGCAGTTTTGAGCGTTGATCTGGAACCGCGGATTCTCCCCTGCTTCATCGTAAAGCACTTCATACACGCCAGCCGGGCAATATCGTGTCGCCGGCTCGGCGTATTCGGGGAGATTGACCCGGATCGGGACGGTGGGGTCTTTCAGCGTCAGGTGAGACGGCTGGTCTTCCTCGTGATTGGTGTTCGAGAGGTAAACCGAACTCAGCTTGTCGAACGTCAGCACGCCATCGGGTTTTGGATAGGCGATCGGCTTGTACTTCGCCGCCTTGCCTGTTGAGGCGGCATCGGTCTTGCCGTGCTTCATCGTGCCGAAGAACGAGAAGTCGCCCAGCAGCGTGTTCGTCCACATGTCGAACATGCCGATGACCCCGCCCCAGAAGGTGCCGAACCGCGACAGCATCGGCTTTGCATTGCGCACCCGCTTCAGATCCCGGTGGATCGACGACTTACCGTAGGCATAGTCGTACGCATCGAGCGTATCGCGCTGGCGTCCGGCGGCGATAGCTTCGTACGCAGCTTCGGCCGCGAGCATGCCCGACTTCATAGCGTTGTGGCTGCCCTTGATGCGCGGCACGTTGACGAAGCCCGCCGAGCACCCGATCAGCGCCCCGCCAGGGAATGACAGACGCGGCACCGATTGGAAGCCGCCCTCCGTGATCGCACGCGCGCCATAGGCGATGCGCTTGCCCCCTTCGATGTGTTGTTTGATCTCCGGATGCAGTTTGTGCTGCTGGAATACATCGAACGGCGAGATGTACGGGTTCTTGTAATTCAGGTGGACGACATAGCCCACGTACACCTGACGATCGCCGAAATGGTACATGAACGAACCGCCGCCGGTGTCGTCGTCCAGCGGCCACCCGACAGTGTGCAGCACCAAGCCGGGCTTGTGCTTTTCCTTCGGCACCTCCCAGAGTTCCTTGATGCCGATGCCGAACTTTTGCGGCTGGCTCTTGGCGCATAGATCGTAGCGGTTTTGCAGCACTTTCGCGAGCGAACCGCGCACGCCCTCGGCGACGAACACGTACTTGCCGTGCAATTCCATGCCGGGCTGGTAGTCGGGTTTTTTGTGGCCGTCCTTGCCGATGCCAAACACGCCGGCGACGACGCCCTTCAAGGCGCCGTGATCGTCGAAAACGGGTTCGGACGCGGCCATGCCAGGATAGATTTCGACGCCGAGTTCTTCTGCTTGCGCAGCCAGCCACTTGGTCACGTTCGAGAGCGAGACGATGTAATTGCCGTGATTGCTGAACAGCGGCGGCATCAGAAACATCGGCAGCGACGCGGCCCCGGCGGGTCCTAAAATCTTGAACTGGTCGTCGGTCACCGGCGTCTCGAGCGGGGCCCCGCGGGTCTTCCAATCGGGGATCAATTCGTCCAGCGAACACGGATCGATCACAGCGCCCGAGAGAATGTGCGCGCCGACCTCCGCGCCCTTCTCCAGCACCGCGACGCTGACTTCGCTTCCTGCGTCCGCGGCGAGCTGTTTCAGCCGAATCGCTGCGGACAGGCCGGCTGGCCCCGCGCCGACGATGACGACGTCGTATTCCATCGCTTCGCGCTCGGGGGCTTCTTCGGCCATTGCGATCCTTTCACGTTAGTGGCTGCGTTTATCAAAGCGGTTGCGATGAGGCGCAAGCTGGCCGCGTCGCTTTGGCGATTCGACCGAGTCCGGTCATAACAGCGGCATGGAGAACGCCGCCGCTTCGCAGAACGCCGCACGCGCGCTGCTCGCCTTCTGGCGGGCAGCTGGTGTCGACATGGAGGACGCGGAAGCGGTGTTCACGGCCAAGCCCGCCGCCCCGCCGGCGCGCGAAACCCGGGACAGCGCGCCGCCTCAGCGCGAACCATTCCGGCTCGATCCTCCGACGCCGAGGGCAAAGCCAAAGGCCAAGCTCCAACCCGCGGAAGACGCGGTCAATACGGCGCGCGCCCTGGCCGGCGCCGCAACCACCATCGCCGAACTCCGCGCTGCTGTGGATAAGTTTGAGGGCTGTGCGCTCAAGGCGACAGCGCGAAATACCGTCTTCTCCGATGGAGTGGACGGCGCCCCGGTGCTGATCCTCGGGGAGGCGCCCGGCAAGGAGGAGGACGAGCAGGCCAAGCCCTTCGTCGGCCGCTCGGGGCAGCTGCTGGATAAGATGCTGGCTGCAATCGGCCTGGATCGAAAGTCTAATACACTGATTTCAAACACTATTTATTGGAGACCGCCAGGCAATCGCGATCCGACCCAAGGTGAGACCGTCTCCTGCCTCCCGTTCGTCGAGCGGCTCATCGAGATCAGCCAACCGAAACTCTTGATCCTCACCGGCAAGGCGGCGGCCCTTACGGTGCTGAAGCGCGAGGATGGTGTGATGAAATTGCGAGGGCGGCGCCTCCTCTACAACCGCGAGGGGTTAGCGGCGCCCGTCAACACGATGGTCATGCTTCATCCCGCATATCTCTTGCGTCAGCCTCAACAGAAACGGCTGGCGTGGGCGGATTTGCTGCTCGCCGAAGCTTGGCTCGAAGAACTGGGCGTGGCGCGGTCGGCTCATCCCTAACCAGTTCTGAACGACGAGCTCCGATGACGTTGCGCTACGCCCTCGCCGCTTTCTCCCTCGCCTTGTTGACCGGCCAAGCCGCCGCAGAGCCCCGCATCCTTGTGCTCGCGGAACAAGACGAAGCCGCCTATCGCGACGCCTTCGCCGCCATCGACGCCGGCAATTGGCGCGGCGTCGGCACCGCACTCTCGCGCGCAAACGACGACGTGCTCGACGGCGCCGTCCGCGGGCGCATGCTGCTCTCACGGAATCATCACGCCGGTTGGAGCGACTATACGAGCTGGCTCAATCGCTATGGCGAGTACGGCATGGCGCCGGCGGTGTACGACCGCGCCATGGATTCGCGGTCGCGCCGCGCCCGCCGCAACGGAACCAGCGCGCCTAATCCGATCTCAGGCCGCGGCCGCGCGCTGCCCGGCACGCCCCCGCCGATCCCCGGCGACACGACCAGCGCACGCGTCGCCATCGAACGCATCCACGAACGCATCGGCGCCGGCGACTTCGAAGGCGCGCGCACGCTGGCTTACGAACAGACGGGCGGCCCACGCAGCGGCGTCGCGCAATGGCAGCTCGGCCTGATCGCCTATCGGATGCGCGACTACGCCGAAGCCGTGCGTCAGTTCGAAGCCTCCGCACAATGGCCCCATCACGGCGGCTGGGCCCGCGCGGGCGTACATTATTGGGCGGCGCGTTCGCGGCTGGCCGCTGGCGACACGCAGGGCGTCGCCGAACATTTGGAAGCAGCGGCGGAGCGTCCGTGGACGTTCTACGGCCAGCTCGCGGAAACTCAGCTCGGCCGCGACAGCACGCTCTCGTTCGCGGCGCCCGAAATCACCGACGACACCATCACCCGCTTCATCGAGCGCTATCCCGCAGCGCGCCGCGCAGCCGCGCTCGCACAGCTTGGCCGCCTTTCCGAAGTCGAGAGCGAGTTGCGCCGCTTGCACGCCGACATCGGCCCGCAGGACGATCGCTCTTTTCTGGCCCTCGCGATCGCACTCGAGGCGCCGGCGGCGCAATTGCGTGTCGCCGAGTATGGCGGGCGCGAAGTCGCCGCAGGTTTCTGCCCCACGACCAGCTTCGAGCCGGAGAACGGCTTTTCGCTCGATCGCGCGCTCATCTACGCGATTGTGCGCCAAGAGAGCTACTTCAACCCGAAAGCCGTCAGCGTCTCGAACGCACGCGGCTTGATGCAGCTCCTGCCCTCGACGGCGCGCGACATGGATCGCAGCCACAATTATCGCCGCACGCCGGCGCCGTTGTTCGAGCCCGGCCGCAACATGCGCCTCGGCCAAGATTACGTGCAGTGGCTGATGACCGAGTTTCACAATGACGGCGACCTCGGCCGCGTCTTCGCCGCCTACAATGGCGGCCCCGGCTGGCTCTCGCGCTGGCTGGCGACTCAGCCCGCCGATCTCGATCCGCTGCTGGTCCTCGAAATGATGCCGCGCGCGGAAAGCCGCGACTATGCCGAGCGTTCGCTCTCGCATATGGCGCTCTGCCGCAAGCGCTACGGACAGCCGACGCCGGAACTCGATCGCTTGGCCGCCGGTCAGCCTGCGCTCTACACGCCGCTCGATGCGCGCGTGGCTGAGCGCTGAGCCTTAGCAAGCGCGACGGGATCTGCGCCCAGCATGTGGCGCACGATCATGCTGGCGCTCTTGCTGGCGCTCTCATGGCGACGATAATTCACCGCGCTGACGACCGCTTCGGTGTGCAAGAAGACGAGGCGGTGGGAACCGATCCGGCGGATGAGGTCGACGTCCTCCAGTTCCTTCAAGTCCTGATAACCGCCGATCGCATCGTAGAGGAAACGCGAGATCAGCAGGCCCTGATCGCCGCGCGGCAGTTTCGTCAGCCGCGTGCGAAGGCGCGCCCAGAACAGTGCGCGCTTGGCGGAAGGATCGTCGAACGCAAGCTGAAACACGGCTGCGTGGCGGCGCGCTTCCGGCATGGTGAAGAACGTCCGCACCTCATCGCACCAGCCGCCGGTCAACGCCGTGCCCTGATGCAGGAAGAGCAGCCATTTACCCTTGGCGCGCGCAGCCGCGAGACGAAACAGGTGCGAGCGGTTCGGTTCGCCCGAGATCAGCATGCAGCCGGCCGCATCGGCGATCTCCAAGGTTTCGTCGCGCGAGCCGCCGTCGGCGACAATCACTTCGCGGATGAGCCCTCCGGCTGCGCCATCAGCCAACGGCGCAAGCGTGCGCGGCAGCCGTCGCGCCGCGTTAAGCGTTGGAATGATGACCGATATTGGCCCCGCCATGCGCGCATGACGCCAAGCGCAAACCAGCTTGTAAAGCGGAAACAACGGCGCGGTGGTTAGCCGGCCCGCTAACCTTAAGCGCCGGCGTCATGGTTTTCGCGTTGCGGCGGCAGCGCCGCTTGCGGCGGTGGCGGTGGCAGTGGCGAGGGAGGCGCGCCCGGCGTGGACGGTGTCGTCGTGTTCGGCTGCGCGGCCGCTTGCGCCGCCTGCTCCGTCATGCGCGTGCGCAGCCGCGTTAAGAACCGGTCGAGCAGATCGGTTCGCGCGACGGCGCGCGCGACATCCCGGATCGCGGCGCCATCGGCGTTGATGCCGGCGGCGACAATCTCGAAGGCATCGGCTTCCGGCGTATTGGCCATGTCGCCCGCATAGTCGCGATAGAGCGCGCGAACGCCCGCCTCGTCGCCGGCGAGCGTCAGCGCCACGCCTGCGCGAAGCACCGCTTGGCGGCCATGCCCATCGAGCGGCTGCGACCGGTTGCGCATGCCCAGCAATGTGCGCAGCTCGGCCGACGCACGCTGCCAATCTCGCCCGCGCCAGGCCGCTTCGACGCGGACGCGCTGCGCGTCTTCGCTGCGATCGCGTTCGACCAGTTCCGCGGCGCCCTCGAGGCGACCCAAGTCCAACAGCGCGCGCGCTTCGAGAATGCGTCGGTCTGCCTGCAATGTTTGCGGCATGCTCGGCTGGCGGGAACTCGCAAGCGCCACCAGCGCGCGATCCGGCTTGTGATCCATCAGATAGATCGCAGCAAGATCGGCCGCGACTTGCGCCTTGCCGACGCCTTCCAGTCGCTCATCGACCTGGTGCTGCAGCAATTGCGCCGCCTGCTCCAAGAGATCGACATGCACGAGGCGGCCCGCGAGCAGGCGCACGATGCGATCGCCATTGGGACCGACCGGCGTCAGATCGCTGAATTCGTAGAACAGGCCAAGCGCTTGGATCGGCTCGAGCCTGTCGGCGTCGCCGTCGAGGAAGAGGCGCTCGAACAAGGTCGACATGTCCACGCGTAGCTGGCGTGCGGCCGGATCGGTGGGGAAGCGATCGGCGGCGATGCGCATGGTCGCGAGCGCATCGCGCCAGCGGCCCATCTCGGAATAAGTTTCGCCGAGCAGGCCGACGATCGCCAGTTCGGTCGAATTGCCGCGCCAGCGGAAGCGCAACGCCTCGAGGGGCTCTACCGAATCGATCGCGCGCATCACGCCGGTGGCGCGGCGAATGCGGATCGCTTCGACTTCGGCGCGGACGGCGGTTTCCTCGTCATGCGTGCGGCTGAGTTCGTCGAACATGGTCAGCGCCCGTGCGGCATCGCCGCGCGCGCCGACGATGCGCGCTTCGATGTGGCGCGCTTGCAGACGTAGAGCCTGATCGGGCGCGTTGGCGAGCGCCGCGCGCGCCGCCGCTTCTGCAGCGGCGAAATCGTTCAATTCCGTCGCCGCTTGTGCGAGCGCGAGCTGGAAGCGCGCGCGCCACGATGGCGGATGTTCTTCGAGAGCGCCTGCGCCGCGCTCGAGCTCGCGCCGAGCTTCAGGCCAATTCTGCTGCTGCGCCGCCGAATAACCGCGCCACAGCGCCGCCGATGGATTGTTCATGAGCGCCGATGCTGTGAGATCGAGCTGTGCGGCGTGCACGCGCCCCATCATCACGTTCGCTGCGCCGCGCAGCAGGCGATATTCCGGATCGATCTCGACCAATTCGCCCTGATTGATCGCCACGATGCGCAACGCGCCCAGCGCTTCTGCGGCAAATTCGTGTTCGAGCAGATAGCGCGCCAGCGCCATGCGCGCATCCACGGCCGCGCCTTCGCGCACGCCTTCCTCCGCTGCACGGCGCATGAGTCCGTCGATGTGCTCACGCACCTGCTCGAGATCATTTTCGGCTTGCGCATGCATCGGCGCGCCGCCCAGCTCATCCTCCATCATCGCCGCGCTCAAACCGGCTTCCAGTTCGGAGCGCGCCGGCGCGGATGCGATCAAGCCGTCGCCCCGCGTGACCGTGAGCGTGCCGGCGTTGAAGCTGACCGCGAGATCGTCGGCGCGCGGTTCGACGACGCCGCCGTGCGCCGACGGCAACACTGCCGCCTCCACGGTCGCGCGCCGGGTGATGACGCCGTGCGCGGGGCCGCCGATCATGGCGACGGCGATGCGGTCGCCGATCTCGGGGTCGTTGATCCAACGCACCACGCCTTCGCGGCCGAAGCCGATGGTCATGCGCCCACGGCCCTCTGTGGAGACTTCGCGGGTAAGCGGCGCCGCTTGCGGCGCGGTGGCGCGCGCAGCGAGGGTGAACGTCCAGGAATTGTCGTCGGCGTTCGCCGACACTTGCATGTCCGGCGGCGCAGGGATGCGCAGGCCAAGCACGCCCTGCCCCTGCACGACTTGCACGTCCTGGTGGCGGCGTCCGACGCGCGTGACGCCGGAAATATCCATGCGTCCGGTTGCGTCGAACACCAGCCAGATCGCTTCGCCGCGCCGGAACGCGGCAGCCCGCGCCGGGGCCGGCCACGTCACCGTGACGCGCGTGTCGTTCGCGCCCTCGACCAGCTGCACGCGCCCAGTGCCGTTCACCGGCGGCCGCGCCGGCGCGGGCGCATGAGCGGGCTCGCCATTCGCGGCGGTGGTTTGCGGCGCGCCCTCTTCCGGCGGCAACAGATCGATGACGACGCGGTCGCCGTCGACGAAGTGACGCTGCCGCACGCCGGGCTCAAGCGTGATTTGCAGGCGCACCGGCGCGCCGGCGGCGCTGACGCGGCGCACTTCGCGCACGAAACGCGGCGGCGTCGCGCGCAACTCAGCAATATCAATGTCGGCAGCGCGCGAGAAGCGGAGATCGAGACGGCTGCCCTGCAGCAGCGGCGTCACCGTGGTCGGCCCGGCGAAGCGGAATGCGAGGCGCGTGAAATCGGTCTGTGCGCCGACCGTCACAGTGGCGCTCGGCGCGGCGGCCATCCGCGGCGGCGGCGGGGGCGCGGCGGGCGGCGGCGCAGGCGGCGCGGCGGGCGGCGACGGCGCGGGCGGTGGAGGCGGCGGCGATGGCGGCGCAACCAGCGCAAGATCGAGCGCGCTCGGCAGCGGACCGCTTGGGCCGCGCAGCTCCGTAGGTTGTTCGCTTTGCGCCGGGGCAGTTTCCGGCGTCGCGGCCGGCGGCGGCGCTGGCGGCGCAGCTTGCGTTTGCGCAGGCGCTTGCGGCTGTGGCGTCAACTGCATCGGTTGAGCCACGGCCGGCGGCGCCGCAATCAGCGCGGCGGTGGCGATCGCCAACGGAGGGCGCAAGAACTTCATGAATGATGCGCGACCAAAGTCTCTCCAGCTGCGGTTAAACGCGCGTTTAGCGGCCTGCTGCCGGCGCCTCGCCGCGGGATCGATCCAGCAGATTGCCCCCGCTCGTGGGCGGCCGCGCGCGATCGGCGAGCATTTGCGTGAGCGCGCGCGCACGCGCGGGATCCATGCGTCCCATCACTTCGGCGAGATTGGCCTGGCGCATCCGGCTCGCCACCTGCACCAGCACGTCGTCCTCCAGCCCGTCGAACACGGTCGCAGCGTCCTTGGCGCGCATGCGCTGATAGACGTCCACGAGCCCCAAGACACGGCGCTCCTGCTCCGCATCGAGGTTGCCCAGCAACTCGTTCACGTGCGTTTCGAGTGCGCGCAGCTCGGCCAAGCGTTCGGTCATGCGCTGCTCGGCGGCGAGCATCAGCGCGTCTTGCGTCTCGATCTGCTCGCCGCGCGCATCGAGCGCCTCGCGGCGGGCGCCGAGCGCCTGCAGCACCTGCACTTCCGCCTGGCTCAAGCCCGCCATTTCTGCGAGCGACGGCGCGGCGCATTGCGGCGTCGCGGGCGCGACCGGCGCTTCTTCCGCATGCGCCGCATCGCCCGCGGTTCCTTCCTGACCAGCAGCCGCAACGGTCTCGGCGACGCTTTCGGCCATCGCCACGGCCTTCAATCCAAGCACGGCCGCAACCGTGACCATCACCGCCGGCATCAGCCGCACCGAGACGCCCTGTCGTGGTTTCGCGATTTTCGTCATCACACCCTGCCGCGCATGCCGACATCTGCGGCCGAGCGCATGCGCCCGGCGCTAAGCCCTAATCTCTCCGCCGTCGCGCGCGCATCGTTGATGCGCGCTTGCAGGTCGCGCCCCGCATCCTGGGCGGTCGCGCGCATTGCGCGCACCGCCGCCTCGGCCTGCGCCGTCGCTTGCGCCAGCTCCGCGGCGGCGCGCAGCGCCCCGTCTTGACCCTCGCGCAGTGCGCTGAGTTTCCGATCCAGCCGCCAGAAATAGAACAGGCACGCCGCAAGCATCAGCGCGAGCACGACTTCGATCGCGAGTGTGATGGGGCTCATTTGCCGCCTCCCAGTTTCATCACGGCGTGTTGCATCGCCGGGCTGATCGGTTTTTCCACGCGCACCGCGAGCGCATGGCCCATGCGGCCGACGCGGCCATGGCTGAGCTCGACCGCGCCGCATTTTAGCATCACCGGCGCGTCCGGCGTCGCATCGAGCATCAACGTGTCGCCAACTTTGAGATCGAGCACCTTGCGGAGCTTTTCCTTGTGCTCATCGAGCACCGCGCGGACTTCAAGCTTGGTATTCCAGAGTTCGCTGGCGAGGTGGCCTTCCCAGATGTTGTCGCGGCCGAACTTCTCGCCCATGAATTGCTGCAGCAGCATCTTGCGGATCGGTTCGAGCGTCGCATACGGCAGCAGCAATTCGAGCTTGCCGCCGCGATCTTCCATATCGATGCGCAGCTTGACGATGATCGCCGCGTTGGGCGGGCGCGCGATGGCCGCAAAGCGCGGGTTGGTCTCGATGCGGTCGAGAGTGAAATCGACTTCCGTCAGCGGCGCGAACGCCTGGCGCGCATCGTTGAGCACCACTTCGATCATCCGCGTGACCAAAGTGCGCTCGATTGTCGTGTAGGGCCTGCCTTCCACGCGGGTCGCCGCCGCGCCACGCCGTCCGCCCAAGAGCACATCGACGATCGAATAGATCAATGACGAGTCGACGGTGGCGAGCCCGAAATTGTCGAGCTGCTGGGCGCGGAACACGGCGATGATCGCCGGCAGCGGTATCGAGTTCAGATAGTCGCCGAAGCGGACCGAACTGATCTGATCGAGACTGACTTCGACATTGTCGCTGGTGAAGTTGCGCAAGCTGGTCGTCATCAACCGCACCAGGCGGTCGAACACGATCTCCAGCATCGGCAGGCGTTCATAGGAGACCAGCGCCGAATTGATGATCGCGCGTACGCCGGTGCGTCCGCTCGCATCGTCTTCGCCAAGGCCGAAGCCCAGCAGGCTGTCGATCTCGTCCTGATTGAGGATGCGTTCGCCATCGCCGGACGCGCCGCCTTCGTTGGCGGCTTCGTCCGTCTGCCACTCCTTGTCGTCGGCTTGCGCGGCTTCAGTGCTCATTGATCACTGCACCAGCATTTCTTCGATCAGCACTGCATTGATCTGCATCGGCGCGATGACGAGATTGACCCGGCGCAGCAGTTCAAGGCGCAACCGGTAAGCGCCCGCGGAGCCGCTAAGATCGTCGGTGCGCATCTCACGCAGGAAGCCGTTGAACTGATCGGTGACGCGCGGGATGTGTTCGCCGAGCGCCGTGACCGTCGCGTCGTCCGGCGCCTCGAGCGTCAGCTTGAGCTTCAGGTAGGCCGGCCGCCCGTCGGGACCGGTGATGTTCACCAGCATCTCCGGCAGCGTGACGAACACGACGTCGTCGCCGTGCATGATCGTGGTGCCGTTCGGGCCAGGGATAGCCTCGCCCGCGCCCTCGTCGCCGTGGCCGCCGCCTTTGGCCTTGCCGTGACCTTCGTTGGCTTCGGCGTGCTGTTCGCCGCCCCCGCCGCCCAACAGCAGGAATGCGGCCGCGCCGCCGCCGCCCAGCACGAGCACTGCAGGCAGGATGATGAAGAGGACGAGCTTCTTGCCCGACATCTTCTTCTTGGCTGGCGCCTCGCCCTCTGCGCCTTCCCCGCCCTCGCCGCCTTCGGCCGGAGGTGTTGCGCCTTCCGCCTCGGCGTCCGCCTCGGGAGCCTCGCCCTTCTTCTTTTTCTTGCCTTTGCCAAACATGCGGAATCGCTCGCGCGTTAACCCGCATCCTTCCTGGGCTGACGTGGTTAAGAGTTGCTGAAAGACCGGCAAAACTTGCCGCCCGCCCCGGCAGGATCGCGCCAGCGTTCACCAAGGCGCCGCGCCGAGCCCCCGAAAATCAAGCCGTTAAGCATGGCCCGAAGCTTGCATCGTTAACGCGAATGGATAACGCGCTCATGCTCGGCCTGCAGACGCAACGCGTGCTGCAACGGCGCATGGATGTCGCCGCCAACAATCTCGCCAACGTCGCCACATCCGGCTTCAAGGCCGATGCGCTGCTCTTGGAGGAAGCGGACGGCACGAGCGCTCATGCCGAAGAGGACCCCACCGAAATCCGCTTCGTGCGCGACATCGGCATTATGCATCAGATGGCCCAGGGCCCCATCGCGATGACCGGCAATCCGCTCGATGTCGCGCTCGAGGGCGACGGCTTCATCATGGTCGAAGGGCCGAATGGCCCGCTTTATACGCGCGATGGCGCGTTCACGCTAACGGGGGAAGGACGGCTCGTCACCAGCGATGGCCGCGCCGTTCTTAGCTCCGGGGGGGCGCCGATCGTGCTCGATCCGCAAGGCGACACGCCTTCGATCGGGCGCGACGGCGCAATACGAGTGGCCGGTGTCGAAGCCGGCCGCATCGGTGTGGCGTCCTTCGCCGCGCCAGGCGCGCTCTCAAAGGTCGGGGACAACCTTTGGGACGCGCAAGGTCAACAGCCGGGCGAGTTCGGCGGGGTCGTGCTGCAAGGCGCGCTCGAAGGCTCGAACGTTCGCCCGGTCGTCGAGCTCACGAGGCTCATCGAGATTTCGCGCGCGTATCAGTCTGCAGCCAAAATAGTTTCGGGTGCGGATGAATTGCGTCAGCGCGCGATCGAACGGCTCGGCCGCTAAGGAGTAGTCCCGAGATGCGCGCATTATCGATTGCAGCCAGCGGCATGCAGGCCCAGCAGCTCAATGTCGACGTCATTTCGCACAACATCGCGAACATGAATACGACGGCCTACAAGCGCCAACGCGCCGAATTCCAGGACATGCTCTACCAGAACATGGAGCGGCCGGGTTCGACCTCGTCGGCGTCGGGCGCGATCCTGCCGCTCGGCATCCAGATCGGCGTCGGCGTTCGCGCCGATGCGGTCGGCCGGGTCACTGAGCAAGGCGGCACCGTCGCCACGAGCAACCCGTACGACATCGCCATCAACGGGCGCGGCTTCTTCCAGATCACGCTGCCTTCGGGCCAGACCGCGTATACCCGCGCGGGCAATTTCGCCGTCAACGCCGACGGCGCGCTGGTTACCGCCGACGGCTACGCCATCGAACCCGCAATCACGGTGCCGCAAGAAGCCACCGCGATTCAGGTGACGCGCGACGGTGTCGTCGAAGTCACCACGGCCGCCTCGCCCGATCCGCAGCAGATCGGCCAACTCGAAATTGCGAGCTTCATCAACCCGGCCGGCTTGGAAGCGATCGGCGACAACCTCTACCTGGAAACGCCTGCTTCCGGCACGGCGACCACCGCGACGCCAGGTTCGCCGGGGCTCGGCACGTTGATGCAGGGCTACCTCGAGCTTTCCAACGTCAACGCAGTCGAGGAAATCTCGGCGCTGATCGTGGCGCAACGCGCCTACGAGATGAACGCGCGCGTGATCACCGCCGCCGACGAAATGCTGCAGTCCACCACGCAATTGCGCTGAGGAGGATAGACAATGCTGATTCGCCTCTGCATCGCGGCCTGCATCTACTTTCTTGTCGCCGCCGGCCTGTCGCATGCGCAAACGGTCACGCTGCGTCCACGCATCGAAGCAAACGGGCCAGCTATCACCATGGGCGATGTGTTCGAAGGCGCGCCGGCCAACGTCGCATCACGCGCGCTCGCGCCCGCGCCCGGGCCGGGACAAGTCGCGTCATTGTCGATGCCGGTGCTGAGCGCCGCCGCCTCGGCCGCAGGGCTGAACTTTACTGCGCCTGCGGGCGTTAATTCGGTGCAAGTGGTGCGCCCCGGCGGCGCGCGCGCGACCTTACCGGCTTCGTCCGGCGGGCGCGTGCTCGCCGACGCCGCCATACGCCGCGGCGAAAGCGTGACCCTGGTCTATCAAATGCCGGGCATGGCGCTGTCGATGCGCGCGCGCTCTCTCGAAGACGGCGCCGTCGGCCAGCCCATCCGGCTCATCAACACCTCTTCCAATCGAACCATCGACGCGGTCGTCACCGGTCCAGGAGCTGCGCGGGCCACCCCATGATCAAGGACACTCTGCTTCGCACGCTTGCCCTGGCCGCGCTTGCAGCCGGCGCAACCGGGTGCGCCAGCGTCGATGGCGGCGATCTCTCGCGCGACGCGCTGGCCGCGCCGGGCGTTGCTTACGATGCGGCGCGGCGCGCAATGGGGCCGCCGCAACTACATCCAGTGGGTACGCCCGAGCATCTTACCGGCGGCGAGCAGCAGACGATGCCGCAACCCCAACTCGCCGCTTACGAAGCCGGCGCGCCCAATTCGCTTTGGCGCACCGGTTCGCGCAGTTTCTTCAACGACCAGCGCGCCCAACGCATCGGCGACATCATCACCGTCGAGATCGAGATCGATGACAGTGCTGAACTGAGCAACTCGTCCAACCGCCAACGGGAGGCGACGACGTCCGCCGGCGTCAGCAATTTCTTTGGCCTGGAAACGGTCGCCGGCCAGATCTTCAACAACGCGTTCGATCCCTCGAACATGATCAGCGCCGACGCCGAGTCTGAGCACCGCGGCACGGGCGCGATTAACCGCGAAGAGAAGATCGAACTCACGGTCGCTGCGGTCATCGTCGACCGCCTGCCGAACGGCAATCTCGTACTGGCCGGCCGCCAGGAGGTGCGCATCAACGGCGAACTGCGTGAACTCACGGTCAGCGGTATCATCCGCCCCGAAGACGTGACCGCCAGCAACCGCGTCAACCACACCCAGATCGCAGAAGCCCGCATCTCTTATGGCGGCCGCGGCTCGATCAGCGCGGTGCAGCGACCCAACTGGGGCCAGCGGCTGGGCGACGCCATTACGCCCTGGTAAGCCTCCCGGCACGACGCGTGCAGTAATGCTCGCGCGATGGGAGAGTTTCATAGACCTGCCCTGGCAACGGCGTCTGCTGGACCCAGTTTGGGCCAGCCAGCGAGACCTATGGATACGGCAGGAACGTCTCCGGTCAGGCTGCGCGCCGACTATCGCAAGATCGCCGAACTCTACGGCGATACGCGTTCGCCCGAACGTATAATCGCGCACTACCTCGTCGAACGTCGCTTGGCCGACGCCCTGCGCGCGTCGACCAAGGCGGAGCGCGAGAACGGCGCCTACAACCGTCTTTACGATACGCTGCTCACCGAAGTTTACGATCATCCGCGCTGGACCGCCTCGCACGAGCCGTCAGGCGACTACGCCGACCGCCAGGTCCGCATGCTCTTGGGCGAGCTGAAGCCAGAGGACGTCTTCCTCGACATTGGCGGCGGCGATTGCCGGATCGCATTGAGCGTCGCGCCCTATGTCGCCAAGTCGATCGTGGTTGATGTCAGCGATCAGCTTGTGCCGCGCGATATCACGGCGACCAACTTCGAGTTCGTAAAGAACAGGTGCGCTGACGTCCCCGTGCCTGACGAGAGCGTGTCATTCATCTATTCGAACCAAGTCCTGGAACACATCCATCCGGACGACGTCGAAGAACGCATGCGTGAGCTTTACCGTGTGTTGAAACCGGGCGGGCGCTACATGTGCCGCACGCCGAACCGGTTCAGCGGCCCCCACGACGTTTCCATGTATTTCGACGACGTCTCGCACGGCACTCATATGCGCGAATATTCTTATGAAACGCTCTACCGGCTCGTTGGCGACGCCGGGTTCGTGCATCCGCGCATCATGATCGCCCCGCGCGCCTATCGGCTGTTCGACCTCCCTTATGCGCTCGCGCGCCTTGTAGAGCGGGTCTTCGCGGCGGCGCCGCGCAGCTTGCACACGCCGATCTGCCGCAGCCACATCGGCCGCAGTCTCCTCGGCATCACCATGATGGTGGAAAAACCGCTTTAATTCACCCGGCGCTCTTTGCCCGCCCAATACGGTTCGCGCAGTTCGCGGCGCAGAATCTTGCCTGAGGCGCTGCGTGGCAGCGGCGCCGAGCGGAAATCCACGCTGCGCGGCGCCTTGTAGTGCGCAATGCGCGAGCGCGCGAACTCCATGATCGATTGAGCGTCCGGCGTGACGCCGGACTTCGCCACCACGATCGCCTTGACGCTCTCGCCCCAGGTATCGTCCGGCACGCCGATGACGGCGACTTAGGCGACATGCGGATGGCCGTGTACGGCGTTTTCGACTTCCGCCGGATAGACGTTCTCGCCGCCGGTGATGATCATGTCCTTGATGCGGTCCTGGATGAAGAGATAGCCGTCCTGATCCAGATAGCCGGCGTCGCCCGTGCGCAACCATCCTTCGCCGTCGATCGTGGCCGCGGTCGCGTCGGTCTTGCGCCAATAGCCTTTCATGTTGGCGATCGAGCGCGTTGCGATCTCGCCGACCTGGTTCGGGCCGAGCCGCTTGCCCTCCGCGTCGATGATGACAATTTCTACGCCAGGCATCGGCAAACCAGCCGAGCGCATGCGCTCGTTGCCCCTTGGATCGTGATCCTCCGGCGGCAGATACGTGATGGTGCCTGTCGTTTCGGTCATGCCGTACTGCTGCACGAATTTGCAGCCGAACACCTCCATGCATTCGCGCAACAGATCGACCGGCATCGGCGAGGCGCCGTAAAGAATGTGAGTGAGACTTGAATAATCGATCTCTTTCGCGCGCGGCATGCGGATGATGAATTGCAGCGCCGCCGGCACCATGAACATCTTGGCGATGCGCTCACGCTCGATTGCTTCCAGCGCTTCCATCGGATTGAAGTCGCGCGCGATCACGTTCTTCACGCCATTGATGAGGCCGACGAGACACCAGCCCGTGCCGCCGATGTGAGCTATCGGCATGGCTGTATAGTTGACCTCGCCTTCCTTCCATTCGTTCCAGCCCATGGCCGCTTCAGAAAGCTGGCGGCGCGACCGCAACAGGTTGGCGCTCGACAACATCACGCCCTTGGGACGCCCGGTGGTGCCGGAGGTGTAGAGCAACAGCGCCGTCGCCTCCGCCGGCACCGGCGCCTCGAGATCGTCGCTCGTCTCCGCATCGCGCCAGGCCTCGTACGTGGGATGGCTGTGCGCGCCCGGCTCCATCGCGACGATGCTCGGCCGCGACGCTGTTTTGGCGACGATGTCCTCCGCATGACCGATGCATTCCGGGCCGACGAACAGCATGTGCGCCTGCGCGTCGTCGATAATGTAGGCGGCCTCGTCCGCCGAGAGCCGCCAACCGATGGGCGCGATCACCGCCCCGATTTTCAGCACGCCGATCAACAGCTCGAAATAGTGGTCGCTGTTCTTGCCGAGATAGCAGACGCAGTCGCCTGGCTCGACATCAGCGGCGACGAGCGCGGCTGCGACCTGATTGGAGCGCGCATCCAGCTCGGCGTAGGTCGTATGGCGGCCCTCGAAGCTCAGCGCGATCTGGCTCGGCCGTGTGCGGCCGTGATGGCGCGCCACGTCGCCCAGCGTGACCATCTGCTCGAATTCTTCCGGCTTCAGCGACGCCGCCATCTCCGCCTCCGGTGGCACAAGTTCGACCACCCTAGCGCAGGCGCAGCGTTTGTGTAGCGCCTAGCTTCCAATGCCGCGCGCCATCAGCGCTGCAAACAGCGGCACGAGCGCCAGCAAGTGCAGTTCGATCATCACCAGCCGGCGCACGCGCTTGGCGTCAACCTCCGCCACTGCAAAGGCGGCGTCCTTGCCCGCCCGCTTCACCCACGCAAAGAACGTGCGCGTCGGCGCAATCGAGATGAGGCCGATCGCGGCGAAGGCCGCCATCTTGGCCCAGAAGAACGGCTGGTCGGCGTAATAACCTGCGCCCTTGGCGCCCCAGAACACACGCGCGACGCCGGCGGCGATCACGCCAACGGCGCCAATGGCGTAGAACGCGTCCATCCGCAGCAGCAACCGCGCAGCGCGGCCATCCACCGGCAGCCGCAACACGAATGCCTCGCCGGCGAGTGCGCCGGCGAGGATGAAGGCGAAGGTGAAGTGCAGATACGAAAGCGCGGCGTCGTGAAACAGCATCGCCGCGCGATCCCCTAGTCGCGAGCTGAGGTGTTGGCGCCGGTGCCGCGCGCTGCATCGGCCGAGCGATCAGCCAGATCTTCCCACATCGTGCGGGTGCCGCACACGCGCTGACGGCGCCGCTGAAGCCGTGACCCGGACTCTTGGATGACGCGACAGATCACTTCGGCGTCAGGATCCGGACGGGCCTCGCTGTTTACCGCGTCTCCAGGCTGCAACGATCCGTCCTCTTGGACGACCGCGGTGCCTTGTTGAATGGGTACGGGCGGCGCGTCAGGCGCGGTCTGGGCGAACGCGGCTTCGGCAAGCAAAGCAGCAGCGAAAACCGACGTGAGTAGGATCGAGCGCATAAGACACCTCGCTGAAATCGACCTGCCCGCCTCCGGACGATGAGACCTCATCATTCCGGGTGCTGGTGATGAAATCAATCAGTTGTTATCGGGACCTGAGGAGCGGTTGTTTTGCCTGGCCGACCGCGCGTCGATCTCGTCCCATTGCGCCTGGGTGCGGCAGACCCGCTCCCGCGCCGAACGCAGGCGGCTCTCCGTCCGGGCAATCACGGTGCGGCACACCAGGACGGGCTCCTCCGCGGCGGCTTCGACTGCCGGCTCAACGGCCGCCGCTTCGGCGGCTGGTGTCTCCGCCGGCGCCGTCAACTCGGAGTCATCGGCGGGCTCGATCGCAACGTAGCCCTCAGAGGCCGTAGCCGCTGGCGGCGCCTCGGTCTGCGCGCGCGCCACGGGCGCGGCCGCCAGAATTGCGGCCACAAAAATCAGACCCCGGACGCGCATGCATTTTCCCCCGCTTCAAGCCCCAAACGGAGCGGCAACCTAGCGGGGGAAATTAAAGTGTAAAGCTGGTTACGACAGTCAGTCGTCGCGGTGCACGCGCTCGCGCCGTTCATGGCGCTCCTGTGCCTCCAGGGAAAGTGTGGCGATCGGGCGGGCTTCGAGCCGTGACAGCGCGATCGGTTCGCCGGTTTCTTCGCAATAGCCGTAGGAGCCATCGTCGATCCGGCGTAGCGCTTCCTCGATCTTGGCGATCAGCTTGCGCTGGCGGTCGCGAGTACGGAGTTCGAGCGCCCGATCGGTTTCGCTGGTCGCGCGATCGGCGAGATCGGGCTCCGCCACGGTGTCCTGCTGCAGCGAGGCGATCGTCGAGCGAGACTCTTCGAGAATCTCATCCTTCCACGCGAGCAGCTTCTTGCGAAAGAATTCGCGCTGGCGCTCGTTCATGAATGGCTCGTCGTCGCTGGGGCGATATTCTTTCGTCACAGTCGCCATGTCCGAACTCCCGGCCGCCTAGCGAGGCGCGCGCCTTATAGCGGCGCCCTCACGCCGCGTCCATTGAGCAAGACGGGCGCCAAAGTCATGTGTTTTCCGCAGTTTGCGGTGCAGCATTCAGAGTTTTCCCGAGCTGCGATCAAGCTTCGCCGCCTCGACTGCGAGGCGGATGTCGATCTCGTTCAGGACAGCGTCGAGGCGCTCGTCGCCGGTCGGTTCGGCTCGGCGCTGGAGCGCTTCAAGCCGGGAGTGCAACGACCCCGGCGCCCGGCCCGTCAGCAGCCCCTGTTCGAGTTCTTCCAAGGCATCGAGCGCCTCCTGTCCGCGGCGGGTCTGGCGCGCGCGTCGTTGCGCCGTGCTCTCGCCGGCCTGCAAGGCGATGATGGCGTCGAGCGGCGTCACCGCGCCCGTTGGCGATGCGGCGGCGGCCCGCTGAGGAGCGTCCATCGCCGGTGCGAAGCCTGGCGCAGCCGTCTTCACCGCCTTCGAGGCTGGCGCGGACGGGCCAACGTTGCGGCCGGGTTCGATCTTCATCGGCGCGGACTCTCCGCTGCTGCTGTTTCCGATCGCTTAACGTTTCGGGCTTGAACGGGTCGTTAACCGAACTGCTGACCTATCGCTCAGATGGGATTTGCATCACGCGCCGCGCGCGCCGCGCTGCTGGCCGTCGCTTCGGCAGCGGCCATGGCCGCGCCGATCGCGGCCCCTGCTGCCTGGGCCGGCCCGCGCATCAAAGATGTGGCCGACTTCGAGGGCGTTCGTGAGAACCAGCTCGTCGGCTACGGCCTGGTCGTCGGCCTCGCCGGCACCGGGGATTCGCTGCGCAATTCGCCGTTCACGCGCCAGAGCCTGGCCGCCATGCTGGAACGGCTCGGCGTCAACGCCGCCGAAGGCAATCTCAACACGCGCAACGTCGCCGCCGTGATGGTCACGGCAAACCTGCCGCCGTTTTCGAGCCAGGGCTCGCGCATCGATGTCACGGTCTCCGCGCTCGGGGACGCGCGCAGCCTCGCCGGCGGCCAATTGCTGGTGACCCCGCTGATGGGCGCCGATCAGCAGGTCTACGCGGTAGCCCAGGGTCCGCTGGCGATCGGCGGCTTCGCGGCCTCTGGCCAATCAGGCTCGTCGGTCACGCGCGGCGTGCCGACCGCGGGGCGCATCGCTTCCGGCGCGCTGGTCGAGCGCGAGATCGCGTTCGACATCGCCGCGCAGCAGGAGCTGCGCTTGTCGTTGCGCAATCCGGATTTCACCACCGCCCAACGCATCGCCGACGCCATCAACGGCGCCGTCGGCGCCGAGGCCGCGCGGGCGTCAAACCCGGGATCGGTCGTGCTGCGCCGTCCGGCGGAGTTTGCGGGCGACATGGTCTCGCTGGTCGGGCGGATCGAAAACCTCGAGGTCAACGTCGACACCCCGGCGCGCATCGTCATCGATGAAAGCTCCGGCATTGTCGTCATGGGCGAGAACGTGAATGTGTCCACGGTGGCCATCGCCCAAGGCAATCTGACCATATCGATCCAAGAAGATCCGTTCGTCAGCCAGCCGGCGCCCTTCAGCCGCGGCGAGACCGAAGTCGTCCCGTCAACCAACGTCGCCGTGGATGAAGAACAAGGCGGTCTCGTCATCGTGCCCGGCGGCGTGCCTTTGCGCCAGCTGGTCAACGGTCTGAATGCGCTGGGCGTCACACCGCGCGACATGATCTCGATCCTGCAAGCGCTCAAAGCCGCCGGCGCGATCCAAGCCGAAATCGAAGTGATGTGATGACAGGGCCGATCGCGCTTCAAGGCGCTCCCCTGCCGATGAGCACGCAGCGCCGCGGTGAGGCGCTTTCAAGCGAAGCGCGGCGCGCCGCTGAAGAGTTCGAAGCCGTATTTCTCTCGGAAATGCTCTCGCCCATGTTCGAAGGTTTGCAGACCGACGGCCTGGGCGGGGGCGGCATGGGCGAAGAGATTTTTCGCCCGATGCTGATCGAGCGCTACGCCGAAGCCATCAGCCGCGCCGGCGGCGTCGGCATCGCCGACAGCATCATGCGCGAGCTGATGCGCATGCAGGAAACGCCGACGGAGACGCCCGATGGCGCTGATCGCTGACGACGCGCGCGACCGCGCCGACCAATTGCTGCTGCTGACCGAACGGCTGACCGCCATTGCTCTCGAAGAGACCCACCGCATCGAAGCGCGCAAAGCTCTGCTCGATGGTCCGGACGCGGACGAAAAGAACCGGCTTGCCAACGCCTATCGGCTCGAACTGGCGCGGATCAAGCAGGATCAGGCGCTGATCCAGGGCGCCCCGCCGGAACTGCTGGCCAGGCTGCGTCACGCCACCGTCGCTTTGCACCAGGCGATGGCCAGCCACGAACTGGCGCTCAACGCAGTGAAAGTCGTCTCCGAAGGGCTGGTTCATGCGATGGCCGAAGAGATCGCGCGCCAGCGCGGGAGCGGCGCCGCCTACTCCGCTCGCGGCGCCATCGAAGCGCCGAGCGGTCCTAGCCCGACCGTGCTTGACCGGAGCGCATAGCCGAGCGCCGCAGTTAAACCCCAATGCGGCGACGTATTCGCCTTTCCTGTAATTCATCTTGCCCGGATGACTTCGGCGCCGTTCTTGTAGGCCGAGCGGTCGTGGGCGGAGCATGAAGCACGCAAAACCAACACGTGCGTGGCGTCCCGTTCGGGCTCACGGTTACCGGCGGCGCCAAGGCCCGCCGGAGGGGGCCTGGATCGCACTCGTTTTCAATGTTTGCCTCTTCTTGCTTCCCATGGCTGGCGCCGCGGCGCTGATGGTGATCGCGCGCGACAACCTCTACGCTTACGAATACTCCGAATCCGGAGCCCGCTCGATCAGGGCCCGAGTCGAAAAGCTCAACGCCGAACTGATCCAGGTCGACTTCGATCGGCAGCGCCAGTGGGACAACATTGTCGCCATGGAGCTGATGGCGAACGATCCCTCCGCCGCACGCGGCTTCCTGCTCTCTGGCGCCGAAATGCTGCCGCCGCGCATGGCCGCTCTGCTGCGCGACGCCGCGCGCGAGGGCGCCGGCGACGCAGCGATCGAAGTGGCGGCGCTTCAGCTCCTCCTGCCCGGCACGCGCGAGCGATATCAGGCGAGCGTCCAGCTGCTCTCGCTTCGCCCGGCGACAGCAACGCCGACATCGACGGAGCCCGCCGCAACGCTCGGCGATCCACGCGACTTCGAATTGATGGCGCGCGCCCTGCTCAGCGAGCCCGATTCCGATCAGCTCCAGTTCGTGCTCACCGGTTTCAGCCTCGGCCTGAGCGGTGAAATGTCGGCGCGGATGAACGAAGGCGCGGTCGCCCTGCTCGCCGCGACCCGGCGCGAAGATTTCCCGCACGCGCTCGCCGACGAATTGCAGGCGCTCGTTCGCGAGGTCATGCCGATAGAGACGTTCCGCGAAGCTGCGCGCATCAGCGCTGAGGAAAACCGCGGCGACCCCGGCGGCTTCAACAACACCTCGGTCGCCTTCGCGGCGAGCCTCGATCAGGGCGCGGCCGGACGCATCCGCGCGGCGCTGGCGGAGATCGGCGACATGAGTGCGGCGACGTCGAGCGAGGCCGCCGCGGTCATGCTGACCCACGCCAACACTATCGCCGACTTCGAACGTCTGCGGCTGTTGGCGCAAACTGCGGGCGATCGCGCCACCGCCGCCGCCAAGCGCCTGCCGCGCGACGGCCGGCTGCTCGCCGCCGCGCGCGGCGAACTCGCATTCAACCGCGACCTCGCGATCGCCGGCGGCGCCGCCGCTTTGGCTCTGCTTGGCCTGATCGCCGCCGTGTTGTTCAAGCTTTTCCAGAGCGCGCGCGCAGCGCTTCGCGAGCGCGACGCCGATGACGAGTATTACGAAAGCGAGTTGCTCGAGATCGGCACGAGCAACTGGCGCCCGCTCTAGGTGCGGAAAAGCGAGAGCACAGCTTGCGGCTCGGCATTGGCGATCGGCGCGCCGCCCACCGCTTCCAGACCCTGACGAACCTGCAGCGCCAACAGGCGCGCGCCGTCGGCGTCGAAATCTCCGCGTGCGCCAGCTTCGGCAGCGCCGAGAAACCCTTGGTGCGCCTCAAGCGACCGCGCGCTCTCGACCAAACGCCCCATCGCCTGCTGCAGCAACTCCATCGAACGTTGCGCTGCTTGCGCAAGCGCGGCGTCGTCCGCCTTCGCATCGGCCGAGACGGTGATCATGTCGGCGAGCGTTGGATTTGACTTGAGCCTGAGGTCCACGCCGGGAATGGTCACGCCCGGTGCGCCTGGTTCGGCCTGTACGACAATGTCCTGGCCAGTAAGCACAGCCGCGCCGCGGTCGATCGCAGCATTCACGCGGCTGCCGAAGGCGGTCAGCGTTTGCGTGAGGCCAGCTTGGTCGCCGCTCATGGCGAGACTCTGCACCTTCACCAGCATCGCTTGGGCGTCGTGACCGGCGGCCAGCGCCTCATGCACCTGCGCCACACCGGCGCGCACGCTCTCGCGGGCGGCGCCGAGCGCGGCGGCGCTCAGCTCGACTTTGTCGGCGTTGGCCGGCTCATCGCGGCGTTGCGGCTGGCCCGTACGCGCGTAACGGGTATCGACGCCGAGCGTGTTGGCGCCCGTCGCCCCAGGGACGATGCTCGAAACCATGATCAGCCTGCTCCTTCGGATCGCGCGCATGACGAATGCGCGCGGCGCGCTTCGCCGCAGGCGTGAAAGAAGCGTAAATGCGTTAACGAAATGTTAACGCCAACGCATCCGAAACGAATAAATTTACGCTCTGTTTACTTGCCGATCTGCGCACGCAGATACGCCATGACGGCGCGCGAGTATGCAAGCTGCGACTCGCTGGGATAGCGGCGCAACATTTCTGCGGTGTCGATGTCGGTCAAGGTCTGCACGAAGCGGCCGGCATTGGTGTCGAGGCTCACGCGCAATTTGTCGGGCGCAAGCTCGGGCTGAAGCGTCGCCTGATGCTCGGCGATGCGCCGATCGACCGCCGCGGCGGCCGGGCTAGGCTCTGACGGCGCCGGCGCGAGCGCCGGCAACGGTTCGATAGCCTTCGGGGGAGCGATGGAGGCCATGGCTCATGCTCGGGGTGTTGGAAACCGGCGGGGAGCCCGAAAGCTCCCCGCCTTTTTCCATTCCGCTCTTAGCGGAAGAACGACAGCACGATCGACGGCGCCGAGTTGGCGATCGACAAGGCTTGCGCGCCCAGCTGCTGCTTGACTTGCAGCGCCTGCAGGCGAGCCGATTCCTTGGCGAGGTCGGCGTCGACGAGGTTGCCGATGCCGACTTCGATCGAGTCCGAAAGCTTGCCCAGGAAGGTCTTCTGGACATCGAGCGCCTTCGACTGCGAGCCCAGCGTCGCGAGTTGCTGGTTCAGCAGCGTGGTCGCCGTGTCGATCGCCGCCGACGCCGCGAGAGCGTTGGTCGAGTTCGACAAGGACAGCGCCGAAGTCACCGTGGCCAGAGCGCCCGCGCCATCGACGGTGAAGTCGAGGTCGGTGATCGTCTGCGTCACGGGCGAAGCGGTCACTGCGCCCGCGGCCACGCCTTGGCCGAGCCAGCTGCGCGCCGTGCCGGCTGAGGTGATGCTCAGTTCGTTCGTGCCCACGACCGCTTCCGGCGCCACGTAAGTGAACTGGCCGGTGCTTTGATTGTAGGACGCGGTCACGCGGCCGCCGGTGGCGGTGCTGACAGCGGTCAAGTAGTCAGAGATCGTCATGGTCGCGGTGATGTCCACCGTACCAATGGCGACGCCGTTGAGCCGGAACACGGAATCGTCCGCGATCACGACGCTGCCGTTGCCGACGACGTAGCCCGAAAGCGACGGCACCGTGCCGGCGATCGTGGTCGATTGGATCTGACGGCCGACCGCGGCGCCCGACAGGTCGGAAGTCAGCACCGAGAGGTTGCTGCCGCCCGAGGCGACCAGGTTCACGCCATTGAACGTCGAAGCGTTGGCGATCTGATTGATCTGGCTACGCAGAGCGTTGAAATCCGCCGTCAGCGCTGCGCGCTGGTCGGTGGAGAGATCGGTAGCCTGCGCGGCGACCGACTTGGACTTCAGCTGGATCAGCAGGTCTGAAATCGCCTCGCCGGCTGACAGCGCGACGCCGATCGTAGACGTAGCGCGATCGATGCCGCTCGTGACCGACTCAAGCGCGCTGACGCGAGCACGTTGCTGCTGAGCGATGGCGAACACGGCGCCATTGTCCTTCGCGGACGCGACTTTGAGGCCGGTGTTGACCCGGTTTTGAACTTGTTCGAGGTCGCGGGTGGTTTCGCTGAGAGCCTGAAGCGCAACAAGCGCGCCGTAATTGGTATTGATGCTGGTCATTCTTGGGTCCCTTCTGGACTATCGAGCCGGCAATTCACCGGCCGGGGCTCCTGCCCGAAAACGCGCGGAAACGTTCCGCACGCCTGCCCCTGGCGGAGCCGGACGTTTGCGTTGCGCGTGTTGTAAAATGGAGACGGTTAAAGACGCGTCACTACCGAAACAATCTCTTGTGCGTGCGCTTCCTTACCTTGGCGCATCGACCGAAGCGGCCTTTCAGCTTGCGCCGTTAAGGCTTCGGTCATTCGCCAGCGGAGCGCCTAGCGCGCCCGGTTGGTCTCACCAGGTGCTACAGCGTGCAACCCGAGCAGCCCGGCTTCGTAGCTGATCAGCCTTCGGCACCGCATCAGCGCCGGGTAAAACTCACCGGCGCTAACTTCAGTTGATATGCTCACGCACTCGGCGAGCATGGCGGGATCGCGCACTGCGCTCATGAACTCGGCCAGGCGCGCGACGAATTCGGCGTAAGCGGTCTCGCGCCCATCTTCATCGAGATACATGAGCATGATCGGAAAGTAGATGCGTCGCGCCGGCGTTTGGGCTTCCTCCGGCTGCATGATGTCTTTCGCAAGCAGCACCGATACGCGATTGCATAAGAGCAGCCGCGCCCCTCGATCGCCGTTCTGAACAATGGCGCCGTTGACGACGAATTTCTCGCCGGGACGGAGGCAGATTCTAAGTGGCATCGAATCCCATTCTAGGATTTCACTGCACTGTCAGGGCGTGCGGATTAAGGTCCGGTTGCGGATGTCAGCCCGGCCACGCGTACGTTATGTCGCAGGATCATTGGATGAGGCGGGGCGCCCGAGGCTCCCCGCCCTTTCCGTTGGCCTTTAGCGGAAGAACGACAGCACGATCGATGGCGCCGAGTTGGCGATCGACAAGGCTTGCGCGCCCAGCTGCTGCTTGACTTGCAGCGCCTGCAGGCGAGCCGATTCCTTGGCGAGGTCGGCGTCGACGAGGTTGCCGATGCCGACTTCGATCGAGTCCGAAAGCTTGCCCAGGAAGGTCTTCTGGACATCGAGCGCCTTCGACTGCGAGCCCAATGCCGCCAGCTGCTGGTTCAATAACGTCGCCGCCGTGTCGATCGCCGCCGACGCCGCGAGAGCGTTGGTCGAGTTCGACAAGGACAGCGCCGAGGTCACCGTGGCCAGAGCGCCCGCGCCATCGACGGTGAAGTCGAGGTCGGTGATCGTCTGCGTGACCGGCGAAGCCGTCACTGCGCCCGCGGCCACGCCTTGGCCGAGCCAGCTGCGCGCCGTGCCGGGTGTCGTGATGCTCAATTCGTTGGTGACGGCGACAGCTTCGGGAGCAACGTAAGTGAACTGGCCGGTGCTTTGGTTGTAGGACGCGGTCACGCGGCCGCCGGTGGCGGTGCTCACGGCGGCCAAATACTCGGCGATCGTCATGGTCGCGGTGATGTCGACGGTGCCGATGATGTTGCCATTCAGGCGGAACACGGAATCGTCCGCAATGGCGACGCTGCCGTTGCCGACGACGTAGCCCGAAAGCGACGGCACCGTGCCGGCGATCGCGGTCGACTGGATCTGACGGCCCACCGAAGCGCCCGACAGATCCGAGGTCAGCACCGAGAGGTTGTTGCCGCCCGCGCCCACCAAATTCACGCCGTTGAACGTCGAGGCGTTGGCGATCTGGTTGATTTGATTGCGAAGGGCGTTGAAATCCGCCGTCAGCGCGGCGCGCTGGTCGGCGGAAAGGTCGGTGGCCATCGCAGCGACCGCCTTGGACTTCAATTCGATCAGCAGGTCGGAGATCGCCTCGCCGGCTGACAGTGCGACGTCGATCGTGGACGTCGCCCGGTCGATGCCGTCGGTGACCGAACTTAACGCGCTGACGCGGGCGCGTTGTTGTTGGGCGATGGCGTAGACGGCGCCGTTGTCCTTGGCGGACGCGACCTTGAGGCCGGTGTTGACCCGGTTTTGGACTTCTTCGAGATCGCGGGTGGTTTGGTTGAGGGCTTGGAGCGCAACAAGCGCGCCGTAATTGGTGTTGATGCTGGTCATCTATGTGGTCCTTCTGGACTTAAGTTGACCGGCCTTTTTGGCCGGGTGGACATCGCTGCCCGTTCCGCACGGAGGTTTTCCGCACGCCTCGCCACGAGGGCCTGACGTGTTGCGTTGGCTCGTTTGTAAACGGGGATGGTTAACAAGACGTCAGCGCCGAAATGATTCTGCCGGCGCGCTCGGCCGCACGTCAGCGCGCTGCGAGCCCTTCCATCATGGTCCGGTTGATGTCGATCAGAGGATCGAGATCGGCGCCGTCGCGCAGTACATCGTTCGAATAGCGCGACACCCAAAGCGCGAGCGAGATGATCTGCCCGCGCAGCGCCGGCGGCAGCTGGTTCTGCGACGTCGAGCAATCGGCTGAGAGCAGATTCCAGAGCCTGCGGTTGGCGTCGAGGGCGTCTCCGAGCACGGCGATCTGAGCGCGATCTTCTCTAGCGCGCACGAGCCCGGCGGTGACTTGGCCAAACGCCCTGTACTCGAGATCGCGCGGCTGCTCAGCCTGCGTGGCCGCGCGCTGGTACGCCTTGATCGACATCGCTCCCCAGCCCCAAACGCTCGGCCTCATAGGAAATGAGCTTCCGGCAGCGCATCAGCGCACGGTAGTATTCGCCGCCCATTACTTCTTTGGAAACGCCGATGCATTCGGCGAGCACGGCGGGATCGCGCACCGCGCCCATGAATTCGGCGAGGCGGCCGGCGAACTCGGCGTAGGCTTTTTCCCTGCCCTGCTCGTCCAGATACATGAGCATGATCGGGAAATAGATGCGCTTGGCCGGCGTGTCGGCCTCGTCGGCCTGCATGATGTCTTTCTCACGCAGCACCGAGGCTTTGTTCTGCAACACCAGCGCCGCGCGCCGGTCGCCGTTTTGCACGACAGCGCCGTTGACGACGAACCTCTCGCCCGGACGCAAAGACAATTTGAGCGGCATGCCCTCTCTCCCGCTTCTGGGAGTCCATCAGCGCGTTAACACTCGCCCACCTTGGTTAATGAGGTGTTGCCCAATCTACTCATCGTGTCGTTTCGGTTGCGGATCGCCGGGCGATGCACGCTTTGCGCGATGATCGTGTCGGTTGGGTTTCATGCGCTCACATTCAACTTCACCTTGATTGATCGCCGCGTGAGAGGATCGTAAATCCTTCTCGCTGCCGGAACGGATGCCGGACGCGAGGCAGCGCTCTGAAAATTGGAATGACGGGGCGGTTGCCCCGAGCGCGGCGCCGCATTCGCGTTCGCGCGCCCGGAAAGCTGCGACCGAATTTTTTCGACCTGCTTCGGCGGGAGGGAGGAAGCCTTGCCAAATGTGCTCTCGATCGATCCCCTGCGCGCGCTGGCCAAACGCGCGAGCGCCAAGATCGCCGACAAGACCATCGCCGACCGCTTCGAGCGGCTGGCGCTCGATCAATTGCTGAAAGACCCGCGCAACTTTCGCCCGGCGAAAGCGGCGGAGTTGACAGATGCGCCGGCCTGGGCGGTGGAAGCTTTCGTGCGCGGCGAAGAAGTGAGCGTGTTCAGAACCAACCGCGCGCTCGCCGCGCGGCTGCATACGGTCGCGCGCCGGCTGGGCGACACCTGCAAGGTCGCCGCCGCCGAGACCGCTGCGCATCCGGACGATGCACCCAAGATCGGCGCCGCGCGCGAATTTCTGGCGAAGTTCGGGCGGGCGAATTTCGACACGGCCGCCAAGAAGGCGCTCGCTTTCTCTCGCCTGCTGCTCGCCTGGCACGACGATCTCGATGCAACGCCTGTGTGCGAACCGCGCACGATCATCTTGCTCAACGGCCGGCGATGGAGTCGCATCACCTCGGTGAAAGCGCTGCGCGCAATCGGGCGCGAGTTCGCCAATTGCCTCGCGCGCACGCAAAGCATCGGCGGTTATGGCGGCATGCTGGCGAAGCAGCACGCGCAATTCTGGGTGCTGCGCGATTACGACGGCAAAGGGCTGATCGTCGCCATGGCGCCTGGACGCGCGCCGACGCACTTCATGGAAGTTAAAGGCCCGCGCAACGCGCACGTGCGTCTCGACGACGCCGACCTACGCAGCTTGGCGCTCGCCATCGGCATTCGTCCCGCGCCGCCGCCGCCGCCACCGCCTCCGCCTCCCGTCGCACCCCCTGCCCGCGTGCTGGAGGCCGTGCTCGCCGCGCGCCAGCCGTGCCGGTGCAATCTCTGCATGCCGCGGCTCAGCGTGCGCTTGCGTCCGCGCGCGCGCGTCATTTAAGTGCGCTCCTACGAGGGAGCGCGCATGCGGTTTGAAGGCACCAAGGACTATGTCGCTACGGAAGACCTGAAGGTCGCCGTCAACGCGGCGATCACGCTTGAGCGCCCGCTCCTGGTCAAAGGCGAGCCCGGCACCGGCAAGACCATGCTGGCGATCGAAGTCGCCAAGTCGCTCGGCGCACCCTTGATCGAGTGGCACATCAAGTCGACGACCAAAGCGATCCAGGGCCTCTACGAATACGACGCGGTGATGCGCCTGCGCGATAGCCAACTCGGCGACGCGCGCGCCACGGACATTGCGAACTACATCAAGCGCGGCAAGCTCTGGGAAGCGTTCGAGAGCCCGCAACGCCCGGTGCTGCTGATCGACGAAGTCGACAAAGCCGACATCGAATTCCCGAACGATCTCTTGCAAGAACTCGATCGGATGGAATTCTACGTCTACGAGATCAATAGGACGATCAAGGCCGCGCAGCGCCCGATCGTGATGATCACCTCGAACAACGAGAAGGAATTGCCGGACGCTTTCCTGCGCCGCTGCTTCTTCCACTACATCCGCTTCCCCGACGACGACACCATGCGCGCCATCGTCGAGAGCCATTATCCCGGCGTGAAGACGCGCCTCGTCAATGAAGCGCTGAAAATCTTCTACGACATGCGCAAAGTGCCGGGCCTGAAGAAAAAACCCTCCACCAGCGAACTGCTCGACTGGCTGAAGCTCCTCCTCACCGACGACGTCGATCCTGAAACGCTGAAGCAGCGCGACCCCACCAAGCTCATCCCGCCCCTGGCAGGGGCGCTGCTGAAGAACGAAGCCGACGTCATGCTGTTCGAACGGCTGGCGTTCTTGGCTAGGCGGGAGCAGCGGGGCGGAACATGATCACTGAGAGGGACCGGCGACATGCCGAACTTCCCGCCGGGTTCTTCTCCCAAATCGCGGTAGCGCTAATCGCGGGGGTCTTCATTCAAATATTCCTGCCGGAGTTCGGCTCTTCAAGCAGCGTGGCGGTCATGCTGGTGACCGGCATCTTCTTCTACGGCGCGGCGCACGTCATATTGGACGTGGTCTATCGGACACCGCCATGAATATCGACCCGGTCATTACCCTCTGCCTCGGCCTCATCGCCTTCGGAATCCTCAACACTTGGTGGGTGCTGCGGCCGTTCGAGCGCGCACGGCGGGAACGTCGTCAGGCGGAGCGGCGCGCCGCGGAATAATCGTCAGGACAACCTGCCTGCAGTAGCTCGTCGACAGCGCCAAGCATCACCCGTAAGGTTCCCTGGGAGGAGGACGCCTTCATGCGCGGGCTTTTGTGCACGCTTGCGATTGCGCTGGCTGCGGCGCCGGCGCTTGCGCAGGAGGCCGAGCCAACCGCTGCCTCCGGCTCGCTTGGCCTCGAACTGATCGCCGCCGCCCGCGCGGACGGCGTGTTCGCGGTCGAGCCATCCGAGCCGCACACCATCATCGTGCGCCACCCGAGCAGCGGCCTCACCTGCCGCATGGGCGCTGAGGACGCCAACCGCCTCGTCATCTTCCCGCAAGCCGCGCGCGGCGAAGACGTCGCCTGCGAAACCGAGCATGACGGCGCCTCGGTGCGCCTGTTCGCGACGCGCTATTCGTTCGACACCACGATCGATGAGCAGTTGCGCGGCGCCAGCGCCGTGATCGAGCGGTTACATCCAGGCGCCCAGCCTTTCCGCGTGGCGCAGCCCGTCGCCGACCAAGGCCTGCCGCCCCACCGAACCATCGCCTATCTGGTTCAGCGCAACGGCGTACAAAGCTTCACCAGCGCCAGCGTCGCCAAGATCGGCGACTGGGTGTTCAAGCTCCGCTACACCGCCCCCGCCGCCGACGCCGAAGCCGCGCGCGCCGCCGCGGCAACCGCCGAACGCACGTTCGCCGAGACGCTGCATCAGATCGTGAGCCGAGGCGCCGGCCAATGACGCCGCGGCAGCTGGCGGCGCAGCGCGCGTGAGCTAAGATCGCCAGCGAATGTTTCAACGCTTCTTCACCGAACTCCGTGCCGCCGCCGTGCCGGTCAGTCTCAAGGAATATCTTGTGCTGGTCGAAGCGCTCGACAAGCAAGCGATCGATCTCAAGGTCGAGGACTTCTACTATCTCTCGCGCGCCGCTCTGGTGAAAGACGAACGCCACCTCGACAAGTTCGACCGCGTCTTCGGCCACGTCTTCAAGGGCCTTGAAAACACCAGCGACGCCGTCAGCGCCGACATCCCGGCCGAATGGCTGAAGGCGCTGACCGAGAAATTCCTGACCGACGAAGAGAAAGCACAGATCGAAGCGCTCGGCGGCTGGGACAAATTGATGGAGACGCTGAAAGAGCGGCTCGAAGAACAGAAGAAGCGCCACGAGGGCGGATCGAAATGGATCGGCACGGGCGGCACGTCGCCCTTCGGCAATAGCGGCTACAACCCTGAAGGCATCCGCATTGGCGGCGAAGGCGGCCAGCGCCGCGCGGTCAAAGTCTGGGACAAGCGCGAGTACAAGAACCTCGACGACAGCGTCGAACTCGGCGTGCGCAACATCAAGATCGCGCTCCGACGGCTCCGGAAATTCGCCCGCACCGGCGCGCCCGACGAACTCGATCTCGACGGCACCATCGCGAAGTCCGCAAAGGAAGGTTATCTCGACATCGTGCTCCGTCCCGAGCGGCGCAACGCCGTGAAGGTGCTGTTGCTGCTCGACATCGGCGGTTCGATGGATTCACACATCAAGCTCTGCGAAGAACTCTTCTCGGCCGCGCGCACAGAATTCAAACACCTCGAATTCTTCTACTTCCACAACTGCCTCTATGAGAGCGTGTGGAAGGACAATCGCCGCCGCCACGACGAAAAGACCATGACCTGGGACGTGCTGCACAAATATCCCGGCGATTATCGCGTCGTCTTCGTCGGCGACGCCACCATGAGCCCGTACGAAGTCACCTATCCGGGCGGCTCAGTCGAGCACTGGAACGAAGAAGCCGGCGCGGTGTGGCTGCAGCGCATGAGCCAAATCTACGAGCGCCTGGTCTGGCTCAACCCCACCCCGCGCGCACACTGGGACCACACGCCCTCGATCCAAGTGATCCGCGAAATCATCGGCCCGCAGCGCATGTTTCCCCTGACAATCGCGGGACTTGACGGCGCGATGCGGGAGCTCAGCCGCTAACTCCGCGGACTCGTGTCGCCGGCCCACACCAGTTCCGCTGGGCGATAGCCGAGTTCGGTGATGCGGCGCTCGAACGCAGCGCGCCGTTCCGGCGTGATGGTTTCGTCGCGCGTCAGCAGCCAGAGATAGCGGCCCTCGGGTTCGCCGACGATGCTCCACTCGTAGCTCTCGCCCCGGTCGAGCACCCAATAATCGGCCCAGAACGGGCCGAAGAAACTGACCTCGAGCTTGCCTTCGCCCGCTTCGCCCGCCGACCGTGCGCGTCCTCGAGCGACGCGGCGCTCGCCGCGTTGATCGATGCAGGTGTTTACAACCGAGATCATCCCGTCATCGCGCAAGGCGTATTCGGCCGTTGCGCGTTGGCAACCTTGCTCGAAACGGTTCGGCAGCCGCGCCTGCTCGTGCCAGAGGCCGAGATACCGCTGCTGCTCTATGGGCGCCACCGGCAGCGGCTCATCGCTTTGGCGATAAACCGAATTCTGCGAGCAGGCCCCAAACAACGCGGCGGCGGCGAAAATCAAGCAGCGCATGCACATGGTACGCACGTCTTGCGGCGCCGGTTCCCTTTTACGACAATGCGCCTGGGGAGTCGGGTCTTGGACCGCCGCGCGTTTCTATCCGCCGCTGCAGCATGCAGCATCGTCAGCGCATCGACGACGCAGCTTGCGCGCGCCCAGTCGCGCGCGCGCTTCACCACCGCCGCGAGCTATAGCGCCCAGCGCGACGGGGCGAGCTTCATCGTCGTTCGCCACGGCATCGTTCTGCACGAGGATTATCCCGCCGGCGCCCCGTCCACGCGCTGGCCCATCGGCACGGGCACGCGCGCCTTCGTCTCGCTTCTCGCCGCCTCCCTCATCGAAGACCGGCTGCTCAACTTGGACGAACCGGTCTCGCAAACGCTCATGGACTGGAGCCTGCATCCGCAGAAGAGCATCATCTCCATCCGCTTATTGTTGAGCGGCGTCAGCGGCCTGCGCTTCGGCGAGCGCGATCCGCGCGATCTGGCGACCGCGCTTGCGCTCGAGCCGCGCGACGAACCGGGCGCGCGCTTCAGCGACGATCCCGCGCCTTACCTGATCTTCTGCGAGATTGCGCGCCGCAAACTCGAGGCCGCCGGCCGCGATCCCGACCCGGCGCACTATCTCACGCAACGGACCTTGCTGCCGATCGGCTGCGTGCCCATCGGCTGGGCCCGCGCGAGCGGCGGGCACGCGCGCTTCGATGACGGCGCGGCGGTTTCCGCCCGCGGCTGGGCGGCGGCTGGAGAACTGATCCGGCGCGAAGGCGTGTGGCGGGCGCAGCAATTGTGCGACGACGCGGCGCTGCGCGAAGCAGCGCGCGGCGCGATCAACGATGTGCGCATAGGTTTCGGACTGCTGCTCGCGGGGCCGGATCGCACACGCGGCGAGGTCGGCTTCGAAACCGACATCTGGAACGCGTCTTGGAGACCGTTCGACTTGGCGTTCGCCGCCGGCCAAGGCGGCCAGCGGCTCTATCTTTCGACGTCACTCGGCCTGGTGGTCGTGCGCCAGTCGCGGTCGCTCGATGCAACCACCTGGTCTGACGCGCAATTCCTGTCGCTGCTGGCGCGCGATCTCTAGTCGCGGCTGCGGATCAGCAGACCGCCGATCAGACCAAGAATACCGCCGCCGATGGCGCCTGTGATCAGGTTGGATAGATGGACGCCGTTTTCGCCGTCGATGAGCGCGCCCCACATCGAGGTAACGCCGCTGACGGCTTCGACATTGGCGCCGGCCCAACCTGCAGCGACCCCGCCAATGGCGCCGATCACGGTGCGTCCAACGATGCCGCCACCGCCGCGCGTCAGCGCGCCCAGAATGTTGCCGCCGACAGCGCCGCCCACCGCTTGCACGACGTACGGCATGAGTGTCGCCCAATCCATTTGTGCTTCCCCTTCCCTCGCGCAGCCACCTCGTTGTGAGGGCCCTGGCGCCGCCCGCGCCTGCGCAGCATGTGGACAATACGAGTTCCCGCCGAGGACACAATGAAGATTGCAGCGTCGTAATGCGCGTTTCGCGCGACGCGCTTGTTGCAACTGCACTCGACGCCTTGTCAGGCGCACGCGGGCGAAGTGCGTCCTTCGGGCCGAACGTTCACAGCGACGGCGCTTTATGCACAGCAGGCTGCGGAAGGCGCGATGGCGCGCCGTGACAGCCATGTTAGATCAAATCTCAATTCCGCGATCGGCCCCCCAATGATTGACATCATTACCGTGAGCACCCACGACGCCAGGAAACTGGTCGCCGATCTGGTGCGCTTGCTCGAGGCCGAAGAGCATCGCGTGCGTGTGATCTCAGGGCGCCAATCCGCAGCCGAAATCGACGCCGCCAAGACATCGCGCGACGCAATCCTGATCGTCTGGTCGAAGGATGCGCCGAGTTCGACCTATATGCGCCAATGGCTGACCGAGAGCGATGCTGCACGCCTGGTCGAGATCGCGACGGCGACAGGTTGGCCTGAACGCAAAGACCGCAAGGCGCCGGTGATCGATTTCTCCGCGTGGCGCGGCGAGCGTGGCGGACGCGCCTGGAATGCGTTGAACGATCGGCTGAAGGCGATCGCCAATGTCGTCGATCCGCCCAAGCCGCCGGCGCTGCATGCAGCGGTCGGGCTGGGGGTCGCCAGCCTCGCCGCCGTCGTCGTCGCCGTCGGCGTGCGCTCGGGCGAAGCGCCGGTCAGCGCGCCTGCGCTGGCGCCGCAGCAGGCGGCGCAGACGCTGGAGGCGCCAACGGTCTCCGTCGGCGGCGCCGTTTACGCCATGGAGCCGGCTTCCTTGGAAGATCTCGCGCTCGTACCCGATGTGCGCCCGCTGCACATGCCGCTGGTCGATCTGACGCCAGCGCCCGAACTCGCGAGCTTGCGCAACGAGCCGCTGCCAGAAGTGCGCGATCCGACTCTGATGGAACGGCTGCGCGAGTTGAACCTGCCGCTGCCCCGCAGCGCCAGCGACGAGACGCCAGCCAGCGAATAGGTCAAACCGGCGCGCCTCGCCGGCCGCGCAGCCAGTGCATAACCGCCCACGCGTGCGCCTCGTGGCGCAGCTTGTGCAACGCATCGCGCGGATCCATCCAGAGCAGCACGTGATCAGGCTCCGTCGGCGCGTTGTCGTCGGCCGAGAGTTCGACTTCATAGAACGTCGATAGCGAATTTCTCGGCTCGGATTTATTGATCCAATACTGCCCCGCCCTGCCGATCACGCGCGTTGGCCATACGGTCAGACCGGTTTCCTCCTGAAACTCACGCATCAGCGCGGCGGCCTCGTCTTCGTCGGCCTCGATGCCGCCGCCCGGCAGGTCGTATTCGTAGGAGGTCTTCTTGCCGATCTGCACGATGGCGATGTTGGCCTCGCCGCGCGGACATATGCCGTAGGCGCTCATGCGTTCCTGGTAGGTCAAGCCGGACTGGGTTTGGCCAAACTGCAGCGCGAAGCGGGTCATGCGCCGCGATATAGCGCGCGAGTCGCGTCCTGGCAACAAGAGTTGAGACCGCGCTCCGGGCGCCATAAGCGTGGATCCGATCCATGCAGATACGTTTGAATCCCGTCACCCTCATCACCGGCGCCGGCTCCGGCATTGGCGCCGCGTGCGCGCTCGAACTGGCGCGCAAATCGCAAGGCGGGCTCATTCTGGCCGATATCGACGAAACTGCGCTCGCAGCCGTAGCCGACGACATCGACGCCGCCGGCGCTGCGCCCGAGCGGCTCTCGACGCTTGCCTTCGACAGCGTGGACGGGCCCCGTTGGGAGCAAGCGATCAATTTCATTCAGAGCCAGTACGGCCGGCTCGATTGGGCAGTGGTCAATAGCAGCGCCGCGTACGCAAAGCCGGTGAGCGAAAGCGAACTGGTCGACTGGAACCGCAGCAAAGTGGCTCATCTCGAAGGCGCTATCCTCAGCCTCCGCGCCATCATGCAGCTCATGAACAAGAACATGCAGGGCGGCGCCATCATCGTCACCAGCGCCGCAGCCGCGATCAAGTCGGAGACCGACGCGCGTTCGACGCCCGGTCTGCTGCAATTGATGCGCGCCGCCGCCCATGAGGGCGCCGGGCATAATGTCCGCGTCAACGCCATTGCCCCGGGCGGCCCCGAAACGCCGATGTGGGACCAAACCCCGTGGTTTCATGACATCGTCAAAGAGGCGGGCGGCGAACGCGCCGCGTTGGATAAGGTTTCGCAAATGCCGACGCCAATGGCGCGCTATGCCCAGGGCGGCGATGTCGCCCGCTTGATCGCCATGCTACTCACCGACGACGCGCCGGTCAGCGGCGCGACCCTGGTCGTGGACGGCGGCTACACGCTGTGATCGGATTGGCCGCACGCGATTCGGCGGGGTTATCGGATGTCGTCCATTCTGCAGCGTTTCCTGAGCTTCGACCGCCTCATCGGCCCGGTGCTGGTGAAGCTCGTCTATTATTTCGGCGCTGTCGTGATCGTCATCGCCGCCTTCGGCGCGCTGTTGACGGCGGTGTTTTCGATGGCCGGCGGCAATTTCAGTTTAGGCCTGATGCAATTGCTCGCCGTCCCCGCCGTCGGCGCCGTTGCGCTGGTTTATTGGCGCTTCCTCTGCGAACTTTTCATGCTGGCCTTCCTGGCCTACGAGCGGCTCGGCCAGGTGCGCGACCTGATGCGCATCGCCGCCGGCCAGGCGCCGGCGGAAGAGATCGATCCCAATCATCCGGGGTTCTAGCGAATAGCGATAGCGTCCAACACGACCGCAGACATTGGATGTTCCCTATTCGCTACTTGCCATTCGCTATTCGCTATTCATGAATCGCGCCGCCAGTTCCGCCGGCACGCGCTTCATCCGCCGCGTCACCGCATCGAGCATCACCCAGTTCGACTTGATCTGTGCTGCGGGCTTGTCGGCGCCGGCTTTGTAGACCTCGACGAAGCGCGCCCAGGACGGCCCGCGCGGCGCGTCGTCGACCCAGGTGCGCACCTCCACCTCGTCGCCCAGTTCGAGTTGCGCGCGATAATCGACTTCGTGACGCGTCACCACCCACACGAACGCATCGACCATCTCAGGCGCGGCGCGCGTGCGCCAGTGCGCGATGGCGATATCCTGCGCATAGCGCAGATAGACGATGTTGTTGACGTGACCGAGTTCATCGATGTCGCCAGGGGCGACGGGAAAGCGTTGGATGAAAATCTCGGCAGCCATGCGCGGGCGAGCCTAGCGCAAATCCTCAGGCCGCCTCAGCGGCGAATTGCTCCAGCGCATCGAGCGCCTGCCCCAGCGCGATCCGCACCTCCGCCAGTGCGCTCTCGCTGTCCTCGGCGGTTTCGGCCGCTTCGCACGCCGCCGCCAGCGCCGCGAGTCCGATTCCGCGCGCCGAGCCCTTGAGCGTATGCACCGCTTCGCGCCAGCCCACAGCACTCGCCATGGCCGCGCTCCAGCCTTCGACCTGCGCGCGGAAGAGGCCTAGAACCTCGATCTGCAGCGTCCGGTCGGCGCCGGTCATGTGGTCGAAATGGCCGCGGTCGAGCACCAGCATGCGCTGTTGTTGCGCGCGTGTGCTTAAGGCGAAGTTGAGAACGCCGCCACGCCGAACAATTGGCGGTGAAACAGGGCGATCGCGACTGCAATGGCGAGCCCCACGAGCCCGCGCCAGCCGATCTCGCCGATATCGAGCCGGTTGCGTCCCTGCGTGATCGCCATGAATGGCGCATTGGAGGTGACCGCCTCGAACTTGGCCCAGCCTTCGGGATCGCGCGCCGCGCCCTTGCGGTCGATCGAGCGCGTTCCCAACACGACCATCAATCCAAGCGCGCCAAAAAACATCAGCGCGAAGCGTTCGCCGTTGACCAGCAAATGTCCCAGCGCCCACAGCGCCACCCCCCAAAGGAATGGATGACGCGTGATCCGCAGCACGCCATGCGCCGGCTCGGGCCGCGCCAGCCCTTTCTTCTCGTAGCCCGCAAACGTCGGCCCCGGCGTCAGCACGCCGGTGAAAGCGAGCGCCACGCCAAACAGAATGAGCACATAGGCCGGCCAGCGCAGCCAGTCCGGCGGCGCCCAGAGCGCGTGGTTCAAGGGATCGAACGGATCGGCCCGCATCGCGCCAAAGCCGACAATCAGCCAGACCAGCAACCCGGCCGAGACCAGCGAGAAAAGCCCCCGATACGGCCCCTCGCCGATGCGGCGCACCAGCGCCGTGCGCACGCCGGTGGCCGAGACCCCGACGTGGATCAGCACAAACCCCACCAGCGCCAAAGCGAACGCATTCATGGCCTGAATCCCCTGCAGCGACGCAACTTTGCTGTGACGGCCGCGCACTGGACGGGCCCGCACAATCCCCTTATGTCCGACCCGGCTTTCGAGTCGATGGGTGATTAGCTCAGTTGGTAGAGCAGCTGACTCTTAATCAGCGGGTCACAGGTTCGAATCCTGTATCACCCACCAATTTTTCCTTGATTTACAAGAGCTTTTAAGCGGCGCTTGCTCCGCGCGGGGCGCTGTAAACAGGCCGCTTGTTTACAGCGAAACTGTAAACCGGTGCGACGCACCAAGCCCCGCACCGCAAACGCATTGCTCCAACTGCCGAGAAATCAGCGTGCACAGCGGCCTATGCGCCGATTTCGAGCTGGTTTTTGCGCCGCTTCGCGATCTGACCCGCTGACAAGTTGTCAGCAGCTCTAAAGAGTCCGTTTTTCGCCGCAAGCAGACATTCGTCACTCGCTGTGCAAGTCCCTCGTGATGGCAGCTCTAGCGGAACGCGGGGTCCGAAGCCCACAGCAACATTTCGCTCTCAAACTCAGCAGCCGCGCTTTCAACAGTGAGCAAAGTGAGCGTTCCCTCCCGCAAAACCGCAGCGTTCAGCAACCTGCCACGGAGGTCGGTCACCCAAAAGCGAATTGAGCCATCCGTCGCCGGATGAAACCACACCATCTTGTCGGTGCCGCCGGCGCCGCTTCGCACCTCTGGATGCACGCCCACATAGCGCGCGCTACCCGTTTGGACGCTGAGCCTGGCTTGGCGCAAGGGATAGTCCTCGCCGGGAGGCGCCAGCCCGAGCGGCGTCGCGATCCGAGCTGGCGCCGGCTGGATTGCTGGATTGGTCAATGCAGTGTCTATGACCAGCTGCATGCGTGCACGTGTCATGGCCGAGGACGATTGGCTCCGCGCGGGCTCCAGCCCGCTGACAGCAACAAAGCAAAAGGTAAGCAGTAAAAGGAACGGCTTTGGTCGAAGCATGAGCTGCCTCCCGGTCAGACACTCTCGTAGGCTCTTACGCGTTGTCCGGGCGCCGACATCGCCAACGTCCCGCTTCTTGAAGTTCTCAAGCGCTGCGGCGCGCCGTCAAGATCCTCTTTGACTGGTCCCTGCATTGCCAATCAGACCAAACAGCACATAAGTGGCCAAAGAGGGCCAAGAGCAGACGCTCGTGCACACACCCAGCGGCGCTAAAGCGCTACCCTGCGCCGAGGAGCTTCAAGATCAGTCCTGCGACGACGGCAATGACGATTGCATGCGCATCAGGGCCACGCAGCCACAGAAGAAATTTTCGAAGCAACGCCGCCTCCCAGCACCAAAAGAAAAAGGTGCCGTCTGGCGACGGGTTCATAGGGTACTCGTTCGGGCTCGCGGTCAATAGTCGTTAACCATTCACTGCACGGCCTGTGCCGGGCGCGTATACAGTCAACGCGTTGCACGGAGCCGAACCACACCGGTTTCGCGAGCGTACAAGTCTGTGGATAAAGGGGACTGTTGCTCATGGCAGTAGAGATTGCGACGTGGGGCTTGGTAGCGAACCTCGTCGGCGTAGTGATGCTCTTCTATTTCGGAATGCCGTTTCACGTACCACAGGGCGGCGCGACCTACCTGTCGCTTGAAGGCACGGACGAGAACGCAATTAGGAAGGAGCGCTTCTTTCAATTTATGGGTTTCGTCGGCCTCGGACTAATAGTCGTCGGCACCATCCTTCAAATCGTCGCCGTTCGCGGATGGATCTAAGCCACGATCAAGCGCGCTCAGCCGCTGCGATCCTGTTTACAGGCAAATCGCTATCTAATTGATATTTGTTGAGCTCTAAGTCGCGCTTGTTTACAGCGCGAGCCTTATTTTCCAAGGAAAACAGGCATCTCTTAATCAGCGGGTCACAGGTTCGAATCCTGTATCACCCACCATCCTACGCTCGCGATAGCGCGCGTAGGATGTCCTCCGAAGCCTCGGCGAAGGAGGACCGTTGATCCCATCCGCGAGCTTCGGATGGCTTACGCCTCGCGCCTGTTCCGGTGAGGTCTCTGGAACGCGCCCGCACCACCGCGCGTTCGTCCGGTATGGACGCTCCCTATCTCATCGACGCGCGCCGGTTGATCGACGAATTCGCCGAGACCGACGCCATTCTGCCGCCGCTCGTGTTCGCGCTGTTGAGCCTCTATCTGCGCGACGGGCCGTTCGAATTCGACGCCAGCGCGCTCGCGGAAAAACTGACTTCGGTCAATCCGGCCGTGCGCGTGAACGCCGAGCGGCTGGCGGCGCTGCAGCCCGAACTCGAGCGCTTCTTCGAACTGGACGGCGCCGCCTGGCGCCCGCGCACCGGCGTGCTTACCTACGAGCGCGACGAACGCGGCGGGGAACACATAGGCGAAGTACCCGGCGAGTCCGCGCACCCGCCGCACTGAATCCAACGACAAAGCGCGCCGCTTTCGCGACGCGCTTGCCGTGTTGAGAACGCTCGCCGCCGCTCAGAAGCGGAAGCGGATCGCGGCGTTGATGCTGTGGCGCTCGATTTGGTCGCCGAACTCGCCTTCGTAGCCCAGCGAGAACGTCGAATAGCCGTTGGTCGCATCGAACCCGATGCCGATCAGCGGTCCGCCCTCGCCCACGCCTTCATCCGTCAGCGTGAACGGCGCGCCCCCGGAGACGAAGCGCACGGTGCGTTCGGCTTCGTCATCGATCAGATTGGCGCGATAACCGCCATAGATGCGCGGCGAGACGACGGAATTGGCGCCGAGCTCCCAACGGCCGCTGAACTCGACGCCGACATCGCCCCACAGGCGCTGTGAGAACACGCTATCGACCTGATAATCGATCGCCGCGCCGCCGCCTTCTTCGGTATAGCCGTCTTCATTGATGCCGACATAGGTCAGCGCCGCCTGCGGCGTTATCGTGATCCAACCCGCTGTCATCGGCGCAGAGGCGCGGACTGCGCCGTGACCTTCATAGGCCATCCAGTCGGCTTCTGAGAGCGCGCTGAACGCCACCGGGTTGCCGATCTCGACGAAGCGGCGCGACTGCATCTTGCCGGCGCCGGCGCCGACGATGAAGTCGAGATCGATCGCACCCATCGCCGTTGCGAAATAGGCGTTGGCTTGCCCGAACCACATCGAGATCTCGCCTTCCGGACGACCGGGCTCTTCTACTTCCGAAGCGATGAATGACGCCGACAGGCCGAACAACGCGCCATTGTTGGTGGGGCCGTCGATGCCGCCGGCGAAACCGAAGCCGTGGCCGCGGAACTCCTGGACGTTGGCCGAGGGCGGTTCGCGGTTGAGGCCGTAGGCGATTTCCTGCCCCCAAACCGACACTTCATCCAAGCCCTGCATGCGCGTCGCCGCGATGCGGTTGGAGGTGGCGCTCTGCATTTGCTGGATCGCTGTTGCAGCGATTTCGGTCGAGGCCGAGGAATAATTTGGCAGCAGATCTTCGTAAGCGTCGAAGAATTCGTACTCGGTCGTGATCGCCGCAATGGCGGCCGAGGCCTCTGGGTCGAGGCGCAATGCCGTGAGAATTGGATCGTAGGCGATCGCCTGGTTTTGGGAGAGTCCCAATTCCGCGGCCGTTCTCAGATCGAACACGGCCGAAAGTTGGTTCGGCGCAAGCTGCTCGATGCTGAGATCGTAGAGGAATGGCGTGCTGGCGCTCGCTTGCGGTCCTATGACGTTGGCCGCGCCGACGATGCCGCCGGCTGCGGTGAGGAACACGATCGAACCGTTTTGCGGCAGACCGGCCGGCACGATCGGGTTGATCCGGGCGCCCGCAGCGAACGTCACCGCGCCGGAGGCTTGGATCAGCGCACTTTCGCCCGGCACAGTCGATAGCGCGGCGCCGAGCACGCCGCTGCTTCCGAACGACGCGGTCGAAATGTTGAGCACGCCGCCCTGAAGGTTGAGCGAGCCATTCGCCACGTTGAGCGCCAGCACGCCGTTCGCATCGGTGATCTGGCCGGTGAACACCGCGCCATTGTTGATATTGAACGCATCGGCGCCGGCGCCAAACGCGATATCGCCAGTAATCGAACCGGCCAGAAGATTGATCGTGTCGTTGCCGGCGCCAAATCGAATGTCGCCAGTTATGCTCGGCGCGCCCGCGACCGTGTCATCGACCGCGTCGTCATCGGTGAAAACCGACGGCGCAATCTGCTGAAGCGTCACGTCGGCGACGGCGGCTGAGACATCGATAGCGACGGACGAGCCGGTGACCGGCGGCGGCAGGACGTCATCGGTGAGATCGTCGTCGGTGGCCACCACGCGCGCGGCGATCGAGCCGGTATTGGTGATGCTGGTCAGTGTGCCGGAGGCGTCGGATACGGCGACTGCATCGCCCGTCTCGCCGAAATAGTTCGAGGTGATCGCGCCGCTGTTGACGAGCGACGCCACGTTGGCGCCGCTGTCCAGGAAAATGCCGTAGGCGGTCACTGCCGGGTCGGACGCGACGTTGGTCAGCACGTTGCCGCGCACCAGAATTTGAGGCGTGATCGCATCGTTGCCAACAAACAGCGCATAGGCGTTCGCGCCACTGGCGCCGGCGGCGGCGTTGTTGTCGATGGCGATGCCGCCATTGATCGTCGCCGTCGCGCCGAGGCCGTCGCCCTCGATGCGGATGGCCGTCGCCTGCACACCGTCGAAAACGCCGCCGGCGCTGACGATGCCGCGTACCTGCAGACCGAAGCCCGCCGCGTTGGCGCCGACGACCAGATTGGCGCCATCGGCCTGGATCAAGAGCGCGGGCGCTGAACCGAACTGATTGAGGGTCAGACCGGCATTGTCGTCGGCTTCATTACTTTCGCCGTCGCCGTCGTCGTTCGCGTCGTTCTCGACACCGATCCCTTCGATTGTGATGCCGCCAGCGATGTTGCTGTTGATTTGAATTGCGGCGCCCGCCTGCTCTCTGTCCTCGGCTTCGAGTTTGGTGGGATCGAAGCCGCTCACAGCGTGATAACCGGTAACGCCCCAGGTGCCGCTAAGGCTGAGTTCGCCTCCGATTGGCGCATCGATGAGGAGCGCCTGGCTGTTCTCGCCGCGCACCGTAATAGCGCCGCTCAGGACGACATTTCCCGTGACGCCGGCGCCCGCGCCGCCATTGATCGCCACCGCGGCCGAGTTGTCGCCGGTGATGCTAAGCGCGCCGCTTAGGTTGATGCTCCCGGTGAGCAGCGCATCGAGGCGAACGGCGGCGGAATTGTTGCCCTCGATCGTGATTTGGCCATCGCCACTGATATTGCCGGTGAAAGTCGGACCGGCCTGCAGAAAGATGCCATGGCGCCCCGTGCCGGAGGCGAAATTGCCGTCGAGGTCACCGTCGCTGTCGGTGTCCGCCAGCGTATAGTCTTCGTCCAGCCGGATGATGCCGCTGTTGGTGATATTGCCTGTGTTGCCGCCCAGAATGGAGATGCCGATCGAGTTGTCGGAATCGTTGGACAGCAGTTCGCCTTCCAGCGTCACGTCGTTGCTGCTGTTGACGGTGATCGCGGTTTCGTTTGCGTCGACCGTGATCGAACCGGCTTCGGCGACGGTGATGTCGCCGGCGACGCCGCTGCCGTCCGGATTGGCCGTCGTCAACGGGTTGGTCGTGTCGGCAGTGATGGTGACGTCTCCGGCGTGCGCAGCGCCGGCGCTGGCGCCGGCCATCGCAATGGCCAGGCCCGCGAGTTGAATCTTCCGCTTGATGCGCATCCGGCTCCGTCCCCTGTTTCGGTGGCGGGCGGCGCCTCAAGCCGCCTCGTGGGCGCCCCCTCAGGACGCGCCCAGCCCTCCCGCTGGCGGCCGCCCTTGCCGGACGGCGCGACTAGCGGTTGGCATGCCGACTTATCGGAATTTTGTCCATAGCCGGGCGCATGCCCGAAAGCTCTGGATATGGGACGAATTTGTCACTCGGCCGCGCCGCTGGAGGCTGGGGAAAACTGCGCCCTTGTTGCGCTGCGGCGGGTCTCCGAGCGCCGTCTAGCTGCGTCGTTGCGTGCGTAGATCGGAGAGCGGCGCGGGCTTCGTTTCGTCGGCCGCGCGTTGGAGTGCGCCGCGGAGCGCATTCACTTGCTCGGCCGGCACCGCTTGGGAGAAGAAGAAACCCTGCAATTCGGTGACGCCGACGAGACGCATCACCGAAGCTTCGGCCTCGGTCTCGACGCCTTCGGCGACGATCTCCATGCCCAAGCCGCGGCCGAGCGTGACCACCGATTGGATGATCGTCATCGCGCGCTTGCGCTCGTGGATGCCGGTGACGAAGGCGCGATCGATCTTGATCTTGTCGAAGCGGAAATCGCAGAGATAACGCAACGACGAATACCCGGTGCCGAAATCGTCAAGCGCGATCTTGAAGCCGAGCGCACGCACCGCCTCGAGAATCTGACGGTTGCGGTCCGTCGATTCCATCAGCACGCCTTCGGTGACTTCGAGAACGATGCGGCTCGGATCGATGGCGTGCTTGTGCAGCAGCTGCTCCAGCAACTCGACCAGATCGACATGGCGGAACTGCACCGGCGAGAGGTTGATGGAGACTTCGAGTTCGGGCCAGTTCTTCGCCTCCTCGAAGGCGCGCTCGAGGACAAAGGCGCCGAGCGCCGGCATCAGACCCGCCTCTTCGGCGATCGGCACGAACACGCCGGGCGAGATATCGCCTTTGGTCGGATGGCTCCACCGCAGCAGCGCTTCGACGCCGGTGATATGGCCGTCGCCGCATGAGATCAGCGGCTGGTAATGCAGCTTGAGGTCGCACGCTTCGAGCGCGGCGTGCAACTCGACTTCGATGGCGCGGCGCTGTTCGACCTCGGCGGCCATTTCCGCGCAGAACACCATGGCGCGGTCGCGGCCCTGGTTCTTGCCTTGATAGAGCGCGATGTCGGCGTGCCGCATCAATTCTTGCGGAGACATGCCGTGATCGGGGCTCATGGCGATGCCGATCGAGGCGGTCATGCGCACGTGTTGGCCATAGACATCGAAGCTGTCATCGAAGGCCTTACGCAGGCGTTCGGCCAATTCGGTGGCTGCTTCCGGGCTGTTGGCGCTGCGCAGCACGGCGAATTCGTCGCCGCCGAAGCGCGACAGGAAATCCTCGCGAGAGAGCGCGTTTTGCAGGCGCCTTGCGACACCCATGATGAGCGTGTCTCCCGCCGCGTGGCCCATCGTGTCGTTGACGTCCTTGAAGCGGTCGACGTCGATGTACGCGACCACGACCCGCCCGTTGTTGCGAGTTTGGACGAGGCCATCGAGCGCGTCCTGCAGGCGCTCGACGAAATGGTGGCGGTTGGGCAGCCCCGAAAGCGCGTCGTGAAGGGCTTGGTGGCGCGATTGTTCTTCGCGGTCGGCCAGTTCGCCGGAGGCCCGCTTCAAACGGTGAATCATGAGGCCGGTCAGGCACCCCACGCCGATCACGCCGAGCGCTACCAGCGGCAGGATGAACAGCAAGAGCGTGCGGCCGGGGCGCCGCGGCGTCCAGGCGAGGTAGCCCATCGGCGCGCCGTCATCGGCGGCGAACGGTTCCGAGAGCGCGCCACGCGCCGGCGCCTGTCGATCCGACAAGGTTAGGTCCGGGATCAACAACGACCCGCCGACTTGCGCCATGAACGCCTCGTCGATCTTCACAACGCTGATCAACAAGTGCGGCTCGCCTTGCAGCAAGTTGGGATCGAGGTTGGGCACGATCGACAGCGCCGCCACCACGGCCGGTTCGCCGTCTACATTCATGATGTGGCCGGCCCAGCGGCCGAAGCTGGCGCCGAGCAGCGCGCTGTAATTGCCCTGGCTCTCGACAAACGCGCGGTCGCGCCGGCGCAGCGTGTTGTCGGCGCCTTGCCGCGCCTCGGCGACGATCTGGTCGAGCACGGCCGCGTGCGTGGTGTAAGCGGCCGCGGCGTCGGTTATCTCCCCGTTCACGTTGGCGTAGATCGGCCGGTTCTGGCCATCGACGATGATGATCTCGTCGTGGCCGTAGGTTTCGTGGAAATAGACGCCGAAATTGGTTTCCAACCACTCGAGATCGAGCGGGCGCCTTTGCGCCGCGATCACGGCGTCATCCCAGAATGCGATCGCCTTCTGCTGATCCAGAACCTGACTCACGCTCTGGTCGAGTGCGTTTTCCACCAATTGGCGTTCGCGCACGATGGCGGTTCGGTTCGCCGACCAGCCGGCATACGCAACGATCGCCAGCAACAGCACGCCGAACAGCAAGAGCGCTGCCCCGATCATGGCCGTCAGCCGGCGCAGATCGTTCTTGTAGTGGACGTTCTTCACGCTTCCCGGCGTCATGACTAAGCCAAAGTAAACAGGATCGGATAATGGATATCCGGCGGATAATGCCTCGTTTTATCCAAAGATAATGTTACGGATCGCTTCTATTTATCTGAAATAGCCGGTTGAATACTTCGGTAACCAGAATTCGACACCCAGGCACGTGCGCCTGACAATGTCTTGTTAACCTTGGTAAATAGCGTTTTACGCTTGTCTTTTGTTCTTTTACGCTTTATTAGGGAACTGCGCGCTGCCAGGTGCTGCTGGGGACAAAGCTTGGTAATCGCTGGGCGGGCGCAAGTATAGTTAACGAGACCTGGGTGGACCCATGACGCAGTTCGTCGTCAAGACGCGCGCCGACAGCCCCGAATTGCGCAAAGCCGCGATGGCCATCGAGCAGGCCGCTTGGGGCGCGCTGGGCTTTCTGAATTTCACCCGCGCCCACTTCGCCTTCTACCAGCAGTTGCTGGAGGAGTTCGCCGACTACCAGTTGTGCCTAGTCGACGAGGCGACCGGCTATCCGGTCGCCGTCGGCAATTGCGTGCCGCTGGCCTGCGAGTTCAACAACCTGCCGCCCGAAGGCTGGGATTGGATTGTCGAAACTGCCGCGAACACGAACGCCGAGCGCAACGCTGTGGGCGCGCTCGCGATCTCGGTGCCGCACATCCACCGTAGCAAGGGCCTGGCGCGGCGCATGATCGAAGAATTCCGCAACCTCGCGATCCGCAAGGGTCATGACGGCGTCATCGCCCCCGTGCGTCCCTCTGCAAAGCACCTGCATCCGTTCATTCCGATGCAGGACTACATCGGCTGGAAAGACGACAAAGGCCGCTTGTTCGATCCCTGGCTACGCAGCCATGCCGCCGCCGGCGGCAAAATCATCAAGCCTGCAGAGCGTTCAATGGTGGTCGAAGAACCGGTGGCGTTCTGGGAAATGTGGCGCGGCAGCCCCTTCCCGGCGACCGGCGATTACAAGATCGAAGGCGCGCTCAATCCGGTGTCGATCGATCTCCAGCGCGACAGCGGCCGCTACGTCGAACCGAACGTGTGGTTTGCCTACGAGGCGGCGTAATCACACGGCCGCGCGCAGAGCCTGCGCGGCGTATTCCGGCAGCTCTATGGCCGCGCCATAGAGGAATCCCTGTGCGAACTCGCAGCCCATGGCGCGCAGCGCATCGGCGGTAGAGTCGTCTTCGACGCCTTCGGCCGTGACCTGAAGGCCCAGCGCTTTGCCCAGGCCCACGAGCGCGCCGACAATGGTGGCGTTCTCACGGTCGGTGGTGATGCGCGCAACAAATGAGCGGTCGATCTTGAGCTTGTCGATCGGCAGTTCGCGCAGCAGGAAGAGCGACGAATAACCGGTGCCGAAATCGTCGAGGGCGATGCGCACACCCTGGTTTTTCAGTGACATCAATGAGGATTTGGCGCGCGCGACGTCGCCGATCATCGCGCTCTCGGTCACTTCGATTTCCAAACGCTGCGCAGGGAAGCCCGTCTCGCGCAGCGTGCGCAGCACCTTCTCGGGGAACCACTGATCGCGCACCTGGCTCGGCGAGATGTTGACCGCGAGCACGAACTCGCCGGGCGCATCGAGCGCGCGCCGGCAGGCTTGCGCCAGCAACGCCCAGAACATGGCGTCGACCAGCCCCGCTTCTTCGGCGACCGGGATGAATTCCGCGGGCGAGATCATGCCGCGCACGCGATGCGGCCAGCGCGCGAGCACCTCGAAACCCGCCAGTTCGCCCGTCTCGACGCGCACCACCGGCTGAAAGTAGGGAACGATATCGCCATTGGGAATCGCCGCGCGCAATTCGGTTTCGAGCGCGGCCTTGGACTTCAGTTCTTCGTCGATGGAGGAATCGAAGAACTTGTAGGCGCCGCGGTCTTCCTTGGCGCGCAGCATGGCGGCGTCGCCGCGTTGGAGCAGTTCGGCGGCATCGCTGCTGTCCTCAGGACAAAGCGCGACGCCGATCGACGCGCCGACCGTAAGCTTCAGTCCATTGACGAGGATCGGCGCCGACAATTCGTGCAGAATACGTCGCGCCGCCGAAGCCACGGCTTCGCGCCCGCCCGGCCCTTCGAGCAGCACGGCGAATTCGTCGCCGCCCAACCGCGCTGCAAAGCTGTCATCGCGGATGCAGCTGGTCAGACGCGAGGCGATAACCTGCAGCAACTGATCGCCGATGGCGTGGCCGTGAACGTCGTTGATCGGCTTGAAACGATCCAGATCGACGAACATCAGTGCGAAGGCGTTTTCTTCCTGCCCCACCAGCGAAAGGCGCCGTTCGAGTTCCTCGAGGAAGTGGCGGCGATTAGCGAGGCCGGTCAAGGGATCGTGGCGGGCGAGCGAATGCGCCCGCGCTTCGGCGGCCTCGCGTTCGCTGATCTCGGCCGACAGCGTCTCGTTGGCGCTGACCAGATCCTGCGTGCGCTGCTGGACGGTCTTTTCGAGATTGTCGCGGATGGCGTCGAGTTCGAGCACTGCTTGGCGGCGGTCGAGCTGCGCTTTGACGCGCGCGGTGAGCACGCGCAAGTCGATCGGTTTGGTGATGTAGTCGTTGGCGCCGCCCTCGAGCGCCTTCGAGACGATATCGCCGTCATCGAGCGCGGTGACGACGATCACCGGCACGTGCTCGGCGTCGAAGCGTTCCCGTATCCCGGTGAGCGCGTCGAGGCCGGAGCGCTCGGGCATCATCCAGTCGAGCAGCACCAGTTCGATGTCGAGTTCGGCAATGACATCCTCGACGCCGACGGCGGTTTCGCGCAGCACGACCTCGTAGCCGCGGCGCTCCAGACGGCGGCCGAGCATGTCGCGATTCTGCGCCTGGTCGTCGACCAGCAGAATGCGTCCAAGGCGCGTCGATGCGGACGCGCCATCATCGCCTTGCGCCGAGGACATCTGATCCCCTGGACCCGTTGAACCCAATACCAGAGAGCCAATTTACTCTAAGCAGGGTTGAGGCCGCGCTAATGGCGCAGGGCTGATCGCGTTTTTTGGATGGTTTAGATGCGCTAACCTTAGCGGCCGTTTACCCAATTATCAGGCCGCATACTTCTCGATCAGCGCTACGAGCCCGGCGAAATCGACGGGCTTGGTCGCGAAGTCGTCGCAACCGGCGTCCATGCACTCCTTACGCGCGCTTTCCATCGCGTGAGCTGTCAGCGCCACGATCTTGACGTTGCTCACATCCGGCGTCGTGCGGATCACCTTGGTGGCTTCAATGCCCGACATCACCGGCATCGAAATGTCCATGAGGATGAGATCGGGCGCGCAAACCTTGGCCTTCTCCACCGCCTCAGCGCCGTTTTCGGCGACATGCACTTCGTAGCCGCGCCGTTCGAGCCGGCGGGTGAGCATTTCGCGGTTATCGGGATGGTCTTCTGCGATGAGTATGCGCATGGGTCCCTGGCCTTTCACGCCGTCTTGGCTTGCGTTGAGAGCGCCGACGTCTCGGCCGGCTTTGCAGTATCGGGTGTGCGCGCGAAGCGAAGCGCTGCGGCCGCGAGCACATCGCGGTCAGCCGGCTTGACCAGATGCTCGCAGGCGCCTGACGACAACGCGCGCTGACGATTGTCGTCGATGGAGTGAATGATCACCGGAATGTCGGCGGCGTCGCCGGTCGTGAGCACTGCCAGTACATCCCAGCCGGACACATCCGGCAGATTGATGTCGAGCAGGATGAGGCTCGGCCGCAACGTGCGCGCAAGCTCGAGTCCCTCCGCAGCCGTCGCCGCGCATCGCACATCGAACCCGAGCCGGGTCAGCGAACGCGCGGTAAGATCGCGCGCGCTTTCCTCGTCGTCGATCAGCAGCGCCAGACGCTGCCCGCCCTGCCCTGACACGGAGTTCGCATCGATGCGAGCCGGCGCGTGAACGGAGTTCAATTGCGCCGGGAATCGCAGCGTGAACGTCGAACCCTCGCCAGGCGCACTCGACACCGACACTTCGCCGCCAAGCATCTGCATGATGCGGCGCGTCAGCGCGAGGCCCAGACCCGTGCCGCCATATCGGCGCGCGGTGAGCGCATCGGCCTGGACGAAGGCGTTGAACAAACGCTTCACTTGCTCCGGCGTCATGCCGATGCCGGTGTCGGAAACCGCGATCTCGACGTCATCGCCATCGCGGCGCGCGCGGATGGCGATCTCACCTTCGCGGGTAAACTTGGCGGCGTTCGAGAGCAGGTTGAGCAGGCACTGATTGAGCTTGAACGAATCCGTGCAGGCCGCGCCCACATCGGCGTCGATCTGAAGCTTGAGCACACTGCCGTTCTTCTCGACGTTCGGACGGACCGTTGCAGCCGCTTCGCTTACCAACGCGGCGACATCGAAGTCGGATGCGCTGATGTCCATGCGGCCGGCTTCGATCTTCGACAGATCGAGAATGTCATTGATGAGGTGCAGCAGGTGACGCGCCGAACTCAACACGCGCTGCAGATCGGCGATATCGGTGGCGCGCTCATCGGCCTCCGCCTCCTCCATGAGGATTTCCGAGTAGCCGATGATGGCGTTGAGCGGCGTCCTCAGTTCGTGGCTCATCGAGGTCAGGAATTGCGACTTCGACACGTTGGCCGCCTCCGCCGCTTCGCGCGCCGAACGCAAACTGGCCATCGTTTCCGCGAGCTTCAGATCGCGCGCATTCATTTCCGCCACGAGGCTTTCCAGCCGTTCGTACATCTCGGCGACATTGACCGCCGCCTCATCGAGGGCTTCGGCGGCGGCCGCGCTTTCGCCGAACAGCGCGCGTCTCGATTTCAAGCTTTCCTCAGCGCGGTGCATCGCGGCGATGAAGGCCGCTTCTTGCCGCTTGCGCTCGGTGATGTCCTTGGAAATCACGACGATGCGGCGCACGCCGCCGGAGCGGCCGAGCACGCGTTGCGCCCACGCCTCGACCCAGCGAGTCTCGCCGTTCGGATGCAACACACGGTGTTCGACGCAACCGCCGCCGCCATTGCCGACCTGCAGGAAATATTCGCGCAGCGCCAGCCGGTCATCCTCGTGCAGATGGCCGGTCGAGCTTTCCATGAACTGGGTGAAGGTGAAGGGCTGCACGTAGAGCGCTTCGACATCTCCGTGCCAGCTGATTGCGCGCTTCTTGAAATCCACTTCCCAGACCAGGCTGTGGCCGATCTTGAGCGCCACAGTCAGGCGCTGTTCGTTGGCGGCGGCCGCGGCGCGCGCCTGCACCAGTTGGGTGATATCGCTGCCGTACGAAACAACACCGATGATCTCGCCGTCGACGCCGCGCCACGGACGCGCCTCCCAATTGAACCACAATACGCCCTCAGCGGTGCGCGTTTCATCTTCCTCGAAGCGCACGATTTCGCCGCTCAGCGCGCGCGCGAAGGCATCGCGCCAGCGATCCGGCGCCCAACCGATCATGTCCTCGAAGATTTTGCCGATCGGGTCCTTCTCCTTGAGCCCATCGCGCATCGCCCGGCTCATGGCGACGACGCGGCCTTCGCGATCGACGAGCATGGCGGCAGTGGCCCCCTGCTCGAACACGAGCTGCGCCAGCGCGCTCTGCTGATTGTCGTTCTGCTTGCTTTCACGCAACGCCTGCTCTGCGTCGGCGGCACTGACACGCGCCTGGGTCACGTATGCCATCAGCGCGCCGCCGCCGATCGCCGCTATCACAGCGAGGTCCCAATCCGGGCGCGCCGTCGTCGCCGCCAGCAGCAGCGGCGACGCAAGCAACGAGAGCGCCGGCGGTGCAGCGCCCGCGAGCGCGATCGTCAAGCCGCCAGAGACCCCCGGACTGAAATGGCGGACAACGCCGGCCACCCAGAGCAACATCGCGGCCGTCGCGCCGGCGGCTGCGCCGTCGAGCCAGAGCGTGATCGGCAGGATGGCGTAGAAGCCCGAACTGAATGCGGCCCAGAGCGCCAGCCCCGCCATTGTGCGGCCTTCGATTCTGGTCTCGGCGGCGTCGAGGCGGCGATAAAGTTCAGTGTCGAAGATCAACAGCAGCGCCATGATCGCAGACCAGCCGACTGGCCAGGGCCCGCCCATGATCGCCGCGGCGATGCCGCCTGTGAGGATGGTCAGAGCGATCGAGGCCGGCATTTCGCGCCGCCGCGTTTCGGCGGCGCTGGCGAGCGCGGTGGGCGGCTTAGGCGTCATCGTTGGCTTGGCTCCCGAGCCCGTCGGTGTCGGGTGACGCTGCCAGTGCAGGGTGAATTTAGGACTAACCGCGGATCTGACGCAGCCGTAGTTCCGTCAGGCCTACAACTTCAAATTGCGCGATGAACCAGGATGATCGTCACGTTGGCGACGAAGCAGAACAGCGAGAAGGCAAACAGCCATGGAAAGCCCTGTCGGCGCTGCCGCCGGGCAGCCGCCTCCAGCCAGCCGCCGAGCACGACCAGCGCGGCCGAAACGGCCAGGATCCACATCTCGTGCTGATGCAGGAAGTCATGCCATTTTCCAAGGAAATCAGAGAGTAACACGACGCCCGAGGCCGCGCCCGAGACCGTCGCCGCGGCCAACATGAGCGCCGGCATGCCGCAACAGAGCGCGTGGAGCCCCATCACCGCGGCGTGGGCCAAATGGGCGCGCCGCCCGGAAGTGATGCTGTTATGTTGTAACATCACGGTGAAAATAGCATCGGGGCGCGGCCAGTCAACCATCGCGCTACGGCGCCAGTAGCGCTGAATTCACTTTTTTCCGGCGCAAATCGGCATAGAAGCTTGTGGTTGCGTGCGTGCGGGCGCACATGTGCTGCTGCTTGCATTGAGGTAGAGGGCGATGTTGGCGTTTCTGGTGATGGTGCGCGACGCGTTGATCGCTATGGCCTTGGCATGGGTCGGGGTGACGCTTGAGCAGCGCAACGTCGATCAACAAAGCTGCGCGGGCGAAGCCTGCCAGACGAACGACCGCTGACGGCGACAACGAACGCGCGAGCTGTCTGAACGTTAGCTTGCGCTGGCGCGTGTTCGCCCTTGAATGGCCGCACTTATTTCGTTTCCGTTTACCGAACGCGCGCACGTCTGCGCGCTTCCGCGGGACTAGTGCTGCATGACCTCGACCACAGCTGACGCCGAGCGTTCGCGCGATCCGGGCGCGATGATCGGCATTCTCGGGCTGGTCGTGGGCGTGCTCTGGGTCATCGGCAGCGTCGCCGGCGCGGTGGTGCTGATCGGGCCCGCCAACATCTCCTCCCTGACCATCCCGGAAATCGGCGCCGTAGGCGCGGTGACGGTGCTGCCGGCGATGATGTCGGTGTTCTCCGGCATGGCCGCCCGCGACAGCGCGCGCGCGCGCGCCGAAGCCCGCCGCCTCGCCGACGCCGCCGACCGGCTGATGAACCCCGAACGCAGCGCCGAAGACGCCGCCCGCCAGCTCGCCGAAACCGTGCGCGGCGAAATCAACCAGCTCGACCAGGCGCTGCTGCAGACGCTGAAGCGGCTGCAAGACGTCGAAGGCCAGATCTCGCGCCAATCCAAGGCGGTCGAGGATATGGCCGACCAGGCCAAGGCCGGCGCCAACCAGATGATCGTCGGCATGGAGCGCGAGCGCGACGAATTGATGCGCATCTCGCGCGATCTCACCAACCAGGCGCAATCGATCGGCGACTCGATCGGCAAGCACACGCATTCGATCTCCGAAGCCGCGCGCGTCGCCGAAGCGGAAGTGCGCGCCGCCGATCAGGCGCTCGATCACCGCCTCACCTCGTTCGGCGCCGCCGCCGCCCTCATCAGCGACCGCACCAACGGCCTTTCCAGCGCCGCCCAAGCCAGCGCCGATTCCGCGCTCCGCCTCGAGCACGCGCTCTCCAACGCCCTCGACATTCTGGCGAAAGCCACAAGCCTCACCGACGCCGCGCGCCAATCGGCCGAAGCGGCCTCGCATGCGGCCAACTCGACCGCTGGCGCCGTGCGCGAAACCACCCACCGCGCCATCGATGACGCCAAGCGCGCCGCCGAACTCATTCGCGGCGAAGCGGTGAACGTCGAACGCGAGGCGGCGGTCGCGCTCGAGCGCCTGCGCGATGCGGCGGAAGCGGCCCGCCACGCCGCCCGCGGCGCGCGCGACGCCGTCGGCGACGAACCGAGGGCGCGCAAGCGCGGGGAAGCTCTCGACGAAGCCGCGCCTGGCTACGATCGCTCGTGGCGCGACGAGGCCAACGACCCCCTCGACCTGCCGCCCGCGCGCGGACGCGACGATCCCCCTCCGCCGATGTTCGGCGACGCACCGCCGCCGTCGCGCGCGCCCGCCGCGGATCGGCCTGTACCCAGCGATTGGACCTGGCGCGACCTGCTCTCGAACGTCGACGGCGCCGCCGCCGAGCCGCGCCCCGCCGCTGCGCCCCGGCGCGAGCCTGCGCCCGATCCTGTCGCGCATCTGCGCCGCCAGATCGCCGAACCGCGCACCGTCGTGCTGCCGATCGTCGAAACCATCGAACACGCGGGCCTTCGCCTGGACGACGTCTTCTCCCCCTCCGCGCTCGAGCGCATCGCTCAGCGCGCGCGCTCCGGCACCCAATCGCGCCGCCGCGCCGTGCGCGACGCCGCTCCCGAAGCCGCGCAGCGCATGGCTGCACACCTCGCCCGCGACGGCCATGCCAATCAGGAAGCAATGCAGTTCCTGCGCAGCGAAGGGGCGCGCATCGCCGAGCAAATGGGTCGCGGCCGCGCACAAATGAACGCCGAACTGACCCGCGCCTTCCTGCTGATCGACGCCGCAGCGGGCTGAGCCTCTCCCCTCCACGCGGAAGACGTGCAACATCGCGCGCATGACCAGGGTCAACGTCGAACACGCGCAGATTTCGGATTGGCGCCGGAGCCGCGCCGTCCGGCTGCGCGCGCTGGCTGACATGCCGGATGCGTTCGGATCGACGCTTGATCGCGAGACCCAATTCACCGACGAAGAGTGGCGCCGGCGTTTGGCGAGCGCCGACGCCGCAACCTTTATCGCCAACATTGACGGCGCCGACATCGGCATCGTCGTCGCCGCACGAAGTGACGACGGCGAGGCTGGTCTTTATGCGATGTGGGTGGCGCCCGAGGCGCGCGGCAAAGGCGCAGGCGACGCGCTCATAACAAGCGCCGCAAATTGGGCGCGCGAGCGCGGCTTCCGGCGCATTACTTTGGGCGTCGGCGATTTCAACACGCCCGCCATCCGCCTCTACGAACGCCACGGCTTCCGCCCGACCGGCGAAACCGGCACGCTCCCGCCGCCCCGCACGCATGTGACCGAACACAAGCGGACGCTGGTGTTGCGTCCGGCATCTTGAACTGGCCGCGCTTGGTGAAGGTTTGGCCCTATTGAACCGCCAGCGCAGCGTCGACGCGCGCGATATTGGCGCGCGTTTCTGCTTCGAGATCCTCAACACTCTCGGACACAAAGACCGCCAGCGCGGTTTGATAATGCTCGAGCGCCGCGCGATACAAAGCGGGATCGCCCCTGCGGCGGCCTTCCATCTCCCGCACGCGGCCGAGACTGTCCTGCGTCGCCGCCCAGCCAACCGCATCGCGCTCACGCGGCCGCAGGCTCAGCGCTTCCAGGCAAGCTTGCGCGCCTTCCGCCAGCGCGCGCTCCGCCGCGGCCGGCTCGCGCGCCCGCTCACCAACGAAAGACAAAGCGTAGCAAAGCCCATTGAGGGCGCTCGAGCGCTGATCGGGAGCGGCGGAAACAGTGAGTTCTTCAAGCGCCCCACGATAGGCGGCGAGCGCATGATCAAGCGCGCGCGGCTCTTCGGATTCGTAGTGTTGGCCCAAGTCGCTCCAGATGCTCGCCAGCCTTTGCTGGCTTTCCGCCCACGGCACAGGCGACTGGCTTCGAGATGGCGTATCTGCGGTGGCCGTATAGGCTTCTCTTGCCGCGCGCAGAGCCGCCAGGCGTTCTGCGCCGTCGAGATCGTACGCCAACTGCCGCAGAGCAAGACCCTTGTTCCGCAGCGTCCGCGCCCATGAAGCGGCTTCGGTTTCGCGCGGCCGCAGTTGCGCGGCCGCATCGAACGCCGCCGCGGCGTCCCGTAGCGCAACGCGCCGCTCGTCTCGATCCACGGCAAATCCCAGCGCATACAATGAATGCCCCAGGTTTTCCTGCGTCACCGCGATATCGCTCGCGTCGTTTCTGCTTTGATAAACATCGCGCGCCTGCTGAAGGGCCGACACCGAAGCCCGGAGCGTTTCGACCTTGACGGCCGCCTCTTCTTCATCCGCGCGATGACGGAGCGCCAATCCAATCTGAAAGTTCGTGGCGGCCCAACTTTCGGGCCAAGCTTCACGTGTATAAATCTCGAATGCGCGGTTGAGTTCACGCACGGCCTCCGTGTCAAGATCAGCAGCTTGACCGCGCTGCGCTCGGCTGGCCAAAACACGCAATGCGCGTCCTAAATCAAATTGCGCGGATGCCCATCGCGTCCCATCGAACTGGGGCGTGAACACGCTCTGTGCGGCGCGATAGGCGGCGACGGCCTCGGTCAGCGCGGAATCATCCCCTTGCCGGCCCTTTGCGTATAGCGCGTCCGCCAGACCCATCTGCGCCAAAGCCCAGCCCAAAGGATTGTCCGCGCGCGGTGTCGCCGCAAGCGAAGCTCTATAAGTCGCAATCGCCTCGGCCACGGATTGCGCATCATCTTGCAACAGAAGCGTCGTCGCCAGATTGGTTTGCGTTCTTGCTGACGCGCGGGCGTCACGGCCCAGTGTCACGCTCAACGCCGCTTGAAACGCATCGATCGACTGCGTGCGCGCCGATGCGTCGCCGGCGGCGGCGGTCCGGTAGAGGGCGATGCCGAGATCATTCTGCAATGCAGCCCAGCCCGCTTCGTCGCGCTCGCGCGTGCGGAACGACAGCGCTTCGCGCAGGATGGCGACCGCCTGCGCTGCTGCGTCGGCGTCTCCCAAATCGGCCTTGTGCCCCAGTGTGTTCGCCAGATTGTGCAACGCCGTCGAGCGAAAATGCGGGTCAACTTCAGGCGTGAACACTTCGAGCGCGCGGTGAAACGCCGCAATGGCCTCGTCGGCGGCTTGCCGGTCTCCGGTGTCTGCGCGCTCATTCAAGGCGCGTCCCAGGTTGATTTGCACGATGCCCCAACCCCGGGGATCGCTCACCCGGTCGCTGTGCGCCGACACCTCGCGATAAATCTCGATCGCTTCCGCCAGCGCCGCGCGATCGCCCATCTGGCCCAGCGACGTCAACACGGCGCCGAGATTGGACATGGTGGTCGTCCACCGCTCCGGACTTCCCTCCAGCGTCCAAACGCTCAGCGCCCCGCGCAGCGCGGCAACCGCCTCGCGAGCCGCCGCCGAATCCCCCATCTCGGTGCGCCGGACAAGCGTAGTGGCAAGATTCACTTGCGTCTGCGCCCAGCCGAACGGATCGCCCGTTCTCGTGCGCACCTCGAGCGCACTTCGATACGCGGTGACCGCTTGTGAAAGCGCCTCGTCATCGCCGCGCTCACCGAGCACGCTCAACGCGCTGCCCAGTGAATCCTGCGTAGCGCCCCACGCGTAGGCGTTCGAGTCGCGCGGCGTCAGAGGCAGCACCAAATCCCGATAGACCGCTACCGACGCACGCAAATCGCCGGGGTCGCCAAAGCGCTCGCCCAGCACGTACAAGGATTGCGCCTGCTCGCGCCTGTACTCCAGGCGCTGGGATGCTGCGTTGGCCGGCGCCAGTTCGGCGGCTTCAGCGTAGCGCCCCGCCGCCGAGCGGAAATCGGATGCGGCGTAAGCGAGCCGCGCCGACTCGGCCAGATCGGCGGCGTCGGCCAGGTCTTCCGCTTCTCGCTGGAGCCGGCGCGCATTGTCTTCCGCTTCGCGCTGGCGTTGCCTTGCGCTTCTGTTGTTGCTGATCAGCTGATCGTACAGGCGGCGGGCCTCGGAAAGCTGCCCGGCCTCGGCTGCCGCCAGCGCTTGGCGTCTAATCTCCGAGGCGCCCGGATCCGTCTCGACCCGGTTTCGAGCCTCCGAGATGTATGTCCTCAGCTCGCGGGCGCCGCTTTCGATCAGCTCGACATAGCTGTCGAAATCCAGGTCCGGCCTGGCGCCGAAGATTTCCATGGCAATGTTGCGAATGGCGATGTCCCGAAGCTCGGTTTCCGATGCAAGCGTCTGAAATCGCGACTGCAGCCGCGTCAGCCGCCGATTAAGTTCCTGCTGCTGCGCAACCGTCAGCGGCGATGCGCGCAGAGTATCGGGTAGCGGCGCCTGCGCCTCAGCAAGCGAGGACGCCGTCAACAGCGCGAGACACAGGAGCCAATGGCGCATGGACGCCCTCCGCCGCCGCCCGTTGTACACCAAGTCCGGCGGACCGCTAATGCGGCGCCCCAGCACTTCCCGGGCGCCGTCCGCCCTTTTTCCGCTTTCGTGTCCCGAGCTTCGGCGGACAAGATCGCAGGCCTTCTGCCGGAAACGTTGGATAGATCATTGTCTATCCCACCAGTTCGCACGCAAATTCCTCGCAACTTCAACGCCCCCAAGAAAATCAATCCGACCGAGTTGAATCCGCCCCTACACTCCACCCATCGCTCCGCAGCGACGGCCAGTCGGCCTTAGTTCGAACCGATGTGCGAGCGTGGTGATTGAGCGTGAAGCTCCGATGCTTCTCCAAAGCCGGCGAGCCGGCCGACGCGAGCGAAGACGAAG
>JBFWYQ010000013.1:0-93636 GCA_050186235.1 Hyphomonadaceae bacterium
GCCCGTGCGCGCGACGCCTACGGAGCCCTTAATGGCCAAGAAAATGTTGATCGACGCCGCCCACCCGGAAGAGACCCGGGTCGCGGTGCTCGACGGAAGCCGCGTTGAAGATTTCGATTTCGAGGTAGCCAGCAAAAAACAACTCAGAGGCAATATCTATCTCGCCAAGGTGACGCGCGTTGAGCCGTCGCTGCAGGCTGCCTTTGTGGAATATGGCGGCAATCGTCACGGCTTCCTCGCCTTCTCGGAAATCCACCCCGACTATTACGCGATCCCCCACGACGACCAGGAAGCCATCAAGGCTGAACTGGCCAAGGCAGAGGAGGAAAGCGAAAACGAGGAAGAGGATGATGAAGCGCGCGACGAGCGCCGCCGCCGCATCCTGACGCGCCGTTACAAGATTCAGGAAGTCATCCGCCGCCGCCAGATAATGCTCGTGCAGGTGGTGAAGGAAGAGCGCGGCAACAAAGGCGCAGCGCTTACCACCTATCTCTCGCTCGCGGGCCGTTATTGCGTGCTGATGCCCAATACCGGCCGCGGCGGGGGCATCTCGCGCAAGATCACGCAAGCGACCGACCGCAAGCGGCTGAAGAAGATCGCGCAGGACCTCGACGTCCCGCAGGGCCAGGGCCTCATCATTCGCACGGCGGGCGCGAAGCGCACCAAGACCGAGATCAAGCGCGACTACGAATATCTCTCGCGCGCCTGGGAAACCATCCGCGACGACACCCTGAAATCGATCGCCCCGGCGTTGATCTATGAAGAGAGCTCGCTGGTGAAGCGCGCCATCCGCGATCTCTACGACAAGGACGTGGACGAAGTGCACGTCGAGGGCGAGGACGCCTACAAGGAAGCCAAAGACTTCGTCCGCATGCTCATGCCTTCGCACGCAAAGCGCGTGCATTTGTGGAAGGATGCAACGCCGATCTTCGCCAAGCACGGCGTCGAGAAGCAATTGGACTCGATCTATTCCCCGATCGTCCATCTGAAATCGGGCGGCTACATCGTCATCAACCAGGCCGAAGCGCTCGTTGCGATCGACGTCAACTCCGGCCGCGCCACGCGCGAGCGCAATATCGAACAGACCGCGTTCAAGACCAACCTGGAGGCCGCCGACGAAGCGGCGCGCCAGATGCGTCTGCGCGACCTCGCCGGCCTCATCGTGATCGATTTCATCGACATGGAGGAGCCAAAGAACGATCGCGCCGTCGAAAAGCGGATGAAGGACAATCTTCGCTTCGACCGCGCGCGTGTGCAGATGGGCAAGATCAGCGGCTTCGGGCTGCTCGAGCTCTCGCGCCAGCGCCGCCGCACCGGCGTGCTCGAAGGCACCAGCCACGTCTGCGACCATTGCCAGGGCTCCGGCCGCGTGCGTTCGGTGGAGAGCGCTTCGCTCGCTCTGCTCCGTGCGCTCGACGAAGCCGCGGTGAAGCAGAAGAACCGCTTGATCGAGGCGCGCACCGCCTCTGACGTGGCGATCTATCTGCTGAACGAAAAACGTGATGCGCTGGCTGCGATCGAAGGGCATCGGCATGTGCAGGTGCGCGTCGGCGCCGCCCCTGGCATGAATCCCGGCGACTTCGAGATCAACTTCGCCGAAGGCGACTTCGACGAAGAGATCGATGAAGTCGACGCCGCGCCTACGCGCGGCCGCAAGCCACAGCGCCGCGACGTCGAGGTCGAGGCCGAAGAAGCCGATGCGCTCGCAGAAGCCGCCGAGGCCGCGGAAGAAGACGAAGACGCCGAAGCTGCGCCAGTCGCCGCCGACGGCGACAGCGAGGATCGCAAGCGCCGCCGGCGCCGGGGACGCCGCGGCGGCAAGCGCCGCCACGATGAAGGCGACGGCGCCGAGGCGGAAGCGCGCAGCAGCGAAGAAAGCGAGACGCCGCAATCACCGCGTGAAACCGGCGAAGTAGGCGGCGCGCGCAACGGCCGCCGCCGCCGCCGTGGACGCGGCCGCGTCCGGCGTGTCTACGAGGTCGACGGCGGCGAATGGCTCGATTTCGTCAGCGCCGATTTGAAGCATCTGACGCCGCGCCCGGAGCGTTCCGCTCGCAACGGGGATGCGCGCCGCCGCGCTGCGCCGGCGGTCGAAGACGCCGAAGAAACGTCAGCGCCGCCGCCGGAGGCCGAAATCATCGTCCATCCCGCCGCGGAACCGGCGACGGAAGTCTACAGCGAGGCGATCAGTGCCGGTGCTGAGGTGCCGGAACCAGCGCCGATCGCCGAACAACCGGCGTACGAACCCGATCAGGAGCGGCGCGATAAATTCTTCACGCGGCTGTCGCGCTGGTCGAAGAAGAGCTGACGAACTGCTAAGGCGTAAGGCCTTGTTCCCGCCCCAAACCGGCGCTTCAACCGGGACGGTGCGGGGAGCGGAATCGAGGAGCGGGCATGGCCGCGTCTGGTCTTTCTGAACTGGGTCGCGCTGCGACGCGCACGGTCGCTGCGCTGACGGCGCTGGCGCTTGCTTCGGCGGAGACTGCCCACGCTCAGCGGCAAGAGCGCGCCCCAGCGCTCATCCGCGACGCCGAGATCGAAGACACGCTGCGCGCTTACACAAACCCGCTGCTCGTGGCTGCAGGCCTGCAACCGGGCGATGTCGATCTCTACATCGTGCAGGATCCCTCGATTAACGCATTCGTCGCCGGCGGGCAGAACATCTTCATGCATACCGGCCTTGTGCTGGAGGCGCAGAATCCGAACGAGATCATCGGCGTGATGGCGCACGAAACCGGCCACATCGCCGGCGGCCACGGTCCCGGCCGCGCGCAGGACATCCAACGCGCTATGGGGCCGATGCTGATCTCGATCGGTCTCGGCGTCCTGGCGATCGCCGCCGGCGCGCCGCAGGCGGGCGCCGCGCTGATCAGCGGCTCGCAAGCCTTTGCGATGGGCGACATCGTTCGCCACACCCAAACGCAGGAAGCTTCCGCAGACCAAGCGGCGCTGCAATATCTCGAAGCCACCGGTCAATCCGGCCGCGGCCTCATCACCTTCTTCGACCGCGAAATGCGTCCCTACGAATTCCAAGCGCGCCGCGCGCCGCCATGGCTGATGACGCACCCATTCACCTCCGACCGCGTCGAAGCGTTGCGCGCCGCGGTCACCGCAGCGTCTCATCATGACGCGAGCGAGACCGACGACAACATGCGCCGCTTCCGCATGATGCAGGCGAAGCTCTACGGCTTCATTGAATCGGAAGGGCGAACGCTCGCGCGTTATCCGCTACGCGATCAATCGCAACCGGCGCGCTACGCCCGCGCCATCGCCTATTTCCGCGCCTCGAAACGGACGGAAGCGCGCGCCGAACTGCAGACTCTGATCGATGAGGAACCGGGTAATCCATATTTTCAGGAGCTGATGGGGCAAATCCTGTTCGAGACCGGACAGACAGCCGAATCCATCCCTTATCACCGCCGGTCGCTCGAACTCGCCCCCGGCCAGCCGCTGCTGCAAATCAATCTTGCGCGCGCCCTGATCGAAAGCGGCGGCCGTCCCAACATCGACGAGGCCATTCGCCTGCTGCGCCAAGCGGCGGCGCAGGAGCCAAACAACGGCTACGCTTGGCGCGAAATGGCGCGCGCCTATGGCGAGCGCGGCGACGAATCCTTGGCGGAACTCGCCTCAGCGGAACAGAGCTTCAGCGTCGGCGACTACAGCCTTGCGCTCAATTTCGCCGAGCGCGCGCGGCGCGGCCTGCCGCGCAACACCACCGACTATCAGCGCGCCAACGACATCGTGAACTTCGCCAGCATCGAAGTGCGCGAACAGATGGAACGGCGCGGCCGGCGCAGCTGAGCTTGCCGGCGCGGTGAAAAGCGGTCATGTCGGCCCCCGTTGGAGAACGCCCGTGATCGCGCGCCTGTTTCTATTGCTTGCCCTCGCCTTCGCTGGTCCCGTCGCAGCGCAAAGGTTCAACGCCCAGGAGCAAGCGGAAATACGCGCCATTGTGCGGCAGTACCTCGTCGACAATCCCGATGTGCTGCGTGAAGCGCTCGACGCGCTAGCCGAGCGCACCTCGGCCGAACGGTGGCTCGAGATCAAGAACGACCCGCGCGATTTCGCCATTGGTCCCGCCAACGCGACGGTGACCATCGTCGAATTCTACGATTATCGCTGCGCTTACTGCCACGCCGCGTTGGAATGGGTGATCGACGTCACCCGGACGCGGCGCGACGTGCGCGTCGTGTTCAAGGAGTTGCCGATCCTCTCCGACGCTTCGATGGAGGCTGCGCGCGCGGCGATCGCGGCGATGCCGCAAGGACGCTACCTGCAATTTCACCGCGCGCTGATGAGCTTCCCGCTCGACCAGGAGCTGACCTCGGCGCAGATCGACGCCATCGCCCGCCGCAGCGGCATCGATGTCGCGCGCATGCGCCGCACCATGGACGCTCCCGAGATCACCGCGATCCTTGAACAGAACCGCGCCCACGCCATCGACTACAACATCACCGGCACGCCAGGCTTCGTCATCAATGGCGAACTCGTGGCCGGCTTCAACGAACAGGCGCTCAATACGCGGCTGCGCGAAGCCACGCGCGAGGCGCGCGAGCGTCGAACGGCGCAGCGTTAGATGCGGCCAGTCGCGGAAGCGGCAATCAGCCTAGCGTGGCGACCGAAGAGTGAGCGTTGCCGTCCTCCGGTGCGCAGATAGCCGGGTACGAGCGCGACGTATCCGATCGCCGGAAACGCCTCTTGCGCAATCGATATCGCCAAGGCTTGAGCCGCTTCGTACGCGGCCCGCGCGCGCGCCGCGAGTTCAGTCGCATCACCACCTTCACGCGGAAGGGGCGAACGGCCCTTGGCGCGCCAGAACTCTAGCGCGCGCAACAACCCCGTGAGTCCCCACGCCCTTCCCGCTGCTTCGATGAACGCCTCGGACGGCGCGCGCGGCGCCGCGCATTGCTCCGCAGAAACGTGCATTAAGACGCCGGCGGTCGCATCCACATACGCTTCGACCGCCACCCAATTCGCGAATGGCCGCGGGTCGAGATCAGCGCGTCGCGCCGTGACAATTTCTTGCAGCAGCGTCGCATGAAGCGGGTCCTTCATGGTCCGCGCGAGTTCCTCGAGCGCCGGATGTGCGCGCGGCTTCTCGCCTTGCGCGATCTCTTCAAGCGCGGAGCGCCACCATTCGAGACGAATGTCGCCCAGCGCCGCTTCGTGCACCGTTTCGGCCGTGCGGGCGATTTCGTAGTTGACCGCGTAGATCGCCGTCAGCCGCTCGCGCACAAAAGCCGGTGCGAACCGCGACGCCAGCCAGCGGTCTTCGTCGACGCGGCGGACAAGTTGGTCGAGATTTTCCACGGGACTAGGGATGACGGACGAGGAACGAGGGATCAAGCCGCCCCGTCCCTCGTCCCTAGCTCCACGTCTCTAGAACAATGTACTCGCGCCGGTCATCGCCACCAGCATCGGCACGGAGAGGAACGTGTTGGTGCGCGAGAACAGCATCGCCGTCTTGCCAGCGGCGGCTTTCGCCGCGGCGTCGAGATCGGGATACTTGTTGTCGATGTTGAGCGCCTTCTGCTGGTTCGGCCAGATGATGAACCAGACGTTGAACCACATGATGATGGCGAGCCAGACGCCAATGCCGATCAGGATGTGCTTGGGCACGGCAAAGCTCGGATCGTCGAGCGCGCCGAGGGTGAGCGCCTGGAACAGGTAGTTCTGATTCCAGGCCAGCAGCACGCCGCTGATCAAGGTGAACATCGCGCCCCAGCGAAACCAGTAGAGCGCCGCAGGCGCGATCACCTTGGTGACGGCCGGCTTCTGTTCGTCCGGAACTTTCGGCATGTTCGGAATCTGCGTGAAATTGAAGTAGTAGAGGTGGCCGATCCACATGATGCCGAAGAGCACGTGCAGCCAGCGCAGCACCGATTCCCAGAAGGCGCCGTCGCTGAACGCGTACCCGGCCACGCCCATCGCAAAGTAAATCAGAAACAGCGCCCCGACCGCGAGCGCGGTCCAGGCGACATAACGCAGATTGCTCAGAAACCAGGCCATCACGCTTCTCCCCGCGCGGCGCAAATCCCATACGCGCCGCGAGGCTAAGACTCACGGCTCTATGCGGACAATAATGACCTTTGCCTACGAGGTCACGGGGTGGAGGTCGCCTCGCGGCTCTCGTTCTTGTCGGTGGCGGACTGGAAACTCTCCCGCCGGCCCACGCCCAGCATGATGAGCACGGGTGCGGCGACATAGATCGACGAATAGGTGCCGATGACAATGCCGAATATCATCGATACCGAGAACGCGAACAATGCTTCGCCGCCGAAATAGGACATGACGCCCAGCGCCATCAGGCCGGTGACGCCGGTGATGATCGTGCGCGAGAGGGTTTCGTTAACCGAGAGATCGATCAGTTCCTTCATCGGCATCTTCTTGTACTTGCGCAAGTTCTCCCGCACCCGGTCCAGGACCACGATCTTATCGTTGATCGAATAGCCGATGATGGTGAGGATCGAGCCGACCGCGGTCAGCGTGAATTCCATCTGCGTGACGGCGAAGAGCCCGAACGTCAGGATCACATCGTGCGCCAGGGCCAAAACGGCGGCGGCGCCGAAGGTGAAGCCGAAGCGGAACCAGATATAGAGCAGCATCAGGCCGATGCCGCACAGAAGCGCGACGATCCCCAGCACGAAGAGCTCGCCGGAGACCTGAGGACCGACGACCTCGACGCGCGTGAACCGCACTTCGCCGAACTCCGCCGATATCGCCTGGCGCACGCGCGCGACCGTAGCGTTCGGATCGGCGCCCTCCGGCGTCTCGTAGCGCACCGCAGCGTTGCGCGTGTCCTCGAACAATTGCGGGCGCACTTCACCCAGATCGAGCGCGCCCAACACCTCGCGCAGGCGCCCCGCATCGACGGGCTCGTTGTCGATGAATTCGAGCACCGTGCCGCCCTTGAAGTCGACGCCGCAGTTCAAGCCGCCGCAGGGAGGCGTCAGCGGCCAGATCGTCAAATAGAGTGAAGCGACGCAGGCGATGATCGAGAGCGCGCCCAGCACCGGGGCGAGCATCACGTACCGGAAGTTCGTCTTCTCTGGCAGAAGTTTGATGAGAGGCCACATCGTGTCATTCGCCTAAGTGATCGGGAGTTTTTTCGGCCGCGTCGAGCGGAACCACCACGCCACCAGCACCTGGGTTATCAGCACCGCGGTGAACACCGAGGTGAACACGCCGATTGTGAGCGTCCAGGCGAAGCCCTTGACGGGACCGGCGGGCGCCAGCGCCAACATGATCAGCGCCGCGCCCAAGTGCGTGGTGTTAGCGTCGAGAATGGTCAGCATCGCGCGGCTGAAGCCGGCGTCGATCGCAAGCGCGGGACTTCGCCCGGCTTTCGCCTCTTCACGCATGCGTTCGTAGATCAGCACGTTGGCGTCGAGCGCGACCGCGAGCGTCAGAATGAGGCCGGCAACCCCCGGCAGCGTCAGCGCCGCGCCGGTCAGGCTCATCACCGCCATGATGAGAATGCCGTTGACGACGAGCGCCACCACCGAAATCCCGCCAAACAACAAGCCGTAGGCGAGCACCATGAAGATCAGCACCAGGACGCCGGCGAGCATTGTCGAGACCTGGCCCGCATCAATGGCGTCCTGGCCGAGCTCCGGGCCGACGCTTCGCTCTTCGACGACGCTGAGCGGCGCCGGCAACGCGCCAGCGTTCAACATCAGCGCCAGTTCGCTCGCCGACTGCGCGGTAAAATTGCCGGTGATCTGACCGGAGCCGCCGCAGATCGGCTCGTTGATCCGTGGCGCCGTCAGCACCTGGTTATCGAGCAGAATTGCAAAGCGCTGGTCGGTGTACTGGCGCGTGATCCGGCAGAACAAAGTCCGGCCTTGGCTGTCGAGTTGGAACGCCATGACGAACTGGCCGGTCTGCTGGTCCGTCCGCGGGCTGGCGTGCTGCAGCCGTTCGCCAGTGAAGCGCGGGCGGCGCTCGACCACTTCGGGCTGAGAGCCCATTTGCGGATACGGCTGCACCAGCATCGTGCCGGGCGGAAGGCGTCCGGCCGCGGCCTCTTCGGGCGAGACCTCGCGCACCATGTGGAACGTCATCTGCGCGGTCTGGCCAATGCGGTCTTTCAGCACCTCCGGATCGGTGACGCCCGGCGCTTGCACTACAATGCGGTTATCGCCCTGGCGGGCGATATTGATTTCGCTGGTGCCGTTGGGGTCGATGCGGCGGCGGATGACTTCGATCGATTGTTGCGCAGCCTGACGGCTCAGTTCGCGCAGACGCGCGTTGGTCATACGCGCTTCGATCAGCCCGTCTGCGCCTTCGGTATATTCGATGATCTCATTGCCGGTCGTAGGTGAGGTCGCGAGTTCGCGCAGCGCGCGGCGGGCGGCTTCGAGTTGCGTGGGATCGGTCAGCCGGATACGCGCCGCATCGCCGACAACGCCGCGGCCGGTGTAGCCGATGCGCGGCTCGGCATCGCGCAGCGCCGTCGCCATCGAGTCGGCGAGATTATCGAGCTGTTGCCGTCGCAGCGTGTTGACGTCGACTTCGAGCAGCAGGTGCGACCCGCCCTGCAAGTCGAGACCGAGGTTCACCGTCTGGCGCAAGAAAGGCGGCAGCTGTTCGCGCAAGTTCGGCGGCAGCACGTTGGGCAACGCGACCACGCTGCCGATCACCGTCACGAGAATGACGATCCAAATGCGCCACGGCGCGACCTGAAGCATGTTGTCTATTCCGCCTTGGAATCGTTAGCCGGCGCCGGTTCGGTTTTGGACCGCACTTCGGCGATCGTATGGCGCAGTACGCGCACATCGACGTTGGGGGCCAATTCCACGCGCACTTCGTCGTCGGCGACGGATTTCACCTTGCCGATCATGCCCCCCGATGTCACGACGATGTCGTTCTTCTTCAGCGCCGCGATCACTTCCATGTGCTTCTTGCGCGCCTGCTGCTGCGGGCGGATCAGCAGGAAGTAGAACACGACGAAGATCAGGATGAGCGGCGCGATCTGCATGATCAGACCCGTGGTCGGATCGCCAGCGGCCGCCGGTTGCGCATAAGCGGAAGAGATGAACATCGATCCTCGCGGAAGGAACGGCTTTGCCGTTTCGAAGAGATGGGGCAGGCCCCGAACGAAGGCCGGGACTATATCGGCGCGCGGCGCCTTTTCAATCAGTGGCTGCCCGACCTTTGCGCCCATTCGCCGCAGTTGAGGGACAAGGGACTAAAGCCATTGCTCCGGCCGTCTGGAATGACTCTCGTCCCTCCTCCCTAGTCTCTCGTCCCCAGCAATGGGGCTGGGTCCAGCGCCTCGCTGCCCCGGCGCACTTGAAACAACAGCCGCGCGCGACCGTCCGGACGCAAGCCCAGTTCGGCGATGGGCTCGCCGGCGCGCACATGCTGTCCTTCGCGCACCAAAGCGCGGCGATTGTAGCCGTAGGCGGTCACGTAATTGTCGGTGTGGCGAACAAGCACGAGGTTGCCTAGCCCTTCGATATCGGCGCCTGCATAGAACACGTCGCCCTCAGCGGCCGCCACGACCTCTGCGCCTTCACGGCCTGCGATCTCAATCCCGTCAAGCCGGGTTCCGCCCGGCTGTGCGCCAAAGCGCGCGACGACATCGCCGCGCAGCGGCCACGCGAAGCGTGCTGCGTTATGGATCGCCGGCGGTTCGTCGGCTGGCGCTGCTGCCGGCGAGGGCGCCGGCGGTCCGTATTCGCGCGCCATCGCCGGCAACACGATGCGCTCGCCGCGTCGCACCGCGTACGGCGGCCGCATCCGATTGAGCAGCGCCAGCGACCTCAGGTCGACATTGTAGCGCCGGGCGATGGCTTCGAAGTCTTCGCCGCGCGCTACAATGTGGATGCGCGGCGGCGGCAATTCGATCACGCGTCCCGGCGCCAGCGCATAAGGGGGCTCCAGCCGGTTCTGATCGATCAACGCGCGCAACGGCGCCTGGTAGCGCGTGGCGATGTCGTAAAGAGATTCATCGGCGCCGACCGTATGCGTGCGCGGCCAGTTCGACGGATCGAACGGCTGCGCCTCCTCGGGGCGCAACGCGTACGCCGATAGTGGCGTGCCTTCGCCGTCAGCCCAGTTCGGTTCAGGCGCAGGTCCCATGTGGATCGCGGGCGTCTCGCCGGCCGGCGCAGGCGCCTGACGCGAAGGTGGCGTCGCCGGCGAGGAGGCCGGCGTTCCATAAGCAATCGGCGCAGGGCTGCTGGTGGCGCAAGCGCCAGCCATCAGCGCAAGCAGGAGCGCGGCGCGCGTCATCGTGGCAGCATCCGGTAGAATCGCGCACGCGCTCAAGCCGCCGGCGGCGTCTGGCCCAGTCCGCGCTGCAGCGGCTGCAGCCTGATCGGCCCAAGATCTTCGCGCACACCATTGCGTAGACGAACCAAACGTTGGTTCTGCGCGTCCCCCAGCGGGACGACGATCGTCCCGCCCGGCTTCAGTTGCGCCAGCAGCGGTTCGGGAAAATCCGCCAACGCCGCGTTGACGACGATGCGGTCATACGGCGCGTCCTCGGTCCAGCCGTCAAACCCGTCCGCCGTATGCGCGAAGGTCCGCATCAGCCGCGCCGTGCCGAACTTGCCGCGCGCCGCGATGGTGAGATCGCTCCAGCGATCAAGCGTGATCACCTTGTTGGCGATCGCCGAAACCGCCGCCGCCTGAAACCCCGAGCCAGTGCCGATCTCGAGCACGGTTTCACCCGCTTCCGGCGCAAGCGCGGCCACCATGCGCCCGACAATCGACGGCTTCGTCATCGTCTGCGCATGTGGAAGCGGCAATCCGACGTCATCGAGCGCCAAGCCTTCGAGATGCTCCGGCGCGTAATGAGTCCGCGGCGTACGCTCAAGCGCCGAGAGCGCGCGCGCATCGGTCACCCCCGCCTGGCGCATTTCGAGCACGAAACGCATGAGGCGTGATGGATCGACGCTCATACGCGCTCCGCGCGACGGCAGTAAGGCAATAAGGCAACAGGGCGATATGTTGTGGTCACTTCGATCCCTACTTCCCTATTGCCCTAACTTCGGCGCGGCGCCGCCGAGCACGCCCTTGAGATCGCGCATCGTCGGCATGTGGGTGAGATCGATGTGCAGCGGCGTCACCGAAATGCGCCCGCTGTAGATAGCTTTGAGGTCGGTGCCTTCCGGCGGATCGGAGAGCTGGCCGCGGAAGCCCAGCCAATAATACACGCCGCCGCGCGGATCGGTGCGCTTGTCGGCATAAACGATGTGATGATCGCGCCGCCCCTGCGTCGTCACTTCGACTTCTTTCACTTCATCCGGCGGCAAATCCGGAAAGTTGATGTTCATCAGCACGTCCCTGGGCCAGCCGTTCTTCAGCAATTGCCCGACGACGCCCGGTCCGAACGTCTCCGCCGTCTCCCACGGAATCTTCGCTTCCTCGCCGCGAAACCCGCGCGCTTGAGAGAGTGCAATCGCGGGAATGCCCAGCTGCATCCCTTGCATCGCGCCGGCGATTGTGCCCGAGAACGTCACGTCTTCGGCGATGTTCTGTCCGCGGTTGACGCCCGAGAGCACGAGGTCCGGCGCCACGCCCTCCATCAGATGCTCGACACCCAGCAGCACGCAGTCCGTCGGCGTCCCCGACACCGCAAACCGCTTTGCTCCCGCAGGCCGAACCCGGATCGGATCGCTCAACGTCAGCGCGCGCGAGGCGCCCGATTGCTCCTGTTCCGGCGCGATCACCCAGACATCCTCGCTGAACGTCTGCGCGATCTTTTCCAGGATCGCGAGCCCCGTCGCGTGAATGCCGTCGTCGTTGGTGCAGAGGATGCGCATTTGCGAAGGCAGTAAGGCAGTAGGGCAATAAGGCAATAGGCCGACCTCACCTACTGCCCAACTGCCCTACTCACGTATGCCTATCTTTACTTCCACGCACCCAGAATTGCGCCCGCCACTGCGTGCGTGAGCAGGAAATGCAGGCTGTCGAGGCCGAACAGCTCATTCACTTCGAATGAATAGACCCAGGAATACATCCGCGCCGCGATCGAGAAGAACACGGCCATCAGCAGGCCGGTCACCAGGCCGCCCAACCAGCCCTGCGCATTGCGCCATTTCACCGCCAGCGACAGTCCGATCGCCTGCAGGAACGGCATCACCACCATGAACGGCATGCGGCCGTTGTCTTTCTCCATGTCGGCTTCGCTCAAGCCCATCCACGCCGTCCACTGCTCGGCGAACAGCACGACATACAGCAAGAAGCCAATCGCCCAGATCGCGATCGCCGCCACGACGATCGCGAGCACGTTGTGCCCGTTGTAGCGCATGACCAACTCCTCCCGCGGGGAGTTTAGCCGAGTCGACGAAGGCGGCGGGCAATAGGCAATGGGCGGCAGGCGCTCGAAACGATTGCCAGCGAAACGAATGCTTCGGCCCTTAGCGGCAATCGATCGCCCAGATATCGTACGTTGGATGATCGACGGCGTTCAGGCTCGGGCTCGACGAGAAGAGCCAGCCGTGAAAGATCTCGCGCCGTTCGCTCTCTTCGCCTTCACGCGCCGGGGGATGATCGAACACGTCGACGTAGATGCGAACCAGGGGCGTTTCTTCCGGCGCGTTCTTGGTGCATGCGCGCGCGATCACTTCGAGCGAACCTACGCGGGCCGGGCGACCGACCGTCAGCGTATAGTCGCGCGCGTGGCCGGTAACCTTATCCAGCCCGCGCACGACCGCGCGCTGCGCAAAGGCCGGGCCGGCACTCAAAGTCAGCGCTGCCAGAGCGGCGGCAAGCGTACGCATCATGGAACAGTTTCCTCAGCAGGGGCGTCAGAGTTCCCAGACCCTTGCGCAAAGCTGGCGAACAAAGTGAGCAGATCGATGGCGCCCTGTGTATTCGGGATTTCGGCCCCCGCAGGCAGCGGATCGAGTCCCGCCGGCTCGATCGCCACATGGGCCCCGCCAAGGAGGCCATCGCTGGCGATGCGGGCGTTCGACTGATCCAGCACCTGGATGCCGTTGTTCAGCGCCAGCGTCAGCACCGCGTCATACGTCTCAGGATCGAGTTCGACCGTGCGCACGACCCCGACCTTCACGCCGGAAATTCGCACGTCCGTACCCACGCCAACGCCATCGACGCGCTGAAACCTGGCTGTGAGTTCGTATCCGCCAGCGCCACCGGTCTGGCCCGCCTGCGCCGCCGCGAACGCGAAGAAACCGATCGCGACCGCAGCTACAGCCGCGCCCAGGATGGTCTCACCCCACCGTTCAAGACTGATTTTCACTGCGCCTTCCCCGAATCCGGCGACCAAGCCTCGTAGTCGGCGGTTGACGCCTGCCTAACGCCACCGCGCGCCAGCGACCCCTTCGGCCGATATGCGCGCACGGTGCCCGTCAAGTTGGGCTGATGCGGCTTTTCCCATTTCTGCCGCTTCAACGGCGCAACGGTCGGCGGCTCGGCGATGGTGTGATGCATCCAGCCGTGCCAGTCCGGCGAGACGCGCGAGGCTTCTGCGAGGCCGTTGTAGATCACGTAGCGGCGCTTGCGCCCTTCAATGCTTGGGCGGCGCTCCTCGTAGAATTTGTTCCCCTGCTCATCCTCGCCGACGAACACGCCGCGGCGGCCGATGTCCCACCGGGCGCCGGCGGTCGCGCCGTTCCACCACGTGAAGAGCCATTTCAGCATGGGTCCGTTTTTCTCCGCCGGGTGACTCTCGCGCGCCGGGCGGCCGGGAATATGACGAGCCCTACCCTTTCCGTCCAGTGCAGGTGCGAAACAATATCCTGTGGTTATCCCAAGCCATGACATACTAGATATTGATTGCGAGCCCGGATCAAAGGTAGAGTCGCTGTCGGCTTAGGGAGGCTCGACCGATGTCCCAGGACCATGACGACGACATCCGCCCCGCAGCGGAAGCCCCGGCCGCTTGGACCGACGCTATGATCCACGCCGCAGTCGAGAGCGGCGTCTTCATAGAGACCCCAGCCGGTCCGAGCATCATCAAGGCGCTCGAGCGCGCCGCCGAACGCATCGGCGCCTGGGCCGACGACCCCACGCTGAGCACGGACGTGCTGAGCCTCTTGCAGCGCGGCCAGGTCATGCTCGATGCCCCGCTCTTACGCGCGGCGCTTTCGCCTGGCGCGGAACTCGCCACCTCCATCGCTTTGCTGCATTGGCCGACGCAGCGCGGCGACGAACTCGAAGCCATTGCCCGCGCCCAGACCCTGCTCGCCGCCGGCGCCAAACTCGGCATCGCCGGCGCGCCCTCGAGCGCGGCTCTCGACGCACTCGACGCCGCCGCGCGCTTGGCCGACCCCATCGGGCGCGATGGCGCTTCGATCCTCGTGCGACCGAACGCCGACGCCGCGCCCGACATCATCGCCGCAACGACGGCGCGCGCGCGCGCTGGCGCAGCGCTCGCCGCCGGCGCCCGCGCGCTTGACGCAGCGCTTGCTGAGCTTGCCATCGAAGCGGTGCGCAACGGGCTCAACACCGAACACGGCGGTGTGCAGCGCAAGGCCGCGACGGCGCGCCTCGCCGGCGCGCCCGACGCCGACATCATCGCAGCTCTCGCTGGCGCGGTTGCACGCGGCGCCTACAGCGCAGCACTAGACGCAGGCGCCGATCCCACCCACCGTCGCATCGCTATCGCTGCGCCGGAAGCGAGCGGCCACACGCTCACGGCCTTCGCCGGCGGCGCCATCGATCCGACTGGCGCCGTCCGCTCCGACGCCGAATGCAGCGTCATCGGCGCAACCATTGCGCTGCAACGCTTCATGGGCGCGCGCGCGTTCGACATCGCCGCGTTTGAAGCCGCCGTCCGCACCCTCGTGCGTGCGCTCGACGCGGCCCATGGCGGCGCCGGCTCGCCGCGGCGCCCAGCCCTCATCCGCCTTGAGGGCCTGGCCGCTCTGCTGATGCGCGCCGGCGTAGTCTACGATGGCGATGAAGGCCGCACGCTTGCCGCGAGCGTCGCCGCACTCGCGCACGCCGCGGCGATCTCGGAAAGCGCCGCGCTCGCCGCCGCCAAGACCGCCTACTCCGATTGGGGGCGCGCCAAGCGCCAGGAAGAGGCCGCGGTGAAGGCGGCGCGCGAAGCCGCTAGTGCGCTGAGAGGTCCAATCGCCGAGCAGGCGCAAGCGATCTATCGCGCTTTGCCCGGGCCGAAGAACGCGGGCCTTCGTTGCGCCGTCTCCATCGCCTTCGCCAACGACGCCGCCGCCGCGCGCGCCATCGGCGCAACTGCACCCGGCCTCGCGCCCGCACATACGATCGCGATCTACGGCCAGCGCGAAAACGGCGGCTTCGGACGCTTGCTCAGCGACGATGTCCGCAATGCGCTTGTCGCGCTCGGTTATGACGGCGAAGCGGTCGCGGCAATCGTTCGACACATCGAAGGCCGCCGCACCTTACGTGGAGCGCCAGGCGTCAGTCTTGATCGCCTCGCTGAGCGCGGGCTCACCGAGCCGGCGCTCGACGCCATCGAGGACGCCGCCGCCGATGCGTTCAACATCCGCGCCGTCGTCCATCCGCTGGTGATCGGTCCCGAGCTTTGTGAAGACGTTTTGAAGCTCCCGCCCGATGTCGCCGCAGGAAAACGCGGCGATCTCCTGATGACGCTGGGTTTCACCGAAGAGGAAATCGCATCCGCCGAAGCCTATTGTCTCGGCGCCGCCGATCTCATTGGCGCGCCGGGTCTGAAGCCCGAGCACGCCGTTATTTTCACCCGCGACGTCGCCGCCGACGCGCAACTCGCCATGGCTGCGGCAATGGCGCCATTCGCAAACACAGCGCTCGACATCACGCTCGACGCCGCCGGCGCCTCGCGCCGCGGCGCGCTGCTCGAAGCCGCGCAAGCCGCCGGTGTCGCGCTCGTTCGGCTCCACACCGAAGCGCCGCCGATCACGCTTACACTGGCGGATGCGGATGCTGAGCCGCTTGGGACGCCGGCGCCCCCGCCGGCGACCACCGTATCGGAAGCTAACGAAACCGCCGGTGAGGCGCCGGCGATCCAAAAGCGCCGCCGCCTGCCCGAGCGCCGCAAGGGCTATATCCAGAAGTCCATTGTCGGCGGCCACAAAGTCTATCTGCACACCGGCGAGTACGACGACGGCGAACTCGGCGAAATCTTCATCGACCTGCACAAGGAAGGCGCCGCTTTCCGCTCGCTGATGAACAATTTCGCCATCTCGATCTCGATCGGCCTACAATACGGCGTGCCGCTCGAAGAATATGTCGACGCCTTCCTGTTCACGCGCTTCGAGCCCGCCGGCGAGGTGCGCGGCAACGACACCATCCGCCACGCCACCTCGATCCTCGATTACATCTTCCGCGAATTGGCGGTGAGCTATCTCGGCCGCGCGGATCTCGCCCAGGTCGATCCGTTCGACGCGCGCGGCGATGGCCTCTCCAAGAAAGCACAGGACGCCGAAAGCGCGGCGCGCCTGATCTCGCGCGGCTTCGCCCGCGGCGCCTCACCAGACAATCTCGTCATGCTGCGCCCCCGCGCCGTCGTCGAAAACATCCGCGACCGCAAGGACGTGCAACCCGCGTCAGCGCCGGCGAAGCCTACCGCCACCGGCTATCGCAACGACCCCTGCAGCGCTTGCGGCCACTTCACTGTCGAGCAGAGCGGCAAATGCGCCGCTTGCGGCGTGACGGGCGAAGCCAGCGGCGCCTAAGCCGAAACGTAGCCGTACCACAGCACCAGCAGCACGAGACGCGCGGCGAAAGCCGAGCCGGTAAGCGTCGACGAAACCATCGCCACGAGAGCTGCGATCCCGCCCGTCGCGCCGGCGAGCGCCAGCGTCTCCACAGGGGGATGTCGCAGCAAAGCCGGCAGCGCCAACACCACGCTCCACAGCGCACCCGCAACTACGAACGCGACCCGCCGCGCCATCGGCGCGAGCGGCGCCACCTTCGTCAGCGCCAAGAGCCCGCGCGCTTCGCTGCGTCCCGCATGCGCGGAGAGCGCAAACACGAGCAACAGCAGCGCCGCCCCGCTCGCGGCATGCCGGAAATCCGGCGCGAACGCCGCGATCAACGCAACCAAAGCCGCCAGCAGCAGGAACACCCGTCCCGACCCGATCAGCCGGAATTCCGCCGCCACCAAACCCAGTGCATCGGCAACCGCCTGCTTCGCAGCCGGCGCATTCGCAACCACGCGTGGCGGGGGACCAGCGTTCAACAACGCGCCCAAGCGACCCGCCATGACCTTCTTCTTCTTCGCGCGGTGGGGTGCATAGATCAGTCCCGCGGTCACCACGACGGCGATCGCAATGCCGATCCACGCCAAGCGTGACTCGAGATAGCCTGGCGACAACAACCCCGCCATCACGTCCAGATCGATTTCACCACGCGCCAGAAACCCGCCGCCGATGGAGAAGCTGTCCGTGCCCGGAGGCGCGCCGTACTTCAGCGGCGTCACGAAACCGGCGAAGTCCCACATATTCGCGCCGAAACTCGGCTCGGCCTTCTCGGTCGCCACAGGTACGGCGATCGACGCGATCCAGGTGCAGAAATAGGCAAAGTCTCCGAACCCTGAACGCAGCAACGGCCGCGCGTCGAAGAAAACGCGCAGCGCCGCGAGCCCGATCATCGCCGGCCCCGCCACAACCCACAGCGCAAAGCTCAGCTCTGCGACATTCAGATCGTCGCCGCGCAGCATGAAGAATGAGAGATAAATGCCTGCCAGATTGAGCGCAGCAAGGATCGCCAGCAGCACGCCTGCATCCGCTGCAAACCGTCCCAGCGCAATCGCCACGCGCGATCCCGCCGTCACCTCTTCCACCTGCCACGGCTGGCGCCGCGTGGTGTTGGAGCGCAGATAGAGCCAGGCAATCGGCAGCACCAAGGTCGAGACGATGATGCCGAGCGACACGCCGAGGAAGGGCGAGGTCATCACCGGCAGCGCGCCGCCCACCGCGATCTTGATCCCGCCGCCGTCCTCGAACGGCAGCATGTAGCGCGCGCCCAAGGGCGCCACCAGCAGCATGAGCCAGAGCGCGCGGCTGCGCGCATAACGCTGCAGCGAGGTGCTGAACGACGAAGCAGAAATGACGGCCGCGTTCACGCCAGCGCCTCCGCCATCCGCGCCGCCGGAGCCGGCGTGACACGCCCCGCTTCCACGCGCAGCGTCTGCACTGCATGCGGCGCCAGCTCGTCGGCCAAATGCGTGGTCATCACCACGATCGCGCTTCTTGCCCGCTCGACGATCAGCGCGCCCAGCTTGCGCGCCGTTTCGCCATCGAGTTCCGCGGTCGGCTCATCCAGCGCGAGCACCTCGGGCGCGCCGAGCAAAGCCTGCGCGAAGATCAGACGACGGCGCATGCCGCCGGAGAAACTGGCGATCCGATTGTTGATGTCGGCGTGCAACCCGATCGCATCGGTGATGGCGCCGAACTGCCTATCCGCCTGCGCCTGATTCAATCCCTTGAGTGCAGCAATGTGCAGTGCAAATTCCCGCGCCGTCAGATCCTCCGGCAAATCCACCGCCTGCGGCGCATACCCCAAAGTCTTGCGCAACGCGCCGCGACCTGCGCGCCCGTTCCAAAGAACCGACCCACGGTTCGGCCTCTCCGCCGTCGCGATCAAACGCAGCAAGGTGGTCTTTCCCGCCCCGCTCGGCCCAACCAGCAGCGTCAGTCCGGGTCGAAATGTCAGCGACACATCCTCAAGCACGCGCTTGCGGCCGTAGGCCTTGCCCACGCCCTTCAATTCGAGCGACGCCATCCTCGACCTCCGGCCCCCGAGCAGGGCCTTGCGCAGGAAGATGCGTCGAAGCGGCGCGCCGGATGCAAGCGGAACCGCAATACCCCGGCCAGGCCTTGCGCCATCTGCGGCCTGACGGGCTAAGCTTGGGGGAGCGCTCGCGCCTTGCGCCGGTGGGGCTCCTCCTGAAAGTGGCGTGGAAGAAAAGCGGCGTTAAGATCGCCACCATCTCTTCATGGCGGCGAATGTGGGCAGCTTGTCTCCGACCGTGGATACGATCGGGGGATACGTGTTTCTCCCGCTCTGGTCCGGCGCGCTCGCGATCGGACACCGTCCGGCGCTGCGCACGATCAAAGCGCTGCGGGCCGCGCGCGTCAGCCACATCGCGACCGTCTTGTCCCGCGGCGAGCAGGCCGAGCAGATTGGCGAGGCTGCGCGCGCCGCTGGGCTCGAGTGGACCTGGATTGAACTGGGCTCGACCAAGAACCTGCCGAAACAACGCAACCCGGAAATTGTACACGCTCTGTCCGATCTGACGCGGCGGCTGCGGTCTGGGGCACGAATATACTTGCACTGTTCCGCAGGCATTCATCGCACGGGGATGATTGCGGCTGCGCTTCTGTTCCACAACGAATACAATGAAGAGGATGCGCGCGCCGCGCTTGAGGTCCTGCGCCCGATCACGGCCCGGGATATGGGTGAGGAGCGCTTCCGTTGGGCGCGCTCCTTCGCTCCCGATGCTCTGACCAGCGACTCTTGACTTAAGCAAGCAACGGAGTGGCTGCCAGCGACCAAAGCCGCATATCAGTTACATCTGTCACCATTGCCAATTTTCGCCGAAAGCACCTTTAGGACGTTGCTGGCCCGGCTCGTGCGACGGGCGCGGCGACAGATTCTGGAGTTGCGCCAATATGAAACGCGCTGCGCTATTTGCTTGCCTGCTGGCGTTAACGACGCCGGCTTTCGCCCAGGCGCCGTCCGCAACCGGTGGGCCGATTACGAACCAGGCCGAGCGCGACATGATCGCCGCACGGGTTCGCGATGGCGCTTCGTGCGCCAATTGTGATCTGTTTCAGATCAGCCTCGCCTACCAATCGATCACGGGCCGCAACTTCTCCGGCGCGCGCATCCGTCAGGCAGACCTCTCGCTCGCCACCGCCGACCGCGCCCGCTTCCATGGCGCGAACCTCTCGCTCACGAACTTCTTCGGCGCCCGCCTCTCGAGCGCCGATCTGACCGACGCAAACCTCGAAGGTGCGACCCTGGTCGGCGCTTATCTAGGCGGAGCGCGCCTCGCCGGGGCCGCGCTTGCGGGCGCGAATTTCTCGGGCGCCGAGCTGGCGGGCGCTGTTGGCCTTACACAAATGCAATTGAATACTGCGTGCGGCGACCAAACAACCACGTTGCCCTCAGGAATGACTATTCCCGCCTGTTGAAACAATAAGTAACAATCCTCGCTTACTGCATGTTCACTGGCATCTCTTCTTAGGGTTGCCTAATTCCGGCGCCGTGCTGACACATTTCCGCTGGGCCCTGCTTGGGGCGGCCGCGATTATCGCGGCTCAAGCCGGCCAGGCGCGCGCGTTCTGGCCGTTCGGCAACGACGCGCGCCTCGATCTCGCACCCGCCTATGGCGGGGTCTGCGAAGACTGCGATCTCTCCGGCCGTATCCTCGCCGGCGCCCGGATGTCGAACTCCGATTTCAGCGGCAGCGATTTTTCGAACGCCGTCCTCACCCGCGCCGACGCTTCGCACTCCGAGTTCGAGGGGGCCGACTTCAGCCACGCCGACCTGACGCGCGCCCGCCTGATCGACGCCTCCTGCCCACGCGCCCGCTTCGAGGGAGCGCGCCTCGAGCGCGCCGACGCGAGCGGCGCCGATTTCACCCGCGCCATCTTCCACGACGCCGACGTCACGCAGATGAAGTTCGACGACGCCAACCTCTCAGGCGCCGATCTTCGCAACGCGCGAGGTCTGACCCAAATGCAGCTCGACGAAGCCTGCGGCGACAGGCGAACGCGGCTGCCGCGGGGGCTGCGCGTGCAGCGCTGCGACTAGCTCTTCGGCTGCTCGACGATGCGGATGTGCAGTTCTTTCAGCTGCTTCGGCGTCACTTCGCCCGGCGCGTTCATCATCAGGTCCTGGGCCTGCTGGTTGAACGGGAAGACGATGACTTCGCGGATGTTGTCGACGCCGGCGAGCAGCATGACGATGCGGTCCACGCCCGGGGCCGAGCCGCCGTGCGGGGGCGCGCCATAGCGGAACGCGTTCAGCATGCCGCCGAACTTCTCCTCGACCACGTCGCGCCCGTAACCTGCGATCTCGAACGCCTTTATCATGATCTCCGTCTTGTGATTGCGGATCGCACCTGAGCTCAGCTCAACGCCGTTGCAGACGATGTCGTATTGAAACGCGGTGATTTTCTCGATGGTGGCGCGATCGCTGGGATCGAGCTTGAGAAATGCGCCGTGATCGTAGTTCGGCATCGAGAAGGGGTTGTGGGAGAAGTCGATTTTCTTCTCCTCTTCGCTCCACTCGTACATCGGAAAGTCGACGATCCAGCAGAACGCGAACTGCTCCTTGTCGGCAAGGTTCAGCTCATCGGCGACCTTGTTCCGCGCAAGCCCCGCGAACTTGTAGAACACCGCCGGATCGCCGGCGACGAAGAAGGCCGCATCACCAACCTTCAGGCCGAGCTGATCGCGAATGGCGTTGGCCTTGTCGGCGCCGATGTTCTTGGCGATCGGGCCAGCGCCGCCTTCTTCGCCCTCGCGCCAGAAGATGTAGCCGAGGCCCGGTTGCCCCTCGCCCTGCGCCCATGAGTTCATCTTGTCGCAGAACGCGCGCGAGCCGCCGTTCGGCGCCGGTACGGCCCAGACAGCGGCGCCGGGTTTTTCCAGGATGCGCGCGAAGACGCCGAAACCGCCGCCACGGAAGTGCTCGCTCACGTCCTGCAGCACGAGCGGATTGCGTAAGTCGGGCTTGTCGGAACCGTATTTCGCGATGGCTTCTGCATAGGGAATCCGCGGAAACGCCCCGGCTTTGGTGACGCGCTTGCCTTGCCCAAACTCCTCGAACACGCCCGCAAGCACGGGTTCAATCGCGTTGAACACGTCATCCTGCGTGACAAAGCTCATCTCGAAATCGAGCTGATAGAACTCGCCCGGGCTGCGGTCGGCGCGTGCGTCTTCATCGCGGAAGCACGGCGCGATCTGAAAATATTTGTCGAAGCCCGCCACCATCAGCAACTGCTTGAACTGCTGCGGCGCCTGCGGCAGCGCGTAGAATTTGCCGGGATGGAGGCGCGACGGCACCAGGAAGTCGCGCGCGCCTTCAGGCGAGGAGGCCGTCAGGATCGGGGTTTGAAACTCGGTGAAGCCCTGTTCGATCATGCGGCGGCGGAGCGAGGCGATCACCTGGCTGCGCAGCAGGATCGATTTGTGCAGCTTCTCGCGACGGAGATCGAGGAAGCGATACTTCAAGCGAAGCTCTTCGGGATAGTCCGGCTCGCCGAACACCGGCAGCGGCAGTTCTTCCGCGGCGCCCAGCACTTCGAGCGCGCTCGCCTGCACTTCAATGCCGCCCGTCGGCAGGTTAGGGTTGCGCGTTTCCGGCGTGCGCTCGACCACCTTGCCGTCGATCTGGATCACGCTCTCGGCGCGCACGCGTTCGGCGGCGGCGAACGCCGGCGAGGACGGCGCGATGACGATCTGCGTCAGACCGAAATTGTCGCGCAGGTCGATGAACAACAGCCCGCCGTGGTCGCGCTTTCGGTGCACCCAGCCGGAGACGCGCACGTCCTTGCCGGCGTCGGCCGGTCGAAGTGCGCCGCAGGTGTGGGAACGGTAAGCGTGCATCGGAAGCTCCAAGTCCCGAGTCAAAGACCCAGGCGCAATTTGCGCGGAAAGCGCATGGGGGGCGCCGCTTTGTCAAGGCGGCGCCTGCCCCGGCAAATCGGGCTTGCGCTTTTGCTGCGCCAAAGCGGTTACGGGCTCGACAATAACCCGGTTGTTTCATCGCGTTCCTCGTGCATGGTGGGCGCGAACCGGAGCAGCACATGACCTCGACCTTGCCTCAGCACGGCGCGCGATGGAGCGACCTCGAACCGCGCATGCGCGAGTTGGCCAAGGGCGACGTCAAATGGCGCGACGGCCGTACCGGCATGTACATTTTCAACGCTGGCGAGGATGTCGAGCGCGTGAAGAAGGCCGCCTACGCCATGTTCTCGGAAGAGAATGGATTGGGGCCCGCCGCCTTCCCGAGCATCGCGCAGATGGAGCGCGAGGTCATCGCCATCGGGCTTTCGCTGCTTAACGCCCCACCCGGCGCCGCAGGCTCAATGACAAGTGGCGGCACCGACTCGATCTTCCTCGCGGTGAAGACCGCTCGCGATCATGCGCGGGCAAAACGCGGTTTGACCGGGAAACTCAACATCGTCGCGCCTGCAAGCGTCCATCCAGCGCTCGATAAAGCGTGCATGGTGATGGACATCGAGCTGCGCCGCATCCCGGTGAAGAACTATCTCGCCGACGTCGCCGCCATGGAAACGGCGATGGACGCGAACACGCTGATGATCGTCGGCTCGGCGCCGTCCTTTCCGTTTGGCCTGATCGATCCGATTGCGGCGCTCGGCGAACTGGGTCAACGCAAGGACGTATGGCTGCACGTCGACGCCTGCGTTGGCGGCTATATCGCGCCGTTCGTACGCATGAATGGCGCCGACCTGCCACCGTTTGATTTTGCCGTACCCGGCGTGTGGTCTATCTCCGGCGATCTGCACAAATACGGTTACGCCTCCAAGGGCGCTTCCACCGTATTCTTCCGCAACGAAGGCCTGCGCGAGTTCATGACCTTCGACGCCGGCCCCTGGCCGCTGGGGCGCTTGATCACGCCGACGCTTGCGGGCACGCGCCCGGGCGGCGCGATTGCAGCGGCGTGGGCTGTGATTCATCACCTCGGCGTCGAAGGCTATCGCCAGAAGCAGCGCATGGTCACCGATGCGCGCGCGAAGATCGAGGCAGGCGTGACGAAACTCGGCTTCAAGGTGTTGGGCAAGCCGCAACTCGGCATCGTCTCGTTCGCGCACCCCGAGGTCGATGCGTTGCGGCTCTATGCGCAAATGCACAAACGCGGCTGGTTCACCGCCGCCCTGCTCGAACCGCGCGCGTTGCATCTGATGCTTTCGCCCAAGCATCTGGAAGTCGCCGATCAATACCTCGCCGATCTCGAGGCCTCGCTTGGCGAAGTCAGCGACGAGGCGATGGCGCCGAAATACGCAGGCTGATCATGACGCTCACGTTCGACTATTATTTCTCCTTCCGCAGTCCCTACTCGTACCTCTCGACGCCACAGGTCGAAGCGCTCTCAGAGCACTATGACGTTGCCCCGCGCATGCGCTTCGTCACGCCGATCGCCATCCGCATTCCGGGCTTCTTCAAGAGCGTGAACCCGCTCTGGCCGCCCTACCTCTTGCGCGACACGTTCCGCATCTCACAGATGCATTCGATTCCGTATCGCTGGCCCAAACCCGATCCGATCGTAATGGACATCGCCAGCGGCGAAATCGCCGCCGAACAGCCTTACATCCATCGCGTCACGCGCATGGGTGTCGCCGCCGAACGCCTCGGGCGCGGGTTCCAGTTTGCGCGCAGGGCCTCGCACGCGATCTGGTCGGGCGAAGTGGACGGCTGGCACGAAGGCGATCATCTCACGCAGGCCGCAGCTGCCGCGGGGCTAAACGCCGAGAAGGTCGAAGCCATGGTCCGTGACGAAGGGGCGGACCTCGCCGCCGAGATCGAGCGCAACGAAGCCGATCAGAAGAATGCCGGCCACTGGGGCGTGCCGCTGTTTGTGTTCGACCATGAACCGTTCTTCGGCCAGGACCGCATCGACCACCTCGTCTGGCGCATGACGCAGGCAGGGCTGAAAGAACGTTAGTCGCAAACTCCTGCGCGCCTGCCGCACCTCGCGCGTTTGTGTTTGGCTCGCGCGCGGTCCCGGCGATTGGATGCGACGCATGACTCGGCTCTGCTCGGCGCTGCAAGCACTCATTACTGTAATCCTCGCCACGCTCACCACCCTCGGCGCGGCGCTGGCGCAAACCTACGACCGCGACATTGAGCTGCGCGCGATCCTGCACAACGGCGATCCACGTGGCGTCGGGCTGTACGTGCCCTCATCGTACCGCGCCGGCCAACCCGCGCCGCTGATCGTTGCGCTGCACGGACGGTTTTCGTCGCCAAAGGCGATGCATGCGATCACGGGGCTGGCGGCTGTCGCCGAAGCGCGCGGTGCAATCATACTCTATCCGGAATCGCTCAATTACGCGTGGAACGATGGCGGTCACGCTTTACTCAATCGCCCCGGCGAGCCGATTGACGATCTCGGCTTCGTCGCCACCGCCATAGAGGCCGTAGCGGACGACTACGCCATCGACCGTTCGCGCATCTACTTGACGGGCTTCGATAGCGGCGGGGCGATGGCGTACGCGTTGGCTTGTCAGGGCGCCATTCAATACGCCGGCGTCGCCGTCGTCAGCGCGCTGATGTGGGACTTTCAGCGCCGGCAATGCGCCAGCGCGCGCGCCACACCGATGCTCATCGTTCACGGCCGGCGTGACGATCAGTACACGCCCATTCGAGGCGGCGAGATTTCCACCAGTGAAGAGCGAAGGCTCGGCGTCGACGATACGGTGGCCGTGTGGCGGCAGGCGAATGGCTGCGAGGCCCGCGCGAGCGCCGCGGCTGGCGGCGACAGCGCGCTCTACACAGCATGCGCCTCGGGCGCGCCGGTCGCCTACGTTGGCGTGGACGGCGGCGCGCACGATTGGTTTCACGTCGGCGAGCGCTATCAGCTCAACCGGCAAGGCGTCGACGCGACCTCGCTGCTTGACACGTTCTTCTTCAATCGTGCTTCGTTTGCGCTGCCCCGCGCGAACTCGAGCGGACGATCGCGATCCTGGATCGTCTATGCGCCTTCGCGCTACGATCCCACGCAGCCGACGCCTGTCGTGGTGCTGTTGCACGGACGGCCAGGCAATGCCGGCGGCATGGCGTTTCTGAGCGGCATGAACAGCGTCGCCGAGAACAACAACTTCATCGTCGTCTACCCCGACGGCATCGACAACGAATGGAACGCGCAGTTCGACCTTTCGGCGCGTTCGATCTCGCTCACGGGGCGCAGATCGACGCTGCCGCAAGACGACGTTGGCTTTCTGCAGACGCTGATGGATGACATTGCGGTCGACTTCAACATCGACCGCAGCCGGCTTTATCTTGGCGGCTTCTCGAACGGCGGTTTCATGACCTATCGCATGGCCTGCTCAGCCGCCGACACGTTCGCGGCGTTCGCGGCTGTCAGCGGCAACCTCTACATGGAGCTGTCGCGTCACTGCCAGCGTAGTCCGCCGACCCCGATCCTCATCATGAACGGCACAGCCGACCCAAGCGTGCCGTACGAAGGCGTGTTGATACAGAATCCGACGGAACAGGGTGGCGACCCGATCCGGATTTCGTACGGCGTGCAGGATGGCGTGGCGCTGCTGGCGCGGCGCAACGGCTGCAGCCTCTCCGGGGAGAGCACGACGTTTGCTGAGCAAGGCGAGTCACCCGGCACGCACATCGTGCGCTTCAAACCGCACGGCTGTGAACCGGGCAAGGATGTCGTCCTCTACATGATCAATGGCGGCGGCCATACTTGGCCAGGTCATCGGCGCCTGCAGACGGAAATGGGCGCCACCAACATGGACATGGATGCCGGCGAAGTGATCTGGGACTTCTTCGCTGAGCATGCGTTGGCGCCTGCAGGGCGGCGGTAATCACGGAACCGGTCGCGCGCTGGGGCGTCGTTAGCCCATGACCCTGCTCCGCACGTTCGCCATCGCGCCGTTCGTCCTTGCGCTTGTCGCCTGCAATGAACCGGATCCAACTGCACGGACCGAGGAAGGCGTCTACGGCTCATCGAGCGGGCCAAACCCGAATCTCGCCGACCTGCAGCAAGCGCCCGTCGATCCCGCAGCGCCGGCGCCCGCCGACCCGGCCACGGCAGCGGAGAACACCTATCCGAGCCAGACCGGCATCTTTTCCGAGCCTTCCACCGGCGCCGAAGGCGGTCGCAGCTCGGCCGAGACCGGCGCCAGCGACAACTAACGCCCGTTAACTCAACGCTCTCACCAATGCGCCTTGCCCCGCCTCGGCGGCGCGGTTAAGCGTGGCGCCCGCCGGAGACGTGGCCGAGTGGCTGAAGGCGGCGCCTTGCTAAGGCGTTATACTCGAACAGGGTATCGAGGGTTCGAATCCCTCCGTCTCCGCCATCCTACGCTCGCGAAGTGAGGGTAGGATGTCCTCCGAAGCTCGGCGTAGGAGGACTGCTGATGCCACCCGCGAGCTTCGGATGGCTCACGCCTTGATTCTCGTGCTGCGGCTGACCTCTTACCAGAGCAAACACCGTTAAGTGGCGCCGCCTTTGCGCGAGCCGTCGAGACAAAATTAGTCTCAAGGGCGAATTAACGATGTCGCAAGCCGCACTCCAGCTCGCGGGCGCCGAATTGGAGCAAACCAACGTTGAAGCCGTGCCGGAGACGGACGTTCTGGCGCGCGAAGCACAACGCCTGGCGGAGCTCGCCGCGTCGTTTGCTTTGTTCGGCTTGGAAATCGCGCAGGCTTGGGATGGTGAATTCCCGCCATCCGCCGATCTGGCCTATCGCGCTGCCGAAATCCCCGCCGATGCGCCCGCCAACGATTGGGCGCAAGTCGTTGCGCCAACGATCCCGCGCCGTGGACTTCACGTCGATCCGGCGCTGCCGCACAAGCTGTTGCAGGCGATCGACTGGATCGTCGTCATCGCCGCGGCTCAGTTCGCCGCGATGTGGGGTGCAGGCGTTGGCCTTCTCGGTCTGAGCATCGGACAAGCGGCGGCGTTCATCATCTCGGCCTGCGCCTTGAAAACCGGCCTCTGGCTCACGGATTTCTATCGCTTTTCGCTCGTGCGCATTCGTCCCGAGCGCGGCATGGGCGGTCTGGCGCTCGGCGCCATCGCAGGGCTCCTGATCGCCAACACCTTGGCGCCCGACGCCAAGAGCGCCGCCGCACTCGCGGCGACGCTGCCGTTTGCCGCCATGCTGCTTGCCGGCGTGCATGCCGCGTTTGCGGTGTGGATCGTGGCTGCAAACCGGCAAGGTGTGTTCGCCGAAACCATCGTGCTGATTGGGGCAACCAATGCGGCGGGCCGCATGATCAAACGCGCGGCGAAAGCGGGCGAGGCGCGCATCGTCGCCGTCGTCGACGACCGCGCGTCGCGCTCGCCGCTGCAGGTGGGCGAGGCGCCGGTGATCGGCACGGTGGAGGACCTTCTGCAGTGGGAGAGCCTGCCGAACGTCGACCGCATCGTCATCACAGTGACGCAGAAGGCCGAGGCGCGCGTGCGCCAAATCATCGAACGTCTGCGTGTTGCGCCTAATCGCGTGGACCTCCTGCTCGACTTCGACACCAGCTGCGTCCGCGGTCGGCGCGTCGAGCGCTTTGGCGGCGCCGCCGTCGCCTGCGTCTCCGGCCGTCCGCACAACCATCGCCGCGCTTTCGTGAAGCGCCTCGAGGACATCGTACTCGGCGCGCTGCTCGCCGCCGTGTTTGCGCTCCCGATGCTGTTGATCGCCATCGCCATCAAGCTCGACAGCAAGGGTCCGGTGCTTTATCGCCAGCGCCGCCATGGCTTCAACAACCGGGTGTTCACCGCGCTGAAATTCCGCAGCATGCGCCACGATCCCGGCGCGGCGCTGCAACAGGTGCGGGCCAACGATCCGCGCGTGACCCGTGTCGGCCGTTTCCTGCGCCGCACCAGCCTCGATGAGCTGCCGCAGCTCTTCAATGTGCTGAAGGGCGAGATGAGCCTCGTCGGCCCGCGCCCGCATGCGGTCGGCATGAAAGCAAGCGAGCGCGAGCTGACGCAGATCGTTTCCGAATACGCCCACCGCCACCGCGTGAAACCGGGCATCACCGGCTGGGCGCAGGTCAACGGCTCGCGCGGCCCGGTGACGTCGGCTGCATGCGTCCGCCGCCGGGTGCGCCTCGATCTCGATTACGTCGCGCGCGCGTCGCTGTGGTTCGATCTCGAAATCCTGTTCCGCACCGTGCCGATCATGTTGGGCGACATCAAGGTTACAAGGTGAGCACGGCGCGCTTCCTGTCGCTGGCGCCATTGCAGATCGCGCAGGCCCTGATCGGGTTCGGCGCGATCGCCGCGTTTACGCGCCTGATGAGCGCCGAGGAATTCGGCCGCTATGCGCTTGCGCTCTCCATCTCGATGGCGGCGCACACCCTGATCTTCACCTGGGCCGAAGCCGCCGCCTTCCGGTTTTTCGCCGCCGCACGCGCCGAGAAACGTCTCGCCGACCACTTCGCGACGCTTGTGGTGCTGGCGCTCGCGCTTGGCGGCGCGGTGCTCGTCGTGACGGCGGCGATCCTGAGCTTTGCCGGCCTGCGCGACGACATCGCCGCGCTTTCGCTGTTCGCGGCTGGCGCGGCCGTGTTCCGTTTCATCACCAAGCTCGGCCGCGAGAGCGATCGCGCGGCGCTTGCGTTCGGCCGCTACGCGGCGCTCGAGACCACCTATCTGCTTCTAGGCTTCGCTGTGGCTGTGGCGCTGTTGACCCTATTCGACTTCGGCGCCGCCGCGCCGTTCGCGGGGCTGCTGGCCGCCGGCGGGCTGGTCGCCCTGATCGACGCGCCGCGCCTGCTGGCGAACGCTCGCGGCGGCGCGATCTCTGTGAAGCGCACAATGACCTATGGCGGCTATGGCGCGCCGCTGGCGCTGGCGCTCGCGGTCGATCTCGGCGTGCAGGCGGTCGCCAGGACAGTCTTGGCGACTGAGGCGGGCGCGGCCGAGATCGGCGCTTACGCCGCGGCGTTCGGATTGGCGCGTGGGCTTGATGTTATTTTCATCGGCGTGAGCGCCGCGTTCGCGCCGCTCGTGTTCGCCGCTTACGAAGAGAACGGCGCCGAGGCAGCGCGCCACGCCGCGTGCAATGGCTTTGTTCTACTCGCGGCAATTACGATGCCGGCGACGACAGGCTTGGTGCTGATTGCCGAGCCGATGACGGCGTTGATGGTGGGTCAGGAGCTGCGCGCCGCAACCGCGTTGGCGGCCCCCTGGCTTGCGCTCGCGGCGCTGATGACAGGGTTCAGCCTCTATTATTGGTCCGAAGCGTTTCAGCTCACGCGCCGCACCGGCCTGCGTGCGCTGCTGATGCTGGCGCCCGGCGCGGTGCAGCTCGCGCTGACGGCTTGGCTGGCGCGCGAACACGGCGCCCCCGGCGCTGCAATTGCGGCAGCGGCGGGCGCAACGCTTGGCGCTCTTCTGCTGGCGTTCGCCGGACGGCGCCTGCTGTCGTTGCCGTTTCCGCTGGCCGAGGTCTGTCGCATCCTCGCTGGCGTTGCGTTGATGTCGCTCGCCGTCAAGTTGGTCGAAGCGCCGCCAACGGCGCTCGGGCTCATGCAGCTGGTGCTGACCGGCGCGCTTTCGTACGGCGCCGCGGTAATTGCCTTCGACGTTCTCGGCCTGCGCACGACCGCGCTTGCCGCCGCGCAGCGCGCCACGCGCCGCTTCACCCTTCAAACCAACACGAGCGCCGTCAATGCCGACTGAGCGAATTGTTATCGTCCGCGAGTCTGCGCGAACGCCGCGTCTTAGCGTGCTGACGCCGTTTCGCGGCCACGATCCCTCGCCTCTGCTGTTGGCGATGGCGAACGCTCCGGCGAACGTGGAGTTCGTTTTGCTCGACGATGGCTCGGGCTCCGCTGCGCTGCTTGCAAACGTAATCGCAGCCGCCGAAGCGACCAAAGCGCCTGCGCGAATCGTCGTCTGGGGCGAAAATGTAGGGCGCTCGGGGGCGCGTAATCGGCTTCTTGCAGAAGCGGGCGGGGAGTACGTGCTCTTTCTCGACGCCGACATGCTGCCGGACACGCCGCAATTCCTGTCGATATGGCTCGGCGTCATCGCCACCCAGACGCCGCTCGTGGCGTTCGGCGGCCTCTCGCTCACGCTCACAGCGCGCACGCCGGAAACCGCACTCCATTATGCCATGTTCGGCCGTGCCGACTGCAAGCGCGCCATCGCGCGCGCGCGGCGCCCCGCGCAGGCCACAGCCGCAGCCAATCTGCTGGTGCGGCGCGACTTCCTCGCTGCGCATCCGTTCGACGACGGTTTCAGCGGCTGGGGCTTCGAAGATGTCGATTGGGCGCTCGATGCGATCCGTCACACTGAGATTTTGCACGTCGACAACCCGGCGACGCATACGGGTCTCGATGACATCGCCACATTGCTGCGCAAGTCGGCGGAAGCGGGGCCAAACTTCGCGCGCCTGGCGCGCAAGCATCCAGGCGACGTGAAGCGCTTCGCCGCCCATCGCATCGCGCGCGCACTGCGCGTCACGCCGGGGCGGCAAACGCAACGGCAAGTCTATAGCTGGATCGCACGCGATCCTCTCGGCGCAGCCCCCATGCGCGTGCGCACAACGGCGCTGAAATTGTTGCGCGCTTCTCACTATGCGGAGCATTTGTCATGACGATCGACGCCTACTCGCCGCCCCGCGACTTTGTCAGCAAGGTTCGCCGACGCCTGATCCAGCAGCGCGCGGCGCGGCCTGCCGAGTTTGCGTTCGAGGAACCGATACTATCGGTCACGTTCGACGACTTCCCGGCGAGCGCCGCTGAAGCGGGCGTCCGCATCCTCGATCGCCACGGCGCACGCGGAACGTTCTACGCATCCGCCGGGCTCGAGGGCGCAATCGGGCCGTGCGGCGTCAACTTCTCAGGCCGAGACATTGCCCGCCTTGCCGCCCACGGCCATGAGATCGGCTGCCATAGCCTGCAGCACGAAGACTGCGCGCGCCGCGACATTTTCAGCAATCTCGAAGACCTTGCGCGCAACCGCGACCGGCTGCTGGCGATGGGAGCGCCTCCCCCGCGATCACATGCTTACCCGTATGGCGAGACCAGCAGCGAACTGAAAGACAACCTGCCGCCGCGCTTCATGTCGGCGCGCGGCATTCTGCCGGGCCTCAACGCCGGACGCGGCGATCTCGCGCAATTGCACGCCTATCCGCTGTTCGGCGAAGAAAGCGCCCAGCACTTGCGGGACGTGTTGCGCCTTGGGGCAAAGCGCAAGGCATGGGTGATCGTGTTCACCCATGACGTTTCGGATGCGCCCTCGCCCTATGGCGCCAAAGCCAGCGACCTCGACGAACTGCTGCGCGCGGCGCACGCGCTCGGTTTCGTCATTCTGCCGGTCACGGCCGCCCTCCAACGGAATCTCGCATGACCGAAGTCAGCGTTCTCATTCCGACCTTTCGCCGGTCCGATTCGTTCGTTCGCGCCGTCCGCAGCGTATTTGCCCAGCAAGGCGTCCGCGCGTTCGAAGTGATTGCGATCGACAATTCGCCCGAAGGGGCCGCGATCGAGACCTTCAAGCAGATCGCGGCGGAAGCGCCGGTTCATTTCCGCTGGGCGCACGAGCCAAATCCGGGCGTGGCGCAGGCGCGCAATGCGGCGGTCCGGCTCGCGCGCGGACAACTTGTGGCGTGGCTCGACGACGACGAGGAGGCCTCGCCGCATTGGCTCTCCGAGCTAATCGCAGTACGGCGCCAGACGGGTGCGCAGAGCGTGTTCGGGCCCGTGCGGGCGCGGGCGGCGAATGAGACGGCGAATTCGGCGTACTTCGAGTCGCTCTATTCGCGCGTGGGTCCGGCGCAAAGCGGCGTCAGCGCCCGCGCTTATGGCATGGGCAATTCGCTGCAGCCGCGCTCACTGTTCGAGGAAGATACCCCGTTCGACCGCCGCGCCGACCAGAGCGGCGGCGAGGACGACGCGCTGTTTGCGTCGTGGGCCGAAGCGGGCGCCGCCTTCGCCTGGGCGGCGGATGCGTGCGTGATCGAACATCTCGGCGCCGAACGCACACACCTGCGCCATGGGTTGAAGCGGGCGTTCGCCTACGGCCAGGGGCCGTGCGAGACGGCGTGGGCGTCGGGCAAGTATGCGGCGTTGGCGCGCCACATGTGCGTGGGCGCAGCACAGGCGGTGGCGTACGGCGCAGCGAGCATGCTGATGCTTGCAAGCTCGACCCCGCGAGCGCTTGCATTACTCGATCGCGCAGCGCGCGGGGCGGGCAAAGTGCTCTGGTTCTGGGAGCAGCGCTTCTATGGCGAAGCGCTGGCGCGTCAGCCCGCCTGACGCAACAGCCGCTCGATAGCGATGACGGGCGAGGCCACGCCGGAATAGACAAGTCCCATCAGATTGGCGCCGGCGTCCTGCAGCGCGTGCTTCGCAGCGATCGCGGCAGGCGCCGCGCCCTCGCCGGCGCCGACCACCAGCACTACGCCGTCCATCTGCGGCGCAACGCGCAGCGCGACCGAACTTTGATCGAGCGCGGGCGCATCGACGACGACGAAAGCGCCGCCTTTGCGTGCGGCGTCCCAATAATCCGGCCGCGCCGAAATGCCGACGCGCGCGCCCTTCGGCAACAGGCGCATGTCGAACACGCCAGCATAGACACGCGAGCGGCCGACACGATGATAGAAGAACGCCTGCGGCGCGTTCGGCATGTCGCGGACGCTGTGGAAGTTGACGCCGTTTAGCGCCCCGTCGATCCGCGGGCCGAGCGCGCCATCGGCGCTGAGCACGCGCGCAAGTTCATTGCGGCGCAATTCGAGATCGACAGCGTAGACGGCGCCCGGACCGGCGGCGTGCGCCACGGCGCGCACCGCGGTGGTCACGCCTTCGCCCTGGCGCGCCGCGACGAACATGATGGCGCGGCCATTGCCGCGGCGCGGCTGCATCGCCAGCGCGTCGAGAACGCCTTCGACCGAGAAATTCATGCGCCGCCCTCCACGAGCGTCAGCGCGGGCTTGCCCGGCCTTTCCTTCTTCGATTTCGCCGCCTTCGGCGGCGCCTGCCGCGGGGACACGGCGAGAACCGGCATATCGAGCGCTCGTGCAGCGCTCGACGGCGTCGGGAAGCTACGGCGCATCAGGCCGCGCGAAAGCCCGGCGGCGAGCGCGACGATGCCGGCGATCAGCAGCGTCACGATCATGATAGGCCAGCGCAGGCTTTTGCCTTGTGTCGGCACGGCGGCGCGTTCGACAGCGCTGATATTGTCGGTGGCGCGGCCAAGCATCTGACTGCGCGCCCGCGCTTCTTCCGCGCGGGTGGCGAAGTTCTGCGCGTTGGTTTCGAGGATCGCGCGTTCCCGTTGCAATTGGCGGAAACGCGGCTCCAGCGTCTGCATCGTGCGCAGGCGTTCGCGGACTTCGGTGCGCTGCTGGGTCAACGCCGTTTCGCGGCCGCGCTGCGCGCGCCCTTCGGCTTCCATCGCATAAAGCTGGCTTGCGATGTCCTGGCGCACCGGGTTTTGGCCGCGGCGTGTGATGCTGGGCGGATCGCCGCCGGCGAGAAACGTTTCGAGTTGGGCGATGCGGCGGTCGACTTCCCGCACCGGCAGCGCATCGGGCTGGTAGGCGGCGAGCAGCCGCTCGCGCTGCATCTGCGCTTCGACCAGATCGCGGCGCGCGTCGGATTCCTGGTAGAGCTCTATTTGCTCGGGCTCGGCCTGATGACGCTGGCGCAGCGCCGATGCGCGCGCCTCAGCCTCGCGGCGGCGAGCCTGTGCGTCGAGCAATTGGGTTTCGATGTCGCCGGCGCGTGCGGCGAGCGCAGCAAGTTCGCTTTCGAAATCGCCGATCGTGTTCTCGGTGAGGAAGGCCGCCAGCGCCTGACTTGCGGTTGCGGCGCGGCCGCTGAGGTCGGCGCTCTCCTGGGAGAGCGCTTCGAACTCGCCGCCGACCAGCACGTCGCGGCGATGGCGCAAGTACTGGTCCATCAGCGCATTGAGCGCGGCCGCGGCGGTTTCCGGGTTGCGGTGTTCGAACGCGAGCCCGATCGCGGGCGTTTGCGGCGCCGTTTCGATGTTCAGGTGTTGTGCGAACGCGCGTTCTGCGGCGGCCAGCTTGCGCGCATCCGAGCCGGAAGACGCAGCAATGTCGGGATAGAGCGCGGCGAGGCCAACGCTTTCGATTGCGCCGCGCACCACGGCGCCGGAGCCGAGCAGACGCATTTCTGCGTTGACGACCGCTTGCATGTCCGGCGTCGCGCCGGCGCCGGCGCCGCCGGCGGTTGGCTGGTAGACGTATTCTTCGCCGAGCCGCACCAGCAGTTCGGCGCGCGCGGTGTAGGCCTTCGGGATCGCCAGAGCTGCGGCGAGGCCCAACGCGCAGATCGCGCCGCCGACGGAGAGAACGACCAAGCGCTCCGTCCACAGCAGGGCGGCGAAATCGGCCACGCTCAGGCGCGGCGCTTCGGCCCAGCCGAACAGCACCCGCGCGCGCTTGGCCTCAGTACTCGCTTTCATCGCCGCTCCTAGCGTCGCGGCGCGAAGTTTGCCTGACGTTGGTAAACGATCATTCACCACCTGGAAGGCAGGCTCGCGCCGACGCCTCGTTAACCGTGCGCGGGCTAACAAAGGGTTGGAGTCTTGCCGATGCGCGTCGCCTTTGCCGCTTTTGCCGTCCTTGCCGCCGTATGTTTGACGGGCGCTGCGCCGCACGCGCGGGCGCAGACCGAGCCGGTGATGGCTTATTCGGACGAGACGCCGGCCTATCGGCTGTTCCCGGGCGATGAAGTCGAGATCACGGTCTTTTCGGCGCCGGAATTATCGCGCATCGCGCGGATCGGGCCAGATGGCCGTCTGGCTATGCCGCTGGTCGGCGCGGTACGCGCGGCGGATCTGACCGCGGAAGAACTGCACGACATCCTCGTCGCCGCTTATGCATCGCACCTGCGCATGCCCGAGCTCACGGTGACGCCGCGCTCATACGCCTCGCGGCAAGTGTTCGTCGGCGGCGAAGTCGCGCGCCCCGGCATCTACGAGATGCCGGCGAACATGGATGCGTTCCAGGCGGTGACGCTCGCGGGCGGCTTCATGCCGACCGCGTCACGGCGCAACGTGCTGGTGCTGTCGCGCGCCGGCGGCGAGAACCGGGTGGCGGAAGTCGACCTCTCGATGCGGGCGCTGCGCACCGGCCTGCCGGGGGCCGCGCCGCTTCAGCGTTACGACGTCGTTTACGTGCCGCGCTCGCACATTTCGCAAGTGAACCTGTTCATGCAGCAATATGTGCGCGACGCGCTGCCGGTGCAGTTCAGCTTCTATTACGACCTGCGCGGCGACCGGAATAACTAGGCAATAGGCAGTGGGCAGCGGGCAATAGGGATCGCTCAGTCCTACTGCCCACTGCCTGCTTCCCATTGCCCGCTTAGTGATGCTTAACCGAAAGCCACTCGCGTGCACGCTTTTGCGCTTCGGCGACCAGGTCCTTCGACATCATGTCGGCGAGTTCGCGGCGGCATTCCTTCGCCGCTTCCGAACCGCGCGAGGCGGCGAGGTTGAACCACATGTGCGCCTGCACCAAATCCACATCCTGCCCGGTCGAATAGATCAGGCCCAGTTTGTAAAGATTGTCGCAATCGCCTTGGCGGCGCACAGCTTCGTGCGCTTCGGCGATCTCATGATCCGTAAAAGCCATTGAAGGCCGCTCCCTTGTACCACTCGGGAACGTTTGGCTTTAGCCATATCCGTCCCACCCCATTCGCGTGCATTTTTCGCGCCGCGAGAGGTGGATCAATAACGTGCATAACTTGCGTTCAGGTTAAGCGCCGTCAGCTTTGTTTCGCGATCGCATCTTTGATCGAAGTGTCGGTTTGCCCGAACAATGCCTTTGCCGCTTCTCTCTGCTCGGCGCTTCCCGGCGCCGGCGGCGGCTTGCGCAGCTCTTTGCCGACGGCGAAGCCGCGCTGCACAGCCGGTCGCGCGGCGATGCGATCGAGCCAGGCCTGCACGCGCGGAAAGTTAGCGAAGTCTTGATTGAAGGCGTCGGCGACCTTGATCCACGGATAGCAAGCGACATCGGCGATGGTATAGTCGCCGCAGATGAAATCACGCCCGTCCAAGCGCCTCTCGAGCACGCCGAGCAGACGATTGACCTCGTTGTAGTAGCGCGCGACCGCGTACGCGATCTTCTCAGGATCGTCGACGAGGTTCGGCGCGTAGTTCTTGAAGTGGCTCGCCTGGCCGAACATCGGTCCGACATTGGCGATCTGCCAGGCCACCCATTCTTCCACCTCGACGCGCCTGCGTTCATCGCTGGGAAGGAACTTGCCGGTCTTGCGTCCAAGATATTGCAGGATCGGGCCGGACTCGAAGACGGAGATTGGCTCGCCGCCCGGTCCATCGGGATCGACGATCGCGGGCATGCGGTTGTTCGGCGAAATCGCCAGGAAGCCAGGCTTGAATTGTTCGCCTTTGCCGATCGCCACCGGCTTCAGGACGTACGGCAGTTCCATCTCTTCGAGCGCAATCGAGATCTTTCGCCCGTTCGGCGTCGGCCAGAAATAGAGTTCGATCGGCTGCATTGGCTGCCCCGGAAACCGAGCGCCGAACATGGGTAAGATTTTGCCACCGCGCCAGTGGCCGCGACGGCAAGCAAAGTCACAGGCCGTCTCACGAGGCCGTGAGCGTGCGGATGAGAAAGACGAAAGGCTGCGCCCGAGTATTGCGAGGCGTGTTTCTGACAAACTCCGACACAGTTGCAGCACAGAGTTCCGCGTTCATTCAGCCAAGGTTCAGTGACAGCTAGACAAAGTCTCCAGCCGAAGAGGGACCTTCTTTTGAACGGGGCCGTTCAAGGGAAGCAGGAAGGAGACCTCGTGATGAAACGCTTAGCTACAGCTTTGCTGGCGGCTGCGACGCTTGTGACGCCGATGGCGTTGCCGACGCAAGCCGCCGCACAACATCGCGGCGACCGAGACCGCGATTGGGATCGCGATCGCGATCATGACCGCGACTGGCGCCGTGACCGCCGTGATGACCGCCGCAACTATCGCCGCGGCTATCGTGACGGCCGCCAGCAAGAACGCTGGGACCGCCGCCGGCATAACGGCTATTATTACCAAAACCGCTGGTACTACGGTCCGCCGCCGGCCGCATGGCGCGACCATGCGCGCTACGACTATCGTCAGTGGCGCCGTGGCGATCGGCTGCCGAGCTATTATCGCGGCTATTACGATGAAGTGGATTGGCGCTATCACCGCCTGCGTCCGCCGCCGCGCGGCTACCACTATGTCCGTGACGACCGCGGCGACTATCTGCTCGTCGGCATCGCCACTGGCGTGATCTTGGGCATCATCCTGGCCAACAACTAACCCTCCCTTGTTGGTCTGATATGTCCGACTACCGGCCCCGGAGGTCCTCCCCGCCTCCGGGGCCAACTTTATCCGCGTTAAGGATCGCGCAACCGAACTGAACGACGATTTCATCTTCGTTTCGGGGGGCGATGACGATGCTGATGTACATCTGGTTCGCGGTGATGATGCAGGCATTCATGCCGGGCGGCGACCGGATCGCGGCGTTCCAGGCCCATTCCTTCGAAACACATTTGCGGAACGAGATTGGCGCGAGCGAACTGGTCGGCGCTGCCACGCACGTCGCCCGCTACACGCCGCTGACGGCGCGGGCGCGTTAGCCGCGCTTCACATAGACCCAGGCTGTTAAGCCGGACGCCAAGCGCGCTTCGACGCGGATGTAATCCGCCACTTCGTAGGCGTCAGCTGCTGCCAGCTCCGCGGCGGTGACTTCGAAAGCCGTTCCAGATACACGATCCGCCTCGTCTCCTGTTTGAACGACGATGGGATGAAATCGTTTGCCGCTCCTGGCGAGGACGCCAGGATCGGTGATCTCGACCAGCTCCTGCCTGAACGCGACAAGCGCGTCCGCCGCGCCGTTGAGCAGACGGCCGAAGGTGGCGCGCTGCACGTTCTCCTGCTGTAGCGTGCCGTAGGAGAAGAGGCGCTGAGTTGGCTCAGTCATCAGCAGCCAGCGCAATCAGCTCGGGCTCGTGGTCGCGGATGAACTGCAGCATGGCCACATTGAATTGCCGTTTCGTCGGCTCCTCATGGTACCAGTCGTTTAGTTCGTCTCCGGGGACCTCGGCGTACACCTTGCGAAACTCGACCCATGCCTCGTTATGGTCGCCGCCTCGCGCAACAGCTGCTTGAAATCTTCGATTCAGATTCTCGATGAAGTCTCTCTTCTTAGAGCCAAACACCGCATCGTATTGTCGGCGAAATCTAGTGGTGAATTCTTCCCACCCGAAGGCGTCCACATCGTGAGCAATGATTTCCATGTCGTAAACATGATTGAAGAAGAGTTGCTCGATCCCACCGTTGTTGATCTCACCGTCCACGATGTGCATCACCAAGACGACGCGTTGCACGACGGGCAAGCGCTTGATTGCGCGATCGCTCAGTGAGCGCCACTTCAGCCTCGCGAACCTCGGATTTCCCCACAGAAGGAAATCACCGAAATCCCAAAAGGGATCGTCAGCTGCTGCACAGAAAATTTCTAGCTCGGCAGCCGTCGCCTTGCGTCGCGTATCAAGCGGCTTAGCCCACACCGAGCTTCTTCTTCAAAATCTCGTTCACCACCGACGGGTTCGCCTTGCCGCCCGTCGCCTTCATGGTCTGGCCGACCCACCAGCCGAAGGCTTTGGGGTTCTTTTGGACGTCGGCGACTTTGTCGGCGTTGGCGGCCATGAGGTCGTCGATGGCTTTTTCGATGGCGCCGGTGTCGGTGACTTGGCGCAGGCCCTCGCGTTCGACGATAGCGCCTGGCGCTTCGCCGGTCTCTAACATCTTGGCGAACACGTCCTTGGCGATCTTGCCGTTGATGGTGCCGTCTTTCATAAGGTCGAGCAGAGCGCCCAGCGCTTCCGCCTTCACCGGCGACGCAGCAAGCTCGAGCCCCTTCTTATTGAGCGCGCCGAACAGCTCCTGCGTCACCCAATTCGCCGCCTGCTTGCCATCACGCCCCTTGGCGACCGTCTCGAAATAGGCGGCGGCGTCGCTATCGCTCGACAGCACGCGCGCGTCGTAAGCCGAAAGCCCGTAATCGCTCATGAAGCGCTTCTTCTTTGCATCCGGCAATTCCGGCAGCGACGCCTTGATCTCGTCGATCCAGGCTTGCTCAATGACAAGCGGCAAGAGGTCGGGATCGGGAAAGTAGCGATAGTCGTGCGCGTCCTCTTTGGAGCGCATGGTGCGGGTTTCGCCCTTGTCCGGATCGAACAGACGGGTCTCCTGATCGATCGAACCGCCGCTTTCGAGGATTTCGATCTGGCGGCGGGCCTCGAACTCGATGGCTTGCTGCATGAAGCGCGTCGAGTTGACGTTCTTGATCTCGCAGCGCGTGCCGAGGCCTTCGCCTGGACGCCGCACGGATACGTTCACATCGGCGCGCATGGAGCCTTCCTCCATGTTGCCGTCGCAGGTGCCGAGCGCGCGTACGATCGAACGCAGCTTATTGAAGTAGGCCGCCGCCTCCTTCGACGAACGCATGTCGGGCCGCGACACGATTTCCATCAGCGCCACGCCCGCGCGGTTCAGATCGACGAAAGTTTCCGACGGCGACAGGTCGTGGATGGATTTCCCGGCGTCCTGCTCGAGGTGCAGTCGCTCGATGCGGATGATCACCGGTTCTTCGCCATCGGGCTCCACCTCGATCGCGCCCTCGCCGACGATGGGATCCTTGTACTGGCTGATCTGATAGCCCTGCGGCAGATCGGGGTAGAAATAATTCTTCCGGTCGAAGCGGCTCCATGTGTTGATCTCGGCGTTGAGCCCGAGCCCGGTGCGGATCGCCTGCTCGACGCAGAACTTGTTGATCACCGGCAGCATGCCCGGCATCGCCGCATCGACCAGCGAAACGTGGCTGTTCGGATCGCCGCCATAGGCCGCGCTCGCGCCTGAGAACAGCTTTGCGTTCGACGTCACCTGCGCATGGACTTCGAGGCCGACGATCACCTCCCATTGGCCTCTATCGCCAGCAACGAGTTGGTCAGGGCGGGCGGAACGGACATCGAGTGCGGTCATGGCCTGCACTTAAGGCGCTTGGCCTGCGCGTGCAATCGGACCTAGGATCGCCCGTATTCAAGGGGGACGCCCATGCGTATTTTGCTCCTCTGCTTAACCCTTATTTTCGTGGCGATGTTCGCGGCGCCGGCGTCCGCCCAGGGCTTTCCGCCTGGACCCTGGCGTGGAATTTGGACCGGCGCGACAGGCTACGAATATCAAGCCGAGCTCAACTTCACGCTCGAAAACAGCGGGCGTGTCCAAGGCCAGTTCACCTGGATGCTGGTGCAGTCGCCGCAACACGAGGAACAGGCAAAGATCGGCTTGCGGGCTATCGAACATGTCGAGGGCGCCTTCGATGCTGCGACAGGTTCGCTGACGCTGCGCGGCACGCGCATCGACGATCCGAATGGCATTATCGGCGCGGACGTCTATCGCTTGGTTGTATCGCCGAACGGCCAGTACATCGCCGGCATTTCCGAGAACAACGGCAGCTGGCAAGGGCGCATCGACCTGACGCGCTTCGGACCGTCCTGACCGCTGTCGCGCGCTTGCAGCGTGGTGAGCGTAGGCGGCAATACACAATAGAGTGCGCCACCCCTTCATTGCGCTGGGTTGAGGCTCGCGCGACGCCTAAGATGACCACGGGTGTTGCTGGGGAGAGCTTAAATGCGCTCTTGGTGGCGGCTGCTGGCATTGGTCGCGCTCGTCGGCGCAGCGACGGCGCAAGACGCGCCGCAGAGCATTGGCTCTTACGCGCAGGGATCGGTGCAAACAGCTCAGCTGATCGCCGAAAATGCGAGTTGCACGCAGCCGCTCAACTTCCGCTTCAACTTCGAGCCGAATTCCTGGCTGCGGCCGCAAGGCTCGAACGAGGTGCTCGGCGTGCAGCGCGGACAGAGTATTCCGCTGCCGGTGGTGATCGACTTGCGCCAATTGCCGCCCGGTCAGCATATCACCCGCGTCGATGTCGAATGCCTCAATTGCGGCTTCCTCATCATCCGCAACTGCCGTTTCGATCGGCAACAACTGACGCTTGCGGTCAACGCCGAGCCGCAACAGCCGGCGCCTCCCAACCAACAGCAGCCGCAGCAACCGGCGACACAGCCGACCGCGGCCACGTCGACAACGCTCGACTCCGCCTCGATGGCAGACTTGACGGGGCCGCAACGTGTGACCTTGGAGCACGCTCGCGCCGCGGCCGTACGCGCTGCCGCGGCAGCCGCTGCCGCCGACGAAGCGCTCGACGAGGCGCGCCGGCGCAAGCGGCGTTGCCAAGACGAGCTATCGGCGCAAGCTCTGGCGGCCGCACAAATGCAAGCTGCAGCCGACGCTGCGGCTGCACAGGCCGCAAGCGCCGCTCAGCAGGCTGCGGACGCGCAGAGCCAAACCGCCGCCAGCCAGGCCGCGCTCGCCGCCGCTCAAGCAGCAATCGCCCAACGTCAAGAAGCTGTGCAGATACAGATCAACTATCTCAATCTCATCCTGCCGCAGGACGGACCCAATTCGCAACGCGTGCAGAACGCACACCAGTACATCCGCGACGCTGAAGCGGCGCTTGCAGCGGCGCAGCAAGCGGTGACGAATGCGGAAGCCGTGCTAGCCGCAAATCAGGCGGCGGCGGCTCAGGCCGCAGCAGCGGCGGCGGCGGCGCAAGCCGCCGCTGCTGAGGCGCAGGCAGCTGCAGCGGCCGCGGCCGCTGCGCTGTCCGAGAAGGAACGCGAATGCCTCGGGCTCGGCGAAGCTGAGGCCGCTGCTGCGGCGGCGGCGCAACAAGCGGCGGGCGCCGCCGCGGGCGCTGAACGCGACAAAGACCAAGCCGAGCGCGCCGCGGCCGCGCAGGCAGCGCAGAACCTTCAGGACGAGATCGCCCGTTGTCGCGAGCGCTGCGAGGAGTGTTGGCGCGAACTGGCGCGGCTCTCCCGCGCACAGGTCAACGCCATGAAGGCGCTGGCGCAGCTCGGGTTGCTCAACCTGGACACGCAGCTGCCGGCCGAACAGGTGACATTGCTTGATCAGGTGTTGGAAGTGTTGGGTCCGGTGGGCGAAGCCCTCATCACCGACGTGGCGCCCGAACTGCTGGCCGGCGGCGCCGGCCCTTCCGACCTTGGCGCAGGCCTGATGCTCGACGCGCTGCAAGCCGGCTATGGCATGGTCGACATCAGACAAAGCATGATGGCGCCGTTCGGCAGTACTGTGGGCTCCGCGCACGTCACCGATGCACAGCGTATTGCGAACCTGCAGGCGAACGGGTTTGCCGCCAACCCAGCCGAAGCACAGGCTGTGCTGAACGAAATGTCGAACTTCATGTCGAACGGACGCAGCACCGCGAACATGCAGGAGCGGATGGCGCGGCAATTGGCCGAGTGCGAGCGCTGCGAAACCGAACTGGCGGCACTGCAAGCCCGCGCGGCGGGTCAATGAAAAACAAAACCCCCCGCTTTCGCGGGGGTAGGCCGAGGGGGAGGCCTTAAGGAGGTGGTGGGAGAGGAGGTAAAGCTGAGCAGGTAGGCGGATCACCACACGTTTTGGCCTACGCCGCCATCCATGGTCATCGCGCCATTGAAAGTGGTTTCGGTGCGCGTCTCGCGGGTCTCGGTGTCGCGGATGCGGACGAATTTGTCGCCCGGGCCGAAGCGGCGCAGCAGCGAACGCTCGTTGCATGGACGGCGCGCGATCTGCGTGCGGCATTCGACGCGGCCGTTCTCGTACCAAAGCGCCTGGCCGGGTTCGCAATCGTAGGATCGGCCATCGACGGTGTAGCGCATGCGCGTGCCCGCCATGCAGCGATAGATCTCGCCGCCATAGTCTTGACGCACATCGCGGCCGCCGAAGGTTTGCGACGCGGGGTGCGGGTTGCCTTGCGCATCGATGCAGATGGCTTGAACCAGCAGATCGCGCTCACGTGCGACGCTCTCAACCGCGGCGCTGGCTTCAGTGATCGCGAACGTGCTGGACTGAACGTTGGCGGTAGCGCCCGCTTCCATCACCATGTTCTGGCGGATGATGGTGTCGCCGGTGCGCACGTTGGCGATGGCGATCGCGGTGGCGCTGGCGTGTGCAGCGGCGCGCGCGCCGGAATTGACGATGACGACGTTGGGCGGCGGCACGTGCGGCGGCGGGACGATCACAGTCGGGCGTTCGCAGCATGGGGTCGGTGGCGGCGGCGGTGGAGGCGGATTGCAGCCACCGTGGCAACTCGGCGGCGGCGGACAACCATTGGCGCCGCACGCGGCGGCGTCTGTCGGCAACAAAAACAAACCAAGCGCGGCCACGCCAAACGCGATCGCCGCCAGAATGTACCGGGCTGGAACGGTCATCAGCCGTTTCTCCTGAATCTCGCCCGCCGTGGTGCAAGGCGGGGGCCACGTCTCGCGCGGTGCGGGAAAGCGCCCCGCCTCAGCACGGATTTCCCTTGGTTTTTCCGGGCGCGAGGCTTGCGTGACAGAAGCGAATTCGAAGCAACGTCACGGCGCTTAAGACTAATGATGGGGGAAGAGACCTTTCATCCCGATACACGGGCGCTGCTCGCCTATGGGCGCGCACTCGCGGGCGCGTCCGGCGCAAAGCCAAAGAAAGGCGGCGCCGATCAGGTGCTTGAGCGTCTGTTCGTGATCGAGCGGACCAAGGACGGACGGCTGCCCTTCCGCACGTTCGGCCAAGATCTGGTGAACGTGTTCGGGCGCGATCTGCGTGAGCACGACTTCTCTCGCTTCTTTTTAGCGCCCGATCTCGCCTTGGTGAATGCGCTCATCGACTCGTGCGCCGCCGCGGGCGAACCGGCGATCGCGCGCGTCACCGCGGAAACGGTCTGCGGAAAGAAGCTCGGCGCAGAGATTCTGCTCACCCCGCTCAAAGTGGACGCCACGCTCGGCAATCGCTTTCTCGGGCTCTTCCAACCGCTGGGCGGCGAGCATTTCGTTGGCGGGCGCACCGTTCAGTTGTTGCGGCTGGGCGCACTTCATCCCCCGGCGGCGAAGGCGCCGACGGGCATGCGGCTCGTTGTGGTAAACGACTAGCCCTGCGGCCCGACGATAGCCCGAATCTGCGCCGCGATTTCATCATGGTCGTAAGGCTTGGCGGCGATAGCCCGCACGTTGGTGCAGGCTTGCTTGGCGCTTTCGAGCGCGCGCGGCACGCCGGAGGCGAGCACGACCGGCGTGGTCGCGCCAATGGTCTGGAGCCAACCAGCCAAACCGACGCCGTCGATCTCACCGGGCATGGTGATGTCGGAAAACACAACATCCACTTTCAGTCCGGCCAAGATCAGCTCTTGCGCTTCAGCAGCAGTGCCGGCTTCGACGACCTTGAAACCCGACGCGCGAAGGTGATCTGCCGTCGCAAGGCGGATCAGGACTTCATCCTCCACCAGCAACACCACGGGTTGGCCGGCAGGATTCGTCTCGTCCATCAAATCTGCCGCTGGACTCATCACTCCTCCGCCAAACCGCTCAAGATCAATGCCGTGCGGGCAGCGCGGTTCCTAAAATCGACACGACCTCGCCAGAGTTTCACCACCTGAAACTCGCGCTACGGTAATCTACGGAACCGGTCGAAAGCTCAAGCCGTTGGTGACGGCGGGCGGGCAATCCCCAGCAGATGGAACCAGATGCCAGCCCGCAAAGACGCCCGCGCCGAGAAAACCACGATTCTGCTGGTCGAAGCCGACGTCATCGTCCGCTTCGCCATCGCAGACTATCTGCGCTTTTGCGAGATGGTGGTGGTTGAAGCCGTCAGCGCCGACGATGCGAAGGCGATCCTTGTCGCGGGGCCGAAGATCAACATCCTGTTGAGCGATGCGCAGCTTGCCGACAGCGGCAGCGGCTTCGTGCTGGCGCAATGGGTGCGCCGCCATCGCGCGGAGATCGAGGTGATCCTGACCGCGTCGATCGAAAGCAAGGCGCAGGCGGCCGCGATGCTGGTTACGCGCACGCCCGACTGTCGGCCGCCGAGCGACGCACAGGGGCTCGCGACCAAGCTCAATGGCATGCTGTCGGAGCGCAAGCGCCGCATGCGGCAACAGCCGCGCAACACAAACGTGAAAGCGCCTCGGCGCAAGCGCGGCTAGTCTTTTCGATAATAGCCCTCGTTTCGCACGCTGATCTCGACGCGCCGGTTCTGCGCCCGGCCCCAGTCGGTGGCGTTGGTGGCGATCGGCGACCACTCGCCCATGCCGGACGTGTTGATCCGGTAGCGATCGACGCCGAATTGCGACAGCACTTCCCCGACCGACCAGGCGCGGCGTTCGGAGAGACGATGGTTGTATTCGTCCGAACCGATCGCATCGGCATGGCCGACGATGCGGACTTCCATGTTGGGATAGCGCGAGAGCGTGCGCGCGAGATCGGTGAGGCGCGGCATGAATTGGTACTTCACGTCGGCGCGGTTGAAATCGAAGGTGATGTCGGATGGCATGTGCACGCGCACCTCGTTCGGCGACACCCGCTCCACCCGGGCGCCCTGCGAGGCCGCCGGCGCCATAGCGTCGCGCATTTCGCTCTCGGCCCTATCCATTTCTGATTCCTGAGCCGCAGCGGGCCCGAAAGACAAGGCGAGGAAAGCGGCGGCAAGCAAAGCGACGCGCATAGGCGAGCTCCCGAGTTTGCGCCGGTTTGGGTGAGCCGCGTCTGTGGCGTTATTGCGGCTGGCGGCGCGCGAGTGCGCGGCTGAGGCTTGTCAGCAACAATGCGCCGAAGATGAACGCCGTGACGAGGCCGCTCAGGTTGAGCGCGATCCGGTCCCACGTTAGCGAGGTCGGATCCATGAAGAAGTACGGGTAGAAGCCGTCGAAAGCGCCGCGGCTCAAACCATAGATGGCGTACGAGAGCGGCCAGAGCGCCGCAAACGGCGCATCGCGCCAACTCAGCGTTCCGTGCGGCCGCAGCGCCCAGAACAGCGCAAACACGGCCGGCACGATGTTGTGAACGATCACGTCGGCGAGCTTCTGCCAGCCTTGCGGGTCCCAGCGCGACGCCAGCAGCAGATTGTAGACGATGCACACGAACAGGATCGACGTCACCGCCATGAGCTCGATCCGCGGCGCATTAAGCCCGGCATCGACGCGCGGTCGCAGCGCTGCGCCGGCCATCACCAGCGTGACAAAGGTATTGGTGAGGATGGTGAAATAGGCGAGGTAGCGCCAGGTCGCCTCAAGCGGCGACGCGCCGGCCGTCGTCATGTCGGCGTAGAGCAGCCAATATTGCAGCGCGAGACCGAACAAACCGATCAGCGCCCCCGCCGAGGCAACGATCCGCGCCGACTGCTTCAAACCGCGACTCTCTCGTCTTCGGCGATCGGTGCGTCCTGGGGCGGCAGCGCCGGCTTGCCGCGGAGCATGTCGGAGAGCTTCTCCGCAATCATGATCGTCGGCGCGTTGGTGTTGCCGCCGATCAGGGTGGGCATCACGCTCGCATCGATGACACGCAGGCTGTCGACGCCTCGCACGCGCAGCTCTTCGTCCAGCGGCGCTTTGGCGTCCGCGCCCATGCGCACGGTGCCGACCGGGTGATAGATCGTCTCGGCGTTCTGGCGGATCCAGGCATCGATTTCGCTGTCGGTGCGGATGTGTTCTCCCGGGGCAAACTCCGGCCCGCGATAGAGATCGAGCGCCGACTGCTTGCAGATGTCGCGCACAAGGCGAACGCTGTCGCGCAGCGTGCGGCGGTCGGTTTCTTCCGCCAGATAGCGCGGATCGATCGCGGGCGGATCATATGGATTGCGCGATGCGAGCGTCACCGTGCCGCGGCTTTCGGGACGCAGCTGGCAGGCGTGAATCGTGAACCCGTCGCGATCGGCCTGGATGCGCGCGTGATCGCGCATCTGGGCATTGACCAGGTGGAGCTGGACATCCGGCCGATCCAATTCGCCGCGCGTCTTCAGGAACGCGCCGGCGTGCAAATGGTTGGTGCGACCGTGGCCCTGCTTGGTCAGCAGATATTGCAGACCGATCATCGGCTGCTTCAAGCCCTTGGTTTTCGAATACATCGAAAGCGGCTTGGTCATTTCGTAGATGATGCAGACGTCGAGATGGTCTTGCAGGTTCTTGCCGATTTCGGGCGCGTCGTGCTCGACCGGCACGCCCATCCTCTGCAACTCCGCTGCAGGGCCGATCCCTGACAGCAACAGCAGTTGCGGCGATTGAAATGCGCCGCCGCACACGAGCACTTCGCGTTTGGCGTAGACGTTCTGCACGGGCTTGCCCGGCCCCTGGGAGAACTCGACGCCCACAGCGGTCTTGCGCTCGATGATCAAGCGATGCGCCAGCGCGTTGGAAATCACCTTCAAATTCGGGCGCACGCCCACGATGGGCCTCAGATACGCCGCCGACGCGCTCCAGCGTTCGCCGTCGCGGATGGTGAGATGATAGGGGCCGACGCCTTCCTGCTGGCGGCCGTTGAAGTCGCGCGTGACCGGGTAGCCCGCTTGCTTGCCGGCCTGGATGAACGCTTTGTAGATCGGATCGCCTGGCGGGCCTCGCGACACCCAGAGCGGACCGCCTTCCGCATTCCATGCGTCGGCGCCGTCCTCATGATGCTGCGCGCGTTTGAAGTATGGCAGCACGTCGGCATAGCCCCAACCGGTCAGACCCGTTTGGCGCCATTGATCGTAGTCGCGCGCATGACCGCGAATGTAGATCATGCCGTTGATCGCCGACGATCCGCCCCACCCGCGTCCGCGTGGCTGGTAGAGGCGCCGCCCGTCCATGAACGCTTGCGGGACCGTCTCGAAACCCCAATTGGTCGCGCCCGTGGTGGAGATGAGATTGCCGACGCCAGCCGGCATCTTCACCAGCAGGCTCTCGTTCTTGCCGCCCGCTTCCAGCAGCGCGACGGTGACGCTCGGATCTTCCGTCAGCCGGTTCGCCAGCACGCAGCCGGCGCTGCCCGCGCCAACGATCACATAGTCAAAGCGATCCCCGCTCTCCACGCTACGCTCCAGGTGTCAGATGTCAGGGAACTAGTTAACAGAGATAAACGAACTCGGTCGAGACTTACGCACCGGCCGCACCGGCGCCCTAGCTGACACCTTATACTTGACGCCCGACACCTGGCCCAAACCTTAAGCAAGCGTTTACGGTGAACAGGCATTAGTACGGCCATGTCCGCCGCTCCAAAGATTGACGTCGCCGCCGCCGCCCGCCGGCTTGCCGCCGCTACCGTCGGCATCCGCGAACGCCGCCGTTTCCGCCGTATGCCAATCGAGGTGAACGGACGCATGCTCGATCCGCTGGGCCGCGAGCACGATTGCCGCACCGCGGACATTTCTCCTGGCGACATCCGCATCGCCGCGCCAATCCTGCCGCAGGTGGGCGAGCGAGTGGTGATCTACCTTGCCGGCTTCGGCCGCGTCTCGGGGCACGTCGCCCGCAAGTGCGGCGAAGGTGAGGTCGCGGTGATTTTTGATTTTACTGCGCACAAGCGCGAGAAGATGGCCGAGCAGCTGACGCTTGCGGTTAACCGCGATCTGGGCATCGACGAGCCCGTCCGACCGGCGATCAGCGACGATCAGCGTTTGATCAAACTGCAATTCGAGACCGGCGAAGCTTATGAAGGCGAAGTCGTCGACTTCTCGCTCGCGGGGATCACCATAAAGAGTAAGCGTCCGCCACCGCTGATCGGCGTGTGGGTGCGCGCCGGTAATGTCTACGGCCGCGTCGCGCGTCTGATTGAAGGCGGCTTCGCCATCGATCTCGAACCGCGCAAACATCCCTAACCAGACGTTACCAAAAACTCCGGCATAGCGATTGCACGCGCTCGGTTTCGCCGGAGGCGCGAATGCCGCCTCCGTTCTGAAACGGAGCAAAGCCGTGAGCGACGTGTATACGTTGAAGACCGCGACCGCCTCGAAATGGTGGGTGCAGATCCACGGCCGCGCGTTCGGGCCTTACACCATCGAGCAAATGGCGCAGTTCCTGGCCGAAGGCCGCGTGCGACCGACGACGCTCGTTTCGGACAATGGCAAGGATAACTGGACCGAGGCGCGCCGCATCATGGCGCTGCGCGGCCTGCGCAAACCAGCCGCGGCCAACGACGTCGAAGAGGCAGCCAATGTGTTCGTGCACGCCGAGATATTTTCGGGCGCCTGGATGCCGTTCATGGCCGCGCTCGAAAGCATGGGCTTCGTCTGCGACCTGGGCCCTGGCCTGTGGCTCATACGCACACGCTTCACGTCCGGGGTCATCCGCAACACGCTTTCGCAGACGCTGGAGCGCGGCGACCGCTTCGTCGTGATCGACGCGACGCGCGACCGGCTGGCCTGGTTCAACCTCGGCCCAGAGGTCGATGTTCGCATCGGGAAAGTGTGGAACGGCCCGCTGCGCGCCGAAGCACCGCCGGCGCGTTAAGCTTCGATCGCCGCTGCCAGCCGCTCATAGGCCCGCAGGAAGTCTTCCTTGAAGCGCTGCACGACGGCGCCGGCCGAGAGCGGCTCGTTCATTAGTCCCACGCCCTGGCCGACCCAATAGGTGGCAAGCTCGCGCGCGCCCTCGTGGCCAGACTGCGAGAGCTTGTCGACGAGCCGCAACGACGGCTCCGAGACGAATGTCTGCAGCGGCATTGGCAGCGGCTCTGGCGCGCCCTCCGCTTCCCATGCATCGGTCCACGCCGACCGCAACTGGCGCGACGGCTTGCCGGTGCGCGAGCGCGAACGGACGGTGTCGCGCGAGGTGGCGGCGAGCAGCTTCTGTTTGATCACGTCGCTGGTCTCGGCCTCCGGCGTCGTCAGCCACACCGAGCCGCACCAGGCGCCAGCTGCGCCCATGGCCATTGCCGCCGCCATCTGAGCGCCCGTGACGATGCCGCCGGCTGCCAGCACCGGCGTGTCGATGTCGGCGGCGCGCAATGCTTCGACGACTTCCGGCACCAGCACCATGGTGGTGACTTCGCCGCAATGACCACCCGCTTCGGTGCCCGCTGCAATGATGATGTCAACGCCTGCCGCCGCTTGCGCCAAGGCATGCTCCTTGGCGCCGACGAGCGCGGCGACGGCGACGCCGTGGGTCTTGCCCATGTCGATCATCAGCGGCGGCGGCGTGCCGAGCGCATTGGCGATGAGCTTGATCGGATATTGGAACGCGACCTCGAGCGATGCGGCGCCTTGGTCGGCAAGGTTGTTGGCGAAGCCCGATCCATTGCGCCGTTGCTCTTCGAGGCTCGATGCATCGATGTCATGAGCCGCGAGAATGCGGTTGGCGAACTCACGGTGCGCCTGCGGAATGCCGGAGACGAGGCGCTCCACATCGGCGCTCTCGCCTTTGCCTTCGAATCGGTTGGGCACGATCAGGTCGACGCCATAGGGCTTGCCGCCGGCGTGCGCGTCGATCCAATCCAGTTCCTGCTTCAGCCGCTCGGCTGAATAACCGGCGACGCCGAGCACGCCCATGCCGCCCGCTCTCGAGACTGCCGCTACGACATCGCGGCAATGCGAAAACGCGAACAATGGAAACTCTATGCCTAGACGCTGGCAGATCGGCGTATGCATCATGTCGCCAAGCATAGCGCGGCGGAGAAAATGGACGAGAGCAAAATCCCGGTCATCGTCGGCGTTGGCCAGATCAACGACCGCGAGGAGCGGCTAAATTCGATCGAGCTGATGGCGGCGGCGCTGCGAAACGCCGATGCCGACGGCGGCGGCGGATGGCTCGGGCGGATCGAAGCGCTCGATGTGGTGGCACAGCTTTCGTTTCCGGAATTCACCGACGCGGCAGCCACGCTTGTGCAAATGCTCGACATCACCCCGCGTCACTACGCGCAAACGCGTTATCCGCTAGGCGACAGCCCGGTCACGCTGCTCAACACGGCCGCCAATCGCATTGCCGCTGGCGAAGCCGATGTATGTGCTGTCGCCGGAGGCGAGGCGCTCCGCACCGCGGCGAAGCGGGCCGCCGGCGACCGCCCGAATGCCATTCGAGAATCCGCCGCCCGCGCCGCCAAGCCGGAGCGCGAACGCTACGGCATTGTCGCGCCCACCGATGTCTATCCCTTCTACGAGAACGCCTGCCGCGCAGCCTGGCGACAGACATTGGCGGAGGCCCAACAGGAAAGCGCAGAAATCTGGTCGCGCTTGTCGAAGGTTGCGGCCGCCAATCCGCATGCTTGGCTGCGGACGCCGCTGACGCCGCCCGAGATTTTGGAGGCGTCGCCTCGCAATCGCCCCATCGCATTTCCGTACACGAAGCTCATGGTGGCGAATTCATCGGTCAATCAAGGCGCCGCCTTCATCGTGACCAGCCTCGCGCGTGCAAAAACGATGGGCATCGATGAACATCGACTCGTCTATGTCGGGCGTGGCGCGGCGGCCCGTGAACCGGGTGACGTGCTGGCGCGCGGGCGGATCGACCGTTCGCTCAGTCTGGAGGCAAGCCTGCGCAATGCGCTCACCTTTAATGGGTTAGGCGCCACCGATTTGGACTTTGTCGAACTCTATTCGTGTTTCCCGATCATGCCCAAGCTGGCGCGCCGCGCGATCGATTGGCCGGTCGAGAAAGACGTGAGCGTGTTCGGCGGACTGACGTTTGGGGGCGGTCCGGTCGGCAATTACATGAGCCACGCCATTGCGGCGATGACGGAGGCGCTGCGTGCGGGCGGCCGTCACGGCCTGCTGTTCGGCAATGGCGGCTTCGCCACGACGAGCCATAGCATCGTCGTCTCGCGCGATCCGGCGATCGCCGCGTCAGGCGCCCACGATCCGAGCGTGCAAGCGGAGGCGGACGCGCAACGCGAGCCAAAGCCCGCCTTGCTGGAGCGCTATGCCGGCGAAGCTCGGATCGTAACCTACACCGTATTCTACGACCGCGATGGCTCGGCGAAGGCAGGCGTAATCGTCGGCCGCACGCCTCGCGAAGAACTTGTTCTGACCTGCGTCGCGCGCGAGGACAAGGACCTGATCGCGTTTCTCACAGACGGCGCGCGCGAGCCGATCGGCGTCACGGGTCGCGTTTTCACCGACCCCGAGGGCGTCAATCACTGGCGTCTCTAGTTCGGCGCGCGGCCGGCAACGAGCAGCGGATAAGGATTCATCGATTCCCCCTCCCACCAACGGCGGTCCGGCGTCAGCCGTTGAATCTCGAAATGAAGATGCGGCACGGGCGCGTTACCGCTTTGACCGACATAGCCGATGACATCGCCTTGGCTCACCACCGCGCCTTCAACCAAGCCTGGCGCGCGCTGGCTCAGATGCGCATAATAATAGACGAACCGCTCGCTGGTATCGAACTGGTAGATCGTGATTCCCCCCCGGACGCTGTCGAAGAACTTGACGATGCGTCCATCCGCTGCCGCACGCACCGGCGCGCCGAGCGGAGCGATGATGTCGATGCCCTGATGCGTGCGGCCTTCGGAACGCGTCGCGCCCCACGTGTCGGTGAGAGCGCTTGCGGTAATATTGGCGACTGGAATGACGAGGCCGCTCCGGGTGACGACAGCCGCGCGGCGGCGAATCTTCTGATTGCTCCGTTCCTGCTCCACGACAGCGCTCGCCGCCGCCACAGCGTGCTCAGCGGGCGCTGGCGCGATGATCTGATGCACGAGCATCGCGCCAACCAGCAGAAACGCCCAGGATGTGATCTGCGGAAGCTTCATCCTACCGCAATGCCCGCGAGATTACTGAAGTTCCCACATTTCAGCGCCGTCACGGCGCCTCATAATGGCCGCGAGAACAGACTAAGTACTGCGGTCTGTGGAGCGCCTGGGCATGAATCGTCGGAACTTTCTACAAGCAGCGGGCGGCGCTGCGTTCAACGCCGCGCTGGTCGGCGGCGCCTGTGCGAACATCCTTGTTCCTGCTCATGCAACCACGCCCGCGGACCCGCGCGCTCGCGCCGATGTGCGCCAGCTTTCGTTTCTCAACACGCACACGGGCGACACCTTCAGCGACGCGTACTGGCTCAATGGCGACTACGTTCCGGACGCGATGGCGGCGATCAACCACGTCATGCGCGATCACCGCTCCGGCGAAACCCACGCGATCGACCCGCGTCTGCTCGATCAGCTGCACACGCTGAAGAGCCTGGTGAGCGCATCCTCCCCGTTCCAGATCATTTCAGGTTACCGCTCTCCGGCGACGAACGCGGCGCTGCACGCCAACTCGAGCGGCGTCGCTTCGCGCAGTCTTCACATGGACGGGCGCGCCATCGACATCCGCGTCGGCGGCGTGGACCTCTCCCGCTTGCGCGACGCCGCCCTCGGCATGCGCGCCGGCGGCGTAGGCTATTATGCGGCCTCGGATTTCATCCACGTCGATACAGGCCGCGTGCGCAGCTGGTGATCAGCCGCGCGTCGTCGCGCGCTGCGCCACGCTGTTCTCACGGATCGCCACCGGCACGCCCGGCTGCACCGCGCGGCCGAGTTCCACCGCATCCCAGTTGGTGAGCCGGATGCAGCCGTGCGATTGCGTCTTGCTCACTTGCGATGGATTCGGCGCGCCGTGAATGCCGTATGTGTCCTCACTCAGCGCAATCCAAACCGCGCCGACGGGATTATTCGGGCCTGCGGCTATGTTGACTGCGCCATGGCTGCGGCGGCCGAACGTCGGCAGCCGCGCCGGATCGTAGCGGTAGGTCGGATCGAACGAGACGCCGCGCACGGTGTGTTCGCCAATCGGCGCGGGCGCATCGCCGCTGCCGATGGTGGCGGGGTAGTAGGCGACGAGCTGGTTTGACGCATCGAACGCGCGCACTGCGCCTTCGGAAACATCCACTTCCACCGAAGCCACTTGCGTATCGAGTTCGCCGCCGCCGTTGGCGACGACAATCTCGGTTCCAGCCCGCGCGAAGTCGACGCCCGGATTGAGCGTGCGCAGCAGGTCGTCATCCATGTGGAACTTTTCGGCGATCGCTTCTTCCGGGCTCTCGTAGCCGACGCGCTCGAGTTGCGACATCGCCTGCAAATCGCTCGGCACGTCCACGAACGGTCCGCGCACATCTTCTTCGGTGATGACGTACGCGACAAGCGCCGGCGATGAGTCGGCCTGTTCGAGCCGCGTCAGCAACGCGTCGTCTGCGAGGCCATTCACCGTGAGACCGTTGGCTTCCTGATAGGCGGAAACGGCCTTGCGCACATTCGCACCGTCATAGCCATCGATCACGCCAGGCGAGAAATGGGCGCGGTCGAGCAGAACTTGGATGCGCACCATGCCGGCGTCGAATTGGGCGCTTTGCGGCGCCGTCGCCGCCGTGGGGTTTTCGCCCGCAGGCGGCGGTTCGGGATTGATGCCGGGATCGAGATTGGCCGCCGGCGATGCCGCGCCGCCCTGCACCGCCGGCTCAGGCACTGCGGGAACATCCGCCAAGCTCGCCGGCATCTGCATGGTGAAGCGGGCCTGATTGATTTCGGCCATTTGCGCGCGCGCGTTTTCGCTCATCACGATCGTCGGCGCGGAACTGGGCGCCTGGGCGGGAGGCGAGCACGCCGCCAGTAGGAGGAACGGCGCAGCGAGGAACGGAGCAAGTTTCATGGCGAGAACCCGGGCTAGAACCTGGGCTCTCAATCGACGGCGTGGCGAAACGTTCCCTTCCGCCTACCGCCACACGCACCTAGCTGTCCGCGTCGTACCTGCTCGACTTGATATCCCGTTTGTAGCGTTTCCAGTTCTCGACGTAATGATGCGCGGAGAATTGGATGATCTGGCGCTGCTGCTCGTCCAGTTGGCGCATCGCGCGTGCCGGGGCGCCGGTGATGAGCGAGCCTTCCTCGAATGTCTTGCGCTCTGTCACCAAGGCATGCGCGCCGACGAGGCAAAAGCTCGGGATCACGGCGTAGTTCAGCACCGTCGCCTTGATGCCGATGAGCGAAGTATCGGCAATGGTGCAGCCGTGCAGCATCACCTGGTGGCCGATGGTGACGTCTTTGCCAAGCGTCAGCGGCGCGCCGATGTCGGTGTGCAGCACGCTGCCGTCTTGGACATTTGAATTCTCGCCGATCACGATCGGCTCGTTATCGCCGCGCAGCACCGCACCGAACCAGACCGAGGCGTTCTTCTTCAGCACCACGCGGCCGATCAAAGTCGCCGTCGGCGCCACCCACCAAGCATCTGGGTCCTCGACTTCGAGGTCTGCGTCGGCCAGGGCGTAGATCGGCATAGGGCCGCTCCGTTTGACGTGCGAAATTTTTAAGACGTTCCGGTTCTTCAATGCGTCGTTAACCGTTTCGGCGTCTCCTGTAACCATCGGACCGGAGCTTTTCCGGCCCGCCCGTCTCCAGGGCTTATGGCCCGCAAGTGGGGGAGTACGTGGGCACACGGCGCAAGTTCAGCGCATCGACCATCCCGCCCCACGGCGCAAGCGCCGGCGACTCCTTCGACTCCTCAGATTTCTTCGATCCACCGCCCGCCGGCAGAAGCCGTTCGGGCTCTTCGTACTCCAGGAAGGAGCGATTGATGGCGAAGCGCAGCACCAAGCGCAGGCAGGCCCAAGGCGTGCTCAACGTTCAGGAATTCCAGCGCGACGATCGTCGCCAGCGCAATCTGCAAGTGCTGGAGGGCGGCTATCATCCCGCCAACGACAGCGCCCGCGGCCAAAGCTTCGTCAAGAACGTCCGCCCGAAATCCAAAGGTCAGAGCCAGCTCCTGGAAGCCATCGACTCGCATGCGCTCGTGCTCGCGCTGGGCCCAGCCGGCACCGGCAAGACCTATCTCGCCATCACCAAAGCAGTTGAAGCGCTCGAAAGCGGCAAAGTCGGCCGCATCGTGCTCTCGCGGCCAGCGGTGGAAGCAGGTGAGTCACTGGGCTTCCTGCCCGGCGCCATGGAAGACAAGCTCGCACCCTACCTGCGTCCGCTCTACGACGCGCTGCAGGATCGTCTCTCGCCGAAGCGGCTGAAGGCGCTGATGGCGGAAGGCCTGATCGAGATCGCGCCTGTCGGCTTCATGCGCGGCCGCACGCTCAACAACGCCTTCGTCGTGATCGACGAAGCGCAGAATTGCACCTACGGCCAGATCAAAATGCTGCTGACGCGGCTCGGCTGGAATTCGACCATGGTCGTCACCGGCGATCCGGCGCAAACCGACTTGCTGCCGGATCTTTCCGGCTTGCACACCGTCGCCGACAAGCTCGACGGCGTGAACAACATCGCCGTCTGCCGGCTCAGCGAAGCCGACATCGTCCGCCACCCGCTGGTGGCGAGCATGCTGGGCGTGTTGTAAGGCGCATACGCCGCTTTGTGAAAGCGGTTCGTTGGTTCTTTTGAAGAGGGACTTCGACCCCGACGCATCCACGCGTCGGGGTTTTTCTTCTGCTCAATCGTCCAGCGACTCTTCTGGGTTCGCCGAGGTCAAGTTCGCGTCAGGCGGGGCGCTTGGGGCAAAGGGATTGGTTCTAACGCAGCGGCCGACACCCAGGCCCGTTGTCGCTTCGATGGCGTCCCAATCGCTGTCCTGCGGCGCGCGCACCTGCAGACCGGTGATCTCCACCCGCGAAGCGCCGCTGGCGCGCGGGCCGTAATCAACGCTGATCACGAGTAGCCGATTGTTCGCAGGCAGGCGTCCGAGGAGACTGAAGCGCGGCAGGTTGATGTCCTCCTGACGCACGAACCGGCAACCGACGCGCATCGGGCGCAGCATCGTCGCCAGGATGGTGCGGTCGACGAGCGTGTTAGGGCCGGGCTCGTCGCCGGGTTCGAACAGCGTGTTCGGGGCGACGTTGACCATGACCGTCTCGCGCAGGAGCCGCCGCAACATGCTGCCGCGCACGGATTCGTCGCGCTGGGTAAGAGCGGGGATGGCGATGTCCGTCAGCCATTCGTCGCGCTCGGCGGCGGTGAGCGGACGCGGCGGCGGCGGCCCCGTGTCGGGAAGCGCGAACCGGTAGCGCGACCAGAGCTGCGCTTCAGTCTGAATGCAGTCGCTTTGACGATGCTCAGGACTGCGCGACGTGCCGCCCTGAACGAAGGCCGCCCAGAACAGTGCGGTTCGATCGTGCCGCGACAGCCCCTCGCCCATGCCATTCAAGCTATTGCGTAGGCTGCGGCAGACGCCGTCGAAGGTCGCCACCGGCGTGCGCGGATCCTGAAGCAGATCCAACATGCCCTTCACGCTGTCATCCTGCGCGAATTCCTCGGGGCTGACGCCGGGGCGCACTTGCGGATCGGTCCAGAGACGGCCGATCGCTTGCGAGTCCCAGCGTTGGTCGGTGCGATAATCAGGCAGTCGTCGCCCGGCGTCGCCGCCGGCCAGCACATCGTCGGTAAACAGCGAGGGGCGCCGTTCGAGCGTGAGAACGAGCCTGCCCTGCGGCCGCGCCGCCTCGCCGCGCCGGCTCGGATTGATCTGAAAACTGTACTCGAGCTGGCTTGCTTGGTTGAAATCGAGGTCGATCCAGTTGTCGGCGGCGGCGTCGATGTTGTTGACCGATCGCAATGTCGATTCAATGCGCGAAAGATCGCTCATCAGCGCATCGTTGGCAAAGGTGTTGACGACAAAGCCAGTGGCGCCGAACGCCGCTGCGCCGCGCACGACCGGCGCCAGCGTCGAGAGCAGCGATGACGGATCCTGCTGCGTGAACACGATGCGCACGCGAGCGCGCACAGTTTCATCGCGGGTCAGCAGAATGCGCGGGCCGATGACGCGGTTGCGGGCGAAGTCCTGAGTTTCACTGAACTTGGCGCCGCCGCGCGTGTCGAATTCGTAGAGCGCCAGCGGCACCGTCGCGATCGGCAGTCCGAGGGCGCGGCCGCTCTCGTCGTAATTGGGCGGCAGCTCGGGGCCGACGACGCGGACTTCCAGGAGCACCACCGCCGAACGCACGCTTTGCGCCACCGTGCGCGATGCAAGGCGCTGCAGGAACGAGCCGTCGATGGCGCGGCGATCGATGACGTCATCGAGCCGATCGGGCGGCGTGAAGTTGAGTCGGACGACGCCGTAATCCTGGTCGGTGATCGGCGCCAAAGTCCTTTGGCGCCGGCATGCTTGTCCGAACGCGGTGGCGAGCAAATCGCACTCGCCTTCGGGCTGCGCATAGGTGTCGCCTGCAGGCATGAGTGCGGCCAGCGCCAACGCAGCCGCAAGCGCCGGTCCCCGCATCCGTCCGGTCATGTTCTATACCTCCCCACCTAGTGCAAACGCTAGCAACGCGGCGGCGGCGCCGCAACGGGCAGGCGCCGCTAGCCCGCTACCGGCGGGATGGCGGGCTATTCCTCGCCCTCGAGGTCGATGTCCAAAATGCTCATCGTCAGCACCTGACCTTCGTCCTCATCGACAGAGACGGTGCCCACGAATTCATCGTGGACATAGACTTCGGCGGAGTCTGTCTTTCGCGGCCGCGCGCGCACGTCGAGATCGGCGGCGTGCAGCACTTGGCGCAGCGCCGTCTGGAGGCGCGCGCGTTCGGCGTCGTCAATCGGCGCATTCTTTTTCGCGCCAGCCGCGGCAGGAACTGCGAGGCTGATCGAGTACGAGAGCTCGCCCTCATCCTCGTCGCGCAGCAGATTGGCCACGCGCTTGCCATCGACCAGCACGTCGGCTTCGTCGTTTGACCTCGACACCACCGATACGGTGGGCGAACCCAGCAGTTTGGAAAGATAGGCGCCGAGGCGCGTGCATTCGGCAGCGTTCACGGGGGACTCCGTTCTGGAGGCGGAAGGTCGCGCCCAGAGCGGCTCAGGTCAAGCGCGCGACTAGTCGAATTCCCAGTGCGTGGCCTCTTTGCGCAGATGTCGGCCGTACAGAAACGAGAACAAGCCAAGCCCGGCGAACACACCCATCACCGTGACATAAGCATACATGCCGCCGTCAATCGCATCGCGCAGCGAGAACGGCGTGTAGAGCGCAATCGCGCCGAGCGCCACGCCGACCGCGACGCCCGTCTTGATCAGCACATCGCCGAAGAAATAGTTGCGGTCGATCTCGCCGCGCGGACGGCGATGGGGCTTGGAGGATTTGCGCCTGCTCATAAGGCGAAGCGTAACCGGATTCGCCCGCGCCCGCCTCGGCGGCGGAGTCGTATTCGTTGGCCTTGCGTAACGAACGCGCGCCCGCGCGCGGAACGCTGTCACCTGCGCGGGCGACGGGCGCCTCACGCTAAAGCCACCATTTGTTAGCTTTGGCGCGGAAACCCGCCGCTTGCTCGATGGCGGCGCTGACCGCGAACACGCTTTCCTCGTCGAGCGCTTTGCCGATCACTTGCAGGCCCAGCGGCAGGCCCTGCTTGTCGAGCGCCGCCGGCAGCGCCAGCGCCGGCAAGCCGGTCAGGTTCGCAGTGACCGTGAAGATGTCGTTCAGATACATCGCCACCGGATCGTCGCCCTTTTCGCCGAGTGCGAAGGCCGCCGACGGCGTCGCCGGCGTCAGGATCGCGTCGCACTGGTTCCAGGCGTCGCGAAAATCCTGCGCAATGCGCTGCCGCACCTTCTGCGCGCGCAGATAGTATGCGTCGTAGTAGCCGGCGCTGAGCACGTAGGTGCCAATCAGGATTCGGCGCTGCACTTCGCGGCCAAAGCCAGACGCGCGCGTGTTTTCGTAGGTTGCATTGAGGTCGCGGCCGCTGACGCGCGCGCCGTAGCGCATGCCGTCATAGCGGGCGAGATTCGAAGACGCTTCCGCAGGCGCGACGATGTAATAGGCGGGCAGCGCGTACTTGGTGTGCTTCAGCGAGATCGGCACAATCGTTGCGCCCGCCGCCTTCATCCAGTCGATGCCCTGCTGCCAGAGCGTCTCGATCTCCTCCGGCATCCCCTCCATGCGATATTCTTTGGGCACGCCGATGCGCATGCCCCTGATCGAGCGCTTGGTGGCGGCGCGGAAATCCGGCAGCGAGTTCGGCAGCGAGGTTGAATCTTTGGGATCGTGTCCGGCCATGGATTGCAGCAGCATCGCTGCATCTTCGACGGTTTTCGCGATCGGTCCGGCTTGATCGAGCGACGACGCAAACGCGACGATGCCCCACCGCGAACAGCGCCCGTATGTCGGCTTCACACCCACTGTCCCGGTGAACGCGGCCGGCTGGCGGATCGATCCGCCGGTGTCGGTGGCCGTTGCGCCGAGACAGAGGTCGGCGGAAACCGCCGACGCCGAGCCGCCGGACGAGCCGCCGGGCGTGAGCTTCGCATCCTCGTTGCCGCGCCGCCACGGCGAGATAACGGGTCCGAAATGCGAAGTCTCGTTGGACGAGCCCATCGCAAACTCGTCCATGTTGAGCTTGCCCAACATGATCGCGCCGTCGCGGAAGAGATTGGCGCTCACCGTGCTTTCGTAGGTGGGCGTGAACTCGCCGAGGATGCCGGAGCATGCCGTAGTGCGCACGCCTTCGGTGCAGAAGAGATCCTTGATCCCGAGCGGCGCGCCTTCGAGCGGACCGGCTTTGCCCTGCGCGCGCTTGGCGTCGGACGCTTTGGCGCGCGCGCGCGCAAGCTCGGGCGTCGTGACCACGAAGGCGTTCAGATGCGGATTGGCCTTGTCGATCGCGCCAATAAACGCGTCAGTGAGTTCGGCGGACGAGAATTGCTTCTTCTCCATCCCATCGAGCGCTTGGGCCAGGGTTAGTGTGGTCAAGTCAGTCATTGGCACTCAGACTCTTGGCGTAGAACGCCGTCCATGCGCTCGGCGGATAATCCAGCACAGGTTCGCATGTCTCAAAGCCGCCGCGCTCATACACACGCTTTGCGTCGTCGAAATTCGATCCCGTTTCCAGGACGATGCGTGTGAGGCTCTCTTGTCGGGCCAATTCTTCGATCCGCGCAAGGATGGCGCGGCCAACGCCGAGCCCGCGCGCTTCCGGTCTCACGAACATGCGCTTCACTTCGCCGACGCCATTGGCGTGGCGCCGCAACGCGCCCATGCCGAGCGTCGCGCCGTTCGCATCGCGGGCGACGAACAATGTCGTATCCGGCTGCGCCATCTGCTCGACCGTCATGTGGTGGCGATACTCGGCCGGCGTCCGCTCGAACGTGAACGCGTTCAGCGCCTGCACCAAAGCACGCACGTCATCGGATAACGGCGTTTCGGTAGCGATGGTGAAGCTCATGCCTGCTCCATGGATCCCCGATCGCTTCGCGTCGGGGACGGTCTCGCCCGCTCTGCTCACTCGACCACCTTCGGCACCACGAAGAAGCCGTCTTCGGCTTTCGGCGCGTTCTTCAGCACCTTCTCAGGATCATCGCCCGCGGTGACGACATCCTCGCGCATTGGCAGCGACAAGCCTTCGACCGCACTTGTCATCGGCTCGACGCCTTCGACATCGACTTCGTTCAGCTGCTCTATCCAGGCCATGATGCCGTTGAGCTCCTTGGCCATCGGCGCAACACGATCTTCCGGCAGCGCCAAGCGCGCCAGCTTCGCGACCTTGCGGACGGTTTTTTCATCAATCGACATGATAGCGGGGCTTATAGCCGCCTCTTGAGCGGTTCAAGAGCCCGCTGGGCTGCATTCGCCGGTCCAGGTGTCAATGCTGCTGGAATCGGCTTGGCGCAGGGTGAAACTGCGCAGATCGCGGGAAATCTCCAGGTCGGCCGCATAATTGGTGCGGTCATCGGTCCGCATTATCGCGGTCCATCCCAATGCGCGGGTGAGCGTTGGCTCGAAGTCGGCGTCTTCGCAACCTGTGGCGATGCAGAACCGGCCTTCGCCGCCGCGATCGGGCACGTGTAGCGAAATGTGCAGCGTCATATGCTCGCCTTCCTGCCCCGGCGCACAACCGCCGACTGGACACTGGCGCATGTCGCCGGAATTGCAGTTCAGGTCTGTCCCCAGTGCGAAGGCGAGGTTCGGATCGGGAGCGCCGCTGTCGGCGGCAGGCGAAGCCGCACAGGCCGCAAGGCCAATGGCGGCAGTCAGGAGAAGAGCGCGCAACATTCTCGCATTGAAGACCTCGGCTTGACGTTTCGCAAGCGCGCGCCGAAGGGATGAACGCGTTTCAATGCCCCTGCTCGATCTTCCCGCCTTCGCCGCAGCGCTCCCGGAGCGCGCCGCCGTTCTGGGGCTTGACCCCGGTGAAAAGCGCATCGGCGTCGCCGTCAGCGATACGACACGGCTCATCGCCTCCTCGCTCGACACCATCGCACGCGGCAAGTTCGCCGACGATGCGGCGGCCATTCTGAAGCTTTACGACGCGCGCCAGTGCGCCGGGTTCGTCATCGGCTTGCCGCTCAACATGGATGGCTCGGCCGGCCCTGCTGCGCAAAGCGCGCGGGCGTTCGCGCGCAACCTGCTCGCCAAGCGCGAGGCGCCGCTCCTGCTGTGGGACGAGCGCCTCTCCACCGCCGCGGTGACGCGCACCTTGATCCAAGGCGACGCCTCGCGCCGGCGGCGCGGCGAAGTCGTCGACAAGATGGCCGCCGCCTACATGCTCCAGGGCGCCCTCGATGCGATGCAGGAACGGCGCGGCGATGGCTGACGTCTTCGGCGCGCTGCTGCCCACATTCATTCTGATCGCGCTCGGCTATATCGTGCGCGCGAACCGGATCGCCACCGCCGAGCAATTCGGCATGGTCAACCGTTTCGGCTATTTCGTTCTTTATCCTTCGTTTCTGTTCACCCTGGTGTCCGGCGCCAACTTCGCCGGCGCCGACGCCGGGCCCTTTCTGCTGGCGCTGCTGGTCGGCTTTCTGAGTCTGGTCGCCCTTGTGCTCAGCTTGCGCCTCTTTTTCCTCGGCGAAGACGCCGCTTACACTAGCCTCTTTCAAGGCAGCGTGCGCTGGAATGGCTTTGCCCTGCTCGCGGCGGCCGCCGGTCTCTACGGCGCGCAAGGCCCGGAATTGATCGGTCTGGCCTTCGGCCCGCTCGTCCTGACCATCAACGTGATCTGCGTCATCGTGCTTTCGATCTGGGGCAGCGCACGCGCGACCACGACACGCGCGGTGCTGGATCAGATCGTTGTCAATCCGCTCATTCTCGGCTGCGCCGCGGGATTGGCGGCGAACTTCGCCGGCTTGCACGATATCGGCCCCGTCACCGATGCGCTTCATCTCTTGGGCCAAGCGGCGATGCCCGTGGCGCTCATGTGCGTCGGCGCTGGCCTGGACTTCAGAGCCTTGCGCAGCGCCGGCGTCAAAGTCGCGACCGCATCGGCCATGCGTCTCGTGGTTGCGCCCTCGCTCACCTACGGCGCGTGCCTGCTGATCGGCGTCGCGCCGCTGCCGACGGCCGTCGCCGTGGGCATCGCTTCAACGCCCACAGCCGCCGCGGCCTACACGTTCGCGCGCGAAATGGGCGGCGACGCGCAGCTCATCGCCGCCATCATCACCGCCACCACGATCCTTTCCTTCCTCACCATGCCGATCGCCATCACGCTTGCGCTGCAGTGAGCGGGAACCGGCGGCGGTGCGGAGCGCTTCTCCCCAGCCATGAGTTCGAGAGCGCCCGCGGGCCTCACATATATCACCGATGATGTGCCCGGCATCACGCGCCGGCGCCGCGGTAAGGGATTTACATACCGCACCGCGCGCGGCGCCGTGCGCGATAAGAAGACGCTGCAACGCATTCGCTGTCTGGCTATTCCGCCCGCATGGACCGACGTGTGGATCAGCGCCGACGAAACCGGTCACTTGCAGGCCACCGGCCGCGATGCACGCGGGCGCAAGCAGCACCGTTACCACCCGCGCTTTCGCCAGCATCAGGAAGCCGTGAAATTTGATCGCCTGGCGGAGTTCGCCAAAGCGCTTCCCGCAATCCGCAACACTGTCAACGGCCACATGCGCAAACAAGGCCTGCAGCGTGAGAAGGTGCTGGCGGCGATCGTTCATCTGCTCGACACGACGCTGATCCGCGTCGGCAACGACGAATATGCACGAAGCAATAAAAGCTATGGACTGACGACGCTGAAGGACCGCCACGCTGACGTGAGCGGCGACAAGCTGCGGTTCGTGTTCACCGGAAAATCCGGCAAGAGCTGGCGGCTCACCCTGAAGAGCCGCCGCGTGGCCAAGATCATAAAGGCGCTGCAGGACCTGCCGGGCCAGCGCCTCTTTCAATACGAGGATGAGGACGGCGCGCCGCAATCGGTCACCTCGACCGACGTGAATGCCTATTTGCGCGAGATCAGCGGCAGCGACATCAGCGCAAAGGAGTTCCGCACCTGGGGCGGCACGGTGCTCGCCGCCGCCGCGCTCGATGCGTTCGACAAGCCCGACTCGGCGACGCTCGCGAAAGCCAACATCAAAGCCGCGATCGAGGAAGTGGCCGGCGGTCTCGGCAACACGCCGACGATCTGTCGCAAGTGCTATGTTCACCCCGCACTGCTCGAAGCTTACGCGTCGGGCGACTTTGCTCTGCGCACGTCGAAACGCGCTGGACTGTCGGCGCACGAAGCAGCGGTGCTGGCCTTCTTGGACCGCCGGCGCCCTCGGCGGCGCTAAACCCCTCTCTGTTCAGCGCTTGCAGAACGGGGCGACTGGTTGGCTGCGGCCGACGACCATGTTCGGATCTTCCTCGAAACCAGGATGATTGGTCGGATCGACGACGTGCGTCTTCTCATTCGCCATCGGCTCGAGCGGCGCATGCGCGCGCGCCTCGGCCGGCGCAGCCTTTCCCGCGCTCAATCCCGCCACCACCGCTGCAAGCGCGATCCCCACCGGCCGCAACGTTTGGTCTTCTTTCTTGGGGTGCGATTTCAGCATCACGCCCTCCTCGTCTCGCCCTCCAAACCCGCCGTCCCACCATTGGAACAAACCGAGTACAGGACCGAGTCCAGGTCGGCAAGATGGCTGAAACGATTATCCACGCCTTGTTCTCGCCGCGCTTGCGGCGAAGCGGACATGAGGCTTAACAAGCGCGCATGGCTCAGCGACCGACTGGCGCGAAGAAAAACGACGCTCGCACCGGCCCAGTTCGATTCAGACAAAAGCATTTGCTGGCCATAGCGGACCTGAATCGTTTCGAGGCCGAAAATCTGCTCGATCGCGCCGAGACATTCGCGCCCTTGCTCGATCAGAAAATCAAGAAGCTCGACACGCTGCGCGGGCGCACGCTGATCAATCTTTTCTTCGAGAATTCCACAAGAACGCAGAGTTCGTTCGAACTGGCCGGCAAGCGCATGGGCGCCGATGTCGTGAACATGAGCGTGAAGAGCTCTTCGGTGGCGAAGGGCGAGACGCTCATCGATACTGCGGCAACGTTGAACGCAATGCGGCCAGATCTGCTTGTCGTGCGTCACGGGTCGTCCGGCGCCGCTGAACTGCTCGCGCGCAAAGTCGACTGCTCGGTCATCAACGCCGGCGACGGCAAACACGAGCACCCGACGCAAGCTTTGCTCGACGCCTTCACCATCCGCTCGCGGCTGGGCCGCGTCGAAGGCCTCACCATTGCCATTTGTGGCGACGTGCTGCACAGCCGCGTCGCCCGTTCTAACGTCGCGCTGTTAACATTGCTCGGCGCCCAAGTCCGCCTGATCGGCCCGCCGACCTTGATGCCGCTCGGCGCCGAGCGGTGGGGCGCGAATGTCTTTCATGACATGCGCGCCGGACTGAAGGACGCCGACGTCGTCATGATGTTGCGTGTGCAGCGTGAACGCATGACCGGGGGCTTCTTCCCGAGCGCGCGCGAGTTCTTCTGGTTCTACGGCCTCGACGACGACAAGCTGCGCCACGCCAAGCCCGGCGCGCTCGTCATGCATCCCGGCCCCATGAACCGCGGCGTCGAGATCGATTCAAGCGTCGCCGACAATCCAAGCGTCTCGCTGATCGAAACCCAAGTGCGCATGGGCGTCGCGGTGCGCATGGCCGTGCTCGAAGCGTTGGCCGAAAGCGGCGCTAACGAGGAGCGAAGCTGATGTGGCTCTTTCTGCTCTGGTGGTGCGTCGACGATACCCTGGCGCGCGCGCTTCAAATGCCGGGACTGGGCACGTTGCCGATCTGGGTCCCCCTGATCATCGGCTTGGCGTTCTCGACGACGGTGAACGTCGCAGCCAAGCGCGGGCGGCATGACTAAACCGACGCTCATCACCAACGCCAAGCTGATCGACCCCGCGAAACACAGGGTCGAAGACGGCGCGATTCTGTTCACTGACAAGATTCTTGACGTCGGCGCGGTTAGCAACGCGCCCGATGGCGCCGAGATCATCGATGCAGACGGCGCGCACGTCGCACCCGGCCTGATCGACATGCGCGTCGTCATCGGCGAGCCGGGCGCCGAGCACAAAGAGACATTCAAATCCGCCGGCCGCGCCGCGGCGGCGGGCGGGGTAACCACCATGGTGATGATGCCGAACACGACGCCCGTGCTCGACGATCAGAGTCTGATCGACTTCGTGCTCCGCCGCGGCGTCGATCGTTCCGGCGGCGTGCGCATTCTGCCGGCCGCGGCGCTGACCCAGCACCTCGACGGCGAACTGATGACCGAGATCGGCCTGATGGCCGAAGCCGGCGCCGTGCTCTTCACCAATGGCGACAAGCCGATCGCGTCGAGCCGCGTGCTGCGCCGCGCGCTCTCCTACGCCAGCGCCTTTGGCGCGCTGATCGCCCATCGCCCGGAAGATCCTTCGCTCGCCGACGGCGGCGTCATGCACGAAGGCGAACTCGCCGCGCGCCTCGGGCTTCCCGGCATTCCCGCCGCCGCCGAACTGATCATGGCCGAACGCGATCTGGCGCTCGCAGAACTCACTGGCGGCAAGCTGCTGCTCGACATGCTGTCCTCGGCGCAAACGCTGCCAGCGCTGAAACGCGCCAAGGATCGCGGCGTGAACGCCTTCGCCAGCGTCAACGTTCACCACCTCGTGCTGAACGAGAACGACGTCGACGGCTATCGTACTTTCGCCAAGCTCTCGCCGCCGCTGCGTTCGGAGGACGATCGCATGGCGCTCGCGCAAGCCGTCAGCGACGGCCTGATCGACGTCATCGTCTCAGGCCACGATCCGCGCCCCGCAGAAGACAAGCGGCTGCCGTTCGAAGAAGCCGCCTTCGGCGCGGTCGGCCTCGAAACGCTGCTGCCGGGCGCATTGACGTTGCATCACAAGGGCGACCTTGCGCTCTCCAGCCTCATCCGCGCCATGACGCTGCGCCCTGCAGAATTATTGAAACTGCCGCAAGGCCGCCTCACCAAAGGCGCGCCGGCCGACATTATCCTTACCGATCTCGGCGCCCCGTTCCGTCTGGACAGCGACAAGCTGCGCTCCAAATCCAACAACTCGCCGTTCGACGAGAAGCTGATGCAGGGCGCCGTGAAACGGACATTCATTGCCGGTAAAACCGTATTCGGCGGCTGATTTCGGAGGCCAACATGCGCAAACTTCTGCTCGGCGTTGCATTGCTTGGCCTGGCCGCGTGCGGCACGACCTCAGGCACGGCGTCGAACCCGGTGCCGCCGCCGATCGGGCCCGGCGATCCCGGCCCAGGAAATACGCCGCCGCCGATCCCCCTCGATGGGCCGATCATGTATTCGTGCAGCAACGGCCAGCAGATCGTCGTCGATATCGATGGCGCGAACGCACGCGTGCAAATCGTCGGCGGCCCGTCCATGGTGCTGCCGCAAGCGAGCGACGGTTATTATTCCAACGGCCGCTACGGTTTCCGCGGCGGCGGCGCGAGCGGCCAGTGGGAAGTCGGCCGCGCCGCGCCGGCGACGTGCAGCGGCAGCTAGCGGCAATTGCGGCGGGGGCCATGTCTAAAGACGCAGACTCCGAGCGAACCAACAATCTCGTGGCGCTCACGCTCGCCATCCTCGCCGCCTTCGTGGCGATTACGTCAATCATGGGCAGCAACGTCTCTCAGCAGATGGAGCAAGCCTCGGCCGAGCGCAACAATAGCTGGGCCTGGTACCAGGCGGTCCGCACCCGCGAAGACATGGCCACCTACCAGCTCGCGAATTTGCAGCGCGCCGCCCGCGCCCGCAGCGACGCAGCGCTCGACGCCGAGATCACGGAACAGACCGCAGAGGTGGGCCGCATCCGCGCGCGCCTGGATGAAGTACAAAACCGCGCCAAGGGCGCCGAGGCCGAGCATGCGCGGCTCAGCACATTCGACGATCAGTACGACGTTTCCGGCGCGCTGATCTCGATTGCGATGGCCATCCTCGCTGTATGCCTGCTCATGCGCGCACGCTGGCTGTTCTGGTTCTCGCTGGCGCCGGCGGCGTTGGGCGTGGCGTTCGGCGTGACCGCGCTCCTGCAAATTCCGATGCGTCTAGGTGGCGCCGGCTAACCAGCGCGATCGGGCTCACAAGCTTAAAATCCCTCCACAGGCGCGCCAGAGCCTGTTAGGAAGCCATCGTGGTGGCGTTCTTCTTCATTCTTGCCGCGGTCGGCGGCTATTTGCTGGGTTCGATTCCGTTCGGCCTCGTGCTGACGCGCGCGGCGGGGTTGGGCGACATCCGCGAAATCGGCTCGGGCAATATCGGCGCAACCAACGTGCTGCGCACCGGACGCAAGGATTTGGCGTTGGCGACTTTGGTGCTTGACGCCGCCAAAGCCGGCATCGCGCTGCTGTTGTTTAAAGCGCTCGCCAATGCGTTTGGCGGCCCAACCGTAGGCGGAGACATCGCTTATCAAGTCGGGCTCGTCGCAGGCGCCGCCGCTCTTATCGGCCACTGTTATCCGGTTTGGCTCAAGTTCAAGGGCGGCAAGGGCGTCGCCACGTTCTTTGGCGTGCTGTTTGCCGGCCCCTGGCCTGTCGGCTTGATTGCCGGCGTCACGTGGCTCGCGGTGGCGACGATGTTTCGGTTTTCGTCGCTCGCCGCCTTATGCGCGGCGGCAATCGCGCCGGTCATGGCGCTGGTGGCCGGCTTCAGCTGGGAAGAGATCATCTTCTCACTCGTGCTTGCAGCGCTGATCTTCTGGCGCCACCGCGCAAACATCGAACGCCTGCTGGCCGGCACGGAGCCGCGGATCGGCGACAAGAAGGGCGCCGCAACCGCCGAAGAAACAGCGCCCGCACCGATCGTGGAAACGGTGGCGCCCGAGCCGGCGCCGCCAGCGGCCGAACCCAAGCCGGAAGCATGACGCGCACGCTGTCGCGTCCCGAGCTGGTCGCCTGGACGCGGCTCGCGCGCACGCCCCGGATCGGCCCGCTCACCTTTCATCGCCTGATCGCGCGCTTCCGCACCGCTTCTGCCGCCCTCGAAGCGCTGCCGCGCGTTTCGGCCTTGACCGCCGAGCCGGAAGAGCGCGCCGCAACAGAGATCGAAAGCGTGGTAGCGCTCGGCGGGCGCATCATCGCCTCGTGCGAACCGGACTATCCGCCGCTCCTGGCCGAACTCGACGCGCCGCCGCCGGTGATCGCCGTGCGCGGCGATCCGAAATGGTTGAAGCAACCCACAATAGCGATCGTCGGCTCGCGGGAGGGTTCGGGCTCGGCGTTGATGTTCGCCGAACGACTCGCCGCCGATCTGGGCGCGGCCGGCTTCACCATCGTCTCCGGCCTTGCGCGCGGCGTCGATGCAGCCGCCCATCGCGGCGCGTTGGCGACGGGCACGGTGGGTGTGCTGGCCGGCGGGCTCGATCACCCCTATCCGCCCCAGAATCTGAAATTGCACGATGCACTCTGCGAACGCGGCGCCGTGATCAGCGAAGCGCCGTTGGGCGCCGTCGCGCGCGCGCGCGATTTTCCGCGGCGCAACAGCGTCATCTCCGGCGTCTCACGAGCCGTGGTCATCATCGAAGCGGCGCTGCGTTCGGGATCGCTGATCACGGCGCGCGCGGCCGCCGATCAGGGCCGCGACGTGATGGCCGCGCCGGGTTCGCCGCTCGATCCGCGTGCGCGCGGCTCGAACGCTTTGATCAAGCAAGGCGCGACCTTGATCGAGGACGCCAACGATGTGATCGCCGCATTGGGCGATGGCCTGCTGCCGCTGCGCCCGCTGGCGCCGCTGTTCGCCGACATCGATGCGCCCCCACCGCCGCCCGGCCTGCCGAAGAAGATTGCCGCGCTGCTGTCGCCGACGCCGATCCACGTCAACGATCTCGCCCGCCTGCTCGAAGCGCCGGCCGGCGCCGTGGCGGCTGCTCTTACGGAACTTGAACTCGAAGGCCAGGCGGCATCGCTCCCTGGCGGTTACGCGGCGCAAGCGCGCGCCGCGTTCAGCTAGAACTCCCGCTCCACTGCCGTCTGCGCCTGCTTCAGCGCTTCCGCGGCAGAGCTCAGTCCAAACCGGTCGGCCATGTCCGCCAGCTGCCCGGCCATGTCATGAACGTACTCGGCGACCTCGCTTCGGCTTGGACCGGCCTCGCTCTCCCCCGATGCCGCCATTTGCGTCTCTGCAACCATGACGTGCATATACCAGCCTTCGGTTGCAGACGCCATATTTCTTGGCGAGATGCTAACTTACGGAACCGCAAAGGAAAATTAGCTCCCCTCTCGCATAACTCGCCGCCCCGCCCCATCTGGGCGCGTTGACACGGGTGGGCTCGGCCCCCAGTTTCCGGCCCGTTTTTCCCGAAAGACTCCCGTCCAGAATGAACGTCGTCGTCGTCGAATCCCCGGCTAAGGCCAAGACAATCAACAAGTATTTGGGCTCGGACTACAAGGTCCTGGCCTCCTACGGCCATATCCGGGATCTGCCGCCCAAGGACGGTTCGGTGAAGCCGGACGAGGACTTCGCGATGTCCTGGGAGGTCGACTCCAAATCCTCCAAGCACGTCCGCGCCATCGCCGACGCGATGAAGAACGCCGATAATCTGATCCTTGCCACCGACCCGGACCGCGAGGGCGAGGCCATCTCCTGGCACGTGCTCGAGGCGCTCAATCAGAAGAAGGCGCTCAAAGGCAAGAGCGTCAAACGCGTCACCTTCAACGCCATCACCAAGCCGGCCGTGCAAGCCGCCATGGCGGCGCCGCGCGACATCGACATGGAGCTGGTCGATGCCTACCTCGCCCGCCGCGCGCTCGATTATCTCGTCGGCTTCACGCTCTCGCCGGTGCTCTGGCGCAAGCTTCCGGGCTCTCGCTCGGCCGGGCGCGTGCAATCGGTGGCGCTCCGGATCATCGTCGACCGCGAAGTCGAGATCGAGAAGTTCAAGCCGCAGGAATACTGGTCGGTCGATGCGCAACTGGCGACGCCACGCAACGAAACCTTCAGCGCCCGCCTCTCGGCGTTCCAAGGCAAGAAGCTGAAGCGCCTCGATATCGAGAACCAGGCCATGGCCTTCGCCGCGCGCGACGCGGTGAAGGACGGCCGCTTCACCGTCAGCGCCGTCGAAGCCAAGCCCACCCGCCGCAATCCGCCGCCGCCGTTCACCACCTCGACCATGCAGCAGGAAGCCGCGCGCAAGCTCGGCTTCAACGCCTCGCGCACGATGCAGACGGCCCAGCGTCTCTACGAGGCCGGCCACATCACCTACATGCGGACCGACGGCGTCTCCATGGACGAAGGCGCGCTGCGCGAGCTGCGCTTTGCCATCGATCAGCAATTCGGCAAGCAATACGTGCCGTCCGATCCGCGCCGCTATGCGTCGAAGATCAAGAACGCACAGGAAGCGCACGAAGCGATCAGGCCGACTGATCCTTCGCGTCAGCCGCGTGAACTCCATCTCGATGGCGACCAGGCGCGGCTTTACGAACTGATCTGGAAACGCGCCGTCGCGTCGCAAATGGAAGCGGCCTCGATCGAACGCACCACTGTCGATTTCACCGAGCCGACCGGCAAGGTCGAACTGCGCGCCACCGGCCAGGTCATACTCTTCGACGGCTTCCTGAAGCTCTATCAGGAAGGCCGCGACGACGAAGAGGACGAGGAAAACCGCCGCCTGCCGCAGCTGCGCCAGGACGAAGCGGTCAGCGTCCAGGACGTCAAAGCCGATCAGCACTTCACCGAACCGCCGCCGCGTTATTCCGAAGCGAGCCTGGTGAAGAAGCTGGAAGAGCTCGGCATTGGCCGCCCCTCCACCTATGCGGCGATCCTCGAGAAGCTGCGCGAGCGCAATTATGTGCGCATGGACAAGAACCGCTTCATCCCCGATGACCGCGGCCGCCTCGTCACGGCGTTTCTGGAAAACTTCTTCTCCAAATACGTCGAATACGATTTCACCGCCGACCTCGAAGAGAAGCTCGATGAAGTCAGCGCCGGCGAACTCAACTGGAAAGCGCTGATGCGCGACTTCTGGAAGGACTTCAACGGCGCCATCGCCGAGATCGGCGATCTGCGCATCACCCAAGTGCTCGACACTCTGAACGAAGTGCTCGGGCCCCACATCTTCCCGCCGCGAGAAGACGGCAGCGATCCGAGGAAGTGTCAGGTCTGTGGCGCGGGCAATCTCTCGCTGCGCCTCGGCAAATTCGGCGCCTTCATCGGGTGCTCGAATTACCCTGAGTGCAAGTTCACCCGCCCGCTCGCGCCAAGCGAAGACGGCAACGGCGCCGAAGCGATTCCGGCGGAAGGCGTCGAGCTCGGCCAGGGTCCGAACGGCCCCGTGCTGCTGAAGACCGGCCGCTTCGGGCCTTACGTCGAAACTCCGAACGGCGACGCCGATAAGCCGAAGCGCGCGTCTTTGCCGCGCGGCTGGACGCCGGATGCGCTGACGCTCGAAAAGGCCATCGCGCTGCTCTCGCTGCCGCGCGAAGTCGGCCCGCATCCGAGCGAGAACGAGATGATCCTCGCCGGCATCGGCCGCTACGGGCCCTATCTGCAAATGGGCAAAATGTACGCGAACCTGCCGAGCGTCGAAGACGTCTTCGAAATCCAGATGAACCGCGCCGTCGCGCTGATCGAAGAAAAGAAAGCCGGCGGCGGCAAAGGCCGCTTCGGCCGCGCCGCGCCCGCGCCGATCAAAGAACTCGGCGAAAGCCCCGTCACCGGCAAACCGGTGCGCGTGCTGAACGGCCGCTACGGCCCCTACATCAGCGACGGCGAAACCAACGCCAACGTGCCGAAAGACAAAAAGCCCGAAGACATCACCGCCGACGAAGCGCTCTCGCTCTTGGCCGCGCGCGCCGAAGCCGGCGGCGGCAAAAAGAAAAAGAAAGCGCCGGCGAAGAAGGCTGCTGAGAAGAAGGAAACTGCGCCGAAGAAGGCAGCGGCAAAGAAAGCGCCCGCTAAGAAGGCCGCGAAGAAGGCTTGACCTCGACGATAAGGCCGCTGTGGTCCGACACGACGCCTTTGAATGCGGGCCACGCCGCAACCACTGACGTTGATTGCGCCCACGCGCTCGGCAGCACGATGTGATCGATCGGCAGCATCGTTAGTCGTCCATCAGGGACGCGGCCCGGCGCTGTTGCGCAAAACAAGTCACACTCGTCCATAGCCTGAGTGATCGTCGCGATTCCGCGCTTGGTGCCGTATCGCGCACCCGATCCCATGTCGGTGTTGAAGTCGCCGGCCACGCAAAACGATCCAGGGAAGCGCTTGCAGAGACCGCGCCACTCTTCGCACTGAAGCGCCACCACGCGATCATGTTCGGTCCAGTTCGGGAGGATGTCAGGCGGCGGATCGTCCCCCTGATCCGTGTGCCACGGCATCACAGTTCCATAGAGGACGAGCGACCCGACCTCCGGCGTATCGATAACTGCGCACATCGTGCGGCGAGCGTCTTTGCAAACGACCTGTTCAACGATCGGATATCGGCTCCAAATCGAAACCCACCGGCTCCCATCGCGCTGACGTGGTCGCGGGTCAGAGTGGGCCGCGTGCACCGCACCACTCGGCGCCAGGACGTCATGAGTTTCGGTTAGGACCCATATGTCGGCAGTGTGAAGCGACATCACGCGCCGAAGAACATCTAGTCGCCCTTCAGGCGCATACTCGACGTTCCAAGTGCCAATCCGCATCAATCGCCCAGTTCGCTCTGTACGGCCCTATTAGGCAATGCTCAAATCGAGCTCAATGGCGAAGAATCAATCACCGGCTCCCGAACCCCTCACCCGCGAGCGCGTGCTGGAAGCTTTGCGCAAAGCCGGCGGCAAGGCGCAGAAGCGCGATATCGCGCGTGAACTGGGCATTGGTTCAGATCAGAAGAAAGAGCTGCGCCACATCCTGCGCGAACTCGAAGAATCCGGCGCGCTCGGGCGCACCGGCAAGAAACGCTACGCCGACGCGCAGGCGCTGCCCGAATCCGGCGTCATGGACATCGTCGACCGCGATCCGGACGGCGAGCTGCTCGCGCGCATGCGCGGGCCTGATGGCTATTTCGGCCCGCTCATTCGGCTTGCGCCCGGCGAAGCGCGGCGCATGCGCGGCGAAGCGGCGATCGGCGTCGGCGACCGCGTGCTCGCCCGCATTCATCGCGACGATGACGGCGACTGCGTCGCCAAAGTCGTCAAACGCCTCGGCCAAAGCGCCCACAAAATTCTCGGCGTCTATCGCGCCAACAAAAGCGCCGGCGCGGTGAAGTTCGGCGGCGGCCGCGTCGAACCCGCCGACCGCAAGGCCCGTCACGATCTCATCATCGAAGCCAACAATGTCGGCGACGCGAAAGACGGCGATCTCGTCTTCGCCGAACTGCGCGTCTCCGGGCGCGACCGCGCGCACGGCCCTAAGTTCGGAATCATCAAGGAAGTCATCGGCCGTGAAAGCGATCCGCGCGCCGCCTCCATCCTCGCCATGCACACGCACGGCATCAGCGAAGGCTTCAGCGAAGAGGAAGAAGCGCAGGCCAACGCGGCGCAGAAACCCACACTGAAGGGCCGCACCGATCTGCGCCAAATTCCGCTCATCACCATCGACCCCGAAGACGCGCGCGATCACGACGACGCGGTTCACGCCGCGCCAGACACAGACGAAAAGAACAAGGGCGGCTGGCGCGTCTGGGTGGCGATCGCCGACGTCGCAGCCTACATCACGCCCGGCTCGCCGCTCGATCGCGGCGCTTGGCGGCGCGCCAACTCCACCTACTTCCCCGACCGCGTCGCGCCGATGCTGCCGGAATCACTCTCCGCCGATCTCTGCAGCTTGCGCGAAAAAGAAGACCGCGCCTGCCTCGCTGTCGAAATGGTGTTCGACCGCGAAGGCCGGAAACTGAAACACAAATTCGTCCGCGGCCTGATGCGCTCGGCCGCGAAACTCTCCTACGAACAGGCGCAAGCGGCCATCGACGGCAAGCCCGACGACAAGACCAGGCCTCTGCTCGAGCCGATCCTGAAACCGCTCTGGGCCGCTTATCGCACCGTCTGGTCGGCACGCGAGAAACGCCAGCCGCTCGAGATCGACGCGCCCGAACACAAGATCATCTTCGCCAATGGCAAGGTCGCCGGCGTGAAGCGGCGCGAGCGTTTCGACGCGCACAAACTCATCGAAGAATTCATGATCCAGGCCAACGTCTCCGCCGCAGAGACGCTGGAGCAAAAGAGCCGCCCGCAAATCTACCGCATCCACGATCGCCCGAGCGACGAGAAGATCGCGGCGCTTTCGGACTTCCTGCCCACCGTGGATATGAGCTGGAGCAAGGGTCAGAACGTCACCGCCGCCCGCTTCAACCGCATCCTGCATCTTGCAGAGCAATCGCCGAACAAGGACATCATCAACGAAGTGGTGCTGCGCACGCAGTCGCAAGCCGTGTACTCGCCGGACAATATCGGTCATTTCGGCCTCAACCTCCGCGCCTACTCGCACTTCACCTCGCCGATCCGCCGCTATAGCGACGTCACCATTCACCGCGCCCTCATCCGCGCGTTGAAACTCGGCGACGACGGCGCGAGCGACAAAGAAGAGGCGCACTACGAGGAAACCGCCGAACACATCAGCGAAATGGAGCGCAAATCCATGGCCGCCGAGCGCGACGCCACGGCGCGCTACATCAGCTCATTCCTGGCCGACCGCATCGGCGCGGAGTTCGAAGGCCGGGTCAGCGGCGTCACGCGTTTCGGGCTCTTCGTGCGCCTGCACGAAACCCAGGCCGACGGCCTCGTGCCCATCTCCACACTCGGCAACGAACGCTGGATCCACGACGAAACCGCCCACGCGCTCGTCGGCGAACACTCGGGCGAACGCTATCCGCTCGGCATGCGCGTCGACGTGCGGCTCGAGGAAGCCACGCCGATCAGCGGCGGCCTCGTCTTCTCCGTCCTCACCGATCCGCTTCCGCCCGCCCCCGGCTGGCGCAAATCGCGGCAAAGCAAACAGATGCGCGGCGGCAAACGCGATCGCGATATGAAGCGCGGTAAACGTCGCCGCTGACCACACCGGCGCGTTTGCGAAACTACCGCCGCCGGAACGGCTGTTTCGGCAACACGTTGTCGGTTCACCGTTTACCTCGGAGACAACGCGTGGAAGCTCTTACATACGATTACGGCGGCGTCGATCACGCCATTGTGTCTCGCCCGCTTGATGCCGCGCCATCGCGGAATGCGCCATACGAACAGCGCGCCGCATGGAGCGAACGATATGTGGCGTGGTATCTGTTACAGGCGCCCATGGTCGGGGGCTCGGTGTCCGATATCGACGCGACCCATCGCTATGAGGTCGAGTTCAATTCTTGTGTCCTCGATCCGCAAGAATACGAACGCGACACACAGGTGGAGATCGAAGCGCCATCAATACTTCATTAGCCGACGGTAATCGGCAGTGCGAACCAAACAGCGGAACGTTGCGACGCACGCAGGCGTTGGTTCGCTCATAAGGAACACTGCAATGCGCACGCACATCATCGCCGCACTTCTGCTCGCCTCCGCCACAGGCGCGTTCGCCCAGGATGAGCAGAATGTCATTGCGCCGCCCGCGACCGCGGCTCCGAGCGCCGCTGCGCCGATCGACCGGCGTGTCGCCTGGTGCGAAGAGTACGCAACATGGCTCGTTGCGATGACGCAGACAGGCGATCCGACACCCGCCGACGTGCGTCAAACCCATCGCCTCGAAGTCGAACTCAATTCCTGCACCATCGATCCGCAAGGCTACGAACGCCAGACGCGTGTCGAAGCCCAGCGCGCGGTCGAAATCGCCAACGGCTGATCGGTAACTTGTAGCGCCCTCGCGGCCGCTCGTGCATGCTGGCGCGCGCGGGGTGAACCATGAGCGAGCAAGCGGCGGACAAGCCACTGGGTTTCTGGTCCTGCTGGTCGCTGACCGTCGGCTGCATGATCGGCTCGGGCATCTTCCTGCTGCCGACCGTGCTAGCGCCCTACGGCATGATCAGCTTCGGCGGTTGGATGCTCTCGGGCGCGGGCTCGATCCTGATCGCGCTGACGCTCGGGCGGCTCGCATCGCGAACGACACGCACCGGCGGACCATATGCGTACGTCCATGACGCGTTCGGCGACATATTCGGCTTCGCCAATGCGTGGGGTTATTGGGCTTCATATTGGACCGGCATCCCCGCCATCGCCATCGGCTTTGCAGGCTACCTGACCGTCTTCGTGCCTGCGCTCGCGAATAATCCGACCGGCCAAGCGCTATCGGCGCTCGGTCTGATCTGGGCGCTCACATTGATCAACATTCGCGGTCTTCGCGATGGCAGCCTCGTGCAGATGGTCATGACAGTGCTGAAAATCATTCCGCTGCTGGCGATCATCGCACTCGGCCTGTTCGCGGGCCAGCCGGCAAACCTGCCGGCCTTCAATCCGCAGCAGGCGCCGATCGTGCCGACCATCGCCGCCACAGCGTTGTTGACGATGTGGGCGTTCGTGGGCCTGGAGAACGGCTGCACCCCGGCCGGCGCCTGCCGGGATGCGACGCGTACAATTCCACGTGCGGTCGTCATCGGCACGATCACGGTGACGTTGATCTACCTCTCAGCGACTGCGGCGGTGATGATGCTGGTGCCGGCCGAAGCGCTGTCCAACTCCACATCGCCGTTCGCGGACGCCGCGCGCGGCCTCGGCGCATGGGGACCTGCTTTGATCGCTGCTGGCGCGCTCGTCTCCACGGCCGGCTCGGCCAACGGCAACATCTTCATCGCAGGGCAATTGCCGATGGCGGTCGCGCTGGATCGATTGCTACCGCCCATATTCGGGCGGACCAATCGCGGCGGCTCGCCGTACGTGTCGCTGCTGGCCGCCTCGACGCTCGCTTCCGTGCTCCTTGTGATGAACTACTCACGCGGCCTCGTCGGCGCCTTCACGTTCCTGATCATGCTCAGCACCGTGGCTTCGCTGCTTCCCTATCTGTTCAGCGCACTGGCGGAGCTTCGCCACTCGTGGCGTTCAGCCCGCGGTTGGACAGGCATTGCGCTCCTAGCGGCGCTCTATTCGGTATTCGCCCTCATCGGTTCGGGATTGGAAGCGCTGGCGTGGGGCATGGCGCTGTTTGCGAGCGGCGTGCCGCTCTATTTCGTGCTGCGTCCCCGAACCGCGCCGCTCGCTAATCGCCCTTCTTGAATGGCGTGTGATCAGCGAGGATTTCCGCTTCTTCGACGATCGCCGGCGTTTCCTGACGCAGATAGTGGCGTACCGCGTTGCGCAGCCCATCGTGCTCGATCCAGTGTGCGCTGAAGGTCTGCACCGGCATATAGCCGCGCGCGAGCTTGTGTTCGCCCTGCGCGCCCGCCTCGACGCGGCGCAGCCTCAATTCGATCGCGAGTTCGATGGCCTGGTAGTAGCAGAGCTCGAAATGCAGGAACGGCGCGTCGGCGATGCGGCCCCAATAACGACCGTAGAGCGCTTCACTGCCGATCAGATTGAGCGCCGACGCGAGCGGAGTGCCGTCACTCTCCTCGGCCACGAATAGCACGCAACGGTCGGCCATACGCTGCGCCAGCAGATCGAAGAACGCTCGGTTGAGGTAGGGCGAACCCCACTTGCGCGATCCGGTGTCCATGTAACAGCGGAAGAAAAAGTCCCAATCACGCTGCGTGATTTCGGCGCCGCGGAGCCGCCTTACACGCAAGCCTTCGCATGCACGCGCGCGTTCGCGGCGGATAGATTTCCGTCTTTGCGAGGAAAGGTCGGCGAGGAACGCGGTGAAGTCTGCGTAGTCGCGGTTGAACCAATGATATTGCAGGCCCGTGCGCACCTGGTAGCCCAGCGGGACCAGACGCTTCGCCAGCGCTTCGTCGACAAACGTGGCATGCACCGAGGATGCGCCGGCGCGTTGCGCCAGGCCGATCGCGGCTTGCGCCAAGGCGCTTTCGACCGCGGGTGCGCTGGCGAGGATGCGCCGCCCAGGCACGGGCGTAAAAGGCACGGCGCATTGCAGCTTTGGATAATACTGCCCGCCCGCCCGCTGCAGCGCGTCGGCCCAAGCATGATCGAACACGTACTCGCCGTAGGAATGATCCTTGGCGTAGAGAGGCATCGCGCCGACCGCAGCGCCGCCCAAATCACGCGCGATGAGGTGCGCTGGTTGCCAGCCCTTCGCCGGCGACGCACAGCCGCTCTCCTCCAGCGCCTGCAGAAAATCCCATGACAGGAACGGATCGTGCGGTTGGCCGGGCGGGTTCGCGAGGCCATCCCAGGCCGCGCGATCAATGTTGCAGAGATCGCCGATGACAGAGATGGAAAGCGCGTCGGTTCCGTCCATACGCCTAGTCTATCTCGAACAGTCCATCGACTTCGACTGCGTAGTTCAGCGGCAGATTGGCCATGCCGACGGCGGAGCGCGCGTGCTTGCCGGCGTCGCCGAACACCGACACCATGAGATCGGAGCAGCCATTCATCACTTGCGGAATCGGATCGAAATCCGGCGTCACGTTCACGAAGCCGTTGAGCTTGATAACCCGCCGCACCCGATCAAGATCGCCGCCGCATGCGGCCTTCACTTGCGCCAGCAGATTTAGGCCGCACAGACGCGCCGCCGCCTGGCCCTGCTCGACCTCGATCGCGTCGCCGAGTTTGCCTTTGATTCCGCCCGTCGCGTCGACCGAAACCTGCCCGGACACATGCACGATGTTGCCGACCACCTGGAACGGCACATAGGAAGCCACCGGCGCCGGCGGCGTCGGCAGCGTGACACCCAGCTCCTGCAACCGCGCTTCAATCCGGCCCACTGACCTTCCCCGTCGTATCGCCGGCGCCAAAACGCGCCATCAAGATCAACCGTCCTAGGCCGTAGACGAGGAAGAGCCCGAAGACAACGATCAAGGTCCATGGTCCAAGCAAACGTGGAGTGTCGATGAGATACACGCCAACCATCACAACAAGGCAAGTGACGAGCAACGACGTCCAACTTATGTCTCGCATGACGGTGTTTGCCGGACGCAGCGCCTTCAAAGCGGCATTCGCGAACAAAAAGGCGCCGATAAACACGGTCCCACTCCAACGCACCGCGAAAGCGGCGCAAAGGATCGCCGCGGCAACGTCGGCGACGCCAATGGCGAGCAACTGAAGGCCAATGTCGCTTGGCCGCCAGTGTAAAGGCGGCCACGGATCACCCGTCATCCTCGTCCTCTTCCCACCGCGTCTTCAGCGTGCGCCCGGTTTGGACCGCTGCGCTGCCGAACTTGCCGCGCGCCTTCGCCACAGCGGCCTCGGCCGCCGCACGCTTCGGTGTTTCCGTGTCGAGCATATCGCCCTTGTCCGCTCCCGCCGCGTCGCTGAAATCGGAAAGACCGACGCCGATCAGGCGGAACTTGGTCCTGCCATCTGCGTCGGCATGCAACAACTCGCGCGCGGCGGCGAAGATACGGGACGCAAGCACGGTCGGCTCGGGCAACTGGCGTCGGCGAGTGATGATCTTGAACTTCGTGTCCTTGAGCTTCAACGTGAGCGTCAGCCCGGCGGTTTCGCTCGCGCGGCAGCGCGCCGCCACCTTTTCACAGAGCGGCCAGAGGAGGTCCTCGAGCGTTTCGATCTCTGCGACATCTTCGAAGAACGTCGTCTCCGCCGAGATGCTCTTGCGCTCGCCGTGCGGGTCGACCTTGCGCGGATCGTCCGCCATCGACAGCGCGAACAAGTGCGCGCCCCAATCGCCGTAAAGCGCGCGCATCCGTTGCGGGCCGACGCTTCGGATATCGCCGATCTTCTTCAGGCCGTTGCGTTCCAGCGCCGCGGCGCCGGCGGGGCCGACGCCCGGAAGCGTCGCTACCGAACGCGACTCCAGAAAGGCCAGCGCTTCGGCGCGGCCGATCACCGAAAAGCCGCGCGGCTTGTCCAGATCGCTTGCGGTCTTAGCCAGGAACTTGTTGAACGAGAGGCCGATCGAAACCGTGAGATTGCGTTCCTCCCAAATTTTGTTCTGCAGCTTGACCAAGGATTGCGCCGGCGCGCCGCCGTGCAGAGCTTCTGTGCCGGTCAGGTCCATGAACGCTTCGTCGATCGAGAGCGGCTGCACTTGCGGCGTCAGATCCTCCATCATCCGCCGGATGATGCGCCCTTCTTCGACGTACTTGCGCATTTCCCCATGCACGACCTTGGCCTGCGGACAAAGCTGCAGCGCCTTGAACATCGGCATGGCGCTGCGCACGCCATAAGCGCGGGCGACATAGCAGCAGGTCGAGACCACGCCCCGCTTGCCGCCGCCGACAATCACGGGATGGGGCTGCAAACTCGGATCGTCGCGCTTCTCGATCGAGGCGTAGAACGCGTCGCAATCCAGATGCGCGATCGCTAGCTCTCTCAACTCGGCGTGCTCCAACGGCTGCTCTTCGCCGCAGCGCCGACACTGCGGCGTCGCCGTTTCCGAAGCGCAGGCGCGGCAGAGGATCATGTAGGGAGCGCGGGCGTCCTCGCCCGCGACTTCGGTTGAAACCATGTGGGCGAGGACGCCGGCGCTTCATGGTTGGCGCTCTTCACGCCATCTGCTCCGAAGGCTCGCCGTCGGCGTCGAACAGCCAAGCGGCGCCGCGGACGCCGGAGGAATCGCCGTGCATGTTCTTCACGATCTTGGCGCCGATATAGTCGGAGAAGACGTGGGCGATCAGTTTGCCGCGGATGCTTGGATAGAGCGAGTCGATGTTGGAGACTCCCCCGCCGAATACGATAGCGTCGGGGTCGAGAATATTGATCATAACCGCAAGTCCCCGCGCGATGCGATCGGCGAGCAGATCCAGGAGCACCCGCGCCTCGGGATCGCCCGCTTGCGCGCGCTCGTTCGCCTCACCGGCGCCGATCCCGGCCCAGCGCCTGAAGCCCGTACCCGAGATCCATTGCTCCAGACAGCCCACGCGCCCGCACCAATCGCGCGGCTGAATTTCATCCCCCCGGGCCCACGGCAGCGGCGTGTGGCCCCATTCGCCGCCGATGCCGCTTGCGCCTTCGATCACCTTGCGATCGACGACCACGCCGCCGCCGCAGCCGGTGCCCAAGATCACGCCGAACACCACGCGCGAACCCGCCGCCGCCCCATCGACAGCCTCCGAGAGCGCAAAACAGTTGGCGTCGTTCTCCACGCGCAGCGGCCGCGCGAGCACGGCTTTCAAGTCTTCGAAGAACGGCTTGCCGTTCAGCCAGACCGAATTCGAATTGCGCACCAAACCCGTCAACGGCGAGAGCGAACCGGGCATGGCGACGCCGACCGTGTCGGCGCGGGCGCCCGTCTGCTGTTCGATTCGCCCCGTCAGGTCAGCGACGGCGCGCACCGCAGCGCCATAATCCCCAGGGTTGGGGACGCGCTGCCGCGTCAGGATTTCTCCCTTTGAATCAAGCAGCGCCGCCTCGATTTTGGTGCCGCCGAAATCCACGCCGAGGCGCATCGATCATTCCTTAATCGGTTCTTAACGACAGTGGCGAGATTGCTGGCATTGCGAGGGGTTGTTAAGGCCCCAGCGCTACAATGGCGGGAACAACGCCTGAAATGGGCGCGGGGCCGCGGAAGCGAAGCGGGTTGATGGCCAAGACCGTTCTCATCGTCGAAGACAGCGAACTCAATATGAGGCTGTTCAACGACCTGTTGGAGGCCTTCGGCTACAAGACCGTCAAATCGCGTGACGGCCGCCAGGCCATTCCACTCGCCCGCGAGCACAAGCCCGATCTCATCATCATGGACATCCAGCTGCCGGAAATCTCCGGGCTGGAACTCACCGATCGCCTGAAGAAGGACGAGACGCTGAAGAAGATCCCGGTGGTTGCCGTGACCGCGTTCGCCATGCGCGGCGATGAACAGAAGATCATGGCCGCCGGCTGCGACGCCTATCTCTCCAAGCCCATCTCGGTGACGACGTTCCTCGAAACCATCCGCAAATTCATCGGATGAGGTGAACGCTTGAGCGCGCGCATCCTCGTCGTCGATGATCTCGAAGCCAACCGCCGTCTTCTCGATGCAAGGCTGACGGCGGACTACTACGAGGTCATCGAGGCGACTCGCGGCGAAGAGGCCGTGCAACTCGCCAAGCGTGAAAAGCCGGACCTCATCCTGCTCGACGTGATGATGCCTGGCGGCATCGACGGTTATGAAGCCTGCCGGCGCCTGAAGGCGCAGCCCGAAACCCGGCACATCCCCGTAGTGATCCTCACCACCCTCGACGACCGGGACAATCGCGTGCGCGGATTGCAGGCTGGCGCGGAGGAATTCCTGACCAAGCCGATCGATGAGATCCAGCTGATGGCGCGGGTCAAGAGCTTGCTCACGCTGAAGGTCGTCACCGATGAATTGCGCGCGCGCGAGGAAAGCGGCCGTCGCCTCGGCGTGATCGGCGACGAGGTGCGCGCAGACGCCGTCGATCAACATCGCGTCTTCGCCGGCAACGTCCTCGTCGTCGATGACAACGCCACCCAGATCAAGCGCATCCAGGCAGCACTCGGTGTCGAACACCGCGTCTCATTGATCGGCGATCAGACCAGCGCAGGGCCTCCCGATCTCGCCGTCGTCTCCGTCCACGCCAAGAGCTTCGACGGTTTTCGGGTCGTCGCCCGCATGCGCTCGGGCGAAGCGACCCGCCACCTGCCGATCCTCGCCATTGTCGACACCGACGATCGCGATCGCGCCGTGCGCGCGCTAGAGCTTGGCGCTCACGACATCATCATCCGCCCGATCGACGAAGAAGAATTGATCGCCCGCGCCCGCACGCTCATGCGCCGCAAGCGCTACATGGATGCTCTGCGCCAGCGGCTGGACCAGAGCCTCGAACTCGCAATCACAGACCAACTCACCGGCCTCTACAATCGCCGGTTCCTGACCGGCCAGCTCGGGCCACTAGTCAACCGCGCGCAGTGCGGCGGCGAGCCTCTGTCGGTCATGGCCGTCGATCTCGATCACTTCAAGCGCTGCAACGATACGTTCGGCCACGACATCGGCGATTCCGTGCTGCGCGAGTTCGCGACACGCCTCGGTTCGAATACGCGTCCCTCCGACTTTGCCTGCCGCTTCGGCGGCGAAGAGTTCGTCGTCGTCATGCCACGCACGCCAGGCGACATCGCCTGTCTGGCTGCCGAGCGGCTCCGGCGTTCGATCTGCGCCTCGCCGTTCATCATTCCCGGGCTGCCGACGCCGCTCGAGGTCACGATCTCGATCGGCGTGGCCTTCACCGAAGGCGGCGAAGACACGCCGGAATCGCTACTCAAGCGCGCGGATGAGGCGCTCTACGAGGCCAAACGCGACGGCCGCAATCGCGTGATCGGCAAGACATCGCGCAACGCCGCCTGAGACAGACGGCGACTGTCGCATCGCGGACCCCTTCCGTCTTTCGTGCATTGCTCCGCTGAGGCGGCAATGTTCGGTGTTGGCGCGGAGGATCAGCCATGCGCTCACTTCTTGCGGCGCTTGCCGTGCTCGTGCTCTCGACACCGGCTGCGGCGCAACAACAACAGCAGGCGCCGACCTGTGAGGCGCCGGAGTTTCGCGCATTCGATTTTTGGATCGGCGAATGGGACGCGTTCCGCGCCGACAACAACGCGCCGGCTGGCCGCTCCTCGATCCGGGCGGAAGATTCCGGCTGTGTCGTGACCGAGCATTGGGTGAGCTTGGGTCAGACCGGATACTCAGGCCGCAGTCTGAACATCTACGATCGCGGCAGCCAGAAATGGGAGCAATTCTGGGTCGACTCGACGGGTAACCGTGTCCACTTCATCGGCGGCCCGACGGAGACGGGCATGCGAATCGCCACCGCCGCGCCGGTGTGGGTTTCGCCGAGCCAACGGGCCTACTCGCGCATAACCTTCACCAACAACGCGGACGGGACGGTCCTCCAGCACGGCGAGCAATCCGCCGACGGCCAGACCTGGACCACCAGCTACGCCTTCATCTACCGCAGGCGGGGCTGATTAGCGGCCTTCGGCTGTTAACCCGGCGCGCCTATGTTATAGGGCGTATCGGAGCACCTCATGCATTACGTCGAGGCCGAGGCGGGCGAACGCCAGGGCCTGATCAAGATCCACGACCCCAAAGTCGCCTTCCCTGGAATGGCGGCGGCGGGAAGACTCGCGGCCGCGTGCCTCGACATGCTCGTGGGCGAGGCCAAGGAGGGCGTCACTACCAAGCGCCTCGACGATCTCGCGCGCCAGTTCGTGTTCGATCACGGCGCGCTGCCGGCGTGCGTGTTCTATCGCGGTTATCGCCACACCATCTGTACCTCGCTCAATCACGTCGTCTGCCACGGCATCCCGGGCGAACGCGTGCTCAGGGACGGCGACATCGTCAACATCGACGTCACCGTGATCGTCGATGGCTGGCACGGCGACACAAGCCGTATGTATGCGATTGGCTCGAACGTGCCGCGCAAAGCACAGCGCCTGATGGACGTCACCTACGAAGCGATGATGCGCGGACTCGCCGCCATCAAGCCGGGCGCCACGTTTGGCGATCTCGGCTACGCCATTCAGTCCCACGCGGAAGCCGAGCGTACGTCCGTCGTGCGCGAATTCTGCGGCCACGGCGTCGGACGCATCTTCCACGATGCGCCGAACGTGCTGCATTTCGGCAAGCCCGGCCAAAGCGAGACGTTGAAACCCGGCATGATCTTCACCGTCGAACCGATGCTCAACGCGGGTTCGCCCGCGGTGAAAGTGCTGAATGACGGCTGGACCGCGGTGACGAAGGACAAATCGCTATCGGCTCAATACGAACACTCGGTCGGCGTCACAGAAGACGGCGTCGTGATTTTCACCAAGTCGCCTGCGGGGCTGGATCAGCCTCACAAGCTGGCCGCCGCTTAGCGACATGGCGGCGCGCGGGGGAAAAACTGGAGACCCCACGCAAGCGCCATCGCGCGTCGAAGACGGCGAGCTCTTTGCCTTTGCGACTGATCGTCTGCACATCGAGCCGCTCACACCCAAGCGCAAAACCGGCCGCGCCGCGCCGCTGCCGAAGCAGAAGCCGCATTACCACGATCACCGTGCGCGCTTGCGCCAACGCTTCGAGGAAGCAGGCCCTGGTGCGCTTTCCGATTACGAACTGCTCGAACTCTTCCTCTTCCGCACCATCCCGCGACGGGACACCAAACCACTGGCGAAAGCGCTGCTGTCGGAGTTCGGCACTCTCGCCGCCGTGCTCGCGGCGCCCGCGCAGCGCATCGCCGCAGTCAACGGCGCTGGCCCCGCCGTCGCGCAGGACCTGAAGACTGCGCAGGCGCTTTTTGAACGTGCCGCCAGAGCGGAGATCGAGAAGCGCACCGTCATCAGCTCGTGGTCGCAACTGGTCGAGTATTGCCGCATCGCCATGGGACACGAACCGCGCGAGCAGTTCCGCGTGCTCTTCCTCGACGTGAAGAACCAGCTTATCGCCGACGAGGTGATGAACGAGGGCACGATCGACCATGCTCCGGTTTATCCGCGCGAGATCGCACGGCGCGCGCTCGAACGTTCGGCGGCTTCGGTGATCCTTGTGCACAATCATCCGAGCGGCGACCCCAAACCCAGCGCCGCCGACATCGCCATCACGCGCGATATCATCGACGCGCTCGACACCGTAGCCATCAGAGTGCACGACCACCTCGTCATCGGCCGCGAGCGCGTGGCGAGCTTCAAGAGCCTGGGGCTGTTGTGAAGGTCCGGCCGCTGGAGGCGCGCGACCGGCAGGCGTGGGCGCAGATGCGCGCGGCGCTCTGGCCCGAAGAAGACGCCGATCAACTCGCCCACGAGACGCTACTGCACTTCTCCGGCAAACCGCTCGCCGAGGCCGTGTTCGTCTGCGAAGACAAGCACGGCGCCCTCTGCGGCTTTCTCGAACTCAGCTTGCGGCCCTACGCTGAGGGCTGCGCATCCTCGCCAGTCCCATTCATTGAGGGCTGGTACGTCTCCTCCATCGCACGCACGCAAGGCGCGGGGCGCGCGCTGGTGCAGGCCGCCGAGCACTGGGCTTTAATCCGAAACTTTTCCGAAATCGCCTCCGACACCGAGGCGCACAACGCTCAGAGCCAAGCTGCGCACGCCGCGCTCGGGTTCGGCGAAGTTGCGCGGCTGGTCGCATTCCGAAAGCCGCTTCGCCAATAGGCTTGCCCGCGCGCCACGCGCCCTCCATACACGACTGTCTGGAAGCCGGCGGCAGAAGCGGCTCGGGAGGGGACGATGGCGGAAACAGCGGCGAGCGCCGGCGCGATCCCGGTCAGCGGCTCGAGTTTCGGCACGCCGTCCTATCGCGCCTACGTGCTTGGCGTGCTGACCTTCGTCTACACGCTCAACTTCATCGACCGCTTCCTGCTCTCAGTGATCGCCCAGCCGGTGATCAACGCCTTCAATCTGAGCGACACCGAGTACGGCTTCCTGAACGGTCCGCCGTTCGCGATCTTCTACGCGCTGATGGGCATTCCGCTGGCGATGGCGGCCGATCGCGTCAACCGCGTCGTGCTGATCTCGTTCTGCATCGCGCTCTGGTCGGTGATGGCTGCGCTCTGCGGACTTGCGACGAGCTTCGGCTTTCTGCTGATCGCGCGCATCGGCGTGGCGATCGGTGAAGCAGGCTGCACGCCGCCCGCCAATTCGCTGATCGGCGATTACTTCGCTGCGCGCAGCCGCGCCAACGCGCTGGGCATCTACGCCATGGGGGTCACTATCGGCGCCGCCCTCGCCAACGCCTTCGGCGGACCGATCGCGACACAATTGAACGGCGCGGCCGTCGAACAATGGCTCTCCGCGATCGGGCTGGCCTCGGCGTTCGGTCCGATCGACTGGGTCGCGATCGAAGGCTGGCGGCTCGCTTTCATCCTCATCGGCGCACCCGGCGTCATCATCGCGCTGGTGATGTGGCTCACCGTGAAGGAGCCGCCACGCGGCTTCTCCGATCCGCCAGGCATGCAGAAGCTCGAGAAAGCGAGCATGGTCGAAACACTGCGCATGCTCGCGGCCAAGCCCACCTTCTGGGCGATGGCGATCGGCGCCTCGCTTACGGCCTTGGTCGGCTATGGGCTCTCCGGATTTCAGGCGCCGATGGCCGATCGCGTCCACGGCATTAGCGCCGGTGAATTCGCGCTGCGCTTTGGCGTGCCGCTTTCGTTGGCCGCCGCCGCCGGCACGTTCCTCGGCGGCTTTTTGACGGAGAAGCTCTCGCATCGCCATCCCAACGCCGTCACATGGCTCCCCGCGATTGGCCTTCTCGTCTCGATCCCGCTTTACGAGACGGCGTTCTTCTTACCGACGGAAAACCTCGGCTTGGCGCTCGTCCTCTGGTGCGTCGGCGCAGCGTTTCATTACGCCTATCTCGGCGCCCAATACACGATCGGCCAGGGCGTCGTTCCGGCGCGCGCCCGCGCTTCGGCGATCGCTATCCTGCTGCTCTGCGTAGCGCTCATTGGCAATGGTCTCGGCCCTCAGGTCGTCGGCTGGCTGAGCGATATGTTCATGACGATGCAGCTTGAGGCGCGCGGCTTCGGCGGCGTACTCTCGAGTGACATCTGTAGAGATCGCGAAGCGCTCGCCCTCCTGACACAGGACGCGCAAGGCGCTTGCCGCTCAGCCTATGGCGAGGGATTGCGACTCTCGATGGCGACAACAGCGCTCATCTTTGTTCCCGCTGCTTTGGCGTTCCTGGTGACCTCGCGCTGGTATCAACGCGATCTGGTCGCCAGGCATTGATCCGCGGAGGCGGCATGACCGACGCAACAGCCCCGGCGTTTCAAGGCTTCGGCAGCAAGGGCTATCGCGCTTACGTGCTCGGCGCGCTGCTTGTCGTCTACACCTTCAATTTCATCGACCGCGTCGTCATCGGCATTATCCAAGAGCCGATCAAGATCGAGTTCGGGCTGACCGACTTCCAGCTCGGCCTGCTCGGCGGCCCGGCGTTCGCAATCCTCTACACGCTGCTGGGCATTCCCATTGCGCGGCTTGCCGAGCGCGCCAACCGCATGACCATCCTTGCCGTCTGCCTCGGCGTGTGGAGCGCTTTCACAGCCGCCTGCGGCTTTGCCATCAATTACGCGACGCTGTTTGCAGCGCGTATCGGCGTGTCGATTGGCGAGGCGGGTTGCACGCCCCCGGCCAACTCCGTCATCTCCGACTACTTCCCGCCGGAACGGCGCGCGACCGCGCTCTCCATCTACGCACTCGGCATTCCGATCGGCTCGATGATCGCTGCTGTCGGCGGCGGCTGGATCGCGACCGAAGTCGGATGGCGGGAAGCGTTCATCTGGCTCGGCGTGCCAGGCGTGCTGCTCGCATTGATCGTCAAGCTGACTGTGAAAGAACCCCCGCGCAGCGCACCGAAGGGCGACACGCCGGCCTTCCTCTCGGCGGTCGCCGCATTGTCGAAGAAGCCGACCTTCTGGCATGTCGCGTTCGGTTCGGCGCTGGCGAGCTTCGTCGGCTACGGCGTCGGCCAGTATCTGACCAGCTTCATGATCCGCACGCACGGTTTCTCGCTGTTCGAAGCCGCCAGCATCATCGGCGTCGTCCTTGGGCTCTGCGCCGCGATCGGCACGTTCACCTCGGGCTTCCTCGCCGATCGCATCTCCAAGCGACATCCGAACGCGCTGTCATGGCTGCCGGCGCTGGGTTTCGTCATCGCCACGCCGCTCTACCTGCTCGCGTTCGTGTTGCCGAACATCTGGATGGCGATGCCTGCACTGATGGTCGCGGCCGTCACCCATTATTTCTATCTCGGCCCGATGTATGCGGTGACACAGGGCGTCGTCGCGCCGCGCATGCGCGCAACAGCGGTCGCCGTATTGCTGTTCGTCGTCAATCTGATCGGCTACGGCATGGGTCCTCCGGTTATCGGCGCGCTTTCGGATTTCCTCGCTGCCGGACAACTCGCCGCCGCCGGGTTCTCGCCGGAAATCTGCGCGACGCGCGCCAATGACGCCCAGTGCGCCGCCGGCGTCGAGGCGGGTCTGCGCTGGGCGATGATGATCGGCGTGCTCGGCTATCTCTGGGCGGCCGCGCACTTCCTCCTCTCCGCAAGCACGCTGCGCCGCGACTGGGTGGCGTGAAGCGGGGCTTGCCTGTAGAAGGCGGCGCATGATTCCGCGTTACGCACGCCCGGAAATGACGGCGATCTGGGCGCCCGAAAGCCGCTACGCCATTTGGCTCGAGATCGAGACGCTGGCCATGGAGGCGATGGCCGAAATCGGCGTCATCCCCAAAACGGCCGCGAAAGACTACCGCGCCAAAGGCAAGTTCGACGTCGCCCGCATCGACGAAATCGAGCGCGAGGTGAAGCACGACGTCATCGCCTTCCTCACCAGCGTCGCCGAACATGTCGGCCCCGAAAGCCGCTTCGCGCACCAGGGCATGACCAGTTCGGATGTGCTCGACACCTGCCTCGCCGTGCAATTGGCGCGCGCGAGCGATCTGCTCATCGCCGGCTGCGAGCGCGTCATGGCTGCGCTGAAGAACCGCGCCATCGAGCACAAGCTGACACCCTGCATCGGCCGCAGTCACGGCATCCACGCCGAGCCGACGACGTTCGGCTTGAAGCTCGCCGGCCATTACGCCGAGTTCGCCCGCAACCTGGAACGCCTGAAAGCGGCGCGCGCCGAAATCGCCACCTGCGCCATCTCCGGGGCGGTCGGCACGTTCGCCCAAATCGATCCTTACGTCGAAGCTTACGTCGCCGAGAAACTCGGCCTCGCCATCGAGCCGGTATCGACGCAGGTGATCCCGCGCGACCGCCATGCGGCTTTCTTCGCAGCCCTTGGCGTTGTCGCCAGCGGCGTCGAGCGCCTGGCCACCGAAATTCGCCATCTCCAGCGCACCGAGGTGCTGGAAGCGGAAGAGTTCTTCGAGCCCGGCCAGAAGGGCTCTTCGGCCATGCCGCACAAGCGCAACCCGGTGCTCACGGAAAATCTCTGCGGCTTGGCCCGTCTGGTGCGCAGCGCGGTGACGCCGGCGATGGAAAACGTCGCGCTCTGGCACGAGCGCGACATCAGCCATTCCTCGGTCGAGCGCGGCATTGGACCTGACGCCACCATCCATCTCGATTTTGCGCTGCACCGGATGGCGGGCGTGATCGAAAAACTCGTCGTCTATCCCGAAAACATGGCGCGCAATCTCGCGCTGCTCGGGGGCTTGCACAATTCGCAGCGTGTGATGCTGGCGCTGACCCGAGCCGGCGTCAGCCGCGAGGACGCCTATCGCCTCGTACAGCGCAACGCCATGGCCGTGTGGCAAAGCCCGCCGCCGCGCCCGGCCGGCGCGCTGATCGATCGCTTGCGCGCCGACAAGGACATCACCGCCAAGCTCGACGTCAAAACACTGGACGCCTGCTTCGACGACTCCCACCACTTTGCGCGTGTCGATGTGATCTTTCAGCGCGTGTTTGGTTGACGCCTAAGATCTATGCGCGTTCAAGCGCGCGTCGACGGTCGCCGCCAACTCCAGCATGCGCTCTTCGGCGCGCTGCAGCCGCACGGACTGACGGCGCAGACGCTCGGCGTCGCTGTGTTCGCTCATCTGTCGGTAGCGCGTCGTCTCGAGCATGAAAGCAGCCGCCGCCCGCTGCAACGCGACCACCTCTTCACACGCATCCCGCGCGGCTAGCCGCATGGAGCGGATTTCCGGCCATTGCGTGAGCGCAAGCTGACTCATGAACATTCGCGGTGCGCCTCGGAAATCGTCGGCCTTTACGAACCCTGCCGCGAACGCGATCATGACGGACACATCGACATTGGTGACGGCTTCACTCGTGGCGCCCGGGATCGCCGGCCATGCGACGCCGGAAATCTGCATCTCGCGGCTGTAGGAGCGCACCGCTCCCCGCAGCAGCGCGCGGCCGTTCGCCGAACAGATGTTCGCCGGCCCCTGACCGGAGGCAAACAGATTGAGCACCTCGGAAGCCTGCGCCGCAGGCATCCGCACCGGCGCCGGCGCGCACGCGCTCAGCACCGCCGCAAGGGCCAGAACGAACCGCTTCCGCATGAAAAAGACCACCTACCCAGCGCGCCAGTATCCGGCCGTACCGTGAGCGAAACGTTCCGTGACGGGGTTAATCCCCGTTAGTATTCGCGATCCGTTTGCCCGCGGACCCGAATCCCTGCCGAACCAAGGGAGAAGGCGCGAGAACGCGCACGGAGGAGCGATCCGATGGCCAGCGACGATTTCACCCCAAGCGACGAGTGGGACGAAGAAGTAATGGTCGAGGTCCGCAAGTTCGGGCTGGAGCACGCACTCATGGCGCATCTTCATAAGCGTGAAGCGGCGGCCGATCTCGGCGCAGTTTTCAAGGACGCCGACCGCATCGTTGCTTACGTGCTGGGCGACATGAACCCGTAGCGAAACGAGAGCAAAGGAGAAGGCCATGAGCGAAGCAAACGCTGCGACGGCGAAAACCCCTTGGCATCTGTGGCTGGTCGGCGTTCTGGCTCTGCTCTGGAACGCCTTCGGCTGTTACGACTACATCATGACGCGAACCGGCGGCGCCGATTATCTGCGCGGATTCTTCAGCGAAGAGCAGGTTCAGTTCTACATGAACATGCCGCTCTGGGCGAACGTCGTGTGGCCCATCGGCGTGTGGGGCGGACTTGCGGGCGCGGTGCTCTTGCTCCTGCGCAGCAAGTGGGCGCTTCACGCTTTCGTCGCTTCGCTCATCGCTTTCGTGCTGAGCCTCGTCCACAAGTATGCGCTCTCGAACGGCGGCGAGTTGTTCGGCTCGTCGTCTTATCCAATCGAGGGCACGATCCTCGTGCTCTGTCTCTTCTTCGTCTGGTACGCTTGGTTCGCCACGAAGCGCGGCTTGCTGCGCTGACGCTAATTGCCGGCGGCAACCGAGGCGCGTGCTTCCGCCAGGCATTCGTCCATCTTGGCCCGGATCTGGTGGTCCGAGAGCTGGACGGCGTGTTGATCGAGGTCGGCGCGGAGTTTGCGGAACAAATCCTCGACGCCGGCCTCCTCGAGATCGGCCACCACAACCGACTTGGCGTAATCGTTGGCCGCCTCGTCCGAGAGGCCCATCAGCCCAGCCGCCCAAAGTCCTACGAGCTTCGCCCGGCGGGCCTGCGCCTTGAACTCAAGCTCTTGATCGAGCTGATATTTCGTCTCCTGGGCGCGTTTGCGGTCGTCAAACTGGCTCATTCGGGGAATGTCTCCTGCTGTCCGCCCAT
>JBFWYQ010000014.1:0-87651 GCA_050186235.1 Hyphomonadaceae bacterium
CCCATGCCGGACAGAATGTTGTAGTCGCCGGTGCCGACGATGACGTTGCCGCCGCCGTTGCCTGTGCCGGTGAAGGCTGCGCCGGTCAGCGTCAGCATGTCGACTTCGGCCGCCAGCGTGTAGCTGATGGAGCTCTCGACCTGGTCGAAGCCTTCGACGGCAAGCTCGGTGATGGCGTCGCCGGCATTGTCGACGATGTAGCGATCGTCGCCGGTTCCGCCGATCATCTGATCCGCGCCCGAACCGCCGTCCAGGATGTCGCCATCGGCGCCGCCATCGAGCGTGTCGAGGTCCGCGCCGCCTTCCAGTGTGTCGATGCCGGCGCCGCCGATCAGCAGGTCATTGCCGCCTGCGCCGCGCAGCCGGTCGTTGCCGCCGTTTCCGGTCAGCGTATTCGCATCGCCGGCGCCGTCGAGAAGATCGGCGGAGGCCGTGCCGATAATGTTCTCCAGTTGAGTAAGAATGTCGAACCCGCCCTGGCCGTCGTTATTCGCCATTCCCGTGCCCAGGTTCGCTTCGACGCCGCCGCCAGCGCCGCTGTAGTCAACAGTGTCGAAGTGGTCGCCGCCAATCAGCGTGTCGTTGCCCGCGCCGCCTACCAGCGTGTCGTTGCCCGCGCCGCCGTTGAGCACGTTAGCCTCGGTGCTGCCAACGAGGATGTCGCCGAGCGCGCTGCCAATAGCATTCTCGACCCCGGTGATGGTGTCGAACCCCGCCCCGAACGTGTTTTGCGGCGCCGCATTGAAGAGCAGGACGACGACTGCAGGGCCGTTAGCGTAAGTGACGGTGTCGACCCCGTTGCCGCCACTGAGCGTGTCATCGTTGGCGCCGCCGTCCAGCGTATCGTCGCCATCGCCGCCGGAGAGTGAGTCGTTGCCGGCGCCGCCCGCAAAGCGATCCGAGAACACGCCGCCAACCAAAGTGTCGTTTCCGCCGCCGCCATCGAGCACGCCGTTGAGCTGGCCGCCGCCGCCATAGGTGTTGTTGATCAATCCCGCCAACACCCAAGGTCCGCCGAATACGTCGATCACACCCGTGTTCGTGATCGACTGGATGTCGAATTCCGCGAACGCTGTGGGGGTGACGGAGAGATAATCTGAGGTGTTGAGCTGAGGCGTCGTAATCAACGTGTCGCCGACATCGTTTCCGGTGAGATACAGATCTCCGGTATTGTTAATCGCAGTGGCGACGGTCAGCGCTGCGCCCGAGAAAGCAAATTGCCCAGAATTGTTCAAGGTAGGGGTGGTCAGGATACCTTGCACTCCCACCTCGATGGTCCCGAGATTCGTGATCGAATTGGGCGCAGTCAGGGAAGCGGTGCCGTTGTTGTCGAAGATCCGAATGAGGCCGCCGGCTTCGTTAATGACCGGCGCATTGATGGTGAGCTGCGGATCAGGCCCGCCGAAGACGTAGAGCTGGCCGGCGTTTCTGAACACGTCGGCATCCACTGTCACGACGTGATGTATGTTCAGCCGGTCGTAACTCTCAAGAACGAGATCTTGGCCAGGGGGTGCGGTGAAACTGCCGTCTTGGACCGAATACCCGATAACGATACTGCCGAGATCGATCTCGATCCCCCATTGAAAATCAACCGACGACCTGATCAACCGAACCCGCGCCATCGTCCCCTCCGTCAGTTGTTCGACACCTCAGTGCATTGGCCGGCGGCTTCTCCGTACATCGGCGAGTCTTCACCGACGCCCGCGGCAATTATCGCAAGACCTTGCGCACAGACGGCTACAGCTTCGCGGCTTCGGCCTAAGCCCCGCAAAGCGAAGGCGCGCTGAACGAACAGCGCGCCGACATTGGGATGATCGGCGCCGAGTGAAGCCGCCATGATCGCCTGCGCCTGCTCGAGTTCGGCAAGCGCTGGCGCATATTGCTGTTGGCGCGAGTAAAGATCGGCAAGATAGTAGTGCGCCGCTCCGAGCGATGGATGCGGCGTGCGATAGGCGGCGGCGTACAATGAAATCGCCGCTTGCAGATCGGCGAGCGCTTCTGTGTAGCGCTCCAGCTCGGTCTTTATTTGCCCCTGCAGCATGACGACATCGCCCAACGTCGGATTGTCGGGGCTCAGAACGGCGGCGAGGATGGGTTGAGCACGGGCCGCGTATTGTTCTGCGGCCGCGTAGTCCTCCGCCGCGTACGCGTTATCGGCGAGACGCAACAGGATTTGGCCCGATTCGAAGCTCCGCGGACCGGGGCTTGCTTCAAAGATCGCGCTTGCCCGCGAGAGCGCAGCCGCCGCCTCCGCGTACTCGCCGAGATTGGTCAGCACCATGGCCTGATTAGTCAGCGCGTGCGCAAGCCTGCCTCGATTGCGGCCGCGCTCGAAGCGTTCGATCGAGGCCTGGAACGCCGCAAGAGACTCCTCCGCGCGCCCCATGTCATGCAGCACCAGCGCGCGTGTCTCCAGCACCAGGCCGACATAGTCGGGATCAGCCTGTGTCGACTCCGCTTGACGCAATGCACGATCCGCAGTCTCCAGCGCAGGGTCCAGCTGCCCGTGCAGTCGGTACGTTTCCGCCAAGGTGACGACCGCCGGGACGCCATCTGCGCCCGCGCTCTGCATGACAGCGTCGTGGTCCTCCAGCAGCGTTTGCGCCGAATCCATCATGCCGAGCCGGTTGTAGGCGCGCGCCATCGCATCGATGAGCCGGACCTTCGTGCTGGGCTCGTTGGAGAATTGGTTGCGCACGCGCGCCGCGCCGCGATCGAGGATCATCCGCGCCGTGATCGTGTCGGGATTTTCCGTGGTCGGATTCGCAGTTTCGAACGTGCTGACCAGGAAGTCGGCGGACGCTTCCGCTGCGGCGGTCTGCCGGCGCGCCTCGAGTTCGTTCTGGTAGGCGACATAAGCCGCGCCCGCCGCAACCACGGCGAGCGCGAGAAACACGGCCGAAAGGGCAGTGGAGAATGCCGCGCGCAGCGCCTGGCGCCTGCGTTCGCGCTGCAGCAGCGCATCGAGCGGCACGCCCAGCATGCCGGCGATCAGCTTGAATTTGCCGCCTTCCTTGCCGTCGCCGACGCGCTGGCCGCTCGCGAGCTTGATGTCACGCAGATCGGATGCGAGCAGCTCCAGCGCTTTGAGCGCGGGCGGCATGCATTCGGTGGCGGGATCGGTGCTGTTCGGCTCGCCGGAGACGATCACCGGCATGACCTGATGGGCGCGGCCTTCCCGGATGAATTGTTCGACCTCGGCGTTGACATAAGCGCTTTGCGCCGAGGCCGGCGAGCAGAGCACGATCAGGAACTCGGACTGCTGCAACGCCTCGACCAGCTTGCCGTGCAGCACGCCACCGCTCGAAAGGTCGGTGCGATCGCGGAAAACCGGCGACACGCGCTTGCTGACCGGCCCGCGCGAACCTTCGGTCTTCAGCAATTCTCTTGGCGTGCGATAGGCCTCCAGCGCCGCATGCAGCCACTTCGCGACACGGTCGTCCTTGCGCGAATAGCTGAGAAAAGCCTTGAATCTAGCCGTGCGTCCCGCAGCCTCGGGCTGGGATCCGTCCATGCTCCACCCCCGGGTCATGAGAGACTACGTCTCGAGTACCGCCATGACCAGCAATCCCCGAGTAGTCGCCGCTACAAAGGGGCGTCGGATTCCAAGAATGGGCGCGCGCAGCAAACGAAAACGGCGCGGACGTCGACGTCCGCGCCGTTCGGGCGAGTCAGTCTTAATATTTGCCCCAGATCAGTTCCCGCCGCTGCTCTCCGTCCCGCTCGCGCCTTCCCCGGTCGGAAATCCCCGCGTCCGCAGCAGAGCGTTCACGTCCGGGTCGCGGCCGCGGAAGCGGCGGTAGGCTTCGGCGCGGTCGCTCGAATTGCCTTCGGCGAGGATGATGTTGCGCATGCCCGCGGCGATCGTCGGATCGAACACGTTGCCGCTGGCTTCGAACATTTCCCAGGTGTCGGCGTCCATCGTCTCCGACCAGAGATACGAATAATAGCCGGCCGAATAGGCATCGCTCGAGAACAAGTGCCCGAACTGCGGCAGGCGGTGACGCATGGCGAGTTCGTCGGGCATATTGATCGCCGTCAGCGTTTCGCGTTCGAACGCATCGACATCGGTCACCGGCGTGGCGCGGTTGTGCAACGCCATGTCGACGAGCGCGGAGGAGAGGTACTCCACCGTCGCGTAGCCCTGGTTGAAGGTCGAAGCATTGTTGATGCGGTCGACCAAGGCCTGCGGCATCGGCTGGTTGGTGCGGTAGTGGCGCGCGAAGCGGTCGAGAATCGGGCGCGACAGCACCCAATGCTCGTGCACCTGGCTCGGATATTCGACGTAATCGCGCGGCGTGCCGGCGAGCCCCGGATAATTCACTTCCGAGACCAGGCCATGCAGCGCGTGGCCGAATTCGTGGAACAGCGTTTGCGCATCGTCGAGCGAGATCAGGATCGGCTGGTTGCCGGCGCCGCGGACGAAATTGTTGTTGTTCGAGGTGATCGGCGTGATCGTGCGGCCGGTGAAGGTCTCGTGGCCCTGATAGCCGCTCGCCCACGCGCCCGAGCGTTTGCCGGTGCGGGCGAAGGCGTCGAAGTAGAAGAGGCCCTGATAGCTGCCATCGCGGTCGGTGACTTCGAACACCCGCACGTCGGGATGGAAGACGGGCACGGTGCCGCTGATCTCGCGGAACGAGAGGCCATAGAGTTGGTTGGCCATGTAGAAGGCGCCCTCGATCATGTTGTCGAGCACGAAGTATTCGCGCACCTCGTTCTGATCGAGGTTGTAGCGGTCGCGGCGGACCTGCTCGGCGTAATAATTATAGTCCCACGGTTCGATGGTGATGTTGGCGCGCTGGCGGTCGGCGATCGCCTGCATGTCGCGCACTTCCTCGTGGACGCGCGCGACAGCCGCCGGCCAGACGCGCATCATCAGATTCTGCGCATTTTCGGGCGTGCGCGCCATCGTGTCGGCCATGCGCAAATGCGCGTGGGTCGGGAAGCCCAGGATTTGCGCGCGCTCGGCGCGCAAGCGCAGGATGTCTGCGATCACCTGGTTGGTGTCGTTCGCATCGCCATTGTCGCCGCGGTTCTTGAATGCGCGCCAGACTTGTTCGCGCAGACGCCGGTTCTGCGAGAAGGTGAGGAAGGGATCGACGCTGGAGCGGGTGTTGACCACCGCCCACTGGCCCTCATGGCCGCGCTCGGCGGCCGCGGCCGCGAGCGCTTCGACAATGTTCGGCGGCAGCCCGGCGAGATCGCGCCGGTTGGTGATGAAGATCGCCGTGTTCTCGTCGGCGAGCAGGCGGCGGCCGAAATCCGCGAATTTCGAGGAGAGTTCTTCATTGATCGCGCCGAGGCGCGCTTGCTGCTCCGGCGTCGCGCCGGCGCCGGCGCGCACGAACTGGTCGCGCGTGCGCTCCAACAGGCGCGTCTGCTCGGCGGTGAGATTGAGCGAAGCGCGGTTCTGATAGAGATGATCGATGCGCTGGAACAGCGGCCGGTTGAAGGTGATGGCGTTATAGGCCGCGGTGATCTTCGGCGACCATTCCGCTTCCACCGCCTGCACTTGCTCGTTGCTGACATTGTCGGTCATCACCCCGAAAACGGTCAGCGCGCGGTCGAGATGGCGGCCCGCGTCCTGCAGCGCCTCCATCGTGTTTTCGAACGTGGGCGCAGCCGGATTGTTGGCGATCGCCTGCACTTCGGCTTCCTGCAATTGGATGCCAAGTTCGAGCGCAGGCCCCACCAGCTCGGCGCGGGCTTGATCCCAGGGCGGCACCCCGTCGTGCGGACCGGTCCACGGCTTCAAGAGCGGGTCTTGGTTCGCTTGCGCGGCAAGGCGCGTCACATCGGCCTGGGCGGTTTGATAGGCGGCGGCGTCGCCGAAATTGGTTGCAGCCGTTTCACCGGCGCCGGTGGTGGCGCAGGCCGCCAGCATGGGAACGCTCGCGGCGAGGCATACGGCGAGAAGATGCTTCTTCATGGAAACCCCCGAAAAGGAAAACGGCCCGGCAGGAGCGGGCGGCGTTGGGCCCGATTTTGGCCGCTCGGGGCCATGGCGTGCAAGGGCGGCCGGCGCCGCGGGGATGAGGCGCCTTGGTTTTGCGACGAATGGGCTGCCAGGGTTTCAGCGCGCGCGCCAGCCTGCTACCAAGACCACCGCATTTTCCGGGGAGAGATTCATGCGCAGCGCAATTCTGGCTTTGGCGTCAGTGGGGTTGCTGGCGGCGTGCAATCCGTCCGGCTGCTCCGGCGCAAACACCGCGCCCGGCGCCGACAGCGGTGGCGGGCTCTTTCCCGATCTCAACGGCGTCGCCTACCGCGCCGAAGCGACCCTCACCAATCGGGATGGCGAAACCCAGCCGATCGTCATGATCCGCGACGGGCGCAATTCGCGCATTGAGATCGCGAGCGGCGAAGGCGCCTCCACCATCATCACCAATGGCGACACCGGCGAGAGCTTCGTGCTCACTACCCAGGGCGGACGAACCATGGCGCTCCGCGCAACCGGCATGGGCGAGAACTTCAACAATCCAGCTGACGCATGGCAGGGCGAGCTGGCGCAAGACGCAACGCGCACCGGCGACTGCACCGCAGCCGGCGAAACCGGCGCCGAATGGACCAAGACCACTGAAGCCGACGGCACCGATACGGTCTGCGTCACCAACGACGGCATCATCTTGCGCGCCACCGATGACGGGCGCGTGGTCTGGGAAACCACCAGCGTCGAGCGCGGGCCACAGGCGGCCAGCTTGTTCACACTGCCCGAGGGCGCCCAGGTGATGGATTTGGGCAACATGGGCAACGCGCTGAACCAGGCGCTCGAAGCGGCCAAGCAGCGCGGAAACTGAACCTTTTCGCGTCGGCGGGGAGGGACTGCGGTGTGGCGCCGTAAGGCGCCGCAAGCCGTTGTGCGCCGCCGAACGGCGGGCTAGAGGGTCAAGACTCGGGCCCGGGGACGACGGACGCTAAATGGTTAATTTTGCAGCAGCTGCAGCGTTCGCGCCCGAAATGGCGTCCCGCGTCATGCGGCTTCTGCCCCGTGAATTCCAGGACGCGTTCGTCGAGCAGCCCGACGTGTTCATGTTTTTCACCTCGATCTTTCTCGCCGCCGTTCTGGTCGCCGCCTTTTGGATGCTGACCGGCATGAGCCGCGCCAGCGCGCTCGCGCGCATGGCGCTGCGGGGCCAGGCCTTGAAACGCACCAAGGACCATCGCGCGCTGGTGCTGATCGCCGAGATCGAAGGCGGCGGTGGTCTGCTGCGCCAGGAAATGAAGGAAGCGATCGAGGACAATTTCGGCATGTTCTCGTTCGAGCAGGACGTGCAGGTCGATCTCTTCCCGATCAAGCTCAAGACCATTTCGCCGCGCGCGCACCCGGAAGCGCGCCGCCGCATCGCGGTGGAAGCCGGCGAAGCTTTGGAGCGCGCGGCGGCCGACGTGATCGTCTGGGGCAAGCGCACCATGCTGGGCAAGATCGATCTCCGCGTCACCACGCTGCCCGGCTACGGGCGCACGCATGACGTACAGGATTTCCAACTCGGCTGGCGGATCGGCCGCCCCGACGAAGCCGTGCAACGCGCGCTTGCGTTCGCGCTCGCGCGGAAAGCCCGCCCTGTGCTGCACCGCCCGCAGGATTACAAGCCCGATCGTCTCCAGCCGATCGTCGAAGCCTTGGACCGCATGGTCGAAGCGCGCCCCGCCGAGATCAGCGAGAACCTCCAACTCGACATTCTTTCCGACTTCGCTTCCGGTGCGCTGAGCCTCGGCGAACGAGGCGGCCACATCAAATGGCTGACCAAGGCTCTCGATGCTCGCCAGCGTTATCTCGACGCCGTTGACCGCACCACCGATCCGATTTCCTGGGGCGCAGCCCAGCAGGAGATCGGCCGCGCGCTAACAGCGCTCGGCGAACGCGAAGGTGCGCGCGACAAATTGGAGGAGGGCGCCTCGCGCCTGCGGCTCGCCATGGACGCATTGCGCTCCACGGACTCACTACAGCAAGCCGAAGTCGCCCTCCGCGCGTTGCAACGCGCCGAACAAACCTTGCAGCAGCGCCGCCGTGTCGGCCTCCGTTGGCCTGGCTAGTCTTTCGCCGGCGCGCAGCCTCTACTCATCCAGCACCTCGCGCACGCGCCGCGCCAATTCCGCTACCCGATACGGCTTCGACAGAAGGTGCGCGCCGGGATCGGTTGCGCCGCGGTCGATCAAAGTCTCCGGCGGATAGCCCGAGGTGAACAGCACTTTGAGACCCGGTCTCAGGTCACGCGCTTTCGCCGCCAGCTCCCAGCCATTGATGCCGCCGGGCATGACGAGATCGGTGAACAGCAGATGCGGCTCGGCGCCGCCGCGCAACAAGCTCAGCGCTTCCGGCCCGTCGCTGGCGACGATGACGCGATAACCGATGCTCTCGAGCGAAGCGATGGCGTGGCTACGCACAAAGGGATCGTCCTCGACGATCAAGACCGTCTCGTTGCCGCCGACGGTCTTGGCCTCCGTTTGGCGCGGAACTGCCGCGTGTGCGCTGTCGGCGATCGGCAAGTAAAGTCGAATGCTAGTGCCCAAGCCCACTTCGGAATAGATCGTGACGTGGCCGTTCGATTGCTTGGCGAAGCCATAGACCATCGAAAGCCCCAGCCCCGAACCCTTGCCGACCTCCTTGGTGGTGAAGAACGGCTCGAACGCACGATCCGCCACCGCGCGCGTCATGCCGATTCCATCATCGGTCACGCTGATCGCGACATAGCGGCCCGGGCGAATGCCGGCTTCGCCGCCGAACGAGCTTTCGTCGAGTTCGACTTCGCTCGTCGCCAAGGTCAGCGCCCCGCCACTGGGCATGGCGTCCTGGGCGTTGAGCGACAGATTGAGCAGCGCCGATTCCAGTTGCGCCGCATCGGCGATGGCGACGACCGGAGCAGGAGGCGCGTGGATGTTGAGCGTAATATCCTCGCGCAGCATGCGCCGCAGCAGCACCCGCATGCTTTCGACCATGGCGTTGCAGTCGATCGCGGCAGGCTGCAGCACCTGGCGGCGGCTGAACGCCAGCAAACGCTGCGTCAGCTCTGCGCCGCGCTCGGCCGCGAACATGATGGTCTCGGCCAACTGGCGCAGATCGTCGCGCGCTTTCAGCCGCAAGCTCAACGCCTCGGCGTTGCCGAGGATCACAGTCAGAAGGTTGTTGAAGTCATGGGCGATGCCGCCGGAGAGTTGGCCGACGGTCTCCATCTTCTGGGCCTGCACCAATTGCTCTTCGGTGCGCTTGCGGCCGGTCAGGTCGTGGATCATGCCGACGAAAATGGATTCGCCTTCCTGCTTGGCTTCGCCGACGGAGAGATCCATCGGAAACGTGGAGCCGTCCTTGCGCAGACCGGTCACTTCGCGGCCGATGCCGATGATCTTCGCCACAGCGGTTTCGCGATAATTGGCGACGTAGCGATCGTGCGCGCTGCGATAGGGTTCCGGCATCAGCATGCGCACGTTCTGACCGATGACTTCAGCTGCAGTGTAGCCGAACAAGCGCTCGCAAGCAGGATTGAACATCAGCACCTGGGCGCGCTCGTTGATGAGGATGACGCCGTCGACCGCGGTCTCGACCACAGCGCGCAGGCGCTCGGCCCCTTCGCGCAGCGCGCGCTCGGCGGCCTTGCGCTCGCTCAGATCGCGGATGATGCCGACAAAGATGGGCAAACCGTCTTCCGACGCTTCGGCGACGGATAGATCCATCGGAAAGGTCGCGCCGCCGCGCTTGCGTCCCAGCACTTCGCGGCCGATGCCGATGATCTTGCGAACGCCGGTGTCGCGATAATTGCGCAGATAGGCGTCGTGCTCGCTCTGATACGGCTCCGGCATCAGCATCTTGACGTTGCGGCCGATGACTTCGAACGCCGCATAGCCGAACAGCCGCTCGCAGGCGGGGTTGAACATCAGGATGACGCCGTTCGCGTCGATCAGGATGACGCCGTCGACCGCGGTGTCGACGACCGCGCGCAGGCGTGATGCTTCGTGGCTCGCGTGCACCTAAGCGCCCTTGCGCGCCGCCAGCGCGCTGTCGATGGCTGCCGCCAGCTCGCGGGCGCGGAATGGCTTGATCAAGACATCGTCAGCCCCGCGTTCTCGCGCAAGCTCGGCTGTTGAGCGTCCGTCGATGACCGCTGCGCCGGAGATCGCCACGATCGCCATTTTCGGCCAGCGCGCCCGGACCTCGGCAATGAGCTGGGCTCCGCCCGTGCCAGGCATGTTCATGTCGGTGACGATCGCCTGCAAGCCATCGCGCGCCGCGATGTCGAAGCCCGCCGCTGCGCCGGTCGCGGTGACGACGTCAAACCCCGCGTCGGTCAAACCAAGCGCCATCGCGTCACGTACAAAAACATCGTCGTCGATCAGACAAATGCGGGCGCGTGCCGTCATCGAGTCGCCGTCGTTGAAGCTGTAGCGTTTGCTACCACGGCCGCGCGGACGCCGTCTTGCGCTAATTTCCCCGAAGGCGCCTCAGGAACTTTGCGTGAGGCCCACCGGACAACTCACGCCGGTTCCGCCAATCCCGCAATATCCGCCGGGATTTTTGGCGAGATACTGCTGATGGTAGTCCTCGGCGTAGAAGAAGTCCGGCGCGTCGCGAAGTTCCGTCGTTATGGCGCCATAACCGGCGGCCCGCAGTTTGTCGCCATAGGCTTTGAGCGCGGCTTCGGCGGCGCGCTTCTGCGCGGGGGACGTGGTGTAGATCGCCGAACGATATTGCGTCCCGATGTCGCCGCCTTGGCGCATGCCCTGCGTCGGATCGTGGTTCTCGAAGAAGACTCTCAGGAGCTGTTCGTAGCTCACTTGGTTCGGATCGAAGATCACGCGCACGACTTCGGCATGGCCGGTGCGGCCGGAGCAGACTTCCTCGTAGGTCGGATTAGGCGTGACGCCGCCCGCATAACCCGATGACGTGCTCCACACGCCGGGCGTCTGCCAGAATTTGCGTTCCGCGCCCCAGAAGCAGCCCATGCCGAACACGGCTTCCTCGAGATGACCCGGGAACGGCGGCTTCAGCGCACTGCCGTTGACGAAGTGGGTCGCCGCAGTCGCGAGTGGCGTGCTGCGCCCGGGCAGGGTTTGCTCAGGGGTAGGCATGGTGGTGGATCGGGCCATTGGGACCTCGCGGTGAAATCTGGCTTGAATGTAGGCGCCGGCCGCGTGCTGGGAAACGGGCGCGGTCATTCGCCGAGGCTGATACGCAACGCCGCCGCGCGCGGTTACGCGGTTGCACTGGGCCGCGACGGCGGCCATAAACCCGCGCGCCGGACAGGTGGCCGAGTGGTTGAAGGCGCACGCCTGGAACGCGTGTATAGGTGCAAGCCTATCGAGGGTTCGAATCCCTCTCTGTCCGCCAGCGGCCTCCTCAACAAATTTGTTGAGGATTTCGGCGGTTAATGACTGTCGCAGTCCCGGCCCGCCTACGAATTTGCCTACAGTCTCAGTTGCCGCCCGGATCGGGGCAAGAAGAGCCCGCTGCAAATCGGGCGAAGCGGACGTCCCGATCGGTAACTTTGCCGGGGCGCGCCGGTTGGGCCAAGGCCGGTTGGATCGGGAGAGACGGAAATTGCTTCCATTGCAGGGCGATGAGCTTTCGGGGCAATAAGGTGCGCTCGCTTGCGAAGTCGACAGGCAAATCGCGCGCATGCATGCGAGATGGGGGAAGCGAATGGGCGTCGACGCAGTGTGGAGACTGTTCGCGGTGATCTCATTCCTGGCGTTGGCGTCGTGCGCGCATGGTCTGCGTCCCGGCGAGACGTTTCGTGACTGCGCCGATTGCCCCGAACTGGTAGTGATCCCCGCCGGCGCGTTCACGCTAGGGACACATTTTCCAGAGTTGGCGGACCATGCTCGCCTGCGCATTGGCTTCACTCGCGACTTCGCAGTGGGTCGCTTCGAAGTCACGAATGACCAGTACGCGGCGTTCGTGCGCGCTACCGGGCGGACCACAGACGATTATTGCTCCAATTCCCTTGGTCCGGCTGCGACGACGCCATTCGAGCAAGCCGGAAACCATCCCGTGGTGTGCGTGTCGTGGGATGATGCGCAAGCTTATGTACAATGGCTGAATACGCAGACGCCTGGCGGCTATCGGCTCTTAAGTTTGACCGAATGGGAGTACGCTGCGCGTGCGGGCGGTTTGGGCGCTTATCCGTGGGGCGACAGCGCCAGTCACGAAGCCGCCAATTATGGCGCCGACGCATGCTGCGAAGGGCTCGCGAGCGGGCGCGATCAATGGGTGAACACCTCGCCCGTCGGGATGTTCGGCGCCAACGCCTTCGGGCTCTACGATATGGCTGGCAATGCCTGGGAGTGGACCCAAGAGTGCTTCGGCTACGATCTCTATTCCGTCACCGTGGACGGATCCGCCCGCGACTATCCCGATTGCCAGTGGCGCATGGCGCGGGGCGGCGGCTGGGAGAGCGATCCGGAGAAGCTGAATTTTTCCGGCTATGACCAGTTCCCGCCCTCAATGAGGCTCGACAATCTCGGTTTCCGCGTCGCGCGAACGCTTCACGCCGACGCGGACCTCCCACAGTCACAGGCGTTCAATGCATCGAGCGGGGGAGCGCTTATGACCCAATCGATCGCCGACAGGCTATGCCCCGTCATCGCCTATGCGGTCCGCGGACGTTGGAACGGCCTCTGGAACAATGAAGGCTTGCAGCACCCGGTCTGCTACATCGTCGGGGCGCGTCGCGTCGGGCCGTTGGCTGAAACCGCCGACATCGAAGCAGGACTGATTGCAGGTCAGACCGATGCCGAAGAAAGATGCGCACTCGTTGCATCGGTTCTTCGAGCGAACTGGACTGGACAGTGGCGCACGACGCGACCCGGCAGAATGTCAGTCTGCACCATGACGCTCTCGCCTGCGGAATTGGCCTGCTACCGGAGCGATGACGGCGGCGCCAGTTGGAGGCAGGAGCATGGTCTGCGCGAAGCCCAGTGCTTTCAGCGCGATTTCTGTTCGGGCGGTTTGGGTCAACTGACGTCATCTGAGGGCCGGCCCTGTTACAAGTGGGCCCTAAGCGCGGGCGCGCCCGCCTTGCGCTGGACAGCTTCGCTCATCGACCCACCGTTGCGGGGCGCTGATATTCCGCCGCCGCAGGAGATCTATGAGGGCTCGTTCGAGCAAACCAGTGACGACGACGATACAAATCCCCGCCTGCGCATGAGCATCGACACGCCAATCCACGCGAGCACCGATGCAGCCTCGCCAATCGTAGCCTTGATCCCTGCCGACGAGTGCGTGCAGCCGGGAGATTACCGGCTGTTGTCGGCGCCCCGGCGCGGCGTGGTGATTGAGACGATAGGTCAGTTTGCCGCCGGCGATGTGATCTATCGGCTCGCCTATGACGGGGAGGGCGCGTTTTCGATCTGGCGGCGTGGCGAGACCCTATACGCAACTGACGATGATGTAGTTGTTCGCTGGGATGCGCCCTCGGAACCGTTAGATTCGCGAGTGGGTTATTGGCTCCACGTCACGCGCGCCGATGGCGTCAGCGGCTGGGTGAGGGACCCACAAACGCAACAATGTGATGTGGGCGTCGAGTGACGTGCGGCTAAGCGGCCGCTGGCGCTTGCGGACGATGAAGCTCAATGAATGCTCGGCTTCCCTGGTGTTGCTGTCGTCGGCGACTGCTATCGGGCAAGCACTACGCGTCGCCACAAGCCTCCGAAGTTCAGATCGAGCGGCAGCAGCAAATGGATTCACGGCGCCGCTAGCGTCTGCCCGCAAATCACGCGCCACACACCTTCAATTCGGATGTGAGAAACTCAACTCTATGTATCATGCCCTAAACAATCGCCAGCTTGCTAGCGCGCTAGCGGTCGACGGCTCAGCGGCGTTCGCTACACCGCGCCTCGCCATGCGGTCAGATCGACCACCGTCGCGATGCGCGCAAGGTCCGCCCGCAATCGGTAATGAAAACCATCGAGTCTGTAATCACTTTCGACTTCGCGGCAAGAGCCCTGCGCGACGTTTATCAGAATAGTCTGGCCGAAGCCCCTTCGGTTCGGCGTGACGACAGTTGGCCCACCGCTCTCGTGCCACGTCACGATGAGGTCATGGCCGTCCTCGCGTCCAGTAAGCGAGACGTGCCCGCCCGGAACAGAGAGCGCGCCGTGCTTCAGCGCGTTGGTCGCGAGTTCGTGGAAGATGAGGGCAAAATCCTGTCCGGCGCTCGTTGTCAGCGGAATACTGGGAAGGTCGATGCTCACTCTCCCGTCGTAAGCGGCAAGCTCCATTTCGGCCAACTTGTCCAATGATGCGCCGCCCGTCTCCAGAAAGAGGTCGTGGGCGCGGGCAAGCGCGTCAATCGCTTTGGAAAATTCCCTGCGCGATTCCTCCACTGGCTTGTCCAAGGTGATGATCTGCGAGAGCATCGCTTGCACGACGGCGAGGAGATTGCGGCCGCGATGGCGAATCTCGCTCGCCAGAATCTGCTGTTTGAGTGCGATGGCTTTGCGTTCACTGATGTCGGTGACGGTCGCGAGCGCGCCCTTGTGACCGTCATGCTCGAAGGGGCTAAGGCCGACCTCCACCGACACGGTCGTGCCATCCTTGCGCAAGCCCTCCAAGTCGAGTCCCGCGCCCATCAAGCGATCTTCGGGTCGCTCTAGATACCCCTGACGCAATGTGGCGTGGGCTGCGCGACGATCTTCCGGTACGAGCGTGTCGATGTGGCGCCCAAGAAGCTGAGCCTTGGTGTAGCCGAAAAGCTTTTCAGCGGCGGCGTTGGAAAGCTCAATAGTCCCATCCTCCAGCACGGCGAAGAGACCTGTCGGCTCCTTTTCCAGGATAAACTGCGCGTTGGCGGCTTGTTGCCAGAGCCGGTCCACGGCTTTGTTGAGTATCCAAACGAGCCCGACGAGACACGCACAAACGAACAGGTAGATCGCCACTGTGATTTGATCGACCGGCGCCAACGCCAGGGTGAACCTGGGCGGTATGATGAAATAGTCCGCCGCGAGCGCGGAGAGGACAGCGCAGAGCGCACCGGCACGCCAGCCGCCGACGAGCGTGACTGCAATGAGGAAGGGATAATAGGTCACAAATGGCGCGGGGATGCCGGGGATCGCCAAGCGCAGCCCAGTGGCGACGGCGACGGCCAGCACGGCGGCGCCGTAGCCGATCCAAGGCTTCCGGCGCAGAAGCCTCAGCGGTTCAAACCGCGCCAGGAAAGGATCAGGACGAAATGGCAACTTCCGCAGCTCCCTAAAGTAGCTACACCCGGGCATTGCGAAAGTGAAAACAAATGGTTGGTCCGGATGTCCTCGAATTGAACCGGTGGCGGCAGAATCCCCAGTACAAATCCGTGACCCATGGGCCTTGATTTTCAAGGGCCGTTCAATCCCTCTCTGGCCGCCAGCCGTCTCCAGCAAATAGTCGCGCGGTCACGGCGCCCAGAAAATATCTGCGCCGAGCTGCAGCAGCGCGGCGACAGGCGCGCCGGCGGCATGCGCGGGTAACGCCTGGCGCTTCTGTTCTCCCGCCAGCAACAGCAAGCGGCTTCGCGCTTTGGCGATCGCAGATCGCGTCATCGTCAGCCGCATCGCCGATCCCGCCGCGCCGGGCGCCTCGACGGCGATCACCGTGCGCGGGTTGGCGAGATCGAGTGCTGCGGCGAGGTCCGGAGACTGCGGAAACCAGGACGCCGTGTGGCCGTCATCGCCCATGCCCATCAGCGCAATGTCGATGTGTTTGCGTGCATAGACGGCATTGGCGCGCGCAGCCGCTTCCTCCGGCGTTGCGTTGTCCGCAAACATCGGCAGCAGCTGTGCGCCTGCGGCAAGAGCAGGCGCAAGCGCGCGGCGCAACATGCCTTCGTTCGACGCCGGATCGGACGGTGGCGCGAAGCGTTCGTCCACCAGCAGAAACGTGACGCGCGGCCAATCCAGCGCCAGTGCTGCGAGCGCACGATAAGCCGGTTCCGGCGTGCCACCGCCGGATAGCGCTGCGCACCCGGCGCCGCGTTCTTTCATGCCTTGGCTCAGAGCCTCCGCAATCCGCTCAGCCGCCGCTTGCATCATCGCTTCGCGCGAAGCGAACTCGCGGACGAGCTTCATTTTCCGCGATCGGCGAGCACATCGCGCAGTGTCGCGGCGACTTGGTCGCCGTATTCCTCGTTCGCCAGCGCGAAGGCGGCGTTGGCGCGCACATAGCCGATCTTGTCGCCGCAATCGTAGGTCACGCCGTCATATTCAAGCGCGTGAAACGCCTGCGTCTCCATCAGACGCGCCATCGAATCGGTGAGCTGGATTTCGTTGCCGGCGCCCGGGCCTTGGCTCGCCAGCAGATCGAAGATTTCCGGCTGCAGGATATAGCGGCCGCTGATGAACAGGTTCGACGGCGCGTCTTCGCGCTTCGGCTTTTCGACCATGCCCTTCATCTTGATCAGCCGCCCGTCGCGGCTCTCCGGCGTGATGACGCCATAGCGCTCGGGCGTGCCGGTCGGCTCGACCGCGATGAGGTTGCCGCCGACCTTATTGTAAGCGTCGACCATCTGCTTGAGGCACGAGGGCTTCGCCATCATCAGCATGTCGGGCAGCATCACCGCGAACGGCTCGTCGCCGACAATGTCGCGCGCGCACCAGACGGCATGACCAAGTCCCAACGCCGCCTGCTGACGCACGAAGCTCATCGAGCCGGCGAGTCTTACCGGATCTTCAACTTCCTTGAGCTGCTCTGACTTTCCCTTCTCGCGAAGTGTTACTTCGAGTTCATACGCGCGATCGAAATAGTCCTCGATCGCACCCTTATTTCGCCCCGTAACGAAGACTATGTGCTCGATGCCGGCATCCAAGGCTTCGTCGACGACGTATTGGATGGCTGGCCGGTCGAACACCGGAAGCAGTTCTTTGGGGATGGCCTTGGTGGCGGGGAGCACCCGCGTGCCGAAGCCGGCCACCGGAAGTACCGCTTTCCGTAGCGTTCGGGGCGAGGTGGAAGCGCTAGCCATTGTGGTTCCGATTTCGGCGCCGCAACACGGCGGTTTCCAGCTCACCTTACACCGCAAGCCTGAACGAGCCGCAACTGCCGCCTGAGCAACGGATTCGGCTGAAATTCAGGATTTTCGGCTAGGGTGGTCTCAAGCCGCTGAAGCCGGTGGGTGAGGGTGTCGAGACGAGTGACGCGTGTCACGGACGATCGCTCTTCGGCGCCGCAAAGTAGCATTTGCCATTGTGGCAACCATTTGTTAACTGACCGCCGCCGGTCCGGGAGTCCCCAACACTATGTCCCCCTCACAATCGAAAGCCACCGTCCGCATGGTCGTGGCCAGCTTTGCTGCTGGCGCCGGCGCGATGGTTCTCGTGGGCCTCGTCGCCCCCGTGGCGATGAAGGGTGGCCTCACCATGCGGGACGCCATGGCTTCGCAATTCGAGCATCGCGCTCCGCTGATCGAGCCGCTCGATGTTGCAGCGATCGAAGCGCAACTCGCGGAAGCCGAGCGCGTGATGGCGGCGGCGCGTGAAACGACCGACGACAATGTCGGCCGTTTGGAAGCGCTCGCGCACTAATCCGCGATCACAGAATCGACTGGCCCGTCGATTTCCAGTCTTTCAGAAACGCCTCAAGCCCCACGTCCGTGAGGATGTGCTTGTAGAGGCTTCTAAACACGGCCGGCGGAATCGTCGCGCAATCGGCGCCCGCGATCGCTGCGTCGCGCACATGCCCTGCGGTGCGGATCGATGCGGCAAGGACCTGCGTCTGGAAGTCGTAATTGTCAAAAATGGCGCGGATTTCGCGAATGAGCCCCATGCCGTCCTGGCCGTTGTCGTCGAGCCGTCCGAGGAACGGCGAGATGTAGGTCGCGCCGGCCTTGGCCGCGAGCAGCGCTTGCACTGCTGAGAAGCAAAGCGTGACGTTGGTCGGATGGCCGTCGTCTTCCAGGCGCTTGCAGGCGCGCAAGCCGTCGGGCGTCAGCGGCACCTTCACCACGATGTTCGGCGCCACGCCCCGCAGCTTCAATCCTTCGCGCACCATCGTGTCGGCGTCCTGCGCCACCACCTCGGCGCTGACGGGCCCCGGCACGGCGCTGCAAATCTCGCTCAACGTTTCGAAGAAGTTGCGGCCCGCTTTCGCAACGAGCGATGGGTTTGTGGTGACGCCGTCGACCAGGCCGGTCTCCGCCAGCTTCTTGAGTTCCGCCGCGTCGGCGCTGTCGATGAAAATCTGCATATGAAGCTCCGCAGCCGCATTCCTTCAGGCGCATTCCGCTGATACCGGACTGCTCTTCTCAGGCAAAGCGCCCGAATCGGCGCTAATGAGCCTGAGCGAAGGAAGCCAGATGAGCAAAAGCGACTTGATCGAAGGCGTCGAGGCGAAAGAACTCGCCAACGCCATCCGCGCCCTGGCCATGGATGCTGTGGAGCAGGCCAAGTCTGGCCACCCTGGCATGCCGATGGGCATGGCGGACGCAGCCACCGTCCTGTTCGCAAAGTTCCTCAAGTTCGATGCCTCGAACCCGGAATGGCCCGATCGCGACCGCTTCGTGCTTTCCGCCGGCCACGGCTCGATGCTGCTCTATGCGCTGCTGCATCTCACCGGTTACGCCGACATGACGCTCGACGAGATCAAGCGCTTCCGCCAACTCGGCTCGAAGACGGCAGGCCATCCCGAGAACTTCCTCGCCTCCGGCATCGAGACCACCACTGGCCCGCTCGGGCAGGGGCTCGCCAACGCCGTCGGCATGGCGATGGCGGAAGCCCATCTCGCCGCACGCTTCGGCGGCGCGCTGGTCGGTCACCGCACCTGGGTCATCGCCGGCGACGGCTGCCTGATGGAAGGCGTCAGTCAGGAGGCGATCGCGCTCGCCGGGCGCCAGAAGCTCAACAAGCTCATCGTAATCTGGGACGACAATTCGATCTCGATCGACGGTGCCGTTTCGCTGTCCGACAACACCGACCAGAAGGCGCGCTTCGCCGCCAGCGGCTGGAGCGTGCTCTCGTGCGACGGCCACAACGTCACCGATATCGAGCGCGCATTTGAGCACGCGACGAAATCGGATCGCCCGGTGCTGATCGCGTGCAAGACCATTATCGGCTACGGCGCGCCGAAAAAGGCGGGCACGGCGAAAGCGCATGGCGAAGCGCTGGGCGCCGAAGAACTCGCAGCGGCGAAGGCCGCGCTCGGCTGGAAGCACGGTCCGTTCGAAGTGCCGGAAAACATCCGCGCCGCCTGGCGCAGAATCGGCGCGCGCGGCGCCGGCGCGCGCGAAGAGTGGTCGGTGCGCCTCAAACGGTCCGAGCACCGTGACGCGTTCGCCGCCGCGATCGGCGGCGGCAATGTCGAAGCCGCGGTCGGAGCTCTCGGCCTGCACGCGGCGAAGATGGCGGCGGAGAAGCCGTCGCTGGCGACGCGGGCGGCGTCGGGCGCGGCGATCGATGCGATGTTCGAGGCCTGCCCGGAATTGCTCGGCGGCTCAGCCGATCTCACCGGCTCCAACAACACGCTTGCCAAAGGCGCGCAGGATTTCACACCGGAGAACCGGCTCGGCCGCTATGTCCGCTACGGCATTCGCGAACACGGGATGGCCGCGGCCATGAACGGCATGGCGCTGCACGGCGGAATCATTCCCTATGGCGGCACGTTCCTCACCTTCTCGGACTACGCGCGCCCGGCGATGCGTCTCGCGGCGCTGATGGGGGTCCGCGTCATCCACGTGATGACGCACGATTCCATAGGCCTCGGCGAAGACGGCCCGACCCACCAGCCGGTCGAACACCTCGCGGCGCTGCGCGCCATCCCGAACCTCTACGTTTTCCGCCCGGCCGACGCCGTCGAAGCCGCCGAATGCTGGCAAGCGGCGCTCTTGCGCGATGACGGGCCGAGCGTGCTGGCGTTGTCGCGCCAGGCGACGCCGGGCTTGCGCGGCGATGCCAGCGAGAATCTTTCCGTGCGTGGCGCATATGAATTGCTGCCGGCCGAGGGCGGCGCCTCGCGCGTCGCCATCTTTGCGACAGGCACGGAGGTCGCGCTTGCCGTCAAAGCGCGCGAGGCGCTGCAGAGGGAAGGCGTGCCCACGCGCGTCGTCTCGGCGCCGTGTTTCGAGATGTTCGAACTGCAGGACGACGCCTACCAGGACGCCGTCTGCGGCGCCGACGACGAACTCAAGATCGGCTGCGAAGCCGCGATCGGGCAAGGCTGGTTCGAAGCCTTCGGCCTCGACGCCTTCGTCGGCATGTCGACCTTTGGCGCATCAGCTCCCGCCAAGGACGCCTACACCCATTTCGGCATCACAGCGGAAGCCATCGTGGAAACGGCGAAAGCGCTGCTCTAAGGCGCCTCGTTCACATCAAGCGGGAGCGACGACGTGGAACGCACGATCAGGAGCGTTCCGCAGATCTTCCTTCTCCGAGGAAACTTGCTACGCCTGCGGCGGTCAAAGCGCCCAATGTCTGCGCGCCGATGAATAAAGGCACATCCGTCGGCCGAATGCCGGCAAACGTGTCACTCATTGCCCGCGCTAAGGTGATGGCGGGGTTGGCGAACGAGGTTGAGGCCGTCCACCAATAGCCCGCGGCGATGACAAGCGCGACGGCGCCCGCAGTGGCGCTTGGCCGCGCACGCGACACCAGCAGGATGGTCAGAACCAAAGCGAAGGCTGCGACGGCCTCCGACAAGGCCTGCGACAGACCGCTTCGGTCCTGTGTGCCCTGCTGCACCAGCGGCAATTCGAACATCGCGTGCGCCAAGAGTGCTCCGGCGATGCAACCGGCGATCTGTACGACGACATAAAGCATGGCGACGCCAGGTTTCAGCGCTCTGCGCATCGCCATCACCAACGTCACCACTGGATTGAAGTGTGCGCCCGATATTTCCGCAAAAGCCGTGATCAGGACGAAGAGCATCGCGGCTGTCGCTGCAGTGTTGGCAAGCAGAGCGATCGCCGCGTTGCCGTCAGCCAAGCGCTCGCCGAGAATGCCGGAGCCAATGACGGCGCCGGCGAGAAGAAGCGATCCCAAGAGCTCGGCGATGAGGCGTTGCGGCGACCCGCTCACAGTGCGCGCCACAAAGCGATCAGACGCATCGTCCGGTTGATTTCACGCAACATTGCCGTTGGAGTCCGCGGTTCTGCCGATGGCGTCCAGCCTCGATTGCAGCGAGAGACGATCGAGTCCGGAGAATGGCAGGTTCACGAAAATTGCGATCCGATTCTGCAGCGCGCCGTAAGCGTTGGCGAAGGCCCGCGAGATCTCCACCGGCGAGCCCGTCGCCGCTGCTGGATCAGGCACGCCCCAATGCGCCGTCATCGGTTGGCCGGGCCAGGCCGGACAAACTTCACCGGCCGCATTGTCGCATACGGTGAACACGAAATCGAGCTTCGGCGCGTCGGGCGCCGCGAACACATCCCAGCTCTTCGAGTGAAAAGTCGAGACGTCAAAGTTCAGGCGGCGCAGCAGCGCGAGCGTTTCTGGATGCACCTCGCCCTTGGGCATCGAGCCCGCCGAATAAGCATTGAACTTGCCCGCGCCAAGGCGCTTCAAGATCGCTTCAGCCATAACCGAGCGCGCGGAGTTTCCCGTGCAGAGAAACAGCACGTTGTAGGTGCGACGCTCCGTCATACGACTGACTCCAACGCGCGCGGACCGCAGCACGGCGTCGCCGCCGCAACTGCGGATGTTTCGGCCGCCAGTTCGGCCGTCGGGACGCAGCACGGCGCAGGTTTGGTGGAGGCGTGAGACTCCGGCGCAGCGCTTTCGACGCCGCCGCCGTAGGTCGTGGATTCACCGGTCGTGTGAAAGGTCTCCCACGCCACGCCCTGCGGATCGTTGATCCATGATTTTTCCGACTTGGCGTAGCAGCACGTCGTGACGCCCTCGTCGAATACCGGCGCATTGGCCGTTTTCAATCGCGCATAGATTTCGCCGAGCTCTTCGTGGCTCTCGACCTGGATGCCGAGGTGCCGCACGCCGACCGCATCTGCTGCGCGCAGGGAGATCGCGAAGTTCACGCGCGGATCGTCCAGCATCCACTTTGCGTAGTCGCCCTTCTTCACGGTCGGCTCGGCCGCGAACAGGTTCGAATAGAATCTAATCGACTGATCGAGATCGTTGACGCCGACATGCACATGCAAGCGCTTCATGAGGCTTTCCTTTTTTTCGGGGAGGAAACGGGGGCGCAGCTTGCACCGCCGCAACAGTTTTCGGTGAGGAAGGCGACGAGACCGTTCATGGTCGCGAAGTTCGCCGAATAGATCAGTGAGCGGCTTTCGCGGCGCTGCAGCGTCAGGCCCGCGCGCGTCAAATGCGCCAAATGGAATGAAAGCGACGATGCTGGGATACGCAGCTTTTCGGCAATCTCGCCCGCCGGCAGTCCTTGCGGCCCCACTTCAACGAGCAATCGAAAGATCGCCAGCCGGTGCTCGTTAGCCAGCCCGCCGAAAGCCTCCAACGCCGCAGGCGTGTTGATTCTCCTCGTTTCCATATTTCAAGTATAATCGAAGTATGCTCGCTGTCAAGAACGAATGCTTAGGATCGGCAGCGAAGCTTCGGCAGCGCCGCAGGCGCGTTCGTCGAAACGGCGAAACCGTTGCTATGAGCGCCGTGCGCCTTTCGCCCGACAGCTCGACGCGATCCCTGTTCCGGAAGGTCGCGCTTCGCGCCAAACGCTCCCGAAAGCAGACATGGCCGTGCTACCTGCCCAGGGTCCGTTCGGCCGGACTGGCGAATGAACGAGCGAGCGCAAGCTCTGGCGAGCATTTCGCCCGCCGGAACCAGATGCCTGTAACGAGAAGCGCCACTGCCGGATGCATGGCGCCCTAGGCGGCAAGCCGCCACGCGTTGGCGCTGATGTTGGCGTCTATTGCGTCGCGCATGATAAGTGCTGGGTCTATGGCCAATGCGGCGGGTTTGGGCGCATGCGGCTGCTTCCAGATGTTGGTGGGCACGAGGTCCGGATAACAGACGACGACTTCCGCACCGCGCCCAGTAAGTGTGAGACGCCGGCCTTCAGCTGGCAGGAAGACGGCATCGCCACGGTTTAGGGGTTCGCCGTCGATGGCCACCCCAGGCGTCAACGCCATCAGCACGTGACAGGTCTCGCCATCCGGCTCAAGAAAGCTCAGATCCGGAAGCGTCCACGCCTCGACACTCATGGCGGGATCGCGCAGCCAAGCCGTGCGCCTCTTCTTCTCGTGAACCGGCAGAAGACGCTGCACGCGCCGTTCTCTAGGGTTGTTGTTCGGTGTGAAATTGGCGCGTGCCTCCAACGCGGTCATGCTGCCTGACAACACGACTCGTGGACCCTCCGACAGGCGCAAGAGATCGTGACGACGGCAGCGCATCTCACGCGGACGCGAGGCATCGGTTGCATAGATGTTGATGGTCGCATCGAGCGGGCACTCCAGCATGCGCCACAGCGCGACAGGGCCATCGCTGGAAACAGGATCGCTCGGTTCGTCGGTAACGATGAGACGCAGGCTCGGCGGGACGCGACCGAGCTCGCCCAACATCTCGCTCGTTTGATTGGCTAAGAGCGCGCCGAAGTGCGTTCCGGCTGACGTGATATTATAGGGGTGGGCCAGCCATATCTCGCCCACCGGGCCAGGCGGACGTGTCGCCCCTGCGCACCACGCTGATGCTTGTACGCGGCCCCAACGCCGGGGCAGTAACCGCGGTTGAAGACGGATGGGGTCATTCGAGAACGTCACGAGTGTTGCCTCCTTGTCTCCTTTCAGGAGAGGCGGGCCTGCGAGCCCGCACCGTCTCGGGCCGGGCTCACGCACCCTTCTCGTCCTAGTTAGTGCGAGATGGCGATACGCTTGGTCTGCTTGCGAGCTTGCTCGGTTTTCGGCAGCGTGACGGTGAGCACGCCATTGCGGAAGGTCGCGCAGGCGCGGTCTTCGTCGACTTCGCTGGGAAGCGAGATGCGACGCTCGAAACGCCCATACGAGCGTTCGCTATATTGGCGTTCGCTGTCGTCTACCTCCGTTCGCTTCTCGCCGCGAACCGTGAGAACATTGTCTTCGACGTGAAGCTCTATGTCCTTCTCTTCGAGGCCTGGAAGCTCGGCAGTGACGCGCACCTCCTTTTCGCGGTCGATCACATCGATCGTCGGCCAATTCAAGCCGCGGCCAAAGCTGGAAAGGCCAAAGCCTGCCAAAGCATCGTCAAACAGCCGGTCCATTTCGCGCTTGAGCGTGAAGAAGGGCGTCAGGGCCGCTTCGTTGTGCCGATCGTCAAAGCGGGAAGGCTGACGCGACCGGCCCCAAGGGATCAGGTCTCTCATCTTAACCTCCGTGTTTGTTTAGGCCGCTTTGTCAGCCGCCTGGTCGCAGTGCGCGGCCGCGCGCTTTGGAGCGGCGGTCCTGATCTCGATACGGCGCGGCTTCATCGCCTCGGGGATTTCGCGTTCTAGCTCAATGACCAAGAGCCCGTTCTGGAACGTGGCGCCGGTCACCCTCACGAAGTCTGCCAGATCGAAATGGCGGCGGAAACCGCGTTGGGCGATGCCGCGGTGCAGGAAGTTGCGCGGTTTTTCGTCGCTCTTCTTGCGGCCCTCGACCAGAAGCGCGTTCGGCTCGGCCGTGATCCGAAGCTCATCCTCGGCAAAGCCGGCCAGAGCCATGGTAATGCAATAGCGGTCCTCGCCGAGCCGCTCGATGTCGTAAGGCGGCCAGGCTTCATCGGTGCTCTCGGGACGGGCCGCGTCGCCCAAGAGATCGAGCATCCGGTCAAAGCCGATCGATGACCGGTAATAGGGGGAAAAGTCGTAGGTCCTCATCTCCACATCCTCTAAGTGCAAGCAACATGGGTCAAAGGGTGCGCCGGGCGGTCCGGCGCCCATCCGCCGAACCCTCCTCGGCGCTCGGCGACACTGAGTTAGTGAGGCCGATTTTGCCTTCAAGGCCTGGAAGAGCCCGTATCTTCGATCGCCGTCGAAGGGCCATAACCAGCGAGGATCAGAAGACGTAGCGCCCTCAAGGGGCCCAGCTCAACGCGAGCGCCTGCACGTGGAACTGAGATTAGTCTAGGTGCGCGGGCATACCTGTTGGCGCCCGGAGGCGGCGGGCCGCCGCAGGATAATTGGACGATATCTGGCGAAAGGTCAGCCCTCGCTGCTAGCGCAGGCGAAGCAGAGCGCCGCTTCCGGACGCGCCTCGAGGCGCTTGGGAGCGATCCGCTCGCCGCAGCGCACACACTCTCCGTAGCTGCCGTGTTCGATGCGCAGCAGCGCCCGGTTAACGGAGGCAATCTCACGACTGATCAACGCGGCCTGTCCCTCGAGGGATTCATCATCTTCCAATTCCAGCGCTTGCTCGGATAGGTCACGGTTGAGGGGTTCGGCCAGCTGCACAGACATCCGCTTCTGCCGATCCTTGAGTTCCGCGAGTTGTTGTTCCAGACGAGCTCTAGCTGCATCGGTATTCGGCATCCACGCACTCCTTTCATGCGATGCTGAGCCTGACGGCGTTGTGGCGCGCGTGCAACTGCTTTAGTCGCAGGCAGAGCGGCTTCTCGCCCCCTGGCGCGGGGCGCAAGCCGGTATGACGCGCCGCTGCAGCCGCCGCTGCGCGTCGCGGAACAAAATCACTTTCGGAACGTAGAACTTGCGACGGCCTCAGGGAGGTCCGCTGCGATGGGGCAGGCTCAGAGGAAAGACCGGACGCGCGCCATCGCCATGGGCGCCGAACTTGCGCTGCGGCGCTGCGAGCGCCTCAACCGCCTTTCGCGCGTCATTTCGAGCGATCTTGATCTCGAACGTATCGTCCAGACCGTGACCGACATTGCCACGGAAGAGTGCGGCGCGCAGTTTGGAGCGTTCTTCTACAACGTTGATGAGGATGGCGGCGAAGGGTATCGGCTTTTCACGCTCTCGGGTGCGCCGCGCGCGGCCTTCGAGGGATTTGGACTGCCTCGCAACACACTTGTGTTCGAACACACTTTCCGCGGATTGGGCGTCGTGCGATCCGACGACATTCGTGCGGACCCGCGCTACGGCAAAAGTGCGCCGTATCATGGGATGCCTCCCGGCCACTTGCCCGTAGTCAGCTATTTGGCCGTTCCAGTGATTTCGCGCTCGCGGGAAGTGTTGGGCGGACTGTTCTTCGGTCATGGCGAGCCCGGAGTGTTCTCCGAGGACGCAGCGGAGCAGGTGACCGGAATCGCTGCGCACGCTGCCATCGCCATTGACAACGCGCGCTTGCATCAGGAAGCGCAGCGCGAGATTGAACGCCGCACCCGCGCAGAAGCTGGACTTGAATTGCTCCTTCGCGAGGTCAAGCACCGTTACAAGAATGCTGTCACAACGATACAGGCCATCGCGACGCAGACCTTCCACCAAGCCGACAAGGGGGCCCACCAAGCCTTCAGCGCGCGGCTTGGCGCGTTAGCCAAAGCGCTCGATCTGCTCACCACGCGCGATTGGGAGCGGGTCTCTATGGATGAGATCGTCCGCCGCACCTTGGCGCCGTTCGAGCACCAGGACCGTTTCGAGATATCGGGACCGGAAGCATCCCTTAGCGCCGACAATTCTCTGGTGCTTGCCCTTGCCCTGCACGAACTCGCCACGAACGCCGTCAAATACGGCGCTCTCTCCAATGGCGCCGGTCAAGTGCATCTCTCGTGGGACATCGTCGAAGCCGACCAACGTCGCGTGAGAATATGCTGGCGAGAAACCGGAGGACCGCCGGTCTCGCCGCCGCAAAGGACAGGGTTTGGCATGGTGCTAATCGAACGCGCTCTCGGCGGCGCGCAACGTGGAACGAGCATTGATTTCGCCAGTGAAGGCCTGACCTGCGTGTTCGAAATACCGCTCTGAAGACGCGGTCGATGACGAAAGAGCAGGATAGACGACTCCGCTATCCATGCCTTTTTTTGCACAAGCGGCTGAAAACAAGCCACTTGTACAAAATCAATCCGACCGGGTCGCAACGGCATTACAATCGCCAGCATGACTTCAGCCAACCCCATCATCACTCAAGCCCGCGTGGAAGCGTATTTCGCTTCCGCGTGGCGCTTGTTGGGTTGGCTGCTGGGCGCGATCCTGCGGGGCGGCTGGCGGGGACGCGGCGTGCGCCTCAAGCGTCTGCTCAGCCGCGCCGAATTGGCGGTCGAGTGCACGCTTTTCTTGCAGGCCGTCGCGCGCTTCGGCCCGCCGCCGCGACGGCCCCGCCGCCACGCTTTCACGCCGAACGGATTCCGCCGCGTCTGTGGCGATCGCCGGCTCTTCTTCAAGGGCGCGAACATCCGTGCCCGCAAGGCCGGGCCGCTCGCGCGCGTGTTCGCGCTGATCGAGGCGCTGGCGCACCCCGAGCGCGCCGTCGCCTATTTCCTTAAGCGCATCTGCAACGGCCTGCGCATGACCAACCTTGCGCCCACCGGCCCGGCCGCTGACGCGATCGCCGCCGCTCTGTCGCCTCGACTCGCGTTCGCCGATAGTTCTTAGCGGCCAAAATCTGTACATGAATTTGCGCTTAAGCTGTGCTTGCTTCCGCTAGCGCAGCCGCAAGTGCTGCGCGTCGTCCGGACTTATCCGCAGCGCAGGCGTTGCACGCGCGCCACAACGCCGTCAGGCTCAGCATCGCATGCGGTGACAGCATCCGACGGTGCTCATAGACTTCATCGACAACCGGGGGAGACGCGAATGACACGTTGGGCTGCCGCAGTATTGGCTGTTGTGGTTTGCGCATTCGGAGCGCCCGCGCGCGCTGAGACCTATCAATTGCGCTATCAGGCCGTGGTTCTCGGTGTCGTCGAACTGGGTACTGCCGAGTATCAAGTCACCAATACCGCTGCCTCCTACGATGTGCGCGCCTCGCTGCGCACATCCGGCCTCGCGCGCTTGTTCGATCAGACCGACATCACCGCCAGCGCCAACGGCGCTCATGTCGGCCAGGCGCTGAGTTGGTCGCGCTACACGCTTAACCACGCTTACAACCAGAAGCGCCGCCAGATCAGATTGGACCGATCGTCCAGCGGCGTCGCCAGCCAGATCACGCCGCGCTATTCCGATCTCGGCGCGCCGCCGGCGACCGGCGAGCAGCAATCCAGCTCATTCGATCCGTTAAGCGCGATCTTCGCTCTAGGCCGTCAGGTCGGCGCCGCGCGCGCCTGCCAAGGCGCCGTGCTCGTGTTTGACGGACGCCAGCATTATCGCCTGAGCGTCTCGCACCGCGCCAACGGCACGTACAATGGCGGCGGATACGAGGGTCCCGCCATCTCCTGCCACTTCCGCTATTCGCCGATCTCCGGCTTCGGGCGCGATTTCGATCGTTCCGCCGTGCCGATGGCGCAGATCTGGTTTGCCATGCCGGCTCAGCCCGGCTTCGCCGCGCCGCTGCAACTCATCGTGCCGACGCCCCTGGGCGAAGGGCAGCTCAACCTGGCCGGCTATCAGCGCCGAGACTGACGCGCACTGTCCCGCTCCAATCGGCGTGCACGCCGCGGAATCGGTGTCTATAACCGACGTCGGACGGGAGTGCGGCCGTGTCCGAGACGCGCAAACTGGCGACGATCCTTGCGTTGGACATCGTCGGCTATTCGCGCGCCACCGAACGCGACGATTCCGCCGCCGCCGCGGCCATCCACAAGACGCGCGATCTGCTGACGGAGGTCTCGGCCGCTCGCGGGGGGCGCATCTTCAACAGCGCCGGCGACGGCTTCATGCTCGAGTTTCCGACCGCGACGGCGGGCCTCGAAGCGGCTTTCGCAATAACGGAAGCCTGCAAGCAATTCGACCCGCCGCTCAAAGTCCGCATCGGCTTGCACAGCGGCGAAGTCCTCGTCGAAGCCGGCGGCGATCTGCTCGGCCACGCCGTCAACATCGCGGCGCGGCTGCAGCAGCGCGCCAGCCCCGGCGAAATCGTGCTGTCGGAAGACGTGCGCCGTTCGGCGCGCGGCGCGCTTACGAGCAACCTCGTCAGCCTGGGCGACGTGAAGCTCGACAAGATGTCCGAGACCCTCGACATCTACGCCGCCAACGTCAAACGCGGCGGGCTTCCCCCGTTTCTGCGCGGCCGGCGCGCGCGCTTCGCCGCGATCGGCGCAGCGCTGCTGGCGGCGGGCGTGTTGGGCGCAGTGTTTGTGTTGCATCCGTCGCGCGATGTCCGCACCGCCGTGTTCACGTTAGAGGCGCCCGCGGGCGACGCCGAACTCACATCGCTTGCGCGCGGCGTGACGACGGAGATCGGCGACTCGCTACACCAGATCGGCTTCGAGATAGTATCGCAGAGCGAAACTGCGGGCGCGCAAGGGCGCTCGGTCGCGCAGCGCGCCCGCGCGCTGGGCGCTGCATTCACGATCGACGGCGAGATCGTTCGCGAAGGCGAGACCGTACGCGCTTCGCTCCGGCTTAACGAAGTCAATCGACAGCGGACGCTGTGGTCGCAGAGCTTCGAACGTGAGAGCGCGCAGGCGCCAGAGCTGCGCCTCGAAGCTACCTCCGTCGTAATCGCAGTGATGGAGTGCGCAGTGGCGGCGCGACGTGACGCGCCCGGACTGGAGGCCTCGGCACTGTCGATGCTGCTGCGGAGCTGTGAGCTCTCGCTCTCTCGCGAAGGCCAGGAGGAAGCGTTGCGCCTGATCGAACAAGTGGCTCGGTCGGCCCCTCGTTCAGGCTTCCTCCAGGGACGACTCGCGCATGCTTATTGGGATTTGGCCTATACCGGTCCCCAGGCCGACGAAAGACTGGTTGATCAAGCCGTCGCTGCGGCGGATGTGGCGCTGCGCATCGATCCCGCTAATGGCGCCGCGCTAACAGTAAAGGCAGATCGCCTCGCCTACACCGGATCCCGCGCCGAGTGGGAGGAGGGGCTGCTCTCCGCCCTGAGTCGCGCGCCGGACAATGCTGAGCTGAACTGGTATTACGCTTGGTTTCTAAGAGCCCACGGCCGACCGGGCGAGGCAGTGGAATACATACGTCGCGCGCTCGCGCGGAAGCCGCTTTCGGCGGCATATCTTCTCAATTTGGCGTTCACGCTGGCGGCTGTCGGCGACGATCGGGAAGCGATCGACCTTCTCACAGAAACCGATGCGCGTTGGCCAGGCAATTCCAGTGTCTGGTACGAGAGATTCCGCGTCAATCTATGGTTCGGATCGCCGTCCGAGGCGTTACGGCTGCTCGACGAGGCGCCCAGCGCTTACAACACAGCGCAAATTCAATGCTATCGGCGCGTCGCGGCAGGCCTGGCGGCCAACACCGAAGCAGGGCGGCGCCAAGTGGCGCGCGCCGCACATGAATGCTGGCAGCCCTATGACCGTCACGTCGTTCTCGCCTCGATCGGAGATGCCGATGGGGCGTTCGCGGAAGTCGAGCGTATGTTTTCCGGCTGTCCGGACGCAAACACGGTTTCGGCCAACAGCGCCGCGCCGCGTACGTTGCCGCCATGCATAATCGATTTCTCCTGGCGTACGATGTTTTATCCGATGACTGCTTCGATGCGCCGCGATCCGCGCTTCATGCCGCTGATGCGACGCGCCGGGCTCGCTCAGTATTGGATCGAGACCGACCGCTGGCCGGAGTTTTGCGAAGACCCGAGTTTGCCCTACGATTGCCGCCAAGAGGCGCTTCGTGTTTCCGCCAGCGCACGGCAACAATAGCCGTCAGACTTTGTGATAGGCGCGATACCAATCGACGAACCGTTTGGCGCCCACCTCGATCGGCGTGCGTGGCGCAAAGTCGACATCGCGGGCAAGATCGTCGACATCGGCGAACGTCGCCGGCACGTCGCCGGGCTGGATCGGCATCATGTTCTTGATCGCCTTCTTGCCGAGCGCGTTCTCGAGGATTTCGATCACGTCTAGAAGCTTCGCCGGCGAGTGGTTGCCGATATTGTAGATCTGATAGGGCGCGTTCGACGTGGCGGGATCAGGGGCGGTGCTGTCCCAGTTCGGATTTGGCCGCGCCACCCGATCGCCGACCCGAACCAACGCTTCGACGATGTCGTCCACATAAGTGAAGTCGCGCTGCATCAGTCCGTTATTGAAGACGTCGATCGGCTTGCCTTCCAGGATCGCCTTGGTGAACAGAAACATCATCATGTCCGGCCGGCCCCAGGGGCCATAGACGGTGAAGAAGCGCAGCCCCGTCACCGGCAGCCGGAAGAGGTGGGCGTAGGAATGGGCGAGCAGCTCGTTCGCCTTCTTCGACGCGGCGTAAACGCTCAAGGGATGATCGACGTTCTGATGCACCGAGAACGGCATCTTGGTGCCGGCGCCATAGACCGAACTCGACGAGGCGAACACCAGATGCTTCGTCGCATTGTGGCGGCAGCACTCGAGGATGTTGACGAAGCCTTCGAGGTTCGCGGTGACGTATGCCTGCGGGTTGATCAGCGAATAGCGCACGCCGGCCTGGGCTGCGAGATTGTACACTAGATCGAACCGGTGCTCGGCGAAGAGCCGTTTCAAGCCGTCTGCATCGGCCAGGTCCATGCGCACCATGGTAAACCCGGCTTGCTTTTCCAGTTCGCGCACGCGCGCCTGCTTCAGCTCGACGCTGTAGTAGTCGGAAAAGTTGTCGAGACCGATCACCGCGCGGCCTTCCCGCAGCAGGCGATCCGACAAATGATAGCCGATGAAGCCGGCGGCGCCGGTCACAAGCACGGGTTTCATTTTCAGCGCTCTTTCGACACAGCGCCGCAGGTGTACGCTGTTGTTTTCAATGTGGCGTTTCGATAAGTGGAGACGCTAGCGAAATCAACCAACCGCCGACATTTCCGAGTTAATTATGAACGCACGCCGCCGCATCGCTGTCATCGGCCTGGGTTACGTTGGTCTGCCGGCCGCCGTGGCGTTTGCGCGTGCGGGATTCACGGTGATTGGCTTTGAAATCGACGCGTCTCGCGTCGCCGAATTGCGCGAAGGCAAGGACCGCACGCGTGAGGTGAGCGCCGAAGAGCTGCGCAAGCTCGATCTTTACGTCACGACGGACGTAGAGGACTTGAAGAAGGCCGACTTTTTCATCGTCACGGTCCCGACGCCGATCGACGACGCCATGGTGCCGGACCTATCAGCGGTGCACGGCGCCTCGCGCACCGTCGGCAAAGCGCTGAAGAAGGGCGACATCGTCGTCTATGAATCGACCGTCTATCCGGGTTGCACCGAAGACGAGTGCGGACCGATACTGGAAGACGTCTCAGGCCTCAAGGCTGGCGTCGACTTCACGCTCGGCTTCTCGCCGGAGCGGATCAATCCGGGCGACCATCTCCACCGCTTCGAGACGATCGTGAAGGTCGTCTCCGGTTCGGACGCCAAGACCCTCGATATCGTGGCGGAGACTTATGGCGCGGTCGTCACCGCCGGCATCCATCGCGCGCCGTCGATCAAGGTCGCGGAAGCGGCCAAGGTGATCGAGAACACCCAGCGCGACATCAATATCGCGCTGATGAACGAGTTGGCGCTCATCAATGGCCGCCTCGGACTCGACACCGGCGACGTGCTCGCCGCCGCCCGCACTAAGTGGAATTTCCTGGGATTCACGCCAGGTCTGGTCGGCGGCCACTGTATCGGCGTCGACCCGTACTACCTCACCCACAAGGCTCAGCAGATCGGCTATCACCCGCAAGTGGTGCTTGCCGGCCGGCGCGTGAACGACAGCATCGGCCCCCACATCGGCCGCGAGTGCGTGCGTCTGCTGAACCGCAGCGGTTGCGCCAACCCGCGCGTCGCCGTGCTCGGCGTCACCTTCAAGGAAGACGTGCCGGACGTGCGCAACTCGAAGGTCTATGACATTGTCAACGAGCTGCGATCGTTTGGCGTCGACGTGATCACCCACGATCCGCACGCCGATCCGCAGGTCTCGGCAGAACACGGCGCTGCGCTGACCGCGCTCGAGAGAATTGGCGAAGTCGATGCAGTGATCTTCGCGGTGTCGCACAAGGAATTCCGCGACGCTGGTTGGGGGATGGCCACGAAACTGCTGCGCGGCGGCAAGGGCGTGGTGATGGACGTGCGCGGCTTCCTCGACCGCAGCAAAATGCCGGACGGCGTTACGCTCTGGCGTCTCTAGCACCGAGTGCGCAGACAAGCGCGCCGGCGAGGATGAGCGTGGCCATCCACCACTCCTGCCACAGGCTCCAACCGACGTTCGCCATCATTCCGAACATGGCGAGCACTGCGGCTGCTGCAGCGGCGGCAGGCCGATTGGTTGCGTAGGCGCGTCCGAGGCGATGGCCCGTCAACGCCAACAACGCGGCCGCCAACACTGCGCCGACCAACCCGAGATCGTACCAGAGTTGCAGGCTGGCGCTGTGGGGATGCACGGGAATGACGCGCAATCGTTCGCCGTCATAGATCGCGTAATCAGTGGTGGCGCGCGCTGCATCGAGACCGCGCCCGATCCACGGCTGTTCGAGAATCTCCGCGCACGTGTAGCGCCAAATGCCGATGCGAACCGCCCAGCTGTGCGGAATGCTTTCCAGCAAGAAGGGGCTTGCTGTCAGGAGCGGCGTTAGCAACGGCGACGCCAGCTGCCATGCGGCGAGAGCGATCGAGGGCGCGATCACGGCAAGACGCGGCGCGGCAAAGCCAAACGAAAAGAAGACGAGGCCGACGCCAAAGCCGATGGCCGTCGAAAGTTGACCGAATTGAAGCGACATGAAGCCGGCTGCAACAAGCACCGCAATGGCGGCGTGCCAGCGCCATGGGACGCGTCGTTCAGAGATCCACCAAGCCAGGGCCGGCCAAAGCAAGGCCAGCATGACGACGAGGCCGCGCGCCGGATTCTGGTTGAGGTCGGCCTGTGACGCCCCGGGCTGGGCGGCCGCGTTGAGCGGCATGTCCCAGAAGGCTTCGATCGCCAGCAGGGGCATCACCACTACGACCGCCGCGAAGGCGCCCGCCAGGGCTAATCGCGCAAGGGGCGGCGAGGCTGCGGCGCTGGCGAACAGAAGCCCGAGGCCAAGCGTGGCGGCCACCTTGAGCGCGGTCTGGCCTTCCCAGGGCGACCACAAGCTTGAAGCGGCGGCCCAGAGCGCGAGCGCCATCAAAAGTCCCAGCGACAGCGGTTTCTTTTCAAAGACTTGCCGCTGCAGTTGGGGTCCGATGGCCAGCAAAGCAGCGAGCGCCATGACCAAGGGCAGCCCCAGCGCGCCACCCCCCCCTACCGCCGGCAGCAACGCGAAAAAAGCCCCGATCGCGAACGCCTGGCGCAAGAATGTCACACCGGACGCCGGCTTCGAGTTTGTCATCGGCTCCCATTTCGTAAGCAATATTTCAGCATAGTCACGGGACAAGACGCCTTAGTGCTTGTCCGCGGACGAGTTTTAGTGCTTTTGTTACGCCTCTGGCGCGTATTGAGGGTCCTAAAAGGGGACGACGCGCCGTTGCGCGCGGGGAGCAGGTTGCATGGTGGGTCAGCCTTCCACATACGAACGCGAAGTGCGCGACACGATTCTGAAGTCGAGCGTCACTGGCGTCGCCGCAACAGCGATTGCGATCGTTGCGTTTTCGCCCGCCGGTTTTGGCGACTGGATCGGCGCGAGCGTCGCGTCGAGTTTTGGATCGACACCCAGCAGCGACGAAGCGATCAATCCCTACGTCGCGCTTCCGCCGTTCGCCTCGCCATTTACGCAGGAAGAACTGAACGCCGTTCGCGCTGAACTCGCCGAGGTCGAAGCCTCGCTCGCACTGCTGCGTGCTGGGACTGACCAGAAGATCGAGCGCGTGCGTGCGCTTGCGCTGAGCGACGGTCTCGTGACTTTCGCGCCGGTGCGCGGCGCTTCTGCTGCGCCAAGTGCAGCGCCGGGCTTGCGCCTCACATTGAGCGAACCAGCCGCATTCGCGACCGCGATGGCGGAAGCGCCAGTTGAAGCTTATGTCGTCGACGCTGCTCCCGTGGAGGCCACCGTTGCCCCCGCCAGCTATTCCGGCGGCTTCGACACGGCTGTGCCGTATCGCGATCCGCACCTTGAGCTGGCTGATCTGCTGCTGGCGCACGAAACGTTCTGAGCCGAACACTCCAGACATGATTGGCGGCGCGCATCTGCACGCTGTTTCTCGACGTATGTGATGCGCCCGGTTAAGACGCTGCCGCGACACGACATTGAGTGCGCTGGCGCACGGCAAGGATGCATGGGCAAGGCAATAGTGTTCGGCGGTGGCGGCGCAGTCGGCGAGGCGACCGCACATGCGCTGATCGCCGCCGGCTGGCAGGTTGTCGCCTCCATGCGCACCGAACGTGCGGACGCTATAGAGAGGCTGTCGCAGAGCGGCGCGACGCTCCGGCGTGACGATCTGGAGACCGACACCCACTGGCGAGCCGCGGCAAATGGGTGCGACTGCGTCGTTTTCACTACCCATCTCAGCCTTACCGCCGTCGCCTTGGCGCGAATGGAGATCGCGCCCGAGCAGCGTGTGGTGGTGTTCTCCAGCAACAATGTTGCGATCCAGCCCGAAGCAAAACTCTATGTCGACATGGCCGAAGCCGAGCGCGGCATCCGCGCGAGTTACGCGAAAAGCGCCATCCTTCGTCCGACGCTGATCTATGGCGATCCGCGGCTGCCGACGCTGACGCGTCTCATGCGTATGGCGCGGCGCTTTCCGTTCGTGCCCATGCCCGGCTCGGGCCGCGCTTTGTTGCAGCCCGTGTTCTACGAGGATCTTGGGCGCGCCGCAGCTTGGTTGGCGAGTGCGCAGGATGTAGGTACGTACGCGATCGGCGGACCAGACAGCGTCACCATGCGCGGAATCTATCGCGAGGTCATCCGCGCCAGCGGGCGCCGCGCGCGCGTTCTGGCTATTCCAGCAGGGCTCATTCGCATTCTCGGTCCGGTGCTTGGCGCGGTCGGTCTCTATACGATTGCACAAAGCTCGCGGGTCGATCGCGATCGCCTCGTGGTTCCGCAAACGCCGTTGCCGCGGGAAATCGTGGCGAAGGTCAGTCTCAGGGATGGATTGTCGCGCCTGGCGGCGGCGTTGGATCAATGAAGGCGCCGGAAGGGGAAGCGTGGCGGATGCAATGAACCGCAAGAAGATTCTGTTTTTCGCCACCGAGGACTGGTTTCTCCGTTCGCACTTTCTGCCGCTGCTGCGGCGTGCGACGGCGGACGGTTTCGAGGTGGTTGTCGTAGCGCGCGATTCCGGCGCGCTCAAAGACGAGCCCAACCTTCGCCTCATCGGCGCCAGCTTCGCGCGCCGGGCCGTTCTTCCATGGGAGCTGTCGCGGCAGGTGGCGGAGTTGGACGAGATCCTGGCGACCGAACGGCCTGATATCGTTCATGCCATTGCACTCAAGCCGATCGTGCTGCTGCTCCATTCGCGTCTCCGCCGATTTGCGCGCGTGGTGGCCCTGACCGGGCGTGGCTATCTCGTCTCGGACGACTCGCTGTTCAAGCGTGTGGTGCGCGCCCGCGTGCGAGCGGCGTTGCGACGCGCATTGACGGCTCAGGATACGCTGTTGCTGGCCGAGAACGAGCATGATGCGCGCTGGGCCGGCGCTGGGCCGCGGGATTTCCTGCTGATGCCCGGCGCCGGCGTCGATCCCGACAAGTTCACACCCGCGCCGGAGCCAATGGGGCCGATCGTGGTCGGCATCGTCGCGCGCCTGATCAAATCCAAGGGCATCGACATCGCCGTGCGCGCTATCGGCGGCCTGCGCGCCAAGGGCGCGGAGGTGACGTTATGCATCGGCGGCGCGCCCGATCCGGAAAATCCCGAACACTATGCCGAAGCTGAAATCGCGCGCTGGCGCGAGACGCCTGGCGTAGAGCTGCTTGGGCGCGTGAACGATGTCGCGGCGTTCTGGCGAAATACGCACATCGCCTGTCTGCCCTCCCGCGGCGGCGAGGGCTTGCCGCGCACGCTGCTGGAGGCCGCGGCCTGCGGCCGGCCGATTGTCACGACCGAGGCGCCTGGCTGCGCCGACTTTGCGCAAGGGATTGGATTGACTGCGCCGACTGAAGACGCGCCGCGCTTGGCGCAGGCGATCGAAACTTTGGCGACGGATGCAGCACTGCGCATGCGCCTCGGCGCGCGTGCGCGTGAGAAAGTGATTGCGGGCTACACAGAGACCCATGCAGCAGCTGTCGCGAGCGAGGCGTGGCGGCGTGTGCTCAGCTCAAGTCCGGCTCGCACCAACGATGCGCCAGCACCGAGCTAGAGCTTCTTCTTCGCCAAGTCACGCAGCGCTTTCACGTCCTGCGCCCGATCTCGCGGCACAATGAGCACAGCGTCGCGCGTGGCGACGACGATCAGGTTTTCAACGCCCGCCACCGCCAACGTAACGCCGTCGGCGAACAGCAGATTGTCCCGGCCGTCCATAGCGACGGCGGCGCCTTTCAGCGCATTGTCGTCGCCGTCCTTGTTCGACAACCGCCAAATCTCATCCCACGACCCGATATCGGCCCAGCCGATGCTGCAAGGGGCGATCGCACCCTTGGCGGTTTCTTCCATGACGGCGATGTCGATCGGTAGCGACGGTGCGGATGCGTAGGCTTTGCCGAGCCGGATCACCCCATCCTGCCGCGACGCCGTCCGAACGGCTTCGAGCGCGCTGTCGCGGATCGCGGCATTGGCGCCGAACTCGCCCAGCAGCACAGCTGGCGCGAACATGAACATGCCGCCGTTCCAGGAATAACCGCCGGCGTCGAGATAGCCGCGCGCCGTGGCTTCGGTTGGCTTCTCTTTGAAGGCCTGAATCGCGAAGACGCCATCGCCGAGTTCGGCGCCGCGCTTGATGTAACCGTAGCCGGTGGCTGGATGGGTCGGCGCCATGCCGAACGTAACGATCCGTTCGCGCGCGAATGGCGCGGCGCGGGCGATGGTTGCGTGAAACGCTGGGACGTCGCCGACCAAGTGATCGGACGGGACCAGCAGGACAAGTGCGTCTTCGTCAACTTCGCGCCCGATCGCGGCGGCGACAGCGGCGACTGCGGCGGTGTTGCGCGCCGCGGGTTCAATCACGATTGCAGAGGCCGTTGCGCCGATTTCTCCCAGCGCTGCCTCGGCCATCGGAGCGTGAGTTTCGCCACACAGCACAATCGGCGGCGCAAACGAGATATCGCCGGATTGCCCGGACAGGCGCGCCGACGTGTCGGCGAACAGTGACCGCTTGCCGAAGAGCGCATGAAACTGCTTTGGCGCGGCGTCCGTCGAGAGCGGCCACAGCCGGGTGCCGGCGCCGCCGGACATGATCGCGGGAATGATTCGGTGCGTCATCGGTGTTGCGTGCGAGCGAAACTCGCTCCCTTGGCCGTGGTGTCCGAAACGCGCATCAATTCATCCAGTGCGATCATGATATGATAGAAGCTCGAGGCTGGGGCAGGTTCTTCCACGAAGGCGCCGTCCGGCTGCAACTTGTCGCGCCAAAGCCCGCGCACGGGAGTGTCGCAATAGCGCATCAGCACGTCGAACGCCTGCGCGGCGGCTTGCGCTGCACCGGCGTCGCCGGTGCGCTCGAATGCGACGATGTTCGCCTTCAACCGCTCAGTGTGTGGCCAGAGTCGCGAGGTCCGCATGCGAGCGCGGCCGCCGAGCGTCATTTCATCATGGACCGCGCCGCTCACGGAATCGACGCCGAACGTCTCGCCGTGAATGCGCAGCCGCTCCGCCGCCGCGCCGAGGTCGCCGCCGCCGAGCGCGTTCCAGCGATGCAAGAGCCAGCTCCACTCGAATTGATGCCCAGGCTCGCAAATCTTGCCTTCTTCGCCGTCGCGCGGGCGCCATGCATCGTCAAAGTATTCCGGCAATGCGCCAAGGCGGGCATCGAAGAATCCTTCGGCGAACAGAGTTCCGATCGCGCTCGCGCGCTCAAGATGCTTTCGTTCGCCGGTGACTTCGTAGAGCGCCAGCATCGCCTCGAACATGTGCATGTGCGGGTTCTGCCGCCTCGGCGGAACCGGCGTCACATCGCCTTCTTGAAAACCGCCCCTGGGATGGGACCAGGCTTCGTACGCCCAGTCAGTCAAGCGCTCCGATGCGGCGATGAGGTCGGGACGTCTCAGAACGGCGCCCGCTTCTGCGAGCGCGAACACGACAAAAGCGAGATCATAGAGGTCGCGCCGCCGGTCGAGCGGCTGGCCGTCGGGACCGAGCTGATGGTGGGTTCCCCCGTCAGGCCTGATGCAGCGTTCCAGCAGAACACGCACGCCCGCTTCGACAGCTTCACGCCAAGGGCCGGTCCACCCAAGCTTGCCGGAGCGCGCGTAGACGATGGTTTGCCGCGCTTGCACGCGCACGCGGCGCGGCGAGATCACCGGTTCGCCGTCCAATCCGATACGCTCGTGAAAGCAGGCCGAGGCGCGGTCGTAGCCTCTGGACCACCACATCGGCAGGGCGTGGTCGAACAGCCAAGTACGTGCGGCCGCCGAACGAAGGCGAAGGTCTTCGGTCAATACTAGATCCCACCTCAGAATTGCTGCCGCCAAAGCTCGTCAATGCCGTACTTCAGTTCGCCAATCAATCATCCGCCACCGCCGCCTCCGAGAAGGGGATTGCCCCCCGCGGGGAACAACGGCTACCGGCAAGGGTGATGAGTCCGCGCATTCTGGTCTGGTTCTGGTCGGGCGGCGGCGGCGGCAGCCAATTTGCCGCGCGGTTGACGCATCGCTTGAGCCTGCGCTTCGGCGCCGACCGCGTCGCGCTGTCGATGCGCGCCGACGATCCTACCCTGGACGCCGCACGACGCCATGGCCTGTCGGTGCGGCCGGCCGACATCGTCTCCGATCGCCGCAGGCCCTTGGCCACGGCGGCGAGCCTGATGCGTGGCGCCCGCGTGCTCGCCGAGCATGCGCGCGACGCCGATGTCGTCATCGCGGCGATGAACTTCGCCACAGCGGCGCCGCTTGCGCTCACCCTGCGCAAGCCGCTGGTCTATTGCGCGCACGATCCCGCGCCGCATCCGGGCGACTACGCGGTTTCGATGCAGAAGACGACCCAGGCTGCTTTGCTGAAGCGCGCCGATGCGGTCGTCGCGCTGTCGCGTTTCGTGGCTGACGAACTTGGGCGCGCTTTGTCCCCGGCGAAGCTGCACACGGCGCCACTCTCCTCTGTATTCGCGCCGCGGGAAGCGCCGCGGCGGCGACACCTGGGGCCGACGCGTATGCTCTTCCTTGGCCGCATGATCGACTACAAGGGCGTGGACATTCTCGCGGATGCTCTGACGCGAATAGAGGGCCGCAACGATTGGCGTTTGACGGTTGCGGGCCATGGCCCTGCGCTGACGCCAGCGTTAGTCAGTCGCCTGAGCGCAACGCCGGGCGTCGATGTTCTCGCCGGTTGGCTGAGCGACGCGGAAATTGCGGCGTTGCTCGAAGAGCACGATGTGTTGGTCGCGCCCTATCGCTCGGCCTCGCAATCAGGCGTGGTGGCCGAAGCGTTGGCGGCGGGGCTGCCGTGCGTGGTGACGCCGGTCGGAGCGTTGGTGGAGCAGATCGGCGAAGGCGCCGGCGGCTGGATTGCCCGCGGCACGGCGCCCGACGCTTTCGCAGCGGCGCTGTCTGCGGCCCTCGCGGATCCAGCTGCGATCAGCGGAAAAGCCGAGGGCGCGCTGGCGCTGGCGCGAGCCGCGTGGGAAGCGCCGTATTGGGATTGGCTGGATCGAACGTGGGGGCCGCCGAACTGAACCGTGCGCGACGCGCTCAGCGCTGCGCGAGCTGGCGCAGATGTTGTGCAGCTTCGTCAATGTCCGGTGCGGCCCATTGCCCGCCGGGAACGCGTCCATAAACGTCTTGCCGATCGATCACCGGTACGAGGCGCGAACCGACCTGACGCACGCCGTCGCGCGCAAGGATTTCCGGGCTGATGCTCCATGCCGTGGTGACGACTGCGGCGCCGGCGTCGAGCGCCTCGACCAGTTGCAAACCGTAGCCCTCACTGCGCGCCAGCGACACGAACACATCGAGCGCGTGATAAAAGTCGACGATGCCGATGGCCTCGCGGTCGCGCAATAGGATGCGCGGATCGGCTTCGGCGCGGGCGCGCAACTCCGCCGCGCCTTGCGGGAAATTGTCGAGATCGGGGCAGCGCAGAATGAGAACGGCATTCTCAGTCGCCGGGGGAAAGGCGCGCTGAAACGCATCGATGACGGCGGTTGGATTCTTGCGCGCGTAGTTGGACGCCATCGTGAAGGAAAAGCCGGCGACGAAGGCGTCTTCGCGGATGCCGGCTTTAGCGCGGGCCGCTGCGCGCCGCTGAGCGCCGCCGCGCGGCATCGGATCGGACTCCACCGGATGCGGCTCGACGCGCATATCGCCGGCGAAATCGGCAAGGCTTGCCTTGACGGCTTCGGCGACGAAGGGAGAGGGCGTCCAAATCGCGTCCGCCAATTTTGCGTCGCGAGCCCAGGAGGGCGGCAGCACGTTCAGCTCCCACGCCCAATAGGCGACAACAGAGGTTTGCGTCATCAAGTCGCGCGGCAAGCGCCGGATCACGTCGCGCATGGACGGCGGATTGACGTGGACGACGAGATCCTCCGGCGCAAACGCGACGAGGCGCGCGATCTCGGCGCGTGCGCGAGGGCGATCTCGTTCGAGCAACGGTTCGACATCGAATGCATCCACCGTGACGCCGCGCCGCGCCATCTCCGCGTGCATAAGACGCGCGCCGCGTCCGAGGCCGCTGGGCGTCGCTATAAATCCCAGTATGGCGACGCGCCTGCCACGATAAGGTTTCGGTTCGCTCTTGCGCTTGGCTCGGAGGTCGGCCGCGTACACGACATTGTCGATCTCGCGCCGCGCCTTGTCGGCCGCGCGCACGACATGCGGACGGATCGAGTCAGGCAGGTAACGCGAAAGGCCGAGGCCGAACATGGCGACGTTCTAGGATCGGACGAGGCGCCGCGCTAGGCGTTTGCCTCAGTGCCGGCCATGCTCTAAGCGGGGCCGAACGAGAAGGGACGGGTTTGGCGAGCGCGCTTCTTCATGCGATCTGGCGCCGCCTGCCCGTCGATTTCAGACGAGGGCTGGCGCACGGCGCGCTCTCTCTGATGGCGCCCAAGCTCTCGTCGGCGCAGAAACCGCCGCGGACCGCACCGGTCATCGTGGTTGGATTCCTGTCCAGCCCGTCGGGCCTGGGGCAGGCCGCCAGGCTCGCCATGCGCGCATTCGCGGCTCAGGAAAGAGACGTCTACGGCATCGATCTCAGCCGCAATTTTTTCGAGACGTCCGATCGTGTGGCGTTCTCCTATCGCGACGGACGCAGCGTGAACGGACCGGCTGACGTGCTGATCAACATCAACGCGCCGTATATGAAATACGTCTTTCAACTGCTGGGCGCTGCGTTTTTGCGGCACAAGTATGTCACTGCATATTGGGCCTGGGAGTTGCCGCGTGCGCCGGAGGCTTGGCGCGAGGGCTTCGACCGCGCTCATCGGGTCGCCGCGCCCAGCACATTCGTCGCCGGCGCGCTCCGCGCGTTGAAGCCCGAGGCTGAGATTGTCGTCGCCATGCATCCCGTTGCTCTGGAGGAGTTGCCCGCGCTGCCGGCGCGCACGGCGCCAATCAGCGAGGCCGCGCCGTTCACAATTGCAGCTTCATTCAATGTCGCCTCGGGGTTCGAGCGGAAGAACCCGATCGCACTGATCAAAGCCTATCGCGCCGCTGCGAACGGGCGCCGCGACTGGCGCCTGCGCATGCTCGCCTCAGGCGCCGATCACTATCCAGAAGGACGGGATGCGCTCGCGTTAGCGGCGGGCGGCGATCCGACCATCGAGATCACCTTCGATTCCTTCGATCGAAGCGCCTATTGGGCGTGGCTCGGGCGCCCTGATTTGTTTGCATCGCTGCACCGGGCCGAGGGATTCGGTCTGGGACTCGCAGAGGCGATGGCGCTCGGCGTTCCGGTGCTGGCGACCAACTGGTCCGGTAATGCGGAGTTCATGACCAAAGAGAATTCGCTGCCAGTGCGCTATCAGCTCGTTCCCGTCGCCGATCCGCAGCGCAAGTATGAGCAGCCGGACGAGCGCTGGGCCGAAGCAGATGTGGCTCATGCCGCCGAGCTGATGACGCGTGCATTCGAGGAACCCGAGTGGCTGGCCGATTTAGCGATAAAAGGTCGCGCGGACGCGCTGGCGCGATTCTCGACGTTTCCGCTCTAACTTGCGATCTGGCGCAGCGACGAGGGGGCGCCCAATCCGCGGTCGACCGGCTTGCTTCACAAACGCAATCCGCTTATCGCAAGGCCGCCCGAGCGACGGGTCCAGTCGGGGACATTCTTGCGCGTACTGCTGACCAGAGTTCTGAACCGCCTGCTGCCGCGGCCTCCGCAAGCGATCTATCTCGGCGACCATACGGTGCTGCTGCGCACGTCGCACGGATATCGCCTCTACGTGGATTCGCGCGACATATCCCTGGCGCCTCACCTCATCATGGATGGAATTTGGGAGCCGGCCGTCACAGCGTTGCTGAATGCGCGCGTAAGACCCGGCATGCGCGCCATCGATGTCGGCGCAAACGTGGGCTATCATTCCCTGCACTTGGCTCATTTGGTGGGCGAGCAGGGCAGACTGGTGTGCTTTGAAGCCAACGTTGCGTTGGCGCGGCTGCTGGTCCGCAGTCTCGAGATCAATGGCTTCCGCAATCGCGCGCGCGCGCACGCCAAGGCGGCAAGCGATTCGATCGGCGAGTGCGACTTCAGCGTGTTCGACCGTCACTTGGGCGCGTCTTCGTTCCGCGTCGGCGAGACGACGGCGGAGGAATTCCACGACCGGGTCAGCGTTGTCCGCGTAGAAACGACGACGCTAGACGCCGCATGCGCCGATCTCGGTCCGGTCGATTTCATGAAGATCGACGCGGAAGGCGCAGAATCGGCCGTGATCGCCGGCGCGCAGACGCTGATCGCAAACAGCCCCAATCTCGAAATCCTGATGGAATTTTATCGCGGCTTCTTCCCCACGGCTGAGGAAACGCGCGCCTTCTTTGGCCGTTTCGCCCAGCAGGGCTTCACGCTTCGCAAGCTCTCCGCGGAGGGAACGCTTTCGCCCACCAGCCTGGATGCATTGCTCGCGAGTGACACGCTCGAGGAGCTGCTTTTGTCGCGCCGCGGCGACTAGCGCGGGCGATGCGCGCGCGCGAGGTTTGCGAGCGGCATCGTTGGCGATCCCAGAGGCAACACGCGAATTGCCTTGATCAAGAGCGGCGTGCGGCCGTTGCCGCTGATGCGAACGTCGAGCGGCGCGACGCCGCGCCGGGCCAGAAACTCCGGCGTGATCTCGAAGTCGAGTGTGGCCGCCGTGTCTTGCTGGGTCAAAAGCGTGGTGGAGCTTTCGGAGACATCGGCCCACGCCATCAGGTCGAGCCGCAAGCGTTGCAGCGCCACGCGTCCGAGCGGATCGTCGAGATGGATGTCTGCGGCGAGGCGGAAGCGGCCAGCCGGCAAATCGAAGTAGCTGCCGTGCGAGACGATCTCTCCGCGCAAATTTGCCGGCGCGAAAATGCCGCCATCGCGCCGCTCAGCGCCCGCCGCAGGCGTCATGTCCGCGAGGCGCAGCTCGACAGGGCGCGTCGTCGGTTTGAGCCAACCGTCGCGCAGACGCGTCGAGAAGGGGGCAAGCGCGCCTTGCACAAGTTGTCTCGTCATGCGTTCGAACTCGGTGTTGACCGCATTGACCACGACGACTGGCCGCGGCTCTGCATAAGCGGCGATGGCGCGCAAAGCGCCGGCGATGTCGAGCTGCAGCAATTCTCCTTCGCTCGCCGCAAACGACTCCGGCGGCCGGTCGAAATCGCGGAAGCGCTGCATCCCAGGCGCGCCGAATGCGAACACCAACGTCACTGCCTCGGTAAGGATGCCATTGATACTCGCGGTCTCGCCCCAGGCTGCGCCCGCGATAGGCAGCCCCAGCAGCGGACGCACGCGCCGGCCCAGCCCATCGAGCCGCATCTTCACCGCTTCGAGCAGGCGCGCATCGGCCCCGAACCAGCCCACACGCGCATCCTGCGGCAGTGCGCAGAGGCGGTCGGCAACGAAGTGGCTTACGCTCTCAGGGTTGTACTCGAGACTGTTGAACTCATCGGCGCGATAGCGGCTGGTCGACACGGCTTTGCTCGCGCGCTCCTGCGCCTTGAGGTATGACCCGAGCCGCGCTTCCGGCGCCGTGAGCTGGATTTCCTCAAACGGCTCGCTGGCAGCACCCCAGTGCTTGTCTTGTCCTGGCGGGACAGGCTGCGCCACTGCATGCACATATGCGTCTGCGTCGTTCGCCGCTTCATCGGGGTTGTTCATGCGCGTGACAGTGCGTGAATGTTCGCAATGGTAACAATCGGCGGCGTCGAACGCATGAATCTCGCCTCCGGAGAGACGCATGCGCGCGGCGAAATTGGCATCGACATGAAACGGAAGCCGCATGCTTTCGTCAAAGCCGGCGATGGCTTCGAACGCTGTGCGCGAGACCAGCTGGAAGTCGCCGGGATTGTCGAACAGCACCAGATCTTCGGCGACGACGCGTTGCACCAGGCCTAGACCGCGACCCTCCGCGCGAAGCGTTTCCAGCACGTGCGCCGGGCTCAGCCGCTCGAACATCTCCCACAAATACACCGGGATTTCGGAGCGGGGGGCGTGATGCAGGCCCGGCGCCAGCGTGGGCAGAGCGGCGCGAAAATCGCCGCGCTTGGGTTCCACCAGCACGACATCGGTGTTCGTGAACAAGAGCCAGGGGTTGTCCGCTTTCGACCTGCGTGCGCCGATATTGCGGCCGAGTCCCTCGGGAATATGCACGCCCTCGACGCCGAGCCGTTCGAGGTCGTCGGGGCGCACGCGGATGATCCGAAGCAGATCGCGCGCACGCGCGGTCAACAAGTCGTCGATCGCTTGGGGAAAGGTCGCCACCCCGTCTGGCGAGCCGACATCGACGAAGATGATTTCGTCGCCCTCGCCCAGCACTTCGGCAAGCGCGTTCAAGCTCAATGCCGCGCGCCGATGCAGGTTATAGCCATGCTGATCATTGCGGCCGTAGACGACTAGAGACAGCATTGGGCCGCCAGCAGACATTGCGTTAGCCGCGGGTGATCGGTTGCCATGCGGAACATCGCGGCGTTATAGACGGCGCCCAGCAATCATCAACTGGCGCACGACAGCGGGCTTGGATAAGCTCGCTTGAGCCCAATCTGGAGAAGCGCGTGAAGGGTCTCATTCTCGCTGGCGGCACGGGGTCGCGGCTCTTTCCCGTTACGCGCGCGATCAGCAAGCAATTGTTGCCGATCTACGACAAGCCGATGATTTACTACCCGCTCACGACCTTGATGTTCGCCGGCATCCGCGAGTTTCTCATCATATCGACACCCCGCGATATTCCCCTTTACCGCGATCTGCTTGGGGATGGGACGCAATGGGGGTTGCGTTTCTCTTACGCGATCCAGGGAAAGCCGCGCGGCTTGGCCGATGCGTTCCTCCTAGGCGAGGACTTCATCGCCGGCAGCCGTTGCGCGCTCGTGCTCGGCGACAATTTGTTCTTCGGCCACGCCCTCGGGGAACGCATGCGGGCCGCCGCCGAGTTCGCCGACGGCGCCACGGTTTTCGTCAATCGCGTGAGCGATCCCACGGCCTACGGCGTCGTCGAATTGGATGCGACCGGGCGCGCGGTGTCGTTGGAAGAAAAGCCACAACAGCCCAAGTCGGATTGGGCGGTGACAGGCGTCTACTTCTACGATTCTCGCGTGGTCGAGTTTGCAAAATCGCTGAAGCCGTCGAAACGCGGTGAGCTCGAGATAACCGACATCAACCGGCTCTACATGAACGCCGGCGCGCTGCGGGTGGAGCGGCTTGGGCGCGGTTTCGCCTGGCTCGACACCGGCACGCACGAAGCTTTGCTGGAAGCCGGCGAATTCATCCGGACGATCGAAAAGCGCCAAGGGCTGAAGGTCGCATGCCCGGAGGAAATCGCCTACGAGCGCGGCTACATCGACGCCGCCCAAGTCAAGACGCTCGCCAACGCGCTCGGCGCGACCGAGTATGCCCGCTATCTGCACACCCTGGCTGATGCCAAGGATCAGGGGGGCGTGTAGGACGCCGGCGGGGTCACTGCGCCAAGCCGTATGTGCTGGAAATATACAGAGTGGGATAAGCCTGCGTACTCATCGGCGCTGCCAAGCTGATAACTCACGCCAAAGCTGTCGAGTGTTTGCAGCGCCTCCTGCATTTGTTCGGGCGTGTCGGCGATGAGAAAGAGGTCGCGCAATTGGTTCGACGCGAGCCGGCGCTTTGCTTCATCGTCGAGTTCCGGAAGGCCGGCTGAGCCGTGGCCTATTTGCAGCGTATAGTTGTCGGCGAGGTAAACGCTCGAGAGCGAATCCTGGAAAGCCGACCTCGCGTGCCAGAAGATGTTCTGGGAGCGCGGCATCGGTCCGAAGCCCTGGCGGGGATAATTGGCGTCGATGAATCGCATCAGCTGCAGCTGGGCGCCGACGATGTCGGTCGCGAGCGCTTCTTGTGCGTTCGAGAACGGTTTGCTGTAATAGTTCGGCGCCACATAGAACAAGGGTGCCAACGCGATAAGCCCGGACACAGACGAAGCAGTCAATATGCGCCGCGGCGCAATCGGCACAAGGACGACGATGCAGGCGCCGATTAGCAACACCATGCCAAAATAGAGCAGCGCCGGCTCCTGATGCGCGGAATCGCCGGCATCGGCGACGGCGACACGCACGGCGAGCAGCACGAGCGAAACGAGTGCTGCAAGCGACATGAAGCTGAATCGTTGCTCTTCCTCACCGATGCGCTCGCCGCGCAGGTGCATGTACACGTAGATGGCCGTGAGATAGACGAATGGGAGCAGTTGAGCCAAATAGTACGGTAGCGTGACGTATATCGCGCCGATCGTGATCGCAAACGCTAGCACAAGCGCACCGATCAGGCTGACAGCCGCATACTCGCGCGTGAGCGTGCCTGGCGCATCTGCGACGGGGGCGCCAAACAGCTTCAGCGTGCTCCAGATGACCAACCGCAAACCGCCGGCGAGTATGATCGCGGGGGCCAGAAGCTCGAGCTGCGAGTTGCGCAGGCTCGTCATGAGGATTTCCACTGTCAGTGGTGTTTGTTCACCGGCTACATTGCGCCAAACGACAAAACCGAAAATGTCGACGTTCCACTCCTGCATGGCGAAGCTGCGGCGGACCCAGTCTGCGATCACCGACCACGGCGTGCCGCCGAAAACGTGAAGGAACGCCGACCACAACACGAAAAGCGCGGCGGTTGTGAAAGCGAACGAGGCGATGGCGACCACGCCTGATAGAATGATGCGCACCAGCGCCGGCGCGCGCACGGTTGCGACAAAGTAACCGACGAAAACGAGCCCGCCGATCGCTAGCATCGAGGGCTGGCAGTTCACTGTTACAGCAAGAATGCAGCCGGAGAGAGCAGCCAATGTGAGGCTGGCCCCGCCGCTGCGCAGCCAGTGAGTGAGCGTCGCGAGCAGCAAGAACGTGTACATGAGCGCGCTGCCGTCGACGTAGAGCGTTGCGAGCGTGCTGACCGTCCACGGAGCAGAAATCACCACAATCGCCGCGCTGGCCGCCGTCCAGCGGTCGAGGTGCGGCCGCGCGATCGCCCAGACTGAGGCGGCAATGGTCAGGAGTTGTGTGAACTTCCACAACAGTGCGCCGATCTGCACGCCGAACGTGGCGAAGAACAGCGTGATCCAAGCGTAGTGGGTGAAGCGGTAGGAAAAATAGTGCGGCCCGAACCAATTCGTGAGGTCGAGAAAATCCCACGCATAGGCGGTGTAAACGTAGCCGTCGATCGCGCCCTCACTGGCCAGCCAGTTCGGTACGATCGCGGCTACATAGAAGCAGGCCGCGGCCAAACTCCACGCTTGCGCAGGTACGTCGCGCATCCACGCGCTTGCAGCAGTCCATGCCGCCGCCGGCGCTTTCGACACCCCCTGCAGCACACCACTGCCTCGCATGTGTCCCCCCACGCCGCCAACTACGGCGATTGCGTCAGCGCCCGGCATTGCATGAAGAGGTGCGCATATGGAACGCGCAGCAGATCCTTACGCACCACAGAGGTGACACCGCTGCCGAAGACGCTTTCTGCAAGCGCCAGATACTCCGGCTGGCGGCGAACATGTTTGCCACGATCGAGCCGCAGCAGCGTGCGCGCCGCAATGGACTGCTCGGGCAAGAACACGCCGTCGAATGTGATCAGCATTCCCCCCGGGTTGAGTGCTTGGCTGGCCGTCCGCAGCATCGCGGTCGCCTGTGGGTCATCGAGGTGATGCAGCAGTCCGAGCGCCAGAATGCGATCGAATTTCTCGCCTTCGAGCACCAGGTTTTCAGCCAAACCCTGGAAGAAGCGACCGCGATGGCCGAAGCGCCGCTGCGCTGCTTCGATATATTGTTCCGAGAGGTCACAACCCACGTAGTCGATGTCGTCAGGCAGATCCTCCAAGATGTCGGCCGGACCGCAGCCGATATCGAGCAGCCGCAACCGGCGCCCCGCCGGCGCCTGCAACAGCTCTGTTGCGACGAACCGCCGCACGTTTCGCGCGCCGACAGCGTCTTGGAAGCTGGAGTACGCCCAGTGCGCCGACAATGCGCTGTAGATGCCGGTCGTGCGCTGACCCATCCCGCAACTTCCTTACCCAAACTGATAGACTAGGATTCCAAACGAGCACAGCGCAATGCCCGCCCAGCGGGCTACGGGAACGCGCTCATTCGCAAATGCCGCTGCGCCGAGACTGGTAAGGATCGGCGTCAGCGCGGTAAGCATGAACACGGCTCCGACGTCAAGCCTGCGTAGCGCGGCGAATGTGAGCGCCACCGCCACCAGAAAGCCGGTCAGACCGCCGAGCACCAGCAAGCGTCGATGGGATTGCACGCCCACTTTGAACAAGAGGTGCGCCGCGCTCGTCGTCAGCACAGCACCTAGCGATGCCGCCCAAGCCAAGCCAATGGAGTCAAGCATCGCGGTTCGCCGGCGCCGTTCCCATGCAGAGCGAAACACCGAGCATGACGATTGCTACGCCGGCGATCTCGAAGGCCGAGATGCGCCCGGTCTGCACCCAAGCCAAGACGGCGAAGCCTGGGTACATGACCGATGTCAGCGGATAGGAGAGCGACAGCGGCAGGCGGGCATGGACCCAGCGCCACAACAGGAACTGGATTCCCGTCAGCGCAAGCACGGCGGCGACACCGAAACCGAGCGCCACCGGGTTTCCCGCTCGGACCGCCAACGCTGATAACCCCGCTATAGCGACATTGGCCGCTGCTATCAGAAACGGCGCCAATAAGATTGGCTTCATGGAGCACCTCGGTGCAGCGCAGCATGCCGGAAGCGGTGCGGGGCTGGCATTGGCAAAGGGGCCTCCTTATAACGGCCGCTGGGGACGTGGAAGTTGAGAATGTTCACAAACGCTGCCGAACAGCGACTTGACCAGGGCTCGCTGGATGTGGCGAGGGGGCGCCAGCCTACCAAAAACAAGCTCGCCGTTGTGGTTCCGGTCTATGACGGCAAAGCGGTGCTGCGCGCGCTTTGCGAAGAGTTGGTCGCCACGCTGGAGACCATTACGCACGACTTCTCTATCGTTCTTGTCGACGATCGCAGTGCCGACGACCCTTGGCCGCTGATCAAGCAATTGGGCGACGAGGATCCGCGAATCTGCGGCGTTCAGCTCAGCCGGAACTTCGGTCAACACTATGCGCTTACGGCAGGCATGGATCACGCGTACGCCGATTGGTACGTGGTGATGGACTGCGATTTCCAGGACTCGCCAAGCGACATCCCGCTCCTGTGGGCGAAAGCGCAGGAGGGTTACGATGTCGTGCTTGCCGTGCGCGACAAGGCAGGCCACAGCTTCTTTAAGCGCAACGCGTCGCGTCTGTTCTACTCGGCCTTCAATCGCTTGGCTGGCTTTGAATTGGACTGGAGCGTAGGTAATTTCCGCATCCTGTCCAATCGGGTCGCCGATGGCTTCCGCCGGATGCGCGAGCAGATGCGTTTCTTCCCCGCTAGCCTGAACTACATGGGGTTTAACGTCGGCTCGGTTAAATTGCCGCATCACCCGCGCGCGGGCGGCAAGTCCAGCTACACGATGACGAAGCTAGCCAAACTGGCTACGAACACCATCCTCGCGCACTCGCAGACGCCGCTAAGGCTTGTCATGTACCTTGGCATTGTCGTAGCCATCCTCGCGATTTTGGCGGGCGGCGCAATCACCATTCGCGCGATGGTGTGGGACGTTCCGGTACCGGGCTGGGCGAGTCTCATGGTGGTTGTGTCGGTGCTGAGCGGAGTTCAGATTTTCATCACAGGCGTCGTCGGCATCTATGTCGGAAAGACGTTTGAAGAAGCAAAGAAGCGCCCGCTCTATTTCGTGCGCGACACCTCTAATCTCGAGTATTCTCAAAGGGACAATCATGGACCACATCAAGAACTTCTGGGAGAACCAGGGGAAGACGTTCGAGGAGTCTCACACAGCGTCCTGGGGTGACCGCTTCGCGATCGAACTGGAGGTCGAAGCCATCGGCCGCCACATCAAAGCCGGCGACAAAGTTCTCGACATTGGCTGCGCGAACGGTTTTTCGACTTTTCGACAGATCGAAAAGCAGCCGGGCGCGAGCTACACCGGCATCGATTACGCGGATTCGATGATCGAACACGCCAACCGCGCCCTGGCCGCCAAGAACCTGTCCAAAGACAAGGCGCGCTTCGCCGTCGCGTCGATCCTCGATCTCCCCTTCGACGATGGCGAATTCGACGTCGCCTACACAACGCGCGTGCTTATCAACCTTCCGACCTGGGAGCAGCAGCAGCAAGGTATTCAGGAATCGCTTCGCGTCGTGAAGAAGGGCGGGGTGCTGGTGGTTTCGGAAGCCTTCTGGGAGCCCCTGTGCATGGTGAACGCCATGCGGCTGCTGATGCGCCTCGAGCCGCTGGTCGAGCACGATTTCAACCGCTACCTGAAAAAGAGTGTGCTTGAAGCGTGGCTCAAAGACCGCAAACTACGGTTCCAGAACGATGAGTTTTCCTCGGTCTATTATCTCGGCAGCCGGGTCCTGCGTGAGTTCCTCCAAGAAGAAGAATTGCCGTACGGCGATTATTCGAGCCCGGTAAACAAGGCCTTCTATGAGCTCGAGCAAAAGTTTTCGGGCGGTAAGACGAGCGTCCAGCAAGCCTACATCATAGAAAAATAGCTGGCATGCAGCGGGTCTTGGTGACAGGAGGGGCTGGTTTTATAGGCTCTGCGCTGGTGCGTCGCTTGGTCGTCGATGGACACGCCGTCCTCAATGTCGACAAGCTCACCTATGCAGGCGATTTGCGCACCGTCGCCGCGTGCGAAGGACGGCCGAACTACGCTTTCGCGGAAGCGGATATCTCTGACGCTGACGCCATGCGCGACGCGTTTGCAGAGTTCCAACCTACGCGCGTGATCCACCTCGCTGCTGAAAGCCATGTCGATCGGTCGATCGATGGGCCGGGCGCGTTCATAGACACCAACATCGTTGGAACCTATGTATTGCTGGATGCGGCGCTCGCGTACTGGCGCGCGCTCGGTGAAGCGGACGAAAATTTCCACTTCCTCCATGTCTCCACTGATGAGGTCTATGGGTCGCTAGGCGAAGCGGGCGCATTCCACGAGGAGACGCCCTACGCGCCGAACTCACCCTATTCTGCGAGCAAGGCCGCCGCCGATCACTTGGCGCGCGCGTGGCGCCACACCTACGGTCTACCGGTGTTGATCTCCAACTGCTCCAACAATTACGGGCCGTATCAGCATCCCGAAAAGCTTATTCCGACAGTGCTGCGCAACGCTTTGGCCGGAAACCCAATCCCCATTTACGGGGCGGGAGCGAACGTACGCGATTGGCTTTATGTTGATGACCATGTCGACGCGCTGCTGACGATCGTTGAGCGCGGACGCCTTGGCGAGAAGTACAATGTCGGGGGCTCCAGCGAGTCCTCGAACCTCGCCCTTGCCGAGCGCTTGTGCGCCTTGCTCGACGAACTCCGCCCGCGCCACGATGGGCAGAGCTACGCCAAGCAGATCACTATGGTGCGCGACCGCCCCGGGCACGATTTCCGCTATGCGATCGACGCCAGCAAACTGGCGCGGGAACTTGGCTGGCGGCCAAGCGAGACGCTGGAGACCGGTTTGCGCAAGACGGTACGATGGTTCCTGGAAAACGCCGACTGGCTGGCCTCCAAGCGCGACGAAGGCCGGCTCGGGCTGGGTTCAGCGACATGAACGTCCCCGTTCAATCGCCCGATTGTGGTGGAACGCGAGCTGTCGTTTCTAGGCTGGTTAATAGTCGCTCAAAGCGTCGCTCCAAAACCCGTAGGAGCTGCAGGGGACATTTTCATAGCCTCGGCGCGCTGGATCGATCCGAACGCCGCGAACCTCCACTTGCGGCCCACAATCCCCAGTGAGGTAAGCGATCAGCTTGTAGTCGTTGTTATTCGAGATGTACAAGTACTGCGGGCCATGGGGATCTTCGGACATGGCCGGATCGCGCGGCAGCGGCTGCAGATCGAGTTCCGGAATCCAGTTCGCACCGAGAGAAGCGCCGTTGAACGACGCATAGCCCTGCCAGTTGACCGAGGGCGGATAGACACCGTGCTCGGCATGATACCGCTGGATGGATTCGTTGATCGCCACCAAATCGAGGATGCGCTGACGCGTCGGCTCGGACAGGTGCGCCATGTCGTCTTCTTGCGCCGGAGATCCCGGTTGACCGCACGCGGCCAGACCCAACAGCACAAGAGCCGCCAGAACTCGCTTAGTGATGTGGGCCCGCATCCTACCTCTCCGTTTAAACGTACGTTACGCTGTTCAGCGCCTCATCGGCGCAGCGAAATCGCGGTCGCTAATACGAGAGAATGGCCCGCCATGTCCAGCCGGGGGCCGCGCATGGCGCGCGCGAGGCGTGCTCACGGTGCAACGTTCCCGGCGGAGCGGACGGTTGTAAATCGCCCGGCCGGCGTATAGGCAAGGCCGCGAGCCTGACGCGGCAGTCTTTGCGAAAGGAACTCGGCTGGCGGCCAAGCGAAACGCTGGAGACCGGTTTGCGCAAGACGGTACGATGGTTCCTGGAAAACGCCGACTGGCTGGCCTCCAAGCGCGACCAAGGCCGGCTCGGGCTGAGTGCATCGACATGAACGTCCCGTTCAATCGCCCGACCGTGGTGGGACGCGAGCTGGACTACATCGCCGAAGCGATCCGCAATGAAAAGCTGTCGGGGGACGGCCCATTCACGGCACGATGCAACGACTGGCTGAAGGCCAAGCTTGGCGTGCCGGGCGCGCTGCTGACCCATTCCTGCACCGCGGCGCTCGAAATGGCGGCGATCTTGTGCGACTTGCAGCCGGGTGACGAAGTGATCATGCCGTCGTTCGCGTTCGTCTCCAGCGCCAATGCGGTCGCCTTGCGCGGCGCCACGTGTGTTTTCACCGATATCCGCGAGGACACAGCCAATCTCGATGAACGCTTGATCGAAGAGGCGATCACCGACCGCACCAAGGCCATTTTCGTCATCGACTACGCCGGCGTGCCGGCGGAGATGGACGCCATTGCCCGCGTCGCGCGCACGCACGGCCTCATCGTCGTCGAGGACTCGGCGCAGGCGCTGGGATCGACCTACCACGGCAGCCCTGCCGGCGCGCTCGGCGACATGGGCTGCTTCTCGTTCCACGAAACGAAGAACGTCTTGTCAGGAGAGGGCGGCGCCTTGGTCATGGCGGAGACGCGGTTCATCGACCGCGCCGAGATCATACGCGAGAAAGGCACCAACCGGCGTCAATATCTCAACGGTTTCGTCGACAAATATACCTGGGTCGATATCGGATCGTCCTACCTGCCGAGCGAGATCATCGCCGCTTTCCTGTTGGCGCAGTTCGAGCAGGAGGAGGCAATCACAGCCAAGCGGCTGGACATCTGGTCGGCTTACCATGACGCCTTCGCCGCCGTTGAGCAGGCAGGCCGCGCACGCCGTCCGATCATACCTCCGCACGTGCGTCACAATGGGCACATGTACTATCTGTTGCTGGACGATCTCGACGACCGCGAAGCGTTCATAGCGCATATGCGCGCGGCCGGTGTCGGCACGCCGTTCCATTATGTGCCGCTACACAGTGCGCCGGCTGGAAAACGCCTGGGTCGCACGAGCGGCGCGCTGCCTGTCACCGATGATGTTTCAGCGCGTCTGGTGCGACTGCCGCTGCATTACGCGCTCGGGGAAGAACGGTATCGCGTCATAGACGCTGCGCTCGCTTTCTTGCGGCACTGACGCGCCGGACGAGGGTGCGATTCTTAAGCGAACCTCACGCGACGTCGCGGGCCGGCGCGGCGATTATCTGGCCGAAGAAATGATCAGTTTGAGGAGGGTCCCAATAGTCTGAAGGCGCTGTGGTGCATCGCAATAGCGCTGGATCGATTTATTGATTGCGATCTCGGGCAGGTTCGCCCCGAGGCGCGCGAAACTGGCGGCCTCATGATCTGGGCGGCTGGGCATGTCAGGGGAACTCGGCAGGTCCGACCGCGCTCGAACGGCCATTCGACGGCGCCAACCTGTAAGAAGTACAAACCGCGCCTGTCCAGGGCAGTTGCCATTGCGACAATCACCGGTTAGCTACAGGCCCTAATTGGTGGGGGACCTTATGCGTATTTCGGTCATTGGCCTGGGAAAACTGGGCGCGCCGCTGGCGGCTGTGCTGTCGAGCAAGGGCCATGAGGTTGTCGGGCTCGACCTAAATGAGAAATTTGTCACAGCCATCAATGAAGGCCGCGCGCCGGTTCAGGAACCGCAGCTGCAGGAGCTGATCGACGCGTCCAAAGGCCGCCTGCGCGCCACCGGCGAGTATCGCGACGCAATCGCCAGCACCGACCTCACCATGGTCATCGTGCCCACCCCAAGCGACCGCAACGGCGTCTTCATCAACGATTATGTCCTTGCCTCCATGGACGAGATCGGTCGTGCGCTGCGCGAGAAAGATTCCTACCACGTCGTTGTGATCACCTCGACAGTGATGCCGGGCTCGACCGCCGGCGTGATCCGCCGCCGCCTGGAAGCAGCGTCTGGCCGCACAGTCGGCGAGGACCTGGGTCTTTGCTACAATCCGGAATTCATCGCGCTCGGTTCGGTCGTGCGCAACATGCTCTACCCCGACATGATCCTGCTCGGCGAAAGCGATCCTCGCGCCGGCGCCATGCTCGAAGAAGTTTACCGCACCTCGTGCAACAATAATCCGCCGGTTCAGCGCATGAACCTCGTGAACGCCGAGGTGGTGAAGATTTCGGTGAACACGTACGTCACCACCAAGATTTCCTACGCCAACATGCTCGCGGAAATGTGCGAGCAGCTTCCCGGCGCCGATATCGATGTCGTCACCGAAGCGCTGGGCAAGGACACCCGCATCGGCGGCAAGTATCTCAAGGGCGCCTCCGGCTATGGCGGCCCGTGCTTCCCGCGCGACAACGTGGCGTTCTCGGTGCTGGCCAAGAGCCTCGGCGTCACCGCTGACATCGCCGAAGCCACCGATCGCGTGAACAAGCGTCAGTTCGAACGTCTGGCTAAGCTCGTCGGCGCCAATATCGGCGACGCCAGCACCGTCTCCGTGCTGGGGCTCGCCTACAAGCCGGGAACGCCGGTGATCGAAGAGAGCCAGTCGGTCATGCTGTGCAAACGGCTGCTCGATGACGGCATGCGCGTAGTGATGTGGGATCCACTGGCGCTTGAGCCCGCGGCCGCAGTGCTGCCGCTCGCGGAAAAGGGCGTGAGCGCTACTGAAGCGGTTGCTTGCGCCGATGCGGTCGTGATTATGACCAGCGAACCGGAGTTTGCGACGATCCCGGCCTACGCCTTCGAGCGGGCCGATAATCGCCCGGTGGTTGTGATAGATTGCTGGCGCGTCTTGAAGCCGGAAACCTTGCCGCCGAACGTCATGGTGATCTATCCGGGCACGGGCCCGTCGGATCAGCCGGACTCGCGCGCGGCCGCTGCAGCGGCCTAAGTCCGAAGGAGAAGAGGGATGGGATCGGACGGGGCCTCGGCGATGAGCCAGACCCTTGCCCTCGGCGCGGACGCGGCGCCCGCCAAGCGCGCGCCCGACATTGCCATCTTCTCGGCGCCGAAAGCTTTCAAGGGCCATATCGGCGTCATCCAGCGTAACGCGGTGCGCTCGTGGTTGGCGCTCGGCGATCGCGCCGAAGTCGTGCTGCTGGGGCGCGACGAGGGCGTCGCCGAGATCGCCGAGGAATTCGGCATCCGCCACATTCCCGATATCAAGTGCAATCAGTACGGCACGCCGCTCTTGAACTCGATGATCGAGATTGCGGAAGCCAACACCACCGCGCCGCACCTGTGTATGATCAACGGCGACATCATTCTGACCAGCGACTTCTTCCGTTTCGTCGATGCGCTGCCGGATCTGCCGAAGGGCCTCTATATCGGATTGCGCTCCGATCTTGACGTGTTCGATCCGCTCGATTTCGACGACGAGAATTGGGAAGAGGAGTTGCTCAACCGTGTGCATCGCGAGGGCAAGTTTCGCGGCGGCGGCGACGATAGCTTCAACGGCACCGACTATTACATCTTCCCGCGCGGGCTCTACAAAGACGTGCCGCCGTTTGCGATCGGCCGCTTCTTCTGGGATTCCTGGCTGATCGCCGATCCATGGCGGCGCGGCTACAAGGTCGTCGACGCCAGCGCCGATATTCTCGCGGTCCACCAGAACCACAATTACGGGCACGTGAAGAGCTCGAACGTGGTCGATATGTACCGCTACTGGGAAAATCCGGAGCTCAAGGAGAACTATCGCCTCGCGAGGGGCTTCCTCAACAACATGGGCCCACGCGAAGCGCCGTTCCGGTATTCACAGGACGGCATCGTCAAGAAGCCCGGTCGCTCGATGCTGAAGAGCCAAGTCTACAATTTCTGGTACTATTACCCGATCATGCTGCGCGGCAGCTGGCTGTTCCGGAAGACGCCGGTCGGCCGCTCGTTCAATCATCTGTTCCCGTTCGATGCCGCCGCCGGCCGGCACGCCTTCAGCGCCCGCGGCGTGACCGACATCGTCGCCTACAAGCTCGTCCGCCCGGTGTGGCAGGCGCTCGTGCCGCGGCCGCTGCGGGCAGGTGCGCACGCCGCCGTCGATTGGGTGCGCAACCCGCGACTGCCGGGCAAGGCGCGCGAAGAGCACTTCAGCGCCGACGCAATGATGGTCGACGGCGTGGACATGCGGGCGGCCTTTGCGCCTGCGCACAAGGCGTTCGGCGAGATCGCCCGCCCGCGGGATCGCGCGCTGCTGCCTGCTTACGCCACGCAGACGGCGGATGAATCCTACTCGTACGGCTACTTCAAAGCGCGCCGTCATTGGCGCGACGCCGATATCCTGATCGAGCACATCGTGCTGGCGCGCAAGGACGTGCCGAAGATCGAGCCGGACGCGCTGCGCGCAATCAAGCGCCACCTCACCGAAGTCTTCCGCGACGAGAATTTCAGCGTCCTGACGCGGACGCCGGGCGAGAAGCGGCCGGTGCAGAACCCTACGGCTTGGCCGGAACTGGATGAGAGAATCGCCATGGCGACCGAGAGGACGAGCGGCGTGACCGCCGTGCTCAATGTGTGGAAACGCGGGCCCGATCTGCTGCGGCGTCAGATCCACGGCCTGCTGAAGCAGACCATTCCGTTGGACGAGATCTGGGTGTGCGCCTTCGGGCTCGACGACGCCGACGTCTATAAGAACGTGGTCGACGAATTCCCCGGCGAGAACATCCATTTCTTCCAGACCAGCAAGAACTTCAAATATCACGGCCGCTTCCAGCTCGCGCTTCAGTCCGAGAGCGAGTTCGTCGCCTTCATCGACGACGACATCATGATCGGAGCGGATTTTCTCCGCCGCTGTCGCGACGTGATGGAAATGTCGCCCGACGCCGGCGATGTCGGCGTCTACGGCTGGAGGCGGCTGCCAGGCCCCGACGAGCACGGCAGGCTGGCGCGCTACGTCAACGGCGAATTCCTCGAGCATCTGCCGCCGGACCGCAAAACCGTCGACCAGGCCGAAGTCGATCTGCTGTGCGGCTTTCATTTCGTGCGCCAGAAGCACATCCGCTACATGTTCCGCGAAACGCCTTGGACGCAAACGACCGGCGAGGATTTCCAGCTGGCTTTCGCGCTGCGCAAATACGCCGGTCTGAAATCCTACGTCGTGCCGATCGATCCGCGCGATCCCAACACCTGGGGCCTGTCGCAGGATTGGCTCGACATCCGCCACAACGCGACCACGGTGGGCGACGCTGACGCCGTGCGCGACGCGCTCTACTGGAAGCTGCTGAACCGCGGCTTTCCGGCTGCGTGGATGCGCGAGGCGCCCGCGAAAGGGGAGCGCCGCGTGCTGGCGGCCTTCTCGACAGCGGCCGAGGCCAAGGCGGTGCGCGCAGAGATCGACAAATGCCTGCCGGCGAAGGACGGGCAGGATGTGAATGTGCTTGCGCTTTATTGCGGCGGCGACGCTGGACAGACCCCGGCAGCCGTGAAGGCGTTCGGCATCGATCCCATCGCTCAGCCCAAGCGCAAGATGGATTGGCTCAATCTCGAGGTTGCCGGCGATGAAGCGCGGCCTACCGCTGGCTTGCGCGCCATCGATGCGATTTCCGCGTTCGGCGCGCTCGTGGATGCGCTCAAGCCCGAACTGTTTGTCGTCCCGAAGCAAGATTTGAGTGTGGTTACCGCAGCGCAACTTGCTTGCGACGGCACCGGCACCTCATTATCGCTCGTCTGAGGACGATAACAGCACCATGCCCGCGGAAGCGTTGACCCACCAGCAGGCGCTGGCGTTCCTAGCCTCGCCGAAGCGGCCGAAGGGCGCGCGCGGCCAGGCTGAATATGCCGGCAAGCGCGCCGAGGCGGTTGAGCGCATCAGCCAGGATCTACCGGGCTCGATGGTGGTTTCGACCACCGCCGGCTTCCTCATGGAAATCTATCCGGCCAGTGATTTCGTCACCAGCCGCGCCTTCCTGCTAGACGGCGTCTACGAGCCCCCGACCCATGCCTTCATGCGTCACACCTTGCGCAAGGGTGAGGCCTATATCGACGTCGGCAGCAATATCGGCACTCATGTCATCCCGAGCGCGCACTATGTCGGCGAACTCGGCGCGGTGATAGCGATCGAACCTAACCCCGACATGGTGGAGCGTCTGTTGCGCAACGTGCGGCTCAATGCGCTGACCAATGTGCATGTGATCCAGGCGGGCGCCGGCGAGACGAGCGGCAAGTTCAAGCTATTCAACCACCCGCTTCATCCCGGCAATGGCTGGATGGTTCCACTGCATGAAGTCAGCGACCAGATGATCGCCGATTTGGAGCGGAGCTATCGTGAGCATCCGGAGGCGGCGATGATCCCGCTGCCGGGCGTGGGCATGGAACTCTCGGCCGGGCAGTCGCTCGATCTCGTCGTTCATGACGTGGAGATGGCGCCGTTCGAGTCGCTGGTGTCCGACTACGACGCCGCACGCGCAAGCATCGTCAAGATCGATGTCGAAGGCGCCGAGATGTCGGTGATACGCGCCGCGGAATTTTTGTGGTCTCAATCCAACCCGCCGTGTTGCGTGGTGGAGTACGAAGAACGCTACAAGGGCGCGCGCGAGGAGATCTTCCGCTTCTTCGCCGATCGCGGCTGGGGGCTCTACATCGTTTCCTGCAACGAAAAAGGCATGCCAGCCTATAACAGGCTCACCGAGTCCTACGTCGCCTCGCAGTTCGAAAACCTGTACGCGATCCCGCCGCAGCGGCTCACGCACTGCACCCGCGACTGCCAGGTGTTCGTGTACGATCACGACGCGATGCGTGAGCGCTTCGGCGAACATGCGGTCGCGTAGCGGCGCGCTCGAAGCGTGACGGGGCCTACCAGTCCTTTGCTGGCACTTGTTCGAACGGCTCGATCTTTAGACGATCAATACCAGGCAAACCCTTATGCACGTAGAAGCTGTCGTAAGAGAGATTACGAACGAACACATACCCGTTTGCAAAGAGGAGCCGGTTGAGCTCCGGCGTGGGGCGCTCCACCGTCAGGCACAAAAAGCGCCAGCGATTGAAGGGAAAACGTCTCAGGATTCGCGTTTCCGCGCCCTCCACGTCGAAACTGAAATAGTCGATGACCGGCGGTGCGCGGTGTTCCTCAAGCACTTGCTCGAGAGTGCGAGTTTCAAAACGCATCACCTCGCCGCGAGCATATGCTTCGTCGAGCTGGCTCGCTCTTGTGGCGCGCGAATTGTCGGTGTCATCGGCAATGATTCCGCCTAAGCCGCCATTGGGCCAGAACTCGACAACGCCGGGCGCCTCGTCCACGCAAGCCGCTGATACTGCACATCGCCGATTTCGGCGCAACGCTTCAAAATAGATTGGGTTTGGCTCGATACAGAGACCATTCCAGGCAAGCTCTCGCTCCAGCACCAGCGTATTGTTTCCCGTTACGCCATCTGTTGCAGCTAAGTCGAGGAACCAACCTTCGCGCTTTCCGCAAAGTGCCTCTTCCACGACCCAGCGATCTTGATCTTTCTCGCCCAGAAAATTCATTGGACGATACACCGGCGCCTTGGGTCGGCTTGGCCGGAGCTGTTCCGGCGGCTTGGCCCGTGTCGCTTTCGACAAGCTCACGTTCCGAAGGAACGCGCGCCAGCCAGGCTGCGGCCGCAGAAGCCGCATGCGGAATTCTAGCGTCGCCAGCGGATCGTCGTGTTCGAAGTCGGTGCTTACCGTCATTTCTTCGGCGATGGGCGGATGCAACTCGCCGAGGCTAACGCCGTTGCGCGCCACGTCGAATACGATGTCCGGGCGCTCCTCCGCGCCGGCGTCGCGCTCGAACGATAATTTCGCCACCAATCTCCATGCACCCGCCGGCAGCGCACAATAGGGGCCGTACAGGAGATAGCCGGCCTTGTCGCAGGAAACGCCGCTCAAGGGCGCCTCGTCGGCCTGGCTGAGAAAACACGCGACGGGCCATTCGGGCTGCGGTGCAGGGTTGTCGTAGCCCCAAGCCAGCACAAACGGCTGAAGCGCAGCGTTCAACAGCTCGCGCTCCGCAGGCGCCAAATCGCGCCATTTGCCGACGCGCCCATCGCGGAGATGGTTTGCGTGCCAATGGGTTAGTTTGTGCACCACATCGCCATCGCCCCGCAGCAGCAACTCGTCCGGCGCCGCTTCAACGCTGGCGATTTCGCGCTCGATGTTCACACGTGACATGCCGGCTGCGATGGCGTCGGCGGTCGGGTCTGGCAGCCGCACGCCTAAGGCGTCGGCAATTTCACGAACGCTGCTCGGCGCAGCGTCCTGGAATCGATCCTCGTACCGCCAAAGCCGCGCGTTCTTAAAGGTTTGGCAGTGCATCACAGCGCTGCTGCTGCGCCCGATCAATTTCGCTTGGTGCGCAACGGATCCGCCGAACATCTGCACTGACGACACCGCAGCGTCGCGCGGGTCGCGCATAGTCAACAGAAGCACTCCGCCATGCCTAGCCGCGCCCACCAGCGCGGCATCGGGACGGTGCGACTTGATTAGAATATGATCGGCGTCGCCTTCGAAAAACGGCGCGGCTTGAGCCAAGGTATCGGCAAAGCCGCGCTTGACGATTGCGCCGTCATGCGACAGCACCTGGTAAGCGGCGTTGAAGAGCCATGTCGATGCGCTGCGCGATATTCCGAGGCAAAGGACAAACATCACACCGACGCAGCAGTAATTGCGAATTTGGACGGAGGCTGAAACGTTAAAGCGTTTGGCACCTGTTGAACATCTTGGTTCGCGTTATCCATAGCCGTTATCGCTGCTCGTCACCAGCTTGGCGGAGCGAGATGTCGTAGGCGCCGAGGCGAACGTCGGCGCCCACGCGCACGCGCGTTTCGAGGCGCATGCCCACACGCCCGCGTGTCGAAAGCGCGACTTGCGCATAACCAAAGTGATCGTTCGCTGCTTCGATCCGGGTTGCGCCCAGCACCGCGCCGCCGTCGGCGCCGGTCGCGGTGACGTCAAACTCGCCGACCGCACCCGTCGCGCCCTCCGTCGTGTAGCGAAGCATGGCGACGTAGTCGCCTTCGCGAGTGATGGGTGCGTACGGGCCGTAAACGAGATAGCCGGGTTCGCCGGCTGACCACCGGCATCCGTCCCAATCCTTATGCGCGATCGCGCACGGCATCTCTTCGCAAAAGAATGTCGCAGCCGCCAAGTTGGGTTCCTCGGTAGTGCCCACGTGCGCGCGGCGCTCCAGAAATTGCGATAATGACGCGCCCGCACGCGGTTCGCCGCCAAAGCGCAGCAGCAGACATTCCATGGGCTGTTCGTGGCCCACGTCGCGGGGGCAAGCGGTAACGCCGAGCACGAGACGTCCTGCGCGATCGATGAAGAGGCTGTTGGGGTCGACCAAGTTGTAACCGTGATCGGCGAACTTGGAAAACAGCGAATGGAACGCGAACACGACATTGCCGTCCGCATGGCGCTCCCACAGAAACGCGGCGTGCCGATGTCGCCGGATTGTCGCGTGCCCAACGCCGGCGACCGCGCCGTTCTCCAAGACGATTGGATTGGACCCGCCGCGGAACATCGAATAGGGCTGGTGCAGCGCGCTGATCGGCAGATTGAACGGTGTTTCTTCGACAGTGCGCGACACGCCGTTTTCGAGATCGATCTGCAAAATGCGCAGCGGCGCAAGCTCGTGCACGACGTAAAGCGCGCCGTCGCGGAGGAACGGCTGCCAGTTCTTGCCGACGGGGAGGCCGACTGGAGTCTGAATTTCGATCAACCGGTCGGCGAGGATGTCATAAGCTACGGGCGCTGCTTGACCGCCGCTCGCGGCGGGCACGCCGCTGAATAATCCAAACGCGCGGACGCCATCGCTCACGATGCGTGGGTCGTAACCTGGCGCGATCCTGCGGCGCCCGTGCCGTTCCAGCGCGCCGTCTTGGCCCTCACGCCACAAGTCAATCCAGATCGTCGGAACCCCGTAGCCCGCGGCGCGCGGATCCCATGGGTGAAACAAATGGATCGGGTGCTCGACGTGTAGCGAGACTAGGCCGTCGCCCAGTTCGGCCGTCGCTGCGAACCAGCGTCCCATCTCGCCGAAGCGCGCGTGTGTTGTCCAAAGCGAGATGACTTCGCAAGGGCGCGAAAGCTGCGATACCCAGAACGCGCCGGCCACTGCGTAGCCCTATTCCGCCGCGATCCGGTGCTGGTTGCCGCGGACGCGGTTCTCGATCCAGGCATAGGTATGCTCGAGGCCGGTGCGCAGGCTTTGGCTCGGCGCCCAGTCGAGCTTTTGCTTGATCAGCCGGTTGTCGGAATTGCGTCCGCGCACGCCGACGGGGCCTGGAATGTTCTTGATCTTGATCTTCTTGCCGGAAATGCCGGCGATGAGTTTGGCGAGATCGTTGATCGAGATCATCTCTTCCGAGCCGATATTGACCGGACCTTCGAACGTCTTCGAGCGCAGCAGGCGCGTGGTGCCTTCGAGGCACTCGTCGACATAGAGGAACGAGCGCGTCTGCAGCCCGTCGCCCCAGACCTGGATTTCGCCGCCATCCGGCGCCTCGGCGATCTTGCGGCAGAGCGCGGCCGGCGCCTTTTCCTTGCCGCCGGTCCAGGTGCCCTCGGGGCCGAAGATGTTGTGGTAGCGCGCAACCCGGTTCTTCATGCCGTAATTGCGGTTGTAGGCGAGATAGAGCCGCTCGCTGAACAGTTTCTCCCAGCCGTACTCGCTGTCGGGATTGGCCGGGTAGGCGGAGCTCTCTTCGCAGTTCGGATTGTCGGGATCTTCCTGGTTGTGCGAGGGGTACATGCACGCGGAAGAAGAATAGAACACGTTGGCGATGTTGCGCTTGTGCGCGGCGTCGAGGACGTTGAGGTTGATGGTCGCCGAATTGTGCATGATGTCGGCGTCGTGTTCGCCGGTGAAGATGTAGCCGGCGCCGCCCATGTCGGCGGCCAGCTGATAGAGTTCGTCGAAGCGCCGGTCGATCACGCTGCGCACCAGGCTCTGGTCACGCAGATCGCCGATGACGAAATCGTCAGCGTGCGTAGCGTCGTATTCAGGGAATTTCAGGTCGACCGCGCGGACCCAGAACCCCTCGCGCTTCAGGCGCTTCACCAGATGGGCGCCGATAAAGCCGCCGCCGCCGCAGACCAAGGCCGTTTTCATCAAGTCCCCCGATTTTGAGGCCGCTTCTTAGCATGAGCTTTTCCGGCCACGCCAGCCGCGGCGCTGCATCGCTGCTGCGCGGCGCCTCTGGGGCTAGCGTGGCGGCGTCGTGCTATATAAGGAAGTCGGATTGGGTTGGCTAAATCGCAGTATCCGGCGGCCAAGACCCGGGGGACGAGATTTTGAGCGTCGTGAGCGCACCCGAGCCGTTTAGCGCCGACGATCGGCTGCGTCCGCCCATGGGCGCGGGATCGCCGCTCAGCGATTTCCTGTGGGGTTTCGCGCGCTATCGCACCTGGGGCCTGCTGGGCTGGCGCGACATCCATATTCGCTACCGCCGATCGCTGCTCGGGCCGTTCTGGATCTCGATCAGCATGGCGGTGATGATCCTCAGCCTGGCCTTCTTGTACGGTCAGGTGTTCGAGCAGCCGTTCCGCCCGTATCTGACCTATCTGGCCTGCGGCTTTCTGGCGTGGAACCTGCTTTCGGGTCTGGTGACGGACGCCTGCAATTCGGTGATCGAGTCCGAGGGCTATTTGCGCAACGTGCCGATGCCGCTGACGCTGATGGCGTCGCGCACGGTGTTCCGTCAGTTCATCTATTTCGCGCACAATGTCATCGTCGTCATTCCGTTGGTGGCGATCATGGGGGCGCCCCTGTCATGGGTGGCGCTCGAAGCCGTGTTCGGGGCGTTGCTCTATGCCGTGTTCGGCGTTGGCGTGTGTCTGTCGATCGCTCCGCTCTGCACCCGCTTTCGCGATCTGTCACAGCTGATCGCCAATCTGATGCAGATGTTTTTCTTCCTGACGCCGATCTTCTGGATGGCCGACAATCTTCCGCAGCGCGCGATTTTCGTCGATCTCAACCCGTTCTACCGCATGATAGAGCTGATCCGCGGTCCGTTGCTTGGGCGCTCGATCACGATGAACGAATTGATTTACGCCGGCGTCTTGCTGGGCGCGGTGTGGATTGTGGGAATCGCGGTATTCCTGTGGTCCCGGCGCAAGCTGACCTTCTGGCTGTGAGGCGGGCATGACTCTCATCCGCGTTACGGACGCCACCATCGACTATCCGGTCTACGAGGCCAATGCGCGCTCCATGAAGCTGATGACGCTCGGCAAACTCACCGGCGGCCGGGTCGTCAGCGGCGGCGGCAGCGTCACCGTGCGCGCCATCGACAATCTCTCCTTGGAAGTCCAGGACGGCGACAAGATCGGCCTCGTCGGCCACAATGGCGCGGGCAAGAGCACGCTGCTGCGGATGCTCGCCGGCGTGCTTCATCCAAGCAGCGGCGAGGTGCTGGTGCGCGGGCGGGTGGCGCCGCTGATCGAGAAGGGGCTCGGCCTCCATTCCGAGTTCACCGGCTACGAAAACCTCGAGCTGCCGCTGCGGCTGATCGGCGCCACCGAAGCCGAGATCGCCGCCGCGCGCCACGAGATCGAGGAATTCACCCAACTCGGCCCCTACATGAAAATGCCGATCCGCATCTATTCCGAAGGCATGCGCGTGCGTCTTGCGTTTGCAATTTGCACGGCCGTGCGGCCCGACGTTTTGATCATGGACGAATGGCTGGGCGCCAGCGACGCAGCGTTCATCGAGCGGGCGACGACGCGGCTCAATCAGATGCTCGACGGGGCGAAGGCGCTCGTGCTCGCCACGCATGCGCTCGGCCTGATCGAGGGCGCCTGCAACCGCGCGCTTTGGCTTGAGCGCGGCAGGATCGTCATGGACGGCCCGCCCAGTGAGGTAATCGCTGCCTACACGGAAAGCCAGCGCTTAGGCGTGAGCCGCCTCGACGCGCCGGAACAAGAAATGGCGGCGGAATAGCTCAAGGTTCCCACACGCGTTCTTGCCATTCTGGTACATAACACTATTCACACCCTACGACCCCTGGCTATATTCGCTTCCGGTTGGAGGGGCTGAATGATTAGGGTCTGGTTCGAGGGCAAGGAATACTGGGGTCCGACGCCGAAGCTGTCGTTTGTCGACATACAGGTCGGCTCGAACGACGAGGCGAACAAGATCATCGCCGAAGCCGCGGCCAAGGGGGTCTTGCGCACCAAGAGCGAGTGGGTGCCGTTCCACCGCGTCCGCCAGATCGAACGCGCCTAACCCATCGCGTGCAGAGCCAACATCAAGAGCTGATCGGTGCGCAGGCCTAACCTGGTTTCGCTGCCATCCGGCGCCTCACTTGAAGGCACGGCGTCCGCGCAGAACAGCGCCCAGCGTTCGGGGTCTTCGCCTTCGGCCAGAAATGCATCCCGCACGGCTTGAGCGGTGACGCCGACATGAAGCCTGGCGCGGTCGGCGCCTTTGGCGGCGACGGCGTCGAGCCGCTGAAACACGCCGGCGCCGGCAATGACCTTGCGCACCGCACGCTTGACGCTTTCCGGCACCGGCTGCAGCGTCGTCTTCTCGCGCGCGTCGGACGTGTTGATTGCGCCGGTCGCGGCGAACACCTCCTTCAAGCGCAGCGAAGCGGAACCCAGATTGTAGGTGTTGTCGGCGCCCGGGACGAAGTGGCCCGACGCATCGAACCGGGCGCGTTCGGCGCCGGCGCTGATGTCATGAAACTGCAGCGTGCTGCCGGACGAGCGCAGCAGAAACGAGCGCCCCGAAGAGGGCGTTGTGTCGTTGAGGTAAATGCGTGCATCGGCGTGTTGCGCGGTGATCCAATTGCCCGACGTGAAGCCGCCCTGCAGCACCATAGCGCCGGTCCAAGTGAGGGAAGCGGCTGTGTCGATCGCAATCGTCGGATTGCCTGCGACGCCATTGCCGTTGCTGATGCTGATCCCGGCGCCCGCCGTCAGTGCGCGTGCGGCGGCGGCGCTCGCCGATGTCCGCGCCACGAATCCGTCTGCGGAGAGCGTCGCAATCGCGCGCGTAAGCGCATTGCCGGTTTCGAGCCATGCCGAACCCGAATAGATCAGCAGCTTGTCGGCGTCGCTCACCCAACAGACGAAGCCCTCGTGCGGTGCGATTGCCGACCAGGCGCCGGCCCGATGGTGCGCGAGCGCCCCGTCGGCCATGCCGCCCCAGGCCGCGCCGGTCTTTCCCGGCGGCAGAAGGTACACGGCGCCGTCCGCGGGCGTTGAAGGCTGCTCCGCAGTCGTCGCCGAGACAGCCGAGAGCTGCACGAGCGCATCTAGCAAGGTCAGGCTTTCGTTGACCGTGACATGCTTCTGGGCTTGGCCCGATTGTAGATAGGGGAGGTGGAGGTTGGTTGTTTGGTCCGTCATGGACCCAGTGTAAGGCCGGGTCGCCTCGGTCGGATTGATTGGCGGCAGAACGTACGTTTTCAACAACTTACGGCGCGTGCGGCGTGGATAGCGGGGTGGTCTATCCCTCAACTGCTCTCATAAATCGCCGCCAGTTCGGCGAAGGCGTCCGCGAGTTGAACCTGCGGCGAAAAGCCGAGCGCACGCAGCTGCGCAATATCGACGGATCGCGAAAGCGCGCCCTCGGGCTTGCTCGCGTCGAACGCGATGGCGCCCTCAAATCCGGCGGCGGCCGCCGCCGCTTTGGCGATGTCGACCATGGGGCGGTCGACGCCGGAGGCCACATTGATCGGGGCGGGGCTGGCCTGGCGCTCGGCGATCAAGGCCAGCGCCGCGGCAGCGTCTGCGGCAGGCAGCAGATCGCGCGTCGCGCGCCCCGTGCCCCAAACGCTGAGTGCAGAAGCGCCCGCCCTCCGGGCGTCGACCGCGCGCTTGATCAACGATGCCGCCACGCCGGCGCGCGGCGGCTCGAACGTACAGCCAGGGCCAATGACGTTGCCAAGAACAGCGGTGGTGTAGTGGAGGCCGCGCTCCGAGGCGTAATAAGCGCACAGACGCATGCCCAGCAGTTTTGCGAGGGCGTAGCCTTCGTGCGTCGCGTCCAGGGCGCCCTTGGCGAGATCCTGTTCTCGATAAGGCTGCGGCGCGTCGGGCGAATAAAGCACTGTGCTTCCGGCGAACACGAGACGTGACACGTCGCACTCGGCGGCAGCGCCGATCACGTTGAACGCGATGCGCGCGTTGTCTTCCAGGAAGGCGCGCGGACGCGCGATATTGTCGGCGATGCCGCCCTGGGTGGCGGCGAGCAGGAAGACGACATCGTACTTCTGTTCGATCAGGGCTGCTCGGGCGGCGGTTTCCTCACGCAAATCGCCATCCGCCTGCCGCCAGCCGCGTAAAGTGCGCGTTTGGCCGTGCAGCAAGCGCATCAGGGCGGAGCCGACGGCCCCGCCCGCGCCGGCGATCATGACGCGGGACTTGGCTAGTTCGAGCATGGGCGCCACTTCACTTGCCGCGACGCTTCTTTGCACGTCAGTCGTTTGAGGGGCGCGCTTCCAGGTCTCGGAGGCGTTGGCGGGCATCCTCGGCGAGCGCATGATCGGGGTAGCGGGCTATGAAGAGTTCGAGCGCGTCTTTGGTGCCGGCCTGTACAGCAATGTCGAACTCCTGACGTATCGCAATATTCGGATCGCGTTGTCTCCAACCGCTTGTCGGCGCCGATGGCGCGTTTGCCTCTGCGTCTGTTGATGCAGAGTCCGCTGTGGGTGGGGTGGAAGTCGGGGGTTCACTCATCGAGCATCCTGAGATCGTCGCAATTGTACATAAAAACAAAAACATAGGCCGCACTAGCCGTGCCCGCATCGCGATCCCGGAAACCTGCATGGCGACCCTCCGGCCCATTTGAGCCAGCATCTGTTCTATCCGCTCTTGCCGCGGCTTCAACCCTGTGACCAACTGTTCGCATCCCAATGCGGGCGATGGCAGTGCGAACAGACTTGTCGGGGGGCGAGCATGGCGGTCGGCGTCAAACAATACAGCACGGGCAATCCGCTGATCGATGGCGTGCTAATCGGCGCCAAGTGGTCCGGCACGGTTACCTATAGTTTCACCGATTCTGCGTCCGACTACGCGAGCGGCTATTATTATCCGAACTACGTCAGCGCGATCAGCCCCTTTTCGGCATTGCAGCAAACGGCGATTACGACCGCGTTTGCATTGATCCAGAGCTACTGCAATCTGCAGGTCGTGTTCGCCGGCACGGGCGCCGCTGACATTCGAATCGCCAATACCAACTCCACCTCATTGAGCTCCGCTCAAGTCGCCGATTTTCCCCAAGCGCTTACCACTCCCGGCAATTATGGAGAGCAAGGCGACATCTGGATCGGACCAAACAACTCGCGTAGCCCTCGCCCTGGAGATTTCTCGTACCAGACTATCTTTCACGAGCTCGGTCATGCGCTCGGACTGAAACACTCTCACCAATCCTTCGGGGGAAACGGCCCTTTGCCGTCAGCCTACGACTGGTTGGGTTATTCCACTATGAGCTACCGCTCATATCAAAACATGGTCGTGGATGGATACAACCACGCCGTCCACCTGCCTACAACTTACATGGCGAACGATATCCTTGGCCTTCAGGCCATGTACGGGGCGAACTATACGTCGAACGCCGGCAACACCATCTATACGTGGAGCGCAACAACCGGCCAGCAAAGCATAAACGGCGTTGCTCAGGCTCTCCCCGTGAGCAACACCATCTTTATGACGGTGTGGGACGGCGGCGGCGTCGATACCTACGATCTGTCGAACTACACGACGTCGCTGCAGATCAATCTCGCGCCGGGCGCCTATACGATTACGAGCGCGACCCAGCGGCCGAACCTCGGTGAGGGCAATCTGGGCGCAAACATCTACAATGCCTGGCTCTTCAATAACGACACGCGTTCGTTGATCGAGAACGCCAATGGCGGCAGCGCGAACGACACAATCATAGGCAACCAGGGGGCAAACCAGCTCGAAGGTCGTGGCGGAAACGACACCCTGAATGGCGCCGCCGGCAACGACACATTGATTGGGGGCGGAGGCAGCGATTTCATTGATGGCGGCGCGGACAGCGACACGGCCGTGTATGAGGTCGCGCGTTCCGCGGTCACAGTGACCTATGATGCCGCGAGCCAGCGTTTCACCATCACCAATGCGACCACCGGCACTGACACCGTCAGCAATGTCGAGTTCTTCCGCTTCACCGACGGCACCTTCACCGCCGAGCAAATGCGCAATGTCGATACGACGGCGCCGACTCTTGTCAGCACTGCGCCAGCCGACAATGCGACCGGCGTTGCGCCGAGCGCAAACCTCATCTTCACGTTCAGTGAAAGCGTCGTCGCCGGCACTGGCAACATTGTCATATTCAACAGCGATGGCACGGTCGCCCGCACGATCGCGGTAACCGACACTGGTCAAGTTTCGTTCTCCGGATCGACCATGACGGTCAATCCGAGCACCGATCTCAGCGCCAGCGGCAATTACTATATCAACATCGCCTCGGGCGTGATCAGGGACACCACCGGCAACCCCTACGCCGGCCTGTCCGGGACGACAGCCTACAATTTCACGATCGCATCCGCCGCGGACACCACTGCGCCGACGGTCACTTCGCTTTCCCCAGCGGACGACGCCGTTGGCGTTGCGACCGGCGCAAACCTAGTCATAACGTTCAACGAAGCGGTCCAGGCCGGAACCGGCGATATCGTCATTCTCTCGACCGGCGGGGCGGTGGTGCGCACGATTGCGATCACCGACGCGACTCAAGTGACCATCTCCGGCAACACGGTCACGATCAATCCGTCCGCCGATCTTTCCAACGCCACCGGCTATTATGTGAACATGGCCTCGGGCGTCGTCCGCGATCTCGCAGGCAACGCTTTTGGTGGCTTCAGCTCGGCGACCGCCTGGAATTTCACTACCGGCGGCGCCGGAAGCGGCGACGACTATGCCGGCAGCACCGCGACCACCGGTTCTGTCACCGTCAATGGCGCTGTGGTGTCCGGAAACATCGAGACCGCCGGTGATACTGACTGGTTCCGCGTCAATCTTGTAGCAGGTCAACGCTACCAATTCGATCTGATCGGCGCGGGCTCGAAACCGCTTGGCGACACCTATCTGGTGTTGCGCGATTCAGCCGGCAACATCCTGGCGTTCGATGACGACAGCGGCGACGGGCTGAATTCGCTGTTGGCTTATACCGCCCTGACGACCGGCGTCTTCTATCTCGAAGCCCGCGCTTACGATCCCAGCGTCACCGGCACCTACACGTTGCAGGCGCGCTTCTCCGATACGACCGCGCCGACCCTGGTCAGTTCAAACCCCGCCGACAACGCCACCAACGTGCAACCTTACGCGAACCTTGTGCTGACGTTCAGCGAGACGGTTCAGGCGGGGGCGTCGGGAAACATCACGATCTACAACTCCAGCGGGACGGTGTTCCAGCAAATCGCGGTGAACGATCATGGATCGGTGACGTTCTCCGGATCGACCATCACGATCAATCCGAGCGTCGATCTCGCCGCGAACGCGGGCTACTACATCAACATCGACGCTGGCGCCGTGCGCGACCTTGCAGGAAACGCCTTCGCAGGCATCACGGGATCGACAGCTCTCAATTTCACCACGGTTACGCCCACCGACGACTTCAGCGCGAACACCTCGACGACTGGGTCGGTCACGCCTAACGGTTCGCTGGTTGCAGGCAACATCGAGACGAGCGGCGATTTGGATTGGTTCCGAATCACGCTGACTGCCGGCGTGGAGTACAGCCTCAGTCTCAGCGGCGAGGACGGCACGCTCAGCGACCCCTTCCTGACCTTGCGCGATTCGGCCGGCGTCAGCCTGCTCACCAATGACAACGCGCCGAACTCGCTCAATTCGGTGATCACCTTCACGCCGACGACGACCGGGACGTACTACCTCGAAGCTAGGCACGCGAGCACGGGCACGGGAACGTATTTTGTTGGCGCGCGCACCACTGATACGACGGCGCCAGGCCTGACCAGCGCAAACCCGCCTCACCTGGCCAGCGGGGTGCTTGCTTCAACGAACTTCGTTCTCACATTCACCGAAAACGTGCGGGCCGGCTCCGGCAATTTCATCATCTACAACAGCAACGGATCTGTCGCGCGCACCATCAACACGGCCGATACCTCGCAGGTCTCGTTCTCCGGCAACACGGTGACGATCAACCCCACCTTCGATCTGAGCACGGGCAGCAGCTATTACATAAACATCGACAACGGCGCGATTACCGACATCACCGGCAATGCCTACGCGGGCCTGTCGGGTCCGACGCCCTACACCTTCACGACCAGCGGCGTCACCGACGACTACCCGCTATCGATCGCCACCGCCGGCGTCGTCACCGTGGGCGGGCCAGCGACGGCCGGGAACATCGAGACGGCGAACGACGGCGATGCATTCCGCGTCACGCTGACTGCGGGCAATGGCTACACCTTCACCATGAACGGCACGGGCGGCACGGGCGGCCTCGGCGATCCCTATCTCGAACTGCGCGACAGCACCGGCGCCTTCATCACCTACAATGACGATTTCAACGGCCTGAACTCGCAGATCACGTTCACGCCGACGACGTCGGGAACGTATTTCCTCTACGCCTACGCCTACAGCACAGGCACCGGAACCTATACGATTGGCGCGACGACCAGCGGTCCGGACACCACGGCGCCGCAAATCACCGGATTTTATCCTCCCGACGACAGCACCAATCTCGCGCACGGCATCGGCCTATATTTCCTGTTCAACGAGTCCATCGTCGCCGGCTCCGGCAATATCACGATTTACAACAGCAATGGCACGGCGGCGCGCACGATTTCCGTCACCGACACTTCGCAGGTCTCGATTTTTGGATCGACGCTGTTCGTACAGCCTGCGACTCAACTCGATCCGGGCGGAAGCTATTACGTCAACATCGCGCCCGGCGCGGTGAGGGATGCCGCTGGCAACAACTTCGCCGGCATCTCGAACAACACGACCTACAACTTCACGATCACCACAGCGATCGACGATTATCCGTTCTCGTTGGCTACGCCCGGTTTTGTCACGCTGAACGCGCCGGCGACGACCGGCAGCATCGAATCTGTCGGTGACATCGATCTCTATCGCGTGACGCTGACGGCCGGTGCGACCTACACGTTCACGCTGAATTCGGCGGTGGGCGGACTTGACGACCCCTATCTCGAATTATTCGACGCAAACGGCTTGTATCTCACTTTCAATGACGATTTCAGCGGCCTCAATTCGCAGATCACCTTTACGGCCACCACATCGGGCACACACTTTCTCGCCGCGTCCGCCTATAGCACCGGCACCGGCGGCTATCTGCTGGCCGCCAGCTCATCGACCGCGGACTCGACTGCGCCCACGTTCGTCAGCGGCCTGCCGGCGGATAACGCCACCGGCGTCAATTTCGGCGCCAATTTCGTATTGACGTTCAGCGAAGCGATGACTGCCGGCAGCGGCAACATCATCATCTACAATTCGAACGGCACCGTGGCGCGTACGATTTCGGCGTCGGACAGCACGCAGGTCTCGTTCGCCGGCAACACCGTCACCATCAATCCGACCGACAATCTGGGCGCGGGACGCAGCTATTACATCCAGATGGGCTCAGGCGTTCTGCGCGACATCAACAACAACAGTTTCGCCGGCATTTTGACGACGACGGCTTATGACTTCGCCACGGCGCCGATCACCGGCACCACGAGCAACGATTCGCTCGTAGGCGGCCCCGCAGAGGACACGATAAACGCGCTCGAAGGCGAAGATATTCTCACCGGCGCGGCCGGCGACGACATCTTGAATGGTGGCCCCGGCAATGACGTTATGGACGGGGGCAGCGGCGGCGATCAGATGACCGGCGGGACCGGCGACGATCGCTACATCGTCGACAGTCTGGGCGATGCGACGATCGAGCTGGCCGGCGAAGGCGTCGACGAAGTCGTGGTCTACGGCGATTGGACTTTGGGCGCCAATATCGAGCTGCTGACGCTCGCGGCAGGCAGCGCTGGTGCGGGCAACGCGTCCGACAACGCCATTACCGGAAACGCCAACGCCAACTTCCTGTCGGGGCTCGGCGGCAACGACCGCCTGATCGGGCTAGGCGGCAATGACGTGCTCGACGGCGGCGTCGGCGGCGACGAGATGACCGGCGGGACGGGCAACGACCAATATGTCGTCGACAGCATCGGCGACACCACGATCGAGAACCCGAACGAAGGCACAGACGAAGTCGTCGCATCGATCGACTGGACGCTGGCGGCGAACGTCGAGAACCTCACGCTTGGCGGCTCGGCGTTCCGCGGCACGGGCAACAGCGCCAACAACGTCATAGCAGGCACGGGCGGCGCCAACCTGCTCGAAGGCCTGGGCGGCAACGACCGTTTGATCGGTCTTGGCGGAGCCGACACCCTCGACGGGGGGACCGGCGGCGACGAAATGATCGGCGGCTTGGGCGACGACCGCTATATCGTCGACAGTCTGGGCGACACGACAATCGAGCAGGCCGGCGAAGGCACAGACGAAGTCGTCGCCTACGGCGACTGGACCTTGGGGGGCAACATCGAACTGTTGACGCTGGCCGCCGGCGCCGTTGGCGTCGGCAACGCTCTGGCCAATACCATCACCGGCAACGGCAACGCCAACTTCCTGGCAGGGGTCGACGGCGCCGACCGTCTGATCGGTCTTGGCGGCAATGATGTGCTCGACGGGGGGACCGGCGGCGACGAAATGATCGGCGGAGCTGGGAACGACCAGTACATCGTCGACAGTCTGGGCGACACGACGCTTGAGCTGGTGGGCGAAGGAACCGACGAAATCGTCGTCTACGGCGACTGGACCTTGGGCGCCAACATCGAGCTCTTGACCTTGGCGGCAGGCGTCTTCGGCATCGGCAACGCGCTCGCCAACACCATCACCGGCAACGCCAACGCAAACTTCCTGGCAGGTGTCGACGGCGCCGACCGTCTGATCGGGCTTGGGGGCAACGACGTGCTCGACGGCGGGACCGGCGGCGACGAAATGATCGGCGGAGCTGGGAACGACCAGTACATCGTCGACAGTCTGGGCGACGCCACGATCGAAAACGCCGGCGAAGGGACCGATGAAATCGTCGCCTACGGCGACTGGACGCTTGGGGCCAATATCGAAGTGCTGACGCTTGCCGCCGGCGCGACCGGCATTGGCAATGCGCTGGACAACGTCATCACCGGCAACGGCAACGCCAACTTCCTGGCAGGTGTCGACGGCGCCGACCGTCTGATCGGCCTTGGCGGCAACGACGTTCTCGACGGGGGGACCGGCGGCGACGAGATGATCGGCGGCTTGGGCGACGACCGCTACATCGTCGACAGTCTGGGCGACACGACAATCGAGCAGGCCGGCGAAGGAACCGACGAAGTCGTCGTCTACGGCGACTGGACCTTGGGGGCCAACATCGAGCTCTTGACCTTGGCGGCAGGCGTCTTCGGCGTCGGCAATGCGCTCGCCAACGTCATCACCGGCAATTCCAACGCCAACGTCCTGGCCGGGCTCGACGGCGACGACCGGTTGATCGGTCTTGGCGGCAATGATGTGCTCGACGGCGGGACCGGCGGCGACGAAATGATCGGCGGGCTGGGCGACGACCGTTATGTCATCGACAGCCTGGGCGACATCGCCACCGAACTTGCCGGCGAAGGAACCGACGAAATCGTCGTCTACGGCGATTGGACTTTGGGGACCAATTTCGAGCTGCTGACTTTGGCGGCCGGGATCTACGGCACGGGCAACGCGGTCGACAACGTCATCACCGGCAATTCCAACGCCAACGCGCTGTCGGGTCTCGGCGGCGCCGACCGCTTGATCGGCCTGGCCGGCAACGACATCCTCGACGGCGGCAGTGGCGCCGACGAGATGATCGGCGGGACGGGCGGCGATCGCTACATCGTCGACAATGCATCCGACCAGACCATCGAAACCGACACCGACAGCGCCTTCGACGAAGTGTGGTCGAGTGTCGATTGGACGCTTGGCGTCAATGTCGAACATCTGACGCTAACCGGCGCTGCGATTCGCGGAACCGGCAACGGATCGGCGAATGGCATCGTCGGCAATGCGCTTGCCAATCTGCTCGAAGGCCTCGACGGCAATGACCAGCTGGTCGGCTTGAACGGCAACGACGTCCTCGACGGCGGGACCGGCGGCGACGCGATGTACGGCGGGGCCGGCGACGACCGCTATATCGTCGACAGTCTGGGCGACACGACCGTCGAATTTGCCGGCGAAGGGACCGATGAAATCGTCGCCTACGGCGACTGGACGCTTGGGGCCAATATCGAAGTGCTGACGCTTGCCGCCGGCGCCGTCGGCGTCGGCAACGCGCTCGCCAACACCATCACCGGCAACGCCAACGCCAACCTGTTGCAAGGTTTAGGCGGCAACGACGTTCTCGACGGGGGGACCGGCGGCGACGAGATGATCGGCGGCTTGGGCGACGACCGCTACATCGTCGACAGTCTGGGCGACACGACAATCGAGCAGGCCGGCGAAGGAACCGACGAAGTCGTCGTCTACGGCGACTGGACCTTGGGGGCCAACATCGAGCTCTTGACCTTGGCGGCAGGCGTCTTCGGCGTCGGCAATGCGCTCGCCAACGTCATCACCGGCAATTCCAACGCCAACGTCCTGGCCGGGCTCGACGGCGACGACCGGTTGATCGGTCTTGGCGGCAATGATGTGCTCGACGGCGGGACCGGCGGCGACGAAATGATCGGCGGGCTGGGCGACGACCGTTATGTCATCGACAGCCTGGGCGACATCGCCACCGAACTTGCCGGCGAAGGAACCGACGAAATCGTCGTCTACGGCGATTGGACTTTGGGGACCAATTTCGAGCTGCTGACTTTGGCGGCCGGGATCTACGGCACGGGCAACGCGGTCGACAACGTCATCACCGGCAATTCCAACGCCAACGCGCTGTCGGGTCTCGGCGGCGCCGACCGCTTGATCGGCCTGGCCGGCAACGACATCCTCGACGGCGGCAGTGGCGCCGACGAGATGATCGGCGGGACGGGCGGCGATCGCTACATCGTCGACAATGCATCCGACCAGACCATCGAAACCGACACCGACAGCGCCTTCGACGAAGTGTGGTCGAGTGTCGATTGGACGCTTGGCGTCAATGTCGAACATCTGACGCTAACCGGCGCTGCGATTCGCGGAACCGGCAACGGATCGGCGAATGGCATCGTCGGCAATGCGCTTGCCAATCTGCTCGAAGGCCTCGACGGCAATGACCAGCTGGTCGGCTTGAACGGCAACGACGTCCTCGACGGCGGGACCGGCGGCGACGCGATGTACGGCGGGGCCGGCGACGACCGCTATATCGTCGACAGTCTGGGCGACACGACCGTCGAATTTGCCGGCGAAGGGACCGATGAAATCGTCGCCTACGGCGACTGGACGCTTGGGGCCAATATCGAAGTGCTGACGCTTGCCGCCGGCGCCGTCGGCGTCGGCAACGCGCTCGCCAACACCATCACCGGCAACGCGCAGGCAAACTATCTCGACGGCAAGGACGGCGGCGACCGGCTCACCGGCGGCGCCGGCGCGGACGCGTTCGTGTTCTCGACGGCGCTGGGCGCCGGCAATGTCGACGAGATCGCCGACTTCAACGTCGCCGACGACGCCATCTATCTTAGCGTCTCGGTGTTCACCGCGATCGGCGCCGCCGCGCTCGACGCCGACGCCTTCCATATCGGATCGGCCGCCGCCGACGCGGAGGATCGCATCGTCTACGACAGCGCCACCGGCGCGCTCTATTACGACGCCGACGGCTCGGGCGCCGGCGCGGCGGTGCAGTTCGCGACCCTGAGCACGGGCCTCGCCCTCACCCACGACGACTTCTTCGGCTTCGGACCGTAGGCGTCCCTCGCACGGAGTTTGGCGGCGGGTCGAGCTGTCGAAGCCGCGGTTCACGGCTCAAGCGACGATTCCTTTGCCGGGAACGGGCGCGGCGCCCATTGAAACATGACCCGTCCTTGGCAATCGCGCTTCGAGATATAGGTTCATGGAGCGACGCTCGAAGCCGAGGAAGAGGACATGCCCGAGCTGGTAGGCACCCATGGCCCCGACACGCTCAATGGCGGCGCGACGGCTGATGTCATAACCGGGTTGGATGGGCCCGATCAGATTTCCGACGCAGGCGGAGACGACGTCATTTCGGGCGGCGGCGGCGCTGACACGATAAACGGTGGCGCAGGCAACGACCTCATCTACGGCTACAGCGCCGCGGATGCGGGGACGGACTCCGGCGTCATCGTGGCGACGCGGCTTGTCGCCGGCTTGGCGCGGCCCGTATTTGCGACATCAGCGCCTGGTGACCCCGATCGCATGTTCGTGGTCGAAGCGCATACCGGCCGTATCGTGATCGTCGACGCGATCACCGGCGCGGTGAGTCCAACAGCGTTCCTCGATATTCCGAGCGACGAACTCTCTACCGGCGGCGAGCAAGGTTTGCTTGGCCTGGCGTTCCATCCGAATTACGCCGCCAACGGCCGTTTCTACGTCAACCTCACCAATGCGGCCGGAAACTTGGAACTTTGGGAATACACGCGTTCAGCCGGCAACCCCGACATCGCCGACGTTGCCTCGAAACGACTGATCATCACCATCGATCATTCGTTCGCCGGCAATCACAACGGCGGGTGGATCGGCTTTGGCCCTGACGGAATGCTCTACGTCTCGGTGGGTGACGGCGGGGGCGCCGGCGACCCCAACAACAACGCGCAGAACATCGAAAACCTGCTCGGAAAGATCCTGCGTATCGACGTCAACAGCGATGGCTTTCCGACCGATGGCGCGCGCAATTACGCGATCCCCGCCGGCAATCCGTTCGCCGGCGCAGGCGTCGCCGGCGCCGACGAAATCTGGCACTATGGATTGCGCAATCCTTGGCGCGCGAGCTTCGATTCCGCCACGGGCGACTTCTATATCGGCGACGTGGGCCAGAGCACGCTCGAAGAAATCGACTATGTGCAAGCTGGCGTATCAGGGCTGAATTTCGGGTGGCGGCGGTTCGAGGGCACGTTCGTGCATTCGAGCACCACCACCGCGCCGAATGCGGTGTTTCCGATCGCAGAATACGGACGCAATGTTGGCGTCTCCGTCACCGGCGGTTATGTCTATCACGGGACGGGCGGCGCACAGGGACTCTACTTCTTCGGCGATTTCGGCACTGGCAATATCTGGACGCTGCGCGCCGTTAACGGCCAAGCTGTCGACTTTCTGCAACGGAACGCGCAAATCCGAGTCGACGTCGGCACGCTCAATCAGATCTCGTCATTCGCCGTTGACGGGAGAGGGCGTCTGTATGTCGTCGGCCTCGATGGTGAAATTCACCGCCTGACGCCATCCGAAGCGGCAGGCGATGGTGCGGACACGATCAACGGCGGCGACGGGAACGACCGCATCTATGGCGGCGCCGGCAACGATCAACTGTCGGGCGATGCGGGCGATGACGCGCTCGATGGCGGCATCGGCAACGACGCGCTGAACGGCGGGGGCGGGTTCGATTTTGCGGACTACGCGACCGCCGGCGCCGCCGTCACGGTGAGTGTAGCCGCTGCAGGCGCGCAGAACACGGGTGGCGCCGGATCGGATACCCTCACCGGCATCGAAGCCCTGCGCGGTTCGGCTTTCGCGGACATGCTTACCGGCGACACGATCGGCAATCGACTTGATGGCGGCGCCGGCGGCGACGAGATGATCGGCGGTTTGGGCGACGATCAGTACATCGTCGACAACGCCGGCGACGCCATCACGGAACTCGCCGGCGAAGGCTTCGACCAGGTCGAGAGTTCGATCAGCTACACGCTGGCGGCCAATGTCGATATGTTGACGCTCACCGGCTCGGCGTTCACCGGCGGCGGCAACGCTGCGGCCAACCAGATCGTCGGCAACGATATCTACAACATCTTGTCCGGTCTGGACGGCAATGACCGGCTGCTCGGTATGGGCGGCGGCGACATCCTCGACGGCGGAAGCGGCGGCGACGAAATGATCGGCGGCCTGGGCGACGACCGCTACATCGTCGACAGTCCGAGCGACGCCACGCTCGAACTCTTCGACGAAGGCTTCGACCAGGTGGTGAGCTCCATCAGCTTCACGCTGGCGGCCAATGTCGACATGCTGACGCTGACCGGTTCGGCGTTCGCCGGGACGGGCAATTCCACCGCCAACCAGATCGTTGGCGCCGACATCTACAACATCCTCTCGGGCCTCGGCGGCAATGACCGACTGATCGGCCTGGGCGGCGGCGACCTCCTCGATGGCGGCGCAGGCGAGGACGAAATGATCGGCGGGACCGGCGACGACCGCTACATCGTCGACAGTCTGGGCGACGCTGTTATCGAACTCTTCAACGAAGGCTTCGATCAGGTTGTGAGCTCCGTCAGCTTCACGCTGGCCGCCAATGTCGACATGCTGACGCTGACCGGCTCGGCTTTCACGGGCACGGGCAATTCCACCGCCAACCAGATCGTCGGCAGCGACCTCTACAACATTCTGTCGGGGCTCGCGGGCAATGACCGGCTGATCGGCATGGGCGGCGGCGACATCCTCGATGGCGGCGCGGGCGCCGACGAGATGATCGGCGGGTTGGGCGACGACCGCTACATCGTCGACGATGCCGGCGATGCCACCACAGAACTCTCGGGCGAAGGTTTCGACCAGGTGGTGAGCTCGGTCAGCTTCACGCTGGCGGCCAATGTCGACATGCTGACGCTCACCGGCTCAGGCAACCTTAACGCCACCGGCAATTCCACCGCCAACCAGATCGTCGGCAATAGCGGCGCCAACATCATCGCCGGCGGCGGCGGCGGTGATCTGCTCGAAGGCGGCGCCGGCGCGGATCGCTTCGTCTACAGCGCCCTCAGCGACAGCGCCAACGGCAGTCCCGATCGTATCTTGGACTTTACGCCGGGCCAAGGCGATCTGATCGATCTCTCGGCGATCGACGCCAACACCAATGTCGGTGGCGATCAGGGGTTCACGTTCGTCTCGACCTTCACCAATGCGGCCGGGCAGGCGGTGCTGAGCTACAATGCGGGGCTCAACCAATCGACTTTGCTGCTCGACGTCAACGGCGACGGTGTCGCCGATTTCACGCTGCTGATCGACGGCAATCCCGGCACGTCGCAAGGCTGGATACTCTAGCACAAGCGTTTGAGCACAACGCCGCGAAATCGAAGCCGTCCGCCGCTGAAACCACCGCCGCGGATACGGAATTCCAGAGCCGCCTCGGCGTTTGCGTGGGTAAAGCGCAACGTGCGTTGCGCCGGCGTGGATGGCGCCTCGGCGAGATAATGACGCTGAGCCAAGACCGTCGATCCATCGGCGGTGACATCGAGTTCGAACTCGGTGTCCGCGCGAGGCGCCGGCTGATCCCACTCGAGATCGAACAGCGCTTCGTAGTCGCCCGCCGGCGCCTTGGCGTAAGGGCCGGTCACAGCGTAGCCGTCGAGTTCTGCGAGCGCGCAGGCTATCGTGCCATGCGCGAAAGCTCCGTTGATCGCGGTAAAATCCCGCGCTGGAAGATAGCGCGCGCCCAATGCATCGGTATGGCCGGCGTGATAGACGCGCAGCAGGCGCTCGATGTGTTCCTTGAGATCGTTTCGCACTCTGCCAACGAGTGGTGCGACTATATCGACGGGCTCGTCGTCGCCGATCGCGGCGGCCAGTTCGCGCCATGGGCGTTCGATGGCGTGGGTCGGAAGATAATCTTCCAGAAACGCCGCGAGCGCTGCGGTTTCGCCGGAATGGATTGTCGCGTGGCGGCGGATGACATCCTCGTAGCAGGCGAGCAGAACCTCGATCTGTTGACTGAGACTCGCAACCGCCTGCAGGCGCGCGCTGACGGCGGCTGCATCGTTGGCGTCATAAGCGTCGATCGCTTCAAGCAATGACGCCTCGGATGGCGGGGCGACAAGGAGTGCGCGACCGAAGTTGGCGGCTCGCCATGAATCGAGATTGCTGCTGGCGAGCATTCCGGCGTGGCCGCGCCCGTCGCTGACGATTACGGCGCAGCCGACGAATGCCGCCTCCAGCGCCATGCGCGCTGTTGCAAACACGAGATCGTAGCGGGGCAGTTCGAGGTCGAGCCTGTCCGACATAAGCGGTCCAGCAGGACCAAGCACGTCCAGCGAAAGCGCCCGCTCGGCGCAAACGCGCCTGAGCAACGCAAGTTGCCCCGCCGTCTTAGTCAGAGCGAGGGCGGTTTGAGGCCGTTCAGGCAGCGGCGAACGGGGCGGATATCGTCGCTCGTCGACAGCATTGGCGATGATGGTGACCCGATCGGCGCGAACCCCAGCGCCTAAGACCCGGTCGCGGCACAAGCCGTCGACGGCCAGATAGCGGCCGATGCGCGGATGCGATGGCGGTTGGTCAAACGGGGCGCTGGCGTCGTGGCAATAATAGACCGCCGGTGTCTCAGGCAGTGCGGCGAGCGCGATCATGGTCGTAACGTTGTGCTGGCCGTGAATGATGTCCGGCCGCCAGGGCAATTGACCGATGCGGTCAATCACGAGGTGTCCCGATATGCGCATGGCTTCGGCTTGCGGCCCAAGCTTCGGTGCGAGAACCGCTACGGTGTGTCCCGCTCGCCGCAGACCATCGGCCAATTGTTCGGTTACAACCTCCGTGCCGCTGCGTGCGCTGAGCACGAGTGTCGTGATAAGCACGCGCATATGCGGTATAGAGCATCAATGGGGCGCGGGAGCAACGTGGCGGCATGGGCGAGACGGTGCTGATCCTGGCCCATCCTGGCCATGAATTGCTCCTGCATCATTGGATGGAGCGCACTCGACCGCGAGTCTATCTGCTGACGGATGGATCGGGCGGCGCGAAATCCTCCCGCGTTCATTTTTCGGCAGCGTGCGTCGAACGTGCGGGCGCGACAGCCGGGGGTGTGTTTGGAGAGGCCAGCGACAAGAGTTGGTATCGCGCTTTGGCCGATCGAGACGCGGCGCCCTTTGCCGACGTCGCTGAACGGATCGTTCGTGACCTCGCGACGCGTGCATCGTTGGTGGTCTGCGATCCGGTGGAAGGCTTCAATCCGATGCACGACATGGCGGCGGCAGTGGCGGCGTATGTTTGTGCGCGGACAGGAAGTCAGCTGGCCACTTATCCGCTCGTACATCGCGCTGGAGATGAGCCGGCGATTGAAACACTGACGCTTGGTTCAGAGGCGCTGCAGCGCAAGCGTGAAGCGATCGCAGCCTACACCGAGTTGGCGGGGGAGACCGACTCGTTTGCTGTTCATGACCAAGCGTCGTGGGCGGTAGAACACTTGTTCGCCGCGCCTCCGCTGCTTGAATGGTTTGACCAACTGCCTGAACATCCTGACTATGAGCGCATCGGCGCCGAACGTGTTGCATCCGGGCGTTATCAATCTGCCCTCACGTCGGCCGGGCATGTGCGTCCGGTGGTCGAAGCCTTGTTGGGGCTGGTTGCGCACAGAGCGCCGGATCGCGCCGCTTCTTAGCGCCCCAGCTTTCAGCCGTACGTGTACTCGCTCGGATGCGTGAGATTGCTCGCGGTGACGTTGAGCAGCGTTATCGAATCCCCGTTCGAGAACATGAACACGGTGTCGGCGCCAACCTGGGCGATGACCCAGGTGATGCCGGTGCCCGCATAGGCGGAGAGGTCGAGATCGTCATCCGTGCCGCCTGCAACGAAATCTGTAACGCGATCCGATCCGCCGCCAGGTGAAAACACGAATGTGTCGTCGCCCAGCCCTCCTTCGAGCAGGTCGTTGCCTCCGCCGCCGGCGATGATGTTGGCGCCGCTATTGCCGACGATCTGGTTGGCGGTGGAATTGCCGGTGGCGTTGATGTCGGCCGAACCGGTGAGCGTCAGCATGTCGACATTGGCGGCGAGCGTGTAGCTGACCGAGCTCATCACTTGGTCGAAGCCCTCGCCGGAGATTTCCGTAAGCGTGTCGCCCGCATCGTCGACGATGTAGACGTCGTCGCCCAGGCCGCCGATCATCTCGTCGGCCCCTGCGCCGCCATCGAGGATGTCGCCGCCGCCCATGCCGATCAGGCGGTCATTGCCGCCGACCCCTGACAGGATGTTGTAGACATCGGTTCCGACGATCTGGTTGGCGGTGGAATTGCCCGTACCGGTGAACGCCGAACCGGTGAGCGTCAGCATGTCGACATTGGCCGCCAGCGTAAAACTGACCGCGCTCTGAACCTGGTCGAAACCTTCGCCGGAGACTTCTGTCAGCGTGTCTCCAGCATTATCGACGATGTAGAGGTCGTCCCCCAACCCGCCGATCATCTCGTCGGCGCCTGCGCCGCCATCGAGGATGTCGCCGCCGCCCATGCCGAACAGGCGGTCGTTGCCGCCGAGTCCCGACAGGATGTTGTAGATGTCGGCGCCGACGATCTGGTTGGCGGTGGAATTGCCCGTGCCGGTGAAGGCCGAGCCCGTGAGCGTCAGCATGTCGACATTGGCGGCCAGCGTGAAACTGACGGAGCTCTGAACCTGGTCGAAGCCTTCGCCGCTCAGCTCCGTAAGCGTGTCGCTCGCGCTATCGACGATGTAGAGGTCGTCGCCCGGCCCGCCGATCATTTCGTCTCCGCCGGTCCCGCCGTCGAGGATGTCGCCGCCGCCCATGCCGAACAGGCGGTCGTTGCCGCCGAGGCCGGACAGGATGTTGTAGACGTCGGCGCCGACGAGCTGGTTGGCGCCACCGTTGCCCGTGCCGGTGAACGCTGCGCCGGTCAGCGTCAGCATGTCGACATTGCCCGCCAGTGTGAAGCTGACGGAGCTCAACACCTGATCGAAGCCTTCGCCGGCGAGTTCGATGATTGTGTCGCCCGCATTGTCGACGATGTATTGGTCGTCGCCCAATCCGCCGATCATTTCATCTGCGCCTGCGCCGCCGTCGAGAATGTCGCCGCCGCCTGATCCAATCAGCCGATCATTGCCGCCGACGCCGAACAATTGGTTGTAGGCGTCAGTGCCGACGATCTGATTGGCGGTGGAATTGCCGGCGCCGGTGAACGCCGAACCGGTCAGCGTCAGCATGTCGACATTGGCTGCGAGCGTAAAGCTGACGGAGCTCAACACCTGATCGAAGCCCTCGCCGGAGAGTTCCGTAAGCGTGTCGCCCGTATCGTCGACGATGTAGAGGTCGTCGCCCAGCCCGCCGATCATTTCGTCGGCGCCAGCGCCGCCGTCGAGGATGTCGCCGCCTCCGAAGCCGGTGATGCGATCAGCGCCGCTGCGTCCCTGAAGTGTATTGCCCGTATCGTTGCCGATAATGACGTCGTTATTCGCGCCGCCGATGCCATTCTCGATGACGACGCCGCGCGCGATGGCGATGTTGCCGATGGCGTTGCCTGTGCCGCCATTGCCTGGGCCAGCGCTCGAGAACGCCTCGGCGCGGAGATCGATTTCGACGGGCGTCGAATAACCCGAGAGGTCCAGCGTGTCGTTTCCGCCTGCGTCCCAAATCGCAAACACCGGGCTTTGGCCGTCGGCGGTCAACGTGAATTGTTCATGCCCGGTGTTGGAGTTGAATCCGTAAGTCGTGTCTCCTGTGCGCGTGCTCAGATTGGCGCCGTACAGACGTTGCGCCGCGGCGATGTCATGCAATTGCGGTCCGGCAGCGAAGGCGTTGAGGCTGCCGCCGAGCGCCGTCGAGCCGAAATAACTCATGACGGTGAACATGCGGCCGTCTTGCCAGTACACCGCGGACTCCGGATAGGTGGGATCGGCGCCGTCGGTCGAATTGTAATTGGCGGGATGCGCAAGCCCGATCGCGTGGCCGATTTCGTGAGCCATGGTGTGCGGACCGAATGCGCCGGTCACCAGGTTCGAATTGTTGCTTGCGAGCGAGAAGTTGATCCAGACATCGCCGGCGCTGGCGGAAGCGGCCGTCGACCCAGGGTAGTAGGCAAACGCCGACGCGCCCTCGACGCCGGCAGAGTAATTGCCAAACAGCATTGTTGCGGAATTGGTGTAGCCGTCACCGTCGTCGACGCGCGTGAACGTGATGTTGGCCACCGCTGACCACAGCGCCAGAGCTTCGATAGCGACCGCGATCTGCGTGGCGTTGAAGCGAAGGAAGCCGCTGGTATCGTCCGGCATGGTCGCTGGTGCGGAAGAGCGGAAACCGAACGTGATATTCGCCGGATTGCCCAAGCCGGCCCATCCGCTGCTTTGCCGCGTGAGCTGCGCCGCGGCTTGATCCCAGTTGAAGATGGGCAACCCGTTTGCCGCAACGCCGCTGGTCGGAGGCACGAAAAATTGCGGACCGAAGGGACCGCTGGTGTTTTCTCGGGCTTGCGACAACCACCCTCTAGGGACCGGCATGCGGCTCTCCTCTGCGCGTTCTCATCCCCAACGCCCAGTTTGGCGGCCGGCGGTTTTGCCGGCAACCGTCTCGCACTGTTGTGAACGCCGCCACACGGCGGCAGGTCCGCGCGCAACGACCCGAAACGGTCAGATCACGGCCCGCCGAAGCCCAAAAAATCGTCCTGTGTAAGCGCCAAACCCGTGGACACCAAGGCGAACTGCACTGCCGCGCCAGCGCCATCGCCGTCGGCATCATAATACAGCGCCCCGGTGGCGCTGTCATAGACGATGCGGTCCTCGGCGTCGGCGGCTGCCGATCCGATGTGGAACGCGTCGGCATCGAGCGCGCCGCTGCCGATCGCGGTGAAGATCGCGCGATCGAGCTGGATGGTGTCGTCGACGACGCTGAAGTCGGTGATTTCGTCGACATTGCCTGCGCCAAGCGCCGTCGAGAACACGAACGCGTCCGCGCCTGCGCCGCCGGCGAGGCGGTCGCTGCCGCCTT
>JBFWYQ010000015.1:0-85681 GCA_050186235.1 Hyphomonadaceae bacterium
AAGGCGGCAGCGACCGCCTCGCCGGCGGCGCAGGCGCGGACGCGTTCGTGTTCTCGACGGCGCTTGGCGCAGGCAATGTCGACGAAATCACCGACTTCAGCGTCGTCGACGACACCATCCAGCTCGACAGATCGATCTTCACCGCGATCGGCAGCGGCGCGCTGGATCCTGATGCTTTCCACATCGGATCGGCAGCCGCCGACGCCGAGGACCGCATCGTCTATAACAGCGCCACCGGGGCGCTGTATTATGACGCGGATGGCTCGGGCGCAGGCGCGGCCGTGCTGTTCGCGACGCTCAGCACGGGCCTTGCGCTCACCCAGGCAGATTTCTTCGGCTTCGGACCATAGCGGCCGCGCGCACGTGCGAACAGCGACGCTGCGTTGGTCTCGTTCGTTCAGGCATCTGACACGAGATTGTCAGCCACGACTGCTGATGGCTAGATTGCCCCAGCTCAGGCGGCGACATATGAGCGGCGACGCGCGCAGACTTGCAACCATCATGGCCGTCGATGTGGCGGGTTATTCGCGTGCCACCGAGCAAGATGACGTGGCCGCGGTCCACGCGATCTCTGAGATACGCGAGGCCTTAGAGGGCCTCGCGCAGCGGCGCCGAGGCCGCATGTTCAGCACCGCCGGCGATGGCTTCATGCTCGAGTTCGCTTCGGCGACCGAAGGGTTGCAAGCAACTGCGGATCTCATCGGCAAGCGCGACGCGACGCGCGTTCGCGTTGGGCTTCACCTCGGCGAAGTGCTCGACGGGAAAGACGGCGACGTGCTGGGCCATGGCGTCAACATCGCCGCCCGCTTACAGGTCCTGGCGGCGCCGGGCGGGGCGATCGTGAGCAAGGCCGTGCAGACGCAGGCGCGCGGGGTGGAGCAGTTCGGCCTGAAGCCGCTCGGCGAAGTGCGGCTCGACAAGATGCATGAGCGAATCGAGGTTTATGCCCTCGGCGCAGCACCCGACCTGCTGCGCCTGCGCTGGCGCTCGCCCAAGTGGCGTGCAGCGGCATTCGCGGCGATCCTCAGCCTCGGGGCCATCGCCGGCTACTTCGCCTGGCCAAGACTTGAGCCGAGCCCAGCAGACGTCACCGTCGCCGTGTCGCCATTCAGAAGCATGAATGTCGGCGAAGACGCTCGCCTTTATGCGGAGAACATCTCGTCGTCGGTTGCGAGCGCGCTGACCTCGGCCGGTCTTCAGGTGGTTTCCCAAACCACCCCAGGCAGCGTAACCAACGCGCGCTATCTCGTGAATGGGGAGGTTCGCCGCGACGCCGACACACTCTCTGTCATGGTGCAGATCGCCGACGGCCGCGACGGTGTGACCTTGATCTCGGAGAGTCTTGAAAGTTCCGCGTCCGAGGCGACGGCGCTGCCGGGCCGGATAAGCTCGCGCATCGGCTCATACGCTTGGGTTCTACAGGTCAGCGCCGCCGGCCGAGCCAATGCGGCGCTCGCCAGCGGCCTCACCCGGGTGGTCAGGTTTCAGGACGCCGGCGACTTCATGGCGTCGTATGAAACAGCGCGCGACCTCGCGCGGCAATTCCCGAACGAACCTATGGCGCACTTTCTGCACGCGGTGAACGCGGGCACTGCCCTGTGGGAACTCCCGACCGAGGAATTCGACGCGGCGATGACGACGGCGCGCGCATCCGCACGGCGCAGCCACCAGCTCGCGCCGCGCTTCGGCGAAGCTTATGTCGGCGATTATCTGCTGACGCTGCGCCACAAATGGGCGGAGCGCGAGGGCTATTTGCGGCGCGCCCTCGAAGTCGACCCGCGCACCTCGAACGTTTCCACTTATTTGAGCAACTTCCTGCTTGATGTCGGCCGTATGCAGGACGCCGAGCCGCTCTCGGAAGGCGCCGTCGCGCGCGACCCGTTCAATACGGTGAAGGTTGGATTGCGGTTGTCTATCCTGCTCGAGAGCGGCAATCGCGAAGCGGCCGAGAACCTGTTGGCCGACACCGAACACACTTGGCCCAATCACCCGAACATCACCTCGGATCGCTTCTGGGCCAGCAGCTACGCCGGCAATCCGTCCGACGCCCAGATCATGTTGAGAGACCCCGCGCTCAGCGAGATCATAGAGCCCTCCGAGGGGCCACAGCCCGTGCATCTCATGGTGCGCGCGCTGGCGACACGCAATGCAGGCGACATCGAGGCGGCGCGGCAAGCCTGCGCGGCGGAGCGTCTCAGGGCTCGGTCGGCGCCCGAGACGTGCCTTGTCGGCTTGGTCATGCTCGGAGATTTGGACGCTGCATATCGCCGCGCCGAGCGGTCCTATCCGGATCAGCGCGTGCTGAGGCCCGAGACCGTGGCGAGCCTTGAGCTGCGCCGCTCTGTCCGCTTTCGTCGTCCTATGACGCTTTTCAAGCGCCAGATGGCGCCGTTTCGAGCCGATGCTCGTTTCGCTCCTCTCGCAGAACGGCTCGGCTTGCTCGATTATTGGCGCGTAGACGGAAACGAGCCGGATTTCTGCGCTACCGAGCCTGCGCCCGTCTGCGACATGCTTTGAGGCCTGCGCGGCGCCCGACAACGGATCGGCGCATTTCATTCAGCTTAGATTCAGGTTGGATTCAGCTGCCGGAGCGCACCGTCCGCGCCAGGAGCATTGTCATGATCCGGAAATTCACGAGCCTTTTGGCGGCCGTCATCGTCGCCCTTGCGACGCTTGCGCCCGCCGCCGCGGACGCCCGCGACCGCCGCGGCCACGGCTATTACGACGGCGGACGCCATGGCGGCTATTACGACGGACGCCGTCGCTGGCGCGACCGCGATAATGACGACGAAATCGCCGCCGGCGTGGTTGGCCTCGTCCTGGGTTTGGCCATCGGCTCGATGGCCAGCCAGTCCGGGCGCCGCGACGGCTGCTACGACAATTATCGCTGCGCGCCGCCGCCACCGCCACGTCGTTGCTACGATCCCTGCGGCCGCGATGGCTATTACGACCAGGGCTATGACCCCTATTACGGCGACAGACGTGCGCCGTATGAAGACGACTATTACGACCGCGACGCGTATCGCGAGCCACAATGCACGCGCCGCGAGCGTCAATGGGACCGCTACGCCAATCGCTACGTCACGGTGGATGTGCCGTGTTGAGTGAGGGCGTGCCCTGCTGACCACAGGGCGCAGGCTCACGCACGCGCGCAGCAGCGATCTCCATAATTTGTTCCGAAGTTCGAGTTACACTGCCGTCTATGCGGTACGTGTGCGATGCGCCTGCCGGCGCGACCTGGTTCAGACTGGAGACCGAAGCGGAAGCCGAAGCCGAAGCCGCGCTGATGCGCCATTCGGTCGACAAGTATTTTCGTCGCCACGAAGCCGCCGCCCGTGAGAGCTACCGCGCGCCCAAGGGCGCGCCGACATTCGAGCAAGCTATCGGCTTGAAGGATCACATCGCAAAGGTGATGCCGCTTTTCCTGACCCTTCGGTCGGCGGATGGCGATGGGCTCGTCACCGCGATGCTGCCGCCGCAGGGGCGCAATCAGGTGAATTTCAAGATCGTCATCGTCGGCGTGGAGAACAGCGACCCCTACGAAGACTTTGACGACGAGATCGAGGCCCTAGCCGATCACTACGGCCTCGATCTGCCGCGCGAGGAGTGCTTTCCCTACGCCTGAGCCGTTACGGCTTGCCCGGCACGCCGCCTTCGCCGGCCGGCGCGGTCGTGCCGGTTGAGGTCCCACTTGACACCCCACTCGGGGCCGGCGCGCCGCCTTGCGGCGTGTCGCTGATCGTGCGGACCCCGGCGTAGCAAGGCGATGTGCTACAAGCCTGCATAAGCAGGCGGACCATGTACTGGCCGTTCGCCGGCGGACGATACGAGGCGATCGGGAAGTCGTCCGGCAGCATATCATTGGCGACGACGCCGCCGGTTTCCATGCTGATCAGCTCGATGTCGACATTGGTGCAATCGCCGTCGCAGGCGCCGATGAAGCCGTAGGTCTGGCCGGCCGTGAGATTGGTGATGAAGCGATGGTCGCGGCCCGGCTGCATCGGCACAATGGTGTCACTGCCTACCTGGTGCGAGCCCGCCGCGAATTGTTGCTGTGTCGCGCCGAGAAACTGGCCGATCTGGGCGATCAGCTGTTGACGCACTTCGTCGGTGACCTGCGCCTGCTGCGTCGGCGAGGCGGGAGACTGCGTCGATGGCGGGGTCGCCCCCGCTTTCACGGGCGGCAATGGCGGGCCATCCGCGCCTTGTCCGCACGCGGCAAGCGCCGCAGCCAGGGCCGCGGCCATCCACAATTGACGCATGATTCCCTCCTCCGTTGCGCCACCCGCACTAGCCCCGGGGGACGCGCCTGTCCACGCTTGCCTGGGGTCATCGTCCACGGGACGCCTCGGTGTTCCGGTAGCGCCGGGTTCGTCCCGGATCATCCGAGACCTGCGCGAAATCTCAAAGATCAAAGACGGACACCCGAAACTGTGCTTAGTTGGGCGTTGCGATGGGGGCGTATGTTCTAGAGGTCAGACGCGCGTCGCTCGGCAGCGGGCCGGGTGAGATCGAAACCGTGTGCGCGCTCGGTAACACGCAAACCGACGTGCTGACACTCGTGCGCACGGCGCTCCAGCTTACGGATGAAACGGTGTCGGTCGTTCGCGAACTCACCGACGCGGAGGCGAAGGAATTCGGCCTTAAGCCGTTTCAAGTCAGGCATATCCGCTAGGACCGGCGTCTCCTTCGACGTCGACGCATGGTGAATGAAACCCGCCGCATGCGAATCTCGCCGCCAAGCTCCCGCTTGCCCTATTGCCGCGCGCGGCATGCGTCCCCATAACCCGGCGATCGTGACCGCGCCAAAACCCTCCCTCGCCGGCCTGACCAGGGCCGAGCTGGCCGAGAAGCTCGTCGCCGTCGGCGTCGAGCCGAAGCAGTCGCGCATGCGCGCCGAGCAGCTCTGGCGCTGGATCTATCATTATGGCGTGACCGATTTTGCGCCGATGACCAATGTCGCCAAAGCGCTGCGCGCCACGCTCGCGGCACACTACACGCTGGCGCGCCCGGAAACGGTCACGCAGCAAATCAGCCAGGACGGCACACGCAAGTGGCTCATCCGCCTGGGGCCTGGCACAGAAGCGGAATGCGTGTTCATTCCCGATGTCGGCCGCTCGGGCGCGTTGTGCGTCAGCTCGCAAGTCGGCTGCACGCTTAACTGCACCTTCTGTCACACCGGCACGCAGAAGCTGGTGCGCAATCTCACTGCCGCCGAGATCGTCGGGCAGGTGATGATTGCGCGCGACGCCTTGGGCGAATGGCCGACGGCCGAGCGCCCGCTCAATGACGGCGACCGCCAGCTCACCAACATCGTGTTCATGGGCATGGGTGAGCCGCTCTACAATCTCGACAACGTCGATGCTGCGATCGGAATCATCGCTGACGGCGACGGCATTTCGATCTCGCGTCGGCGCATCACGGTGTCGACGGCGGGCGTAGCGCCGCGCATCAAGGAATTGGGCGAACGCACCGGGGCAATGCTGGCGATCTCGCTGCACGCCACCAACGACGATCTGCGCAATCAACTCGTGCCGCTCAACAAGAAATACAATCTGCAAGAGCTGTTCGCGGCGATCCGCACCTATCCTTCCCTCGGCAACGCCAAGCGGGCGACGTTCGAGTACGTAATGCTGAAGGGCGTCAACGACTCGATTCCGGAAGCGAAGGCGCTGGTGAAGCTGCTGGCGGGCATTCCGGCCAAGATCAATCTCATTCCCTTCAATCCTTGGCCCGACGCGCCCTACGAGTGCTCGGATTGGGAGACGATCGAAAGGTTCGCCGAGGTGCTGAACCGCGCCGGCTATTCATCTCCGATCCGCACCCCGCGCGGGCGCGACATCCTCGCCGCCTGCGGCCAGCTGCGCAGCGAAAGCGTGAAGGTGCGCGCGAGCGAGCGGGCGAAGGCATAGTCTCTCCCCCTGGAAGCAGGGATCGCGTAGTCTTTCCAGCCGGAGGGACCGACCATGGCTTCCAGCATCAGCGCCCGGGTCGCGCGGGACCGAGGCGTGTCGGGATTCTTCGCCCTCGTCGCCTCCTTGCCGGCGGTTGCCGCAATGCTTGGGCTCGCGTGGGTCGGGTACCGCTTCGCCACCGACGATCCCGAACAGTTTCGGTCGGACGGCGGCTACATCATGCTCGGCATGCTGGCGCTGTTTGCGCTGCTGTTCTTCATCGTCGCGCGCTGGACCTATGACGCCGTGCAAGCCGGACTCACCCCGCAGCGCGTGCAGGCGATGTGGCTGCGCCGGTTTCGCTCCGAGAGCGGGGATGCGTTTCGCACCTCACGTGTGATCGACCGGCTATCGCGCCACGGCGTCAGCGCGCTCACCCTACAGGATCGCGACGTGCAGCTTTCGTTCGAGCAGCGCCGCAACCGGCTGGCGCCGGTGTTCTGGCTCCTATTCATCCCGATCTCGCTGCTGCTTGCGTATGCGTTGTGGCAGGCTTGGCAGGGCGCCCAGGCCGACATCACCGACATGCCGCGCGCCGAGACGATCCAGCAGGGCATCGGCCAGATATTCGGCGCCTTCTTCGCGCTCATCGCCGTCGCCGTCATCCTGATTGCGGCATTGTTCTTCGGCGTCATGGCTACCTTGGTGCTGGTAATGGTCTTCGCCGCCCTCGCGGGACCAGTCGGGGCGCTGTTCACCAAGAACCGCGACGATTTTGCTTCGCTGCCGAAGCTCTTGACGCGCATTTCGCGCGGCAAGGGCCGGCGCGGGGCTGAGATCGTGCGCGTCTCGGACGCGCATTGGCGTGAAGCGGTGTGCTCTTCGCTCGCGGCCGTCGATGTCGCCATCATCGATTTGAGCGACGTCAGCGATCACGTCGCTTGGGAGATTGGCGAAGCGCTGAAGGCGTGCGGGCCGAACGGGCTTGTCTTCATCTGCTCCGAAGCCACGGGCGGCTTGACCAACGAGGCGCGGGACACGGTGCGCGCGGCGCTGGGGCGCGAGCCGGGCGCTGTAGTGTATTACCCCGCCCTGCGCGGCCGCGACGCCGAGCGGTTCGCCCGGCAATTGCGCGAGCGCATCTATGAGGCCGCCGATCAATCGGCTGCGAAACGCTGAGATGGCGGCGCTGCTGACCCTGGAGGCGCAAGGCGTGGTGCTGCGTCCGCTCGAACTCTCCGATGCAGGCGCGCTTCACCTCGCCCACCGCGACCCCGACACGCATCATTTCTGGTCGAGCCCCGCACATACCAGCGTGCAGCAGACCGAGGTTTACATCGGCGACACGCTGGCGATGAAAGGCGCGCACGTGTGGGCGATCACCGAGAGCGGCGGCGAGGCGCTGGGGCGCATCGCGCTGTTCGTGCAGCGCGAGGGCGTGGGCGAGATCGGCGTCATCATACGCCGCGACGCGCAAGGGCGCGGACTGGCGTCGAAGGCGCTCAACCTCGTCACCGCTTACGGCTTCGATCAGCTGGCGCTGCATCGCCTCTATGGCGACATCGACCCCGACAACAACGCCTCGATCTCGCTCTTCCTGCGCGTGGGCTATGCGCGCGAGGCGCTGCTGCGCGGCAATTGGAAGACCCATCTCGGCGTGCGCGACAGCGTGATCATGGCGAAGCTGCGGACTTAGCGCAGCATTCAGCTTCGATCCTGCTGAGCGAGCGCCTCGATCAGCCGTACATTGCGCAAGCCCTCGACGGACCGTTCGCGTGCGCCGGTTTTCTTGGCGCGGATTTCCTGCACCATCTCAAGCGCACTCCTGGTCACCGGCGGCAATTGCGCATCGCTTTCGCCCAGCGGCGTCACCCGCTCGCCCCAACGCACCAGGTGTGAACACACCGTCAGGCCGGCGCCGAATGCCGGCATCAGGATGAGCGCGCCGGGCTTGACCCGGCCCTGCTCCAGAGCTTCCGCCAGCGCTACCGGCACGGTGGCCGCACTCATATTGCCGTAGCGCGCGACGGTGAGCATGACTTTGTCCATCGAAACGCCGCTTCGGCTGACCACCGCTTCGATAATGCGCAGATTGGCCTGGTGCGGCACGACGAGGTCGATGTCGTCCGCCGTCACACCGCATTTCTTCATCACCGCGGCGCTTGCTTGGACCATTCCTTGCACGGCGCGCTTGAAGATTTCCTGACCGTCGAAATCCCATGAGGTGATGCCGGCGGTCACGTCGCGATTGCAATAGGCCGTGCCCATGCCGCGAACGCGCAGCGTGTGGCGCGCGTCGGCGAGGCAGCCGAGCTGCTCACCCAGCACGCCCTCTGGCCTTTCGCTCGCCTGCACCACGACCGCGGCGCAGCCGTCGCCGAACAACACTGCGACGTTTCGGTTATCCCAATCCATGAAGGGCGAAATGTACTCGACGCCGATTACCAGCGCCGTCTTCGCAACGCCGGTGCGGATCATCGCCGTTGCGGTGGTGAGGCTGTAGAGAAAGCTGGTGCACGCGGTGTTCAAATCGATCGACGCGGCCTTGGCCGCCCCGATAGCGGCCTGAACGCCGGAGGCGGTGTTCGGCACCTGCTCGTCGTTGGAGCAACTGCCATAGATAATGAGATCGACGTCGGCCGCCGCGACGCCCGCGCAGGCGAGAGCTCGCTTTGCGGCCACCACCGCCATCTCGGTCGCCGAGACGTGGCTGATGCGGCGCTCCTTCATGCCGGTGCGGCTCACGATCCATTCATCGGTGGTGTCGAGGAAGGTGGACAGGTCGGCGTTCGTGAGCACTGCCAGCGGCATGCATTTGCCCCAGCCCGTGATCGCTGCGTAAGTCATCGCGCCGCCTCTCTCTCCCCGCGCTACCGCTAGCAAGAGAGAACGGCGGCGTCACGCCGATTGCGCCTCAAAACAACCCAGCGGGCGCAAAGAAAGATGTCAGCGACGACGAACGCAACGCAGCCGGAGTTGGTCCCAAGCAATATTTCGCCTGTGTAAGAGGCGAAACTGAAACGCCCGCTTCGCGTTTGTTCCTCAGGAGAACAAGAATGGGCGGACGCCAACCACGACATGACGGTAAGCAAGCTGACGGCGGCGCACGCCAAGATGGCGCGCCGCCGCCGAAGCCCGGGAAAACCGGCAAGAAGCCTGAAGCCGAGCCCAAGCGTCCGCAGCAGCCACAATGAGAATTGCCCAGATCGCGCCGCTGGCGGAGAGCTGTCCGCCTGCGCTCTATGGCGGCACCGAGCGCGTCGTTTCTTACCTCACAGAGGAATTGGTCGAGCAAGGTCACGACGTGACGTTGTTCGCCAGCGGCGACTCGATCACTGCCGCGGAGCTTGTGCCGGGCTGCCAGGTCGCGCTGCGGCTCTGCGATCCGCCGGTCGAGTCGATCCCATACTATGCGATCCTGCTCGAGCAAGTGATGCGCCGGGCGCGCAGCTTCGACGTCATCCACTTCCACATCGATTTGATGCACGCGCCGATCGTGCGCGACATCGCCCCGCGTACGATCACAACGCTGCACGGACGGCTCGATCTGCCTGAACTGCAGCCCTTCTACCGGACCTTCCCCGCGCTGCCTCTGGTCTCCATCTCGAACGCGCAGCGCCGGCCAATGCCGCCGGTAAACTGGGCCGGAACGGTGTACCACGGCCTGCCGCGCGATTTGTTGTCGTTCAGCGATACGCCAAGCGGATATTTCGCTTTTCTCGGCCGCATCTCACCGGAGAAGCGGCCCGATCGCGCCATCGAGATCGCCGTCCGCGCCGGGGTTCCGCTCAAGATCGCCGCAAAGATCGACCGCGCAGACCGCGCCTATTGGGAAGAAAAGATCGCGCCGCTCGTGCGCGCGCATCGCAACGTCGAATATGTCGGCGAGATCACCGAGCGGCAAAAGGCCGAATTTCTCGGCGGCGCCAAAGCACTCCTGTTCCCAATCGACTGGGAGGAACCGTTCGGCCTCGTGATGATCGAAGCGATGGCCTGCGGAACACCTATCGTCGCATTCGGGCGCGGCTCGGTTCCCGAAGTGGTCGACCACGGGATCACCGGTTTCATCGTCAACGACATGGAGGCGGCGGTGAACGCGGCCATGCGGGTGGACGAACTCGATCGGGCCGCTGTACGGAATCGGTTCGAAACCAGATTTACTGTCGAGCGCATGGCGTTGGACTACATAGATATTTATCATCGGCTGAGCGCCGGCGTCCTTCCCGGCTCGGCGCCGAGACCGCAACCTGCGGTGAGTCCGCTCGCTTTATAATCTCTCGCGGAGGAGGCATTGACCGCCGTCCACGACACGCGCGAACGTTTGCAAACGGCGCAAACCGAGTCCGGGCCGCACCTTGTGCCTGCACAGACGTCGCTGCAGGAGCAGCGTCCGCGCAGCATGAAACACGGCGACACGTTCGCCGTTTACGATCACAACGGCGATGTGCTCTCCGGCCAAGGCAGCCCCGAAGGGCTCTATCACGCCGACACGCGACATCTCTCGCACCTGCAGCTTGCGATCAACGGCGCGCGGCCGATGCTGCTGCGTTCGAGCCTGCGTAACGACAATTCGGCGCTGATTTGCGATCTTTCAAATCCCGATCTCTACGACGCCTCCGGCGCCATCTTGCTGAAACACGACAATATCCATATCCGCCGTGTGCGACTGCTGTGGGAGGGCGCCGCGTTTGAGCGCATCGTTGTCCGCAATTTCGATCAGCAAACGCAGCGACTGCGTCTGAGCTTGAGCTTCGATGCCGATTTCGCCGACATTTTCGAGGTGCGCGGCTCGCAGCGCCAACGACGCGGGCGCAAGGAAACGCCGCGGGTCGAGGGCGACAGCGTAACGCTTGCCTATACGGGGCTCGATCACAAATTGCGCCAGACGCAGCTCAAGTTCGACCCCGCGCCACGCTCGCTGACGGCGGGCCGCGCCGAATACGAAGTCGAGCTCGAGGCCGGGCGGAGCGCGATTTTCTTCTTCGAAGTCAATTGCGGCGGCCTGCCCGCCGCGGCGTCGGTGCGGCGCGCCTTCTTCTCCGCCTTCATCGCCGCGCGCCGCGCGTTGCGCGCCTCGGCGATGCGCGGCGTTTCGATCGCCACCTCGAACCAGATCTTCAACGAGGCGGTGAAGCGCAGCATCGCCGATCTGCATATGCTGTGCACGGACACGCCGGAGGGCGTCTATCCGTACGCTGGGGTCCCGTGGTTCAGCACGGTGTTCGGCCGCGATGCAATCATCACGGCGCTGCAGACGCTGTGGTTCGATCCCGCGATCGCGTTGGGCGTGCTGAAGCACCTCGCCGCCAATCAGGCGACGACGTTCGACGAAGCCGCCGACGCCGAACCGGGCAAGATCCTGCACGAGCTGCGCCGCAGCGAAATGGCCGAACTCGGCGAGGTGCCGTTCCGGCGCTATTACGGCAGCGTCGACTCCACGCCGCTGTTCGTTATGCTCGCCGGCGCCTATCTGGAACGCACGAACGATCTCGCCACGATCAACCAACTCTGGCCCAACATCGACGCGGCGCTCCGTTGGATCGAGCAACACGGCGACCGCGATCATGACGGTTTCGTCGAGTATTTCCGCCAAACCGATTCAGGGCTGGCCAATCAGGGCTGGAAGGACAGCAACGATTCGGTCTTCCACGCCGAAGGTTCACTGGCCGAAGGGCCGATCGCGCTGGTCGAGGTGCAAGCTTATGTCTACGGCGCCTGGCGCAGCGCGGCCGAGATCGCGCGACGGCGCGGCGACAATCCGCGTGCGCGCAATCTGGATTTTCGCGCCGATGCGCTGCAACGCACGTTCGATGCGCATTTCTTCGATCAAGACCTCGGCACGTATGTGCTCGCGCTCGACGGCGCTAAGCGCCCGTGCCGCGTGCGCAGTTCGAACGCTGGACACGCGCTATATACCGGAATCGCTCTGCCCGAGCGCAGCAGCGGCGTCGCCGCCGCTTTGATGGCCTCATTTTCGGGCTTTGGCATCCGGACCGTGGCGGCCTCAGAGTCGCGCTACAATCCGATCAGCTATCATAACGGCTCGATCTGGCCGCACGACAACGCCATGATCGCGTCCGGCCTCGTGCGCTATGGCTTCCGCGCGCAGGCAGCGCAGATATTCGCCGGGTTGTTCGAAGCCTGCACCTACATGGATCTGCGCCGCCTGCCCGAATTGTTCTGCGGCTTTCCGCGCCAAAGCGGCGCGGGGCCGGTATTCTATCCGGTTGCGTGCGCGCCGCAGGCTTGGGCGGCGGCATCGCCGCTCATGTTGCTGCAATCATGTTTGGGTCTGAGCTTCCAGCCCGAGCTCAATCGCATCGTCTTCGAGCGGCCGACTTTGCCGCCGTTTCTGGACGAAGTGGTGCTGCACCGGCTGCGCGTGAACGGATGCGAGGCCGATGTGGCGTTGAAGCGGGCGGGTTCAGACGTGCTGCTGCACCTGTTGCGGCGCACCGGCGATTGCAGCGTGGTGGCTTCGGTCTAGGTCTCGCATCACCGGTCAGGTTTGATGCCGAAGGATGTCGTGCAGAGCGCGCTCGAACCCAATCAGGCCCGTGTAGAAGGTCACCGCATCGCGGCCGCTTGTCTGGTGGATTTCAGTGCCGTGTTCGGCGATGCGATGAATCGGCTTGCCGAGCGCCTCGGCGAAACCAAGCTCGAAATAGCAGCTTGGCCGCGCGCGTGACAAATCCGCGATCACCAGCGCAACGCGTCTCAACGTCGATCGCGCTGCTTCAATGTCGAACACCGGCAAGGCATGGTCATAGTCGGGTATGACGAGGCGCCATCCGCTGGCGCTTTCAACGCGCGCAAGCACCGCCAGCTTTGCGGAAAATGCCGGATCGGAGCGGATCGGCATAATGATGGATGCGAACTTTCCGGCGGGCGCCATACGCCTCTCATAGGCCAGGCACGGGCACGATGACAAACTGCCGGGCGATCCAGAACAAGCACAGCAGGCCGGTCACGGCGAAGAAGATCAGGAACGAGTATGGCACGATAGTTTCAGCCAAATTCGCCTTCGGCAACAGCAGCCCTCGCACCGACGTCAGTCCGCCAAGTTCTTTATAGATGGCGTATTCACGCTCGAAGGGGCTCATCGAGCGGATCTTGCGGGCGCTGTAATCGGGAAAGACGACGTGGTCGGCCATTTCCTTCAGCACCTTGAACTTGGCGTCGTTCAATTGCTTGAAGGTCCAGAGCTGGCCGTGCCAGTAGAGACAAAACACGATGCCGAGCAGAGAAATGAACAGGATCATCGCTGCAACCGTGCCGTCGATGGCGGGACGCCCGTAGCCCCAGCTCGCGGCTAGTCCCTGCCCGGCAATGATGGCGATGCACAAGGTCGAGTTGGCGCGCGTGAAAGCGATCTTGCGCTCTGAAATGCGCTCCGTGGACTCGTACATCATTCGAAATTCTTCGAACGAATAGTTGCGCTTGGCTTGGCCGGCGGAGTCAGGTTTGTCTTTCTTGCCCATGCCCGCACCCGATTGGAACGAAATGGCCAAGCTAACCCGGCGGCGAACGCCGCTTCCACCCAACACGCCTGACAGGCGCGCGAGAATTGTACCGGCGGCGATCCGACTTTGGCCGCCCGACTCATGCTAGAGCCCCCCCATGCAAACGATCGCTCAGGCCACCGCCATTGTTCTCGCCGGCGCTACGCTCGGCTGGATTGCGCTGTTTTCATTCGTGCTCTCGCCCGTCGCATTCAAGCAATTCGACGCCGGACGCGCCGAACGCCTGGTGAAGCACGTGATGAATTCGGGCCACGGCATCTTGGGACTGATCGCGTTCGCAGCGGCCGTCGCTGCGCTGATGGCCGGCGCAGTCGCGGGCGCCTCCGTGGCGGCGGTCGGCGGGGCGTTTGCCTTCATGTGCAAGTTCGCCCTGGCGCCGCGCGACGACAAGCCGATCAAAGGCCATCGCGTACTGAAAACGGCCCGGATCGTCGCATCTGGGCTGACAGCGTTCATCGCACCGGTGCTGATCGCGGCGATCGTGCTGACGATGATGGGAGTCTAAAAGCCAGAACCAGAATCAGAAGCCAGTTCTGTCGGCGGCGCTCCAGCTTCCGTTGCGGTTTCTGACTTCTGGCTTCTGATTTCTGATCAGGCGGCGACGTCCGCCTTGTCTTGGATCGACCGGCGCGCGCGTTCGATCCAGGTCGCGACATCGTCTTCGCTCGGCGCAGGCGCATTGCCCCAGGCGCGCTGCCCCTCCTCCGACAGTCCCCAGCGCGCGACGCCGTCGCAGAGTTCGACCGCGTCCATGTCGGCGAGATCGTTTGCATCATGGACGCCGCAGGCGACGAGCGCCTGCGCTTCGCGCGACTTCAAGCCAGGCACGGTGCAGGCAAGCAGGGCCTGCGCTTGCCAGTCGCGGATCACTTGCGCCGAGATGTGGCGCGCATCGATTTTCGCCTCGCCCTCATCGGCATTCAGCGCCAGCAGATCGGCGATGGTTTTGACGCCGACGGATTCCAGGCGCTTGGCGGTCTTCGGACCGATCGACGGCGCCTGCACCACAGGAGCGTTTTCGCTGAGCGAAGGACGCGGCAGGGTCTTTTCCTTCCTTGCCAATGGCGCACCTGCGGGTAGTTCGCGTGACGCTCGCGGCGGGCGTTCCGGCTCAATTCTCGCCACAGGCGCCGGTTTCGGCGCCTGTGGCGGCGCGAGCTCGATGGTTTTGTGCGGCCTGGCCTGCGGCATCGCCGCTTTCGCTTTCGTTCTGCGCGCCGGCGCGCCTTCGCCGGCCATGGCCCCGATCTCGCGCGGCCATTTCGCATCGAGCGATGAGATCGGAGTCTTGAGTACCTCGATCGCGTGCAACTCGCGCACGGCCTTGTCGTCCTCGCCGAGCGTCGCGCGCACTTTGCCGGTGCGGCGATATTCTTCGTACTGCGCTTCGACTTCGCGGCGCGCGGCCGCATTGTCCATCAGCTTGAGGAGGCTCTGGATCGGCATTTCGAGCGTCAGGAAGAAAGTCTGCAGGCTCGCTTCGACGCGCGGCGGCTTTACCGCGGCTTCTTCGAAGGCGCGATCGAGCACGCGCGCGAAGCCGACGGCGGCAATACCGACGAGCTTGGCGATCGTGTCTTTCAATTCCTGATCGAGACCGGCCGGGGGATCCTTCACGCCCTTGGCGAAGTCGTAGTGATCGATCACGGTTTCGTAGTGCGCGTTAGCAGCCTTGGCGCCGGCTCTGACCAAGTCGGCAAGCCATTTCTCGCCGGCCGGGGCCTCGATGTTGGGATAGCCGCCGAGATCGCTTTCGAGGATGCGCTGGAACGTCGTGTAGGATTTCGAGAAGCTCCATTCGACGGCGCGGTGGATGACGTTCTCTTCTTCCGTCTGATGAGTATGAAACGGTTGGATGGGGTCGACGAAATAATGGCTGAGCACGCCTGCGCACCAGGCGGCTTGTTTCCAGTCCCTGGCAGCGAGCGCCCGCACCGTGCGGCGATACCATTCGTTGCAGGCGTCGATCGCCCCGCCCCAGTCCTTCTCGCGCACGTGCAGGACGTGGTTCTTGAAGTCCTTGAACTCGTCGTCGGGCGCCTTGGCGCCGCGCAGATACTCGACGTGCTGAGAGAGAAACACGTCGCGCCAGCGCTCGGCTTTGGGATCGCGCAAGTGCCTCAGCGCATCGAGTGCGAGCCGATGGTGGTTGGAGCGGCATCGGCCGGCGAAGACGACGGCGTACAGAAGTGACATGAAGAACTGGACCTCGCCCCAGGCGTGAACGCGAGGTTAAGATTTCGATCCGCTTTGGTTAGCGAGCGGTTAACCCCCGCGGATCAGCCCCCAGTCTTCGCTCAGGATGCGCACCAGCCGTTCGTGCCGCTCTTCGATCGCCTGCAGCGTCCACTCCTCGATCGGGGCGATGTCTTTCGTCAGCGCATAGATCGCCGCGCCGCGTGTATCGAAATAGATGATGCGTTTTTTCGGATAGGGCTTCACGTCGGCGTCCTTGTTCTGATCGTAGGTGATCAAGATCAGGTTGCCGAGCAGGTTGGCCAGTTCGCTGCGCAGCGCAGGATCGGGGAAGCGCTCGTTCCACCACTGGCTGCTGTTGCCGCGCGGCAGAACGTGCTCGACGGTAACATCGTCGGTCATCTTGAGCAGGCGGCCATTCGGCATCGCTGCTTCGAGCCGCATCAGCAAAAGGCGGCGCTGGCGGTCGCGCCGGCGCGAGCGATTGAGCGTGGCGAAGAACTTGAGTTGCTCGCCCTCCGTCAGCGCGAGCGCGCGGTTCTTGCCGTCTTCGTTGTAGAGCAGCTTGTCGTCGCCGACGAACTTGATGATGTTGGCGTAGCGCTGTTCGCGGTCGCGGTTCTCGACCACCGACAGTTCGCACGCGAACGTGAAGCGATCGAGAGCCTGGAAGAATCTCCGCGCCCGCTCATGTTCGCTGGCATGTTCGGACAGGAAGGCGATGGCGCACGGCGCCCAATCCCATTCCTCCACTTCCTTCATCAGCGCGACGCGGCGGTTCACCTCTTCGCTGGCCGGGCCGACATCGATCGAGCCTGCGAAGATCGAACGCAGCGCCTGCGCGTATCGCGGCAATTGCTCGAACAGGAAGGCGCGGACGCCGCCGGTCCGCTCGACCGCGGTGCGGAAAGAGGCCAGATCGCCCGGCGACAACAACGGCTCGCCGGTCAACAGGAACGGCATCATGTAGAGCAGGCGCGCGAAATCCTCGCGCTTGAACATGTCCTCGGTTTGCTCCCACTTCTTGGCCGCCGCGTCGGCCTCGGTGTTGGAGAGCTTGGAGTTCTCCAAGAGATCGCTCTTGATGATGTCGGCGCCGGAAAGCGGCGAGCCGCGCTTGTTCAAAGTGTTGAACACGGTTTGGGCACAGCCGCGCTCGTCGGCGTCCACCACGTTCAGCGTGCAGGCGCGCGCGACGTAGGACATGAACGCATCGAGTTCCCGGTCTTCGACGATCTTGCTGAGTTCGGATTCGATGGTGCGGGCGGCGTTGGCCAGGAGATCCTTGGAGTCGATGCCGATTTCGGCGTGGCGCGCCAGTTCCGGCATGTGACCCGGCTCTTGCACGAAGCCCCAATAGAAGTTCTGATCCTCTTCCCGCAACAGCAGGCGCGGCGTGTTATTGTCCATGATCAGCGTTTGATATTGCTTGGCGCGGCCGGGAATGCGGTCGCGCACGTAAGCGAGCAGCATAGTGAGCGTCGCCAGACGTTGCTGACCGTCGGAGACTTCGAGCTTGCCGTGGTTCTTGACCAGAACGATCTGGCCGATGAAATAGAAGGTCGCGCCGCGTTTGAAGGCGCGCCAGAGATCCTGGATCAGTTCGCGGACTTCGCGCTCAGTCCAAGTATAAGGCCGCTGGTAGCGCGGCACGCGGAGCTGCTTGCGCGTCAGCACCGCCGCGAGGTTCAGGATTTGGGACGTGAGCCCAAGCGGCGTGTCGCCGAACGCGTGTGCCATCTGCCTCTCCCCGCCGGATATCGTCTCCGGCGGGATCGTTACGCGCGAGAAACGCAGGCGCAATGCGCGCGCTGCAAATCGAGTCGCTCCAGGTGAAAGCGTCGCCCAAACGACACGCCGATCTCAGGCTGACGCAGCCTTCTCCAACGGCGCCACTTCAAAGCGAGGCGCGTCGCCGATTGCTTCAAATGTCGTGAAGTTGCGCGCTTCGAATGCACGCACAGATGCGCGTGCTCCATCTGCGCTTGTGAAGCCTGCACGGCCAGCGCGTGTGGGTCCCTGCTCTGCGATCAAGACGTGGGCGACACGGCGCGCGATCGCTTCGCCGGAATCGAGCCAGACGCACGGACGCGGGGCCGCCGCCGCGAGTTCAGCGGCGAGCAATGGGAAATGCGTGCACGCCAAGGCGACAACGTCAATCGCCACCCCGCCGGGGGCGGAAAAAAGACCCTCGACCGCTTCTGTGATCGCAGCGGGGTCGAAAGGTTCCCCGCGCAGCTTTCGCTCGGCCGCCTCCACCAGCGCAGCCGAGCCAAAGCGGATGACGCGCTTGTCGCCCGCAAACTGGGCGATGAGATCGCTGGTGTAAGGGCGCTGGACGGTGGCCGGTGTCGCCAGCAGGCCGATGACGCCGGTGCGCGTCAGCGCCGCCGCCGGCTTCACCGGCGGCACCACGCCGACGACCGGAATGCTCAGAGCAGCCCGGATCGGTTCAAGCGCAATCGTGGAAGCGGTGTTACAGGCGACAACGACCGCCTCGGGCGTCCATTGCCGCACCAAACTTGTGAGTAACGCCGGCACGCGGGCGCGCAATTGTTCGTCGGTCTTCAGCCCGTAGGGAAGCCAAGCGTTATCGGCCGCATAATCAAGGTCGAACGCGCAGCCGGACGCGGCGATCGCGTCGAACACGGAGAGTCCGCCGACACCGGAATCGAACACCAAAACGCGCTTTGCGCCGTTAACCATTTGGACAATCGAACCGCAGCAAGAACGTTAACCAATGCGCTGATTTAAGCCCGATTTTCCGTTTCGGCCAGGGTACAGCACGCACCTGTGGAAACCCCGCGTTAACCGACTTTGCGAGAATCATAACCGCGGGTAGCAACGCTGGAGTGGGGTTTCACGTCAACGCGCCGGAGCGCGCGTTCTTGATTCGCGGGGTCGGTACCATGAGCGCCATCGGCAAATCCTCCGTCGTCTTCGTGACGCTGTCAGGCCTGTTCTGGGGCGGATGGGTGCTCGGTTCACAGACCCCTGAAGGACAAGAAGCGATCGCGCGCGCGTATGCGGCATACGCCGAACAACAGGCGGTCGAGAATCAGGACATCTTCGACGGTCGCGCGCTGCGCGCCGTTGTATGCGGCGGTTCCGAGCATGGCGCAGCCCAACCGTGTCTCGCCGTTGTGGCCGCTGGCCGTCTGTTCGTGGTCGACGCCGGCTCCGGCGCGGCCGACTCTCTAGTGCAACGCGGCGTGCCACTGGGACGGCTGCAAGCCGTGCTGCTGACCAGCTCCGGCATCGATCGGACGACGGACTTGAGCGAAATGTACGCAGGCGCCGCAGGCGGTCGCCTCGATGCACTGCTGCCTGTCTACGGCCCCGCCGATACGCAACGCATGGTCGATGGCCTGAACCAGGCTGCCGGCTTCGACGGCGCCGCGCGCGGCATGCAAGCGTGGGGGCCCTCGCCGGAACCGGGACGCTCGGTAATCGTGTTCGAAGGCGACGGCCTCGTCGTCTCCGCCTTCACTTCGCAGGAAGACGCCTTCTCCGGCCGCGTCGGCTATCGTTTCGATTATCGCGGCCGCTCGATCGTCGTGGCCGGCGATGGCCGCGTCGTCAGCGCCGAGGCGGCGATCAACGCCGATGTGGTGCTGCAGGGCGCGCAAAGCGAAGCACTCGCGCATTTGCGCCGCGGCGATCGCGCGACCGCCGCTGAGGTCGCGACGCAAGCGCAGGCCGCCAATGCCGGTTTGGTCGTGCTCACAGGGGCGAACAATCAAGTCGAAGCGCAGGTGCAAGTGGCCGAAGCCAAGGCCGCGGGCTTCGACGATGTGGTGGCGGGCCGCGTCGGCATGCTGGTGGAACTGCCGCTCGACAACATGGAAATCAACGTCCGTCCGCTTTAACGCAGCCAGGATCGACGAAAGCGAAAGGGGAGCTGAAAGGCTCCCCTTTCTGCTGCGTTCGAACGACGGACAAATGCGCGGCCCGCGTTAGATTGGCAGCGGAGAAGCTTCCATGCCCGATCTCAGGCTCGCCGCCATCGCCGCGCACCGGTTCGGCCTGGGGGCCCGCCCTGGTGAACTGCGATCGATCGCGGGCGATCCGCGCGGCTGGATCAAAAGCCAGCTCGGCCCACAGCGCACCCTGCCCCCGCAGATCGCGGCGCTGCCGACGGCGGAGGACGATCTCCTCGCCTTTGGCCGCTGGCTCGCTCGGCGGCGTCTGCGCGGGCCGAATGCGCAGCGGATGGAAGATCGCGCCGAGCGGCAAGGCGTCAGCCAAGAAGACCTGCAGCGGCTCTCGATCGAAGAAGATTTCGTCGAGAATTTTCGCGACCGGGTGACGCGCGCCGTGGGCGCGCGACTCGAAGCGGCGATGACGACCGACACGCCGGTGCACGAACGTCTGGTGCATTTCTGGGGCAATCATTTCACAGTCTCGACAGCAAAGCCCGGCGCCGTCGCGCTGCCGCCGTCGTTCGAGAAAGACGCGATCCGCCCGCATGTCGGCGGCCGCTTCGCCGACATGCTGCTCGCGTCGACCAAGCATCCGGGCATGATTGTTTATCTCGACAATTGGCTTTCGATCGGACCGAACAGCCAGGCTGCGCAGAACCCGCGCCGCGGGCGGCGCCTGCCAGGCGGCGGTCGGCCGACAGGCATCAACGAAAACTTGGCTCGTGAAATCCTCGAACTGCACACGCTTGGCGTGAACGGCGGCTACGCCCAGCGCGACGTGCAGGCGTTGGCGGCCATTATCACCGGCTGGACCTACGAGCGGCCGCGCCTGCGCGATCTGGTCAGCGATCAAGCGGCTGAACGCAACGGCGCGCAATTGTTCGAGTTCGATGCGGACGCGCATGAGCCGGGTCCGAAAACCCTGCTCAACCGCACCTATCCGCAGACCGGCATCGAACAAGGCGAAATGGCGCTGCGCGATCTGGCTACCCATGCCTCGACGGCACGCTTCATCGCCACGAAACTCTGCCGCCACTACATCGCCGACGCGCCGCCGGGCGCCGCTGTGGCGCGCGCCGAACGCGCATTCCGCGAAAGCGAGGGCGACCTGCGCCTCACAATGGAGGCGGTCGTCGACAGTGCGGAAACATGGGAGACGCCGTTCGCAAAATTCAAGCGGCCCGAGGAATACGCAATCGCCCTTCTCCGTTCTGCGAACCTGCGCACATTGCCTCCTAGCGCCGGCATCGCTGCGCTGAGTTCGATGGGACAACGTCCGTACGCAGCGCCGGGTCCTGACGGTTGGGCCGACATCGCCGATGCGTGGCTCACGGCGGATCTGGTGTGGAAACGCCTCGAATTTGCGCAAGCCTACGCGTCGCGCATCGCCCGCGCCGATCTCGATCCGATGATTATCGGCGACGCGTGTCTCGGCCCGCTGATGAGCGATGAGACGCGCACGGCCGTCTCGCGCGCGGAATCGCCCGCGCAAGGTCTGGCGTTGCTCTACGGCGCACCGGAGATGCAACGGAGATGAACATGCTGAACCGCCGCCATCTCCTCGCCGGCGCGACGGGCGCCGCATCTCTCTCCTTCCCGATTTTCGCGTTCGGTCAAACCCAGACGACCGACAAGCGGCTGCTCGTCATCATTCTGCGAGGCGGCCTGGATGGGCTATCCGCCGTCGCGCCCGTCGGCGATCCGAGTTACGCCAGCGCGCGTGGGCGCCTCGCGCTGTCGCGCAGCGGAGACAATGCCGTATTGGCGCTCGACGACACGTTCGCGCTCAACGCCAGGCTGCCGAAGATGCACGCGCTCTACCGTGCGCATGAACTGTTGCCGATCCATGCGTGCGCGACGGCCTATCGCGAACGCTCGCACTTTGACGCGCAAAACGTGCTGGAAAGCGGTGCTTCAGCGCCGTTCGCGCGCACCGATGGCTGGCTCAACAAGGCGCTCGGTGCGCTGCCGAACGCGCGGCCCGAAATGGGCCTGGCGCTGTCGGCACAGGCGCCGCTCATCCTTCGTGGGCCGACAAATGTGGCGACCTGGTCGCCGTCGGCGCTGCCGGATGTAGATGCCGATACTATGTCGCGCCTGCTTGCGCTTTATGAAGCACGCGATCCGGCGCTGGCGCAGGCGCTGAGTTCGGCGATCAGCGCCAACAGCGTGGCGACGGATGCAGGCGCGGGAGAGATGGGCCGAGCCGGGCCGCGGTCGATTATCCCGATCGCGCAGATCGCCGCACGCTTTCTGAAGGACGATGCAGGACCGATCGCCGCCGTGATGGAAGCGGGCGGCTGGGATACCCATGCCAACCAGGGCATCGAGCAGGGTGCGCTCGCGCGCGGACTTGCCTCGCTTGATGACGGGCTCGATGCGTTCAAGCGCGAGATGGGCGCCGCTTGGGCCAACACGGTGGTCATCATCGCCACCGAATTCGGCCGCACGGTCGCGCCCAACGGCGCCAATGGAACCGACCACGGCGCCGGCGCCGCGGCGTTCCTCGCCGGCGGCACTGTGCGGGGCGGGCGGGTGCTGGCGGATTGGCCGGGGCTTGAGCGCAGCGCGCTCTACGAGGGACGCGATTTGAGGCCCACCACCGACCTGCGTGGGGTGTTCAAGGGCGTGCTGGGCGACCATTTGCGTGTGCCGGATGCGGCGCTGGAGCGCGATGCGTTCCCGGACAGCGGCAGTGTGCGCGGCATTCGGGACTTGCTGCGGGCCTGAGCCTCCCTAAACTCCGCCGCGCTCATGCGCGCCGTTCTCGCCTTTGCCGCTTTGCTGTTCGTCGCGACGCCCGCGGCCGCGGATCGGTTTGCGCTGACCTATGACGGCTTCGGATTGGGGTTCGTGCCCGTCGGCGGCGTCACCGTCGACGCCGATGTGTCCGACGAGAGCTACGACATCTCCGCCACACTGCGCTCGCGCGGCATCCTCAATCTGTTCGAGCGCACCAACATCCAGGCCAATTCGTCCGGTTTGATCGAGAACGGCCTCGTGCGCTGGCTGCGTTACGATCTCGATCATCACTACAGCCGCAAGCGCCGCCAGATCAGCATGCAGGCAGATGCGAGCGGCGAAATCACCTCGCAGATCGAACCGATCTACCGCACCTGGGGCGATCCCGCCGCGACCGACGAACAGCGACGCCTCTCCCGCGATCCGCTCTCGAACGTTGTGGCCATGGCGATCGACGTCGGCCGCACGCGAAGCTGCGAGGGCGCGTACCCGACGTTCGACGGCCGCTTTCACTACCTGCTGCAACTCGGCGGCGGCGATATCGACGACTACGAAGGCGGCGGCTACGAGGGCGAAGTGTTGAAGTGCTCGCTCACTTATGTCGCGGTAAGCGGCTTCAACCCGCGCGACGCCGGACGCAGGCGCATTCCGCAGGGCCAGATATGGTTTGCGCTGATGCCGGACTCGACCTTTGCGCCGCCCGTGCGCATCTCGACGCCGCTCTCGGCCGGCGGCGCGACAATACGGCTCGCCAGCTTCCGCCGCGCCAGCGTCGACGTGCAATACACCTCCGACACCACGACCGCGCCTTGAGTGCGCGCCGCGCCGCCGCCGATCTGCTTGTTGCGGTGATGGAGCGTGGCCGCTCGCTGGAGGATGCGCTTGCTGCGACGCCGAGCTTCGACGCGCTCGAAGGACGCGACCGCGCCTTTGCACGCGCGCTTGTGACGGCGGGTTTGCGACGGCTTGGCGGCATCAACGCTGTGCTCTCGCGGTTTCTGGACCGACCATTGCCCGACAGCGCGCCGCACGCGCGGGCGCTGCTGCATCTCGGCGCGGCGCAATTGCTGGTGCTGGGAACGGCGGCGCATGCAGCCGTCGGCGAGACGGTCGAGACCGCCAACGGGATGCGCGAGGCGCGCGGGTTCGCGAAGCTGATGAACGCGGTGCTGCGCAAGGTCGCGCGCGAAGGTCAGACGATTCTCGACGCGCTGCCGCCGGGCGCGGACTTGCCGGCGTGGCTCTACACACGCTGGCGCACGACGTACGGCGAGGCTGCGCCGCAGATCGCGCAAGCACTGCTGCCCGAACCCCCGCTCGATCTCCATGTGAAGGATGATGCGGGACTTTGGGCGGAGAATCTTGGCGGCGTTGTCACGCCCACCGGCAGCGTGCGGCTGAGCAAGCCTGCTCCAATTGACACCCTGCCCGGTTTCGCCGACGGCGCTTGGTGGGTGCAGGACGCAGCTGCTGCGTTGCCGGCAGGATTGCTAGGCGACGTGCGCGGCAAACGCGTGCTCGATCTCTGCGCCGCGCCGGGTGGCAAGACGCTGCAGCTCGCCGCGGCGGGCGCACGCGTGACGGCGGTCGACAAATCCGAGACTCGGCTGAAACGGCTGCGAGAAAATCTGGCGCGCACGAAGCTCGAAGCCGAGGTGATCTGCGCCGATGCATTGGAGTTCGAGGCTCAGCCCTTCGATGCGGTGCTGCTCGACGCACCGTGCACATCGACCGGCACGCTCCGGCGCCATCCCGATGTGGCGTGGCTGCGGCGGCCGACAGATGTGCGCACGCTCGCAGCGCTGCAAACGCAGCTCATCGCAGCCTCAGCAAAATCGCTGAAGCCTGGCGCGCCGCTTGTGTATGCGGTGTGTTCGCTCGAACCGGAGGAAGGGCCGGGCGTCATTGCGGAAGCTCTGCGCAACGGTTGGCGCCGGGCGCCGTTGACGGACGAAATCCCAGCTGAATTCATCACCGCTGACGGCGACATGCGCACCCATCCCGGCTTCTGGCCCGAAATCGGCGGGCTCGACGGCTTTTATGCGGCGCGCCTGCTGAGGAGCTAGCGCGCACGACAGGCAGCTCGCCTTGCGCCCCCGCCCTCGCGCGGGGTACGAGGACGGGATGGCGCGGACGCTCATTGCACCTTCGATATTGGCGGCGGATTTCTCGAAGCTCGGCGAGGAAGTGCGCGCGGCTGAAGCCGCCGGCGCCGACATGATCCATGTCGATGTGATGGACGGCCATTTCGTGCCGAACATCTCGATCGGCCCATCGGTGGTGAAATCGATCCGCCCGCACTCGAAGCTGCCGTTCGACGTGCATTTGATGATCGCGCCGGTCGATCCGTACATCCAGGCGTTCCGCGACGCCGGCGCCGACATCATTACCGTTCACCCGGAGGCCGGCCCGCACTTGCATCGCACGCTGCAAGCGATCAAAGCGACGGGCGCGAAGGCGGGCGTTTCGCTCAATCCGGGCACCCCGGCGGAGGCCGTCGATCCGGTGATCGACCTGGTCGACTTGGTGCTGGTGATGAGTGTGAACCCAGGCTTTGGCGGACAGAGTTTCATCGAGTCGGCGCTGCCGAAGATCGGGAAGTTGCGCGAGAAGATCGATGCGTCGCGCCGCGACATCATCCTCGAAGTCGACGGCGGCGTGAACGCCAAGACGGCGCCGCGGGTGATCGCCGCTGGCGCGACGGCGCTCGTCGCCGGCACGGCGGTCTATGGCGGCGATCCAAGCGCCTACGCCGACAACATTAAACGCCTGAGAGCGGCTGCGTAGGTCCGATGAACGCGCCGGTCTCCCCTACCAACCGGCACGCGAGGCCGGTCGCGGCGAACGACCACTGGCGCGCAAATCCATTCCATCGCATGCGCCTCGGCGACGCGGCGCCCGACCGTATCGCGCATTGGGGGCACGATCCGCGCGTCGGCGACACCGAGCGCGGCCGCGAGATCGGCCGCGGCGTTTGGCGCATCGGCGCCGAGCGGCTCACAGGCAATCATCTGTTCCCCTGGCTGCCAGGCCATCCTTCGCGCCACTTCACGGCGCGGCTGCACTCGTTCTCGTGGCTGGTCGACCTTGCCGCGGTCGGGGCGTCGGCGCACGCCTTCATCGCACAGCTGATCGATGCATGGGTAAAGGAGCACGGCGAGTGGGACGATCTCGCCTGGGATCCGGAAATCACGGCGGAGCGCTTGTTTGCCTGGCTGTGCTGGGGCCGGCCCGCTTTCGAAATGGGCGCGCCGGAGCAGCGCGCGGCTTTGCTGCGCTCGGCGGCGCGGCAGGCGCGCTTGCTGCTGATGGCGCAAAGCGAATTGAGCGAGCGGCATCTGGGGTCGATCAAGGCGGGCGCGGCCTTGGTGCTGGCGGGCGCAGCGGATTTTCCCGACGGCGAACGCTTCGCCGAGCAGGGCGAAGAAATGCTGATCGAGGCCTGCGCCAAGCAATTCTATCCCGACGGCGGCCACCTCTCGCGCTCGCCCGAAGCATTGGCCGAGGCGCTCTGCGATCTGGTTGCCGCGCGCGATGCGCTCGCCGATCCGCCGCAAATCTTGAGCGACACGTTGCCGAAACTCGCCAACATGCTGCGCATGCTGCGCCTGGGCGATGGCGGCCTCGGCTGCTTTCAGGGCGGTTCCGAAGGTTCGCACGCGACGATCGACGCGGTGCTGGCGCGCGTCGGCGGCGATGTACGCGCTTTCCAGTTCGCAAATCACACCGGATTCCAACGGCTCGACGTCGGGCCGATGCGCGTGCTGTTCGATGTCGGCGGCGCGCCGCCCCTGAACTACGCCGAGCGAGCGCATGCGAGCGCACTGGCGTTCGAACTCTCGAGCGAAACCGAACGGCTGATCGTCAATATCGGCGCTACACAGGAACTTTCGCCCGCCGCGCGCATGGCGGCGCGCGCGACGAACGCGCATTCGACGCTCGTGCTCGCCGATACGCTCTCGGCCAGCCTCGACGAACGCCGTGGCGGTTCGCGGCTGAGCGGGCCGCAACTGGACGAAGTTCGGCGCTCTTCGGACGAAAGCGGCATCACCGTTCAGGGACGCCACGACGGCTACAAAGAGAAGTTCGGGCTTTGGCACCGGCGCTATATTTTCGTCGATCACGACGGCAGGAATTTGCGCGGCATCGATGAGCTGATCCGGCCGATGAAGCTCAAGTCGCCCAATCCGAAGAAGCCCATTCCTTACGTCGTGCGCTTCCACCTGCACCCGAGCGTGCGCGCGCGGCTGGTGGAGCGCAGCGTCGCGCTGCTGGAGACGCCAAACGGCCAACGCTGGCGTCTGCGCACCGACGCGCCCGACATCGCGATCGAGCCCTCGATCTATTGGGGCGGCGCAAGTCCGCGCGAAAGCCACCAGATCACGCTGTCCGGCGAGGCCGATCCGATGGGCCATGGCCTGAGCCCGCCAAACCGCATCCGCTGGGCGCTGGCGCTGCCGGCCTGATGGAAGTGGCGGAACAAATGCCGAAGTGGCATTCGAAAGTGGGACCGAAGACTTTCGTGCAGACGTAGTAATGCCGCGTCTCCGAAGACTGCATGCAGTACCAGCCGTTACGCTCCAGTTCGGCTTGCGACACCGCTGTGCCGCTCTGCGAATTGTTTGTGGCGAGCGCCGGCGGCGCGATCGCAGTTGCAACAGCGAATGCCGCGGCTGCACACAACGTTGAGATGGATTTTTCGCTGCGCATTGAGTCCTCCCATGGTGTTCGCCCTGTGCAGATGGGCGTCGAACGGGATGGCCGGCGTGTCAGCGGTCACACGGCGGCTCTCAGAGGATCCCCAAGCGTTCCCACGCGCCCCGCCCCCGACTTGGGAGGGCAAGTAAGGCAACAGACAGTAGGGCAATATGTTCGCTGCCGCAGCGACTGCGCGCGCCATGCCCTATTGCCCTATTGCCCTACTGCCCTATTGCCTTCCCGCATACTGATTCCGCCAAGGCCAATCATGACCGACATCCTTCCCATCAAACGCGCGCTCATTTCGGTGTCCGACAAAGCCGGGCTGATCGAGCACGCCAAGGCGCTGGCGGCGCTTGGCGCAAAGCTTGTGTCGACCGGCGGCACGCACAAGGCGATCGCGGATGCGGGGCTTCAGGTCGAGGACGTGTCGAGCGTTACCGGCTTTCCGGAAATGATGGACGGGCGAGTAAAAACGCTGCACCCGAAGGTGCATGGCGGGCTCCTGGCGCTGCGTGACGACAAGGACCACGCAGCGGCGATGAAGGAGCACGGCATCGAAGGCTTCGACGTGCTCTACGTGAATCTCTACCCGTTCGAAGCGACGGTCGCGCGCGGCGCCGATTTCGAGACTTGCATCGAGAACATCGACATCGGCGGCCCCGCCATGATCCGCGCGGCAGCCAAGAATTACGGCTTTGTCGCTGTTGCCACTGACGCCGACGACATGGCCGCGATCCTGGAAGACGCGAGGGCGCATGGCGGCACGACGCTCGCGCTGCGCAAGCGCCTATCGGCCAAGGCGTTTGCGCGCACGGGAGCATATGATGCGGCGATCTCGTCCTGGTATGCCGAGCAGCTTGAGGACAAGGCGCCGGTCTATCGCACGCTCGGCGGCAAGCTGAAGCAGTCGCTGCGCTATGGCGAGAACCCGCACCAGAACGCAGCCTTCTACGTCACCGGCGAGAGGCGCTTCGGCGTTGCCACGGCGACGCAGCTGCAAGGCAAGGAGCTGAGCTACAACAATCTCAACGACACCGACGCCGCATTCGAACTGGTCGCTGAGTTCGATCCAAGAGAAACGGCGGCAGTCGCCATCATCAAGCACGCCAATCCCTGCGGCGTCGCGGAAGGCGCAAACCTTCTGGAAGCCTACAAGCGAGCCTTCGAGTGCGATTCCGTCTCGGCGTTCGGCGGCATCGTTGCGTTGAACAAGCCGCTCGATAAGGCGACGGCCGAAGCGATCGCGGAAATCTTCACCGAAGTCGTCATTGCCCCGGAGGCGGATGAAGATGCAGTCGCGGTATTCGCAAAGAAGAAGAACCTGCGACTGCTGACGACAGGAGGTCTGCCCGATCCTTCAGCGCCTGGGCTCTATCTCAAGACCGTCTCCGGCGGCTTCCTGGCGCAGAACCGCGACAACGGCCGCGTCAGCGCGGCCGATCTGAAATTCGTCACCAAGAAGAAGCCCACGGACGCTCAGGTGCGCGACATGATTTTCGCGTTCAAGGTCGCCAAACACGTGAAGTCGAACGCCATCATCTACGCCAAGGACGGCGCAACGGTGGGCATCGGCGCGGGCCAGATGAGCCGCGTGGACTCAGCCCGGGTGGCGCGCCTGAAGGCCGAAGACGTCGCCCACGCCAATGGCTGGCGCGAACCGAAGACGATCGGCAGCGTCTGCGCCTCCGACGCGTTCTTTCCCTTCCCCGATGGTTTGCTGCAGGCCGTGCAGGCCGGCTCGACGGCCGTCATCCAACCGGGCGGGTCAATCCGCGACGAGGACGTAATCAAGGCCGCCGACGAAGCCGAGATCGCGATGGCCTTCACCGGCATGCGTCACTTCCGGCATTAGGGCCATGACCGACGCGGCCATAGCCAAGCACCACACCGCGACGAAGAGCGAGAAGCTAGTCATCGGCGCCTCATCCCTCGGCACCGTGTTCGAGTGGTACGATTTCTATCTCTACGGATCGCTCGCCACCTACATCTCGGCGCACTTCTTTTCGAACGTCAACGAGACCACCGCCTTCATCTTCGCGCTTGCGGCGTTCGCGGCCGGATTCGCGGTGCGGCCGTTCGGCGCTCTGGTGTTCGGGCGCATCGGCGACATTGTCGGGCGCAAGAACACCTTCCTGATTACGATGGCGATCATGGGGCTTTCGACCTTCGTCGTCGGCCTCCTTCCCGGCTACGAGCAGATCGGCGTTGCGGCGCCCATCCTGCTGGTGCTGATGCGTTTGCTGCAAGGCTTGGCGCTGGGCGGCGAATACGGGGGCGCCGCCACATACGTCGCCGAGCATGCGCCGAACGACAAGCGCGGGCTCTATACGAGCTGGATTCAGACCACTGCGACGCTCGGGCTCTTTCTTTCGCTGATCGTCATCATGGCGACGCGGACACAAATGCCGGCCGAGGAATTCGCGGAATGGGGATGGCGCCTGCCGTTCCTTGCCTCGATCATCCTGTTGGGCATCTCGCTTTGGATTCGGGTGCAGCTCAACGAAAGCCCGGTCTTCCAGAAGATGAAGGACGAAGGCGCGACGTCGAAGGCGCCGCTCGCTGAATCCTTCGGCAAGTGGGGCAATCTCAAACTCGTTCTGATCGCCTTGTTCGGCGCCGTCGCCGGCCAGGCGGTGGTTTGGTACACGGGGCAGTTCTATGCGCTCTTCTTCCTGGAGCGCATGCTCAAGGTCGACGGGCTCACTGCGAATGGGCTCATCGCGCTGGCGCTGCTGATCGGCACGCCGTTCTTCATTGTCTTCGGCTGGCTATCCGACAGAATCGGCCGCAAGCCGATCATCATGGCGGGCTGCGCGCTCGCGGCGCTGACGTACTTTCCTCTTTTCAATGCGTTGACCAGCGCCGCCAATCCCGCACTGGCGCAAGCCCAGCGCAACGCGCCGGTCGTCGTCTACGCCGATCAGAGCACGTGCTCGTTCCAATTCGATCCGGTCGGCCGCAACAAGTTCGATACCCAATCTTGCGACGTGGCGCGCGCCTTCCTGTCGCGCGCCGGCGTGAGCTACGACAGCCAATCCATGCCCGGCACAAGGCAGGCTGAGATTCATATCGGCGAAACCGCACTCCGCGCACCGGATGTCGCCGCGCTTTCAGGCGAAGCGCGGGCTGGCGCGATCACGGCGTTCCAGACGCAAGCGCGCGCCGCCCTCGATGCGGTCGGCTATCCGGCCGCCGCAGATGACGCCTCGATCGACAAGCCGCTCGTGGTGGCGATCCTGTCGCTGCTGGTGATCTACGTGACTATGGTCTACGGGCCGATTGCGGCGATGTTGGTCGAGCTCTTCCCGACGCGCATCCGCTACACGTCGATGTCGCTGCCCTATCATATCGGCAACGGCTGGTTCGGCGGCTTCCTGCCGACAACCGCGTTCGCAATCGTCGCCGCCACCGGCAACATCTACAATGGACTCTGGTACCCGATCGTCGTCGCGGTGATCACACTGGTCGCGGGCCTCTTGCTGCTGCCCGAGACGTTCAAACGCGACATCGATGCTTAAGCGCAGTCTATCGCAGCGATGTCGGCGCGGTCGCGGGTTGCGTAGCCAGCGCAGCCGTTATCGCATTGCGCACTTCGTCGGATGTCGGCTCGGTGCGCGTCGGAAACGCCGCGATGATGCGCCCGTCGCGGCTGATCAGCAGCTTGTGGAAATTCCACTGCGGCACGGCGGACTCGCCGATCTGGCTCTCGGCCCAGGCGTAGAACGGATGTCGGCTCTCGCCGATGACATCCGTCTTCGCCGTCATCGGGAAAGTCACGCCATAGTTCAACGTGCAAAATTCCTGGATATCCTCGGCCGAGCCCGGCTCCTGGCCCATGAAATTGTTGGCGGGTACGCCGACGACCTCAAAGCCCTGCGCGTGATAGTCTTCGTAGATCTGCTGCAAGCCTTCGTATTGGGGCGTGAAACCGCACCTCGACGCGGTGTTCACGATGAGGACGACTTCACCCTCGAACGCCGTCATCGGCACCCGCTCTGTCCAGAGACCTGGGAAAAAGAACTGGTACGCAGTCGTGGAATCGGCTTGCGCCGGATCGGGCGCCGTGGCGAAGCGCGCACGTTGCGCTTCGACGGCGGCGGTGACTGCGGCGGTGCGTTCGGCGGACAGTTCGGTGCTCGGCGGCGCCGGCGCGCGGCTGCAAGCGGCTAGCGCAATGAGGGTTGCAGCGAGTAGAATGCGGCGCTTCATGACGATCCTGCTGTTTTCGTTCCGCACTTTGGCGCAAGCGCGCGCGCAGCGCCAGCCTTGCGCGACGATCCTTACCGCCCCCATCTTAGTTTTGATCCTTCTAGCCTTGGGATTTCTCGTGCCGGTGCAGGCGTTCGCAGAGACTCTGGAGCAGCGCGTTGCGCGCCTCGAGCCGCACTACACCGTGCGCCGACCCGAAGGCGCAGAAGCACGCACGCCCGTCGTCATCATGCTGCACGGATGCGGCGGGCCGCGGCCATTCATCAATGAAATGGCAGACACTGTCGCAGCCGCGGGCGCCGCCGCTGTCGTCGTCGACTCATTCGCCCCGCGCCGAATCAGCCGTGTCGCTGCGATCGCGACGGTTTGCACCGGCGCACAGCTGCAAGGCCGCGAACGCGCTGGAGACCTCTATGCGACAGTGGCATGGGCGCGGCGACAGCCCTGGGCCGATCCAAACCGCATCGCCGTGATCGGATGGAGCCACGGCGGCTGGACGATCATGGACGCGCTGTCGCTGCGCACCGGCGAGGAAATGCGGCGCGCCACGGGAATCGACGATCTCGAAGGCGAACCTCTCGAAGGGCTGGCGGCGACGATGATCGTCTATCCCTACACCGGCGTAGGTACGTTTGCCGGCCGTCGCGACTGGCGCCTCTCACCCCGCAGCACGGCCATCATCGCCCAACGCGACTACATCGTCGGCTCATCTCGTGCAGCGCTCGAACGTCAGCGCGCGCGCGGGACCCCGATGGACATCCTGCTGTTCGAGAACGCCACGCACGCGTTCGAGGATCAGCACGCCGAAGATCCCCGCGTGCGCTACAATCCCGCCGCAACCGCGCGTGAGCGAGAATTGCTGCGCGAAATGATCGAAGCGCTCTAACGAACGGCGGCGACGAGGCCGTTGAACTCCGCGGCGATGAGCATCAGCTTGGCGAACGTCCACTGGCCCTGGCCGCTCAGTTCGGCGAAGGCTGAGCGCGCGCGCGATGCCGGTTGGCCGAGCGAGGCGAGCCAGTTGCGGGCAGCCTCCGTCGCCCAGGCGATGTCGGCGTTGGTTGGCGGCGCGCCAATGCTCTGCGCCGCTGCTTCGGCGAGTTTGAGCTGAGCCTCGCCGAAATCGCCGGCGGCGCGGCGCACCACCAAGCGGTCCCAATGCTGCTCGAGCTGCATGTTCGTGGCCGCATCGCGCAGCGCGTCCAGGCCCAGCTCGGCGCCGATGACGCAGTGGAGCGTCGAGGCAATCTGAATCGGCCAGGTCGCATGCCGGGCCATGTCGGCCACGTCGAGCGACAGCGTCAACGGCGAAAGCAACGCAGCTTCGTCCGCCAAATCCTCTGGCGCGCCCATGGCTACGAGAGACGAGCGCCGTGTTTCGACACGCTGCCGCTCGATCGCACTCAAATCCTGGGAGATCGTGGCGCGCTGTTCGCACACCGGGGCGTAATAGCGTTCGACCACGTCGAGAATGCTCGGCGGATTTTCGTTCTCGAAACCGGCGTGGCGCGCGAGATAGGTAACCGAACGGCGCAGCGCGCCGCCGACCCGTTGATGCAGGGCGATCTGCGCCGCGGCCGGAATCTTGTTGTCGAGCGCGTTGATGCGGCCGACCAGATCTTCAAGTTCGAAAATCCGGCGCGAGGCTTCGAACGCGCAGGCGACCGTCACCGTACGTGCGCGTGAGATTTCCTTGATGCGGTCGACGAACGACGGGCCGCAGCGATTGACCAGATCGTTGGCCAGGCGGGTCGCGATGATTTCGCGGCGCAGCCGGTGGTTGGCCATCTGCGCCTCGAATTTCCAGAGCTCGCGCGGGAAGTATTGCTTCAGCGGCTCGTGGAACGCCGAATCGTCGGGCGCCTTCGAGGCGACGATGGAGTCGAACAAATTGATCTTGGAGTAAGCGACGAGCTTGGCGAGTTCAGGCCGGGTCAAACCCAGTTTCGCCGCGCGTAGCGCAGCGAATTCCCCGGTGAGCGGCAGCCCCTCGACGCGGCGGGAGAGCTTCCCCTCGCCTTCGAGGCGCTGGATGAAGCGTTCGTGGCTGTCGAGATCGCTCACCGCGGTGGTTTGTGCGATCGAAATGGCGCCGGTCTGATCGTAATTGTTCTGCAGCACCAAAGCGCCGACTTCGTCGGTCATCGATTCAAGCAATTTGTCGCGCTTATCCTCTTTCAGCGCGCCGCTGCGGACGACATCCGCCAGCAGAATCTTGATGTTTACTTCGTGGTCGGAGGTGTCGACGCCGGCGGAATTGTCGATCGCATCGGTGTTGATGCGCCCGCCCGCCCGCGCGAAGGCGATGCGGCCCTTCTGGGTGACGCCGAGATTGGCGCCCTCGCCGACGACCTGGGCGCGCAGGTCCTCCGCATCGACGCGAAGATAATCGTTGGTCTTGTCGCCGACATCGGCGTTGGTTTCCGCGCGGGCCTTGACGTAGGCGCCGATGCCGCCGAACCACATCAGTTCGCACGGCGCCTTCAGCAATGCGATGATCAACTCCGCGGGCGTCACGGACGGTTTGTCGATGCCGGTCAGTGCGGCTATCTCCGGCGTCACATCGATGGACTTCGATGCGCGCGAAAAGACGCCGCCGCCTTTGGAGATGAGCTTCTTGTCGTAATCCTGCCAAGACGTGCGCGGAGTGTCGAACAGGCGCTTCCGCTCGATCCAGCTTTTTTCGCAATCCTTCGGGTTGGGGTCGATGAAGATGTCGCGGTGATCGAAGGCGGCAAGCAGGCGGATCTTGCGCGAGAGCAGCATGCCGTTGCCGAACACGTCGCCTGACATGTCGCCGACGCCGATGACAGTAAATTCCTCTTCCTGAATGTTCTTGCCGATTTCGCGGAAGTGGCGTTTCACCGCTTCCCAGGCGCCCTTGGCGGTGATGCCCATGGCCTTGTGGTCGTAACCGACCGAGCCGCCGCTCGCAAACGCATCGCCCAGCCAGTGGCCGTACTCGGCGCTAATGCCGTTGGCGATGTCGGAGAAGGTGGCGGTGCCCTTGTCGGCGGCGACGACGAGATAGGGATCGTCGTCATCCCAACGCACGACGTCGCGCGGCGGGGCGATGTCGTCTTTCTTGATATTGTCGGTGATGTCCAAAAGGCCGCGCAGGAACGTCTTGTAGGCTTCAACACCGGCTTCCTGGAAACCGGGCGCGCCCCGCGCGGGCAGACGCTTCGGGAAAAAGCCGCCCTTGGCGCCGACCGGCACGATGATCGCGTTCTTGACCTGCTGAGCTTTAACGAGATCGAGCACTTCGGTGCGGAAATCGTCGCGTCGGTCCGACCAGCGCAGCCCGCCGCGCGCTACCGGACCGAAACGCAGATGCACGCCCTCGACTTGCGGGCTTGCGACCCAAATTTCGCGATAGGGCCGCGGCGCCGGCAATTCGCCAACCGCGTGGCTATCGATCTTGAAAGACATGTAGGACTTCGGTTCGCCATCGCGGCCGGCCTGGTAATAGTTTGTCCGCCTGATCGCCTTCACCAGATTGGCGATGCGCCGAAGCGCGCGGTCTTCGTCCAGGCTCACGACTTCGGTCAGTTTGGCTTCGATCATGAATTCGAGCTTCGAGGATCGCGCGACGCGCGTGTCCATCGCTTCCGGCAGGTTCGGATCGAAGCGGGCCTTGAAGAACGCGAGAATTAGGGCCGCGATCTTGGTGTTGTTGGCGAGCGCTTGCTCTTGCGCAGCTTGGGTCGGGTCGAGCCCGCTTTGCTGTCGATAGCGGGCAAGCGCGCGGATGAGCGCGGCTTCTCGCCATGAGCACGGCAGCGCGAGGATCAGCTTATTGAAACCATCGCTCTCGGCTTTGCCGGTCCAGACTGCGGCGAACGCCTGCTCGAACAGCGGCCCGGCCCTATCGAGATCGATCGGCTTGCCGTCTGAGGACCGGCACTCGATGTCGTGAACATGGATACGCTGGGCGGGGTGGAATGCCCCCGCCCGCAGGGACAGTTCGAAGTTCACTTCAGAATCGACGAAGAGCCCCATGTTCTCAAGGATCGGCACGGTGGCCGAGAGCGCCAGCACATCGCCGCGCGCATAGAATTTGCAGCGCATGATGTTGCCGGCGTCGCCAGGCCGGCGGAAGGCGCGGACGCGGATGGTTTCGTCATCGCGCGCGCTCATGATCTCGGCGGTGTCGATCAGCGCTTCCTCGACCGAATAACGTTCGCGGTAAGCCGCCGTGAACGCATCCTGAAAGCGGTTTGAGGCCTCTTCGCGCGCGCCCGTATCGAAACGTTCCGAGCGCATTAGCGCCTGACCGAAATGATCTTCCCAGGTGCGCGTAAGCGCCGAGAGATCGGCGTCGAGCCTGATCAGATTTGGATCGGGGCGCGTTTTGTCGATTTCGCCGATCACGAATAGGACGCGCGCGAGCTGTCCTTCGCCGAGTTGCGGCTGGAAGCTCTCGACCTCGCCGCCGAAACAGCGCGCGATGAGCGCGCCGGCCGCTTCGCGAACGTCGGTGTCGTAGCGATCCTTGGGGATGTAGACGAGGGCCGTGACGAAGCGGTTGAAGCGGTCCCGGCGCAAGAACACGCGCGCACGCGGCCGATCGAGCAAGTGCAGAACGCCGCGGGCGATCTCGAGCAACTCCTCGCGCGTGACCTGCCACAGCTCTTCGCGCGGATAGTATTCGATGATCTTGCGCAGTGTCTTGGCGTTGTGGCCGCCGGGCGCAAAGCCCGCCTGGTTCATCACCCAATCGGCCTTGCGGCGCAGCACCGGAATGTTGCGGGTGTGCTCGGTGAAGCTCTCGCTAGTGAAGAGCCCGACGAATCGTGTTTCGCCGACCGCTTCGCCTTTGTCGTTATAGCGCTTGATGCCGATATAGTCGGCGGTGGCCCGGCGATGGACGCGCGCGCGCAGCGTTGACTTCGCCACCACTAGCGGGGTCGGTTCGGCGACGAGACGCTTCAGCTCCGGCGTCAGCACCATTGGCTCGGCGGACGTGCGCAGCACGTATCGTTCGACGTCGCGCAGAACGCCGAGGCAGGTGTCGGCGAGAATCTGGGGTTCGTGCGGCGTCAGCCCGCCCTTGTCGTCACGCACGTACTTGTAATCACGAGAGCCGATGAAGGTGAATTTGTCGGCCGCCAACCAACGCAGCAGGGCGACTGTCTCAGCCACCTCATCGGCCGAGGCGTTGGTCTTAGCCTCTTCCAATTCGGCGGCGCAGTCGAGCATGCGCTGGCGCATGGCTTGGAAATCGGCGACGGCCGCACGCACATCCGCCAACGACGCGCGCACGCCGTCGAGCAGATCCTTGCTCTTTTGCGCCGACAGGCGCGGCACGTGAATCTGAATGAGCGAGTCGCGCCCCCTGCCCTTGGCCGAGGGCGCCAGAGGGTGGAACATGGCCAAGGAGGGTATGCCTTGGTCGGCGAGTTCGCCCATGACCGAATCCACCAGGAACGGCATGTCGGGTCCGGCGATCTCTAGAATGTCGCGGTCGAGCTGTTTGCCTTCCACGCCAAGGCCGTGGCGGACACGGACGCATTGCTCGTCGCACTCCCGCTCGGCGCGCCAAATCCAGAAATCGTGTGCGAGAGCGGCGAAGTCCTCGACCGAGAGATCGCCGAGTTCGTCGTCCGAGGCATCTTCATAGAGGCCGCGCAGGAAGGTCTCTGCAGCGGCATCGATCGCACCGTTGGCGCGGAAGGCGGGCCAGGGCCCTTTGGCGGCCTGATCAACAAACTGGTCGGCGGTTTTCGGGAGTTCCTGGCGCGCGGCAGCGGCGTCCATGAGGCGTTTCCTTATTTTGGCCGCGAACCTACTCGCCCCCGCGTCAACTGCAACCGCCGGAACGCCGCGTTGCGTCCTCAAGAGCGGGCCCTAGCCGTGCAACGGCGCATGGCGCGCGGAACGAGGACGCGGGCTGCAACGTTTCCCAGCGTGATGTTCGCCAGAGAATACCTTTGTCTCGTTTCTCGTTGGGCCCGCGACCAGTTGCGCCAAGGCGCCGACACGCCGGCGCAAGGCCGCCAACTCCGGCAATTGGTCGAGGCGGCCGACGCGCTGAGCGCTCAACTTGCGCCGGTGCGCGAGCCCCCGGAAAATGTCGTGCCGCTAGACGCCCGGCGGCGCCGGGCGTCCTGACGATTCAAGTTCTGAAATTGGCGGCGCCGCCGAGCGGGGACAAGCTGCCCGGCGGCGCCTGCAGGCCTCGCAGCAGGCTGGGTGGGGGACGCACGCGGAGGCCTGGTCGATGGCGACGGCCGCTCCGCCTGATGAACTCCCCATGAGCCCACGGACGCGGATCGACACGTCAGAACTGACGTTCGAACGCGCCGAGACAGGTGCGAAACTTAAGTGCGTTTGCCGAAACGCCCCTAGCCCCGGCGACGTTCTTCACAATCAGCGATACATGTTCGTCGACGATTCGCAACATCAATTTGATCCGGACTCGGACTTACTCACGCGAGTCGTTTCGGGCGTCGGTTTGCCATCGGCGGAAAGCAAAATCGCGATCCATCGCGTCGACGGAAATTGCGCTAATACAATCATAATCATGACCGTCATCGGCGCGGCAAGAAAGGCGCCGACGATACCCCACACCAAGCCCCAAATCGCCAGAGCCAGCAGCACGACGACGGCGGAGAGGTTCAATGAATCTCCTGTCATGCGCGGCTGAACGAAGTTGCCGATGAGGAATTGCCAAACGCCAACGCCGGCGAACACGGCGAAAACAGGCGGCAGCGTCGGAAATTGCACCAGCGCAACGGCTGTCGTCAGGATTACGGCGGCGAGCGATCCGATCGTCGGGATGTAGTTGAGAAAGAAGATCAAGAACGACCAAAACAGGGCGTTCTCCAACCCGATAATGCGAAGCGTTGCATAGGTGAGCCCGGTGATGATGAGGCTCATCACCGTTTGCACCCACAAATAGCGCTCCATCGACTCGCGAATGCGCGCGAGCACGTGGGCTGCGGCTTCGCGCTGGGCCTTGTTGGGGAAGATGAAGTCGAGCTTGTGCTTCATCACCGCCGAGGCGGGAAACAGGAAGGCCAGATAGATCAAGGTGAAAGTGGCGGCGGAGGCGAAATTCTGAAGACTTGCGCCAACCTCGGCGGCCAGCCGGTTGTCAGGGTTGGCCTGGGCCAGAAGATCGCGCACGGTCGGCGCGATGCCCGGCGCGCCGACTCCCGCATGGAGTTGGCTGATCACCTGATTCAGGCGGAACTCGTAGCTGGTCGCGTCGCTTAAGATCTGCGCCAGGTTGTCGATCACGACGAACCCGATCAGCGCCACAAGGCTTAGCACCAGAACCAGCGCCAACGGCAGCGCAAGCCAGCGCGGCAAGAATGGAATGCGCTCATTGAGTGTCTGTGTGAGCCCATCGATGGCGAGCCAAAGGATCATCGCCATGGCGAACTGCGTGAGCGGTTCGCGCAGGAAGTAAAGCCCCGCCGCGATCACGCCCGTGGCGACGATCCAAAGCGCGCCGCGTTGCGAAATTTCCATGCTTGCCATAGGGCCCTCTTGCGTTGGGTCAGGTTGCGGCGCAAGGCCCGGGTTGGCCGGAAAGGGCCAATGCGCCAAGCTGGTGCACGAAGCAGGGAGTCCCGAATGGCGGAAGCGATCGAGATTGGCCTCGCGCCAGAAGGCGTACAAAGCCTCGCGCTGAAGCGCGCCAACCGCCACGGCCTGATCGCCGGCGCCACGGGCACCGGCAAGACGGTGACACTGCAAGTGCTGGCCGAAGCGTTCGCGCGCGAGGGCGTCAATGTGTTCGCCGCCGACATCAAGGGCGACCTTTCGGGCTGCGCGGCTGTCAGCAACCCGCCGCCAGCTTGGGCAAGCGCGCGGGCGAGCGAGATCAACATGCCGCTGACGCCGGAGGCAGCGCCTGCGGTGTTCTGGGATGTTTACGGCGAGTTGGGCCATCCGGTGCGCACGACCGTGACCGAGATGGGACCGGTGCTGATAGGCCGGGTGCTGGAGGCGACTGAGGCGCAGGAAGGCGCGCTGACGATCGCGTTTCGTGTCGCCGACGATTGGCTGAACGAAGGGAAGAACGAAGGCCTGCTGCTCGATCTCAACGATCTCAGATCGCTACTGACCTACCTTTCCGATAATTCCGAGGACATCGGCAAGAAATACGGCCTGGTTACGCCGCAATCGATCGCGGCGCTGCAGCGCAAGATTTTGCAGCTGGAGATGGACGGCGCCGACCGGTTCTTCGGCGAGCCCGCCTTCAAGCTCGATGAATTGCTGAGGCCGCGGCCGGACGGCAAAGGCACGATCAACGTGCTGGCCTCCGAGCGCCTCGTACAAAGCCCCCGCCTCTATTCGGCGTTCCTGCTCTGGCTGATGAGCGAACTCTGGGAGGAGCTTCCGGAAGTCGGGGACCAGGATAAGCCGAAGCTCGTGTTCTTCTTCGACGAGGCACACCTGCTATTTCGGGATGCGCCCAAGGAACTGATCAACAAGGTCGAGCAGGTGGTGCGACTGATCCGTTCCAAGGGCGTCGGCATCTATTTCGTGACGCAATCGCCGACCGACATTCCGGAGATGGTGCTCAGCCAACTCGGCAACCGCTTCCAGCACGCGCTGCGCGCCTACACGCCGACCGACCAGAAAGCCGTGCGCGCTGCCGCTCAATCTTTCCGCGCCAACGAAAACGTCGACGTGGCGAAGGAAATTCAGGAGCTTGGCGTTGGCGAGGCGCTGGTCTCTACGCTCGACGCCAAGGGCGCGCCGACGCCGGTGGCGCGCACGAAGATTCGCCCGCCCAATAGCCAGGTCGGGCCGATTCTGCCGGCGCAACGCGAGGCGTTGATGAAGGCGAACACCGCCGGACGTCTTTACGAGAAGGCGATCGACCGCATCAGCGCCCACGAAATCCTAAGCAAGCGAGCCACGCAATTGGCGGAAGCCGAGGCGCGCGAGGAAGAGCGCGCCGCGCGCGAAAAGGAAGCAGCGCGCGCCTCGCGATCGCGCTCCGGCGGGACCACACGCCCGCGCGGCGGCTCGCGCACCACTGCGGTCGAGCGCCAAACCGGGCGCGTCGCCAGCGGCGTGTTCAACACCATCGTGCGCGAGCTGATGCGCGGCATTCTCGGCACGCCGTCGCGCCGACGGCGGCGATGAACCGACGGAGGAGCACATGGATCTGACGCTAAGCAATCCGCTGTTCGCCACCTACGTAGTCGCCGCATCGCTGATGATCCTGAAAGCCGTCGGCATGTCCTGGCTGACCGTGCTGCGCATGATGCGCGCCAACGGCGGCTTCCGGTCGCCGGAGGATCTACGCAAGACGCCGCTCAATCCTAATCCCGATCCCTCGCAGCTCGCGCCGAACGAGAGCGTCGAGCGCATCCGCCGCATCCATCAGAACGATCTCGAGAACCTGCCGTTCTTTCTCGCGGCGGGGCTGCTCTTCATCCTCACCGGCCCACCGCTCCTGCTGGCGCAATGGCTGCTCTACGGCTATGTCGTCTCGCGCTTCCTGCACTTCGTCGCCTACCTGACAGCGCAAACCCACGACATGCGCGCGACGTTGTGGACCGTGGGCTCGCTGATCCTGGTGTTCATGACCGGTTGGGCGCTGTGGTCGGCGTTGAGCGTCTGAGCTATTCGACGATGCCGCTCTTCCATTCCGCATCGCGCCGCGGCAGCGCGAGATAGGCTTCGCTGCGCATTTCCATGAGGCGCGAAGCGCTGCGTTCGAACTCGAAACTCTGATCGCCTGCGGGATACAGATCTTGCGGCTGTGCGTCGGCTGAGGCGACCAACTTCACTTTCGCTTCGTAGAGCGCATCGATCAATGTGCGAAAGCGCGCCGCTTCTTCGCGTCTTGACGGCGTCAGGCGCGGGATGTGTTCGAGCAGAACGGTGTGGAAGCGTTCGGCGATCTCCAAAAAATCCGCTGCGCCAAGTGGGCGGGCACAGAGCTCTTCGAACGTGAAGCGTGCAACGCCTGCGGCCTCACGCTCAACACGCAACGCGCGGCCAGCCACATCGAGCGTCACCGCCTGTGGCGCGGCGCCGGCAGTGAGGCGTCGCCACGCCCCTTCCATTGCTTGATCTGTGGCGGGACCGAGTGGGGCGTAATACACGGGCGCCGCCATGAGCTGGCGCAAGCGGAAATCGTGCGGCCCGGCAATCTCAACGACGTCGAGCTTCTCCTTCAGCATAGCAATGAACGGCAGGAAGAGCTGGCGATTGAGGCCGTTCTTGTAGAGGTCGTCCGGGCGCCGGTTCGACGTGGCGACGATAACCACGTCCTCCTCGAACAGGCGTTCGAACAAGCGCCCCAGGATCATCGCGTCGGCGATGTCGGTGACTTGAATTTCGTCGAAGCAGAGCAACCGCGCTTCGTCGGCGATCTGCTTGGCGGCGTGTGCAATGAGCTGATCGTGACCGGTCTGCCCTTTCGCGCGCGCCTCGCGGAGGAAGGCGTGCCGCGCCAGCATGAACTCATGGAAGTGGACGCGGCGCTTCTTCTTGATTGGCGCCGCCTCGAAAAAGAGATCGAGCAGCATTGATTTGCCCCGCCCAACCGGACCCCAAAGATAGAGTCCGCGCGGGGGCGGGCTCCTCGAGAGCCAGGCGCCGGGCTGCCAGCGGTCCATCTCCACCGCCAACGCGTCGAGGCGCTCGGCCGCGCGCGCCTGATCGGCGTCGGGGGCGAGTTCGCCTGTGGCCAGACGCTGGCGGTACGCGGCCAAGGGCGAGTTCATTGCATCTCCGGGTAAGCGCGCCGCAAAAAAGCCTGCTGAATTGGCTGAAGGCAAGCGGCGCCGGGGCTTTGCCGGGGGTCCGGCGCGTGCTTCCTTAGCCCAGCGCGCCCCGAGTCGCCGAGAACGAATGGACGCCATGACGGACGCCGTCGTCACCCAGAAGGCACAGCCGCTGACGCGGTCGAAACACATTGTCGATGTGCTGATCGAGGAGCGGGCGCCCAAGCTGTCGAATGGCGCGGCTTGGCCAATCCTTAGGCCGGTTCTCTACACGGTGCTCAATTACGACAAAGCCGTGAGCATGGCCGACCTGATTGCGCCGATGAGCGGGCGCGAGGCGCTTGAATCAGTCTCTGACCTGCTGTCGGTGAAGCTCGCGGTGAGCGGCCTGGAGCGAATACCACGCGAGGGCGCGTTCCTGATCCTCGCCAATCATCCGACCGGCATCACCGACGGCGTTGCGCTCTACGACGCGGTGAAACATGCGCGACCCGATATTCTGTTCTACGCCAACTCGGACGCCGAGCGGGTCTGCAAGCGCTTCAACGAAACGCTGATCCCGGTGGAGTGGGTGCGGTCCAAGCGCACGCGCGAGCGGACGCGGGTGACGCTGAAGATGACGGACGAGGCGTTCGAAGCGAAGCGCCCGCTGGCGATCTTCCCGGCCGGGCGCTTGGCGCGCATGCGCGACGGCGCGCTGCTCGATCCTGAGTGGATGCCGACCGCGGCGTCGCTCGCACGCAAGTACGAGCTCCCGATCGTACCGGTGCACATGAGCGGCCCCTACTCGTTCTGGTTTCACACGTTCGCGAAATTCTCTGCCGAGCTTCGCGATATCACCCTCTTCCACGAACTGCTCAACAAGCAGGGCAAGACCTACACGCTGACGTTCGGCCCGCAGATTCCGTGGCAGCACGCGAACGGCGACAGCACCAGCGTCATCCGGAAGCTCAAATACTATATCGAGCGGGTGCTGCCGCAGGCGCCCGACACGCCATTCGACCCGGCCGGACCGGAGTGCGATCGGCGCGACCCGCCGCCGAAATCGGCTTGATTCGACCGGTTGGCCGGTCATCCAAATTTGACATGCCGCGCTCAGCTGTTTGCATAGCGCAGCCCAAGCACGACAAAAAAAGGACGCGCGCAAAGTCGGCGGCTTGTCGAACGCGCGATTGTGAAAATTTGGACATGGACTAAGGCGGCGACGCGGCGCAGTGTGGCGATTGCGAGGGGCGGGTATCGGAGGGAGACTTCCATGCGCGCCCGATTACTGGCGATTGGTTTTTGGACCGCGATGGCCGCGAGCACGGCCGCGATTCCCTACATTCCGCCGCCTCAGCCCGTGTACGAAGCGCCGATCGACCGTGCGTTGCAGAACGTCGCGGCGATGGAAGGACTGGACGCGGCGCAACGCGAGCAATTGCTGGGAAGGCTCAATCTCCTCGCCTACGCGCGCAACGATCCCAATTTCACTTATTTGCGCGAAGACAACCGGCTCAATCTCGCCGGCAGCGTGTTGTGCACCGAAGTGCAGCCGAGCCGTTACGGGCCGCCGGAAACGCCTCAAAGTTTCGGCCCGGACGATCGCTGCGCGGCGTTCGGGTTCGAACTCGGGCCGCAGGACGAAGTGCCGAACGATGAGCCGCGTGACGCAAGCGCGGCCGCACTGGCGCGTTTGGAAGCGGCGCGCGGACACTATCAGCGCGCACTCGAGCTTGATGGCGACAATTTGCGGTCACGCCTCGGTTACGCCTACGTGCTCGACCGCTTGGAACAAGCCGCCGCCGCGCGGCGTGAGCTTCGCACGATCTTGAAGAAGGGTCTGCCGCGCCTCTCCGAGCCGCATTCGCAATGGGAAGATCACGCCGTGCTCACCGAAACGGCGGCGCATCTGAGCCATTTGGCGACATCGCGCACCGACCGGACACGGATGGAGCGCCTGCGTGAACGGCTGCAAGCCAGCCAGCCCATGATTTATGTGACGCCAATCGTGGTGCCGATGCGCGATGTCGCGTTCTCGCAAATGATCGACCAGAACTCCCGGATCGCGTTCGACTTTGCCGGCACCGGCGATCGCCGCGCGCAGGGCTGGCTCACGCCGGACGCAGCGTGGCTAGTGTGGGATCCAGAATGGCGCGGCGACGTGCGCTCGGGCTTCGACATGATCGGTCAGCGCACTTGGAGCGTGTTCTGGAGCGACGGCTTCGAGGCGCTGCGCGCGCTCGACGACAACCGCGACGGCGAGTTGACCGGCGGCGAACTCGGCGGCCTCTCGCTTTGGCGCGACGAAAATCGCAACGGCGTGAGCGAGCCGGGCGAAGTGATCCCCGTCAACGTGCACGGCATCGCGGCACTGGCGGTGCGCGGCACCGCCGTGCGGCCGGGCCTGATCACGGCGCCCAACGGCGTGCGGTTCGACAACGGCCAAACGCGGCCGCTTTACGATTGGACGCCAGGCCTCGGCCGCACGCCCGTGAGCTAGAGCTTTCGCTCAACCATCGCCTTCTTGATCTCGGCGATGGCCTTGGCGGGGTTGAGCCCCTTCGGGCAGACCTGCGCACAGTTCATGATGGTGTGGCAGCGATAGAGTTTGAACGGGTCTTCGAGCGCGTCGAGTCGCTCGCCCTGCATCTCGTCGCGGCTGTCATTGATCCAACGATATGCCTGCAGCAGCGCTGCCGGGCCCATGAAGCGATCGGCGTTCCACCAATAGGACGGGCACGACGTCGAGCAGCAGGCGCAGAGAATGCATTCATAGAGCCCATCGAGCTTGGCGCGCTCTTCCGGGCTCTGGCGCCATTCAGCGTCAGGCTCCGGCGTCACCGTTTGCAGGAAAGGCTGGATTGCCGCGTATTGGGCGTTGAAGTTGGTGAGGTCCGGGACCAGGTCCTTCAGCACGGGCTGATGCGGCAGCGGCGAGATAGTAATGGCGCCGGCCGGAAATTCGTCGATGCCCTTGGTGCAGGCGAGCGTGTTGCGCCCGCCAATGTTCATCGCGCACGACCCGCAGACGCCTTCGCGGCAAGAACGGCGGAAGGTCAGCGTCGAATCCATGTCGTTCTTGATGGCGATCAGCGCATCGAGAACCATCGGCCCGCATGTGGAAAGATCGAGTTCGTAGATGTCCCAGCGCGGGTTCTCGGCCGTCTCAGGATCGTAGCGATAGACCTTGAACTCACGCGCCTTTTTGGCGCTGGCGCGCGCCTTGTGGCGCTTGCCCGGTTTGACCTTCGAATTCCTCGGCAGCGTGAGTTCGACCATGATCGGCATACCTGACGAGCGTCGCTGCCAGCGTCAAGCTGACAGCATGGCGCGGCGTGACTATGTTTGGGTTTCCAGGGAGGCGCTCATGGGCGATTGGTCTGCTGAGGATTTGGCTCGCGCCATCGAGCGGCGCCGCGGCAGGCCGCGCCGCGCCAGCGGGATCACGCGCGCGGACGATGGCGCCAAGACCAAGGCGTCGTGGTCAGACGCGGATTGGGCAAGCCAGTTCGTCTTCCTCCATGGCGGGAAGGCCAAGGTGCGCGGCGTCACGCAAGTGTGCGTGCGCGACACCGACGGCGCGGTCATGTGGGAAGGCAGCGTGCGCGAGTTGACCTGGCTCGCAGGCGATGAGGATAGGCTGGGGTTCGCCTGGTTCGTGCAGCGCGGCGAGCAGTTCGAATTCAAGAGCGCCGAGCAGAACGAACGGATTCGCACGGCGGAGGACGCCGTCCGCTCCCAACTCTAGCTCGCGCTCGCCGTCGCTCCCCGCCCATACCAATCGATGCGCCGGGTGGCGATCATAGTGGCGGCGATGACCACGAAGGCGACCAACGAGCCCGCGAACATGGCGAAGTCTTCTAGCGTCATCAGCACGTACATGGCGCCGTAGAGCACGGCGAGACCAACGAACGCGCGCGCGCCGATCGCCCCAGACCGGAACGATGCGCCGGCATAATAAGCCAGCAGCGCGACGGTGGCGGCGGCTGCGATCGCGAAGGACGGCGTGAAGCCGATGATTTCCGTCATCGACAGCAAGAGCAGATAGAACACGCATTGCGCCAGACCGACGAGAATGTACTGCGCCGGGTGCGCCTTGCGGCCGCTGACGGCCTCGAAGATAAGCGCCGCCAGGAAAACGATGCCGATGAACATGATGCCATAGCGCACCGCCCGGGCGACGCCTTGGTAGATGTTGTCGGATGAGACAAAGCTCACCGCCATGTCGCGCCCTGCGGCCCCGCCAAGATTGAAGCTCGACAGATCGGCGGCCTTCTCCACCCCGCGAGCGACAAACGGCACGCGCCACGAGACCGTAAAGCCATCGTCGGTCTCCTGCAGCGGTTCGGACGACTGGAAATGGCCTTCCCTGCGTGTGTCCCGCCGGTTGCCGCGGATGGCAACGCTGGTGTCCTGCGCGAACGCTGCGACCGAGAAACGCTGCGCGCCGGTGAGTTCGAGCCGCGTCTCCACGCTGAAGTTCCCCGGCGCTCCGGTCAGGCGCGCGGGGGCGGCGAACGCTTGCAGATGCGTCGGCAACGGCGCCGATGGCGTAGAGAACACCGCAGGGCGGGAATAGTCCTGCTCGGCATAGGGCGCTGCGAGGCTCAAATCCGAGATCGGCTCGAGCGTCGCCGTCGTGCCGTCGGCGAAGCGCACTTCGGCGGCGTTCCGGATGGCGCGGCTGTCGCTGACGAACATGACAATGCGCGCCTGGCTCCAGTCGAATCGGTAGGACGAGTCGACGCCGTCCAGCGCCTCGGTGGGCGCGAACGCGGCGTCGAAATCCGTGGTCGAGGTGTAGATCGCGGCTTTGTAGATGCCGAGGCGGCGGTCTTCGACGACGAGGTTTGCATCCGCCGAGCCCGTCTCGGCGAACACCACATAGCTCCCGCGGTCGATGCGCCGTTGCGTCCGGCCTTGATCGTCGGTCGCCTCCACCGCGCGGGTGTATGGCACGAGCAGCATCGGCCCGCCGACGACTTGCGAACCACCGGCGTTCTGGCCGATTTCAGCAGTAACGGCGCGCGCCCTGCCTTCGCGTTCGGCGACAAGCGCGCCGACGACGAGAAGGGGCACGCCCATCGCCAGCACCAGCAGACAGACAAGCAGAAGCTTCAGGCCCAGCGATCCGCGCGGGATCAGGCCTGAGATCGGATTGGTCGCCACGGAAGTCCCTCCCCGCGCACGCGGCTCACTTTGCGCGCGCGTACATGATTCGCCGAGATCAAGGCGAGATGTCGACTGAGACGGCGCTTTCTGGCGGCGTCCACTCTTCAATCTGTTCAACCGGCTCGGACGTCAGCGCAATTACGAACGCCGCCGCGCCCGCGAGCGCACACGCGAACGAAAAAAGCCGCGCCGTCCAATCGTAGTTCGCGGCAACCTTTTCGGCGTCGCCGCCCTGCTCGAGCGCAGCCTGGCGTCGCCAATCGATTGCGACATAGCCGACGGCGAAGATGAGCGGTACGGCAAATCCCCACGGCGCGACATCCGCCATCCAGGGCCGTATGAAGAGGCCGATGGAGCCGAGCATAAGCCCGGCGAGAATGGCGAAGCTGGCCAGCGCTTGGCCGCGATCGCCGAGCGAGAGCCGCAGCCGGCGGCGGCGCTCGCCCAGTTCGTCGAACATTGAGGTAAAGAATCCCGCCATTTGCGCGGGGATAGCCCAGCCCGGGATGTTCCGCAAAGCCGCTTGGCGGCTCGATTTCGCCCCACGACGGCTCTAGGTTCCGGGCCGTGAGGGGTTTGCGATGCGACTGCCAAAGCTCAATTGGAAATGGATCGGCATCGGCGTCGGCGGTTTCGTCGGCGTCGTGGTGCTGGCGATGGCGCTGTTCGTCGCCTTTTTCCCGAAGGATTTGGCGGCGCGCGAGGCCGAGCGGCGGATCGAGGAAGCGACGGGCCGCGACCTCGTGCTGGGCGCCAATATCGAAATCTCGTTCTGGCCGGCGCTTGGCTTCTCGGTCGACAACGCCGCGCTTTCGAATCCCGAAGGCTTCGCCGACCCTGCGCGCCGCGGTGGCGCCGGGCCAGCGGATGCGCCGTTCATCGCCGCCGACCGCATCGTCTTCGCGGTGAAGGTGCTGCCGCTGCTGCGCGGGGCCATTGAGGTGAAGCAACTCATCTTCGAGGGCGCGCAAGTGAGCATGCTCGCAAAAGAAGATGGCACGAACAATTGGACCTTCCCGACCGAGGAGGACGAAGACCAGACGACGCTCGAAGATTTGCGTCTCGACGATGTGCGCCTCAGCGACGGCATGATCTCGTTCCAGGGCACCGATGGCGAGGCTCCTCTGGTGCTGGAGGATGTTGACGCGAGTTTGGCGCTGCGCTCGCTCGACGAGCCGGCGCAATTGCAGGCTGCCTTCGACTATCGCGGCGAACGTATGAGCGTCGAAGGTGAGATCGGCTCGCCGCGCGCGGTGCTGGAGAAGGGCGAAACGCCGATCATCGCGCGCGTGAACGCTGCGCCGCTCGAAGCAAGCTTCAATGGCGCGTTCAACAGCGCAAACGGCGCGCTTGCCGGCGCGCTGGAGGCGAACGGATCGAGCTTGCGGCGCATGCTGGCCTGGATGGGCTCGCCGATGGGCGAAGGCGGCGGCTTCGGCGCCTACAGCCTGACGGCGCAAATGTCGCGTGAAGGCGAAACCACGACGCTGAACGACGCGCGCATCCGGCTCGACAACATCAACGCAAGCGGAAACCTGACGTTGGTCAATCAGGAAAGTGGACGCCTGCGCGTCACCGGAGCGCTGAGTGCGCCATCGGTCGATCTCAATACCTATCTGCCCGCGCCCGCGCAGACCGGCGCCGAAGGCGTTGAGGTGGATACGGCCTGGAGCAACGATCCGCTCGATCTTTCGGGTCTGCGCTCGCTCGACGCCGATCTCAATCTTGCGTTGGGCACGCTGCAGTTCCAGCGGATGAATTTTTCCAACGTGGCGCTGGCGCTGCGGGTGGCGAATGGCGCCGCGGATGCGCGGTTGTCTCAGATTTCGCTTTATGACGGCGGGGGCACGGCGCGGCTGATCGCGGATGGCTCCGGGTCGGTGCCGCGCATCGCGGTCGAACTCAATGCGCAAAACGTGCAGGCGGAAACGCTGCTGCGCGACGCGATCGGCTTTGACAGGATCGCCGGCCGCGGGCGACTGACGGCCTCGCTTGTCGGACAGGGCGCATCGCAAGCGGCGATCATGCGCAGCTTGCGCGGCAACGCCTCGTTCAATTTCAACGACGGCGAGCTCAAAGGCGTGAACCTGGCGCAAGTGGCGCGCACGGTGCAGGCCGTGCTCTCCGGGCAAGCTGTCGGCGCTGGCGCCTCGACCGATTTCGCCGAGCTTTCGTCGACCTTCACGGTGGCCGATGGGGTGATGGCCACGGACAATCTCAGACTGCTCAATCCGTTCGTGCGGCTCGACGGTCAGGGCCTCGTCAATGTCGGCGCGCAAACGATCGACATGCGCATCGCCCCGCGCGCCGTGCGCTCGATCGAAGGCCAAGGCGGCGACGCGAGCATAGCCGGCCTGGGTATTCCATTCCAGATTTCAGGCCCATGGTCGCGGGTCAGCTTCCGCCCTGCGCTGGAGGAAGTGGTGCAAAACCAGCTGCGCGACATCCTCTCACGCCAAGGCGAAGACAATCCGCTCGGCCGCTTGGGCGAAGCGCTGTTCGGTCGCACGCCGCCGGCGACGACGACGCCGGAAACTGAGACGCCAGCTCAACCGAGCGATGGGGAAACGCCGCAACAGCCGGCAGAGCAGGAGCGTCCGCGCAATCCGCTCGCCGACATTTTCGACCGCGCGCTCCGCGACGCGCAGAAGCAGGACGAAAAGCAAGAGCCGGCGCCGACGCCTTAAGATCTCCGCCCTTGTGGGGGAGACAGGTCAGAGCGAAGCGGAGGTCAGAGGCGGGGTGCTGGCGCACGACCTTCAAGCATTAGCGCCGTCACCCCTCACCTGCCTTTTGCTTGCGCAAACGCTGTCCTCTCCCACAAGGGGAGAGGACCAAGAACGCTAACCCTTCTTCTGCCTTGCACTAAAGAACACCGCGATCTTGTTGCCGTCGAGATCGCGGAAATAGGCGAAGTCGCCGAACTCCATGCGCGGGCCGGGCTTGCCTTCGCAAGTGGCGCCGAGCGAGATCGCCTTGTCATAGACGCGCGCCACATCTTCCTGGCGGTCGACATTGATCGCCAGCATCGTGCCGTTGCCGGGATGGGCCCTTCCTTCGTCGTAGGGCCGCGTCACCATGATCATCGCGCCGGAGCCGAGGCGATACATTTGCCCGTGCGGCGTCGGAAATAGCCTCTTGCCGCCAAGTTCGGCGGTGAGCGCATCGTAGAAGCCGCACGCGCGCTCGAAATCGTTCGAGCCGAGACAGACGTAACCGATTTGAGCCATAGTTGTGTTCTCCCTCGCCTTTGCGACCACTTTGTTCGCGTTGTCCCTGGGACCGTCAAGAGCGCCCACCCTGACGGCGACCGTGGCGCCTCGGCGGCAGCACTGCTAGCATCCCTGCGGAGGCCTTATCATGCGGGCGTTAGCGACGTTCGCCTTTGCCTTGACTCTGGGGCTGGCGGCATCTGCGGTCTCGCAACCGCTGCCGGATACGATCGCCTCCTCGACATTGACGCGGGCGCAAGAAACTGAACTGCAGCGCCGCCTCACCCTCTTAGGAAACCGGCTTTCGACTTTGGCGGGCGAGACTCACTTGCGCGAAACGGCGGTGCGCAATATCGCCGTCGAGATCTTTGGCGCTCGTCCCGACCTCGATTTCGAGTCCTATGCCGGGCTGATCGAAAACGGCGCTCGGCAATTGCGCGACTACATCAGCACTGCGCGGCAACGCACGGTAAGCGATCCAGCGCTGGCGGCATTGCGCGAGAGCGCCATTTCTGCTGCAGAAGAAGGACGGCTCTCGGATGCGCGCGTTCTGTACAATCAATTGATCGCCGCCAATCGGGACGCAAGACGAGCCGCTCGCCACGACGAGGACCTAGCTGACGCCGCCGATGTCGCCGAAGCCGGGAGATTGGCTCTCATCTCCACTGATTTTCCCGAGATGGCTCGGCTCTATGGTGAAGCGGCGGACCTCGCGCCCGTCGGCACTCGGGTGCGATGGCTCTATCGCGTCATGCAGAGCAATGGAATCGCAAGCACCGGTATGACCAATCCTGCTGATCGTGCAGATCCGGCCGCCATCGCCGAAGCAGTACAGCTCTTGAACGGCGCTGCGGCCGATGCGCCTGAAGGTTGGCGTGGACTGATTGACGAATTGGCGGAGAGATCTGATCCACTCGATCTCGAACTCTATCTCTTGCAGGCAGGATTGCAGGCCACGGCCGAACTATATAGCCGCCCTGTTCCGGCGACGTCCGACCCACCCTGATGCCAGCCTCGCTCCGGTGGCAACGACAACCCTAATACACCCGCTTCTTCGGCGGAATGTATTCGACTTCGTTGGTCATCGTGTTGGTGTGCACGGGGCGATAGTCGATGGTGACTTTGCCGGCGGCGTCGAGCCAAGCAAGCGTGTGCTTCATCCAGTTCTGGTCGTCGCGATCGGGGAAATCTTCACGGGCATGGGCGCCGCGGGATTCAGTGCGGTTTAGCGCGCCGTTCACGGTGACAGTGGCTTGCGCCAAGAGGTTGTCGAATTCGAGCGTCTCGACGAGGTCGGTGTTCCAAATCAGCGAGCGGTCGGTGACGGCGATCTCCGACGTTTCACTCCAGACTTTGGCGACGCGATCGACGCCCTCCTGCAGCACTGGCCCGGTGCGATAAACGGCGCAAGTTTCCTGCATGGCGCGCTGCATCTTTTCGCGCAGACGCGCCGTGGGCATGCCTCCCTTGGCGTTGCGGAGCCTGTCGAAGCGCGCGAGGTGGGCGTCACCGGCGGCCTTCGGCAGCGAAGGCTGCGAAGCGTTGGCGTCCAAGAGTTCGCCACAGCGATCGCCGACCGCGCGGCCGAAGACGACAAGATCGATCAGCGAATTCGAGCCGAGGCGATTGGCGCCGTGCACGGAGACGCATGCGGCTTCGCCGACCGCCATCAGCCCGCGGACCACGCTATCGGGATCGGCGCCGACCTTGGTCAGCACTTCGCCGTGATAGTTCGTGGGGATGCCGCCCATGTTGTAGTGCACGGTCGGCAGCACCGGGATCGGCTCACGCGTGACGTCGACGCCGGCGAAAATTTTCGCGCTTTCGGAAATGCCGGGCAGACGTTCGTGGAGCAGCGCCGGATCGAGGTGGTCGAGGTGCAGATAGATGTGGTCCTTGTTCGGGCCGACGCCGCGGCCTTCCCGGATCTCGATCGTCATGGCGCGGCTGACCATGTCGCGCGGCGCCAGATCCTTCACCGTCGGCGCATAGCGTTCCATGAAACGTTCGCCGTTTGAGTTTGTCAGATACCCGCCCTCGCCGCGAGCGCCTTCTGTGATAAGGCAGCCGGCGCCGAATATGCCGGTGGGATGGAATTGCACGAATTCCATGTCCTGCAGCGGCAGCCCAGCGCGCAGCACCATGGCGTTGCCGTCGCCCGTCTGCGTGTGAGCGCCGGTGCAGGTGAGATAGGCGCGGCCATAGCCGCCGGTGGCGATGACGACGGTTTGCGCGCGGAAGCGATGCAAGCTGCCATCGTCCAGACACCATGCGGTCACGCCGCGGCAGGCGCCGTCATCGTCCATGATCAGATCGAGCGCGACGTACTCGATGAAGAAGTCCACGTCGTACCGGAGCGATTGGCCGTACATGGTGTGCAGCATGGCGTGGCCGGTGCGGTCGGCGGCGGCGCAGGTACGCTGCACCGGCGCTTCGCCGTAATTGCGCGTCATGCCCCCGAACGCGCGTTGATAGATCTTGCCTTCCTCGGTGCGGGAGAACGGCACGCCCCAGTGTTCGAGTTCATAAACGGCGGCGGGCGCGTTCCGTGTCAAATATTCGATCGCGTCCTGATCGCCGAGCCAGTCCGATCCCTTCACGGTGTCGAACATGTGCCATTGCCACTTGTCCTCGCCCATGTTGCCGAGCGCGGCGGAGATGCCGCCTTGGGCTGCGACCGTATGCGAGCGGGTGGGAAACACTTTGGTGATGCAGGCGGTCTTCAAGCCGGCCTGCGCCGCACCAAGCGCGCTCCTGAGCCCCGAGCCACCGGCGCCGACGACGACAACGTCGAAGGTGTGATCGATCCAAGTATAGGCGGCCAACGGATCAGACTCCGAAATTCACGAGCAGCACGGCGAAGATGGCGCCGACGGCGAGCACCAGCGGCACGGCGACGTTGAGGAACAGAAGAATCACTTTCGTCGATGGCTTCAGGATGTAATCGACGATCACCTCCTGCATGCCGAGCGACATGTGGTAGAGCCCGATCGCCACTAACAGGATGAGCCCGACCGCATTCAGCGGATTGGAAATGAAATCGATCGTGGCGAGGTAGCTTGCATCGCGGATCGACAGCGCCGCGCTTATGGCGAACCACGTCGCCAGCACGATCAAAGCGATCGAGGTGACGCGCAGCGCGATGAAATGCCCCGTCCCCTCGCGGGAGGCGCCGTGATGGCGAACCCGGCCCAGCGGCGTGCGCATGCTGCGTTCGGAATTGCTCATGGCGCTAGCCTCCAAACGTCAGCAGCGCCCACAGCCCGATCGGCGCGGCGATGGCGAAGAGAATGGCGAACCAGGCGCTGGTGTCAGCGTCGGACGGCGTGAGACCGGCGCCGGTGTCGAACACGAGGTGGCGGATGCCGTTGGCGAGATGATAGGCAAGCGCGGCGACGGCCAAGTACATCGCCGCCTGGCCGTACCAAGCCGAGAGGACTTCATCGACGATGGCGTAGGTCTCCGGCCCCGCGGCGGCGGCCATGAGCCAGACTGCGAGGCAGATCGCTGCACCATAAAGGCCAATGCCGGTCAGGCGATGCAGGATCGAACTCGCCATCGTGACATGCCAGCGCCACACGCTGAGATGCGGCGCAATGGGTTTGGTTTCCGGGCGGGTGGCGCCGGCCATCATGGGCCTCTTGGTCTTGATATAGGGGCTGAATCTGCGCCGCGAAGATAGGCGTGAGCGTTCCCAAGTCAATCAAACGAATTGCCGCTGCGCCCGGTCGATTCGTCTCACGCACGATGCGCGCCGCGTGCTAGCGTCGCGCCGCTTCGAAGGGGGACAAATCGTGATCCGCACCATCGCCATCTGCGCCGCCGCGTTCCTGGCCGCGGCCAGCACGCCGGCGTTCAGCCAGCAGCGCACGAACCGTCAGCTCGCCACTGTGATCGCGGCCTATGAGGAGATGGCGCGCCGGTACGATCCGCTGACCTCGGCTTCCGAAGGCGACCGCGCGGCGCTGAGGCGCCTGCCCGACGCCTCGCGTGAGAGCGAATTGGCGCAGCGCGCGGAACTGGTGGCGCTGAAAGCGCGGCTCGAGCGCGTGCCGACGCGAGGGCTGAACAGCGAAGACACGCTCAACCGGTCATACCTGATGCGGGTGATCGATCAGAGCATCGAAGGCATCGATCTCGATTTCGGCCGCGTGCCGATCAGCAATGGCGACGGCTTTTTCACCTTCGGCGACTATCTCGCCTACACCACTCCGATCCAATCCGGCGACGACGCCGAAGCCTGGCTCGCGCGGCTCGAAGCGCTGCCAACTTATTACGAGCAGAGCCTGACCAACGCGCGCCGCGGCATCGAAACCGGCGTCACCCAGCCGCGCATCGTCATCGATCGTGCGCTGGCGACGGCGCGGGCGCAGAACGATACGCTCGAAAACACGCTGATGACGCCGCTCGCGTCGATGCCGGACAATATCACCGCGGCGCAACAGGAGACGTACCGCGAGCGTGCGCGCGCCATCATCCGCGGGCGTATCATGCCCCTGCACCGAGACGTCGTGACGTTCATCGAAACCGAGTATCTGCCTGCGGCGCGGCCGGCGATCGGGGTGCGCTCGGTGACCAACGGCGAAGCGATCTATCGCTATCTCGTGCGTTCCTACACCACGACGGACATGACGCCGGAACAGATTCACGAGCTTGGCAATCAAGAAGTGGCGCGCATTCGTGCGTTGATGGAAGAGGAAATCCGCGCCAGCGGCTTCCGCGGCGATTTCACCGCCTTCCAGCGCTTCCTGCGCACCGACCGGCAATTCTACGCGCAAACGCCGGAGGAGCTGATCCATCATGCTTCGGAGATCGCCAAGCGCGCCGATGGCCAGTTGCCGCGCCTGTTTGGCACGTTGCCGCGTCTCTCCTATGGCATCCGCGTCATTCCGGCCGAGCAAGCCGAAGGCTCAACCACGGCGTATTACACGCAAGGCAGCGCGCAACTCGGCCAATCCGGCACCTATTGGGTCAACACGTCGCGGCTGGAGGCGCGGCCGCTCTACGAATTGCCGGCGCTTACCGTTCATGAAGCGATGCCGGGGCATCACTTGCAGATCGCGCGCGCCCAGGAATTGGGCGAGCTTCCCTATTTCCGGCGCAACGCGTCCGAGACAGCCTTCGTCGAAGGCTGGGGTCTCTATTCGGAATCGCTCGGCGAAGACATGGGCCTTTATCGCACGCCGTATGAACGCTTCGGACGCTTGAGCTACGAGATGTGGCGCGCATGCCGCCTCGTCGCCGACACCGGCATCCACTGGATGGGCTGGGACATCGAGCAGGCGCGGCGTTGTTTTGCCGAAAATTCCGCGCTCTCGCCACACAACATCCAGACCGAACTGGAGCGCTATATCGCGACGCCCGGCCAGGCGCTCGCGTACAAGATCGGCGAACTGACGATGCAACGCCTGCGCCGCGAAGCCACGGAGGCGCTGGGCGAGCGGTTCGACATCCGCGCTTTCCACGATGAATTACTGAGCGCGGGCGCGGTGCCGATGGACGTGCTAGAAGCGCGCATGCGCGCCTGGACGGCGCGACAGCAGGAGGCGGCGCGCTGATGTTTATCGACTTCAATCAGATCGCGCGGCTCGGAAAGCTGGTCGCGCTGTTGGGCTTCTTCCTGCCGTGGGTCACGGTGTCGTGCTCTGGCACGGAGATTCTGAACGCCACCGGCTGGCAATTGATGACCGGCGATCCGCAGCCAGCAGGACCGCTGGAAGGCGTGCAACGAGAAGAGACCGACGACGCCGAACCGGCGGTTATCATCATCGCAGCGTTCGCAGTAATCTTGATCGGGCTTATCTGCAGCCTTTTCACACGCACGCAAGCCGCAGCCATCACCATGCTGGTGACCTCCGTGCTCGGCATCGGCGTTTCGTATTACGGCGTCGAGAACATGCGCAGCGAATTGCGCCGTGAAATTTCGGAGAGCCAGGGCGACCGGAACGCGGGGATCGAAGACAATCCGATTTTCAGCGCCGAGCAGCAGCGTGAACTCTCGCAGGCGATGGCGTCGAACATCGTGGTGAAGGAAGAAGAAGGCTACATCGTCACCCATGGCGGGCTGGTGCTGGCGGCGATTTTCTCGCTCCTGACGCTGTTCCGGCGGCGGACGCCACAAGCGCAGGCGCCTCCAAGCTAGCGACCTGCTCGCCCTCGATGGGCGAGCTGTCAGTCCGCTGAAGCCGAAGGCGAAGGCGGAATGACTGAGTGGGTGGTCGCGCCGATCCAACAGGACTGCCCCATAAGGCATTCCCTCAACAACGGAGCAATCACCCACTCCGGCCGCGAACTTCGTTCGCGGCCACCTCGCCCATTGAGGGCGAGGAGGAGTCATCGCTTCGGGATCGCGGCCCAATAGTCGAAGTCGAGAACAACGTTCGGGTCGTATTCGCCGGCGTCGGTCTTCAACGGAAACGCCGCGGCGGTTTGGTTTCTCAGCGCAACTAAGCGCAGGCGCAACGCTCCCGCTTCGCCCAGATCTTCTTTCGCCAGCACTTCGGACCAGGCATAGAGTGTGTCGCCCGCAAACAGCGGGTTGACATGGCGCCCGCCATTGATGCCAAGCATCAGCTGCGCGTTGGCGAGGCCGTTGAACGAGAGCGCCCGCGCCAGCGAGATGGCGACGCCGCCATAAATGAGGCGCCTGCCGAAGCGTGAGTCCTTTTGCGCCAGCGCGTCGAAGTGCACTTTCGCCGTGTTCTGATAGAGACGCGTCGCCAGTTGATGCTCGGCCTCCTCCACCGTCATGCCGTCGACGTGATCGATCTTCTCGCCGACTTCGTAGTCCTGGAACCCATGCGACGCGCCGGCTAGCGCCCAATCGTAATTCGAAAAATCAAGCCCGGGCGGCAGCATCAGCTCGTTCGCCGGCACGACATTCTTCGGCGTGATCGGCGGCGAGTCCGTCGTTTGCGAGTTGGCGTCTCGCTTGTTGACCATCACCCAGCGCACGTAGCTGAGCACCGGCTCTTCATCCTGGTTGAAGCCGGTCGTGCGCACGGTGACGACGCCGGTCTTGCCGTTGGCGTTGGCCTTGAGGCCGATGATTTCGGAGGACGCCGAAAGCGTGTCGCCTGGATAGGCAGGCGCGAGGAAACGGCCTTCGGCGTAGCCGAGATTGGCGACCGCGTTCAGAGAAATATCTGGCACCGTCTTGCCGAATACGGTGTGAAACACGAGCAGCGGATCGATCGGCGCGCCCGGCAGCCCGCAATCCTGCGCAAAACTATCGCCGCTGAACAGCGCGTGCCGCGCGCCGGTGAGCGCTATGTTCAGCGCAGCGTCCGCTTCGGAAAGTGTGCGCGGCGTCGCATGCGTGATCTGCTGGCCGGGCGCAAAGTCCTCGAAGAAGTTGCCGGGATTGGATTTGGTCATGCGCTCAGGCCTTCGATCGCTTCAGACACTGCGACGACACGCCGTGCTTCCTCCAAGTGCAGCAGCTCCGTCATCCGCCCGTCCACCTTGATCACACCCTTGCCGGCGTTTTCCGGTAATGCGAAGGCTTCGATTACGGCGTGGGCGCGGGAGACTTCTTCCGCCGTCGGGGCGAACACGGCGTTGCAGACATCGATCTGGCTCGGATGGATCAAAGTCTTGCCATCGAAGCCGAAGTCCAGCCCTTGCCGGCATTCCGACTCGAAGCCCGCGGCATCGGCGATATCGTTGAAGACGCCGTCAATCGCGGTCAGCCCTTCCGCGCGCGCCGCCATCACCGCGTGGGCCATGGCTGCATGAAAAGCGGCGCGGCCCGAACTCGCGCGCATGCGGGTCTCCTTGGCGAGATCATTGAGCCCCATGATCAGCGCTTGCAGCCGCGTACTGCGCGCGGCGGCTACGATTTCGGCCAAGTTGAGAATCGCGCGCGGCGTTTCAATCATGATCCAGAGCGACGCGCCCTCAGCAAACCCGGCCTCCGTCATCGCGCGGTCGAGATCCCCGACTTGCGCCGCCGTCTCCACCTTCGGCGCCAGCATGCCGTCCGGACAGGCGGCGCCCGCCGCCACGATGTCATCCCGCCACCACGGCGTGAGCAGCGCATTGACGCGCACGATCACTTCCCGCTTGCCGTAGCCGCCGGCCTTCACGGCTGCGCAGACCTGTTCCCGCGCCACGTCCTTGGCCTCGGGCGCGACCGAATCTTCCAAGTCCAATAGCAGCACGTCGGCGGCCAGCGTCTTGGCTTTTTCCAATGCCTTCGCGTTGGCGCCTGGCATATAGAGACACGAACGGCGCGGGCGTGCGGACATGACTTGCTCGGGCGGCGAACGCAGGCGACCATCGCCGGCGCGATTTCGAGGTGTCTTAGCCGCGTGAAGACGATTCTGTCGATCCAAAGCCAGGTTGTTGGCGCCCGTGTCGGCAATTCCATAGCGGCGTTCGCCATGGAACGCCTGGGCGTGCGCGTATTGCAGGCGCCGACTGTGCTCCTGGGCCGTCGCCCAGACCATGGAGCGCCAGGCGGCGGGCCGATTCCGGCGGAGATGTTGGCGGCTTTGCTCGAAGGCTTGGCCGCGGACGGCGTGTTCACCGAGATCGACGCCGTCCTGACCGGCTATCTCGGCGCGTCCGAGCAGGTGGCCGTGATCCTCGACACCGTGCAACGCATTAAGCAAGCGAACCCAAAGGCGCTCTTCGTCTGCGACCCGGTGCTGGGTGATGAAGGCAAGCTGTTCGTCACCGACGCGATCGCCGACGCCGTGCTCAATGGCCTTTGGCCGCACGCGGACTGGCTGACGCCGAACAGTTTCGAACTCGGCCTGCTTACGAGCCGCGCCATAGATAGCCTCAACACGGCGCGCGAGGTCGCCAAGCGTGTTGGTAAGCCTGTGCTGTGCTCCTCGATCCGCACGGCACTTGGCATCGGCAACCTGCTCTCGCAGCCGACGGGCGACTGGTTCTGTGAGACAGCGCGTCTGCCGCGGGCGCCGAAGGGCGCGGGTGATCTTCTTTCGGCGCTGTTCGCGGCGCGCCGGGTTCGCGGCGATGCGCCGGCGATCGCGCTCGAAGGCGCCACCGGCGCCGTTTACGACGTGATCGTGCGTTCGCTTGCCGCCGAGAGCGAAGACTTATTGTTGCCGGAAGCGCAGGCCGTGCTCGACGACCCGGTGACCTGGCCGCGGGCGCGCCATTTGGAGATGGCGTGATGGCCAAAGGCCATGTCGCGCCAGGCTTCGAGCGCGTGCGCGAAGCGTTCGACGCTGGTCTTGGGAACGAACTCGGCGCCCACTTCGCCGCAATCTGCGACGGCGCGGTCGTCGTCAATCTGTGGGGCGGCTGGGCCAATCGCGAACAGACGCGGCCGTGGGTCGAGGACACGATCGCGCCAGTCTATTCCACGACCAAGGGCGTGAGTGCGCTCGTGATGGCGCTGCTCGCCGACCGAGGATTGCTCGACTACGCCGCGCCGGTCGCCTCGCTCTGGCCCGCGTTCGGCGTACACGGCAAGGACAGCATCACCATCGCGCAGACGCTGGCGCATCAAGCGGGCGTGCCCGGATTTCTGCAGCCGATCGACCCGGATATCTGGCTCGATCCGCCAGCCTGTGCGGAAGCCATCGCCGCACTCGAACCCCTTTGGCCGCCTGGTTCGGCGAGCGGGTATCATCCAATGACGTGGGGCTACATAGCCGGCGAAATTGCAGTTCGCGCGAGTGAGCGGACACTGGGCGCGATTCTGCGTGAAGATATCTGCGTTCCGCTCGGTATCGATTTCCAGATCGGTACGCCGGAAAGCGATCACGCGCGCGCGTCAGAGATGAAAAAGCCCACCCGCGGCGGCGATTTCGGTGAGATCACGCCGGCGCGAAAGGCGGCGTTCTTCACCAAATGGGCGGCGCCGACGCGCGGTTCGACGCAATGGCGCAAAGTGGAGATTCCATCTGCGAACGGACACGGCACCGCGCTTGCCGTTGCGCGGCTTTTTGAGGCGTACGCCACCGGCGGCATGATCAACGGCGCGCGTGTACTCTCACAGGAGGGCTTCGATGCGCTGACGCGGCGGATCTGGAAGGGCGACGATCTGGTGCTGCCGTTCAACATTGACTGGCGCGCCGGGATCATCGGCAATTCGAACCGCATCTATGGACCGAATCCGGAAGCGTTCGGCCATTCGGGCAATGGCGGCAGTGTCGGCTTCGGTGATCCAGTCGCGGGCGTCTCCGTGGGCTATGTAATGAATAAGCAATCGCATTTCATCATGGGCGATCCGCGTTCACTCAAACTGATCGACGCGCTCTACTCATGCCTGTGAAGCGTTTGGTGTTCGAGCTGGCCGCCGTGTCGATCGCCGTCTCGATGGTCGGCCTGATGCTGTTGCGGGTCGGCGGCGCCGATAACATGACGCTGCCGAGCGGCCAGCCGTTCTTCGGCGATTACATGGCGTTCTGGAGTGCTGGGCGCGCAGCGCTCGACGGTCACGTTGAGCAGATTCATGACCGCGCCATGCTGTGGCAATACCAGCAAGCGGTCGCGCCGGACGTGCGCTTCTATGCGCCGTGGAATTCACCGCCGACGTTTCTCTTGGTGGTGAGCGCGCTGGCGCTACTGCCGTATCCGATCTCGGCCACGCTCTTCCTTATCGTTACCGCGCTGTTTTTCGGCGCGGTGATCAGGCGTTTCCTGCCCGACGGGCGCGCCATGCTGTTTCCCGCCACTGCGCCCGCCGTGCTCTATCAGCTCGGCACCGTGCAAGCCGGCATGTTGATCGCGGGCATCTCCGGGCTGGCGCTCCATTGGCTCGACAAGCGGCCGCACGCGGCAGGCGCCCTCGTCGGCTTGCTCGCGATCAAGCCACATCTTGCGATACTGTGGCCGCTGTTTCTCGCGCTTTCGGGACGATGGCGCGCCTTCGCAGCTGCGGCGATCTCCGCCACGGCGTTCGTTGCGCTGGCCGGTCTGATATTCGGTTTCGGCGCTTACGCGCGTTGGTTCGACAGTCTTTCCGCCTCGCAACAGCTCATCACCGAACAGCGAGTCACCACGCCTGCCTACGCATCCTTGTACGCGAACTTGCTCGGACTTGGCGCTTCGCCGGCGTTGGCGATCAGCCTCCACGCGCTCAGCGCAGTTGGCGCGGTGGTCGTATCCTGCTTGCTCTTCCGCAAGACCGACGCCGGCGCCGCCGGCGCGGCGCTTTGCGCGGCCACTCTGCTCTTCTCGCCCTATCTCTTCTTCTACGATTTCACGTTGCTCTTGATCGGCGCTGCTTTGCTCGGCGCACCGCGTTCGCGGCTCGATCTTGCGGCGGCGATCTTTGCCTGGGGCGCGGGGCTCACCGTGGCTGTCGGCGAGTACGTTGCTTTGCCGGTTTGCCCTCTGGCTGCTTGGCTCGTACTCGGCGCGGCGTTCATGCGCGCAAGAAGCGCGGACCTTCTCCGGGCGCCAGCACCACAGCCGTAAGCGGCCCGCCGAAACAGGCGCCGGTGTCTACGTTGATGCGGCGCCGCTGCCAGTCCGGCTCGAAGCCTTGTGTGGGCGTGTGACCGTGCACGACCATGGCGACATCACGCAGTTCGTCGCGGTCCGGCCAGTCCTGCGAGCGATAGAAGGTCTGCGAGCGGGTCCACAGTTTCACTTCGTCCGAGCAGTTGGGGAAGCGCCACGGATCTATGCCGGCATGAACGAAAATGATACCGCGCGCTTCGTCGCGGATCATGACCGGCAGCGTGCTCAGCCAATAGATGTGTGCGCTGTCGATGGCGTCGCGAAAGTCGTCCTGCACGCCATTGGCCGCCATGTATGAGGCTATGGTCTCGTCGCCGCCGTTCTCAGCCCACCAATAGACGCCAATCGATTCTCGTTTGGCCACCGCGTGCAGCATCAGCTCTTCATGATTGCCTTTAAGCGCCAGCGCCTCTCCCGCCAGCGCCAGCCGCATTGCGCATTCGACCACCGCGCGGCTGTCTGGACCGCGATCGATCAAATCGCCGAGGAAGACTATTTTATGCGCTGCGCCGAGACGGCGGGCGTCTTCGCGGATGCAGCCGAGCAAACGATCGAGCTTCCCGATCTCGCCGTGGACGTCGCCGATTGCGTAATAGGTCAGATCATTCATTGGCCTTGGCGCGGCGGAGGACATCCCATGAGAAGAAGGCCAAACCTAGCCAGATCAGCGCGAAACTGGCTGCGCGCAGCAGCGTAAACGGTTCGCCGAAAGCAATGCCGCTCATGAATTGCAGCGACGGCGCGATGAATTGCAGCAAGCCTAAGGTGACGAAGCTGACGCGGCGCGCGGCGAAGGCGAAAGCCATCAAGGGCAATGCCGTCGCCGGGCCCGAGAGCGCAAGCAACAGCGCGTGATCCCAACCGGTGGTGAACGACAGCGGCGCCGATTGGGCGGCCCACCAGAGCAAGCCGAGGCAGAGCGGCGCGAGCGCGAGCGTCTCGATCAGCAACCCCACCGCCGCGGGCACCGGCGCGCGCTTACGGATGACGGCGTACGCCGACCACGTTGCGCAAAGCGCCAGCGCCATCCAGGGAGGGGCGCCGAGCGCAAATCCCTGCACGACGATGCCGAGCGCCGCGAGCGCAATCGCGGCGATCTGCGCGCGGGTGATGCGTTCCTGGAAGAACAATACGCCCACCGCGACGGCCACCAGCGGCGCCAGGAAGTACGCCAGCGCCGACTCGATGACGCGCTCGGTCAGCACCAGCCAGACATACAGACCCCAATTGACGAAGATGAAGCAGGACGAGGCCGCGAGCGTCAGCAGCATGCGCGGCTTCAGCGCGGTAGCGATCTCGCGCAAGCCCAAACGCCAGCCGCTCATGATCACGACCGCGATTGCTGCGGCCGGCGCGCTCCAGAGCACGCGCTGGGCCAGGACTTCGCGCACATCGGCGAACTCGAGCAGTTTCAGGAAGACCGGGAAGAAGCCCCAGAACAAGTACGCGAACACGCCGGAATAGAAGCCGATCCTGCGATCGGCTTCGGAGGGCGAAGAGGTTAGAGGCGCTGTCGCTTCGCTCACGACGCGGGGCGCCCGTAGGGTTCAGGATTGCGGACTTCCATGAAACGATCGGGCGCGAAGAGCGGCGTGAAACCGAGCGGCTCGTAGACGCCGTGCGCGTCCTTCGTGCCGAGCAGCCAGCGGCGGAGACCCTGAAGCTCCGGATGGCGCTGGAACGTCTGCACCAAAGCGCGGCCGAGGCCTTTGCCTTGGCGGCCCGGCAGCACGATCACGTCGCAGAGCCAAGCGAACGTCGCTTTGTCGGTGACGAGGCGCGCGAAGGCGATCAGCTTGCCGCTCTCATCGCGCGCGATGGCGCACAGCGAATTGGCGCACGCGCGCGCAACGAGGTCACGCGGAATGCCGGGCGACCAATAGCTCTCGCGCAGCACGGCGTGAATGATCTCGATGTCCGTTTCCGACGGCTGTTCGATGGCGATAGCAGGCATGCGTCCCCTCGCCTCGCTAGATAGGAACGCGTTCGTGCTTTCGCCACGCGTCAGCGACGAAACCGCTTACACTTTTTGTAACAGCAGATGTCAGTGAATTTAACACACCGAGGACCGCCGGCTTCCAGCCGGCACTTCGTTTCAACTCCGCCAATGTCGAAGCAGAAACACGGCAAGCCGGCTGGAAGCCGGCGGTCCTCAGAGCTTCACGCCGCCCTCAAGCGCTTGAACAGACCCTTGTTCAGCATCAGCTCGGCGATCTGTACGGCGTTGAGCGCCGCGCCTTTGCGCAGGTTGTCGCTGACGACCCAAAGCGAAAGGCCGTTGTCCACCGTCTTGTCTTCGCGGATGCGCGAGACGAAAGTGGCGAATTCGCCGACGCAATCGAGCGGGGTGGCGTAGCCGGCGTCCTCATGCTTGTCGATGACCATAAGGCCCGGCGCTTCGCGCAGGATTTCGCGCGCTTCGCCCGCGCTCAACTCGTTTTCGAATTCGATGTTCACCGCTTCCGAATGGCCAACGAACACCGGTACGCGGACGCAGGTGGCCGTCAGCTTGATCTTGGGATCGAGGATTTTCTTGGTTTCGACTTCGATCTTCCACTCTTCGGTGGTGTAGCCGTCTTCCATGAAGTCGCCGCCGTGCGGGATGACGTTGAAGGCGATCTGCTTGGGGAATTCCTCGGGCACGATCTCGTCGCCGACATAGAGTTTCTTGGTCTGGTTCCAGAGCTCGTCCATCGCATCCTTGCCGGCGCCCGACACGGATTGATACGTCGCCACCACGACGCGCTTGATCTTGGCGCGGTCATGCAGCGGCTTCAGCGCCACCACGAGCTGAGCGGTCGAGCAGTTCGGGTTGGCGATGATGTTGAGCTTTTCGTAACCGGCGATCGCATCTGGATTCACTTCCGGCACGATCAGCGGCACGCGCGGGTCCATGCGCCAAGCGCTCGAATTGTCGATCACCACAGCGCCCGTCGCGCCGATTTTCGGCGACCATTCCTTCGACACCAACCCGCCTGCGCTCATCAGCACGAGATCGACGCCGGAGAAATCGAAGTTCTCAAGGTCCTTGCATCTTAGAGTCTTGTCACCGTAGCTGACCTCGACGCCGATCGAGCGGCGCGAGGCGAGCGCGATCACTTCGTCGGCTGGAAACAGGCGTTCTTCCAGAATGGCCAGCATTTCCCGGCCCACGTTCCCAGTGGCGCCGACGACGGCTACGCGCAAACCCATCCATTGATCTCCCGCAGCCTCGCGCCCCGGCGGGCTGCGCCGTTCTAACTAGGCAGAATCCACGGTTTTTCCAAGGCGTCGAGCGAGACAGAAGCGCATTGGGGGATTACATTTTCGCCGCCTGACGGGGAACGGCTGCGGGGGGACGGCTATGGCGGAAGCTGCGTCATTCGATGTCTACAAGCTGCTGGTCGAAGAAGCGCGCGAGGCGCGCCGGGCCCGGCGTGAACTCTCCAACATCTTCCTGACGCTGAATCTTGCGGGCGTCGGCGGGCTTGGCCTGCTCGCGCGCGAAGAGAGCGAACTCAATCCGGCGCTGTTCGCCTGGGGCGCGTTCGCGCTTATCCTCACCTGCATCGTCTGGCGCACCAGCAACGCCTATTACAACAAGGCGCTCAAAGCGAAGTACACGATCATTTCGCGCTACGAACAGGACATTGGCCACGCGCCGCTCACGGAAGAATACCAGACCATGGGCGGGTCGAAGGTCATGCGCGCGTTCACGCTCGAGCGCGCGATGCCGTTCCTGTTCATTCTCGGCTATCTGGTGTTCTTCGTGGTGCAGGCCGGCGATGTCGACACGATCATCGCCAACATCACCGAATTGCTCCGCCGCGCTGGCGTGAACTAGCGCGCCTTGCGCAGGGTCAGCCGCAGCAGCGGGCGATTATCTTTGCGCCGCGCGACTTCCTTGAACTTGGCGCGCTTGAACACCGAAGCGAGCCCGACATAAGCGTCAATATTGCCGGTCCTGCCGTCGATCGGGCAGGCTTCGACAACACGAGCGCCGTTCGCGCGCGCGTACGCGATCCCGCACTTGACCAGCGCATACATCACGCCCTGCCCGCGCGCGGACGATTTCACGAAAAAGCAGGTGGCGGCCCAGATGCGCTCGTCCCCGGCGTCGCTCTCATGCAACGGCGCGGTGACGCGCCGCGGGTTGTTGAATTCCGGCGTGTCGGCGCGCGGACCGATCTGCAACCAGCCAACGGCCTCATCGCCGTCGAAGGCGAGCACGCCCGGCGGCGGGCCCTTGTTCACGCGGCGCTTGAAGAACGCCTTGGCGGCCGCGCCGCGCATGGCGACGTAATCGACGCGCGGAACGCGCCAGTGCACGCACCAGCAGCCCGAACACGCGCCTTGCTTGCCGAACAATTTCTCGAACGCCGGCCACTGATCGGGGGTTAGAGGAACAACGCGATCGACCATTTCACTCGAGACTAGAGCAAGCTCGTCATTCCGGCGCAACGCTGAGCATTGAACCCGGAATCCACGGGAAGACAGAGCGCAATGCGTCGCCCCTGGATTCCGGGTCTTCGCTGACGCGAGCCCCGGAATGGCGAGGTTAGTGCATCGCCACCGCTGTGCTTTCGCTAACGCTCCACTCCACTCCCGCCGCATAGCGCATGCGTTTGCAGGCGACGCTTTCGCCGCGACCCAAAGAGAACAGCGGCTTGGTCTCGCCCGTATAGGCGAAACCCGCCTTGCTCAACACGCGGCCGGAAGCAGGATTGTCGATGAAGTGACCAGCGTGCAGATCGCCCAGCTCGCGCGCTTCGGCGACGAACGCGGTCGCAGCTTCAGTGGCGAAGCCTTGGCCCCAGAACGGGCGGCCGAACCAGTAGCCCATTTCGAACCCGTCCTCAGCGCGCCGGTGTGCGCCGATGGCGCCGATCAAGCCTTCACCCGGCAGTTCGACCGCGTAGACGAAGTCGCGCCCGAGCGGCGCGCGCGCGCGCGTGATCATGATCCAGCCTTCGGCGGCGGATATGAGATATGGGAGCGGCGTCATCGCCAGATTCCGTCCGACGCCCGGATCGTCGCAGAACAGCGCGATGCGCTGCGCGTCGGACATGCGCAGGCGCCGCAGTTTCAGTCTGGGAGTTCCGATCTCGATCACATCACGCATGAGCCGCTCCTTTTTGGCTCTTCGCGTGGGGCAAGAAAATGGGGCGCCTTGATCCGGGCGCCCCACGCTATTTCGGAGTCCGGATCGCCCTTTCATCAGGCGATCCGGGAAAGTCTCTTCCGTTCTCGCCTATTCCGCCGCCACCGGGGCCGGCGCGATAGATACGTACGTGCGCCCGTCACGCTTGGTCGCGAACTGCACCTGACCCTGACAAAGGGCGAAGAGCGTATGATCGCGGCCGAGGCCGACGTTGGAGCCCGGATGGAATTTGGTGCCGCGCTGACGGACGAGGATTTCGCCGCCATTGACGGCCTGGCCGCCAAAGCGCTTCACGCCGAGGCGCTGGCCCGGCGAGTCACGTCCGTTGCGAGAGCTGCCGCCTGCTTTCTTGTGCGCCATGACGCCCTCTTATTCCTTGTCTTCTTTTTTCGCCGCGCCGATGGCGGTGATCTTCACGTGGGTTTCGGCCTGACGATGACCGATCTTGCGGCGATATGTGTTGCGGCGGCGCTTCTTGAACACCGTGACCTTGTCGCCCTTCTTGGTCTCAACCAGCGTGCCCGACACGGTGACGCCCGAGACGTCTTTGCCGAGCTTCACGGTCTTGCCATCGCCCGTCATCAGCACGTCCTTGAACGTGACCTTGCCGCCGGCTTTACCGTCGAGTTTCTCGACGACGATCACGTCGTCCTTCGCCACCCGGTATTGCTTGCCGCCCGTCTTGATTACCGCGAACATCGTAACCGCCAAAAATTCGTGCGCCCGGACGAAGCTCGCCCGGGCGGGGAGCGCGGGGTATAAGGGAAACGCCCGGCCAGCGTCAATGCGGAAGCGGGATGTTTTCGCGGGGGATTTGTCGGTCGGCCGCGCTCGGCACGGACACCTAGGAGCCGTGGATTTCTTTACGAAATCAAGTGCTTGGTTAGACGCGCCAGCGCAGGGACATACATGAGAGCCCGGCGTCGATCTTGGCGATCTCGGCGGTCGGCAACAACATGACTTGGTAGCCCGCTTGCGCCAGCATCTCGGCCGTCCGCGGGTGGCCGTCCGCCAGCAGCACCGCCTCCCCGATCCGCAGCGCGTTCGCCGCCGCTTCCTCGCCGTCCGGCGTCACGATCAGCCGAAAGCCCGGAAACGGCTCGGCCGCAGCCAGCCGGGGCGTGCAAAGGACAGTGTCCTCATCGAGCAGAGCGCAGTCCGACTTGAGATGAAGCACGCCCGGCGGCGTGTTCACCACGACGCCGGATTGGCCGATCTCGGCCAAGAGCGAAACCAGCGACGCTGCGCCTTCGCGACTTGTGCGCGCGGAAGCGCCGATGAAAACGCCCTGCGGCGTCGCGAGCACGTCGCCGCCGTCCGCCGTTCCAAAATCCAAGCGCAGCATACGATCGAAATTGCGCGCCAGCGCCGGCGCCATTTCCGCGGCCTCGCCGCGCCGTGAGTCCGCTCCCGGGCTCAACAGGATCGCCGCGCCCGTGAACACCAGCGCCACGTCCTCGACAAACACCGAATCCGGAAATGCTTCGAGCGGCGGCAGCGTCTCGACGCTCACGCCTGCCGCTTGGAGCGCGCGCACATAAGCCCTGTGCTCCTGTAGAACACCCTCATAATCTGGCGCGCCCGCATCCACCGCGCGCAACCCCTCGACCACGGACCGCGACGGCGTCCGCACGATGGCGCGGTTGAAAGCATGAAAGCTCATGCGGCCCAGTCTAACATCAGACGCGCCGCCGACGCAGACGCCAGGCGGGCTGGGACAAAATGGATGGAGACGAAGTAGGCTGGCGGAGAGGGAGGGATTCGAACCCTCGGTACGCTTGCACGTACTCCGGTTTTCGAGACCGGCCTATTCAGCCACTCTAGCACCTCTCCGGAGGTCCGCTTAATGGCGAGCGCCGGGGCGGGTTGCAAGTCCGGCGCCCACGATTTGCGGTTTTGAACGGCCGTCGGGCCTAGGAGAGTGGTGTTGAGGCGGCGGATGGCGGTTCTGGGCTGTGCCTTGGCGCTCGCGGCATGTGGACGCCAGCAGACCGAGAGCGTTGCTCAATGCGCGCCGGTCGCGTTCGGCGCCACAATCGCCGTGCCGGGAGGCCGCGTCGATCGCGGCGCAAACCGGTTCGAGCCCGAAGAGCGCGTTGGCGGGGTTGGCGATGTCGGCGCCTTCGACATCGATGCGACGGAAGTCACCAACGCCCAGTACGCTGCGTTCGTGGATGCGACGGGCTATGTGACGCTCGCCGAACGCGCGGGGCCGGACGGCGCATTGATGGGCGCGGCGGTATTCGATCGCGCGCAAGCACGCTGGCGCATCGATGCGAACGCGAATTGGCGCCAACCCGACGGTTCGGGCTCCTCGATCGAGGGCCGCGAGCGCTATCCGGTGGTCGCCGTCGCTTACGAAGATGCAGAAGCCTACGCCCACTGGGCCGGACGCCGGCTGCCGAGCGAGAACGAATGGGAGTTCGCCGCGCGCGGCGGCGAACCCGCCCCAGCCGATCGCCGCGCCGAGGCGTTCACTGCGGAAGGGCATGCGCGTGCGAACACATGGCAAGGCGTGTTTCCGTTTCAGGATACCGGCGAAGACGGCTTTATCGGGCTAGCGCCCGTCGCCTGCTTTCCCGCCAACGCGCGCGGGGTTTACGACATGACCGGCAATGTCTGGGAATGGACAAGCGACCGCTTCGTTGGCGAACCGCCAACGGATGCTGCGCGTCCCAATGCGCAAGCCGGCATGCGCGTGATCAAAGGCGGTTCGCAGCTGTGCGCGCCGAATTTCTGTTCGCGCTATCGCAGCGGCTCGCGTCAGCCGGGCGATGAAGGTCTGGGCATGTCGCACATCGGCTTTCGCACCGTGGGTGCTAGTCGAGCATGGCGCTGACGAGGCAACGCAGGACGGCTTGCGCCTGTTTGACCGAGAGCCCCTGCTCGTAGCGCAAGCGCCGCCAGGCTTCGAAGCTCATGGTCAGGTCGAGGGCTTCGAGCCTTTCCCCTTTCGCCAAGCTCGACGGCAGCACCGCCTTCAGCGCTTCACGCTGAAGGCGCGTGACGTTCTTGTGCTCGGCCTGCAGGAAGTTCGAGGTGTAGCGGCGCGCATCGGCGGCGGTCTTGATCGGCAGCATCTGCTCGAACGCCTTGGCGCGGCGTTCGATCAGTTCATCCAGACGGTCGCGCCATGTGGTTGCGGCGAACGGACGCGTGAACTCCGGCGTCAGGCGCGCCGTCATGATCGCGTGCATTTCGCGAAAAACGCCTTCCATATCGGAGAAGAGCCGAAACATCGTGCGGCGGCCGACGCCGGCGCGGTCGGCCACGACATCTGCGCTGGGATCGGCCTCGCCTTCCCGCAACAGGTCGAGCATGGCGTGCGCGATCTTGCGCCGGCTCGCATCCGACCGCTGCCGACGGCCGTCCGTTTCCTCATGCTCGATACGTTTCGCCGCGCGCGCGGTCACGCCGACGCCTTCACGAACGCGTCGATCAGATCGGCGACCTCGTCAGGCTTGTCTTCCTGCAGGAAATGGCCGCCGCCAACGATGGTCGTGTGATTCTGGTTCTTGCAACCGGGAATGCGCTCTTGCAGGCGCTTGTCGGCGCCGCGCGTGATCGGATCCTGGTCGCTGAAGGCGGTGAGGAACGGCTTATCGAACGTCTCGAGCACCTTCCAGGCGTCCTGGTTCTCCTTCACCGACGGCATGTCCGGCGCAACCGGCACGAGCGCGGGAAACTGGCGCGCGCCGGCTTTGTAGGTTTCATTCGGGTACGGCGCCTCGTAGGCGTCACGCTCCGCCTGGCTCAAGTCGCGCACTGTGCCGCCGTTGATGATATTGCCGGTCGGAAACACCGGCACGCTCTGACTGAAATTGCGCCATGACTCGAACGCGGCATTTGCGCCGGAGCCGGCGGGCAGAAACGTGTTGGCCGCGATCACGCGCGCGAAGCGCTCTGGAAACGCAGCGACTAAACGCAAGCCGATCAGCCCGCCCCAATCCTGACAGAACAACGTGATCTCGCGCAGATCTTTGGCGACAAGCCAATCGCTGATCCATTTGACATGGCGCTCATAGGTATAGTCTTCGCGCGCGGCCGGCTTGTCGGAACGTCCGAAACCGATGAGATCGGGCGCGATCACGCGATGGCCGTTGGCGACGAGCCGGGCAATGATCTTGCGATAGAGGAAAGACCAGCTCGGCTCGCCGTGCAGCAGCAGCACGGGCGGCTTGCCGCGCGGCCCCTCGTCGATTGAAGCGATGCGAAGCGTCGGGCCGGACGCATCGCGCACGTCGGTGTAGTGCGGCAGGTAAGGAAAATCCGGCAGATTGGCGAAGCGTTGGTCCGGCGTCCGCAGCACATGCATGGCTGGCCCTCCTGTTTTGCGGGCGCATTGACAGAACCGTCCCGCAGATATATTGGCACTGATAGTGCCTATTTTTGAGCCGTGACGTCAAGCGGGAATAAGCTGGAGCGGGAGGAGGCAATGAAAGCAAGAGCTTGGCTTGGCGGCCTCGTCATTGCATTGCTCGCCGCCGGCGCTAGCGCCTACTCTTTCCGAGGTGAAATCGCCACGCGGCTGATCGAACGCACCGCCCAAAACGCAATGCGCTCATCACTCGCTGAACGACTGCCAGACGGCCTGCACGCCGCCTTCTGCGGCACCGGTTCGCCCTTGCCCGACCGAACGCGCGCGGGCCCCTGCCTCGCCGTCATCGCCGGCGCCCAGACATTCGTGTTCGACGCCGGCGACGGCGCGTCGGAAACGCTGTCCTTGATGGGCGTGCAGCAGGACGAAATCGAGGCGGTCTATCTCACCCATCTCCATTCCGATCATATTGACGGCCTCGATACGGTCGCGTTGCAGCATTGGGCGAACGGTCCTTCGCGCGAGCCGCTAAATGTCGTCGGCCCACCTGGCGCGACGCGCGTCGTCGCCGGCTTGAACGAGGCTTACGCCATAGATCAAAGCTATCGCGTCGCCCACCATGGCCCCGAGGTGATGCCGCCGAGCGGCGCGGGCATGCGGGCTCGCGAATTCGCCGTGCCCGTCGGCGATGGCGAGGAACTGGAGCTCCGCAACCAGGACGGCGTGCGCATCGTCGCCTTCCGCGTCGATCACGCGCCCACGGATGCCGTTGGCTATCGCGTCGAATACGCCGGCCGCAGCATCGTGATCAGCGGCGACACTGCACGCTCCGCTTCGCTCACCGAGGCCGCGCGCGGCGCGGATCTTCTGGTGCATGAGGTGATCTCTCCGCGCCTGGACGCCATCATGCACCAAGCCGCGATGGACGCCGGCCGTGAGAACGTCGGCGCTATCTTCCACGATATTCTCGACTATCACACCAGCCCGGAAGACGCCGGCCGCATCGCGGAGGAGGCGGGCGCTGGCGCGCTGGCGCTGACGCATTTCCTGCCGCAAACACCGATTCCGGGCCTTGCGCACACATTCGTCCAAGACGCCAAGCGAACGTATCGCGGCCCGGTTTTCGCGATGCGTGATGGCGATGTGATCTCACTGCCGCGCACGGGCGGCATACAGCATTCGCGACAACTGCGGTTTTGAGGGAGGGTCGGCATGAAACGGCTTGCGATCATTGGCGGCATGCTCGCGCTGATCGGCCTGAGCGGCTTTCTGCTCTATAAGCAGTATTGGTTCTATCTGCCGGGGGTCATCGGCAACATTCAGCATCCGGTTGCCCCCAACCGCGACGTGGTATGGTCGCAAGGCCCCGCCGAAACACTGGCGGGCGAGCGTGCGCCAAATATTATCGTCATCGTCGCCGACGACCTCGGCTACAATGACATTTCCATCAATGGCGGCGGTGTCGCCGGCATTGTGCAAACGCCCAACATCGACGCCATCGGGCGCGACGGCGTCATCGTCGAACAAGGTTACGCCGCGAACGCCACCTGCTCGCCTTCGCGCGCAGCAATCATGACCGGGCGCTATCCCACCCGCTTCGGTTTCGAGTTCACCTCCGCGCCGCAGGCGTTCGCGCGCTATATCTCGCACTCGCAGCCAGGCGCACTGCGCCAGCCGATCTTCCACGAAGAACGCGTCGCCGATGTGCCCCCGGTCGAGACGCTCGGCCTGCCCCCCAGCGAAGTGACCATCGCAGAAATGCTGCGTGGCCAAGGCTATCACACCATGCTGATCGGCAAGTGGCACCTGGGCGAGACGCCGGACATGCGGCCCGCGGCGCAAGGATTCGATGAATCGCTTGGCATCATGCAAGGCGCGGCGATGTTCTTGCCGCCGAACGATCCGGGGACCGTCAACGCGCGCCTCGAATTCGATCCGATCGACCGCTTCCTGTGGGCGAACCTGCAATATGCAGTCGACTGGCATGGCGCAGACGGGGCCGCCCGCTTCAGGCCGCGCGGCTACATCACCGACTATTTCGCCGATGAGGCCGTCAGCGCCATCGAGGCCAATCGCAACCGGCCCTTCTTCCTCTACCTCAGCTTCACCGCTGCGCACACGCCTTTGCAGGCGGCGCGCGAAGACTATGACGCACTCGCCGCCATTTCCGATCACACACAACGCGTTTACGGCGCGATGGTGCGTGCGCTCGATCGCGGCGTCGGCCGCGTCATGCAGGCGCTGCGCGACAACGGTCTCGATGACAACACCATCGTCATCTTCGTCAGCGACAATGGCGGCGCCTGGTACACGGGACTCGCCGACATCAACGCACCATTCCGCGGCTGGAAGTCCACCTTCTTCGAAGGCGGCATTCGCACGCCCTATTTCGTTCGCTGGCCGGCCGGACTGCCGCGCGGGGCGCGCATCGATGGTCCGGCCACGCACCTAGATATTTTCGCCACCGTGGCCGCGGCTGCGGGGGCGCCTGAGCACACGCAACTCGACGGCGTGAACTTGCTGCCGTATCTCCGCGGCGAAACGCAGCCGCCGCGCACGATCTATTGGCGTTCCGGTCCCTATCGCGTCGTCCGCGACGGCGAATGGAAGCTACAAGTCAGCGAAACGCCAGACCGCGTCTGGCTGTTCAACCTCCGCGACGATCCCACCGAGCAGCACGATCTCTCCGCGCAGCAGCCGGATCGCGTCGCCGCCATGCGCGCTATGATCGAGGCGCAGAACGCCGACCTGCCGCCGCCGCTGTGGCCGGCGCTGATCGAGGGCCCGGTCCGCATCGACGTGCCGCTCAATACGCCGTGGGCCGAAGACCAGGAATACGTCTATTGGTCGAATTGAACCGATGACGCTGCTCCTTGTCATCGCCGCAGCGATCGCAGCGCTGGCGCTGCTGCTGTGGCTCGCTGGCGTCCGCGAACCCGTTTATTCGATCAGCGCCGGCAGCGGTCCGCATTGGTTCATCGCCGTTCGCGGCGATGCCGGCGCGCTCGCGCCGGGCGTTACCGCCACCCTCATCACCGACGCCAAGTTCGGTTTCATCGGTCCCGACGACGCCTATTGGCGCCGCTTCATGATTGCCAACGGCGGCGATGCGAACGCGCTCCCGATCGATCTCAGCAAGGCTGAGGATGCCTATGTCGCGCGCATCAGCCTGCTCCGCCCGCCGCGCCTGATGTTCGGCGTCCTCAAGACGCTGATCGCGCTCGGCGTCCTCAATAAACCGTCAGGCCCGCTCGTGCGTGACGCGCAGAGCTTGAGCTTTCGCGCAGATGGGATGCCCGGCGCCAACGCGATCGCGCGTCTGCTGGTCGAACCGCCAAGCTTCGCGCCCGCGATGATCAACTTTCTCGCCTACAAGACAGAGGCGGCCTACGCCAACGCGCGTGAGCGCGTCTCGGGCCGCGTCGCCTACGCGCGCTATGGCCTCGTCGCCATGCGGACCGTGTATCGCACCGGCGGACGACTATTGTTCGCGGGGCGCATTCTCGCCGTGCTGCGCGAAGCGGCGGCCGGCCCGGGCGCGGGGCGTTGGGACGATGTCGCTGCAATGCAGTACCCAAACCCGCCGGCGATTTTGTCCATGGAGCACGCGCCCGACTATCACGCCGCGCTGCATCACCGCGACGCCGGACTGGAACGGACCGTTGTCATTGCCACGACGCGGCGCTTATAACCCGCCCGGCAAAGGCGGCGGAAGAATGTACAAGTTCGTCATCACCGTGATGTTGGCGTCGTGCGCCATAGCCGCTGCACACGCCCAGCACTGGGGGTTGCAGCAGCCCGGCGCGCATCTGGGCGACATGGGGGTCGTCACCTACCAGTCGCGCGACTGGGCCCAATGCAGCGGCGGCGAACAGATTGCGCCGCAGCGCGCCATTTCTGCGTGCGGGCGCATCATCGGCGAGCGCATGTCGCGGGACCTGACGGCGGCGGCATACTTCTATCGCAGCGAATTGTACCGCCAGGAGGGCGATGCCCAGCGGGCCGATGCGGATGTGGCGCGTTCGATCGAGCTGCTTGCTGAATTGATCCGAGCCGAGCCCGACGATCCGAACCACGCCAACGACCTCGCTTACTTGCGGCTGGCGACGCGCGACTACGTCAACGGCGCCGCTGACTTCGCACGTCTCGCCGCCATGCGCCCGCAGGCGGTCGAGCCGCGGCTCCGCCAGGGCGAGTTCCTGTTCCGGGCGCGCGACTTCCTCGCCGCGGCGGCCGCGTTCGATGCCGCCGCGCAGCTTTATCCCGCGAACGCGCAAGCGCAGTCCGGCCGCTGTGAAGCGCGCGCTGCTGCAAACACGGAAATCGAACTCGCTCGCCAAGCCTGCGAAGAGGCACTGCGGCTGTCGGATCAATCAGCGGCCGCTCTGTTCTCGCGCGGCTATCTCAATTTCACACAAGGACACATTGAGGAGGCGTTTGCGGACTTCGGCGCGGCGGGCCAGAAGGACAACACGCACCCCTATTCCGCCTATGGCTACGCGGTCGCGGGGATTCGGCTCGGCCACGAAGAACAGGGTCGCGCATTGCTCGCGCAGGGGACGGCAGCCGTGCCCGATGTCGAGATCTACGCGGGTGCGGGCCTGCGCCCCTGAGCGCGCGGCGAGGATTGCCGATCGGCGGCGTTAAGTGCATTCTTAGCTCTCGGATGGGTTTCCGGAGGTTCGCCGTGCGCCTGCTCGCCGCTGCTTTCGCGCTTGCCGCAACTTTGGCCAGCGCGCCTGCCGCCTCCGCTCAAGCCGGCTGGGGCATGTCTGAACCCGAACGGGGCCATGTTGGGGAACTCAGTCCGTTGAGCCCGACGCACAGATATTGGCGAGCTTGCCTCGGCGAGGACATCGAAGCGGCCGTGCATGGCTGTGGCCGGGTCATCGGCGCGCGCGTATCGCGGGAGCACACGGCTGCGGCGCATTATTTCCGGTCGGTCGCGCTGCAGAGCTTCGGCGACGACGAACACGCACTGCGCGACCTGAGACGCGCCTATTATAGCTTCGTCGATATCCTGCGGGGTGAAGAGACCAACGCTCTCGCGCTCTATGGCCGAGGCTTGAGTCTGATCCGCATGGGCCATCGCGGCGACGGGGAAGCAGACATTGCCCGCGCCATCGCGCTGTCCGAAGGCCGCGCGGGACAATTCTTCGACATCAGCGGCTGATCACCGCGAGGAACTGCCGCCGGCTTGTGCCGGAGGTACATTTCATATATAAACTAACTCATGCGCATCGCCTGTGTCGGCGGCGGTCCCGCCGGTCTCGTCTTCGCCATCTCCATGAAGCTGCGCGACCCGCGGCACGACATCGTCGTGTTCGAGCGCAATGACCCGGGCGACACGTTCGGGTGGGGGGTCGTGTTCTCCGATCAGACCATGGAGAACCTGCGCGCCAACGATCCGAAGAGCGCCGACGAGATAGAAGCCGGATTTGCGCATTGGGACGATATCGAAGTCCACATCCACGGCCAGACCATCACCTCCTCCGGCCATGGCTTCGTCGGCATCGGCAGGAAGCGGCTTCTGAACATCCTGCAAGCGCGCGTCCGTGAGCTGGGTGTTCGTCTCGAGTTCAAGACCGAGATCGATCCCTCGCCCGAACTCTTCGCGGCCTACGATCTCGTTCTCGCCTGCGATGGTGCGAACTCGAAACTTCGCTCGGCCGACGCCGATCACTTCGGCGTCGATATCGACGTTCGCCCGAACAAATATATCTGGCTCGGCGCCGACAAGGCGTTCGAAGCTTTCACGTTCGCGTTCGAGCACACCGCGCACGGCTGGATCTGGGCTCACGCCTACAAGTTCGAGCCCAACGCATCGACCTTCATTGTCGAATGCAGCGAAGCAACTTGGCAAAGCTTCGGTTTCGACAAGATGAGCCAGGACGAAACCTGCCGCGCCGCCGAAAAACTGTTCGCCAAGTATCTCGACGGCGCAACGCTTTCAACCAACGCCAAACATCTGCGCGGCTCGGCTTGGCTCAACTTCCCGCGCATCGTCTGCGAGACATGGGCTAAGGACAACTTGATCCTGATGGGCGATGCGGCCCACACCGCGCACTTCTCCATCGGCTCAGGCACCAAGCTCGCCATCGAAGACGCGATCAAGCTCGCGCAAGTGCTGCACGGCGGCAAGCCGCTGGCGGAGGCGCTGGCCGAGTATCACGCCGAGCGGCAAGTCGAAGTGCTGAAGCTGCAGAACGCTGCGCGCAATTCCACCGAATGGTTCGAGAACATCGACCGCTACGCGACGCTCGAGCCGCTGCAATTCACCTATTCCCTGCTCACGCGCAGCCAGCGCGTGAGCCACGAGAATCTGCGGCTGCGCGATAAGAATTTCCTGCACCAAGTGGAGTCTTGGTTCGCTGTGGCGGCTGAGCGCGAGCTTCCAAGCCCGCACGGCATGGCCAATGCGCGCTTGGAAGCGCGCGCTCCAAATCCCCCCATGTTCGTCCCTTTGCGGCTCCGTGACATGGAAATCGCCAATCGTATCGTCGTTTCGCCGATGTGCATGTATTCGGCAATCGACGGCGAAGTGGGCGACTTCCACCTCGTCCACTACGGCGCCCGCGCCGGCGGCGGCGCCGGCCTCATCTTCACCGAAATGACCGACGTTTCCGCCGATGCACGCATCACGCCAGGCTGCGCCGGCATGTACGACGAAAAGCACGTCGCAGCCTGGAAGCGCATCGTCGACTACGTCCACACTCATACCGACACCAAGTTCGCGCTCCAACTCGCTCACGCCGGCCGCAAAGGTTCGACGTGCGTGCCGTGGAGCGACGATCCTGAGGACAAACGCGATTACACCGATCAGCCGCTCGACGCTGGCAATTGGGAGATCATCGCGCCCTCCGCCATTCCGTGGTCAGAGAGAAACGCAACGCCGCGCGAGATGACGCGCGCCGATATGGATCGCGTCAAAGCCGATTTCGTCCGCGCAACCTTGATGGGCGAAAAAGCAGGGTTCGACATGCTCGAACTGCATTGCGGCCACGGCTACCTGCTTTCCTCCTTCCTGACCCCGATCAGCAACCGTCGCACAGACGAATATGGCGGCAGTGTCGAAAACCGGCTCCGCTTCCCGCTCGAAGTGTTCGACGCCATGCGCGCCGCATGGCCGAAACACAAACCGATGAGCGTCCGCATCTCGGCAACCGATTGGCACGAGGATGGGCTCTCTGCCGTGGATTCCATCGCCATCTCCGTAGCGTTCGCTCAGGCGGGCGCCGATCTGATCGACGTCTCCGCCGGCCAAACCACGCCACTCGCCAAGCCCGTCTACGGGCGCATGTTCCAGACACCCTTCTGCGACCGCATTCGCAATGAGGCGCGCGTGAAGACGATGGCGGTGGGCAACATCTACGAGCCCGACCACGTCAATTCCATCCTCGCCGCCGGCCGCGCCGATCTGTGTGCTCTGGCGCGGCCGCATCTGATGGATCCCAACTGGTCGTTGCGAGCCGCCGCCGAGCTCGGCTACGGCGCCGTCGCGCCTCCCAAGCAATACCGCACCGGTTACGCACAAATGCAGCGCAATCTCGCGCGCAAGGAGGCGCCATGAGCCGTCACGTCTTCATCACAGGCGGCGGTACCGGCATCGGGCTTGCCGCGGCGCGCGCGCTCGCACCCGGCGGCGCGCGCTTCACGCTCGTCGGCCGCGACGGCGCACGTGTGCAGAGCGCCGCCGAGGAATTCGAATACGCGCACGGCGTCTCGTGCGATGTCTCCGACGAAGCCTCCGTCACCGCGGCGTTCACCGCTGCGCGCGACCGGTATGGCTCGGTCGACATCCTCATCAACAACGCCGGCGTCACGCCCTCCGCGCCGCTGCACAGCATGGATCTCGCCATGTGGAACGAGGTGCTGGCGGTCAATCTGACCGGCGCCTTCCTCTGCGCGCGCGCGGCGTTGGCCGACATGTACGCCAACAAATGGGGCCGCATCGTCAACATAGCTTCCATCGCCGGCCTCAAGGGCGGTCCGTATATTTCCGCCTATTGCGCCTCGAAGCACGGCATGATCGGCATGACGCGCGCACTAGCACACGAAGCCGCGAAGCGTGGCGTCACAGTCAACGCCGTCTGCCCGGGTTATGTCGAGACCGACATCGTGACACGCGCGGCCAAGAACATCGCCGGCAAGACCAAACGCAGCGAAACGGAAGCCCGGGCCATGCTCTACGTCGGCAATCCGCAAGGCCGCCTCATTCGCCCCGATGAAGTCGCCTCCGCCATCGCCTGGCTCTGCAGCGACGGCGCGGCTGCAACCAATGGCGCGGCGATCCCGATGAGTGGTGGGGAAGTTTAGTGATGCACATCTCCCTCCTCCGTCATCCCCGGGCAGTGCGCAGCATTGGGCCCGGGACCCACGGACAAACACTCCCCCGGCAGCTCCTGGGTTCCGGTTTCGCGCTGCGCGCGCCGCGGAAGGACGATGGAATTTCATCGCGGACGGACGAGGCATGACCGAGTCCGTCCGCCTCTCGCTCCGCCTGCTTACCACCAGCCGCCTGATCGAACGCGAAGTCGACGCCCTCATGCGGGCGCGCTTCGACTCCACGATCGCCCGCTTCGACTTCCTGTCCGCGCTCGACCGCCACGGGCCGCTCAGCCTCGGCCAGGTGTCGCAATTTCTCCTCGTCTCTAACGGCAACGTCACGCAGCTGCGAACGCGCCTCTCCGAGGACGGCTTGATCGAAACCGAACCGGACGAAAATGACCGGCGCGTGCAACGGGTACGGTTGACGAAGAAGGGCGAAGGCGTATTCAGACGGATGGCCAAGGCGCACGCGGCGCGCGTGGACTCGCTCCTCGGCGATCTCACGCAAGCCGACAAACAAGCGCTGACGCGGCTGCTTGACGCTGCAAAGGCGTCACTGCGCCGCAAGCTGACGAAGGGAACGGCGCCGTGATCGACGATGCCTGGAAGAGCGCCGCCTATCGCGCCAAGCATTTCCTCTGGAGGGTCGAGGACAGCGTCGCCACAGTTACGCTCAACCGGCCCGAGCGCAAAAATCCGCTGACCTTCGAGAGCTACGCCGAGCTTCGCGATCTCTTCCGGCGCCTCACTTACGCTGACGATTGCCGTGCCGTGGTCGTGACCGGGGCTGGCGGCAATTTCTGCTCGGGCGGCGATGTGCACGACATCATCGCCCCGCTCACCAAGATGACGATGCCTGAGCTGATGCGCTTTACCCGCATGACCGGCGATCTGGTCAAGGCGATGCGCGCCTGCCCGCAACCGATCGTCGCCGCGGTCGAAGGCGTCTGCGCCGGCGCCGGTGCCATCGTCGCGATGGCGAGCGACATCCGCTACGCTTCCGCCAACGCCAAGACCGCGTTCCTCTTCACACGAGTCGGCCTCGCCGGCTGCGACATGGGCGCGTGCGCAATACTGCCCCGCATTATCGGTCACGGCCGCGCGAGCGAGTTGCTGTACACCGGCCGCTCGATGAGCGCCGAAGAAGCCGCCGCATGGGGTTTCTTCAACAGGCTCACCGAGACACCGCTCGCCGACGCACAAGCCTTCGCCCGCGATCTCGCCAGCGGACCTGCCTTCGCGCACTCCATGACCAAGAACCAACTCAACATGGAATGGAACATGAGCCTCGAACAGGCGCTCGAAGCTGAAGCGCAAGCGCAAGCTATCTGCATGCAGACGAAAGATTTCGAGCGCGCGTACATCGCCTTCGCGTCGAAGCAGACGCCGGTGTTCGAGGGCGATTGATGGCGGATCGCAGTTATCTCAATTGGCCTTTCTTCGAGGGGCGTCACCGCGATCTCGCCGCCGCGCTCGATGCGTGGCTCGACGAGACGCCGTTTTCGCATCACATCAACGATGACAAAGTCGACAACGCCTGCGCTGAGTTTCTCGCCAAAATGGTGGAAGGCGGCTTCGTCAAGCACGCGGTGCGTCGGGGCAAAGAGCCGCTCGACGTCCGCAGCCTCTGCCTGATCCGCGAGCATTTCGCGCGGCACTCCGGCCTACTCGACTTCGTATTCGCGATGCAGGGCCTGGGCTCCGGCCCGATCTCACTCTTCGGCAACGAAATGCAGCGCGCGCACTATCTGGGCGACGTCGCCGCTGGTGAACGCGTCGCAGCCTTCGCGCTCTCGGAGCCCGAGGCCGGCTCCGATGCCGCCGCACTCTCGCTCACTGCCTTGATCGACAGCGATCATTACGTCCTGAACGGTGAGAAGACCTGGATCTCCAATGGCGGCATCGCCAGCTTTTATGTCGTCTTCGCCCGTAGCGGCGAAGCGCCTGGCGCCAAGGGCATCAGCGCCATCATTGTCGATGCTGACACGCCCGGCCTCATAGTCGCCGAACGCATCCCGCTCATCGCCGCGCACCCGCTGGCGCGTCTCGCGTTCAAGAATGTGCGCGTCCCACGCAGAAACCTGATCGGCAATCCAGGCGAAGGCTTCAAGATCGCCATGGCGACGCTCGACGTGTTCCGCTCCACCGTCGGTGCGGCTGCCCTTGGCATGGCGCGCCGTGCGCTCGACGAAACGCTGACGCGCGCCAAGGCGCGCCAGATCAACGGCGCGCCGATGGCCGAACTGCAAATGGTCCAAGCCATGATCGCCGACATGGCGCTCAAGATCGACGCCGCCGCCCTGCTCATCTACCGCGCCGCGTGGACCAAGGATTCCGGTGCCGCGCGCGTCACCCGTGAAGCGGCAATGGCAAAACTCTACGCCACCGACACCGCGCAAGAAGTTATCGACGCCGCGGTGCAGCTTCATGGCGGCTGGGGCGTCGTCCAGGGCCACCCGATCGAGTGCCTTTACCGCGACATCCGTGCGCTCAGAATCTATGAAGGCGCGTCGGAGGTGCAGAAAGTCATCATCGCCCGCCAGGCGCTGCGTGAGGAAATGGCATGACGGCGCACGTCGACACCTTCGTCCGCGACAACCTCCCGCCGCGCAACCAATGGCCGGAGATCAAGTTCACGCTGCCGAATCTCCAATTTCCGGCGCAGTACAACGCAAGCGGCATGCTCGACACGGCGATCGCCAATGGCCACGGCGCCAGAGACGCGGTGCTTATGTCCTCGGACAAGCTGACTTATGACGCGCTTCTCGAAGAAGCGTGCCGCATTGCGTACGTCCTCACGCATGATTTCGGGCTCGTCCCCGGCAATCGCGTCCTCATCCACGCCTCAAACACGCGGCTGTCGCTTCCCGTCTGGTGGGGCGTCTTCCGCGCGGGCGGCGTGGCGGTAGGCACGATGCCAATGTTGCGCGCGCACGAACTGGCCGTGATCCTCAACAAGGCGCACATCTCGCACGCCATTGTCGACACCCATCGCGCCGCCGAACTCGAACAGGCGCGTCCCGATGCGCCGGTGTTGAAGCACATGGTGACCACGGACGAACTCGAGCGCCGCATGGCGGGAGCGCCGCGCAAAGACTTGGCCGTCGCCACTGCCGCCGACGATCCCGCGCTCATCGCGTTCACCTCCGGGACCACCGGCACGCCAAAGGGTTGCGTGCACTTCCATCGCGATATCGCTGCGATGGCCGAGACGTTTTCACGGCATATCCTGCAACCGCAGCCCACGGACGTCTTCGTCGGCACGCCGCCCTTCGCGTTCACCTTCGGACTGGGCGCGGGGATGGTCTTTCCCGCCAACGTCGGCGCTGCGACGGCGATTTGCGACAAACCCGGATTCGACGTGCTCGTCGACAACGTCGCCAAGCACAAAGCCACCACCCTCTTCACTTCCCCCACCGGCTATCGCGCACTGATGAAGCAGGACATGCGCAAACTCGCCTCGCTCCACACCTGCGTCTCCGCCGGCGAACACCTGCCGCGCGCGACATCGGATCAGTGGTTCGAACAAACCGGCATTCGCATCATCGATGGCATCGGTTCGACTGAGATGATCCATATTTTCGTGTCGGCCCGCGACGGCGACATCCGCCCCGGCGCCACCGGCAAAGCCGTGCCAGGCTATGAAGCGACGCTCCTCGACGATAACGACCAACCGTTCGAGGGCGAAGGCCAAGGCCGTCTCGCTATCAAAGGCCCGACTGGTTGCCGTTATCTCGCCGACGAGCGGCAGAAGGCCTACGTCGTCAACGGCTGGAACGTCACCGGCGACATCTATCGCCGGGATGCGGACGGCTATTTCTGGTACATCTCGCGCGCCGACGACATGATCGTCTCCGCCGGCTACAATATCGGCGCGCCCGAAGTCGAGAACGCGCTGCTGACGCATGAAGCGGTCGCCGAATGCGCCGTCGTCGGCGCGCCGGACGAGGAACGCGGTCAGATCGTCAAGGCTTTCGTCGTGCTCAATGCGAACACCAGCGCCACCGAGCGCGAGTTGCAGGATCACGTGAAGCAAGCCATTGCGCCTTACAAGTATCCGCGCGCTATCGAATTCGTGACTGAGCTGCCGAAGACCGCCACCGGCAAACTGCAGCGCTTCAAACTGCGCGATCCCAAATGAGATTCGCCCGCGACACAATCGTCCGCTTCGAGCATTGCGACGCCGCCGGTCTCATCTTCTATCCGCGGTTCTTTGGCCTCGTGAACGAGATGGTGGAAGACTGGTTCGCCAGCCTCGGCCATTCGTTCAAGTCGCTGCACATCGATCAGCGCAAGGGCGTGCCCACTGTGCGCTTGGACACGGAATTCGTCCGCCCGGTCTGCATCGGCGACATGCTGCGTCAGAGCCTCGGCGTCGAGTCTATCGGCAACAGCTCGCTAAGCCTGAAGCACATCGCCACGATCGGCGAGCGCCGCGTCGCCCGTTTCGATCAAACCATCGTCTTCACCAATCTCGCGTCGATGAAGGCCGAGCCCTGGCCCGCCGATCTTCGCGCGGCGATCACGACGTTCGCGGAGATCGCATGAGACCTCTGCTGCCGCCCGGCTGGCCGCGCCCGAAAGGCTATTCGAACGGAGTCGAGGCCGAGGGCCGCATCGTGTTCGTCGCCGGCCAAGTCGGCTGGACGCCGGAAGGCAAGTTCGAAGCGACGACGCTTCCCGCGCAGTTCGCGCAAACGCTCGACAACACGCTTGCCGTGCTACGCGAGGCAAACGCCGGTCCCGAACACGTCGCGCGCATGACCTGGTACATCACAGACAAGCAAGCCTATCTCGCCGCGCTTGCCGAGATCGGCGCCATCTGGCGCGAGAAGATGGGAAAGAACTACCCCGCCATGGCCGTCGTCGAGGTGAAGGCGCTGATCGAGGACGCGGCGCTGATCGAGATCGAGACGACGGCCGTGGTTCCGAAACCCCCCTCCTCTTGAGAGGAGGGGGTGATATGGTGCGTATCAGGAGCTTCCCATGGCAGACCACAGCCTCTTCATCTTCGTCCGCGTAAAGGACGCCACGCCTGAGGCCGTCGGCAACGCGTTGCGCGATTCCAGCGACAAGATCATGGATATCTACTCGATCATGGGCGAGTGGGATTTGCTGGTGCGCATCGAGCATCCCGATCTCAACTCGATCCAGAAGGTGGTCACCGAGACTATTCGCGCCAATCCGAACGTGGCGCAGACCTACACGATCCTCGGCTACCAGATTTATGGCTCGAAGTGGCCAGGCTTCGACTACCCTGACTCGAAATGAGTCGCGATCTCGAACAGGAATACAACAACCGCGCTCGCGTGCCCGAGCACCCGGCAATCATTGCCAGCTGGGCGGCCGAGAGTAAGGCTTATCGCGCCATCAATCCACCGCGCGTGATCGAGTATGGGCCAGGCGAACGCAACACGTTCGATCTGTTCGATGCGGGCGCAGGCCCTGCCGTCATGTTCATCCACGGCGGCTATTGGCAAGCACTCGACAAGAGCTTCTTCAGCCACATGGCGAGGGGCTTAAACGGACTCGGCGTCAGCGTCGCCGTGCCGAGCTACGACCTCTGTCCCAACGTGCGCATCGGCGACATCGTCGAACAGATGCGCGCGGCGTGCGTGATCGTGCAGCGGGCCACGGATGCGCCGGTGATCGTCGCCGGTCATTCCGCAGGCGGGCACCTCGCCTCCTGTTTGCTCGCAACCGAAGCGCAGGTGCCGGCGGCGTATGCGATCTCGGGCCTCTTTGACCTCGCTCCGCTCATTCCAACGAGCATCAATGAGAAGCTCTTGCTCGATGCAGACGAGGCCGAAGCTCTGAGCCCCCTCTTCTGGCCAGGGCCCGAAGGCAAGTCGCTCGACGCCATCGTCGGCGGCGCGGAATCGAGCGAATACCACCATCAGAGCGCCGCGATCGTTGCGGCCTGGGCCGAGGATGGCGTGGCGACGCGCTACGACGAAGTCGAAGACGCCAACCATTTCAGTGTGATCGCCGGATTGGCCGACGTCAGCTCCGCCATGTGCAAGCGGATCAAGCAGTTGGTTGAACGAGCAAGCTGAAGCACGCGTAATCTGGTGGGCGCGACAGGGATCGAACCTGTGACCCCTACGATGTCAATCTCACTTTTGTGGTTTTTTGCTGATTCAATCTAGGTCAGCTCGGTTCACGAAAAGCGCGCATTTTCCTTTGTAAAATGGCC
>JBFWYQ010000016.1:0-74612 GCA_050186235.1 Hyphomonadaceae bacterium
GAAACGAGACGGCCGGGACGCGGTGGTTCGCGCCTACCTAATTGCGCCTTGTGGGCGCTGCCGACGCGGACCACCGCGCCCCGTGATCTGATTTCCACCGGCGCCGTCGCGGGAGGTATTTCACTCCCGGAGGCGGCGCGGCCGGCGGCGTGCAGGCCGCTCGCGTTCGCGCGCACGGACCTGGTGCCTGCTCCCACGGTTTTTGAACCCCGTGGGCTTCAGCGCCGATGCGATACGCTCGCTGCCTGCCCGCACGCGCCGATTCCTGCGCGCTTGGACTGGTGGCTGCGCCGCCTTCCCCGCGACCCGAGCGAGCCTTCGTCTTCGCTCGCGTCGGCCGGCTCGCCGGCTTTGGAGAAGCATCGGAGCTTCACGCTCAATCACCACGCTCGCACATCGGTTCGAACTAAGGCCGACTGGCCGTCGCTGCGGAGCGATGGGTGCAGTGTACGGGCGGATTCAACTCGGTCGGATAGATTCTTTTCGGTGCGTTGATTGCACACGGAAAAGGCGCGGAAACTGGTGGGATAGAGCGCAATCTATCCCGCATCTCCGCAACCCTGGTCTTCCCCCCTTGTGGGGGAAGACAGATCGGCGCGCAGCGACGATCAGATGAGGGGTGCTGGCGTAGGACTCTCAAGCATTCGCGCCGTCACCCCTCACCTGCGTTTGCTTCGCCAACGCTGTCCTGTCCCACAAGAAGGGGAGAGGACCTAGAGAGCCTTCGTCGCGCTCTCCAGCCAGCTCTTTGCTTCGCCATCGAGCTGTGGTCCGATCTTTTCCCAGACGCGGGCGTGATAGGCGTTGACCCAGGCGATTTCTTGCTTGGTCAGCAGCGGCTTGACGATGAGGTCGCGCGCGATCGGCGCGAGCGTCAGCGTTTCGAAGCCAAGCATCGGCCGTTCGCCGCCTTCGACGTCGGCGGCGGGGGTGACCACTTGCAGGTTCTCGATGCGGATGCCGTAAGCGCCGGTCTTGTAATAGCCCGGCTCGTTCGAAACGATCATGCCGGGTTCGAGCGGTTGGGTGTTGACGAACTTGGCGATGCGGTGCGGACCTTCGTGGACGCCGAGATAGACGCCGACGCCGTGGCCCGTGCCATGATCGTAATCCAAGCCCGCTTCCCACAAGCTCATCCGCGCCAGCGCATCGAGTTGGTGGCCGGTCGTGCCTTTCGGGAAGCGCACGCGCGAGAGCGCGATGTGGCCCTTCAAGACGCGGGTGAAGCGCTCCTTCATTTCTTTCGAGGCGCGGCCGATGGCGACGGTGCGGGTGATGTCGGTGGTGCCGTCGAGATACTGACCGCCGCTATCGATCAGGAAGAGCGAACCGCGCGCGAGCTTGCGGTTGGTCTTCTTCGTCACGCGATAGTGGACGATGGCGCCGTTCGGACCTGCGCCAGAGATGGAGTCGAACGAGAGATCCTTCAAGGCGCCGGTGCTGGCGCGGAAGCTCTCCAGTTTTTGGCAGGCTTCGATCTCCTGCACCTTGCCGGTCTGGCCTTCGGTGGCGATCCAATGCAGGAAGCGCGAGACGGCCGCGCCGTCGCGCGTGTGCGCCTTGCGCGAGCCTTCGATCTCTGCGGCGTTCTTGCATGCGCGCGGCAACACGACCGGGTCTTGCCCTCGCACGATCTCGGCGCCGGCTTTCTTCAGTTCTTCGAAGTACCAGGCGCTCGCCGTCGCTGGATCGAGTTTCACTTTCTTGCCGCGCAAATTGTGCAACGCATTTTGCAGCTCGTCGCTCGGCTTGATCGCGACTTCGTTGCCGAGCCATTGGCGCAGCTCGGGCGAGACCTTTTCTTCGGCAAGGAAGAGATCGGCCGTGCCGTCCTTGTGCAGCACCGCTTCGCCGAGCGGCAATGGCGTGCGCGCCACATCGCCGCCGCGCACGTTGAAGAGCCAGGCGATGGAAGCCGGCGAGGTGATCACGACCGCGTCCGCGCTTTCGCCTGCCAGGGCTTCGCCCAGGCGATGCCGCTTCGATGCGGCGCTTTCGCCGGTATAAGCTTCCGGTTGCGGCACGACCTTCGCCATCGGAATCGGCGGCCGATCATCCCAGATGTCGTCGATCGGGTTGCGCTCGACCGCAACGAGAGTCACGCCAGCTGCCTCTGCCGCGCCGCGCAGGCGATCCAAACTGTCGGGGCTATGCAGTTTCGGGTCGTAGCCGATGCGCTGGCCTTTCTGGGCGCGCTCGCGGATGAACGCCGGCACGCCGCCGTCCACCAGATCGCGATACGCAAACAGATCGCCATCGACCTGGGCGCGCACTTGCAACGTGTAGCGCCCGTCGACGAACACCGCCGCTTCATCGGCCATCACCACGGCCGCGCCGGCCGAGCCGGTGAAACCTGTGACCCAGGCGAGCCGGTCATAGGCCGGGGGCACATATTCGTTCTGCCATTCGTCCTCGTGCGGCACGATGAAGCCGTCCAAGCCGGCGGTCTTCAGCGCTTTTCTCAAGCGGGGCAGGTGCTTACGGCCGAGGGCGGGGCCGCCGGGATCGTCATAGGTCTGGAACACGTCTTGCTGTCCTTTGTGGCCCCGGTTCAGGGCAGGTTCAGAGCCCGGAGTCTAGGGCTTTGCAGTGGGAGGTTTAAGGGCGAACCTCCGGATTTCCGGCTTTGGCCGCGGAGAATAAATGCGTTCTTGGGTGCAGACGGCGGCGGCGGCTCTGATCGCCCTGGCGCTCGCGGCGGGTACGACCGCCTCGGCGCAGCCGGCGCTGCAGGATTTTCTGACCCAGCAGCTCGACAACCGCGAAGTTGAAAGCGCCGACGAAGGCTACGCCCGCGTCGTCGGCCCGCTCACCGGCGTGCTGGCGGATGCGACGACCGCGCCGCATGCGCTGAGCAATTTGCGCGTCGGGCGGGAGATCCGCATTGTCGGGGTATGCGACCAGAATTGCAGGGGCCTCGACCTGCGCGTCATCGATCCGCGCGGGCGCGTGGTCGCCTACGATGCGCGGGGCAACGATCATCCGGTCATCGACATGACCGCCGAAACATTTGGCACGCACACGATCGAAGTCGGCATGCGCGATTGCCGCGCGCCGCGCTGCCGCTATGCGGTGAATGTCTACACGCGCTGAGGCTTGCGCCAGACCAGCGTCATCCACGCTTCCTTCGGAATCCGTTTCTCGAGCACGAGCCCGCGATTGGCGTAGGCTTCGCGCACGAGCGGGGCTTGCTGGCGCAGCAGGCCGGAGAGGATGAGCGCGCCGCCCGGTTCGACGGCGCGCACGAGTTTGGGCGCCAGCCGGATCAGCGGACGCATCAGGATGTTGGCGAAGACGAGATCGAAGCGCTTGCCGGCGATGTAGCGCGCGCCATCGCCGGCGATCACCTGCACCCGTGGTTCGACCTGGTTCTGCCTGGCGTTGATCGCGGCGATCGCCGCAGCGCGGTGATCGATCTCGATCGCCAGCGCGTCGGCGCCGCTTTTGGCGGCGGCGATGGCAAGCACGCCCGATCCTGCGCCCACGTCGAGGACGCTGAACGATTTTGGGTGTGAACCTTTCTCGCGCTTCCGCAGAGAGTGCTCCAGCGCCATCAGGCAGCCCCAGGTCGTGCCGTGATGGCCGGTGCCGAAGGCTTCGCTGGCTTCGATCCAAATTCTCGTGCGGCCGTTGCCTTCGCGTGCGAGCGCGTGGGCGCCGGCGACGACGAAACGTCCGGCGCGCACCGCGGGCAGGCCTTCGAGCGACATCGCCACCCAGTCGGCGGCTTTCACTCTTTTCTGTTTCAGGTGCAGTTCGGGCGCTGCGGCGCCGACGATGGCTTCGACGCTGGCCGCGTCCTGCTTGGTCGGCGCGTAGACTTCGATGCGAAACTTGCCGGGCTTTTCCTCGAACCAGCTCACGGCGTCGGCGGGCGAAGGATCATGCCGATCCAGTTCGTCCGCTGCGGCGCGGATTTGGGTGAGAGAGCCAAGAGCGGTGAGGACGAGCATGGGCGCTGGGGCTACGTCGGCGCCGTTTGATAGGCAAGAGAGCGCTTGCGCTTGGCGTGGAGCGCGCGGGGGTGCAGGGTGAATTTGGCATGAGGCAAGGGAGGGAAAGATGCGGACTTTGGCGGTGATCGGACTGGCGTGCGGTTTGGCGGCGTGTTCGCCCCCGACTCAGACATCCGGCGATGAAGCCGGCGGCGCTGCGGGCGGCGGCGGGGCGATGGCGAGTTCGCTGCAGCCAGGGCAGTACCGCACTACTGTGACGATGCTGGAAATGACCATACCCGGCGTCGATTCAACCAGCATCAACATGCAGCCGACGACGACCGAGGATTGCGTGACCAGCACCGACGTCAGCGAGTTCACCAGCGGCAGCATGGTCGACCCCGATTCCGGCGAGACCTGCACCCAAAGCAACATGAACACGGGCGGCGGACGCATTCAGGGCGAAGCAAACTGCACCGGCGAAAACGGCACGCGCACGATGCGGATCAACGGCACGTACACCTCGAACCATGTCGAGATGGAGATCAACTCCGCCAGCGACATGCCGGGCGGCGCAGGCCGGATGACGCAACGCATGCGCATCGTCACGGATCGTATCGGCGAATGTGCGGCGGGGAATGACGCGGAGTAGAAGCTAAGCCGCGCTGGCGGGCACGACGAAGCTGTCAATGACGCGCTTTTCGCCGGCTTTGTCGAAATCGACGGTGAGCTTGTTGCCTTCGACGGCGCGGATGCGGCCGTAACCGAATTTCTGGTGGAAGATGCGGTCGCCGACGCCGAAGCTCGAATCGTCGCCGCCGCTGCGCGCGATCAACCGCGCTTCGCCTTCGATCATCGGCGGCTTGCCTTGAAAAGCGCCGCGCTCCTGGGCGCGCCGCCAGCCGGGCGATTTATAGCCGGAGGAGAACGGCTCGACAGCCATGTCGCGCACGCCAGGCGCCTGCGCGCCGTAGCCGGTCTCGCTCACGGCGTCGACATTGGCGGCGGGCAGTTCGTCGATGAAGCGCGAGGGCAGCACGACTTGCCAGCGGCCGTAAATCTGCCGGTTGGCGGCGAAGGAGATACGTGCGCTTTCGCGGGCGCGGGTAATGCCGACATAGGCCAGGCGGCGTTCCTCTTCGAGGCCCTTCTCGCCGTTCTCGTCGATCGAGCGTTGGGAGGGGAACACTTGCTCTTCCCAGCCGGGCAGGAACACCAGCGGAAATTCCAGGCCTTTCGCGGCGTGCAGCGTCGACAGTTGCACGTTGTCGCCGTCGCTTTCGGCTTCGATGTCGAGCACCAAAGCGACGTGTTCTAGGTAGGCTTCCAGCGTGTCGTACTGGCCCATGGACTGGACCAGTTCCTTCAGGTTCTCGAGCCGCGTTTGCGCTTGCGGAGACTTGTCGTTGCGCAGCATCTCGGTGTAGCCGCTCTCGTCGAGCACGATCTCGGCCAGCTCCACGTGCGAAATCGTGCGCGACTGCTCGCGCCAGCGGTCGAGATCGCTGAGGAACGCGCGCAGCGCCGTGCGCGCTTTGAGCGGCAGATCGTCGGTGACGATCATCTCGCGCGCGGCGCCGACCAGCGTGCGAAAGCGCGTCGCCCCGCCCGGGCTCTCAGGCTGTTCGGTCACCACTTCGCCCGTGACGGCGTCAAAGAGGGGGCCGTTGTCCGTGACGAAGCGCACCGGCGGCTTGCCGGCGTAAGCGTGGAGCTTCTGCACCGTGCCTTCGCCGACGCCGCGTTTCGGCTGATTGACCACGCGCTCGAAGGCCAGATCGTCATCCTCCGAGCGGATGAGGCGTAGATAGGCGTGCACGTCGCGCACTTCGGCGCGCTCGAAAAATCGAGGCCCGCCGATGACCTTGTAGGGAATGCGCAGCATCAGGAAGCGCTCTTCGAACGCCCGCATCTGCCAGGCCGCGCGCACCAAAACGGCGCATTCGGCATAGGAGCGATTTTGCTGCCGCCATTGTTCGATGTCGTCAGCGATCAGCCGCGCTTCGGCTTCGCCGTCCCAGACGCCGCGAACTTTCACGCGGTTGCCGAGATCGTCGTCGGTGAACAGCGTCTTGCCGAGACGCGAGCGATTGTTAGCGATCAGCTGCGAGGCGGCGGCGAGGATGTGGCCGGTAGAGCGATAGTTCCGCTCCAGCCGGATCACTTGCGCGCCGGGAAAATCGTGCTCGAAGCGGAGGATGTTGTCGACCTCGGCGCCGCGCCAGCCATAGATGCTCTGATCGTCGTCACCAACGACGCAGAGATTCTTCCGCGCCTGCGCCAGCAGGCGCAGCCACAGATATTGCGCGACGTTGGTGTCCTGGTACTCGTCCACCATCAGGTGGCTGAGTTTGAGATGGTAGGTCTCCAGCACGTCGGCGTGGCGCTGGAAGATTTCGATCATATGGATCAGCAGATCGCCGAAATCGCAGGCGTTCAGAATTTTCAATCGCGCCTGGTAGATGGCGTACAGTTTCACGCCGGCGCCGTCGGCGAAGTGGAACGCTTCGTTCTTCGGCACTTTCTCCGGCGTCAGCGCACGGTTCTTCCAGCCGTCGATCAACCCGGCCAGCTGGCGTCCGGGCCATCGCTTTTCATCGATGCCTTCGGCTTCGATGATCTGCTTCAGCAAACGGACCTGGTCGTCGGTATCGAGGATAGTGAAATTGTTCTTGAGGCCGACAAGCTCGGCATGTGTGCGCAACATGCGCGCGCTGATCGAGTGGAAGGTGCCGAGCCACGGCAGACCGCCGCCGCCGGGTCCGAGCAATTTTTCCACGCGCTCGCGCATTTCGCGCGCGGCTTTATTGGTGAAGGTGACAGCCAGTACGCCCCAGGGCTTCGCGCCGCCGGTCGTGAGCAGATGCGCCAGCCGCGTCGTCAGCACCCGCGTCTTGCCGGTGCCGGCGCCGGCGAGCACCAGCACGGGACCGTCCAACGCCTCCACCGCCGCGCGCTGTTCGGGATTGAGCGACGCGAGGTAGGGCGCGGAAGCGGCGGCGCGGACGGAAATGGGCAGAGAGTCGTCAGACACGGCTTCGAACATAGTAGCTGGTTCGTGAAAGCACGAAACAGGAACGCTACATTGGGGGTTGACGAACTGTAAGTACACACTTACGGTTAGCTGTGGCTTACACGTCAGCTCTCGCCGCACTTGCCGACCCGACCCGCCGTGCGGTTTTCGAGCGCCTTCGCGAGGGCCCGTTGGGGGTGGGCGAGATCGCGGCTGAGCTTCCGGTCAGCCGCCCGGCCGTATCGCAGCATCTGAAAGTGCTGAAGGAGGCCGGTCTCGTCGCCGACGAGCCGCGCGGGACGGCGCGCATTTATCGCATTCATGCCGACGGCCTGCGTGACTTGCGCGATTGGCTGGACGGATTCTGGGACGAAGCCCTGGCGAATTTCAAAGCGCACGCCGAGCGCGGCGCAGAAGGGGACGAACAATGAGCGTTGTCGAACTGGCGCCGGTGGTGAAATCGATCGGCGTGCGCCGCTCTGCGGCCGACGCATTTCGCATTTTCACCGAAGAGATTTCCGTCTGGTGGCCGCTCGCCACGCGCACGCGGGCGAAGACGGCGGCGGGCGAAGTCACCGTGCGCGTCACCATAGAGCCGCGCTTGGGCGGGCGCATCTACGAGACGCTCAAAGACGGGCGCGAATTAGAATGGGGCGAAGTCGCCGCGTTCGAGCCGGGCGCATTCTTCGCCATGCACTGGCGGCTGGGGCGTCCGGTCGAGCAGACGACCAATGTTTCAGTGCGGTTCGAACCGCTTTCGGCTGAGAGCTGCCGCGTCACGCTCACGCACGAAAACTGGGAACGCATGGGAGACGAGGCCGAGAAGCTTCGCGACGCCTACGACAATGGGTGGGCAGACGTGTTCGAGCAGCGCTTTGGCGGCTATGCTGGCTTGGCCTGAGGGAGAAGAAGATGAGCCTGAAGCTGCACGTATTCCCACTGAGCCCGCGCGCGTTCAAGGTACTGCTGGTCGCCGAGCACCTGAAGCTGCCGTATGAGTTTTGCCTGTGCGATCTCACCAAGGGCGAACAGAAGAGCGCTGCCTTCACGGCGATCAATCTGAACCAGAAAATGCCGGGGCGACTTCAAGCTTTGGGAATCCAATGCGATCATCCAGTACCTCGCGAGCAAGAAACCCGGCGTACTGCTGCCGCTCGACGAACGCGCGCGAGCGGACGTCTCGCGGTGGATGTTCTGGGAATCGACCACATGGGATCCGGCCGTCGCCATCCTGGCGTTCGAGCGCGTGGTGAAAGGCCTATTCGGATTGGGCGGCCCTGACCCGGCGCGGGTCGAAGACGGTGAACGCAAGTTTCACACAGCCGCCGCCGTGCTCAACGAACACCTCACCGGCCGGAAGCACATCTGCGGCGATGCGTTGAGCCTCGCTGATTTCTCGGTCGCTGCCGCGTTGTCGCTTGCGGAGCCGGCGCAATTGCGGCTCGAGCCATACGCTGAGGTGCGGCGTTGGGCGGCGACCATGACCGAGCTTCCTGCATGGCGCGCGGTGCGCGCCATGCAGCGCCCGGCGGCCGCAGCCTGAATTATCGGAACAACGCGGCGCCTGGCCGGTTGGGCAGTTATGTCCACCCTGGCTTGTCGCGCGGCCGTGGCCGCTATTTCTCTGGCGATCATCGCGTGCGCCGATCCGGCAGAGCCGCCGCCGGATGCTGATGCAGCCAACGATGTGGGCGAGGTGCAGCAATTGCCGTCGACGCTGCCTGCGCCTAGCGAAACCATGCCTCGCTATGTCGGCCTATGGGCGACAACGGCGGAAGGCTGCAGCGAACCCGCGTGGCGATTCGAAGAACGCCGGATCAGCACGCGGGGCGAGGTTTCGTGCGACTTTCAAAATGTCACTGTCACCGATCGCGGCTACGACATCCAAGCGCAATGCTTCGCGGAAGCGCCTCCGGAGCAGCACACAATTCAGCTTTCCTTCGCTGAATCCGCGCGCGCGATGATGATAAGCGGCGGCCCGTGGCAAACAGGAACGGCTCTCGTCTATTGTGGTCCGCTTCCCACACCTTAGACGGAACCTCACATGCGCAGCGCTGTTGTATCAGCGAAAAGGACGCCTGACGTGGAATTGAACGACGACAACGGAGAAACGCGCGCCGGCGCCTTTTTCGGGCTGGTCGCAGGCGTGCTCGTACTAGCGCTGACGGCGATGGCGTTCAGTGCGCTCGATCCGCCGCGTGTCATGCAGGCGTTCAACTGGGAAGTTGCCGATCCGGAACCAGCTCAGACGGTAGTTCCCAGTTTCCGCGTTCAATAGCCGCGCCAGCACTCGCCGCGTTTGCTAATCTCCCGGAATCGAGGCGGGAGATTGCATGACCGACGTGTTCATCTCGTACGCGCGCGAGGACGCCGCGCAGGCCGAGCGCATCGCGCGCGGGCTCGAGGCTGCGGGCCTCAGCGTGTTCTGGGACAATGAAATTCCGCCGGGGCAAACCTGGGCCGACTATATCGAAACCAAGCTCAATCAGTGCGCCGCCGCCATCGTGTTGTGGAGCTCGAACTCCACCAAATCGCAATGGGTGCGCGAAGAGGCGCGGATGGGGCGCAGCAAGCTCATCCCTGCGCGACTGGATACGGCGGAAGCGCCGTTCGGATTCGGCGACGTGCAGGCCGCGGATCTTTCGCGCTGGAATGGAGACTATAATCATCCCGAATGGCGCCGATTTGCCGACGCGGTGACGGCGCGCGCGCGCGGCGGCGCCGCGCCGCATGCGGCCGCAACGCAAGTGCCGGCAGCACAGCCGCCGCCAAATCAGCAAAGCCGGAGCAGCGCCGCGCCGCCGAGCGGGGAGCTGTCGCCGATTGGATACGTCCAGAAATGCCTTCGCCTCTATGTCGATGGCAGGGGCCGCGCGCGGCGGAAAGAATACGGCTGGTTTTTCGTCTTCTATTTCGTGGTGCTGTTCGCCGCCGGCGTGCTCGACGCGCTGACGAGCGGGACGAATCCCTACACAGGCATAGCGAACTCTCAGGCGTTCTTGCTGATCGCCGGTCTGGCGCTGTTGGCGCCGATGGTGTCGGCCGGCTCGCGGCGCGCGCACGATTTTGGCCAGTCGGGCTGGCTCGCGGCGCTGACGATTATCCCTTACCTCGGCATTCTCGCTGTGTTGGCCTTTATTTTCATTCCGGGGCAGGCGGGGCCCAACCAGCACGGGCTAGACCCCAAGGCGGCCTGACAGGCGCATTTGAAAATCGCTTCGCGCCACTGCTAAATAAGCTCTGCTGCGAGGAGGGGATATGGCCGACGTCTTTCTGTCTTATTCGCGTGAGGATGCGGCGCGCGCTGAGCAGGTCGCCAAGGGACTGCAGGCAGCCGGGCTTCAGGTGTTCTGGGACACCGAAATCCCGCCCGGCACGACGTGGGCCGATTACATCGAAAGCAAGCTCAATCAGTGCAAAGCGCTGATCGTGCTCTGGAGCGAACACTCCACCAAGTCGCAATGGGTGCGCGAGGAAGCGCGCATGGGCCGCGACAAAGGCGTGCTTATTCCGGTGATGATCGACAACTCGCAGCCCCCGTTCGGTTTCGGCGAGGTGCAAGCGGCGAACCTGGCGACATGGAACGGCGAGGCCGACCATCCCAATTGGCGCCGCTTCGTCGATGCGGTGATGAGCGTTACTCAGACGGCGCCGCGTCCGTCGCAAGCGATGCCAAGCGCTCCGCCGCGCGCCGCCGCGCCGGGGCCAGCCTATAGCGCGCCGGCCGCGGCGGAAAAGAAGTCGGGCGTTCCGGTTTGGGTGTGGGTCGGCGGCGCTGTCGTCGCCACGATCGTGGTGCTGGGCATTATCGGTTCGATGATGCCGCAGCAGCAACAGCAGCAAGCGTTCAATCCGCCGGCTGGCCAGCAGCAGGCGATGAACCAGCCGCAGCAGCAGCCCACGGGCGATCAAAACTGGCAGCAGACGCTGTCAAACCAGTTGCAGCAAGCCAACAACGCGTTGGGGCAACAGGGCTATCAACTCGTTGGCCAGCCCTACAGCAACCGCCTCTCGACAGGCGAGAGTCACAATCTCCCCACCGATATGAACGTCGGCTACGAGTATCAGATCGTGGGCGTGTGCGACGCCGATTGCACCGATCTCGACATCCGCCTTTATGACGGCAATGGCGGGCTCATCATCGAGGACACCTCGACGAACAGCCAGCCAAATGTCGGTGTGATCCCCACCAGCAGCGGCACCTTCAATATTCAGGTGCACATGTATGCTTGCACGGTGCAGCCATGCTTCTATGCGGTGCAGCTTTACGCGCGGCCGCGTTAGCGCGTTAGTTCAGCCGGTTCTCCAGCACGAACACGCGTACCGCCGAGGCGAGCGATGCTTCCGGCGTGTTCTTGCCGCGCCGTTCGTCGATCGAGGCAATCAGCACAGGCAGGGTCATCGAACGGTCGCGCGCGATCCGCTCCAACGCGGCCCAGAACTCCTGCTCCAGCGCCAGTGAAGTCCGGTGGCCCGCGATGCGCATCGATCGCTTCTGCAGAGCCCCTTTAGTTTCGTTCATCGTCATCGCCACGTTTGTGTCCGTCGAGCTTCCGTTCGACGGCCTCCTGTTCAGCCCTCGTCTTGTTCCGCTCGGCCATGCTCCTACCGTGAGCTAAGCGTTTGGAAGCGGCTTCGGTTTCCGCCGCTGCGCGCGCTTTTTGCTTGCGCGTTCGCCTCAGGTTCACGATTTCGGCCATGGACGGAGGATGTAGGCTGCTACCGAGGTGATGCAACCGTTTACGCGTGTTCGCCCAAGAGCGACAGGCCGTCGCAATGGAACTTTTCAAATGTGATCTGTGATCGCTGCGTAGCGCTGAGTTCGCTTCACAGCGGCGTGAAGTTCCGCCTAGCCCGGCCCGATCATCTTTTCCGGCCGGACGATGGCGTCGAAGTCGTCCGCCGGGATGCCGTCCCGAACCGCTTCCTCGCGCAGCGTCGTGCCGTTCTTGTGGGCGGCCTTGGCGATCTTGGCGGCGCGGTCGTAGCCGTATTTGGGCGCGAGCGCGGTCACGAGCATCAGCGAGCGCTCGAGATTGGCCTTGATGTTGTCCTCGCGCGCGCTGATGCCGGCGACGCACTTGTCGGCGAAGCTGATCGCCGCATCGCCCAGAAGCCGCGCCGACTGCCAGTAATTGTAGGCCATCACCGGATTGAACACGTTGAGTTCGAAATGGCCGCTGGCGCCGGCGAAGGTGATCGCCGCGTGATTGCCGAACACTTGCACGCAAACCTGCGTCAGCGCCTCGCTCTGAGTCGGGTTCACCTTGCCCGGCATGATCGAGGAGCCCGGCTCGTTTTCGGGCAGCATCAGCTCGCCCAGGCCTGAGCGGGGCCCCGAACCGAGGAAGCGGATGTCGTTGGCGATCTTGAACAGCGCCGCCGCCGCTGTGTTGATGGCGCCGTGTGCAAATACCATCGCGTCGTGCGCGGCCAGCGCCTCGAACTTGTTGGGTGCTGTGACGAAAGGCAGCCCCGTGATTGCGGCGATCCGCGCCGCCACCTTTTCGGCGAACCCCGCCGGGGCGTTCAGCCCGGTGCCGACAGCGGTGCCGCCCTGCGCCAGTTCATAGAGCCCGTAGAGGCTTTCTTTCAGCCGGTGGTTGGCGTTTGAGACTTGCTGCACGTAACCCGAGAATTCCTGGCCGAGTGTAAGTGGCGTCGCATCCTGCGTATGCGTGCGGCCAATCTTGATGATGTGCTCGAATTCCTGCTGTTTCTTCTTCAGCGCTGTTTCCAGATGCGCCAGAGCCGGCATGAGATGCCGCGCCGTCATCTCCGCCGCCATGATGTGCATCGCCGTCGGGAAGGTGTCGTTCGACGATTGGCTCATGTTGACGTGATCGTTCGGATGCACAGGCTTCTTCGAGCCCATCTCGCCGCCAAGCATCTCGATGGCGCGGTTCGAGATCACTTCATTGGCGTTCATGTTGGATTGCGTCCCCGAGCCCGTTTGCCAGACCGCCAGCGGAAAGTGCGCGTTGAGCTTGCCGTCGATCACCTCCTGGGCGGCCTTCACCACGGTCTGGCCAATCTCCGGCTTCAGCACGCCCAGGTCCATATTGGCTTCCGCCGCGGCGCGCTTGACGATGCCCAGCGCGCGCACGATCGGCGCCGGCATTTTCTCTTCGCCGATCTTGAAGTTCAGGAGCGAACGCTGCGCCTGTGCGCCCCAATATTTCTCCGCTTCGACAGGAATCGGGCCAAAGGTGTCGGTCTCCGTGCGGGTATTCATGGGGCGCTCGCTTGAGGAATCTCTTCCCTTGAGGGGATATGGGCGCCGATTGTGGCGATCAAGCCGGAAGGTGAGGAATGGCGCTGACCGAGCAATGGACCGGCCGGGGCAAGGTCCGCGCCCGCGAGATCGCCGGCGGCGCCGAGATCGCCATCGACGGCATCACCACGCAGGCGCGCTACTACAAGCCGCTGGTTTACGAGTTCTTCCGCAAGGAGTTTCCGATCCGTCCGCGCTGGGGCGAGTTCGAGGTCGAGCTGGTTATGGAATATGCAGGCGAGATTCCCTCGCTCGACCTCGACAATTTGGCCAAAGCGCTGCTCGACGCGCTGAAGGGCCATGTCTTCTTCGACGACAGCCAGATCGCGCGCCTCTCGTGCGAGCGCAGGTCAGGTGAGCGCGACCGGATCACGGTGCGCGCCGTGCGCCGCGACGTGGTAGAACACGGCTGATGCCATTCCGACTCGTCCTTCTCGGCATGCTGGGCTCGGGCAAGTCTTACGTCGCGCGCAGGGCGGCGGCGTTGACGGGCGGATTGGTGCTGCCGTTCGCAAAGGACGTCTACCGGCTGAGCGAAGCCGTGCTCGGCCGGCCGGTGGACAAGTCGCTTCCCGGCGACCGCGCCTTGCTCAAGACCATCGGCACCGATTGGGGCAGGGAGGGCCGCGCCGACGTCGATCCTGCGCTCGCGGCTGAGCTCGCCGCACTCTGGGGCCTGCGCCATGGTTACGCGGACATTTGGGTCGACAGTTTCGTGCGCTATGCCGATGCGCAGCCGGACGCGCACATCTTCAACGACGATACGCGCTTTCCCAACGAGCTTTGCCGCTCGGTCGGACTGGGCTTCCTGCCGTTTTACGTCGGCGTGTCCGAAGCGACCCGGGCGCAACGTCTCGCGCTGCGCGGCGAAGCCGTCGCGCCGGAGGCATACCGGCATCCATCAGAGATCATGAACACGACGCTGAGCGCCATTGCGCTCGACCAGAATCTCGCGCCGATTGTCTGGAACGACGATGCGCCGGCGCCTACGCGCGATTGGATCGTCTCCGAGGAGACGTTCTTCGGCTGGCTGCAAAACGACGATCAAGCCGCGCTCACCGCTTTCGCGCAACAATCGCCGCCGGAGAAATTGTGTGCGTGGGCGCGTTCAGAACCTTGGACCAAATAAAGGTCGTCATCCCGGGGCTCAGCGGAGCTGAGAACCCGGGATCCAGGAGCAAGCGCACAGCTCGACGATTTGCGCGATGCCCCGGAATGACGATGGGCTTCAACTCCACTTCAGAGGCGGCGCCTGGGCCTTCAGCGCCTCGATCCTCGCGCGGAGGTCGTCGATGAAGCCGTGGTGCGAGCCGGTCCAGGCGAGCGCGTCTCCGACTACGGCGGTTGTGTTGAACGGCACCAGCAGTTTTGCGTCTTTCGGCAGCGAGCGGCCGGCGCCTTGGAGATAGACCGGCGTCACCGTCGCTTCCGGGCAGAACTCCGCCAGCCGCGCCACGCCGGTCTTGAAGCGCGTCATTTCTTCCGGTTCGCCGCGCGAGCCTTCCGGAAAAACGACGAGGATCTCGCCGCGCGCGAGCGCCTCCTTGCAGCCGGCGAGCACGTCCTCGCCCTTGGCCGCGCCGGTGCGTTTGATCGGAATGATGCCGATGACGTTGCGCGAGAACCAGGAGCCGAAACCGCCCTTGTCGAAATGGTCGGCGGCCGCCACCGGCCTGATCTTGGGCAGAAGCTTCGACGGAAAGAGGCACAGCAGCACCACTGTGTCGACGTGGCTGTTGTGGTTCGCCGCAACGATCGCCGGCCCTTTCGCCGGCAGCTTTTCCTGTCCGATCACATCAAGCCCGAACAGCAGGCGCGCGACAGGCCGCACGATCAGCATCAGGCCATAGCGTCGCAGAGTCTGCAGCATCAGAACCGCTCGAGCGCGAAGAACGCCAGCAAGTGGAAATAGATCGGCGCGGCGAATGTGAGGCTGTCGAGCCGATCCATGACCCCACCATGTCCGGGAATGAGGTGCGAGGTGTCTTTCACGCCGATGTCACGCTTGACCGCGCTCATCGTGATGTCGCCGAAGAAGCCCGCCATTGGTACGATCACGGCCATGATCGCCGCGTCGAGCGGGTTGAGCGGTGTGAAGTAGGGCGCGAGGAAATAGAATACGAGCGCAGCGGTGATCCAGCCCCCGATCGCGCCCTCCCAAGTCTTGTTCGGTGAGACTTTCGGCGTGATCTTTCGCCGCCCCAGCGCCTTGCCCCAGCAATATTGCGCGACGTCGTTCAATTGCGTGATGAAAATCAGGAAGAACACCAAGCCTGCGCCGCCGGCAGGGGCTTCAATGTCAGGCACCAGCATCAGATAGGCGATGTAGCCGATATTGTAGACGCAGACGACCGTGCCCCAGTGCACGATGCCGACGGTTGCCAGATAGCCGTCGGTGCGGCCGATCCAGGCCATTGCAGCGGCGGCGATCAGGAACACGTAGACGGGAATGAAAAGCACGTAGATCTGGTAGGTGTCGTCGAACAAACCGTCGGCGAAGATGAGGCCGTAGTTGAGAAACACGGCGAGATACGCCAACAACACGATCAGGCGGTCTTCCTTCCGCGTCGGCGCCAGCGTCAGGTATTCCTTCAGGGCGAGAAACGAGATGATCGCAAACAGGATCGCCGTCGCCTGCCAGCCCAAGAGCAGCGCTCCGCCGACGACCACGGCCATCACCCACCACGAGCGCATGCGCGGGCCGAGATCGGCCCATTTGCCGGGTTGTGCGCGAGGCAGGATGAATGCGGCCATGGTGCCGAGCACGAGCAACGCCACAACTAAGGCAAGCCCCAGCACGAGCGGCGTGGTGACAATTTCCCAGTCGAAGAACCGCAGCGTCAGGTCCATGCCGCCATGTCGCTTGCGCCGTGAGCCGCGTCAATGAGCACGACGAAAGACGCGCCCAATTCGGTGGCGTCCAGCACGCCCGTGCATGTCGCGTTCGGCTTCCTGGCAATGGGCGCCTGGGCCGTGTTCGCCAACCGGCATCACCCGTTGTCCGACGCGCTGCTGGCTGGCCTCGTTCAAGGGGTCATTTCGGGGACACTGACATTGTTTCTGAAGAAGGGGCTCGAGCGCATGAACGCAATGTTCTTCGCCGCCCCCAGGTTGGACGAAGGCATGGGCCGCAACATCGCGGCGCTCATTGCGCCGCCACTCGTCACCGCGACGATCATCGCCGCCATTCTTTTCATCGCGCACACATTGGCGGGGACGCCGGAAGTGCTCGCCACCATCGCCGTGCCGTGGACGGTCTCGACCCTCTACGCGATCGTCTACAACGTCCGCCTTTGGAGGCAGGCCAATGGCCGCTGACGCAGACCGCCGCCCGATCTCGCAGCGCAGCCACGGCTGGGCCAAATGGCTGACGCGCGCCCTGGTGCAAAGCGGCGTCTCGCCAAATTTCATTTCCTTCACCAGCATCGTGTTCGCAGTCTTCGCCGGCTTGTGCTTCTACGCCAGCGCCGTCAGCGACGGCGGTGACCGCGTGCTGCTGCTGATCGGGGCGGCGCTGTTCTGCCAGCTGCGTCTCCTCGCCAACATGATGGACGGCATGGTCGCGGTCGAAGCCGGGAAGGGCAGTCCCGACGGCGCGATCTGGAACGAGTTGCCCGACCGTTTCGCCGACATCGCGATCCTTGTCGGCGCAGGCTACGGCGTCGCCGCTGCCGGCATGTTCGACGCGACGTTGGGCTGGGCCGCCGCGGTGGCGGCGGTCATGACGGCGTACGTGCGCGAAGTTTGCCGCGCTGCGGGCGCGCCGGCGGACTTCTCCGGCCCGATGGCCAAACCGCACCGCATGTTCTGGATGACGGTGTTTGCGCTGGTCTCGATCTTTGATCCTCAGCTCGGACCGTGGACAGCCTGGACGCTGGATTGGGGCTCTGCCAACGACAGCGGCAAGCAAGTCTTCATCGCGTTTGCGCTGTGGCTCGTCCTGCTCGGCTCGATCCTCACGGCGTTCAGCCGCACCTGGCGCGCGCTGCGGTTTCTTCGCAAGGCTTGAAACGAAAGCGCGGGCCCGAAGGCCCGCGCTCAAACTCTTTCTCGCTTGGAATTCACTTCTTGCGGAATGCGTCCAAGCTGACGACCGAGCCGTCGCCCGCTTGCGGAGGGGGCGCCGTTTCACCAACGGGCGTTTCGCGCGGCGCCGGATGGCCGGTGTCATCGCCGGACGCCATGCGCGCTTCGTCGTTGTGATGGTGCTCGAACTGCAAACCGAACTTCACGCTCGGATCGAAGAAGCGCGTGATCGCTTGGAAAGGAATGGTGATCGGTTGCGGCTGGCCCGAGAACTTCAAGATCACGCGGAAGCGATCGGCGTAAACTTCGAGATCCCAGAACTGGTGTTCGAGCACGATCGTCATTTCGTCGGGATAGCGCGCGCGCAAATGCTCGGGGATGATGACGCCCGGCGCATGCGTGCGGAACGTGATGTAGAAATGATGCTTGCCCGGCAGGCCGCGCGGACTCGCCGCTTCCTGGAGCGCGGCGCGGACGACGCTACGGAGCGCGTCCTGCATCAAATGTTCGTACCCGATCATATCGTCGGCCACGGCCGCCCCTCCTTGGCTCCCGGGCGAACCCTTACCGGCTCATTCCGGGCAGTCAATTGTTCATCCACAGGGCGCGAAATCGCCAACGTTTCCAACGGCGGCAGGCGAAACGTTTGCGACGAGCGGCAGTTCGCAAGCGCGGTGTAAAAATGACGCTTCATGACAGCCCTGTTCGCGCGCGGCGCGAACGTGTGCACGCGGAACTCTCCAAGCGTTTGCGTCATAAAGGAAAAACGCACCGCAGCACGCGCAGTACGGGCGAATCGCAGCGCCGCTCCGCGCAACCGATCGCATTGTGGAAAAGTCCTGGGCAAAGAAATCCCCGGCTTCTGTTGCCGGGCGCCGGGGGGCCCCGCCTGAGGTTGCTAGACCTGAGGACTTAGGTTCGGAACTACCCGCACTGCTTACGCAGCGAGAGCGAATTCCTCAGCGTTGTTGTCATTCGCAACTATGCTGTTCGGCCTGTAACGGGACCACCCGAGCAAAAGCAGCAGCCTTCAACGTCCGTCGATCCTATTTCGGCCCCTCATCGCGAACCCGAATGAGGTCCGTCCTTCGCTCACTTCGTGAGCTTCGGAGGACAGCCTTTCGCGCCGGATGGGGGCGGTGGGCGTAAGCCAGCCGAAGCGCGAAGCGCGAAGGCTGGTGGAGCCGCCGGGCATCGCACCCGGGTCCGATCCGCCTATCTCTGCGCGTTTATCGCCATAGTCCGGTTGCCCGGACGAGTCGGAATATAGGCGCGGAACCCGCATATCGCTAGTCGAAGAAGGCGATGGTGCGGAACTCGATGCTTTCGCGCGGCGGCACGCCGAAGCGGGTTAGTTGGCTCTCGAATGCGGTATGCGGGGTGAAGCGGGCGACATCGGTGCGCGAGTCATAGCACTTGATCATGATGGCTTCGTCGAGCGCGAGGTCGGGGTAGTAGAACCAGCGCTGCTGCGGATTGTGCGAGAGCCCATAAATCTCGCCACGACGGTCGGGATACACGATGTCGGTCGCCACCAGATCGGCGGTGGCCACGGAGCGCGCGTCGGCGAGCGCCAGCGGCCAATCCGACGCCGGATGGCGGATCGCGCGCCAGACATTGATAAACGCAACGCGCCGGTGAAGCAGCGCCTCCGCTTCGTTGCCCAACAGATCGCGCACGCGCCTCGGTGCGGAGTCCGCCGTGTAGTCCACGTGAACCCGCGTTGAAGGCTGCCGTGCAGCGTCCGGCGCGCGCTTGCGCAGCGTGTGGTCGAACACGACGACGCGCGCTGCGCCCGTCACGTCGCGCACGAGCTCGGCTGCTTCGGTGCGCCCGGCGCCGGCAATTTCGGTTTCAACCCGGAAATCGATCGTCGAGGGCCGGTGCACCCAGGCAAAACCCTGCACGTCGAGCGAGGCTGCGATCCGCCTTGCGTCGCGGATCAGGACCCGCCGCGGCGTGTAGATTTCCGATAGATCGGTGGCCTGGCTGTCATAGCCGTAACGCATGCGCGGTTTTCGATCCGACGGCTCCAGAAACAAGAGCAAGCCTTCGGTTGTCGCATCCCGGACCGGCGGGTCGAGCACTTCAAGGGACATGCATCGTCTCCAAACTCTGTTCGCCAGAGCCTAGGCGCCGATCGTGCCCGGTCCGAACCAACATCTCTCATGGCTGTTGTGAGCGATCCTCACAGGCGGTTGGATTGCGATACCGCCGGCGAGGGACTCGGCTTAAAGCCGCCCGCTGGCGGAGGCCCCATGACCAAGAAGCTCGCGGCCGAATTCATCGGCACATTCACGTTGGTTCTGTTCGGATGCGGCGCCGCGGTGCTCGCCGGCTTCGGCATTATCGGCCAGGAAGGCATCGCCTGGGCGTTCGGGCTGGCCATCGTTGCGATGGCGTATGGGATCGGCCCGGTCAGCGGCTGCCACGTCAATCCCGCCGTCAGCTTCGGCGCCTGGAGCGCCGGACGCATGGCGACGGGCGAGATGCTCGGTTACTGGATCGCGCAATGTCTGGGCGCGGTGGTTGCGGCAGGCGTGCTGCTGCTGATCGCATCCGGCGGACCCGACTATTCCTTGGCGGAGAACGGTCTCGGCCAGAACGGCTACGGCGTAAAGGTCGCGCCCTCGAACCAGGGCTCGCCGGGCGACTACAGCCTGATGTCGGGCGCCATTTTCGAAGTCGTCGCGACCTTCATCTTTGTCGTCGTCATCCTCGGCGTCACTCAACGCAATGCGGCGCCGCAATTCGCCGGCCTCGCCATCGGGCTGACGCTTGTCCTCATCCACATTGTCGGCATCCAGATCACCGGTGTATCGGTGAACCCGGCCCGCTCGCTCGGGCCTGCGGTTTGGGTGCTCGGCGACGCGTTGATGCAGCTTTGGCTGTTCATCGTCGCGCCGATGGTGGGGGCGGGGCTCGCGGGATGGGCGTTCCGGGTGAGGCTGCTGACGGCGGACGAGACTTAAGCGCGCTCAGCCGCCGTCCGCTCGCGGCGACGATCGCGCTGATCGGCGTGCTGATCTTTGCCTATCTCTACGCGCCCATTCCTGCGCCCAATGTGCCGCCGCCAAGCGCCGGCGATTGCATCGAACTGCATCTTTATTCCAACGGCTATCACAGCGATATTGGCGCGCCGGCTAGCATCTTTCCCGAAAATCATCCGCTCCGGCTGCTCTATCCCGACGCCGAGAGCTTCCTGATCGGTTGGGGCGATCAGGCTTTCTATTATTCCGAGGGCACGAACCTCTGGCTCGGGCTAGATGCGCTCGTGCCGCCCAGCGCCAGCGTGTTTCACATCGCCTACAACGCTGGCCCGTCGAGCGTGTATCTCGGTCCCAACGACGACACCGGCATCGCCATTTCGCGCGAGGGCGCTGCGCGTTTCGTTGCGTTCATCGACCGCTATCTCGTGCTCGACGCGCAAGGCGAACCCGTCCGCACCAGCGACGGCAAGGTGATCGGCCGCTCGTCGTTCCTTCGCTCGCGCGGGTCGTTTCATCTGCTGCAAGTCTGCAACCAATGGATGGCGCGGGCGCTGCGCGCCGCGGGGGTGGATGTCAACGCCAGGGCGGCGTGGTTGGCGGGGCCGCTGATCCGGCAGGTGCGGAAACTGGGGCGGACGGCCTGTCCCGCCTCCGCAACAGCCGCGAGTCGGCCCATATAGGAGCGGAATGAGCGCTCAACCCGCCCCCGTAACGTCCGCCCCGCCGTCGCAAGCCGACATCGCCTATCTCGGCCTGCTTCGCGACATCCTCGACAATGGCGTCGATCGCGGCGACCGCACCGGCACCGGCACGCGCGGCGTATTCGGCCGCCAACTGCGCTTCGATCTCTCGCAAGGTTTCCCGCTGCTCACCACCAAAAAGCTGCACCTCAAAAGCATCATCCTTGAACTGCTCTGGTTCCTGCGCGGAGACTCGAATGTCCGCTGGCTGCGGGAGCAGGGCGTTACGATCTGGGACGAATGGGCCAACGAAGCGGGCGAACTCGGCCCCGTCTACGGCAAGCAATGGCGCTCGTGGGAAAGCAAGGACGGGCGCGTCATCGATCAGATCGCCGGCGTCGTCGCCTCGATCAAGACCAACCCCAACTCGCGCCGCCACATCGTCTCAGCCTGGAATCCGGCCGAGGTCGATCAAATGGCGCTGCCGCCGTGCCACTGCTTGTTCCAGTTCTTCGTCGCTGACGGAAAGCTGAGCTGCCAGCTCTACCAGCGCAGCGCCGACGTTTTCCTCGGCGTTCCGTTCAACATCGCCAGCTACGCGTTGCTGACGCAAATGATGGCGCAAGTCACGGAGTTGAAACCGGGCGACTTCGTCCACACCTTCGGCGACGCGCACCTCTACCACAACCACTTCGACCAAGCCCGCACGCAACTCGCGCGCACGCCGTACGCCCCGCCGCAAATGCTGATCAATATGGAGCGCAAAGACATCTTCGCGTTCGAGTACGGCGATTTCAAACTCGAAGGCTATGAAGCACACGAAGCGATCGCCGCGCCGCTGAACAAATAGGGCTGATGACAGACGGGGCCGAATCGTAGTTTCCAGTAGCGCGCTCTTCTCACAAATCTTTGCGAATTGTGAAATCGCGCGATCAGGGCTACGGCCTAGCCGCTGCGCTGGTGACAGTTTCCTAAGAGATTCGAGCCACTCTGCGGCCTTGCTATGAAAAATGCCATTAGAATGGTCGAGGAGCCCACTGCGAGTCCCTCGCCCGCCGATCTCGCCTACTTGGGTCTTGTTCGTGACGTCATACAGCATGGAGTCCGACGCGAAGATCGGACTGGTGTCGGGACGGTCGGAGTGTTCGGTCGCCAGCTACGCTTCGATCTCGGCCAGGGCTTTCCGCTACTAACGACCAAGAAGCTGCATCTGAAGAGTATTATCGCTGAGCTGTTGTGGTTTCTGCGCGGCGATACAAACGTGCGTTGGTTGCGGGAGCAGGGCGTCACCATTTGGGATGAGTGGGCCGATGAGAACGGTGAACTCGGTCCAATCTATGGTAAGCAATGGTGCGCGTGGCGAGTGCCTGAGAGCGACGGCGAGGCTCAAAAAACGATCAATCAGATCGAACGTCTTATTGTTGGGCTGAGGGGGAATCCATACTCGCGTCGCCACGTCGTTTCCGCCTGGAATCCCGCCGACGTTGATCAAATGGCGCTTCCGCCGTGTCATTGCCTGTTCCAGTTCTTCGTCGCCGACGGAAAACTGAGCTGCCAGCTCTATCAACGCAGCGCTGACATCTTTTTGGGTGTGCCCTTTAATATCGCGAGTTACGCGCTGCTCACACACATGGTCGCGCAAGTGACTGGGTTCGAAGTAGGTGAGTTTGTGCATACGTTTGGTGATGCCCATCTCTACCTGAATCACATTGACCAAGCTCAGACACAGCTCGCACGCACACCTTACCCGTCACCGCAAATGTGGATTAATCCAAACGTTACAGACATCTTTGGATTCCGACTTAGCGACTTCGAAATCCAGAACTACACCGCGCATCCAGCGATCAAGGCACCGATAGCCATTTAGTTGGCACGACGCACCCGCGGCCCAATCGCAGCAATAATTTCCGACGCGCTAAAATATTGAAGACCAGCCGGTACCGGCTCGCGCACCAACGTAATCATCATCATACCCCCAGGACGAATGAAGTTGTACGCCTGTGCAGGCGTGTAGGTTGTAGTGGCTTGTCCATATGCATAGTTCCCGGCGCCGTAGGCGTAGGCGTTGGTTGTTGCTTGGCCTGGGACGACTACTCTGCCAGTAGTGCTTGTGTCCTGCGCGCCGTGGATCACAAATCCCACAGCTCCATTACTTTGCGCGGTTTCGGCTGCACGAAGCAGCAGATAATCCTGCACCATGCTTTGGCTCGAATATGCATTTAAAGCGGCCTCGACGCGGTAGGTGTCACGTCCGATTGGCAGGGCTTGAACTCCGCCAGTGAAGCCGCTTTGTTGATAAGGGGTAGCGCAAGACACCGTTACTAGCGCCGCAATAGCTGCGAAAAAAACGCGCATGGGTACCCTCCCGTACCTTGTCCCGTGATAGTAGTTTTGCTGCGATATTGTGCAACAGAAATGACTCTCAAACTCACCCTCGTTGTCGCCGTCGCGATGAACGGCGTCATTGGTCGCAATGGCAAGCTGCCGTGGCGGCTCTCATCCGACATGAAGCGTTTCAAAGCCGCCACCATGGGCAAGCCGGTGCTGATGGGGCGCAAGACCTGGGACTCGTTGCAGAAAAAGCCGCTGCCCGGGCGGCAGAACCTCGTCCTCACGCGCGACGCGGATTTCAAGGCGGAGGGCGCGTGGGTCTACACCGATCTTTCCGTCATGCTCGCCGCCGCTCGCGCGATGGCGGAGGCGGCGGGCGTGGAGGAGGCGTGCGTGATCGGCGGCGCGCAACTCTACAATGCGGTGTTGAGCCAAGCCGACCGCATCGTCCTCACTGAAGTGAACCTCTCGCCGGAAGGCGACGCCCGCCTCGATCTCGATCTTGCGCTATGGCGCGAGGTCAGCCGCGAATTCGTCGAACGCGGCGAGAAAGACGATGCGGATTTCGTGGTGCGAGTGCTCGAAAGATAATAAGCGCATTCCCCTCGCCCTTGCGGTGAGGGGATAAGGGGGTGAGGGGCGTGAAGCGCCGCGCTCTTTCAAGCGCGCGCCGCGTCTCGCCCATCGCCCCTCATCCGGTCGCCTACGCTGACGCTATGGCGACCACCTTCTCCGCAGGGGAGAAGGTGTTACGGTACGCGCATGTCTGAGTTTGAAGTCATCGCCACCGGTCTTCAGTTTCCCGAAGGCCCGATCCCGATGCCGGATGGCAGCGTCATTCTGGTCGAGATCAAGCGCGGGACCTTGACGCGCGTATGGAAGGGCAGGAGCGCGGTGATCGCCAATATCGGCGGCGGACCCAATGGCGCGGCTCTTGGTCCGGACGGCGCCGTCTACATCACCAACAATGGCGGTTTCGAGTGGCATGACATGGGCGGCCTCACCATTCCCGGTCATGCGCCCGCCGATTACACGACCGGCCGTATCGAACGCGTCGATCTCGATACCGGCAAGGTCGAGCGGCTCTACGACACGATCGGCGAGCACAAGCTGAGCGGCCCGAACGATCTCGTGTTCGACAAAGCCGGCAACATATGGTTCAGCGATCTCGGCAAGAACCATCCCCGTTCAATCGAACGCGGCGGCGTCTATTTCGCCAAGCCCGACGGGTCGTTGATCAAGGAAGTCGCCTATGGCGGCACGGGCATCAATGGCGTCGGCCTCTCGCCCGACGAGAAGACTGTCTACGGCGCCGAAACGGAGACCGGAAAGTTGTGGGCCTTCGACGTTGTCGGCGAAGGCGAAGTCGCCCCGCCGCCGCTCGGCGGCATTGGCCGCTGCGTGGCGGTGCAGCCGTATCACTGCTTCTTCGACAGTCTCGCCGTGCAGGCCAATGGCGATGTCTGCGTCGCCACGCTTCTGAACGGCGGAATTACGACGATCACGCCGGACGGTCGCTCCACGCACACGCCGTTTCCGGATCCCCTCACCACCAATATCGCCTTTGGCGGCGCCGACATGCGCGACGCCTACATTACGCTCTCGGGAACCGGGCAGCTGATCAAAGCGCGCTGGCCGGAACCGGGATTGAAGCTAAATTTTGCGGCGTACTAGGTGTCGGTTACCGGTTATCGGTTGTCGGGGATCGACGTCATCCGCAGCTTCGACCGATAACCGATAACCGATAACCGATTGCGGAGCGGCCATGACCATCATCATCCATCATCTCGAAGAAAGCCGTTCGCAGCGCGTGCTGTGGCTGTTGGAGGAACTGGGGCTCGATTACGAAGTGCGCCGCTACCCGCGCAATCCGCAGACGCGGCTGGCGCCGCCGGAGCTGCGCGAGATTCATCCGCTCGGCAAATCGCCTGTGCTGCAGCATGACGGGCGCGTGTTCGCCGAAAGCGGCGCCATCATAGAATATTTCGCCGAGCGCGAAGGCGGCGGCAAGCTCGCGGTTGCGCCCGGCGATCCCTCGCGTGCGAACTATCTCTACTGGCTGCACTTCGCCGAGGGTTCGGCCATGCTGCCGCTGTTGCTGAAGCTCTATGTCGGATTGCTCGGCGAAGCAGGCGCGCCCCTGATGCAGGCGCGGATCGAGCCGGAAATTGCCAATCACCTTGCGCATGCCGACGCCGCGCTGGAGGGCCGAGATTATTTTGTCGCCGACCGGTTCACCGCCGCCGACATCCAGATGAGTTTCGTGCTGGATGCGGGCAATTCACGCGGCGGATTGGACCGCTACGCGAATCTCGTCCGCGTCCGCAAACTCCATCAAGCCCGCCCTGCCTATCAGCGCGCGCTGGAAAAGGGCGGCCCGTATAAGATGGGTCAGTAGTCCGTGGTCAGTGCGAGTGGTCAGTAGGGAACAGCGCGTCGCGGCTATTGACTACTGACTACTCACTACTCACTAACCGCACATGCGCACCCGCGATTGTAAGATCGTCGCCACGATGGGGCCGGCCAGCGATGCGCCGGAGCGTCTGGCCATGCTGATCCAGGCCGGCGTCGATTGTTTTCGGCTGAACTTCAGTCATGGGAGCCGCGAAGATCACGCCCGCCGCATCGAGGCGATCCGAGCCGCCGAACAGAAGGCGGGCACGCCCGTCGGCGTGTTCGCCGACTTGCAGGGCCCCAAGATCCGCGTCGGCAGCTTCGAGGGCGGCGAGATCAAGCTTCGGTTCAACGACATCGTCACCCTCGAAGCGTCGCACGAGTTGGGTGCGGCCAATCTCATCCGGCTGCCGCATCCCGAACTCGTCAATGCGCTTGAAGTGGGCGACATCCTCAAGCTCGACGACGGCAAGCTCCAACTCACAGTCATCGAGCGCGGCCGCACCCAGCTCAAGGCGCGCGTCGACTTTGGCGGCACGCTCAAGAACCAGAAAGGCGTCAACGTTCCGACGCGACGCATTCCGATCAGCGCATTGACCGACAAGGATCGCGAAGACCTCGCCTATGCGCTCGATCTCGGCGTCGACTATGTCGCGCTTTCTTTCGTGCAGCACCCAGAAGACGTGCTTGAGGCGAAGGCGCTGATCCAGGATCGTGTCGGCGTGATCGCCAAGATCGAGAAACCCTCAGCGCTCTGGCAGGTCGATGAGATCGTCGATGCGGCTGATGCTGTCATGGTGGCGCGCGGCGACCTGGGCGTCGAACTGCCGCCGGAGCAGGTGCCGATCGCGCAACGCCGCATCATCCGCGCCGCGCGCGCAGCCGGCAAACCGGTGATCGTCGCAACCCACATGCTCGAAAGCATGGTGGAAGCGGCGACGCCGACGCGCGCGGAAGCGAGCGATGTGGCGACGGCCGTCTATCAGGGCGCCGATGCGGTGATGCTGTCGGCCGAGAGCGCCGTCGGGCGCCATCCGCAATCGGCCGTGGCGATCATGGACCGCATCATCCGCGCGGTCGAAGACGACAACGAATACTGGGCCTCGCTGCCGCGTGACATGACGCCGCCGCAAGCCACCACCGCCGACGCCATCGCGCTGTCGGCGCGCCATATCGCCGACGTCATCGATTGCGCAGCGCTCGTCGCCTACACAGCGACCGGTTCGACCGCGATCCGCGTTGCACGCGAACGGCCGCGCTGCGGCGTCATCGGTCTCACGCCTTTTGTCGAAACCGCACGCAAGCTCGCGCTGGTCTGGGGAGTGCGATCGATGGTCACCGAGGACGTGCAGAACGTCGAAGAAATGGTGACGAAAGCCGATGCAGCGGTTCGCAAGCTCGGCGTCGCCGAAGTCGGCGACCGCGTCGCCATTATCGCCGGCATTCCCTTCGGCCGCGCCGGGAAGACCAACACCATCCGCGTGCTCAGGTTGGAGTAGTAGTGCGAGCCCCTTAATCGCCGCCGCACTTTCGGCGCTCGCTGCGTGCGCGAGCACGCCGGACGCGCCGCAATTGCCATCCGGCGTCGAGATTGACGCTGAAGCGCGGCGTCTGATGGCGTCCGAGAACGTGAAGGGCATGGCCGTTGCGGTGATCGATGATGGTGAGATCGTCCACGTCGCCGCCTACGGCCACCGCAATGTCGAGCGCAACTTGCCGCTTCAGACCGATACCATCATGTACGGCGCGTCGGTCACGAAGGCGGCTTTCGCCTATATGGTGATGCAGCTAGTCGATGAGGGCCGCCTCGATCTCGATCGTTCGATCGCCGATTACTTGCCCCGCGCGCTGCCGGAACACGAAGACTATGCCGATCTCGCAGGCGACGAACGCTGGCGTCAGCTCACGCCGCGCATCTTGCTCACTCACGTAGCGGTTTTGCCAACATGCGCATCCTCGAAGAGGATCGGCGGCTCCGGTTCCACTTCGCTCCGGGCGAACGCTACGGCTATTCCAATGAAGGCTTCTGGGTGCTGCAGACGGTGCTGGAAGAGGGCCTAGGCCTCGACATCAAAGCCGAAATGCAGCGGCGCGTGTTCGACCGCTTCGGCATGGCGCGCACATCGATGCAATGGCGCGACGATTTCGCCGGCAATCTGGCCGACGGCTACGCGCTGGACGGAACATTCGAGCCGCACGACCGGCGCGACAATGTCGCCGCAGCAGGTTCAATGGATTCAACGATCGCCGATCAGGCGCGGCTTTGGGCCGGCGTGGTGAGCGGCGAAGGTCTTTCGCCGGCGTCGCGCGCCGAATTGGTGCGACCGCAATTTGCCATAGACAACGCCCGCCAGTTCCCGACGCTCTCGCGGGAAATCGATCCGCGCGGACCGGCGATCAACCTCTCCGCGGGGCTAGGCGTGATCTCTTTCGACGATCCTCAGGCGGGCCCGACTTGGTTCAAGGGCGGGCACAATGAGTGGACCGGCAACATCGTGATGTGCCAAGAGGCGCACCGGCGTTGCGTCGTGTTTCTCGGCAACGATGTCCGCGCCGAGCTGATCTATCCGGACCTCGCGCGTTTCATCCTCGGTGACAGCGTGATGCCATGGTGGTGGGGCGGCTGGGGCCTGGCGGCGATCAACTAGCAGGGCTCGGTCAGCGCCGCGGCGCTGCGGCGGCGGCTTCGGCCGCCTTCAGTTCCTCATAAAGCACGCGGACGTCGTCTAGGATTTTCCGCTCGCGCTCATGCAGGTCGCCGTCGGCGCGGGCGATTTTTTCGAGCATGTCCAAGAGCATCTCGAAGCCTTGCGGCGTCAGGAACTTGGTCGACCATTCCGTCAACTTCGACAACGGCGCCAATTGATCGGTATTGCGGCAGAACTCACGGAACTCGCGCGCGTCGAAGGCGCCGCCAAGATGCGTCCCCGCTTCCTTTTCGGCCACTTCGACCTCGCGTTCATCCACGACGCCATCGGCAGTCACCATGTGCGCAAGGAAAGCAGACAGAAACGACATGAACACTTCGTCCGTTGTCCGCTCGGCCTGCGGCACGTCGCGCGGACCGATGATGATCTGATGATAGATCTGGGTCAGGGTCTCTTCGACGTACTCCATATTGTCGAGCGCCATGCGCGCGGGCTTGGCGGCGAAGAAGCGTTCCATCAGTCGCGCTTCCGATGTCACGTCTATGAGGTTGAGGCCGAGATTGGTCAGACGCTCCTTGGTCTCAGGGTGGGAGTCAGTCGGGTGCGGCGTGTGATCGCCGAGCGAGAAGGAGACCAGCGGCGGCAATTTTTCGGGGTCGACGTCGTATCTGAGCTTGTCCTCGAAGCTCGCCGACATGTTGCGGCGGAATTTGCCGCGCGCGATGTCGTTCAGCGTGTCCTCCATCTCGCGCTGCCAGAGGTGCGCGAGGATGCCGCATTTGATCAGCGCATAGCCGAGATCGGCGGGCGTCGCTGCGGCCGAGCCGATCGTATCGGCCCGCAGCTCGCGGGCGCGATTGGCTTTGGCGGCGTTGCGGGCAAAGCAATCCATCATGAAGCGCAGGAACAGGCGCGCCGGCAGGAGCAGCGGGTTCTTGTCGTATTTCTTGTTTTCGTCGGCGGCGTGCGCGGCTTCTTCGAGACCGCGATAGATCGGCGCGAACTGGCGGCTGTAGATCGTGTCCGAGCCGGAAAAATGCGCGAGCTCATGGCCGACCACGGCTTTGACCTCGTCCAGCGAAAGCACCCGCATCAGCGGCAGCGACAGATAGAGCGTCTGGCCGGTGAGCAGCCGCCGCGACGTCGGCGTGTGCATCGGGGCAGTGGTGGCGAAGAAGTTAGGATCGAGCCCGAGGATGATGTTGTCGGGCATGCGCGCCTTCGTCGCCTTGGCGATCTGCTGCACCATGAGCGCAAGCCGCGGCTGTTCGATCGGCGAGAACGGCACGCCGACCACGCCGCCGATGGCGGGGCGGAACATGCGCACGGTGCGCCAGAGAATGCCGAGCCCTAACAGCAAGCCGATGCCGGCGAGCCCGAGCAGCACGGTCACATGCACTTGGCCGAACCAGAATGCTTCGGCGAAGTATGCGGCGCCTGCGACGATGCCGATCTGCGCGGTCACGATGAGCGCCACCAGCAAGAGCCCCACGAACGACAGGCCGGGGAATACAAAGCTGAGAAGGACGCGGTTTGAGCCCGTCGCTGCGCTGGCGAGCGTGAAGGCGACAATGAGGGCAAGGCCCGCGGCAGCTGTCGCAGCACACGCGAGTAGGAACGTGTAGTGGTCCTGCAGGTTGGCGCAGATCGGCGAAAGCGCGAGGCGTGGCCCATCCGGCAGGCACAGCCGAGCGATCTGGCTCAAACTTGCGCCTTCTGACGCCGCCGCCGCATTGATGATGTAGAGAATGATCGCCGCGCCGAGCGCGGGGACGAATAGCGCCGCGAAGATCGCGCGAAGTGCCGGCATTCTGCTGTCCCCCCGGTTCCAACGCTAATCATGCGAGCGACGTTGCGGCAAGCCCGAACAAGGCGTCCACGAGTTGCCTGCGCGCCGAGGAAAGGCGCAGAGTGGGGCGAAACGAGGAGGGATTGATGCAAACGGTGCGGATTCCGGACAGCATCGCCCAAACGCTCGTCTCCTCGCCAGCCTACGCCAACCACGAGATCCACGACGCCTATCGCTGGCTGCGCGCGAACAATCCGCTGGGCGTGGCCGAGGTTGAGGGGTTCGATCCGTTTTGGGCGGTCACTAAGCATGCCGACATTATCGAGATCAGCCGCAACAATACGCGCTTTCCCTCCGCCGTGCGCGGCACGACGCTGACGAGCAGGGCCGGTGAAGCACGCGCCCGCGCCATCACCGGCACACCGCATTTGGTGCGTTCGCTGGTGCAGATGGATGAGCCCGATCACATGAAATACCGGTTGCTGACGCAAGCCTGGTTCATGCCGGTGAACGTGAAGAAGCGCGAAGGCGATATTCGCGCGCTGGCGAAGCAGGCTGTTGGGGGATTTGCGGCGCTCCCCGGGCGATGCGACTTCGTCAAGGACGTGGCGCTGCACTATCCGCTGCGCGTAGTGATGAACATCCTCGGCGTGCCGGAGGAGGATTTCGGACGCATGCTGCGTCTGACGCAAGAATTGTTCGGCGCCTCGGATCCGGACACCGAACGCTTCAAAGCGGCGCTCAGCGACGAACAATTCGCGCAGCTGCTCGTTGGCGTCGTGCAGGACTTTACCGACTATTTCGAGAAACTCACCGCCGAGCGGCGCGCCACCCCGCGCGACGACCTAGCCACGTTGCTGGCCAACGCCGAGATCGACGGCGCGCCGCTGCCGCCGTTCGAGCGCACCGGCTATTTCACCATCGTTGCTACGGCCGGACACGACACCACGTCATCTTCCACCGCAGGTGCGATGTGGGCGCTGGCGTCGCAACATGGTCTGTTCGAGCGCGTGAAAGCCGATCCGTCGCTCATTCCTGCGCTGATCGAGGAGGCGATTCGCTGGACGACGCCGGTGAAGACATTCATGCGCTCGGCCGCGGAAGACACAGAACTCCGCGGCCGCAAGATCAAGCAGAACGACTGGCTGATGCTTTGCTACGCCTCTGGCAATCGCGACGAAGAGGTGTTTCCGCATCCGGATATGTTCGACATCGACCGCACGCCCAACCGCCAGCTCGCCTTCGGCAACGGCGCGCATTTGTGCCTTGGTCAGCACTTGGCGCGGCTCGAAATGCGCATCCTGTTCGAGGAATTGCTGCCGCGCCTGAAGCGGGTCAGCCTCGATGGCGAACCGCGCTACAGCGAAAGCTTCTTCGTCAACGGGCTGAAGACGCTGCCGATCAGGTTTGAGCTGGCTTGAACGATCCCTCCCTTCCAGGGAGGGATCGCGCTCAAAGCACCGTCCGATTGTGCATGGTGGCCTTCGTCGCCAGCGAGAAGCGCTGGTCCGGCGCGGTCCCGTTGCTCGCCAGCGCCGCCATCATGCGTCCGACTTCCGGTCCGTGCTTGAAGCCATGGCCTGAACCGCCGCCGAGCAGATAGGCGCCGTCGAGCGCCGGATGGCGATCGATCAGGAAGTCGCCGTTCGAACTGTTCTCGTATTGGCACACGCGGAATTCCGTGAATGGCTCCTCCGCCAGCGTGGGAAAGCGCCGCGCGACGAACGCGCGCAGCAACTGCATGCCTTCCTCGCTCATGCGCCTGTCGCCCGTGTCGGGATCGAAGGCTGCGCCATGCGTATCCCGCGCCAGCTTGAAGCCGCGGCCTTCGAGGTTCGGGAAGCCGTAATAGAGATCGCCGTTGTTGAAATCGGCCCAGCCGGGGAGGCGTCCCACTTCAAACCGGTCGTCGCCTTCGGGAATGGCGATGAATCCGATCTCCTGACGGGTCACGAAAATGCGCTCCGCGAGCAAATCGGGAAACACCTTGCCGAGCCACGGACCGCAGGCATAGATCACCGCGTCTGCGTTTTCTGCTTCGCCGTCCAACAACACTTCGTGGCCATGCATACCGGGCGTCGCATGCGCCAACCGGTACTCGCCGCCGCGCTCGACGAAGCCGCGCACCAGCTCTTGCACCGCGCGCCGCGCCATCAACGCCCCGAACTCGGCTTCGTAGAGCCCAAGTGCGACGCCGGTGAAATCGATCTGCGGCCAGCGCGCGCGCAACTGCGCGTTGTCCAGAACTTCGAGCGGCAGGTTCAGGCGCTCATGCACGTCGATCGACGCACGCGCGTAGTCGACCATTTCGCCGAAGAAGAACAGCACGCCGGCTTGGTGAAACAACGGCAGCGCTGAGCGTGCGGAGAGCCGCTTCCATTGCACCAGTGAGTCGACGGCCATGCGCGTGTAGATTTCGTCCGGCCCATAATCGCTGCGCGTCATCCGGCTTTCGCCACCGCTCGACGCACGCGCATTCGCCGGCCCCATCCGGTCCACCAGCAGCACGCTCCACCCAGCGCGCCGCAAATGCTCCGCGGTCCATGAACCAAAGACGCCGGCGCCGACGACAATCGCGCGGCGGCGTGTGCAGGACGCGAGGGGCGTTGAAACAGCTCCGACCAGCGCACCGCGCCGAGTGAACCTCATCGTGATCCCCTTCGCACCCGATTTGGACCGCCGGCGTCGCGCCGGCAAACACTGGTACATGCCGGCGGGCCAAATCACTTCACCCGTATCGACGGCGCCGGTTTGCTCATCCGAGCCACGTTTGCGCGCGCTGCCGCCGCGATCTCAACGAACCGCTTCGAAACCGGATGCGCCGGATTAGCCGCCACGAGCGGGGCGCCCACGTCGCAGCTCTCGCGGAGGGCGACATCGATCGGAACCTCGCCCAGGAACGGCGCGCCGGCTTCCGCGGCGACGCGTCGCGCGCCGCCTTCTCCGAAAATGTGGGTGCGCTTGCCGTCTGGCGCCTCGAAGTACGCCATGTTCTCGATCACGCCGAGGACGGGCGCGTGCGTCTTCTCGAACATCGCCAAGCCACGGCGCACGTCGGCAAGCGCCATTTCCTGCGGCGTCGACACGATCACCGCGCCAGCCAAGGGCACGCGCTGCACCAACGTCACCTGCACGTCGCCGGTGCCCGGCGGCAGGTCGAGCAGCAGCACGTCGAGGTCGCCCCAAACCACTTCCTCGATCATCTGTCGCACCGCGCTCGTCGCCATGGCGCCGCGCCAGATCATCGGCGAGGCGGAATCCACCAGATAACCGATCGACATCGTCTTCAGCCCGTGCGCTTCGAGCGGCTCGAGCATTTTGTCTTCGCGCATGCGTGGCTTCTTCGCGCCAGTACCGAGCAAGGTTGGCGCGGAGGGGCCGTAGACGTCGAGATCGAGCAATCCGGTCTTCATCCCCAGCGAGGCGAACGCACAGGCGAGATTGACCGCGACGGTTGATTTGCCGACCCCGCCTTTGGCGCTCGCCACAGCAATGATTTTCTTCACCCGTCCGACGCCGCCGGCCGCCTTCGCCGGCGCCGCGGTTTCGGCCGTCAGGACCGCGATAACGCTTGTGACGCCGTCAACCGCGCGCGCCTCAGATTCGGCGCGGTCGCGCACCGGGGCGTACAATTCGGCGACGTCCGCCGGCGCCTCGATGGTGAACGAGACCTTGCCGTCGTCGCGCGCGCCGAGCCCGTTCACGCGTCCGGACGTGAACAAACCCTTGCCGCTGATCGGGTCCTTGATCGTGTCGAGACGCGCTTTGACGCGTTCTTCAAGCACCGCCAACCGGTTGTTCATGCTTGATCCTTTAGCACAGGGGTCACATATCGGCGCGCACGGGAGGCCGGCAAGCTCCCGCTCGGCCGCCAAGAACCGGCGCGCGTCAAACCTCCAGAAGGGGCGGGGAAGAGCGATCGATGCCTTGGAATGACCAGTCCGGCGGCCCGCAGGGTGGCGGCCAAGGTCCCTGGGGCGGCGGTCCGCGCCGACCATGGGGCCAGCAGCCACCGCCGCGGCAGCCGCAATCGCCGCAAGGACCCGACCTCGAAGAGATGTGGCGCGACTTCCGCGATCGCATTTTCGGCGGCGGAGGCGGGGGACGGGGTCCAGGCGGCGGCCGCCGCGGCATCTCCTGGCCGTTAATCGCAGGCGTGCTTGCAGTCGGCTGGCTGGCGACGGGCGTCTACACCGTCGATGAAGGTCAGCAGGCGGTGGTCACGCGTCTCGGCGACTATAATCGCACGACCGGTCCCGGCATTCATTTCCACATGCCCGTGCCGTTCGAAGCGGCGCAGGTGATCAACGTCACCGGCCAGCGCACCGACGAGATAGGCTTCACGACACCGCGCGCGAATGTCATCACCGACAATCCGGACGAAAGCCTGATGATCACCGGCGACCGCAACATCGTCGAGATTCACTTCCGCATTGTCTACAACATCAAGGACGTCGTCGACTTCGCCTTCAACGTCCGCAATCCCGTTACGACGCAAGACGGCCCAGGCGCCGTGCGCCAGGTAGCTGAAAGCGCGATGCGCGAAGTGATTGGTCAGCGCCAGCTCGAGCCGATCATCACCACCGATCGCGCCGCGGTCGAACTCGCGGTCGAGCAATTGATGCAGCAGGTGCTGGATGAGTACGAATCCGGCGTGCAGGTGCTGCAAGTGGAACTGTTGCGCGCCGCCGCCCCGCAAGCGGTGATCGAAGCCTTCAACGATGTCGTCAACGCCGGCCAGGACGCCGAGACGCTGATCAACAACGCCAATCGCGACACCGCCCGCATCGTCAACGAAGCCCAGGCGTATCGCGAACAGGTGGTGCGTGAAGCCAGCGGTGAAGCGGAACGTTTCGTGGCCGTGCACAATGAATATCGCTCGGCGCCGCAGGTGACGCGCGACCGGCTCTATCTGGAAACCATGGAGCGCGTGTATCAGCGCGGCAACCTGATCATCCTCGATCAGCGCGGCGGCGCAGTGCCGTATCTCCCGCTCGACGGCATGGTGCGCCGCAACGCGCCCGCCGCCACGCAGGGAGGGACGAACCAATGACGCGAAACCTTCCCTTCATCATCGGCGGCGCCGTGCTGCTGCTGATCGTCGTGCTGCAATCGATGTTCATCGTGCGCCAGGATCGCCAGGCCATCATGCTGCGCTTCGGCCAGTTCGTCGGCACCATCAACCAGCCCGGCGTCGATCAGCCGGGTCTTTATTTCAAGATTCCGTTCATCGACACGGTCGTCATCTATGACAAGCGCAACCTCGGCCTCACGCTAGACAGCCAGCCGATCGTCGCATCCGATCAGGAGCGTCTGGTCGTCGACGCCATGCTGCGCTGGCGCATCGTCGACCCGCGCAGGTTCTATCAGAGCGCGTTCAACGAAGAGGGCGGCGCCCAGCGGCTCGAGACCTTCACCGAAGCGGCGCTGCGCCGCGCTCTGGGTGCGGCAACCTCGAACGATATCATTTCAGGGCGCCGCGCTGCTTTGATGCAGGCGATCGAGGCGGATTTGAACGCGTCGGCAGCCACCGAACTCGGCGTGCGCGTCATCGACGTGCGCATCCGTCAGGCGGATCTGCCGGACGAAAATCGCGAGCGCGTCTATGAGCGCATGCGTTCCGAGCGCCAGCAGGTCGCCGGCCGCATCCGCGCGGAAGGCGAACGCGACGCCACCATCATCCGCGCCACGGCAAACGAAGAAGCCGCGCGCCTTCGCGGCCAGGGCGACGGCGAACGCGCGCGCATCTTCGCCCGCGCCTATGGCCGCGATCCGGAATTCGCCGCCTTCTATCGCTCGATGCGCGCCTACGACAACGCCCTGGATCAGGGCACGCCGATCGTGGTCCCGCCGGACAGCGACTTCTTCCGCTACATGCAGCGGCGGCGGGGCGGAGGGTAAATCGGCAGTCGGCAATCGGCCGTCGGCAATAGAAGAAACGCAGTTTCGCGAGCGTTTTGCGTCTTCCGGCTGCCGACTGCCGATTGCCGACTGCCCGTTGACGCCGCTACCTTCCGACTCATGCGCGCCATCCTGTCGGCCATCGCCATTCTTGCTCTCGCCGCTCCGGCGCTTGCGCAATCGCGCTTGCCGGCGGAGGGGTTTGCCGATCTGAACGAGCGGCTGTCGCCGGCTGTCGTGAACATCGCCACCAGCCAGCGTGTCGAAGGAATTGAAGACTTGCCGCGGTTTCCGCCGGGTTCGCCGATGGAGCGTTTGAACGAGGGACAGGAGGAGGGCCGCGCGCAGATCACGTCGCTGGGTTCGGGCTTCATCGTCTCTGCCGACGGCGTCGTCATCACCAACAATCACGTCATCGAATCCGCCGACGCGATCGAAGTCATCCTCCAGAACGGCCGCCGCTACGACGCAACGGTCGTCGGCCGCGATCCGGCCACCGACATCGCCGTGCTGCGCGTGGACGCCGGCCAGCCGCTGCCTCACGTCAGCATGGCCGACAGCGACACCGCGCGCGTGGGCGACATCGTGCTCGCCATCGGCAATCCGTTCGGGCTCGGCGGCTCGCTCAGCGTCGGCGTCGTCAGCGCGCGCAACCGCAACATCGATGCTGGCCGCTACGATGACTTCATCCAGACCGACGCCGCCATCAATCGCGGCAATTCCGGCGGACCCTTGTTCAACACGGCCGGCGAAGTGATCGGCGTCAATACCGCGATCCTGTCGCCGAGCGGAACCAGCGTGGGCATCGGCTTTGCAACGCCCACGTCGATCGTGCGGCCCGTGGTGGATCAGATTCTGCGCTACGGCGAGACGCGCCGGGGGTGGCTGGGCGTGCGCCTCGCCAATATGAGCCGCGCCGCCGCTGACCGCGCCGGTTATGATGGATCGAGCGGCGCCGTCGTCACCAGGATCACGCCGAACGGCCCCGCCGCGCAAGCCGGCTTGCGTCCGGGCGATGTCGTGCTGCGCTTCAATGGCCAAGAGATCGGCGACAGCCGCGCACTGACGCGCATGGTGGGCGAGGCGCAGGTGGGTTCGACAGCGACCATCGACATTGTCCGCGATGGCCGGCGCATGCAGATCACCGCGACCATCGAGCGCTTGGAGGAAACGCAAGGCGGCGGCGCGCGCATCGCCGGCGACGACAGCGGTTCGACGCCGCGCCGCGACGGCGGCCCGCGTGGGGGACGCATCTTCGGCATTGCGCTGTCGGAACTCGACGCCAGCTTGCGCGAGGAATTCCAGATCGAGCCCGACGTACAGGGCTTGGTAGTTCTCGCCGTCGACGTCGGCGCCAGCAACGAGGGCGTCGTGCGCCCTGGCGACGTGATCGAAGCCATCGGTCCCGCAAACCTCGACAGCGTCGCTGACGCGCGCGTCATCGCCGGGCGCGCCGCCGTCGGCGAACACGCCATCGTCGCCCGCATAAATCGCAACGGCGCTGTGACCTACCGGCGTTTGCGGGCGCGCAGCTAGCCACAAACTAGCGTCACAGATGCGGCGCTGGCATGATGGCGTCCGCAAGAGGGAGCGCGGTTCCGCGTAACGTTGTTGGAACTTTTCATTTTGATTGTGCTGGTGCTGCTTAATGGCGTTTTTGCCATGTCCGAGTTGGCGATCGTTTCGTCCAAACAGCCTCGCCTGAAAGTCCGTGCCGACCGCGGCGACAAGGGCGCCCGCGCGGCGCTGAAGCTCATGGAGGATCCCTCCAGGATGTTGTCGACGGTGCAGATCGGCATCACGCTGATCGGCATCGTCGCCGGCGCCTATGGCGCGACGGCCATTGCCGACGACCTCGCCCCCATTATCGCGGCGCGCGCGCCCGAATTCTCTGAACTCGCCGACGACATGGCGTTCGGCGTCGTTATCGTCGCGACGACCTATCTGTCGCTGGTTCTTGGTGAACTCTTACCCAAGCGCGTGGCGCTGCTGGCGCCTGAAGCGATCGCCGCTTTCGTTGCGCGGCCGATGGCGAGACTTGCGCAACTCGCATCTCCGCTCGTTTGGCTCTTGAAAGCGTCGACCGACGGTTTGCTGCGGTTTGCCGGCCTGCACCGTCCGCGCCAATCCGATGTCACGGAAGAGGAGATTCATTCCCTGATCGATGAGGGCCATTCCGCAGGTCTGATCGAGCCGGAAGAACGCGAGATGATCACTGGGGTGTTGCGGTTGGGCGATCGCACCGTGCGCGCCATCATGACTCCGCGCACGGACATCGTCTGGATCGATCCATCGCGTCCGCGCGAAGAGATCATCCGCATCATGCGCGAGAGCGGCCATTCACGTTTCCCGGTCGCCGACGGCGGCATCGATCACGTGCGTGGTGTCGTGCAAACGAAGGAATTGCTGACCGCGGAAGGATTCGATGTGGAATCGGCTATGCACCCGCTCGTGGTCGTGCCGGAAACGCTGTCGGTGCTGCGGCTGCTCGACTCCATGCGCGGCCATCCGGTGCGCATGGTGATCGTTGCGGACGAATACGGCGCTGTCGAGGGATTGGTCACCGCCGCTGATCTGCTGGAGTCGATCGCCGGCGACGGCGTGCTTTCGCCGGACGAGGCCATCACGCCGCCGGTTCAGCGCGAAGACGGCGCATGGCTCATCGATGGCATGACGCCCATCGACGAGTTTGAGCGCCTCGTCAGCGTTCCCGGTCTCTCCGAAGATGGCCGCTTCGACACAGTCGCGGGGCTGATCATTCACTTGCTCGAGCGCCTGCCGAGGGCCGGCGACATCGTCGAACGCTGGCCGCTTCGCCTCGAAGTCGTCGATCTCGATGGCCGGCGTATCGATAAAGTGATCGCCAGCCGCATGCCCGACGCCTAGCGCAACAATGGCGGCACGTCCGAGAGCGACGTCACCACCAGGGCTTTCTCGCGCATCGCATCATCCGCCGCGAGCAGATCGGGGACCATGACGGTCATGCACCCCGCTGCATGCGCCGCACTCACGCCGGCGTACGAATCCTCCAGCGCCAGGACATTCACGGGCGCAGCGCCGAGCAGGCGCGCCGCATTCAGATACGGCTCCGGATGCGGTTTGCCTTCGACGCAATCCTGCCGCGTCACGACGGCGCGAAAGCGCGACTCGAGTCCATGCGCACTGAAATGCTTCTCCACCCACGGCCGCCGCGACGAGGTCGCAAGTCCGTAGGGCAGGGCCAGGCCGTCGAGTATATCCATAAGCTCCACTGCGCCCGGCTTCAGCGGCGCGACGCGATCGCCGACATGCGCGCGCGTCGCGTTGATAAAGCGGTCGAGCGGGAAGTCCTCGCCATAATAGCTCTTGAGCTGCAGATCGTTGGCCTCGCGGTGCATGCCGACCAGGGCGAGAAATTGCGCATCCGTCATGGTCACGCCAAGTTCGGCGCAGGCGGCGAAATGGGCTTCCTTCACCAACGATTCGGAATCGATCAGCGTGCCGTCGAGATCGAACACGACGGCCGCCGGCTTTCGCGGCAGCTTCAATCAGGGCTCCAGATAGTCCGCGCACGCGGGCAGCGGCTGGTTTGGCATATATAAGCCGTCGGCGCCGCGCGTGTAAGTGCGACGATAAGAACAGGCCTCGCTCTGCGCCCAGACCAAGTCGGCCTCCGTCAGCGCCGGCCGCTCGTTGGAATCGGCGCTGCGTGTCAGCAGGCCGGGAAAGCTGCCGGCGGCGGTCTCAAGCATGATTCGCGGCGCGCCGTCGGAAACGTCCTCATCCAGGCTTATGCGTGTGACGAATTCGTATTGGTCGTGGCAGGCGCCGGCGCGCTGCTGCTCATCGTCCTCGTCGAAGCAGGCGCGGATCATGGACGAAGCGCCGAGCGGCATGCGCAGCACTTCTCGCGCCACGCCATTGCTCACTTCGTAGAGCACGAGCTGGGTCGCTTCGCCGCCGCCGCCGGAATACATCTGCCGCGTCAGCCGGGTCACGCCGACAAGCGCGCTCGTATCGTCGCGGCCCAGGCGCACGATCCGCGGCCACACCGCCCATTCGTCACCCTCCGGGAGGTCAGCTATCCCTATGGTTCCAGCGTTTTGATCGCCGCGTGTCACTGTGACGTTCGTTTCGCCCGGCGCCGCACACCAGGCGCCGTCGCCAGTGCACCAGCGCGCCCCGTTCTGCGCCAGCGCCTCCATGCGATTGCCGGCCAGATCGGCCACCGGCAGCGAAACCGGCGGGAGCGTGGGCTCTTGCGACGCGCCGGTGGTGGGATTTTCCGCCGCCGGCGGCGTGCAGGCGCACGCCAACAGTGCGACGGCAATCATAAAACGCTTCATGTCGTAAACTCCCCGCGTTTGTAGCCCTGAAAGAACAGCGCCGTTTCCAGGCTTGTGTGGTCGATCTTCGCATCCGCTTCGGCCGCGACGATCGGTTTTGCACGATAAGCGACACCGAGTCCGGCCGCCTTGATCATATCCAGATCGTTGGCGCCGTCGCCAATGGCCAAAGCGTCGCTCTCGGCTGCGCCGAGCGCCTTTGCTTGGCTTTGCAGTGTTTCGAGTTTCGCCGCGCGACCCAGGATCGGTTCGCGCACGTGCCCGGTCAGCGCCGCGCCGTCATCCAGCAAGACATTGGCGTGATGCATGTGGAATCCAGTCGCTTCCGCGACGCGCGAGGTGAAGTAAGTGAAGCCGCCGGAAACCAGCACGCAGCGCGCGCCGTGTGCGGCCATCGTCTTTACGAGCGTGGCCGCGCCCGGATTCAGGCGGACGCGCTCATCATAAGTCTTCTGCAGCGCTTCGAGCGCCAAGCCCGTGAGCTTCGCCACGCGTTCGCGCAACGCCGGCTCGAACTCCAACTCGCCGCGCATCGCGCGTTCGGTGATGGTTGCGATCTCCGCTTTGATGCCGGCGAAATCCGCCAGCTCGTCGAGACATTCTACATTGATGATTGTCGAATCCATGTCGGCTACGAGGAGTTTCTTGCGCCGCCGCTCGACCGGGACCAGCGCCCAATCGACCGGCAGTTCTGCGACCGCGGCCGCCGCCTCCTGGCGCAATTCGCCGTCGACGCTCGGATAAATCCACTGCGCGCTTTCCCAGCCGGAGAGCACCTCCGGCGGCGGCAGCCTTCGCGACAGCGCCACGCGCCCCAGCATCAACAGCGCCTCGCGGTAGGCGGGCTTGTCGTCGGGCGAGACGGCAAAGACGAGGGCGTGCGCGCTCATTGCGTCACCCTCTAGGTCAGCCGCGCGGGTTGCGCTACTGCACAATCCGCATGCCTCGCGCGCTCCTGATCATGGGCCCGACCGCCAGCGGCAAGTCTGCCTTGGCGCTGGCGTTGGCTGAGCGTATCGGCGGCGAAATCGTCAACGCCGACTCGATGCAGGTCTATCGCGACTTCCGCATCCTCACCGCTCGCCCGACGGCGGAAGAGGAGGCGCGCGCACCGCATCATCTTTATGGCCATGTCGACGCTGCCGAGCGCTATTCCACAGGTCGTTGGTTGAGCGACGCGCTTTCCGCCATCGCGCAAATCCAAGCGCGCGGCGAAACGCCGATCCTCGTCGGGGGCACAGGTCTCTACTTCAAAGCACTGACGCAAGGCTTGGCCGAAATGCCGAGCGTCGATCCGGACCGTCGCGCTGAGCTTACAGACCGTGCGGCGAAACAAGGCGCGCCTGCGCTTCACGCCGAGCTGGCGCGGCTCGATCCCAAGACAGCGGTGCGGCTCGAACCCAACGATGCGCCGCGCATCATCCGCGCGCTTGAAGTCATCGAAAGCACCGGCGAGAGCATTTCGGTGTTTCAGGCGGACACCAAACCAGCGCTTGACGCAGACGATTGGCGCGGCGTCGCGCTCACCCCTGAGCGGGCGGCGCTCTATGCGGCCATCAATGCCCGGTTCGAGAAGATGTTGGAGCAGGGCGCGCTGGAAGAAGTTCGCGCCTTTGCGGCGCGTGCGATCGATCCTACGCTGCCTGCGACGAAAGCCCACGGCGCGCCGGCGCTCGGCGCCTATCTCCGTGGCGAGCTGACGTTGGCGCAGGCGGCCGAGACCGGCCAGCGCGACACGCGTCGGTACGCCAAGCGGCAGTTCACCTGGATCGCCAACCAGATGCCGGAATGGCCGCGCTTGAGCGAAACGTCACTCGACGCGCGCGCTGCTGCTGTTGAGGAGCTGTTGCACTAGGGCGCGTCCGAGCGTGCGTTCGTTGAAGTACGTCTGCCGCTCGCGCCGCGCGAGGCGCGCCAGTGTCGCGTCGAAGCGCACGCGCCAGCCCGGCAGCGCGGCGTCCATTGCCGCGTTGACGTCGCCGGTTGTGCGGATGGCGCCAAGCTCACGTGACAGTGTTGCCAGACGCGTCCGTTCGGCACCGAACCGCCGCGCCGGCAATCGTTCGACAATACGTCCCATCGCGTCCTGCGCCGCCAGCAGCACGAGGCGCGCCGTGCCGGCATCGGCGTCATCCGCGGCCGTGACGGCGCGGCGGACATCCTCGGCCGCTGAACTCAGCGTGATCGCCGTGGCGCCGCTCGAGCATTCGCCTTCATCCAGCGCGCGCAGGTATGCCAGCAAGCTTCTCATGGTTGCGTCACTCGGCTCTTCGCCCTGAAATTCCTCGACCACCACGCTGCGCAGAAAATGCTCGAGCGAAGGGTCGCGGCTTTGACCGAAGGCGGGACGGCGTGTGACGCCGCTGAGATCGGGAATGTCGACGGGATTTGCCACGCCGTCGCCGCGCACTTTGCTCGACCATTCCGACGTTACGTCGGCGGCGCCGGCGCGGCTGGTCAATTCCGGCAGCAGGAATCGCCCGTTGCGCCGGCCGCCGCTATGGCAAGCATTGCACGAAAGCCCCGCGCGCGCGGCCGGTCCGCCGAGCAGAGCCGGGGAACGAAAGAGCGCCCGGCCTATCTCGACCGCGGACTCGCGCGAGGCCAAGCATTCCGCCGGCTCTTCCAGGAAGGCGCGCGCCTCAGCTCGCGGCGTCCAGGCTTGTTCGCGCAGCAAGATCGCAGATGAAGGCGCAGCGGCGCCCAAGAGGATCGCCGCCGCAGCTGCGATCAGTTTCACTCAGACGCGCTTTCGATCCAGCGCGCGAGTTCTTCGCGCTGGGCGCAGCCATAGGCGCAGAGCTGATCGAGCCGCGCCAGTTGCGTGCGCGCACGATCGAGTTGTCCCATCTGGATATAGAGTTCGCCCAGATATTCGGTGGCGCCGAGATGATTCGGGTCGAGCCGGAGCGCTTCGCGATAATAGCCGAGCGCCGCGTCGAGCCGTCCCAGCTTGCGCGACGTGAAACCCATATAGTTCAGCACATCCGCGTGCGGGCCGACGGCCGCTTGTGTCCGTTCGAGCGCCGCGAACGCTTCGATGAAGCGCTCCTGGTTGATGAACCCCACGGCCTCGGCGTAGGCGAGGCGGCCTTCCTCGACGCTCGGAAAATTCCATCCGGTTGTCGCCGGATCGGCTGCTGGTGCGGCGGGCGCTTCGAGCGCTTGCGTCAGCTGCGCGTGCGCCGCCGTCAGCAGCGCGCGCCGTTGATCTCCGCAGGCGACGTCACACGCGGCAATAGCGGCGGTGAGCGCCGTCTGCTGCGCGACGGCTTCATCGCGCCGTCCCGCTTGAAGGTGAAGCAGGCCAAGCTGCAGCCACGCGCCAGGCGGCGCGTCATCCGCCGCGATTGAGCGTTCGTAGGCGTCTTGCGCTTCATCCGCCTCGTTGGCGCCTTGATAGGCGCGGCCGAGCGCGTAGTTGATCGTGCCGTTGTTCGGCGCCGCGCGCCGCGCTGTCCGAAATTGGCGAATGGCTTCGCGATAATTCTGCGCCTGCAGCGCGGCCACGCCGGCCTGGTAGGCGGCTTGCGGATCTTCGCGCGGTGTGGCGGGGGCGCCGCCGCCCATGCTGCCGCCGCCTCCGCCGCCGGGGGCCGCAAGCGCAAACGGCGCGGCGAACGCCACAATCACACTGGCCAAAGCGATTTTGACGACGGTTTTCATGGAACGGCTCCCCGAGGATCGCCTGCGCATCCTAGCGCCTTGGCCTAGCCGCTTGCGCGCACGATTTCGTGACAGCCCACCCCATGCTAGCACCATAAGCGAGCGGAGGTAGCGAATGGCTTGGGGCGTGAACGAATGGGTGGCGGTTGTCTCGGCCTTGCTCGCGCTGGTTTCGCTCGGCCTCAACTGGCTTGTCGTGCGCCGTCAAACGGAACTGCAATACGAGACGCTGCGCGCCGAGATGGACGCCGAAGTCATCGCCTGGACACATGAAGCGATCGATCAAGTGTCAAAAGCCGCCGCGTTGGCCCGTGGGCGCGGCGTCACTTACAGCGGCGAGGAACTCAGCCGCCTGGCTTTCGAGGCCTGCCAAAACCTGTCGTCGATCGCGGATCGCGGCCGGCTCTTCTTTCCGAACGAGTCGCCGGAGACACACGGCCGCGACAAGGAGGCCGCGTTCCAAGGCTACCGCCCGCCCATCCTCGATGCAGTTGTGTTCGCCTCGAGCCGCATCGGCCGCATGGACACCGGCGCTGCATCTCCCGACACCGAGGCCGCCGAATTCCTGACCAAGTGCCGCCGTCTACTGGTGTCTGAGGCCCAGAACGCAATCGATCCGCGCCGGCGCGGGCAGATGTTGCGGCGCTTGGCCATCGGCCGTTCCGACGACAAGGTGTCGGCGTATGCGTTGGCGGCGGAGCTTGGTGAGGCGCTCGAGAGTTTATACCCCGGCTATCTGTTGCAGCGTCGTGACGCCGCTTGGATCGCCAACCGGGAAATGATCGGCCGCCAGCGCAGCAATTGAGGACACACATGACCTTTCGCCGTTCTCTCTTCATTGCACTGGCCGCGGCGCTCGTATCCTGCGCGCCTCAAAACAGCCCTGCGGAGACGCCGCCGATGAACGACAACGTCGAGATCACGCTGACGCGTGGCGTTTGCTACGGCTTTTGCCCCGACTACACCGTTACGCTAAGCGGCGACGGCCAAGTGCGTTATGAGGGGCGCCGCTTCGTCAATGTCGTTGGTCAGCGCAGCGCGACAATTGCGCGCGACGATGTTGCGCGTCTGGTACAGAGGTTCGAAGCGATCGGGTTTGATCGTCTGCGCGACGCTTACCGCGCGCAAGTGACGGATCTGCCGACATACAGCGTCTCCATCACCCGCAACGGGCGCACCAAGACCGTTGTGGATTATGGCGGCGTCAGCGCCGGCATGCCGCGCAGCGTCCGTGAGCTGCAGGATGAGATCGACGGTGTTGCGGGAACCGCACAATGGGTGCTGCGCGATGGACAGCCAGTCCGCGATCCTCCGCAGCCCTGAGGCTTCCAGAGCCGGTCCCGGCGCCTTAAACTCAGCCTGAACGAGACTTTGAGGGTGGGGACAATGAAGACGCTTCGGGCCGCAGCCGTTTGCTGTTTGGCGCTCGCACTGGCTGCGCCCGCGATCGCGCAGAATCTTTCGCTGCGCGCGCCGCAATGGGCCCAACCGCTCATCATCAGCGACATCACGGCGACCAATGGCGGGCGCGCCAGCATCGCTGCGCAAGGCATCGACATGGCGGTGCGCGTCACCATCGCGCCATCCGCAAGCGGCGGCGTCGCGCGTGTCATCCGCTACGACGTGCGCGGCGAGGAGGCGACGCTTGCGGTGCATCGCTTCACCAAACCTAATGGCGCCTGGCTGCTGTGGGGCGCGGACACGCCGCGCGTTACGCCGGTCGCCGCCGCGCAGCGCGCTGAACTCGCAGGCCTGATCCGCGCCGTCATGGGCGTCGCCGGCGGAATCGGCGGCGCCGAGGAGGTCTGCGAAGGCGGGAGCCAAGCCTATCTCGAAGTCTCCTTCGAGGGCCGCGCCACGTCGTTTTCGCGCCCGTGCGTCGCCAACACGGACGCGGCCGGGCGGCTTGCGCTGCGCCTCTCCGACCTGGCCGGCTCGCGCAGCGAGGAAGAACTCGCCGCCGCGGCGGTGGCCGAACTTCTGGCCGTCGATCGCGCCTTCGCCGCCAAAGCGCAGGCCGACGGCGTGCCTGCGGCATTCAACGACTACGCAGCATCCGATGCGCTCATCGTCACCAGCAACGAAGTGCTGAACGGTCGTGCGGGAATCGCCGCGAGCTATCAAAGCTGGCCGGAAGGCGCTCAGCTCCAGTGGGCGCCCGAAACCGCGCGCGTGTCACAACGCGGCGACATGGGCTGGACCTGGGGCAATTCGACTTACATCGCCCCCGACGGGACGCGCCGTCCCGGCCGCTACATCTCGGTGTGGACGCGCGACATTGACGGCCGCTGGCGCTTCGCATTCGACGCGCCGATCCGTTAGCCTGCGAATCCGCCCTCCGCGAGAAACGCCAATTCCTCCGGCGTGGATCTGCGGCCGAGGATGGGATTGCGGTGCGGGAAGCGGCCGAAGCGGGCGACGATGTCGCGATGGAGGATCGCGTACTTCAGGTATTCCGGTTCGCCCAGATTTGTGAACAACGTCACGCAGCGTTCTTGAAGCGCGAGATCCTCGGCGTGCTCGAACGGCATGTAGAAGAAGAACCGCAGCGCTGAATCGGTAGCGGCGTCGAACTGCCGTTCAAGCGCCCGCGCGGCGGCGGCCTGCGCGAGCCCGTCCGTCGCGTAGGCGTGCGGGGAGCCGCGGAAGATGTTGCGCGGCAACTGATCGAGCAGAATCATCAGCGCCAATGCGCCTTCAGCATCGAGTTCCCAGTGCGCCAACTCGCCGCGCGCGGCAGCGTGATGTTCGGCCTCGAACGCCCGGCAGCGGCCGTCGAACGTCTCGTCCCTGGTGAACCACGCCTTGTGGCCCGCGTCGCGCCAAAAGCGCACGATCTCAGCCGCCGTCGCCATCGCCGTCTCCGTCAGGCTGCCTTCGCCACCGCAGCCCTCGTGACAAACATGATGATGAACAGCGCCGTCGCCAAGATCACTCCGAGTGAACCGAGCTTTACCAGAGTCTCGTCACCCGTCACCAGCATGAACGCCAAACCCGCCGGCATGGCCAGATTGAAGAACAGCGCCATGACGCATTGCGTCAGCGCCAGCCGCGAAGCGGCGAGCGCGGGATAGGCCCGGTGCATCAGTCCGAACGCCGCCAGCGTGACCCAACCCAACAGGTTCAAATGCGCGTGAGCCGGCGAGAGCAGGAAGTCCTGGGCGATGCCCATGTAGATGCCGAGCCCTTCGCCGACGAGCAAGCAAAGCAAGGCAGCGGTGATAAAGATCAAGTCGTAGCGCATGCGACCCCCGTCGTTTAGACACAGTGCTTAGCGCGCGCCTCTTTCCCGCGCCACGAGGAAACGATGCAAGTTCTCTACGAACGCGACGCTGACCCCGCGCTGATCCGGGCCAAGCGCGTCGCCGTCATCGGCTATGGCGCTCAAGGCCACGCGCATGCGCTGAACCTGCGCGACGCCGGCGTGGCGGTGGTTGTGGCGCTTCACGCCGCCGCCCGCCGCATGCCGGATGCCGAGCGTGACGAATTCGCGCCGATCACCGTCGCGGATGCGACTGCCAGCTGCGACGTCCTCGTCATGTGCGCTCCGGACGAAGCGATGCCGGATCTCTACACCGCCGAAATCGCCCCGCATCTGCGCGCAGGCCAGACGCTGATGTTCGTGCACGGCTTTGCCTATCACTACGGCTTCATCAACCCGCCGGCGGACGTGAATGTCGTCATGGTCGCGCCAAAAGGGCCGGGCACGGCGCTGCGCGCAGCCTTCACGAAAGGCGGCGGACTGCCGGCCATCGTCGCCGTTGCGCAAGACAATGGCGGCGCCGAAGCGCTGGCGTACTCGTACGGCGCCGCCATCGGCTGCGGCCGCGCCGGCATGATCGCGTCAACCTTCAAGATCGAAACCGAAGGCGATCTCTATGGCGAACAAGTCGTCCTCGTTGGCGGCCTTGTCCATCTGATCCGCACCGCCTGGGAAGTGCAGGTCGAAAGCGGCACACCGCCGGAACTCGCCTATTTCGATTGCCTGCACGAAGTGAAATTGCTGTCGGACCTCATCCACGAGCGTGGTATCGCCGGCATGCACCTCGCTATCTCAAACACGGCCGAGTGGGGCGAATACGTCACCGGCCCGCGCATCATCGACGCGCGCGTCAAAGACGCGATGCGCGCCGTGATGGCGGACGTGCAGTCGGGTAAATTCGCGGAGCAATGGATGGCCGAACACCGCGCCGGCGCGCCGAACCTGCAGAAGCTGCGCGACGCGGCGGCGCGGCATCCGATCGAGGCGGCTGGCGACAAGGTTCGCGCGTTGCTCGGAAAGCAGAGGAGTTGAAATGGCAGACCTCATCCTCACCACGTTCGACTGGGTGCCCGAAGCGCCGCGCGGTTTCGTCCGCGACCTGCGCGTACGTTGGGCATTGGAGGAGGCGGGGCTGCCATATCGCGTCGAAACCATGCCGTTCGGCGAGCACAAGGCGCAGCATGTCCTGCATTTGCCGTTCGGTCAGGCGCCGTGGCTGACGGACGGCGATCAGACCATTTTCGAAACCGGCGCCATCCTGCTGCATCTCGGCGAAAAGAGCGAAAAGCTGATCCCCGCCGGCGGGCGCACCGAGGTCACCCAATGGGTGTTCGCCGCGCTCAATTCGGTGGAGATGGCGAGCTTGCCGTGGTCGCTGCTTCGGTTTTCGGGCGATACGACATCGAAGGGCTTCAAGATGTTCGAAGACTTCCTCAATGTGCACCGGCTCGCGCGCATCGAGCCCGTGCTGGCGGAGCGGGAATGGCTGGCGGGCAAGTTTTCCGTCGCCGACATTTTGATGGCGGACGTGCTCCGCCTCGTCGATCGTTTCAACGGCCTCGCCGACTACCCCGCCTGCCGCGCCTACACGCAACGCGCCATTGCACGGCCGGCGTTCAAGAAATCGTACGCGGATCAAATGGCGCACTTCGCTGCGGCGGATAAAGCGCGCAGCGGCTAGCTCTATCGAGCGCCGGCGCCCTCGCCGGCAGGGCTCGTTGTCACGGCTGGGCGCCGTCGCTCTTCCGACTGGCCGATCCGGCGAGGAAGACGCTTCATATTGGCTCTAGCGATTTCGGTGATAAACACCACTCATGACCCGCATCGGTACGCCGCTTTCTCCGTCCGCGCTTCGCGTCATGTTCTTGGGCGGCGGTGAGCTGGGCAAAGAGGTAGTGATCGAGCTGCAGCGCCTCGGCGCAGAAACCATTGTGGTCGACCGCTACGCCAATGCGCCCGCGCAACAAGTCGCCCACCGCGCTCATGTCATCGACATGACAGACGCGAAAGCTCTCCGCGCCCTCGTCGAGCAAGAGCGCCCGCATCTCATTGTCCCTGAAATCGAAGCCATCGCCACCGATGAACTGGTCCGCATCGAAGCCGACAAGCTCGCCACTGTCATCCCCACGGCCAACGCCGCGCACATCACCATGAATCGCGAGCGAATCCGAAAGCTCGCCGCCGAAGGGCTGAAGTTGCCGACGTCGCCCTACGCTTTCGCTTCATCGCTCGCAGAACTGCAAGCGGCCATTGATCGAATCGGCTTCCCGAATTTCGTGAAGCCGGTGATGTCATCCTCAGGCAAGGGCCAGAGCCGCCTCAAGTCCCAAGCCGATGTCGCCCCTGCCTGGGACTACGCGCTCTCCGCCGGACGCGTGAAGCAGCCGCGCGTGATCGTCGAGGGGCAGGTGATGTTCGATTTCGAAATCACCTTGCTCACCGTGCGCGCTGCGTCGGGCACGCACTTCTGTGAACCGATCGGCCACGTCCAAGTCGATGGAGACTACGTCGAAAGCTGGCAGCCGCAGGCGATGAGCGACAGGGCGCTCGATCGCGCGCGCGCCATTGCCGGCAAAGTCACCGAAGCCCTCGGCGGCTATGGCATTTTCGGCGTCGAGCTCTTCGTAAAGGGCGACGACGTCTGGTTCAGCGAAGTCAGCCCACGCCCGCACGACACCGGCCTCGTCACGTTGGTCAGCCAGAAGCAAAGCGAATTCGCGCTGCACGCCCGCGCCATCCTGGGCCTCCCGGTCGACACCTCGCTCCGCGCGCCGGGCGCCAGCGCCGTCATCTATGGCGGCATGGAGGCGGAAGGCATTGCGTTCGACGGCGTCGCCGAAGCGCTCGCAATCCCGGAATCTGAACTCCGTCTCTTCGGCAAGCCCGAAAGCTTCAAGAAGCGCCGCATGGGCGTCGCCCTCGCGCGCGGAGATGACACAACCCAGGCCCGCCAACACGCCAAGCAGGCGGCGTCGACAGTGAAGCCGGTGTCGCCATGAGGCTGCCCCTGCCGCCTGCGCCCTATGTCGGAGGCTGCCTCTGCGGCGCGGTGCGTTACGCCTATGAATCGCGTCCGCTCGGATTGAGCGCCTGCCCATTGCCGCGACTGCAAGCGGCTCACCGGATCGGACTACGTAAAGATGCTGCTCGGCGAGCAGGCGCACTTCACGGTGCAAGGTTCGACCGACGTCTTTCGAAAGCGCGCGGCCAGCGGCCGCGAGATCGATATCCGTCGCTGCGCCGCCTGCGGCACGAGGTTGTGGCATGAGCCTGTCGGCGCCGCCCCACTCGTATTTGTCTGCGCGGGGACGCTGGACGATATGAGCTGGTTCGTGCCGACCTCCCACATCTGGGTGGAAGACGCGGATGAGGCGATCTCGTTCGCGCCAGACGCGCTGTTGGTGGTTGGGCAGCCGGAGAACCGCCAAATTCTGTTCGACGCGTTCGACCGCGTCTATCCGAAGCCATAGCGTGTCACGCACCATCCGCAATGAAGGCAAAAGCCCCCAACGAGCAAGTCCGCGCTGCGTTCGCGCAACTTATCAATATGACGCCGCGTGAGATCGAGGATTGGCACAAGACCGAGCAGTCGGCCTCGGTCGGCCAAGATTCCGGCGATGGCGTTTCAGTCGGCGTGAAAGCGGGTCGACGGACCATCCAAATCTTGCGGATAAAGCGCGCGCCAGACGCCGATGACATCAAGCACATGCGCCGCGTGGTCAGCTTCATCCGGCGCTTGAGCGCGCAAGCGCCGCGCAAGAACCGTGAAGCCTCGCGCTGGCGCTACGCGCTGATGAATTGGGGCCACGATCCCCTGAAGCTCACCGATAACGACAGCCCCTGGCGTTGAACTTGGCGCAGGTCTAGCGTCGCTCGATCCGGGGAGAGGCGCATGGCGACCGAGCAAAAACCCATCAAATCCGGCTATGGCATCCGCACCGAGGCGCGCGACGCGACGGGAGGGCGCGATCTCACCGGCAAGGTCGCCATCGTCACCGGCGGCTATTCCGGCTTGGGACTGGAAACTACCAAGGCGCTCGCCGGCGCCGGCGCCATCGTCATCGTTCCCGCGCGCTCGCCGGAGAAAGCACAGAAGGCGCTCGCCGGCATCGCCAATGTCGAGCAAGCCACGATCGATCTCGCCGATCCCGCCAGCATCGACGCCTTCGCGGGCGGCTTCCTGTCGCGTGCAAAGAAGCTCGACATTCTCATCAACAACGCCGCCATCATGGCCTCGCCTTTGATGCGGGACGCGCGCGGCTACGAAGCGCAGTTTGCAACCAACCATCTCGGCCATTTTCAGCTCACCGCGCGGCTGTGGCCCGCATTGAAGGCCGGCAACGGGGCGCGTGTCGTGTCATTGAGTTCCATCGGCCATCGCATCTGCCCGCCGGACCTCGATGATCCAAACTTCGAGCGCACCGAGTACAACAAGTGGCTGGCGTACGGCCGCGCCAAATCCGCCAACGCCTTGTTCGCGATCGGGCTCGACAGGCGGGGCGCGCCGCACAATGTTCGCGCCTTCGCGGTCCATCCCGGCGGCATCATGACCGATCTCCAGCGTTACATGCCGGAGGAAGAGAAGCGCGCGATGGGCTGGATCGACGCTGACGGCAAGGTCGATGAGCGCTTCAAGACCCCGACCCAGGGCGCAGCGACGAGCGTGTGGTGCGCCACCAATGCGCAGCTCGACGGCCAAGGCGGCGTCTATTGCGAAGATTGCGATATCGCCGCACAGGTCCCCGCCGATGACAAAGGCTTTGCCGGCGTGCGCCCATGGGCGATCGATCCGGTGCTCGCCGACAAGCTCTGGGACTTGAGCGAGCGTATGACTGGCGTGCGCTTCGCGCCAGCCTAAGTCGCTCCAGCTTTAGAATTTCTTCACTGTGTTCGCAGCAGCGCCGTCAACGGTTCTGCAAGGCCCCATCCGTTAAGGTTGTGGCAAGCGCTGCTAAAAGCGCGGTGGGCCAAGAGAAGCATGATCGCAGAGACCGACACTGCCGCCGACGATGGCGTGCGCCGCGCTTGGCTTGGCGTCGGCGCGCCGATCTTCGGCTTGGTCCTGGTGATGATCCTGCTGGCCGTTTCCACGTTCGCCATGTTCGCGCGCGACCAGGATCGCGTTTTCGAGGTCAACAGCCGCCGCCTTGTCGCCAGCGCTATCGACGGACGCACTCGTTCGCTCGCCAGCGTGACACTCGATTACACTAACTGGAACGACGCCTACGAGGCCATGGGCCAAGGCTGGGATCAGTCATGGGTCGAGGACAACATTTATTCGAGTGTGGCCGACGGCATGCTTGTCTTTCGCGCCGATGGCAGCGTCCGCCATGCTTGGTACGCAGACGGCATTGCGTCGCGGGCGGAGACGATTACGGCGCCGGCCGTTCGGGCCGCGATCGCCACCCCGCATCTGCGTCAACTGTCGCGCGCACGCAACGTTTCAGGCACCGTCGCGCGCACCTTCGCCCGCGTTGGCGATCAGCTCGTGCTCGTAGCGCTGGCGCCGGTAACGCCTGAAGACGACGCAGCTCGTTTGGCGCGCCGCTCGCTCGGCGACACCTATCTTGCGCTGATCGATGTCGTCAGCACTGACGAACTCGCCGAGATGGGCGAAACGCTGGCGCTCAGAGATCTCACATTCTCGCCCGTTGGGGAGGGCGCGCAGCCTGGTCACATCGCTTCCGAACTCGAAACTCCTGGCGGCGCCGCCGTCGGTACGCTGACCTGGCCGCACGAGCGTCCGGGACTGGCGGCGTTTCAGCGCCAGGTCGTGCCTGTGGTGCTGGCGCTGCTCATCATCGGGACGTTCGCCGTGTTGATCGCGCGCATCCTCGTGGCGCGCCAAGTGCGGACCATGGCGCGGGCGCATGCCGCCCTCGAGTCGAGCCGGCTCAAGTCCGATTTTCTCACCCGCGTGGGCCATGAACTTCGGACGCCGCTCAACGCCATCATCGGCTACGCCGAGATCATCCAGGAGGAGCATGAGGACGAAAGCCTGCGCGAGGACAGCAATCGCATCATCGTAGCGGCGCGCCATCTCAGCCATTTGCTGAACGACATTTTCGATCAGTCGCGTCTCGACGCCGGGCGCATCAACTTCAAACTCGAGGTGCTGCCGGTCGCGGGTCTGATGGCTGAATTGCAGGGCCTCGTGCGACCGACCGCGAAAGCCAACAACGTCACGCTCGATGTCGCTTCGAGCCCGCACGCGGTTTTCACCTATGCCGACCATCTGCGGTTGCGCCAGTGCCTGCTCAATCTGGTCGGCAATGCGATCAAGTTCGCGCCGAACGGGCATGTCAGCGTCAAGTCGCGTGCAGCCGTTATCGGCGGTCGCGCGATGGTGGTGTTCGATATCACCGACGACGGCATCGGCATCGCCAAAGCGGAGCTCGATAACCTCTTTCGTCCCTTCAGCCAGGCGAACGCCGCCATCGGCATGCGTTTCGGCGGCACAGGGCTAGGCCTTTCGATCTCGCGTGACCTCGTGCGCGTCATGGGCGGGGACATCACGGTCGCAAGCGAGGCAGGCAAAGGCTCGACCTTCAGCCTCAGCGTGCCAGCTGCGACGGCGAACGCGCTCAAGGCGGCTTGACCGGCGACGGAAGCGGGCGCAGGCGGCGTTCAACGAACATGAACCGAAGAGCATTCCTGTGTGCAAGCGCGGCTGCTTGCATCTCTGTGCCGGCGCACGCGCAAGCCTCAGACTTCACCGCCGCAGCCCGCTACTCCGCGGAACGGCGCGGCGTTTCGCTGCTTTTCATGCGCCGCGGCGAGATCATTTTCGAAGACTATCCCAATGAAGGCGGCGCCGAGCGCGGCTGGGAATTGGCCAGCGGCACGAAGAGCTTCACCGGCGTGATGGCCGCGGCCGCGGCGCAGGACGACCTATTGAGCTGGGACGAACCGGCTGCCGAAACCTTGAGCGAATGGCGCAATGATGAGCGACGCCACATCACCATCCGCCATCTGCTGTCGCTGACCAGCGGCATATCCGGCGGGCCGATTGCGCGCCCGCCGACTTATGCTGACGCCATCGCGCAACACGCCGAAGCGGCGCCCGGTGAACGCTTCGCCTATGGGCCGACGCCATTCCAGATTTTCGGTGAGATCATACGCCGCAAGACCAATGGCGATCCGCTCGCCTATCTCAGGCGCCGCGTTCTCGCTCCGCTCGGCATCGAGCCCGCGCATTGGCGACGCGGCGCGGACGCCATGCCGCATATGCCGTCGGGCGCAGCCCTCACCGCGCGCGACTGGGCGCGCTTCGGCTGGTTCGTGCTGCAAGGCGGCGAGGGCAGGGTCGATGAAGAAGCGCTCCGGGAGTGCTTCACCGGCTCAAGCGCCAATCCCGGTTACGGACTCTCGTTCTGGCTGTTGCGCGACGGGCTCGTGCCGCCGGGCCGCAACGCCGGCATCGAAATCGACACGGCCATGTCGGAACGCTTCGGCGGCATCTCGATGGCGGCCGGCGCCGGCAATCAGCGGCTCTATCTCATTCCCGCGCTCGATCTCGTCATCGCCCGTCAAGCCACTGGTATTCTGCAAGCGCTGCTCCGACGCGAGCGCGGCCCGCAATGGTCGGACGCGGAGTTCTTGCGTTTGGCGCTTGCGGCCTAGTCACGCCAATCTGATCTCTCGCAATCGCTCGTACAGAAAGTCCTGCGCCGTGATTGGCATTGGGTAGCGGTTGGGGTGCTCGGCGCCCATGCAGCTCGGCAGCGTTTCGATCAGATATTCCGGCGCGAAGTGCAGGAAGAACGGAATCGAATAGCGCGGCAAGTGCGCGCGTTCCGGCGCCGGGTTGATGACGCGATGCGTGGTCGAGCGCAGGCGATGATTGGTCAGCCGCTGCAGCATGTCGCCGACATTCACTACGAGCGCGCCTTCGGGCGGATTGACGTCGAGCCACTCGCCCTCGGCGGTCAGCAATTGCAGCCCGGCTTCCTGCGCGCCCAACAGCAGCGTGATGACATTGATGTCCTCATGCGCTTCGGCGCGCACGCCTTCAGGCTTAACCGGTGTCGGCGGATAGTGCAGCAGGCGCAAGACAGAGTTCCCGTCACGCACCGGCTCACGGAAGAACTCGCGCGGCAAATCCAGGAACGCGGCGATCGACTCGAGCAGGTCTAACCCCAGCGCATCGAGCGCCACGTAGAGCCCGTACACATCCTCGCGAAACGTCGCGATTTCCGCGGGCCAGACATTGTGCGGCATGTATTTGCGGTAGCGGTGGCCCTCGCCGAGTTCGCGCCCGACGTGCCAGAATTCCTTGAGATCGACTTTGTCTGCGCCCTTCGCAGCTTCCACGCCGAACGGAATGTAGCCGCGCTGTCCGGCGCCGCCAGCAATATGGTAGCGGCGCTTCGCCTCCTCCGGCAGCGCGAAGAAATCCTTCGTGGCCCGTAGCGCGCGTTCGATCACACCGGCGTCGAGCCCATGGTCGCACACGATTGCAAAACCGAAACGAGCGTAGCTCCGACCCATCGCCCGCGCGAAGCCTTCCGGATCGCCGCGTCTGTCGCGCATCGAAAGGAGCGGGAGAGCTTCTAGCGCCATAGGCGGACAACGTGCGCCGCTTCGGCCCCGCGCTCAATGTCTTAACGGCGCGTTTACGATTCTGGGTCGAGCGTCGTTGCTCGCAACGGGAGACGCCTATGCTCTTCTTCGGACCGCATTCCTGGCGCGGCGAAAGCGGCCGTCGCTATCGTTTCAAGTGCGTTCTGACCAAGCAGGGTCTGCCAGTCGACGGCGTCGGCGGCATTTATGTCTTCGTCCGGCGGCGCTGGGCGTTCTTTCTGGAGCCACTCTATGTCGGCAAAGCCGCCGACCTGCGTTCACGGCTGCTTGGCCACGAAAAATGGGGCCGCGCCTATTGGTACTACGGCGCCACCGAGCGCTATGTCCTTGGGCCGATCCGCGATGAGGTCGACCGCCGCCGCATCGAGGAAGACCTGATCCGGGGTCTGAAACCGCGGATGAATGACATGGAGATTCCGCAGGCCAAGGCGGCAAAAACGCGGCGCAAGGCCGCCGCCGCCCATGCGTTCGACCTCTCGGCGCTGCTGGGCCGGCGTCCACAACGGGCGTGATTGCTTGACCCGAACGGCCCGCCGCGCGACAGGGCGGGCCGATGAACGAAGACGCCGCCCAACAGCCGCCGCCAGGTCCGAAACCCGGGCTGCGCGCGCGCTTCGACGACTTCTTCAACAACATGGACGCCCGCGCTTGGCGCGCCGTGATCATGTCGGCCGCGAGCGTGGTTATCGTTCTGGCGCTCTTGATCGTCGGCCGCTTCTACTTCGGCGACGAGATCAAGGATTTCATCGACAACACCCTGGGCGAAGCCAATCGTGGCCACTGGGGCCTGATCGCGACCATCCTCGTGTTCACGCTCACCGCCTACGTCGGCGCGCCGCAGATCGTGCTGATTGGCGCATGCGTCGTCGCTTTCGGTCCGGAAACCGGATTCTGGTACGCCTGGATCGCCACTGTCGTCTCCGGCGCCGCGACCTATTTCACCGGCCGCCTCACCAGCGCTCAGACGCAGAAACGCTTCGGCGGTGCAACCGGCGGGCGCTTCACGCGCTTCATGGGCAAGAACGGCTTTCTCGCCAGCCTGATTGTCCGCTTTGTCCCGACCGCGCCGTTTGTCGTCGTGAACATGGCGTTCGGCGCCGCACGCGTGAACTTCTGGGCGTTCATCTTCGGACTTACCATTGGGGTCTTGCCGAAGACTGTGCTTGTCGCGTTCGCAGGCGACTCCATCCTCGATGCGCTGCAAGGCGAGTTTCTCGCCGCACTCGTGATGGCGGGTCTGGCCATTGCCGTCTGGGTGGTGATCGCGCTGATCGTGCGCAGGTTGGTGCGCAGGGACGAAAAGGATGACGCGAAAAATGCGTGACTAACGTCACCGCTCCACCCAAGCGGGGGAGGACGCGCGTGCAGAATACCGCTATGCTTCGCCGATGAAGACGTTTGTCCTTGTGGCGGCGCTTGCGCTGGCCGCTTGCGGACAACCCGCGCCGCCGGCCGAGCAGGGCTATGGCGCCCAGCCGCAACTGCCCGAACCGCAGTCGGGCATGCTGCCGACAGTGAATACCGCAGAAGCCGTGGGTTGGCCGGATGGCGCTGCGCCTAGCGCGCCCGAAGGTTTCACCGTGACGCGATACGCGGAAAATCTCGATCATCCGCGCTGGCTCTATCTGCTGCCCAACGGCGACCTTCTGGTCGCCGAGAGTTCGACCAAGGCGCAGCAAAGCGGCGGGCTGATGGGCTGGATCCGCAACAACATCCAGCGCGGCGCCGGCGCACTGGGGGAAAGCGCCGACCGCATCACGCTGTTGCGTGACAACGATGGCGACGGCGACGTCGATGCACGCCACGTGTTTGCGGAGAATCTGAATCAGCCGTTCGGCATGGCGCTGGTTGGAGAGAATCTGTTCGTCTGCAACACCGACGCGGTGGTTCGGTTCAGGTATACGCCGAACTCGGTGCGCGCGCCCGGCCGACCGGAGGAGATCGTGCGTCTGCCGTTCCGCGCCGGCGACAACGGCCATTGGACGCGCAACATCGTGGCGAGCCCCGATGGGTCGAAATTGTACGTCTCGGTGGGCTCGGCGTCTAACATGGGCGACCACGGCATGGAGAACGAAGAAGGCCGCGCCGCGATCTGGCAAATGAATCCCGACGGAACCGACGTTCGCATCTTCGCATCGGGCTTGCGCAATCCTGTCGGAATGAGTTTCGAGCCCACGACCAACGCGCTCTGGACCGCCGTGAACGAGCGCGACATGCTCGGGGACAATCTCGTACCCGACTACATCACCAGCGTGCGCGACGGGGCTTTCTATGGATGGCCCTATTATTATTGGGGCGATCATCGCGACGAACGCGTCGAGATTCCCGCGAATGTTCGTTTGCAGGCGCCGACAGCGCCAGACTTCGCGCTCGGCGCGCACACCGCTTCGCTCGGTTTGATGTTCTACACCGGCGCGGCGCTACCCGATCGCTATCGCGGCGGCGCCTTCATCGGCCAGCACGGCTCATGGAATCGCAGCGAACTCGTCGGCTATCGCGTAGTCTATGTGCCGTTCGCCAATGGGCGTCCAAGCGGCGAGGTTGAGGATTTTCTCACCGGCTTCTTGAACGACCGCAATCAAGCCCAGGGAAGACCGGTCGGTGTTGCGGTTGACCGCACTGGTGCGTTGCTTGTTGCCGATGACGTCGGCAACATTGTGTGGCGGGTGGCCTACGAAGGGACCGGGGATTAGGGATCAGAAAGGGATCACGGAGACGCATACCAGCCCCCAGTCCTTCATCCCTAATTTCGCGCTTCACATCTCCACACCAGCCGCTGCCGCGGTTCGCCTTGGGCGAATTGGGCGAGCGCCTCATTGCGGCGTGCGACGGCAGTAGGGTCGCCGTCACAACCGCGGCCAACGCCGCTTGCAGCCACGGCGGCGTTTGCCGCCGCGAAGTCTTCGTCGGTCAGGGGATAGCGCTCGCGCCGGAATTCACCAGTGGATGGATCGATGGTCAGCACATCCATCACACGCGCCTCGCCCAGCACGATCACGCGGCGATAGGCGGGGCCGTTGTCGAGCGGCGCGTAGAGCGTGCGCTCGTTGACGCAGAGCCGTCCGGAGGCGGTGAAGCTCATGTCCGAAACGCCCTGCGCGCCAGTGCTGGCTTCGCGGTCGAGCGTGCATGAGATCGCGCCGCTGAAGGCGGGTGGGTCCGGAATTTCTGCGGTGGTGCCGCCTTGAGCGCGCAACAGCGCGATACCGGCGCTGACGATCAGCACCGCGGCCACGGCCGCCCCTCCGACGATGGCGACAACGCCGACACGCCGGCGCGCCGGCGTCTCGAAAGGCTCGGGATCGCTGACCTGAGGATGGTGCGGGCGCGGGTGGCCGTTGTTGACGGGCGCCGGTTCGTGGCGCCCGCGCCGTCGCGAGAGCACTACCGCGCCCAGCACGCAAACCGCCACAAACAGCGCGAGCGTGCCGCCGATGAGGATGACGACGGCGATGCGCGTCAGTCGGTCGGCCGTTTCCAGCTTGCTGGCGAGTTCTTCGTTTTGGGTCTGAAGAGCGGTGATCGTTTCGGCGCGCTCCGCCTCGATCCGTTCGGTGAAGGAGAGGCAGCGTTCATCGCTCAGCACCGGCGCTACGCCGGCTTCGTCCAGAAACTCGAGCAACTGGCCGGCGCGGGTGGAAACGCCGCGAGTTTCGCGCGTGTCGGCGCCCGAGACATGCCAGGAGTTCACGCCGATGACGCGGCCGCATTCGTCCAGCAACGGCCCGCCTGACGAACCGGAAGAAATGACCGCCTGATGGTTGATCGAGGGGATCGATTCACCGGTCGGCGCAGTCTCCCGAAGCGACGAAATCTGTCCCGATGTCCGCGACGGCGGCGCAGGCCGCAGCAGGTCGGCGCCGGTGGCGCCCTGATAGTCCACATCGGGATAACCGAGTGCGACGACGCCGTCGCCGGGATTGGGCTCGACTGTGGATATCGTCAGCGCCGGCAGGCTCGGCCCGCCGCTGAATTCCAGCAGCGCCAACTCGTTCATCGGCGAAAAGCGGATGATGCGCGCCGGGATCAGCCCGTCGCCTTCAGGCGGCACGATGGCCAGTTCATACTCGGAGCGCTGTCGCGCCGGCGACACCACGTGGGCATTGGTCACCACAAGGTTAGGCGCGACCACGAAACCCGAACCGGATCCGTAGAGCATCCGCCCTTCGGAGGTCTGCAGAATGACAACGACCCGCACGATGCCGCGCGCGGACTCGTCCACGCCGGTTTGCGCCGCCGCGGGACCCGCCAGCGCCACAAACAGCGCCGCCGCCAAGAACCTTAACGCCTTGCCGACCAAGCCTTTCCCCGCCCGTTCGAGGGGTTATCCCCGATGAATAATCGGGCGCCGCAACGGCCCCCGCAAGCGCGCGCGCCAGTCTGCCGCATTATGTGTCTTTCAAAACAATTGCGGCAGCGAAACGGCGGTCTGCGGTCTGCCCCTTGCATCCCACGCGACAATCACGGCAAGTCCAGTCCGTCGGCGAGCGGGGGCGGTCGGTCGGCATGAGCGCGAACTTGCGACGAGTTCCCGCGCACGCGCCCCCAACGCCCCTTCCGGCCAGCAGGCTGGCGCTTCTCAAGATTGTTAAGTTTGCCGCGTTAAGCCCAGGGTAGGGCTGATTCGGCCGGTGGTTTAGCGGCGAGGGTTGTCACAGAATGCTCGGCAATATGTTCGGTCTAGTTGCGCCAGATCTCGCAATCGATCTCGGCACCGCGAACACGCTGATCCACGTCAAGGGCCGCGGCATCGTGCTCGATGAGCCGTCGGTGGTCGCCTACGTCAACGAAGGCGGCCGCAAGGTCGTTTACGCTGTCGGCGCCGAAGCCAAGACCATGCTCGGCAAAACCCATCGCAACATGGAAGTCATCCGTCCGCTGCGCGACGGCGTCATCGCCGATTTCGACGTCGCCGAGGAGATGATCAAACAATTCATCCGCAAGGTGCTGCCGCGTCCGGCGCTGATCTCGCCGCAGATCGTCATTTGCGTGCCCACTGGCGCCACGCCGGTCGAACGCCGCACCATTTTGGAGAGCGCGCAAGCTTCGGGCGCGCGCCGGGTGAAGCTGATCGAAGAGCCAGTGGCCGCCGCGCTCGGCGCGGGCCTCCAGATCGACGACCCGTCCGGCTGCATGGTCGTCGACATCGGTGGCGGCACCACCGAAATCGCCGTGCTCTCGCTTGGCGGCCTGGTCTGGTCGCGCAGCTTGCGCGAAGCCGGCGACAAGATGGACGAGGCGATCATCCAATACCTGCGCCGTCAGGAAAACCTGATGATCGGCGACAGCACCGCCGAGCGCATCAAAAAGGAAATCGGCACCGCCAAGGCCCCCGACGTGGGGCAGGGCATGAGCTTGCCGATCAAGGGGCGCGACAATCTCTCGGGCGTGCCGAAGGAAATCACCGTTACCGAGGCAATGGTCGCCGATGCGCTCGCTGAGCCGGTCACCCGCATCGTCGACGCTGTGCGTCAGGCGTTCGAACAAATGCCGCCGGAATTGGCTGCCGATATCTACGACCACGGCCTGATGATGACGGGCGGCGGCGCGCTGCTCCGTAATCTCGACACGGTTCTGCAGGAACGTATCTCGATCCGCGTGTCGGTGGCGGACGATCCGTTGCGCTGCGTCGTCAAAGGCTGCGGCATTGCGCTCGACACCATCAACTCGCAGGAAGCGCGCCGTCTGCTGACGGAAGAAGTCTGAAGCTCGGCGCAGGCGGTTAAAGAGGCGGCATAAGTGGCCAGGCGCAGAAGCAGCGTGCGTCGCGCGGGCGGCGGGAGAAAAATCCCCGCCGGCGTGGCGCTGGGGATCGCGCTGGTCATCGGCGCGGTGGCGCTGATCGGCATTCGCGCCGGGCGTTCGCCGCAGACCGAAGCCGTCATGCAGAGCGGCGATGACGGCGCTGCGGTCGCGGGCCGCGCAGCGACCGGACCAGTCCGCGCTGGCGAAGGCTTCTTCGATCGTCTGTTCGGCGGCTGGAACGCCGCTGCGCGCATCGAAGAGCTCGAGCGCGAGAACCGCGACCTGCAGCAATGGCGCGACCTGGCCGAGCGCCTGGCCGAGCGCAACGCCCGCTACGAAGCGCTGTTGCGCATGCCGCAAGACAGCTTCGGCGAAGGCGCCGACATCGAAAACGCCATCGCCGCCCAGCTCGTGCTCGATAGCGGCGGCCCGTTCATGCGCACCCTCGTCGCCAACGCCGGGTCGCTGCACGGCGTCAAGGTCGGCTACATCGCCGTGAACGAGAACGGCCTTGTCGGCCGCGTCGTCTCCGTCGGCCAGCGTTCGTCCCGCGTGCTCATGTTGGACGACTACAACTCGCGCATTCCGGTGATGGGCGAGGCCTCGCGCGTGCGCGCGGTGCTTGCAGGACAGGCGACGCGGCGGCCTGAACTCTCGCTCTATCCCTACCAGCTGCAAGCGCCGCGCATGGATTTCATCGTCGGCGCGCAAAGCCTGCGGCAAGGCGAGCGCGTCATCACATCCGGCGATGGCGGCCTTTATCCGCGCGGCATCCCGGTCGGCGTCGCCCATCGTGAAGGCGACGGCACCTGGCGTGTGTCGCTGGCCGCCTCGCAGCGCCCGATCGATTTCGTCCGCATCATTCCGTTCGTCCCGGTGGAAGCGCCGGAGCCTACCGCGCCTGAAAACGCAACCCCGCCGCTGGGTTCGTCCTCGTCCGTCGCCGTAATCGGCCGGGAGACGATGGCGCCGCCGCCAACTGCGCCAACGGCGGCGCCGGCGCCGCGCCCACCCCGCCGTCAGACGGCTCAGAACACTGCCGCGGCGCAAACACCGGCAGAGCCGCCGCAACCCGAACCGGAAGCGCCGCCGCCCGAACAACCGGCGTCGCCGCCGCAATGAACGCGCTGTTCTCTCGACCTCCGAACCGCAGCGCTTTGCGCGGTTGGGGTTTCGCGCTCGCTCTAGCGAGCGTGATCCTGCCGGCGCTGCCGCTGGGCCCGGTCTTCGCGCAGCCGCCGATGCCGCTCGCGGTGCTGTGGGCCGCCTACGGTTGGGCGGCAGAGGATGAAAGCGGCTGGCGCGCGCCGATGACGCTTGCGGCGCTAGGCTTGCTGCACGATCAACTTGCCGGCGGACCCTACGGTCTCTTCGCTGCGATCTATCTCTCCGCCTATCTGATTGGGCGCGTCGCAGCACAATTGATGTCGGCGCCGAACCTGGTTTCGCTCTGGGGCGGCTTCATCGTCACTGCGCTCATCACCACGGCGATCGCCTACGTGCTGGCGCGCCTGGGGCTTGGGCGCAACGTCTCGGTGTTGCCTTATGCCCAAGCCGCGATCATCACCGCCATCATCTTCCCGCTCGTGCGTCCGCTCTACATGAGTTCATCGCCAAGCCTCCGGCCAGGAGCGCTCCGATGAAGCAGCCGATAAAGCAGATGAACCGCGGCAAACGGGTCGGCTCCACGTTGCCCAAGCGCGACGCGACCGTGATCTTTAATCGCCGCGCCACGCTTCTGTCGTTCGTCGGCGCCGGCGTGCTGGGCGCGATCCTGTTCCGCATGGGCCAGCTGCAGGTGAGCAACGTCTTCAGCCGCGAATACACCATGGCGGCCGACGAAAACCGCTTCGACACCCGCATCATCGCTCCCCCGCGCGGCATTATCTACGACCGCTTCGGCATCATCCTCGCGCAGACCTCGAAGGACTATCAGGTCGCCGTCGTCCAGAATGACGTCGAGAACATGGAAGAGGTCGTCGGCCGCGTTGCGCAAATCCTCGGCCTCGACGCCGAATGGGCGCGCCGCGCCATCATTCGCGTCCGCGGCGGTTCTCGCTACGAACCCCAGCCTCTGAAGGAAGGGCTGACCTGGGAAGAGTTCAACGCCATCAATGTGCGCTTGCCTGAACTGCGCGGCATCAAGGCGATGTCGTCCGACGTGCGTGCTTATCCGTACGATGTCGTCTACGGCCACCCGATCGGTTACGTGCAGAAACCGACCCAGCGCGACCTCGACAAGGTGATCGAGGAAGAGGGCGAGGGTTCGACCCGCGCGATGTATCTGCGCAATCCGCAGGTGCGTGTCGGCAAGGCCGGGCTGGAAGCCTCGATGGAAGAGCGGCTGCATGGCACGCCAGGCTACCGCAAAGTCATCGTCAACGCGCGCGGTGTGGAGCAGGGCGAGGATGAAGGTGAGCGTCGCGAGCCGGTGCGCGGCTCTGGCCTCGTGCTGACCATCGATCACGAATTGCAGCGCACCGCGATGCAGAATTTCGGCGAGCAATCCGGCGCCGCCGTCGTGATGGACATCTATACGGGCGATCTGCTGGTCATGGCCTCGGCGCCGGGCTTCGATCCGAACCTGTTCGTCAACGGCATTGGCCAGAGCGATTTCGACGCCTACAATCTCGACGAGAAGAAACCGCTCTACCACAAGACGGTGACCGGGGTTTACGCCCCTGGCTCGACGTTCAAGATGATGGTCGGCATCGCCGCCAAACAGGCGGGCCTCGAAGACGATTGGTCGACGAGTTGCGGCGGCGGGTTCTTCTACGGCGGGCGCACCTTCCACTGCTGGAACCGTCACGGCCGCGTCAATCTGCACAGCGCCATCCGGCATTCGTGCGACGTCTATTTCTATCAAGCCGCACTGCGCGCGGGCCCCGAGCGCATCGCCGAAGTGGCGCGCCAATTCGGTTTGGGCCAGCACTTCGACGTCAGTGTGCCCAACATTCGCGATGGCCTTATTCCTGATCCGGTTTGGTGGCGCGCCAACCGTAACGAAGGCTGGACCGGCGGCCTGACCGTCAATTACGGCATCGGCCAGGGCGCGATGGGTGTCACCCCGCTGCAGCTCGCCGTGATGGCCGCGCGCCTCGGCAACAACGGCTACGCCGTCAACCCGCGGCTTGTTCGCGAAGGCCCGAACATCACCGATCCGCCGCAACCCCCGCACATGTCCGGCATCGAGGCCGACCACCTCGCGCGCGTGCGCGACGGCATGTTCGGCGTCTGCAATGAGCCCGGCGGCACAGCGACGCGAGCTGGCAATCTCGAACTCGTGCGCCATCCCGAAACCGGCGCGGCCGTGCCGCTGACGCCCGAGAACCGCGGCTGGGCGCCCGTGCAGATCGCCGGCAAGACCGGCACGGCGCAAGTGCGCGCGCTGGGCGCCAACCGCGGCCGTCACTATTCGACGATCGAGTGGCGCTACCGCGACAACGCACTCTTCTGTTGCTTCGGGCCGTGGCATGAGCCGCGCTATGCGTGCGCAGTGGTCGTCGAGCACGGCGGCGCCGGCTCTGCGGTTGCGGGTCCGATTGCGCGCGAGATCATGCGCAACACGCTCATGCGCGATCCCTCACGCCGGCCGCCCGCGCATCTGGCGCAGCTCGAACAGAACTTGGCGAGGAACGCATGAGCCTCTCCATGACCTCCAGCCCGAGCACCTTGTTCGATCGCTTCGCCAAGCTGAATTGGGCGATCATCACGATTCTGATCGCGCTCGCCTTCGTCGGCGTGCTGATGCACTTTTCGGTCTCCACGGGCGCCTGGACGGAAATGCCGCTTACCCACGGCATCCGCTTCGCCGTGCTGCTCGTCGTCATGATGCTGGCGGCGATCTTCCTCGATACCCGCGTCTGGCTCGCCATCGCGTATCCGCTTTACGCCGGCGCGCTCATTCTGCTTGTCGGCGTTGAGCTTATCGGCGCAACCCGTATGGGCGCGCAGCGTTGGCTCGAGATCGGCCCGCTCTCGCTGCAGCCGTCCGAGTTGATGAAGGTCGCCATCGTGTTGGCGCTCGCGCGCTACTACCACCAGCTCGATGCGCGCAGGACCGGCACCGTGCTCTGGGTCATTGCGCCGTTCCTGATGATTGTTGCGCCCGTCGCGCTCGTCATGCACCAGCCGGACCTGGGCACCTCGTTGATGATTCTCTTCGCCGGCGTCTGCATCATGTTCCTCGGCGGGCTGCTCTGGCGCATCATCGCCGCTGGCGCGATCGTTGCAATCGGTGGAGCGATCTTCGCTTATTTCGGTTTGCTTCATGACTACCAGCGCGACCGCGTCGATGTCTTCCTCGGCATCACGCAGGATCCGCTCGGCGCGGGCTACCACGTCATGCAGTCGAAGATCGCCATCGGCTCGGCCGGTCTCTTCGGCCGCGGCTGGATGCAAGGCACGCAAAGCCAGCTCGACTTCCTGCCCGAAAAACACACCGACTTCATCTTCACGATGATCGTCGAAGAATTCGGCTTGCTCGGCGGCGCCCTGGTGCTCGGACTTTTCGGCGCGCTGATGGCGCTGACGATGCAAGTCGCGCTGCGCGCTCGTTCGCTGTTCGGCAAGCTCGCCGCCAGCGGCGTCGCCGCCACGCTTGCCTGCTATGTCTTCATCAACACCGCGATGGTGATTGGGCTCGTGCCGGTAGTGGGAATCCCGCTGCCGATCATCAGCTTCGGCGGCACCGCGATGGTGACGCTGATGGCAGGGTTCGCGATCGTGCTCAGCGTCGATCTCCACCGCGACCAGCACGGCGCGCGCGGGTGGTTGTGGTGACGGCTTAGCAAGGTTGGAGCGCGCGCTCCACCTTCTACCAATCCGCCCGATCAGCCATCCAGTCCGTCGCACGCACCAGCGCGTCGATGATGCCCGGTTCGAGCGAGCTGTGCCCCGCGTCGTGCACGACTTCCAACTCGGCCTCCGGCCAGCGCTGTTTCAACTCCCAGGCCGAGCGCATCGGCGTGCACATGTCGTAGCGGCCTTGGGCGATGCGGCAGGGGATACGGCGCAGGCGCTGCGCTTGTTCGAGCAGCCAGCCGTCGCTTTCAAAGAATCCGCCGTGCATGAAATAGTGGTTCTCGATCCGCGCGAACGCCTCGACGAATCGGTCTTCGTTGAACCGGGAGGGCAGCGCGCTCGGGCCTGCGATCGAGATCGTCTCGCCTTCCCAGCGCGCCCATGCGCGCGCCGCGCGCACGCGCTCGGCCCAATCGTTCGAGGTGAGCCGCTTGTGATAAGCGCGCAGGAAATCGCCGCGCTCGTTCTCAGGGATAGCTGCCGCATAGCGCTCGAACGCGTCGGGATATACGTGGCTTGCGCCGTCCTGATAGAACCAGTCGATCTCGCTCTTGCGCAGCAGGAAGATGCCGCGCAGCACCAGCCCGGCGACGCGCTCGGGATGCTTGGCCGCGTAAGCGAGCGCCAAAGTCGATCCCCAGGAGCCCCCGAACACGACCCATTTGTCGATGCCACAACGTTCGCGCACGCGCTCGATATCGGCGACCAGATCCCACGTCGTATTCTCGTTGAGTTCGGCGTGGGGGGTCGACCGTCCGCAACCGCGCTGATCCATGGCCACGACGCGGAAGCGTTTCGGATCGAAGAAGCGGCGCATTTCCGGCGAGAGCCCGCCGCCCGGCCCGCCGTGCAGCGCCACCGCCGGGCGTCCCTTCGGATTGCCCGTTTGCTCGACATAGATCGTGTGCAGATCCGAAACTTTGAGCATTTCGTGGGCAAACGCCTCGATCGCCGGGTAAAGGTCACGGCGGGGCGGGGGCGTTTGTCCGTACATGGTCAGCTTGGTTACGTGCGCTCGCGCCGCCAAGCAAGGCGCTAGCTGCAGACCTCGAAGAAGGCCGCGATGGCTTGGCGTTCCTAAGCGTCATGGCGTTGTCTGCGCTCGCCTAACCAGCCTCTCTCCTTATAAGTTCCGATTCGCACACGCTCCCGTTCGAGTGTGTGACCAACGCGCGGCCCTTGCTTGACTTTGGATTCCACAGAGCCATCGATCTTCGCCACACGCGCCGCGCGCGTGACCATGGTGATGTCGGCGCTGTTCGGCACCACAGGCGTCATCCTGGTGTTTCTGCCGCGCTGGCTTGAAGTCGAGCGCAGCCTGTCGGGTGCAGAGATCGGCGTCATTCTTTCGCTGGCGCAATTCGCACGTATCCTCATCGGTCCCGGCATCGCCTATCTCGCTGACGCCGCCGACGATCGCTCGGCGCCGCTCAAGGTAGCCTCCGTTATCGCGATCGCGGCGTACGCCGCGTTCTTTTTCGTCGACTTGGGCTTTTGGCCGCTGCTGGCGCTCGGCTTCGTGGCGCTCACGACGACGCAGGCGATAACGCCGCTGATCGAGGCGGCCACCTTACGCGCCACGGCTGCGGGCAGGATCAATTACGGCACGGCGCGCGGCTTGGGCTCGATCGCCTTCATCATGGCCAATGTTTTGGGTGGCGTTGCGATTTCGCGCTTCGGCTTGGGCGCGGTCATCGTTTGGGTGCTTTGCGGTTTGGGCATCACGGCGATAACGGCCTGGTTTGGGTTGCACAGAGATCCGGCACCGGCGCGTCCGCAGACGTCGCGCTGGGGCGGCGTGCGGGACTTGCTGCACAATCGCCGCTTCATCATCCTCATTGTCGCTTGCGGCCTCATCCAAAGCGCGCACGGATTCTACTACAACTTCTCGACCATCGTCTGGCGCGGGCAGGAGATCTCGCCGGAAATGGTCGGCGTACTCTGGGCCTTTGGCGTTGCGGTCGAGGTCGCCTTCTTGTGGAGTTTGCCGTCGATCGAGCGGCGCATCACACCGGAGGCGCTGATCCTCATCGGCGCCGGCGCCGGCGTCGCGCGCTGGCTCGCCATGGGATTCGGCCCGATCGGCTTTGTGTTGTGGCCGCTGCAGGCGCTGCATGCGCTCACCTTCGCCGCCGCTCATGTCGGCGCCATGCGAATTCTCTACCGCGACACGCCCGATCACTCGGCCGCGATGGCGCAGACGCTCTATGCCGGGATGTCCGCCGGCCTGCTGATGGGCGCCGCCACGCTGATTTCAGGCCATCTCTACGATCTCATTGGCGCCGGCGGTTATTGGGCCATGGCCGCTCTCGCGGCAGCAGGGGGGGCGCTGGCTTTGCTGCTTGTGCCGCCCGATCGCCGCCGGCCCAAGGCAACATCTGGTTAAGAAATTCGCCTGACGCGGGAACAACGAAAGCGCTCCCCGCATATTTGCCTAATGTTTTCTGTTAGCTCTTATCGATAGGCGGGCAGAAAGCTCGAAGGGGACTGGTTTGGCCGCGACGGCCGCATTCGATTTCCGGGAGGATGACGACGCGCCCGTTCTGGTGCTGCGCGGCGACTGGACGGTGGACACCATTTCCGGTCTCGAGAACGCATTGGCGGAGGTATCCGAAAGGTTAAAGCCGGGCGCCGTGGTCGACGTCGCTGGTCTCGGCCGCTTCGATGTCGCAGGCGCTTATTTGATCGACCGAACCTTTCGTGAGAGTCCAGCTGGCCAGAAGACGCGCATCGCCATCCGCGGCGAACATGGCAACGCGATGCGCTTGCTACAGGCCGCGCGCCAGGCGCACGCCGCCCCCGCGCCCCCGCCGCATCATCTGGGCGGCCTAAGGGGCTTCTCCGACTTCGTCGGCCGCGCCGTCGTCGGTATTGGCGATGAGATCGTCGAAACCGTCGGCTTCTTCGGCGAAACACTCGTCATTCTCGGGCGCCAGATTGTTCAGCCTCGCCGTATCCGGACCGTGTCGATCGTGCACGTGATGGAAACCGCCGGCCTCAACGCGCTGCCGATCGTCTGCCTGCTGTCATTCTTTATCGGCATGGTCGTCGCCTACCTCGGCGCTCGCATTCTGCAGGATTTCGGCGCGACCGTATTCGTGGTCGAACTCGTGACGATATCGGTGCTGCGCGAATTCGGCGTGGTAATCACCGCCATCATTCTGGCGGGGCGCACCAATTCCTCTTTCACCGCCGAAATTGGCGCCATGAAGATGCGCCAGGAGATCGACGCCATGCGTGTCATCGGCATCGATCCGATGATCGCGCTCGTTGTGCCGCGCGCCATCGCCATGCTGGTGATGACCCCCATCCTCACTTTCGGCGCGATGATGTCCGGCATCTTCGGCGGCATGCTGGTGAGCTGGAGCGCGCTCGACGTGAGCCCCGCCATGTTCTTCGCCCGCATCTCCGAAGTCGTGCCGGCCGACAATTTCTGGGTCGGCATCACCAAGGCGCCAGCGTTCGCGCTTGCGCTCGCCATCATCGCCTGCAAGCAGGGCCTTTCCGTCGGCGGCGATGTCGCCTCGCTCGGATCGAGGGTTACAACCTCGGTGGTGCAAGGCATTTTTGTTGTCATCCTCATGGACGCAATGTTTGCGATCTGGTTCCTGGAGATGGGTTGGTGAGCGACGACATCGCCATCTCGGTCCGCGATCTCGTCACGCGCTTCGGCACGCAAACGGTTCACGACGGTCTCGATCTCGACGTGCGGCGCGGTGAGATTCTTGGCGTTGTCGGTCCTTCAGGTACGGGCAAATCGGTGCTGCTGCGAGAGATCGTGGGCCTAGACAGGCCAACCGCCGGCGAGATCACGTTTCCATACTTCGACTCGATCTCGCGTGAGCCGACGCTCGGCGTCATGTTCCAGGACGGCGCGTTATTCTCGAATCTCACCGTGCTCGAGAATGTCGAGGCGCCGTTGCGCGAGCATACGCATCTCTCGCCGAGCCTGCGCAGAGAGATCGCAGGCCTGAAGCTCGCAATGGCTGGCCTCGGCGCCGATTCACATCACAAGAAACCGGCTCAAATCTCCGGCGGCATGCGCAAGCGCGCAGCGGTAGCGCGAGCGATCGCGCTCGACCCGGAACTGCTTTTTCTCGACGAGCCCACCGCCGGTCTCGATCCGATCGGCGCCGAGAACTTCGACCAGATGACGCGCGAACTCGCGCGATCGCTCGGGCTGACGGTGTTTCTGGTCACACACGATTTGGACACGCTGCACGCCATCTGCGATCGCGTTGCCGTGCTGTTCAAAGGCAAAGTTGTGGCGATCGGCACGATACCGGAGATCACGGCCGGCGCCGAAGGTTGGGTGAAGGAATATTTCTCAGGACCGCGCGGCCGCGCGGCGACACGCGGCGCAGCGGGAGGGTAGAGCCATGGAAACCAAAGCCAATTATGTGCTGATCGGCGCCGCGACGATCGTCGGGACGCTGCTGATCATGCTCTTCGCCATGTGGATCACCACCGGCGACCTGAGGCGCGGCTTCAACACCTACGATGTGGTGTTCGAAGATCCCGTGCGCGGTCTCACCGAGGGCGGCGAAGTGCGCTTCAACGGCATCAAGGTCGGCGAAGTCGACTCGCTGCGCATCGACCCGGACAACACTAACCGCGTCATTGCCCGCATTCGCGTTTCCTCCGACGTGCCGGTCAAAGTCGACACCGAGGCTCAGCTCGAACCGATCGGGCTGACCGGCGTCACCTTGATCCAACTCTCTGCCGGCAGTGTCGACGCCGAGCTGCTGCGCGGGGCCTTCGGCGGTCCGCCGCCGCGTATTCAGGGCAGAGGCAGTCAGATCGATGTGATCGTTGCGCGCGGCGAGGAAGTGGCGTTGCGCGCCAGCGAAGCCATGGCCGCGGTGCGCGATCTGTTGACCGACGAAAACATCGCCCGCGTGACCCGTATTGTGCGGAACCTCGAGCATGTCTCCGACGAACTCGCCTCGCAGAATTCGGTCGTCACTCATTCCGGAGCGGCGGCGCGCGAAATCGCCACGCTCGCGCGGCAAATGCAGGGCGACCTGGCCGAACTCGACCAGGTGATCGAACAAGTGAACGACGCAGCCGGCGTCGCCGCCGGCGAGACGCTGCCGGAACTAGCGCTTGCCGCCGAAGAAATCCGCCGCGCGGCGGCAAGCATCAATCGCGTCGCCAGCAATCTCGAAGAAAACCCTTCCGTCCTCACGCCGCGCAGTCCGCGGCCGACCGTGGAGCTTGACCCATGATCCGCGCCGCACCTCTGCTGCTTGCCGCTTCGCTGCTCGGCGGTTGTATTTCGCTGTTGCCGAAACCGCCGCCGCCGCCGCGCACCTATGTGCTCGAGTCGCGCGACGTGGCGGAGCTCGCTGGCGAACCGATCGACGCTGTCATCGCCATCGCCCAGCCCACGGGAGAACGCGCCATTCTCGGCTTCGATCTGATCTGGCGAACGGGCGATACCATTGCCTACGTCGATCAGTCTCAATGGTCGAACCGTGCTGCCGACGCGCTGCAGCAGATGGTTGCTGAAACCGTGATCCGCCAAGGTCGCTTCCGTGCGTCCACACGCAGCGGCGAAGCGCGCGCGGATTTCGAGATTCGGTGGGAAGTGCTCGATTTCGAGGTGCGCGAAGAGGACATGACGGCGCGTTTCCGCGCGGAAGTCCGGCTGGTGACACAGGGGCGCCAGATCGTGGCCTCGCATTTGGTTGAAACCTCCGCGCCGGTGTCGGCGCGTTCTTCGTCGGTGGCGGCTGAAGCGCTCGCGCGCGCCGCCCGGGAAGGCAGCGCGCGCATCGGGGAGTTTGCGGCGGATGCGGCGGCTGAAGCGCGAGCCTCAGCCGCCGCAGCTGATCAAGCCAACGCGGCGTCGATCAGAAGGTAGGCGCGGACCAGGTCGCCGCCTTCGCCCTTCTTCTCGCTCTTTGCGAGGTCAGGGCGCGAGCGGAACTGGGCTGCGGTTTGGCGCGCGCCGTCATTACGCTTCATGTGACGCGAGACGCGCGTGACCGCGCCCGGCGCTGCATCAATCACCGCGCGGCGGCGGGCCGAGGCGCCTTCGCGCGAGCAGCGCGCGATGCGCTCGAGGTCGGCGGCGTCCAACACCTCGTCAAGATCGACGCCGGCATTGGTGACGAGATCGATCGCGCCGGCCTTGATTTCGGCTTCGGCGTCAACCGTCGAACGCGAGCCGAAATCGGCCAGTTCGAACGCGCTCTCATTGGCGGCGACCGGGGCGTCTTCACGTTGAGGCATGAAATTGCCCCACGAACCGAAGCCCTTGAACGCGCGCTTCGGCTGCGTTTCTACGATCTCGGCGCGTGACTCGGTGCGGCGCGAACCGCCGCGGGCGACGGCCGCGTTGGCGGCCGCATGCAACGAGTTCACTTCGTCCTCGGCGTAGGCAGTCGCCTCGACTTTGCGCTCGATAACGCGCTCGACGGGCTGTTGCACGGGCGCTTTCTTCGCCGTCGCCGACGCGAGCGCGCCGAGGCGCTTCTCGATCGAGCTGGCGTGACGTTCGGCGGCGGCTTGGCTTTCTTGCGAGGCCGTGCGCGCCGAGGTCGCCATTTCGCTCAGGCGCGCCATGGTTTCGTTAGCGGCTTCCTGCATCGCCTGCGCTTCCGCGCGGATGAGCTGGGCGGCGCGTTTGCACTCGGTCACGGCGCTGCGCGTCGTTTCGCGAACCGCGCTTGCGGTTTCGTTGGCGACGAGCACCGCTTCGGCGGTCGATTTCTTGGCCGTTTCCGTGAGCCGGGTGGCTTCCGCGAGGCCGCTGAGCATTTCCGTCATCGAGCCGTTCAGCGAGGCAGCGGCGGCGTTTGCGGTGTGGGCGGCGGCGTGGAATTCGGCCGCGCGATCACCGATCAGGTTTGCCGAAGCGCTGAACGAGGCGAGATGCGTCGACAGCGCCTGTTCGGCGGCGCCGGCTTCAGCCTTCACCAGTTTCGAGGCTTCGCGCATCAGGCGGACTTGCCGGCCGATCGAGTTGGCGATCACATCGGTCTGATCCTTGATGTCGGCGCGCACGTCGACGAGCGCTTCACGCTCGCGGACAAGCGTGTCGGCCATGGCTTGCGTGTTTTCGCGCGAGGCGGCGACCGCATCGCCGAACAGGGCGGCGTTGCGCTGCGCGGCAGCTTCGAGTTCAGCCAATCGATCGAGCGCGGCTGCAACGGCGTCGTTGAGTTGCTCGATTTCGTTCTTCACGGTTGCGGTCAGGCGCTGCGCCTGGGCTTCACCTTGTTCGACCGGCAGAGCCGCTTCGCGCGCCAGGCGCGTGAGTTCGGCCGCGAGCTTGCGCGCTTTCAGCGCTTCACCGGCCGCCGACGCGGCGACCCAGAACAACAGGGCAGGGCCGAAGGCGAGAGCGATCAAGCCTGCTTGCATCGCCGGATCCATCGTCATCACGGCTTCGACGCCGAAATAGGTGAGCGGACCGCCGATGGCGCCGCCGATCCAGATCAGGGCCATGACGCCGCCGGCGAAGCCGGCCCAGGAGAAGCCCGTCTTGATCTTCTCTTCGCGCTTGGGTTCGATCACGGCCGGGTCCGGGCTCGTGGTCGCGGCGAGCACATCGCGCTCGAAGCTCTTGGGTTCTTCGGGTTGGAAGTCGAGTTCGCGCTCGAACTCCTCTTCGTTAAACACGTCCGCGACATCGTCGTTCGCGTCTTCGGCCTCGCCGAAAACTTCGAACGGATCGCGTTCGTCGTCCTCTTGTCCATAGTACATCGTAAACTCCCGCGCGCCCGCGGTTTGCGGGCGTTAACCCGCCGGCTGCAACGCCCATGCCAGCGAGGCGAGTGCGTTTCCCGCCAAACGCGTGCGCCAATTCGGGGCAAATGCGAGGCCAATGCCGCGCGTGGCGCGAGAAGTAAGGTTAAGTGTTAGGGACCAGGGACTAGGGAAGCAATCCAGCGGCTCGCGGAGCTGAGTGTTGATTCATGGATTCCAGATCACGCTGCGCGTGTCTGGAATAACTCTGGTTTGCTTCGACCTTCATCGTTAGTCCCCAGTCCCCAATCCCTAGTCCCCAACACCCAGGCATGCGTCATCCTTGTTGCGCGCGAGCGCGGACAAAAGCGGCCGGGACGCGGTGAGCCCACGCCGGGCAAGTTGCGCCGTTTGCCGGCGCGCTAGACGCGGACCACCGCGCCCCGTGATCTGATTTCCACCGGCGCCGTCGCGGGAGGTATTTCACTCCCGGAGGCGGCGCGGCCGGCGGCGTGCAGGCCGCTCGCGTTCGCGCGCACGGACCTGGTGCCT
>JBFWYQ010000017.1:0-72976 GCA_050186235.1 Hyphomonadaceae bacterium
CGACCTGGCGGCTATGCCGGGGGGTCCCCACCTGATCCCATCCCGAACTCAGTCGTTAAGTCCCCCAGGGCCGATGGTACTATGTCTCAAGGCATGGGAGAGTAGGTCGCTGCCGGGTCTGCAAGATTCGCGTGAACGCAAAGTCCAAAGAACCCTCATTCACAATGACGGCCTCGGCCGTGACGTACCCGGCCGCGCTCCCACGCGGCCGTTTGCGCATCAGAGAGCGAAAGTTTGACGCGGGATGGAGCAGCCCGGTAGCTCGTCAGGCTCATAACCTGAAGGTCGTAGGTTCAAATCCTACTCCCGCACCCAATCACGGCCCCGCTGGCGACAGCGGGGCCTTTTTTTGCGTTGAGGCGATGCCGCTTTGCGCGCAATCAATGCTCGCGGCGTCTGCCCAGGCAGGACTTCTGGCGGAGGTCTTCCCATGCGTTTCACCACCCATCTGGTTGCGGCCTTGTGCGCCGGCACGATGCTGGCGGCGTGCGCGACGCCGGGGCTCTATCAGGCGCGCGCCGGCGAAGGCGGCTACGCCGAGACGCGCATTTCGGATGCGCGCTGGCATGTCGAGTTCGTCGGCGACACTGTCTCTTCGCCCGAAACCGTGGAGACGTATCTGCTCTATCGCTCGGCCGAACTCACGCTCGAACGCGGCTACGATTGGTTCGCACCGTCGGCGCCGGCGATGGCCGGCGAGGAAGATATCGTCGTGTCCGCGCCGCGCGCCGAGGCGGCGCCTGCGCCGGTCTGGCGTCCGCAATGGCGCCGGCGCAGCCGGTCGCGCTGGACCGATTGGGATCCCGCGGGCCCGCCGACGCCGGAAGCGCTGCCGCCGGCGCCGCAGGGCGTAACGCATTATTCGGCCAGCGCTGACATCGTGATGGGCAGGCTTCCCGCGCCCGAAGGCGCATTCAACGCACGCGAGACACTGAACGCGCTCGAACCTTCAATTGTCCGGCCGCCATCCTGAACGCGAGCAACTAACGCCACGGAAGGCCCAGAGTTGTTGCCTTGAGGAATCGACATCTGATGCCTGAACGCAACGCCGCCGCCGCAGCGCGCGATCGTTACGCAAGCGTCAGCCGGAACGGCGTTGACTTGATGCGCGACTGGTATCTCAGTTCCGACCGGAGAGCGCATGCACACCAGCGCGCCTGAAAGGACGGGGACGATCGAGGAGGCGCTCGCGCAGGCGGGGCGGCTCCTGCGCAGCAGTCCGTCCTTGGCGCTGGATCAAGCGCGGGAAATCCTGAAGGCGGATCCGACCCAGGCGCGCGCGCATTTCGTGCTCGGCCATGCCTATGCGCAAATGGGACGCCACCAGGACGCAGCGGTTGCGTTTCGGCGCGCGGCCGAACTCGATCCTCAGAGCCCGGCGTGGCGCGCGCTCGGTGATCAATTGACGCTCTTGGACGATGCGGCCGGCGCGGACGCCGCCTATGCGCAGTCCATTCGCGCATCGGTGCATGACCCCCGCTTGATGGAAGCGGCGATTGCGCTTTGCGAAAACAGGCTCGCTGTCGCCGAACATATGCTGCGCCCACACTTGCGCGCCCATCCCACCGATGTGGCCGCCATTCGCATGCTCGCTGAAGTGGGCGCGAGATTGGGCCGCTTCGAGGACGCGGAGAAGCTGCTGCGCCGTTGCCTCGAACTGGCGCCGAGTTTCCACGCTGCGCGGCACAATTACGCGATTGTGCTGCACCGTGAGAGCAAATCGGTCGAGGCGTTGAAGCAGCTCGACGTGTTGCTCAGGGTCGATCCGGAAAACCCAAGCTACAATTTTCTGCGCGCCGCTGCGCTTGCGCGCATCGGCGAATACGACGCCGCCATCGCCATTTACCGCGACGTGCTCGAAAAACATCCCATTAGCGCACGCGCGTGGCTCAGCCTGGGACATGCGTCGAAGACAGCCGGCCAGCGGGCCGAAAGCATCGAAGCGTACGAAAGAGTCGTGGCCATCGCGCCGCACCTGGGCGAGGCGTACTGGAGCCTCGCCAATCTGAAGACGCATCCGTTCACCGATGCGGATGTCGTCAAGATGCAGGATCAGCTCGCGCGCAGCGATCTCAGCGAAGAGGATCGTTTCCACCTGCATTACGCGCTCGGCAAAGCTTACGAAGACAAGGCGGACTATGAGCGCTCCTTCACCCATTATTCGGAAGGCGCGCGCATCCGCCGAAGCGGGCTCTCTTACAACGCGGGCGAGACCACCCAGGCGGCGCGCGAACATTCGGGCTTGTTCACCGCGGAGTTCTTCGCCGCGCGCAAAGGGCAAGGCGCGCCCGCGCCTGATCCGATCTTCATCGTCGGGCTGCCGCGCTCGGGCTCGACGCTGATCGAGCAAATCCTTGCCAGCCACTCGAAGGTGGAAGGCACGATGGAGCTGCCCGACATCATCGCCATGGCCAAGCATCTGGGCGGCGGCAAGGTGCGCGGCGGCGCGTATCCCGGCGTGCTGGCGCAGCTTTCGGCAGCCGAGATCAAGGCGCTCGGTGAAGAGTATATCGCCCGCACGCGGGTGCAGAGGAAGACCGATCGGCCGTTCTTCATCGACAAGATGCCGAACAATTCTCAGCACGTTGGCTTCATTCACCTCATTCTGCCGAACGCCAAGATCATCGACGCGCGCCGCCATCCGATGGGCGCCTGTTTTTCCGCCTTCAAACAGCATTTCGCGCGCGGCCAGGCGTTCAGCTACGATTTGACGGATGTCGGTCGTTACTATGCCGACTACGTCGAGCTGATGGCGCGGTTCGAGCAGGCGGCGCCAGGACGCGTCCATCGCGTGCTCTACGAAGACATGATCGCGGACACCGAGGGCGAGGTGCGGCGGCTGCTGGCCTATCTTGGACTGCCGTTTGAACCGGCTTGTCTTGAATTTCACTCCAATCCGCGGGCGGTTCGGACGGCGAGTTCGGAGCAGGTGCGCCAGCCGATCTATGGCGGCGCCGTCGAGCAATGGCGCAATTACGAACCTTGGCTGCGGGACCTCAAGACGGCGCTCGGGCGCACGCTCGAAGACTATCCAAGACACTGAACAACGACCAAGCGAGGGGAGCGAGTATGGCGAAGCAAGGCAAACAACGGCGGTACCTGCCCTGGCACGCAGTGCTGTTCGCCACGACCGCGCTCAGCGGGGCGTTCGCGGCAGCGCCGGCGTTCGCGCAGGATGAGGAAAGCGCTGTCGGCGATATCGTCGTCACCGCCACCAAGCGTGAGGAGAACCTGCAAGACGTGCCGATCAGCGTACAGGCGCTCGGTGAAGAGCGCCTGACCGAACTCGGCATCACCGATTTCGAAGACTACGCGCAGCACTTGCCGACGTTGTCGTACTCGCCCAGCTATGGCCCGGGCTATAATCGTCCGTTCATGCGCGGCGTCGCCAGCGGCGAGAACGGCAACCATTCCGGCTCGATGCCGAGCGTCGGCACCTATCTCGACGAACAGCCGATCACGACCATCGTCGGCAATTTGGATATGCACCTCTATGACGTCTCGCGCGTCGAAGTGCTGGCGGGCCCCCAGGGAACGCTCTACGGCGCAAGCTCGCAAGCCGGCACGGTGCGCATCATCACCAATAGGCCGGACCCCAGCGCCTTCAGTTCCGCTTACGACCTCGAGTTCAGCAGCACGCGCCATGGCGGCTATGGCCAAGTCGGCGAGGGCTACATGAACATTCCGCTGGGCAACAGCGCAGCGGTCCGCATTGTCGGCTGGGCCGAGCATGATAGCGGCTTTATCGACAACCAATTGGGCTCCCGGTTTTACGAGACATGCGACTTCGACGTGGGTTGTCTCGGCACGGGACCAACGGACGAGAATTCCGATGTCGCCGATGAGGATTACAACACCGTCGACTCGTGGGGCGGCCGCATCGCGCTCGGCATCGATCTGAACGAGAACTGGACCGTGACCCCGCAGGTGATGGGTCAGCGTCAGGTCAGCAATGGCGTGTTCGCCCAGCAAAGCGATGTCGGCGAGCTGGCCGTCACGCACTTCTTCCCGGAATGGAACAAGGATGTCTGGATTCAGGGCGCGCTGACAATTGAGGGCCGGGTTAACGACTTCGATATCGTCTTCTCCGCCTCGCGTCTGGGCCGCGATGTCGATTCAAACCAGGACTATGCGGACTACGGCTATTTCTATGACGTGCTCGCCGGCTATGGCTGCTATTACGTCGACAACGCCGGCGTCGGCAGCGTCTGCGACGTGGCCACCGGAGGCCTTCGGCAAGGCAACCCGATCAATCCGGGACAGCAGGTCGAAGGGCGCGATCACTACGATCGTGAGACCTACGAATTCCGCGTGGCCTCGCCGGCCAACAGCCGGATACGCGCCATTGCGGGCATCTTCTACCAATTGTCCGAACACGAGATTCATCAGCGCTACTATTTCTCGGAAGATTTCCGGGACGCCTACGAGGTCACCGGCTTGCCCGATACGATCTGGCTGACCGAGCAGACCCGTACCGATGAAGAGCGTGCGCTGTTCGGCGAACTTTCCTTCGACCTCACCGATCGTCTCACTGCGACGGTGGGCATTCGCGCGTTCGAAACCGAGAATTCGCTTGTCGGCTTCTTCGGCTTCGGCTCCGGATTCTCGGGATCGACCGGTGAAGCAGCCTGTTTCGTTGGGTCGCTGCCGTTCCGCGATGCGCCCTGCACGAACCTGGATGCGTCCACGCAGGAGGAGGGCCAGCTCTATCGCGCCAACCTCGAATGGAACATCGACGACGATCGGATGGTCTACGCCACCTATTCCGAAGGCTTCCGCCCCGGCGGCATCAACCGGCGCGGCACGTTCGGTCCGTACGAGGCCGACTTCCTCGACAATTTCGAGGTCGGCTGGAAGACGGATTGGGCGGACGGACGGCTGCGCTGGAACGGCGCAATCTTCCATCAAGTCTGGGAAGACTTCCAATACGCCTTCATCTCGGTCGGCAGCAGCGGTCTGACGCAAATTCAGAACGCCGGCGATGCCGAGATCGACGGTCTCGAAACCGAGATCACCTGGGCGCCGGTCGACGGGCTCACGATCAACGGCGCGGCCACGTGGTTGTCCACTGAACTTACAGGCGCGGACATCACTGGCACCGAAGTCGGCACCGAATTGCCCGTCTCACCGGATCTCAAGTTCGATTTCACTGCCCGCTACGAGTTTCCACTCGGCACGTGGGAGGCCTTCGTGCAAGGTGGCGCCACCTATGTCGGCGAGCGCCAAACCAGCATCCTGACGCTGGGTCCCGATAGCGATGCAGAGCTGCTTGGCACACTGCCCGAGTACTGGATCGCCGATATCTCGACCGGCATCGAACGCAACGGGCTGAGTTTGGTGCTCTTTGTCGACAACCTCTTCGATGAGCGCGCCATCACCGGCCGCTATACCGAGTGCGCGGTCGGCACATGTGGGGCGCCGCCGCTCGGCGATGCGCTGGAAGGGGTGTTCTATGATGTGGTGGCGCGGCCTCTGACTGGCGGCATCCGCATCGGACAACGCTTCTAGTCGCCCTCTGACCACCAGCACGGCGAGGCGGTATCGTCCACGCAAGGTTCGGCGCGCTGCAAGCGCGCTCGCGGACTTGTGTTCAACCGCTGCGCTTTTGCGCTTGCGGCCGCACCTGAAAAGCGTTGCGGTTGCATCGCGCTGTTCTACTCAAGCGAATACAAGTCGGGGACAAGAAGTCACGACGAAGCGACGGAAAACAGCGACGAACGGACGGGGCGATTACTGTACTTGTCGATACCCATCTTTGGGCTCCATTCGCTAGGTTCGACGAATGACTGAACGGGAGGACACGAGCCACGCCGCGCGAAGCGCGTCGTCCAGCTTGCTGGATCATCCCGCGTGGACGCGTTGGGGCGCGCACATCGCGTTCTGGCTGGTCTATCTCGCCATTCGCACCGCTGCCGCCGCGGCTGATCCCCCCGAGGATGCGACCGACTTTCCGTATTTCCTGAACCGACTCCTGGTGGTGGCGACGTACGCTGCACTCACGGGTGTGTTGTTGGCGCTGATCGCAGGCGTGCGCGCCAACCGTTCGAACTGGGCGCGCAACCTAGCGCTGGTGCTCGGCGCCATCGCCGTCGCGCCGATCACGCAATACAGCGAGCAATTCTGGCCGATGGCGCTTGCCGGCTTTTCGCCCGATCCCTATCCGTTCGTGATCTATCTCTTCCAGTTTGGCTGGGCGCTGCCGCTGTGGGGCCTGACGCAGGCGCTGTTGGGCTACCATTTCGAAACCATGACGCAGGCCCGCGCCGTCGCGCGCGCGCAATCGCTCGCCTACGACGCGCAGCTCAGGATGCTGCACTACCAGATCAACCCGCATTTCCTCTTCAACACGCTGAACGCAATTTCGACGCTCGTGCTCGAAAAACGGAACGACGCCGCTGAGAGCATGCTGCTGAAGCTCGCGGGCTTCCTGCGCTATTCGCTCGATCGCCAGCCGACCGCGCTCGCCAACCTCAACGCTGAACTTGAGGCGCAACGTAAGTATCTCGAAATCGAACAGACCCGCTTCGACGAGAAACTTAGAGTGAGCTTTGACATTGAGCCGGGCTTGGAGAATGCGAAGCTGCCGAGCCTCATCCTGCAACCCATTCTCGAGAATGCGATCAAGTACGCCATCACACCGCGCGCTGAAGGCGGGGCGATCCATGTCTCAGCGCGCCGGGACGGCGCAAGCTTACGCATCATTGTCGAAGACGACGGGCCGGGCCTGCCGGGCGAGGAGATGCATCCGCGCCGGCGCGGCGTGGGTCTTGCCAACATCCGCGAGCGGCTTGAGCTGATTTACGGAGATCGCGCCGGCCTCATTGCGCGCAACCGGGAGCCGCATGGCTGCCGGGTCGAACTCTATTTGCCTTTGGAGGAAGAGAGTGTCCGCCCAACCCCTGCGCCTGCTCTTAGCTGACGACGAGCCTCTGGCGCTTCGACGCATCAAGCTTGCGCTGCAGGCGATCCCCGACGTCGAGGTCGTCGGCGCGGCAAGCGACGGCGCGCAAGCGATCACGCAGATGCGCGATCTGAAGCCCGACGTTGTTCTGCTCGATATCAAGATGCCGCTCGCCGACGGTTTCGAGGTGGCGAACGCAGTCGAGGATTCCGGCGGGCCAGAAGTGATCTTCGTGTCGGCGTTCGATTCCTATGCAGTGCAAGCGTTTGAAACCTCCGCCGTCGATTATCTGGTCAAACCCGTTGAGTTCGAGCGCCTTGCCTCCGCGCTCGGTCGTGCGCGCGAACGCCGAGCGGCGAAAGACGCAGGCCGGCGCGCCGAAGAACTGGCGGCGGTGCTCGATGCTCTGAAGAAGGAAGCCGAAGAGCGCGAGGGGCCGCACTACGAGAAGGAATTCTGGATTCGAGATCGCGGCCGCTTCCTGCGCGTGCCGGTGGCCGACGTGGAGCGGATCGAGGCCGAGCGCGATTATGTGCGACTCTATTGGGAAGGCCGCACGTTGCTGCATCGCGAGACCATGTCGCACCTCGAAGAGAAGCTCGATCCGAACATGATGCTGCGCGTTCACCGCTCGGCGTTCGTGAACTGGAGGCGCCTGAAGGCCGTGCGCCGCGACGCCAATGGCCGGCTCATGGCCGTGCTCGAGAGCGGCGACGAGGTGCCGGTGAGCCGCGCCTATGCCCAGCGCGTGATGCAGGAAATGAAGAGCCGCGGCTAAGGCCGGAAAAAGGAGCGGGCACGAGCCTGCCCGCCCGAAGTTCTTCATGCAGACGATACGTATCGTCAACCTTGAGATGCCCCTGGGCGCGGTTTCGGATGCGGGTTAAGACGCCTCATCGAAGGAGGCGCGCGTGCGAGGCAAGGTCGTCGTCATCACCGGCGGATTTGGCGTGCTGGGGAGCGCCGCCGCGAAGGCCGCCCGGGAAACCGGCGCCAGGCCCGTGCTCATCGATTATGCGCCGGCGCCGGCCGAAAAGCTCAGCGATGGCGCGATCGCGTTTGGCGGCGTCGACCTGACAAACGCTGAGGCGGCCGCAGCGGCGATCAACGCGGCGCGTGACGCGGGAGGAGCTATCCACGCGTTATTCAACATCGCGGGCGGCTTTGCCTGGAGCAAAGTCGAGAACGCTGACGCTGGGCTTTGGGACGCCATGTACGCGATGAACACCAAGACGGCTTTAAACGCTTCGCGGGCAGCACTGCCTCACCTGATTGCGGCAAAAGGCGCAATCGTGAATGTTGGCGCTTTTGGCGCGCTGAAAGCTGGCGCGGGCTTCGGCCCGTATGCGGCGTCGAAGCAGGGCGTGCACAAGTTGACTGAGGCGCTGGCAGAAGAGCTAAAGGGCAAGGTGCGCGTGAACGCGGTGCTGCCCTCGATCCTCGACACCGCACAGAACCGCAGAGACATGCCGAAAGCGGATTTCAGCACTTGGGTACAGCCTAATGCGCTGGCGACGGTCATGCTGTTTCTTGCTTCCGACGATGCCCGCGATATTACGGGCGCTCTGATCCCGGTGACGGGGCGCGTCTAGGCCCCATGGCGGCCTTCGCCGCCGGTGAAACGTGCCGCGCCGTCGGCGGTTTCGCCGGAACGGATGGTGTCGAGGCCGCGGACGATCTCGTTCTCGATCGCGGCGCTTTCATCCAGATCCCGTTGCTCGATCGCCGAGAGCCGATCGTTGCGCATGCAGCGTTGCGGAAGCGCGGCGAGATCTTTTGCCAGCGCAATGGCGTGCTTGAGCGCTTCTCCCTTCGGCGCGATACGGTTGGCGAGACCGATGGCGAGCGCTTCGTTCGCGTCGACAGCGCGGCCGGTGAGTATCAGATCCATCGCGCGCGAGTGACCGATGAGGCGCGGCAGGCGAATGGTCCCGAGGTCTACGAGCGGGACGCCGAAGCGGCGGCAGAAGATGCCGAACGTCGCGTCTTCGGCCATCACGCGCAGGTCGCACCACAGCGCCAGTTCGGCGCCGCCGGCGACAGCGTAGCCTTCGATTGCAGCGATGACTGGCTTGGAGAGGCGCATGCGCGTCGGCCCCATCGGGCCAAACGCGCCGACGCCGCCTTTCTGCACGCGTTTGCTGCTTTCGCCGCGTGCGAGCGCCTTGAGATCGGCGCCGGCGCAGAAGGCGCCATCCGCCCCGGTGAGAATGGCGATGGAGGCGGCGTCATCGGTGTCGAACGCGGTGAACGCATCAAACAGGGCATGTGCGCTTGCCGCGTCGACGGCGTTGCGCCGCCCCGGGCGGCTGATGGTCACGATATAGACCGGGCCGTCGCGGTCGATCCGTATGTCGCTCATTGCAACCCTCCCGTACCGCCGGCATTTGCCGGCTAGAAGCCGGCGGTACATCAGCCGATCAGTTTCGCCACGATCAACGCAGCAGCAGCGGCGGCGTCGAGCTTGGTGGTGTCGATATGGATCTCGGGATTGTCCGGCGCCTCGTAGGGGCTGTCGACGCCGGTGAAGTTCTTGAGCTGGCCGGCGCGCGCCTTCTTGTAGAGACCTTTGACGTCACGCTTCTCGGCCTCAGCCAATGGGGTGTCGACGAACACTTCGAAGAACTCGCCCTCAGCCATCAATCCACGCGCCATTTCGCGCTCGGCGCGGAAGGGGGAGATAAACGAGACGAGGACGATCAGCCCGGCGTCGGCCATCAGCTTTGCGACTTCAGCGACACGGCGGATGTTTTCGACGCGGTCGGCGTCCGTGAAGCCAAGATCGCGATTGAGCCCGTGGCGGACATTGTCGCCGTCGAGTAGCACGGTGTGCCTGCCGAGCGAGTGGAGCTTCTTGTCCACCAGATTGGCAATGGTGGATTTGCCGGCGCCGGAAAGGCCCGTGAACCAAAGCACGGCTGGCTTCTGGCCCTTGATCTCCGCGCGCGCGCCGCGCGTCACGTCCAAGGATTGCCAATGCACGTTCTGGGCGCGGCGGAGCGCGAAATGGATGAGGCCCGCGGCGATCGTCGCGTTGCTGGTGCGATCGATCAGGATGAAACCGCCCATGTCGGAATTGGCGTCGTACGGATCGAAGGCGATCGGCTGATCGACGCTGATGTTGCATACGGCGATCTCGTTAAGTTCGAGCACTTTGCCGGCCAGATGCTCGAGCGTGTTCACGTTGATCTTGTATTTGATCTCCGTGATCGTCGCCGAGACCGTCTTCTCGCCGACTTTCAGCCAATACGGCCGGCCCGCCAGCGCGTGCTCTTCGGTCATCCAGATCAACGTGGTCTCGAATTGATCCGAGGCTTCCGGCGGATCGTCGGCCGCCGCAATCACATCGCCGCGCGAGCAATCGATCTCGTCGGCGAGTGTGAGCGTCACCGACTGGCCGGCTGTCGCCGCGACGAGGTCGCCGTCCTTGGTGACGATGCGCGCGATCGTGCTGATCTTGCCGGATGGCGTGACGCGGACTTTGTCGCCCGGCTTCACGCTGCCGCTCACGATCAGCCCTGCAAACCCGCGGAAATCGGCGTTGGGGCGGTTGACCCATTGCACCGGCATGCGGAATGGGCCGGTTGCGCGGCACTGCTCGTCAATCTCAACCTCTTCGAGATAGGGCATCAACGCGGGGCCGTCGTACCACGGTGTCTGCAAGCTCTTGGAGGTGATGTTGTCGCCGCCGAGCGCCGAAATCGGCATGGCGAGAATGTCGATCAAGCCGACCTTCGCCGCAAAATCGCGATAATCGGCGACGATCGCATCGAACGCCTCCCGCGACCAGCCGACGAGATCCATCTTGTTCACGGCGAGCACGACGCGGCGGATGCCCATGAGCGAGACGAGATAGGAGTGACGGCGGGTCTGCGGCAGCACGCCCTTGCGGGCGTCGATCAGGATCACCGCAAGGTCGGCCGTGCTCGCGCCGGTGACCATGTTGCGCGTGTATTGCTCGTGGCCGGGCGTGTCGGCGACGATGAATTTGCGCGTGTCGGTGGAGAAGAAGCGGTAGGCGACGTCGATGGTGATGCCTTGCTCGCGTTCGGCGGCAAGGCCATCAACGAGCAAGGCGAAATCGATATTCTCTCCTTGCGTGCCAACCTTCTTGGAATCCGCCTCGAGCGCCGCGAGCTGATCTTCGAAGATCAGCTTCGAATCATAGAGCAAGCGCCCGATCAGCGTGGACTTGCCGTCATCGACGCTGCCGCAGGTGATGAAGCGCAACAACGACTTGTTCTGGTGTTGCGCGAGATACGCTTCGATGTCGGCGCCGATGAGGTTGGAAACGTGGGCCATCAGAAATAGCCCTCGCGCTTCTTCTTCTCCATCGAGGCTGTCTGATCGTGATCGATGACGCGGCCTTGACGCTCGCTGCTCGTCGTCAGCAGCATTTCCTGGATGATGGCCGTTAGCGTATCGGCTGTGCTCTCGACTGCCCCGGTGAGCGGATAGCAACCCAGCGTGCGGAAGCGGACGCTCAAGACCTCAGGCGTTTCGCCGTCGCGCAATCGCATGCGCTCGTCATCGACCATGATCAGCGCACCGTCGCGGCGCACGACCGGGCGCGGAGCGGCGAAATAGAGCGGCACGACGGGAATGTTTTCGAGGTGGATGTATTGCCAGACATCCAGTTCGGTCCAGTTCGAAAGCGGGAAGATGCGGATCGTTTCACCCTTGTGCTTTCTGGCGTTGTAGAGGCGCCAAAGCTCGGGTCGCTGATTTTTCGGGTCCCAGACGTGATTGGCTGAGCGAAAAGAGAAGATGCGCTCTTTGGCGCGGCTCTTCTCTTCGTCGCGGCGCGCCCCGCCGAAGGCGGCATCGAAGCCGTATAGGTCGAGGGCCTGCTTCAGTCCCTCCGTCTTCCAGAGATCGGTGTGCAGCGCGCCGTGATCGAATGGGTTGATGCCGCGCGCGATCGCGTCCGGGTTCTTGTGCACCAGCAGGTCGAACCCCAATTCCGCCGCCATGCGTTCTCGCATCTCGTACATGGCGCGGAACTTCCAGGTCGTGTCGACGTGTAGCAGCGGGAACGGCGGCGCCGTTGGGTAAAACGCCTTGGCTGCCAGGTGCAGCATCACCGCGCTGTCCTTGCCGATGGAATAGAGCATCACCGGCTTCGCGCACTCGGCGACGACCTCGCGCATGATGTGGATGCTCTCGGCCTCGAGCCGCTGCAAATGCGTTAGCCGCGGGGGTGAGATCGTATCAGGCTCCGGGGCGCGGCGGCTGGACATTTCGCGCCACTCTCTATCGGGCGTCCGCCGCTCGCGCAAACACCTCCGCCAGCGGCGCGACTTACGTTCCGATGACGAAGCTCACCACCGTTGTTGCCGAGCCGCCGATATTCAGCGTCTGCACCGTTCTTGCGCCTTCGAGCTGATAATCGCCAGCGCCGCCGGAGACCTGTTTGGCCGCATCCAGCGCCATGCGCACGCCGGTTGCGCCGACAGGGTGGCCGGCGCCGATTAGGCCGCCAGATGGGTTGATCGGCAGCTTGCCGCCAATAGCGATGTCGCTTGCCTCGATCGCCTTCCAGGCCTCGCCAGGCGCAGTGAGCCCCAGATGATCGATCGCCATGTATTCGGTGATGGCGAAGCAATCGTGCGTTTCGACCGCGTCGATCCGTTCGAGATCAACGCCGGCGCGACGGCGCGCGTCTTCGATGGCGCGATGAATGTGCGGGAACACGTAGGGCTGGTCGGCGCTGGCGCGCACCTTGGCGTCGAACGGGATGGCGGCAGAGCGATGGCCCCAGCCTTTGATGCGCGGGATGCGTGCAAGCGGGATGTTGCGCTTGGCGGCGTAGGCGGCGGCGGCTTTCGGTGAAGCGACAAAGATGATTGCGGCGCCGTCGGTGATCTGGCCGCAATCCTGTTTGCGCGTGCGGCCGACGACGATGGGGTTGGTTTCATCATTGGCGGTGAAGTTCTCAGGCGTGAACGCCCATTTGCGCGTTTGCGCGTTCGGATTGCGTTTGGCGTTGGCGAAATTGATCTCCGAGATGGCCATGAGGTGGCGATAATCGAGGCCGTAGCGGCGCTCGTATTCGTCGCCGAGGTCTGAGAACGCCTTCGGCCAGGCAAACGGCGTGTCGAGATACTCATGGCCTGCCCAGGCGGCCGAGCCCAGATGCCGTGCGGCCTGTTCGGCGCCGACATTGCGCATCTGCTCGATGCCGACCACGGCGGCGAGATCGTAACGGCCCGCCTCTATCTCAGCCGCCGCCGCGAGAATGGCGACGCTGCCGGAGGCGCAGGCTGCCTCGTGGCGCGCCGTTGGCATGCCGGTGAAGTGCGGGTGCGCGAGCGCGAAGAAGCCGCCGAGCAGACCTTGGCCGGCGAAAAGCTCGGCGGCGAAATTGCCGACATGGCCGCTCTCGACCTCTTTCGGATCGAGATCGGCGGCGGCGAGGCCTTCGCCCACGGTTTCGGCAAACGCATCGGCGATTTCCCAGCCCTTGCGCGTCCAGTTGTCCGCAAAATCGCTCTGCCAGCCGCCGAGAATGTAGGTCATGGACGCCTTCCTTCACGGATGAAGTCGCGATCGGCCCAGCAGGCGTGGGTGCCGGAGCAGATTTTGTGGGGCAGCGCAATGCGCACGACGGGGCCGTCGGCGAAACGTTTGCAATCGATCAGGATGCATTCGGATGTGCCGGTGTTTTCGTCGGTGACGAAGCTGACGATGTAGCCGTCGTCTTCCTCGATCGCGCCAATGCGGGGCGCGAAGGGCGCTTCGCTGGCGTAGCGGCCCTCCGGCAGATCGAGCGTGATGGAGTCACGCGTTTTCAGGTCATGCTTCACGAAGCCGCTGAACAGAAACCAGCCGGGCTTGGATTTGGTCGAGTAGACGTAGCGATAAGCCCGGCCGGCGAAACGCTGGTTGATGGTGCCGAACTCCAGGATGCGGTCGTCCAGGCGCTCTTCCCTGGTTGAGCCGTCCCTCAAATTGAAGCGCCAGCGATGCAGGCGCGACTGGAACGTGTGTTCGTCGAGATGGCCCATCATGTGCTCGTAGCCCCGCGGCGCGCCTTTGAATTTTCCGGGCTCGGGATTGCTCTGGAAATAGCCGTCCAACACGATCTCATCGCCGTCCTCGTACGCGTTAGTCCAGTGCAGGACGAACGTGGGCTGCGCGCTGAACCAAAGGATCGCGCCATCGCCGCGGCGCGGCACGATAGCGAACTGCGACGGCCGATCGTGCATGCGCACGACGTGCGCGTTCTGCTTCAGCGCCTCGGCGTCCCAATGCAGCGGCAGATCGTTGAGGATAACGTAGTTTTCGGTGAACGCCATGTCGTGCGGCAAACGCGGCCCGGCAAGCGGCACGGGGCGGTAATGCACGAGCTTGTTGTCGGCGTCGACCAGGCCGTAATGCATATACGGCGGATGCGTCGAATAGTTGAAGAACATCAGCTCGCCGGTGCGTTCGTCGACTTTCGGATGCGCCGAGACGCCGTCGAGCGGACCCCAGTGCGCCGGGCCGATCGTCTCTAGCGTTTCGGGATCGACGAGATAGGCCTCGCCGCATTGATAGAAGGTCGAGACGGCGCGGCCGGCGTGGATGATGACGTCGGTAGAGGAGGAATCTTTCAGCCCGCCGTGTGCGCCGAAGCCGGGCCGGCGCGACGTGTCCCAGCGATCCATCAGCCCGCCCCACAGCGAGCCTTCGGCTTCCTGCTCGGCCTGGAAGCAGCGCGTGCGCACCCAGCGATTGCGATAACTCGCGCGCCCATTTTGGAAGCTGACCTGATGCAGCATGCCGTCGCCGTCGAATGGGTGGAAACGGCCGAGCGGTTCATGAATCTGGTTTTCGGTATTGCGAAGATAGATTCCGTCAATGTCGCGGGGGATTTCGCCTTCGATCAGGCCCAGATCGGTGGCATCGACTTCCTCATGCAACGGCGTCCAGGCCCCGTTGAGATAGGGGTGGTTCGACGGCTTCAGCGTCGTGACGATCGGCTTGTGGCGGGTGAGCTGCATAGCGGCATCATCGGCCGCTTCAGCGGGTGTTGGCAATTGCGCCTGCGCCGTTTTCGGCGATAGACAGCGCCCGTCATGAACCGGCCCGACCGCCGCTTTTCCATCGCTCCAATGATGGATTGGACCGACCGGCATTGCCGGGCGTTCCATCGCGCGCTGACGCGCCGGGCGCTGCTTTACACCGAAATGCTGACGGCCGACGCAGTCATCCACGGCGATCGCGAGCGGCTGCTTGGCTATTCGGGGGTGGAGCATCCGGTGGCGCTGCAGCTGGGCGGCAGCGACCCGGCGAAGATGGCGGAAGCCGCACGGATCGGCGCCGCGTTCGGCTATGACGAAATCAATCTCAATATCGGCTGCCCGTCCGACCGGGTGCAGTCGGGGCGCTTCGGCGCGTGCCTGATGCGCGAACCGGAGCTGGTGGCCAAGCTCTGGCGCACGGCGCAGGAGGCTGCGCCCCACGTGCCGGTGACGATCAAGTCGCGCATCGGCGTCGACGATCAAGAGCCACGCGAGGCGCTGTTTGCGCTGGTAGACGCCTGCGCGCGGGAGGGATGCAAGAGCTTCACAGTGCATGCGCGCAAGGCGTGGCTTTCCGGGCTTTCGCCGAAGGAAAACCGCGATGTGCCGCCGCTGGATTACGAACTGGTGCGCGAATTGAAGCGGGCGAGGCCGGAGCTTGAAGTAATCCTCAATGGCGGCCTCCAGGATCTGGATCATGCGCTGTGGGAAGCAGGATGGGAGTGTGAACGTTCGGGCTCGCGTCGTGGTGGCGAGGTGGCATGCGAGCCTGAAGGCTCGCGGTCCAACCTGGAGGGGTCGCGTCTCGACGGCGTCATGCTGGGGCGTGCGGCGTATCAGACGCCAGCAGTTCTGCTCGATGTCGATCCACGCGTGTTCGGCGATCGCGCGCCGAGCGCGTCACGCGAGGTCGTGGTCGAAGCCTACGTCCCGTACATCGAGCGCCAGCTTGCGGCGGGCGTTCCGTTGCATGCGATGACGCGCCACATGCTCGGCCTTTTCAATGCGCGCCCGGGCGGGCGACTCTGGCGGCGTATGCTCTCGGAGCGGGGCGTGAAGCCGGACGCCGGCGTCGAGGTCGTGCGCGCGGCGCTGGCTGAAGTGACGCTGCACGCTCAAGCGCAGGCGGCATGAGCGGCGACCTGATCTGGCTCGTTGCGGGCCTGATTGTTGCGGGATTGAGCGCCGGTTTTGTCGGCGGCTTGTTCGGCATCGGCGGCGGCATCGTCATCGTGCCGGCGCTCTATTTCGTGTTCGCGGTGCTCGGCGTCGACGAGGCGGTGCGCATGCATGTGGCCGTCGGCACCTCCTTGTCGACGATAATCTCGACATCGTGGCGATCGCTCTCCACGCACACGAATGCCGGGGCTGTCGATTTCGACGTGCTGAAAGCGTGGACGCCGTGGATCGCGCTGGGCGCCGCACTTGGCGCTGCTGTTGCGGGCTTCGCAAACACCGAGGCGCTGTTGATCATTTTCGGCGGCGGCTTGGTGCTGATCGCCGCGCAGCTCGGCTTCGCCAGCCCGAATTGGCGCATGTTCGCCGAACTTCCCCGCGGGATCTGGCGCGCGCTCCTCGCCGGCGGCCTGGGGCTTCTCTCGGCGCTGATGGGCATCGGCGGCGGCGCGCTTGGCGTCACCATCATGACGTTGTGCGGGCGTCCCATTCACCGTGCGGTGGCGACGGCGTCGGGTTTTGGCGCCGCGATCGCCGTGCCGGCAGCCATTGGCTATGCGATCGTAGGCTGGGGCCGCGAGGGCTTGCCGCCGTGGTCGCTGGGCTTCGTCAGCTTGCCGGGCTTCGTGTTGCTGGCGCTGTTGACGGCCGTGACGGCGCCGATCGGCGCGCGCCTGGCGCATCGGCTGCCGCAGCTCACGTTGAAGCGCGCGTTTGCCGTCGCCCTCGCGGTGCTCGCGCTCAACATGCTGCGCGAAGCGTTCAGTTGAAGGCGTTGTACGCCACGACGATCAGCACGATCAGCGCGGTCCAGAACACCACAGCCAGGATGACGATGCGCCCGTCGCGGCGATAACGCTGGAAGCCCCAGCCGGCGCCTGTGACGAGCAAAAGCGCCATCAGCAAATAGACGAGACTCGCCCAATTGAAATCGCCGCCGCTCATCATGGCGCTTTCTCCTGGACCGCGAGACGGCCCGGCAGTTCAGCCATGATCGCCTTTCGCCGCGGCTCGTCCAGGCTTGCCCAAGCGGCGATCTCGGCGAGCGTTCGGCCGCAGCCGATGCATAGCCCCGTCTGCCCGCTGACGGCGCAGACATTGATGCACGGCGAGGAAATCGATTCCGGTGGCATCGGCAGCGATCAGCTAAGCGCTTGGAATCCGGAGCGCAAATCGCGCCGAGAGCAATTCACATCGAATTTCGATAAATTCGTGTTGACTGTCGATAAATCATATCGTATATCGATATCAGCCTGAAATCGCAGCAAGGACGCATCCAACGCCCCCGGGCGCGGCATCCAAGAAGCGATGCGGGCTGGAAGTAACCAGTTTTTTCGACGTGGAGGGTCAGTCACCATGCGTTTCGCGCTCATCGCCACCACCGCCGCCGCTGTGGTCGCCGTTCCGTTCGCGCTCGCCGCGGCCGGGCCGCAGATGACGAGCGAGGAATTCCTCGGCGCTGTCCGCTGCGTTGCCTACGAGGATGTTGCCGGCGCCCAGGTCGCCGAAGCCAAGTATGAACTGAATGCCGAAGGCCAGCGCCAGTCGGCCGAAACTATCGCTGCGGCCGAAGCGGAGGTGAGCCACATCGCTCGCCAAGCCGTGAACAGCCAAACCGCCCAAGATCAGGCTATGCTTCGGTCGCAGCGAGCCCAGGCCTGTGCAAGCGCCGCCATCGCCTCCGGCGAGGCGGGGTCGGACGCGGTCTAAGCTCGCAAATAGCGCGCCGGCCCACGGGCTGGCGCGCGGAGGGGACATGACATGAGAGTGTTGGCTCTAGCCGGTCTCATCACTGCCGCGACCGCGCCGTTCGCGGCCGCTTCCGAAAACGAGATCATCGATTGCCAAGTCGACGGCACTCGCCGCGCCAGCGCCGAGCAGCGTCTCGATGCGCCGCCGCCGAGCCCCGGCGCACCAACCGTCGTGCGCCCGACAGTAGCGGCGCGCGAAGCGGCCGATCCGCCGCGCCCGGTCGCGCCCGAGCGGCGCCGCAACGGCAAGCCTGTGCCCGACGCTCAGCTGATCAGCCCGCGCGGCGTTCTCTGATTGAGTTGAAGCCCAAAGCAAGCGCCGTATAGTCGCCCACGCGCATCTCTGCGCGTGGGCTCGACACATCATGGATCTGAATTTCTCGCCGGAAGAAATCGCGTTCCGGGACGAAGTGCGCGCGTTCATCGACGCGAACTACCCCAAGCACCTCAAAGGCAAGGTGCTGCGCGAAGACCTTTCAAAGGCGGACTTCCTCGCCTGGCACAAAATCCTCGGCAAGAAGGGCTGGTCGGCGCCGGCGTGGCCGAAGGAATACGGCGGCACCGGCTGGACGGCGACGCAACGCTACATCTGGCTCGAAGAAAACGCGCGCGCCGAGACGATCCCGCCGCTGCCGTTCGGCGTCTCGATGGTCGGCCCCGTCATCTACACGTTCGGCACGCCCGAGCAGAAACAGCGCTTCCTGCCCGGCATCCTCTCCGGCGAGGTGTGGTGGGCGCAGGGCTATAGCGAGCCGGGCGCAGGCTCTGATCTGGCATCGCTGAAAACGCGCGCCGTGCGCGAAGGCGATCATTACATCGTCAACGGCCAGAAGACGTGGACGACGCTCGGCCAGCATGCCGATTGGGGCTTCTTCCTCGTCCGCACCGATCCGAACGCGAAGCAGCAGGAAGGCATTTCGTTCCTGCTGATCGACATGAAGTCGCCGGGCGTGACGGTGCGGCCGATCAAATTGCTCGACGGCGGCTACGAGGTGAACGACGTCTTTTTGGACAACGTGAAAGTGCCGGTGGATCAGCGCATCCATGAAGAGAACAAGGGTTGGACCTGCGCGAAATTCCTGCTGGCGCACGAACGCGCGGGCATCGCCGGCGTGGCGCGCTCGAAGCGCAATGTCGAGCGGCTGAAATCGATCGCCAGGGCAGAGATCGGCGACGACGGCAAGCCGCTGCTCGAGGACGAAGATTTTCAGCGCAAGCTCGCGGAATTGGAGATCGATCTTTCTGCGTTGGAGATGACGGAGCTGCGCACATTGGCGCGCGAGCAAGCCGGCAAGGGGCCCGGGCCGGAATCATCGCTGCTCAAGATCAAAGGCACTGAAATCCAGCAGCGGTTGACCGAGCTGACGCTGGAAGCGGTCGGCAATTACGCCCAGCCCTATCCGCGCGGTCTCGGCAACAACGAGTTCGCGGTGGGACCGGATTACGCCGCGCACGTGGCGCCGATCTATTTCAACTGGCGCAAAGCCTCGATCTACGGCGGCTCCAACGAAATCCAACGCAACATCATCGCCAAGATGGTGCTGGGGCTCTGAGTGGATCGGCAATGGGTGCGGTGTTCATTTCCTATCGGCGAGGTGATGCTTCCGGAACATCGGGCAGGCTATTTGATCGCCTGCAGCACGCTCTTGGCCGCGCAAACGTCTTCATGGATGTTGATTCCATTGAACCCGGGTTGGACTTCGTCGAGGTCCTCAATCGTCACCTGGAGCACTGCGAGGTAATGCTCGTAGTCATGGGACCAGCTTGGTTGACAGCTGTCGATCAAGCTGGCCGACGCCGCATAGACGACGAGGATGATTTTGTCCGAATGGAAATCGGAACCGCGCTCGCCCGCGGCATTCGGGTCATCCCCGTTGTAGTGGACGGTGCGCATCCCGTGGGCTCGGTGGAGCTGCCTGAAGACTTGAAGCTGCTGTCGCGGCGGCAAGCCCTTGTGATCAGACACGATCGCTTCGGTGCCGATGTCGATCAGTTGATCGAAACACTAATCAAGATCGTGGGGCCGTCGGCGAGGGCGCCTGGACAGCAGAGCCTGGCGACTCCATCACGGGTTGACGATCAGCAGCTTGCTCGAATTCAGAGCACTATCGAAGCGGCAGGGGGATTCCCGGGTCTCTACAAGGCGCGCTATTTGAGTCCCGCACAAGAGGACAATATACGATTGTGGGCTGACGTGCTTCGGGATGTGCGAGTACTCGCGCTGATTGACCTACATGAGCGAGACGGCAGGGATGGCATTGCATTGACCGATCATGGTGTGTTTGTGCGGGCCCGCAACGGTGCTTGTTCCTTCGTAGCCTTCGCGGCACTTGATTCATCGCGTTCACAGAAACTGGGCCTCAATGAAATTGGAGTGGGTCCACTGACCATTGATGGAACAGGCTCTGACCGCGCTGGCGTGGTGGCGTTTCTCAACGATGTAGCAGACGCGTTCGGTGGACGCCCACGCCGACGATAGCGCTCTGCGGGCTAAGGAAAGTCCATGAACTTCGATTACACCGACGAACAGAACGCCATTCGGGACTCACTCTCGAAGTGGGCCGCGCAGCAGTACGATTTCGACAAACGCCGCGCAGCGCTCGCGAGCGAGGACGGCTGGAAATCCAACTGGGCGACGTTCTCGGAGCTTGGTTTGCTCGCCGCGCCGCTGCCGGAGGATTTCGGCGGCCTTGGCGGCGGGGCGATCGATGTGAGTGTGATTGCGGAGGAATTCGGCAAGGCGCTGGTGGTCGAGCCCTATGTGCCGACTGTGGTGATCGGCGGCGGCGCGCTGAAATATGCGGGCAGCGACGCGCAAAAGGATGAGCATCTGACCGCCATCGCCGGCGGTGAGCGCGTCATCGCGTTCGCGCAAGCCGAACCGAAAAGCCGCTGGGCGCTGAACGATGTCTCGACGTCGGCGAAAAAGGACGGCGCCGGCTACGTCCTGAGCGGGCACAAGGCAGTCGTGCTCGGTGCGCCGCAGGCCGATCATCTGTTGGTCAGCGCACGTACGTCCGGCGGGCAGCGCGATGCGAAGGGCGTGTCGCTGTTCATCGTGCCGAAGAACGCCAAGGGCGTCTCCACGCGCGATTATCCGACCATGGACGGCACGCGGGCGGCGGAAGTGTATTTCGAGAACGTGTCCGCCGGCGCCGAGACGCTGATCGGCCCGGCCGACGGCGCGCTGCCTCTGATCGAACGCATCGTCGATGAGGCCAACGCCGCCTATTGCAGCGAAGCGGTCGGCTGCATGCGGATGATGACCGACCTGACGCGCGAGTACGCCAAGACCCGCAAGCAGTTCGGCCGTGCCATCGCCGAATTCCAAGTGCTGCAGCACCGCATGGTCGACATGTTCATGGCGACCGAAGAGAGCTTCTCGATGGCGCTGCGTGCGACCATCAAGCTCGGCGAAAGCGATGCAGAGCGGGCGAAAGGGGTCTCGGCGGCGAAAGTGTCGATCGGGAAACATGCGCGCTTCGTCGGACAGGCGGCGGTGCAGACGCACGGCGGCATGGGCGTCACCGACGAAATGCGCGTCGGCCATTATTTCAAGCGCACGACTATGCTGGATTCTACATTCGGCAATGTCGACCATCACCTGAGGCGCTTCACGGCGCTCAATGCGAAGGCGGCGGCGTAAGCGTCGCGACAAGGGGGGAAGAAATGCAGAAGTTACTGACGGCAACGATAGCGCTGCTTGCCTGCGCCACGTTGGCGGCGTGCCCCGAGTCAGCGGCGCCGCCGGCGACAACCGAAGAACCCGCTGCCGATGCGTCTGCGACCGAGACGCCAGCCTTCGTCGGCACTTGGGCCGCGGATGCAGCGAGCTGCGCGATCCCGCAGGAACAGCAGGGCGCGCCGCACGTATTCGGACCCGACAATTACAACCAGCACGAGGCGCACTGCACCTACGCAACGGTCGAAGAGACCAGCCCGAACACTTGGCACATCAACGCAGCGTGCTCGGTCGAAGGCGACGAACAAAGCTCGAGCTGGGACCTTGCCGTCGACGGCGACACCATGACGATGGACGGAACCCACCGCTTCGTACGCTGCCCGTGACGTCATAGGCCAAGGGCTCATCGTGTCTCTTTGTGCTTCTTTGTACCTTTGTGTTTCCCATTCACCGCGAAGGCACGAAAGGCACAAAGAAGCACAAAGCGGCTCGTTGGTGCTCACGTGACCTTTCGACGGAACAATCGGCGCACCAGCATGAACGCGCCGACCAACAACGCGAGCGCGAGGACGGCGATGCCGGCGTAGATCCACCAATAGTGCTGGTAAGACTTCATCCGTGTGTTGTGCGCGACTTGACGTTGCGGATCATAACCCGGCGGCAGGTCGAACACGCCGACATGCTCGGCGTAGGCTTGGTAATCCGCAAGCAGCGAGGCCGCGAGCTCCGGCATCTGCGCCGCGAGATCGGTCGTTTCGCCGGGGTCTTGCGCGATGTCGTAGAGCCGCCAATTGGAGTCACCGAGCGGCGGGGGCGTGCGCACGAGTTTGTAATCGCCGCGATAGAGCGCGGAATGACCGGACACTTCGACGCCGAGCGGGACTTGCGGTTCGCGCGCGTGCGGCGCCTCGTTTGCGAGCAGCGCACTCATGCTGAACCCGTCCATCGCCGCCGCATCCGCCGCGACGCCGGCGCGTTCGAGCAGCGTTGGCGCGATATCGGTGACGAAAGCGCGCGTGTCGATGCGTTGTTGGGCGACGCCTGGCCCGGCGACGATGAGCGGCACGTGCAGCCCGCCTTCGCCGGCGGTGAACTTGAATAGCGAACCTGTCGCCGTGGCGTTGGCGTTCTCCGGACCGATCATGACGAACGAGCCGCGCTCGCCGAGGTCTTCGAGGCGACGCGTGTAGCCCGTAAGCCGCATCCAGCGGCGGAAATCGGCGTCCGCGATTGGATTGCTGGGTTCTGGGCCGTTGTCCGAAGTGACGACGAAGATGGTGTTCTCGGCGAGACCGCGGCTTTGCAGGTACGCGATGAAGCGGCCGATGTGATGATCCATCGCCTCCAGCATGCCGGCGTGCACTTCCATGCTGCGCGCATACAGGGCCTGCTCGTCGCCCGAAATCGCCGCCCACGGACGCAAGCTCGGGTGCGTCGGGCCGATCTGTGCGGTTGCGGGCAAGAGGCCCAAATCCTGCGCGCGGCGCCAACGATGCGCGCGCAGTTGCTCCCAGCCGCCGTCATAGGTTCCGCGATAGTGATCGCTGATGGAGCGCGGAGCTTGCACAGGAATGTGTACTGCTTGGAAAGCGAGATACGCGAAGAATGGCTCGGTACGCGCCGTGTCCGCATCCATATATTGGATCATGCGATCGACGATGAATTCGCTGGAGTAGAAATTGTCCGGCAGGTGGGCGCGTTCGCCGTCTTCGAACCAGTCGGCGGTCCGGTAGTACGGCAGGTAGGCGCGCTCCTCCCAATTGTCGGCGCCGGAGGCGTCGAGCACGAAGGAGCGATCAAAGCCGTGCGAGTTGGGCAAATCGCCTTCGCCGTGACCGAGGTGCCATTTGCCGGTGGCGTACGTGCGATAGCCGCCGCGGCGCAGACGCTCGGCCAGCGTGACGACGCCAGGCTCGAGGTGCATCGTGTAGCCGCGGCGCCCGCGCAGTTCGGGCGGCAGCACCTCTATTATGGTGGAATGTCCGGTGCGGTGATTGTCCAAGCCAGTCAGCAGCATGGCGCGCGAGGGCGAACAGAGCGGTGAGGAATAATAGCGCGAGAACTGGGCGCCGCGCTCTGCGAGCGCGTCGATGTTCGGCGTGCGGGCCTCCCCGCCATAGGCGCCGAAATCGGTGAAGCCGGCATCGTCAGCGACGATGACGACGATGTTGGGCCGCGTTTCGCTCTGCGCCCGCGCGGGCGCGGCACAAGATATCACGCACGCCACTATCCCGGCGCAGATCAGTCCCCGCATCCATGCCTCCCGCGCCGCCTAGGTAAGGCCCCTGCCGCAAGGGCTGTCAAAGCACGCGTGCAAGGTCCGAATCCGGCGAGACGCCCGGGCCGGATTGGCCCATATTCCCCCTATGATGCTGGACGCCGACACCTGCCACGCTGCGTGCGACGCCAAGGATCGTCGCTTTGACGGCCGCTTCTATGTCGGCGTGAAATCGACTGGCATTTATTGCCGCTGCATCTGCCCGGCGCGGACGCCGAAGCGCGTCAACCGCACGTTCTGGCCTTCGGCGGCGGCGGCCGAGGCGGCGGGCTTTCGTCCTTGCCTGCTCTGCCGGCCCGAGCGCGCGCCGGGACTCGCGCCGATCGACGCGCCGGCGCGGCTGGCGGCGGCGGCCTACGCGCGGATCGAAGCGGGCGCGCTGGAAGAGCAGGGCTTGGAAGCTCTGGCCGACGAGCTGGGCGTCACGTCGAGGCATTTGCGGCGCGTGATGAACGCGCAATTCGGCGCAAGCCCGATCGACATTGCCCAGACCGGGCGCTTGCTTGCCGCGCGTCGGCTGCTGAATGAGACGGCGCTGTCGATCACCGAGATCGCTTTCGCGTCGGGCTTTCGCTCGCTCCGTCGCTTCAACGCGACGATGAAGGATCGTTATGGCGCGCCCCCGTCGAAAATGCGCGGTCGCAAGGCGCTGGCGCGTGGCGATACCTTCACGGTGAGCCTTTCGCCGCGCGGCGATTACAACATCGCACCCCTGCTCGACTTCCTGGGCAAGCGGGCGCTGCCGGGGGTCGAACGCGCCGACGCCAAGACTTATGCGCGCGTGCTGAAATGGGGCGACGCGCTGGGTTGGCTGGAAGTCGGCATGGGGCCAAAGGGCCTGATGCTGACTTTATCGGAAAATCTCGCGCCGCATCTCCGGCCTTTGGTGGCCAACGTGCGCGGCGCCTTCGATCTGGACGCGGAAATGACGGCGGTCGACGCGCATCTCGCGATGGATGCATCGCTGGCGAAAGAGGTGAAGCGCGAAGCGGGCGTGCGCGTGCCGGGCGCGCTTGACGGCTTCGAGACCGCGATCCGCGCGGTGCTGGGGCAGCAAGTCACTGTGCAAGGAGCGCGGACGCTGACCGAGCGCTTGGTGGCGAAATACGGCGCAGCGCTTGAGCGGGGCCCCGAGGGCTTGGAGCGTGCTTTTCCTGAGGCGACAGCCCTGGCGAATGCGGGCGCGGCGGCGATCGCCAAGATCGGTCTGCCGGCGAAGCGCGCAGAGACGTTGCACCGGCTCGCAATTGCATCGAGTGACGGCAAGCTGCCGCTCGCACGCGGCGCGATTGCGTCTGGACGGGCGGCCCTGGCGGAAATTCCGGGCATCGGACCCTGGACGATCGAATACGTGGCGATGCGCGCGCTTGGCGATCCCGATGCGTATCCGGCGACGGACATCGCTCTTATCAATGCGATCGGCCGCAAGGGCGAAACGCTCGAACATCTGAAGCCCTGGCGCGCGTACGCTGCGGTGCGGCTGTGGCGGCGTGTGGCGAAGAAAGGAATCCAGACGTGATCAGTGCACTCTACGACAGCCCGATCGGGACGCTGACGCTCGCGTCGAACGGCAATGCGATCACGCAGCTCGAGTTCGAAGGCGGCAAGTATGCGCTGCCGCAACACGACCTTGGCAACGATAAAATCATCGACCAGGCGAGACGCGAGCTCGACGCCTACTTCGCCGGCAAGCTTCGGGCGTTCAAAGTGAGGGTCGCACCGCAGGGCACCGAGTTTCAGCGCAAGGTATGGGCGGCGCTGCAGGCGATCCCGTACGGGGCGACACGATCTTATGCACAGCAGGCGACGGCGATCGGCGCGCCGAAGGCCACACGCGCCGTGGGCGCGGCTAATGGCCGTAACCCGATCCCGGTAATCATCCCCTGTCACCGCGTCATCGGCGCCAATGGCAGCCTCACCGGCTTCGGCGGCGGCATGGAGCGCAAGCAAATCCTGCTCGACCTGGAACAAGGCGGCGATTTGCTGGCGCGCGCCAGCTGATGATTACCAAGCTTCAACGGTCTTAGGGCATCGCATCCCGAGCCTGCGGCGTGCTAATGAGCCACCGCGAGAACGCGGGAGGAATGCGGAATGCGCAAACTGCTGGTTGGTATGGTGAGCGCCCTGGCGTTGGCTGCGCCGAGCATAAGCCCGGCTCAGGAGCGCGAAGGCTGGAGCTACGCCTATGTCGAGGGCGTCGCCACCGCTACCCAGCGCGATGAGCGTGGGCGCGTGACCGCAACGCTGACGTGCCGGCCGCCAACAGGCGATATCGTCGTCACAGACTATACGCTCGCCCGCAACGCGCGCGGGGCCGAGACCGCGGCGGTGCGGATCGGCTCGATGAGCGTCAACGTGCCGATGAGTGTGGAGGGACGAGGCCGCAACCGCAGCGTCGTCATCAATCTCCCGCAGCGGCCCCCGATTCTGGCGGCGGTCCAGCCGAACGACCGGCTCTCCGTCACCGTCAACAACGAGACCCACACTTACATGGACGGCGGCCCGCAGCGGATGAGGGAAGTCGCCTTCGCCTGCTGGGGAAGCTGAGGTTTCTGTGTGAGCCAGGGTTGCTCTGGGCAAACCTTGGCGCCTAACATCGCTGCAAGCTCACCGGGGGGTGGCTGCAGATGGCAATTGAGTCCCTTGAACCACAGCGGCGGGCGGCGACGCCTGAAGGCGCGGTCTGCGCCATCGTGCGGGCGGAAACTCGCAAGGGCGCCGGCGCCGAATTTGCGGCGTTGCTGAGCGATCTGGCCTACAGCGTGCGCGCCGACGAGGATGGATGCACCTCCTACGTCGTCACGCGCATGATGGGATCGCCCGAACACTTTGCCGTCCACGCGCGCTTCACCGATTGGCGCGCCTTCGAACAGCATGCAGATACCTCGCATCTGAAGCGTCTGATGCCGCGCATCAACGCGCTGCTCGCCGCGCCGTTTTCGATGGAGATATTCCTCGAAGTCTAGCGTTTGTCGCGCACGACGCCGGGCGCGAAATTGGCCCCGATCGCCATGGCGAAAGCGAGACCGCCGACGACAGCGCCGATCCATGCCGCTTCCCCATCCGCGCGCGTCACTTCCACGGCGATGAATGCAGCGGACATGAGCGCGCCGGCGCAAAGCGACAACCGCGCTTGAGCCTCGGCGTTTCGGCTGCGCCAGAGGCGCCAGTTGGCGAAGAGGGCCACGGCAGGGATGGCGAAGCCCAAGGTTTCGCGCGAAAAGACCGGGATCGTAGCTTGGCGCAGACCCCAATAGGGGGTCATCCATAGCGCTGCGGCCGCTACCAGGACGCCGAGGGCGCCGACGAGTAGCAGATTGGCGATGGCGATCCGCATCGGCCGCACGCCACGGCGCGCGCGCCAGCGCACGAGGAAAGCGGCGCCGAGCCAAAGCGCGATGTGCGCGCCAGCCTCGGCAAAGCTGATCGGCATCAGCAGCAGCGCGCCGCCGGAATAGATCACGCGGATGGCGAGATTAGCGGCGACGATCCCGAGCATGATCGTGATCAGTTCGAGAAACCCCGCACTGAGGCGCGCGTCGCGTCGTTTGGCGGCGACCGCGGCCGCGCCAGTAATGAGGGCAGGCGCGGCAACGCCCGTGCCAATCATGGCGAAGGTGGGCCACGACGCCGTCTCCGAGAGCAGCGCCTGTGCGGCGGCGAACGCGAATAGTGCGCTAAAACCGGCGCAGATGCAGGCGAACGCGCGCCAGGCGCGTGTGGGTAAACCGAGATCAATGGTCGCGAGCGTGAGCGCGCCGAGCGCAAAGGCCGGCGCCGCCGCCTGCGGTGGAAGCGCCAGAGAAATCGCGGACGCAAAGGCGACGAACACGCCGAGCGCAAGCACCCAGAGCGTCACCTTCAGCGCATCGAGCCCGCGGTCTCTGCGCATCGTCGCTGCCGCGATGACGCCGATCAGCAGCACGCCGAATGCAGTAAAGGCGCCAGCCGCGGCGAAGCGATCCGCCAATCCGTGGTTGGCGAAATGCAAAGCGGCGATCGCCGCAAGCGGGGCGAGCACGCCTGTGCCGCTCAACGCTACACCGCGTGCGCCGGCCTGCGGCACGCGCACCGCGGCGATGGCGAAGAAGAGCGCGCCCGCCCATGCAGCGGCCGGAGTGAACCAGATGGCCGCACTCGGCTGGCCGCTCAGCACGAAAAGGCCGATCAAGCTCGCTGCGAACGCGGCGAAGTGGATGCCCTCGAGCCTGAGACTCATGGCGCCGACAATGGCGGCGGCGGCGACCGCTATGCCGAAGCCGATTCCCGGCGCGCCAGCCATGCCCATTTGCGCGCCCAGCGCGAGCATGGCGGCGAGCATGATCAGCGCCAGCGTCGATCCGGGCGTCACGCGATGGCGATGGGCGTGGACAAGGCCTGCGACGGCGGCAAGCGCTGCGCAGATCGAATAACTCACGGGATCGGCTTGCGCCGACCCGACTGCGAAGCCGATGAGCGCCCATCCGCCGGCGGTGGCGACGCCCGACCACGCCGCCGCGCGCCAAATCGGGCGATGGGCGACGGTGATCATCGCAGCGCCGATTGCGAGACCGCAGGCGACCACGACGGCCAATTCCGCGCCGAATGCGAGGCCGAGCGCCGGGGCGAGCGCGAGAATGCCTAGGCTCAGTCCGCGCGCGGTGTCGGACAAGACGGCGCCCGCCGGCTCGACGGCCGTTGCGTCGAGATTCCAGGCACGCTTTGCGCGTTCCAGTGGCGCAGGCACAGCATCCGCCGCAGGCGCAAGCGAAATAACCTCAGCCGCTTTGGATCCGGCGGCGCGGCGCGCCGGTTTGGCGCTGGCGCGCGTCTGTGCTTCCGCCAGCGCCGCCCGCAGCGCCGCAAGCTCGGCGCGCTGGCGCTCCTGGCGGCGCCACAGATAGACCCCGCCCGCCAGCGCCGCGGCGGTCTGAAGCCCGAGGAGGAGGAGAGCCAGCTCCATGCGGGGGGCTTACTAACCGCTCATGGGCACGAAGGCATGCCCAAAACGGGTCAGCTCCCATCCGGTGGGTATAGCTTTGCCGCCAAGCTGTGGAGAACGCTGGGTCAGCCCTGAAGCTTGCGCAGGAGCTTCTGCGTCTGCATGTGGCCGCCGGAATACGCCTCGCGGCCCGCCGGATCGGTGATTTCGGCCCAATGGTCGCGCACTGCCTCCGCGCTCGCGCCGTGGCCGAGATAGGCGCCCTCGGTCTCGGTGATCTGGGCGAGCGCGAAAACCCCCGCGCCGGCCGTCAGGATCGCGCCGGTCGGCGCGTCCCTTGAAGCGAGATAAACGACGCCGGGGGTAACCTGTTCCGGCCCGAGCCTCTCCAACATCTCCGGCGGCATCAGATTTTCGGTCATGCGCGTCGCCGCCACCGGCGAGATCGCATTGATACGGATGTCGTTCTTGGCGCCTTCGAGGCGGATCGTGTTCATCAGTCCGACCAGCGCGAGCTTCGCGGCGCCGTAATTGGCCTGACCGAAATTGCCGTAGAGCCCGGTGGACGAGGTGGTGACCACGACGCGCCCGTAATTCTGGGCGCGCATGATTTCCCACACCGCCCTCAGCGGCTTCACGGTTCCCATGAGATGGACATCGACCACCGCTGCGAAGTCGGCGATCGCCATCTTGGAGAAGCTCTTGTCGCGCAGAATGCCGGCGTTGGCGATGAGCACATCGATGCGGCCCCACTTCGCCATTACGCGTTCGACCATGGCCGCGACACCCGCATCGTCGGTGACGGACGCGCCGTCGGCGATCGCTTCGCCTCCGGCGGCGGCGATTTCGGCGACGACAGCTTCGGCAGCCGTCGACGAACCGCCCGATCCGTCGAGCGCGCCGCCCAAATCGTTGACCACAACCTTCGCGCCGCGGTGCGCGAACTCGAGTGCATGGCTGCGTCCGAGGCCGCCGCCAGCGCCGGTGACAATCACGACCTGATCGTCGAAGCGAATTGCTGACATGGACTCCCCGCTGATGGCGCATCTGTTCCGGGGCACCAAGCATTGTGGCCGCGCCCCGGCAAGGGGACATGTGGCTATGCTTCTGCTTTCCGCTTTGAACTGGGCTTGAGCTTGGCGCGGCGTTGACGCCGTTCATCGTGCAGGCGCTCGGCCTTCCGCTCCACTTCAGCCAGGATACGTTCGAGCTCTTCGTCGGTCAGATGTTCAATGCCGATGAACTTGTTGTCGGAATCGCTGGTGCGGATGATCTCATCCAGCTTGGCCTGAATAGCGGCATTGTCGCGGTTCTGCGTGTTCTGGATCAGGAACACCATGAGGAACGTCACGATCGTCGTCGTCGTGTTGATGACGAGCTGCCAGGTGTCGGAAAATCCAAACAGGGGTCCGGACACCGCCCAGATCACAATGACGGCGCAGCAGATGATGAAAGCGAAGGGCCGACCGGTCCACCGGGAGACGGTCCCTGCAAAAGCTGTAAAAACACGGCTAACAGGATGCATGCGACGCTAACGGCGCCTTGCCTCGTACGGTTCCGAGCTAGGCGCGCCCCAGGCGTCGCGCGATTTCGTTCGCACGCCGCGCCAGCTTCAGCCGCCGGCGGTTCAGACGCTTCAGCGTACGGGCGATATCTTCGCCTTCTCCTGCCAGTTCCGGCTCAGCGATGAGGCGCTCCATGAGCAGGAGTGCATCGCGCTCGCCGCCCAGCGCGTCGCCGATTTTTTCGCCGGAGCGCCGCCTGCGCTTGCCGGGCCAAGCTTTGCCCAACAGCGAAGCTGCGTAGAAGCGATCTTTCTCGCGCGAACGCCAATCGTGACGAACCTGGGGATCGAGCGCGCGCATGCCGCGCCGCCGCGCGCGGCGGGCGCGCCGGTCGAGCCGCTTGGCCCCGCGCCGGATTTGGCGATGCGACGCCTCCGGCCAGACTTGCGCCAAAGCCAGCAGATCCTTCAGCCCCGCGCGCGCGGCCTCCAAGTTGAGCCCGGGCCGCGACGCCGCCGTTTCCTCGATGGCGTCCGCCACGGTCTCGAACGCAGCCGCGGTCTGTTTGCCGCTCTTCTTCGCCGTAGCGCGCGCGGCTTCGCAGAGCGAAGCGCTGTCGCGCGCGAGCGCAAGATTGCGCATCAACGCGCGGGCGGAATCGATGAACACCGAGGAGAGGCCGGGTGCGCACGCTTGCCCTACGCGCGCCAACGCACGGGCTCGTTTGACGCGCACGCGGCAGCGATGCACCGCCCTTGTATCGGCCTGCGTGCGTTCAAGTTCATCGGTGGCGGCGCGCAATTCTTCGCTCAGCGCTGCACGCAAATCGAACGCCGGTCCTGGCGTGCGCATAGCAAAGCCCCCGCAAAGCCCGCGACGTTATTCCCGTCGCGCGATCTTCTTGAGCGTGCCCGAAAACGAAAGCAATGGGCGTGAAGCTTGTGTGACAAGACCGCGAACGAAAATGACGGAGCGGGTGTCGCGGATCACTTCGCCTTCCGCTTCGACGGCGCCCTCGAGCGTTCCCGCGCCGATGAACTCGGAATTGCAGGTCAGCGTCACCGCGTGGCCGCCGGCCAACGCCTTGTAGGCAATGGCAAAAAGCGCGAAGTCGGCAAAACTCATCAGCGCGCCCCCGTGGATTGTGCCGCCGCCGTTCAGATGTTCGCGCCGGGGCCGGAACGCGCAACGCGCCCGGCCCTCATCGACGCGAAAGTAGAAGGGGCCGATGGCGGTTTCGTAGGGATCGCCGCCCAGGCTCCACGTGGTCCAACCCGCGAACGGGCCTTCCGTCGCTGTGACGGCCCCGCTCGACATGGTCGGGGCGCTTCCTTCGCCGTTCATGCCATTCCCTCCATGAGCCGGTGCTGGCATGGTGGCGGCGTTGCTGCAAGGCGGGGCCGCCGATGCGTTTGGTGTTTGCGATGCTGGCGTGCCTGGTGCTGGCGCAATGCGCCACGCGCGATGAGGATCGCCCGTTTCGCGTCGGCGAGGATCCGGGCGCCTACGTGATCATTGGCGTCGCGGAAGCCGCCAGCAACACCTCGCCGCGCTACACCATGCTGTGGCGCCGTCTCGGTCCTGACGGCCAATTCATGCGCTATGGGGGCGGACGAATCTTCGAGGTGCGCACCCAGAGCGGCGGGATTCAGGTCCCCGGCATCCCTGGGGAGTTCATGATGTCGGAAATCGAACCCGGCGAATATGCGCTCGACAGTGTGTTTGCCGTAATCCGCGACGGCGGCGTGAACTATATCGCCAACGGCGTAGTGAAAGGCCCCGAGCGGCCGGCGTTCACGGTGCAGCCGGGCGAGGCAGTCTACATTGGCATCTGGGAAACCAATCTCGAAGAAGTGGTCGCGGTCACGCAGCGCTGGCGGCTCGATCAAAGCGATCTCGATGCGGCGGTCAGGCGCGCCAATCCCGTGGTCGGCCAAGTGCGTTTGATGGAAACATACACCCGCTCCGTGCCGTGCGCGCCGTATCGCATCAACAATGTCTCTCAGCGGCAGGTGTGCTGACTCGATGGATCACGACACGTTCAACCAATTGCTCGAAGCCGTGCGGCGCTTTGTGAACGAACGGCTGATCCCGCTCGAAGCCAAGGTCGCCGAAGACGATGCGATCCCAGCCGATGCGTTGGCGGAGATGCGCGCGCTCGGGATGTTCGGGCTCTCGATCCCGGAGGACTACGGCGGGCTCGGCCTCACCATGGAGGAAGAGTGCCGCACGATGTTCGAGTTCTGCCGCTGCTCGCCGGCGTTCCGCTCGGCCTTCGGCACCAACGTGGGCATCGGCAGCCAGGGTCTCGTCATGTTTGGGACCGAGGCGCAGAAGCAGAAATGGCTGCCGGGGATCGCATCGGGCGAGGTCGTGACGTCGTTTGCGCTGACGGAGCCGGAAGCCGGCTCCGACTCCGGCGCCGTGCGCACCAAGGCCGAGCGCGACGGCGATGACTATGTGCTGAACGGTTCGAAGCGCTACATCACCAACGCCAACCGCGCCTCGTTATTTACGGTGATGGCGCGGACAAATCCTGAAGTGAAGGGAGGCGCCGGCGTCTCCGCATTCCTGGTTCCCAGCGACCTGAAGGGCGTGTCGGTCGGCAAGCCCGAGAAAAAGATGGGTCAGCAAGGCGCCCACATCTGCGATGTGAACTTCGACAACGTGCGGGCGCCAGCGGAACTGCGTCTCGGCGATGAGGGCCAAGGTTTCCGAATCGCCATGCAGGTGCTTGATCGCGGGCGGCTGCATATTTCGTCAGTGTGCGTAGGCGTGGCCGAGCGGCTGATCGAAGAAAGTGTGCGCTACGCGGCCGAGCGCAAGCAGTTCGGCCAGCCGATTGGGAACTTCCAGATGATCCAGGCGCAACTCGCCGATTGCCGCGCAGAGGCGAACGCTGGACGCGCGATGGTGTTGGACGCCGCGCGCAAGCGCGACGCCGGCGGCGACGTTACCATGGATGCGGCGGCGGCGAAGCTGTTTTGCTCGGAGATGGTCGGGCGCGTCGCCGACCGCGCGGTGCAGATTTTCGGCGGCTCCGGCTACGTCGCCGACCACGGCATCGAGCGCTTCTACCGCGATGTCCGCATCTTCCGCCTCTACGAAGGCACCAGCGAAATCCAGCGCCTGATCATCGCGCGCGAGATGATGAAGCAGGGCAAATGATGGCTGACGAGCCAAAGCCTCGAAAAACGCTGGCCGATCACGCGCGCGGCGTTGCTGCACTACCTGGCGAAAAGTTCGCCGAATTGAAGGCGTTCGGCGCCGAGAAGCTCCAGGAGACGATGACGGCGTTTCAAGCCGCGTTGCCGGCGCTGCGCCAGGCCGGTTACGAAATGCGCGAGTTCGAGATCGAGCTCGGCATCACGCCGAGGATCATCTCGCACTTCATCTCCGTGCCAGCGTCCGCGGAGGATGTCGCCGCCGCGCGCGAAGCGCTCAAGGACAACAAGGTCGGCGCCTCGATGCTGAGCGTGCTGACGCGCGCCGGCGACATGCATCGCCAGATTAAGGTTCCAGGCTTCAGCTGCGCGCTGATGGAGATCGACGTTGGAATTCTACCCGCCGTGCGTTTGCGGTATCGGGCCGACGACGCGGGCGCCTGAGGTCCCTGGACGCGGCCGATCTGCACGCTAGAGCCGGACGCATGTCGAAAGCACTCGCTTCACTCGTAGCAGAGATTTCCGCCTGCCGCGTTTGCGCCGCATCGCTGCCGCATGAACCGCGCCCGGTGGTGTGGGTCGATTCCGGCGCGCGCATCCTGATTGCGGGCCAGGCGCCGGGGCGGCGCGTCCATGAAAGCGGCATCCCGTGGGACGACGCTTCCGGCGATCGCCTGCGCGAGTGGATGCAGCTAGATCGCGAAACGTTCTATGATAAACGCAATATCGCGGTTGCCGCGATGGGGTTCTGCTACCCCGGAACGATCAACGGCGCAGATTTGCCGCCGCGGCGCGAATGCGCCCCGCTGTGGCGCCCGCGCCTGCTGCCACTTTTGAAGAATGTGCAGTTGACTCTGCTGGTCGGCGCCTACGCACAGCGCTATCATCTGGGCGCTGCGGTGAAGTCGAGTCTGGGCGATACGGTGCGCTCGTGGCGCGAGTATCCGGTCCAGATCATGCCTTTGCCGCATCCATCGTGGCGGAATACGGGCTGGCTGAAACGCAATCCATGGTTCGAACGAGATTTGCTTCCCGATTTGCGGCGCAGGGTGTCGTTTGCTTTGCGCTGATGCTGATCGCGGCCTGCGTGCCGACAGTGCAGAGCGCGAACTCGCCGCTCGATGGTTTCAACGGCCCGCGTTTCGATATCGCCAACGAGCGGTTTGTTTCCTTTGACGGAACAGCGCTTGGCTTGACGGCGTGGCTGCCGCCCGAGGGTCAGGAGCCGAGCGCGGTAATCATCGCGCTGCACGGCATGAACGATTACGCCAATACCTTCTATCTCTCCGGCCCATGGTTCGCTGAGCGCGGCGTCGCCACTTACGCCTACGATGCGCGCGGCTTTGGCCGCTCGCCCAACCGCGGCGTCTGGGGCGGCGAACGGCTGATGACGGAAGACTTGCGCACGGCGGTGACGGTGGCGCGGCGCGCGCATCCGAATGCAAAGATCGTCGTCATGGGCGACAGCATGGGCGCCGCCACGGCTATCGCCACGTTTGGCGCAGACAACGCGCCGCTCGCCGATCGTATTGTGCTGGTGGCGCCGGCCGTATGGGGTTGGTCGACGCTGCCGGATCAGTATGCGTTTGCACTCTGGATCGGCGCGCACACCTTCCCGTGGCGGGCTGTGCAGCCGCCGCGCAACGTCACGCGGCGCATCACGGCGTCGGACAACCGCGAAGCGCTGCTGCAGGCTGGGCGCGCGCCGCACATGATATGGTCGACGCGGATCGACGCCGTCTACGGCCTTGTCGGCCTGATGGAAACCGCCGCTGAGCGTGCGGCCAGACTCGATGGCGACGTCCTCTTTCTTTACGGCGCGAAGGATCAAATCATTCCTCGCAACTCGGCCATTGCTTGCGCGCGCCGCTTGCCCAGCTCGGTCAGGACGGTGCTTTACGAGGACGGCTGGCACTGGCTTTTGCGCGACCTGCAGCGTGAGGTCGTCTACGCGGACGTCTTGGCGTTCATCGAGGATGCCGACGCGCCATTGCCCTCGCAGGCGCCCGCGCTTTTGCCGGACATCCAAGCAACTCGTTAACGGAATTGGCTTAGCCTCGCCGCTGCTATGGCGGCTCTTAACGCCCTGTTTAACAAACGTAAGCTCGCGCTGACGCGCGCGAAACTGCGCGCGTGGTGGGAGGGCGAGGAGTTCAATGAAGAAGCCGCGGTAGCGGAGATCGAGGCGAAACTAGCGACCGCGCCGCCCGCGAACGACGCTGAATCGGAATTGTTCGACGAGCCGGCCTACCAGCCGCCTGCGCGCTTGCAGGCTCTGTCCTTGCTCTGGGGTGAGGATCGCGTGCGCCCCGGCGACGCTACGGCGGACCAGCTCGAGCCGGCGCGGATCGGATTGGCGCCTGAGGGCGTGTTGGCAGTGCTTGGCCCAGGCCTGGCCGGACCGATAGTGGCTGTGGCCGCAGCGCACCCGGGCAAAGTCGATGTGTTCGAGTGGCGCGAAGAAACATTCCACGCGCTGCAGAACGGGTTGAAGACCGCAAAGCTGGATGATCGCATCAGTGCGGCGCGCATCGATCTCGAAGCGCATGTCTTCACGCCGGGCGGCTATGACGGGCTGTTGAGCATCGATGACTTCGCCTATTGCGGCTATCCTCCGCATCTGGCGCAGCAGATCATGAAATGCCTGAAGCCCGGCTCCTGCGCCGTTGTGGAATGCTATGTTGGACTCAAGTCGCCCGAATTGGCGACGGCCTTCGCCTCATCTTTCGCCGAGCCACAGGTCCGCGCCCACGGCGACATGCTTCAATTCTTCGTCGATGCGGGCCTTGCGCTCGAAGCCGACGAGGACATGACTGACGACTTCCTCTTCACTGCGCGCGCGGCGTTCAAGCAACTGGGCGAACGGTTGAAGGAGGCCGGTCAGCTCGATGTCGCGGTTGCGCGCGAACTGGCCTGGGAAGCGGAGGCTTGGCGCATGCGTCTGCAATTGCTGGCGACACGACGGCTGGAGCGGCGCCGCTTCATCCTGCGCAAACCGGCCGAAGGCGCCGTGCCGCAGTCTCAAGCGGAAAACGCGAACGCCCCCGCGGGCTGAATCGACACCGACACGGTTTCGCCGAGCGGCGTGCGCGCGGGGGTAAGCGCACGCCAGATGACGCCTTGCGCCTCTATGCGGACGAGATCGTGCGCGCCGTGCGGGCGCACGGATAGGACGCGCGCGCCGGGCCCGGGTGACAGCTGCAGCGCTTCGGCGCGAACGACAGCTCTCGCTTTCGCCGCCTCGGCGAGACGATCGGCGTGAATTGACCCAAACGGCGTGGCAACGGCGCCGCTGGAGACCACACCATCTATCACGTTGACGGGACCGAGTGCTGCGGCTGCATCGAGTGAAGCCGGTTTGTCGTAAGCCTCGCGCGGCGCGGCTTCCTGAAGCACTTTGCCTGCCTTCAGCAGGACGACGCGGTCGGCGGCTTGCAAAGCGTCTTCGGCATCGTGGGTGACGAACAGCGTGGTGGTGTGGGTTTCCGCCAACGTAGCCAAGGTCGCGTCGCGTAGTTCGGCGCGGAGCATGGCGTCGAGGCCCGAGAACGGTTCGTCCAGCAGAATGGCGCGCGGCTTTGGCGCGAGCGCGCGCGCAAGCGCCACGCGCTGCTGCTCGCCACCCGAAAGTTCGTGCGGATAGGATTCGGCGCGATGGGCGAGGCCGACGCGGTCGAGCCAGCGCAACGCAGTTTGATCCCGTTCGGCGCGGCCGATCTTGCTCAGCCCGAACGCGACGTTCGCGCCCGCGGTGAGATGAGGAAACAGTGAGTAGTCTTGAAACACCATGCCGATGCGCCGCGCCTCCGCCGCTAGCGTCGAGCCCGGCGCAGAGACGAGTTCGCCCCCGACGCGGACTTCGCCCGCGTCAACCGGTTCGAGACCGGCGATCAAACGCAGGACAGTGGATTTGCCGGAGCCGGACGGACCGAGCAGGGCGACCACAGCCGCCTCGGGCGCGGTAAGCGATACGCCGTCGAGCGCGAGCGTCTTGCCGTAGGAGCGGCGCACATTGGCGAGGCTGACGCTGCTCATCTGGCGCCTGCCCGCGACCGCTCGATGCTGCGCGCGATAAGCACGATGGGCGCGAGCCCGGCGATAAAGATGAGCAGCGCGGGGGCCGCCGCCTCGAGCAGGCGCTCGTCACTGGCGTAGGCATAGGTATGCACGGCGAGCGTGTCGAAATTGAACGGGCGCAAAATGAGCGTTGCCGGCAACTCTTTCAGAATTTCCACAAACAAGATCAGCGCCGCCGCCGCGAGGCTCGGCATTGCAATCGGCAAGTCGATCTCGGCGAAACGCCGCCACGGGCCCGCGCCCAGTGTGCGCGCAGAAGCGTCGACGCCTTTGGAGAGGCGCGCCAAGCCGGCGTCGATGGGGCCAACCCCCGCCGCGGCGAAGCGCGCAGCGTAGGTCCAGAGCAGCGCCAGGAGCGCAAGTCCTGCGCCGAGGCCGCCGATCCAACCGGCCTCACGCGCAAGACCGAACAGCGCGAGCGCGCCCATGGCGATCACCGCGCCGGGCGCGGCATAACCGAAACCGGCTGCAAAGAGCGAGATCTTGCCGGCGGCGCCCGTGCGCCGCGCCGCCGAGGCGATGGCGGCGGCAAGCGCAAGCGTGATGACGACGCCGACGAGCGAAAGCACTAGCGAGTTGATCAGCGGCTGCACGATGTCGCCGACCTCGCCGTGCAGCCAGGCGAGGCGGGCGAGCCATGCAAGCGGCAGCACCGCCCCGAAGCCCACCAGGGCTGCGCAAAACACCGTAGCCAGCGCGCCTATGGTTGCGGTGAGGCGATAGCGCGGCAGCGGCCGCCAGCGCGACGAGCCGCCGCCGAACGCGGCGCGTCCGCGCGCTTGGCGCTCGACGAGCAGAAAAATGAACGCGGCCAGCAACAGCACGGCGGAAATCTGCAACGCGCCGTAGAGGCTTTGGTGCGCGTACCAAGCCCGGAAGATGGCGGTGGTGAGCGTCGTCAGCCCGAAATGTTGGGCGGCGCCATAGTCGGCGGCGATTTCCATCAGCGCCAAGGCGCCGCCGGCGACAATGCCGGGGCGCGCGAGCGGCAATGCGACCCGCCAGAAGAGTTTCAGCGGCGCCACCCCGAGCGTGCGCGCCGCTTCGATGGCGCAGGCCGATTGGCTTGCGAACGCAGCGCGCGCAGAGAGATAGACATAAGGGTAGAGCCCAACTGCATAGACGAACGCTGCGCCCCAGAAGCCTTGCACCGGCACAGGCGCGCCGCCCGTCCAGGTCATGCCGGCATAGGCGTAAGCCAGGATGTAGCTCGGCGCCGCGAGTGGGATGACCAGGAGCCACTCGAACAGGCCGCGGCCGGGAAAGCTGCAGAGGCTGACGAGCCATGCGCTCGCGGCGCCCAGCGCGACCGCCGTTCCGCCGCCAACGACAATCAACGAAAACGTGCCGAGCGCGCCCTCACGGATGAGATTTGCGCCAAACGCTGCGTCTGAATTGCCCACGAGCGCCAGAACGAGGACGGCAAGGGCCGGCGCCGCGCAAACCATCGTCGCCGCCGTAGCCGCCACGGCCACGCCGTCGAGGCGTGTCATGGCGGGCGATCTATGTGACGCGGCAGAATGCATGGGCCGCTGCTTCTAACGTGCGCCGGCTCAACTCCAACCGACTTCTTCGAAGATACGAGCGGCTTCCGCCTGGTGACGGCCGAGCGCGTCGAGCGGAATCTGCTCTTCCTTGAAGGCGCCGGCCGCAGCCAAATCCGGCGCCGGCGCGATCTGCGGACGGATTGGGAATTCGGTGTTGAGCGGAGCGAGCAGGGTCTGCGCTTCGTCGCTGACGAGATATTCCAGGAACTGGACGGCGCGCTCGCGCCGCTTGGCGTGGGCGGTGACGCCGCCGCCGGAAATGTTCACGTGCGTGCCGGCGCCGGCCTGATCCGGGAATACGAAACCGACCTTCTCGATCGTCTCGCGATCGGCGGGATCCTCCGAACGCAGCATGCGGAAATAATAATAGTGGTTGCACACCGAAGCTTGCGCTTCGCCGGCGGCCACCGCCTTGATCTGATCGCTGTCGCTGCCTTGAGGATTGCGGGCGAAATTGGCGCGCACCGCCGCTGCCCAGGCGCGCGCGTTCTCGGCGCCGAGCCGTTCGATGCGCGCTGCGAGCGTTGAGAGCTGATAGGTGTTGGAGGATGAGCGCATCACGATCTGATTGCGAAAACGCGGCGTGCCGAGCGCATCCATCGATGCGACCTCTTCGGGCTGCACCGCGTCCTTGCGATAGACGATGACGCGCGCGCGTTTGGTGAAGCCCCAGAAGGCGCCGTCGACGTCGCGCAGGTGCTGCGGCACGTTTTGTTCGAGCGCCGGCGTCGTGACGTTTTGGAAGAGTCCCGCGTCTTTCACCCGCCAAAGATTGCCGGCATCGGCGCTGACAAAGACATCGGCCTCTGTCTGATCGCCCTCGGCCCGGAGCCGCTCGAGCAATTGCTCGGCGCTGCCGGTCAAAGCGCGAACTTCGACGCCAGTCGCTTCCTGGAAGCCAGCATAGAGCGCGCGGTCGGCGTCGTAGTGGCGGGCGGTATAGAGATTGATGAAATTGTCGCCGTCGCTGCGTGGCGCGCAGGCGGCAAGGGCTGCGGCGGACGCGCCTAGGACCAGACCGCGGCGGCTGGGGGTGGATGACAAGGAGCTACTCCCGGAAATTTGCGAACGGTTCGCAATTGCACAGGAAGCGGCGTGGAGGTCAAGCCCGCCGCCCTGCGCGGCTTGACGCATGCGGGCGCGCGCTTATGGTCCGCGCCCTTCGGAAGCCATGGGTTTTCGGGCGCGTAGCTCAGCGGGAGAGCACTCCCTTCACACGGGAGGGGTCACAGGTTCAATCCCTGTCGCGCCCACCATTCTGCGCTCGCGAACGCGACGACAGGACGCCATCCGGAGCTTCGTGAAGGACGCCCGGCGCGCGCCATCCGTGAGCTCGGACGATCATGCCGGGCTCGTGACGCGTCTCTCCTGACCCCTCGGGAACCGGTTCCCAGCGCCCGCGTTGTCATGGCGGGCAAATGCGGGGAGCCTTGGCGCATGTGCGGTGACGGGCGGCGTAGCCGGCTTTGGGCTGGATCCACCTGGGTATTGGCTGGCTTGCTGTTTGCGGCGGCGCCGGGGCTTGCCTCCGCGCAAACCGATGCCGAGGACGAGACCGAACTCAGCGAGCTTTCGCTCGAGCAATTGGGCGATCTGCAGGTGACCTCGGTGTCGCGCAGCGCGCAATCTGTGGGCGAGGCGCCAGCTGCAATTTACGTCATCACCTCCGATGACATGACGCGAGCGGGCGTCCGCAGCATTCCTAATGCGCTTCGGCTTGCGCCCAACCTGCAGGTGGCCCGCATCGATGTGGCCAGCTTCGGCATCACGGCGCGCGGGTTCAACCAATCCAGCGGCACTGCGAACAAGCTGCTGGTGCTGATGGATGGGCGCATCGTCTACACGCCGCTCTTCTCGGGCGTGTTCTGGGATGAGCAGAACGCCATCATTGAGGACCTCGATCGCATCGAAGTCGTGAGCGGGCCCGGCGGCACGCTCTGGGGCGCCAACGCGGTCAACGGCGTGATCAACATCGTGTCGCGCGATGCGCATGAAACGACGGGCCTGTTGGTTACAGGCGGCGCGAGCGATGCATCGCAGGCATTGGGGGTCAGATACGGCGCGCGTTTCGGCGACGCCGGCGCCTATCGAGTGTATGGCCTTGGCTTGCGCCGGGCAGTCGATGAGCCCAACGAGTGGCGCAATTTCCAAGCCGGCTTCCGCGCCGATTGGGGCGATGCGAGCAGTACGTTGACGCTGCAAGGCGACCTATACGGCGGCGAGCAGGATCAACAGCCTGGGCAAGTTCAGGATACAATCATCGGCGGCGGAAATCTCTTAGGGCGGTGGACGAGGCGCTTCGCCGACGATTCCTCCCTCGAAATACAGGCTTATGTCGACCGCACCGAGCGCAGCGTGTCGAGCGGCATCAGCGCAGATGTCGATGCCGCCGCGATCGACGCGCAATACAATTTCGCGCTCGGCGACGCCCATGCGTTCGTGGTCGGCGCCGGCGCGCGCGCCACGCGCGACGAGTTCGTCCGCGGACCCGGGACCTCGTTTCTCGATCCCGCCGGAGAGACTCTGCAAACCCTTCACGTCTATGCGCAAGACACCATCGCGCTGTCGCCGACGCTCGATCTCATCGCCGGCGTCAAACTCGAAGACAATTCCTATACCGGGCTCGAATACATGCCGAGCGCGCGCATCGCCTGGCGCCCAGACGAAAGCACTTTGGTGTGGGGCGCGATCTCACGCGCTGTGCGCACGCCGGCGCGCTTCGACCGCGATCTGATCAATCCAGGAATCATTGCGGGCGGGTCGAATTTCGTGTCGGAAGAAGTGATCGCCTATGAGCTGGGCTATCGTGCTCAGGTCAACGATCGCTTCTGGTTCTCGGTGTCGACGTATTACAACGTCTATGACGAGCTGCGAACCGTCGAGGCGACAGGCCCCTTGGTATTTCCGCTCGAAGTGCGCAACGGGATGCACGGCGAGACCTACGGTCTCGAGGCCTGGGGCAGTTACGCGATTGCGGATTGGTGGCGCCTCGACGCCGGCATTTGGCTGTTGGAGAAGGATCTCGCGCTGGACGCAGGGAGCGCAGATTTGTTCGGCGTCGGATTCGCCGGCAACGATCCGGATCAGCAGGCGACGCTGCGCTCGCTGATGGACATAACCGATCGCACCCAGTTCGATGTGTCAGTGCGGTATGTGGACGAACTCCCCAGTCCGGCGGTCTCGTCTTATACCGCGGTCGACGCGCGCTTGGGATACCGGCTCACCGATCATCTCGAACTTTCAATAGCTGGATATAATCTGCTCGACGAAGACCACGTCGAATTCATCAACCCGTCGCTGCCGCCGCGGCAAAGCTCGCGATCGTTCTTCATCAGCGCGCGGTGGAGATCGTAGACGTGCGGAAGGCTTCCGCCATCGCGACTTTTCTGATGGCGGCGCTGCTGGTCATCGTCCCCTCCGCGCGCGCCCAGACATCGGATGAACTCGTCAAGGCGACGTTCCTCTACCGCTTCACTTCATTCGTGACATGGCCCGCCGATGCGTTTGCAGGACCTGAAACGCCGGTCTCGATTTGTGTGATCGGGGCCAATCCGTTTTCGCGCGTCCTGCAGAGCGTCGTGGCGAACCAACAAATGCAGGGACGCGCCTTCGAGGTGCGTCGCTTGAGCAGCGTCAGCGCCGCCGACGGATGCCACGTCGTCTATGTCGCAGGCGACCGCGCGGATGATGCTCTGCGCGCCATGCGTGGACGACCGGTTCTGACCGTCACCGACGGCACGATCGGCGGCAACGAGCGCGGCGTCATCCATTTCGTCATCGTTCGCGATCACGTGCGCTTTCACATCGACGAGGCGCGCGCCGCCGAGGGCGGGTTAGTCATGAGCTCGCGGCTGCTGTCGCTGGCCGTCTCCGTACGGCGTAGGCCGACCGCATGAAGTTTCCGGCTATCCCCAAACTGCCTTTCGACCGCAGCTTTGCGTTTGCGGCGGCGCTGCTCGTCCTGGCGCTTGGCCTTGTCATTGGGGTGCTAACCGAGAACGCGCTGTCGCGGCAGCGGCTTCTCGAACTCGACACGCAAGCGCGGATTCTCGCGCAGGGCGTCGCCGCGTCGGTGATGTTCAGCGACGCTATTGCCGCGCGGGACGACGCGATCGCCTTGGCCGAAAATCCGCGAGTCGACGCTGTCGGCATCTACGGCGAGAGTGGCGCACTTATCGCGTCATTCCAGCGCGAAAGTTCGGACCCATTGCCGGTACGTCCGGTCGCGCGCGGCGCCGGTTATGACGGGGCGTTTCTCGATACCGTTCACGCCGTGCGCCTAGATGGCGAAACCTACGGGCACGTTTATCTCCGTATGCGGCGCGAGCCGCTGCTAACGATCATCGGACGATACGCGCCTATTGCACTGCTGCTGCTTATGACGGCGCTCGTGCTTGTCGTCACCGGCGCCGCTCAACGGGCGTTGACGCGCGCTTACGCGCAGCTCGAGCAGAAGGCCGCCGACCTCGAGGCGGAAATCGAACAACGCAAGAATGCCGAAGAGGCGCTGGTGCAGAGCCGCAAGATGGAGGCCATCGGCCAATTGACCGGCGGTGTGGCGCACGACTTCAACAATTTGCTGATGGTCATTTCCGGCGGGCTTCGCATGCTGGGCCGTCACGACGATGCCGACCGCCGGCGCAACATCATGGAGGCAATGCAACAGGCGGTCGAGCGCGGCGCCGGGCTAACGCGGCAATTGCTGGCGTTTGCGCGCCGCCAACCGGCTGCGCTCCAGGCAGTTGCCATCGAAGCGCGCATCAATGGCATGCGCCCATTGCTGGAGCGGTCGCTGCGCGGCGACATTCTGCTGGATATTAGCGTGCCGGACGATTTGCCGCCGGTATCAACCGATCCGGGCCAGCTCGAACTCGCCGTGCTCAATCTTTGTGTCAATGCCCGGGACGCGATGCCGAAGGGTGGCGTGATCACGATCACGGCGCGGCGCAGTGCAACGTCCGGCATGGTCGATCTCGCGGTGAGCGATACCGGGTCAGGCATCGCTCCCGAAATTCTAGACCGTATCTTCGAGCCGTATTTCACCACCAAGCCCGTAGGACAGGGAACCGGACTCGGCCTGTCGCAGGTGTACGGATTTGTTCAACAGAGCGCCGGCGCGGTGCGCGTTCAAAGCGAAGTCGGCCGCGGCGCTACCGTAGTTCTTTCTTTGCCGATTTCGGACGAGCAGCCGATTGAGGCGCCGGTGACTGCGCCTGCGGCGCACGACGTCGCCGCGGGACGGCGCGTGCTCGTGGTCGAAGATGACGACCACGTCGCCGCCACGGTGTGCGCCATGTTCGAAGACCTTGGCCACCGGCCGTTCCGGGCGTCCTCGGCAGTCGAGGCGCTGGAGGCGGTTCGAGCCGGCGCCTTCGACCTCGTCTTCTCAGACATCGTGATGCCCGGCGGAAAAAGCGGGATCGAGCTTGCGCGGGACCTCGCGCGCACCGCCCCCGGGTTGCCCGTGCTGCTGACCACCGGCTACAGCGGCCGCGAGGAACTCGAGCCTGGGCGCCTAGTGCTCCGCAAGCCCTATGAAATCCAGGACCTGGAGAGGGCGGTGAACGCGGCGCTCGTGCGAGCGGTAGCCGCGTAAAGATAATCGTCTACTTCAAAGGACATAGCGCGGCCAAATCCAGCCCTGCGGCATCAGGACTTTGTGATCGGAATTGCGCCGGCGTCGCGACCTCGCCATATCGGCGCCTCGCTTGTTGCCGAAGATACATCCGGCGGGAGCGAAGGGGGCTGACGCAAAGCGCGGAGCGTAGATCCGTGCGACCGGTCCCGGGCCACTGAGCCCAACCCGGAACCGATCAACTAATGTGGTGGAGCTGAATGGATCACGATTTCTGCAACGTTGACGGCGCAAGGCGCCTCAAGCAGCGGATCGAAGAATACTGGCGCGAACGGGGCTACACGGTCGACGTAAAGCTTGTGGAAGCGGGCTTCGTAGCGGCCATGCGTTCGGCGCGCACAGACGTCCGCAGCGATATGGTCAACGGTTTCCCGACTAGGCGCGCGGACAACGACGATCGACCGTCCCCTAATCGGCGCGGCTTGATGGAAGTCGCGTAAGCGCCGTCGCCTGTTGGTTTAAGGGCGCGCCGCAAGCAAGCGGCGACAGGCCGGCGCCAACTCTGAAAATCTGTGGAGCAAAACGTCGGCGCCGAGTTTCTCGGCGCCGCCGTCGCAATAGCCGAAGCTGACGACGCAGACCGGCGCGCCTGCCCCGCGTGCTGAGGCAACGTCGGCGGCCGTGTCGCCGATCATCACCGAGCGGCGCACGACGCCGCCGGCGCGCGCGACGGCGGCCCGGTAGTGGTCGGGATGCGGCTTGCGATCGGAGACCGCATCGGCGCCGACAATGGCGGAGAAGCGCTGACTCACCTTCAGCGCATCGAGCAGCTGCATCGAGAGTGCGGTTCGCTTGTTGGTGCAGACGGCGAGCTTGGCGCCGAGGCTGGCGAGAGCGTCCAGCGCCTCGCTGACGCCGTCGAACAGCTTGGACTCACGCGCGATGTCGGCGGCATAGAACCCGACGAATTCGTTGGTGAGTTGATCCAGACGCGTGGCGGAGAAGGTTACACCGTGAAGCGCCGAGGCGCGTTCGATCAAGACGCGGGCGCCCTGGCCGACAAGCTGGCGCACCGTTTCCGGCTTCACCCGCGGCAGCCCCTCCAAATCCATGGTTTCGTTGAGCGCGCGGACTAGGTCAGGCGCGGTGTCCACCAAAGTGCCGTCGAGATCGAAAACGATGGTCGCGTCGGCCAGTTCGCCGCTGCTCATGGGATGCCTCGGGAAGAGGCTTCCGCTATAGCGGAGCCAGGATTCGGACAAGGTCGGAACACATGAGCCGGGCGAGGGCCGCAATTATTCTGGCGGCGGGACAGGGCAAGCGGATGAAGTCCGAGACGCCCAAAATGCTGCATCTGATGGGCGGCCGCCCGCTGGTGGATTGGTCCATTGCGTTGGCGCGAGACCTGGCGTGCTCGCGAACGGTGGTGGTGATCCCGCCGAACGCTCCAGCCTTGGCTGAGCGAGTCACCGCCGCGCTCGGGGCGAATTCCATCGCAATCCAAGAAGTCCCGCGCGGGACCGGAGACGCCGCGCGCGCAGCCGCCGGCGTGCTGTCTGATTTCGACGGCGACATAGTCGTCTATTTCGGCGACACCCCACTCATCCGCGCTGAAACCCTGGCGAAGATGTTTGCGGCGCGGGAAGCGGGCGCCGACGTGGTCATGCTGGCGTTCTACGCCGACGACCCGACAGGCTACGGCCGCATCATCTTAGATAGCGCCGGCCGCTTCGTGAAAAGCGTCGAACATCGCGACGCGAACGCGGAAGAATTGGCCGTCAATCGCTGCAACGCAGGCGCGCTCGTGGCCGACGCCAAGGTGCTGTTCAGTGTTCTCGCCTCGCTCCGCAACGACAACGCCCAGCAGGAATTCTACCTGACCGACATCCCGGGCATCGCGTCCGCGGCCGGTATGAAGATCGACATTGTGGAGGCGTTGGCGTCGGAACTTCTCGGCGTCAATTCGCGCGGCCAACTCGCGGACGCGGAAGCCGCATTCCAAAAACGAACGCGCGAGAGCGCGATGGAGTCAGGCGTCACGTTGATCGATCCGGCAAGCGTGTTCTTTTCCTTTGACACCGTGATCGAGCCGGATGTCCTGATCGAACCGCATGTGTTCTTCGGCGCCGGCGTGAAGGTCGGGCGCGGCGCTGTGATCCACGCTTATTGCCATTTCGAACGCACCGAGATCGGGGCGAACGCCGAGATCGGCCCGTTCGCACGCTTCCGCCCGGGCGCCAAGCTCGGGCCGAAGGTGAAAATCGGCAACTTCGTCGAAGTGAAGAATTCGACGTTCGGCGAAGGCGCCAAGGCCAGCCATCTGGCCTATATCGGCGACGCCGATGTGGGACCACGCGCCAACATCGGCGCGGGAACCATCGTCTGCAATTACGACGGCTTCGACAAGTATCGCTCGACCATTGGCGCCGACGCCTTCATCGGCTCTGACACCGCGCTTGTCTCGCCGGTGCGGATCGGCGACCGCGCCTACACCGGCACGGGCAGTGTCATCACCAAGGACGTGCCGGATGGTGCGCTCGGCGTCGCGCGCGGGCGGCAAGTCAACCTTGACGGCTGGGCCGATAAGAACCGCGAAAAGAAGCTCGCTGCAAAAGCCGCGAAGAAGGATGGTCACTCGTGAGCGAAGACATCGCCAAGTTCAATGCGGCCCAGGCGGCGCTCGATTTCGTCAAGGACAGCATGATCGTCGGCCTCGGTACAGGCTCAACGTCTGCGAGCTTCGTGCGCCAACTCGGGGAACGTGTGCGCCAGGGGCTGCGCGTGAAGGGCGTGCCGACCTCGGAGGCGACACGAAATCTTGCCGAACAGGTCGGCGTGCCTTTGTTGGAGATCAGCCAGATCACCTCGATTGATGTCGACGTCGACGGCGCCGATGAGGTCGATCCCGCGTTCCGGCTGATCAAGGGCGGCGGCGGAGCGCTGTTGCGCGAGAAAATCGTCGCGGCGGCGTCGAAAAAAATGGTGGTTATCGCGGATGAATCGAAATGGGTGGAGACGCTTGGCGCGTTTCCGTTGCCGGTCGAGGTGACGCGCTTCGGGTTCGCGCTGACCCAGGAGCGTGTGGCGCGAGCGCTGCGCGATACGGGTTGCGCCGGCGACGAGGTCGCGCTGCGGGTCAGCGGCAAGGCCAATGAACCCGTCATCACCGATGGCGGCAATTATATTCTCGACGCCCACGCCAGGCGCATTCCCAATCCTGAGGCGCTCGGCGCGGCGCTGAAAAACATTGCCGGCGTGGTCGAACACGGGCTGTTCATTGGCTTGAGCCAAGTCGTGATCCTCGGCAAAGCCAAGGGCGCCGAGGTGAAGACGCTCTGATAGCGGCGGGAAGCCGCTCTCAGCGTTCTTTCCTGCTGGTTGCGCCGACTCTGGCCTTCCTGGCGGCGCGTTTCCTCGCGGCGCTCTTGGCTGCGGCTTTCTTCGCCGCGGCGCGCTTCTCCTCGCACTTCGGACAGGCGCAGACGTCCTTCAGGAATTCGCGGAAATAGTTCGTGCCGTAATCGTAGTTGAGCTCTTCGCCCGGCTTGATCTTGCGCTTGGCGTGGATGAAGACGCGGCCCTTGTGGATATTGGGCTCGCAGTTCGGCCGGCAGGAATGATTGATGTAGCGCGCCGTGTTCCAGCGCGGGGCGCCATCGATGGTTTTGCGCGAATGGATTTCGAACAGATACTTGGAGCGGCTCTTCTCTTCCTGCTCCTTGGTGATCTGCGGGCCGACATATTCGATGACGCAGGCGTTTCTCGGAATCTCGCTTTCCGCGAAGAGGCCGAGGCCCGTCTTTGAACGTTTCACGACTAATTCGAAGTCACCAGGAATGTAACTCTTCCTCGCCATCGTCGCTCCGTTCTGAAACGCAGTCTTCCTTGGCCCGCCGGTCAACACGCTGACAAGCGGTTCGTTACGTCACTCACAGTGCCGTTTGCGCAGGCCGTCCTTCGCCAAGGCTCCGGACGGCATCCCTCGCTCCGCTGCGCGCAGCGAAGGGTGGCTGGGGTGCTAGGATTCGAACCTAGGAATGGCGGTACCAAAAACCGCTGCCTTACCGCTTGGCGACACCCCAAAACCGGCGAAGCGCGTACTTAGAGGCGCCCGCCCGCCGATGCAACAGGGGCGGCCTCAGGCGCCAAAAGCGCCGCAGTTTCCAGCGTCTGTCCTCAACACTCGACCACGTTGACGGCCAAACCCCCTTGGCTGGTCTCTTTGTATTTCGAGGACATGTCGAGGCCGGTCTGGCGCATGGTCTCGATCACCTGATCGAGCGAAACCTTGCTCGGGGTGTCCGAATGCAGCGCAAGGCGGGCGGCGTTCACGGCCTTCACGGCGCCGACGGCGTTGCGCTCGATGCACGGGATTTGCACAAGCCCGCCGACGGGATCGCAGGTTAGCCCGAGATTGTGCTCCATGCCGATCTCGGCGGCGTTTGCGACTTGCTGCGGGCTCGCTTTCCACACCGCCGCCAGCCCCGCGCCCGCCATCGAACAGGCGACGCCGACTTCGCCTTGACACCCCATCTCGGCGCCGGAGATCGACGCGCGCTGCTTGTAGAGGAGGCCGATGCCGCCGGCCGTCAGCAGGAAGCGGCGCGCGTTGATCACCGGGTGTTCGCTGCTGAGGCAATAGTGCTTGAGGATGGCTGGCAGGATGCCGGCCGCGCCATTGGTCGGCGCGGTGACGACTTGGCCGCCTGCCGCGTTTTCCTCATTGACCGCCATGGCGTAGACGTTCAGCCAATCGAACAGCCGCTCCGGCTCGTTCGCTTGCGGATGAGCTTGCAGCGCCTTCCAGATTCCCGGCGCCCGGCGCGTCACTTGCAGCACGCCCGGCAGCGTGCCTTCGCGCGTGAGCCCACGCTCGATGCATGCGGACATTACCTGCGCAACCCGATCGAGACGCCCGTTGGTCTCTTCGCGCGGGCGCATCGCGTCTTCGTTGGCGTAGACGATGTCTTCGATCGATTTGCCCTCGCGCGCGCAGTGCTCCAAGAGTTCGGCGGCATAGGCGAACGGGAACGGGACCTTTCGGCCGGTAGCGATCCGATCCTTCGGCGCCGGCGTCGAGAGCTGTTTCTCCGTCGCGATGAAGCCGCCGCCGGTGGAGTACCAGGTCTGTTGCAGCAGCACTGCATCGCTTGCATCGAACGCGCTGAGCTTCATGCCGTTGGGATGCAGTTTCGGCATGACGTCGTAGGCGAAGACGATGTCGCGCTCGGGATCGAAGTGGATCCCGTGCGATCCGAGGAGCGGAACTTGCTTTTCCGCCATCACGCGCGCAACGGCCGCGTCGGCCCGATCTGGATCGAGCGTCTCCGGATCGAAGCCGTGCAGCCCCAGCATCACCGCCTTCGGCGTCGCGTGGCCCTTGCCGGTCAGCGCCAGTGAACCCTGAAGTTCAACCACAATGCGTATGACGTTTTCGAGCGGCGTCTGCGCCTTGAGATCCTCAAGGAAGCGCTTGCCGATGCGGATCGGCCCCAGCGTGTGCGAACTGGAGGGACCAATGCCGATGCGGAAGAGTTCGAGGACGGAAAGCATCTCTGTCGGGCTGCGCTTGTATCGGCGCCTTCGTAAGCGATAATGAAGCGGATTCCACTACTTGTCTTTGCGCCCGAGGCGCCGAGGAGGACCCCTTGAAAGCGTTGGTCAAGCGCGAGGCTAGCCCTGGTCTCTGGCTCGAAGACGTGCCCGAACCGAGGCCCGGAGCAAACGACGTTCTGATCAAGGTCAAACGCACCGCGATCTGCGGCACCGACGTGCACATCTACAAATGGGATGACTGGGCGCAAAAGACCATCCCGGTTCCCATGGTGGTCGGCCACGAATTCGTCGGCGAGATCGTCGAGGTCGGCGACAATGTGAACGACTACAAGCCGGGCATGATCGTCTCCGGCGAGGGGCACATCGTCTGCGGCCGCTGCCGCAACTGCATGGCCGGCCGGCGCCACCTGTGCCCGTACACGAGCGGAGTTGGTGTTAACCGCCCCGGCGCATTCGCCGAATACATCGTCATCCCCAACGCCAATGTCTGGCACCACGCCAACGGCATCGACCTCGACATCGCTTCCATCTTCGATCCGTTCGGCAACGCGACGCACACGGCGCTGCAGTGGGACATGATCGGCGAAGATGTGCTGATCACCGGCGCGGGGCCGATCGGGGCGATGGCGGCGGCGATCTCACGCCATGTCGGGGCGCGCCACGTGGTGATCACCGACGTGAATGACTATCGTCTCGATCTGGCGAAGAAGCTGGGCGCCACGCGCACGGTGAACGTCGCCAAGGAAACGTTGAAGGATGTGCAGAAAGAACTCGGCATGACCGAGGGCTTCGATGTCGGCCTCGAAATGTCTGGCGCGCCAAATGCGCTGCTTGACATGGTCGACAATATGAGCCACGGCGCGAAAATTTCGATGCTGGGCATTCCCTCGGGCGAGATGACGCTCGACTGGAACAAAGTCGTTTTCAATATGCTGACCATCAAGGGCATCTACGGCCGCGAGATTTTCGAGACCTGGTACAAGATGACGACGCTCATCCAATCCGGCCTCGACCTCAAACCGATCATCACGCACCGGTTGCCATATCAGGAGTTCGAGAAGGGCTTCGAAACGATGATTGCCGGCAAGTCGGGTAAGATCATTTTGAACTGGGACTAGCAGGGAGCGCGCCGCCTCCGGCGGCGAATGCGCGGCCGGAGGCCGCGCGCTCCAACCATCAAAGTGCGAGGCAAATTCACATGTACGGCGCGTTCCAAGGGCATCTTGAGCGTGAGCTCAACGCCATCCGCGAGGCGGGCTTCTATAAGGAAGAGCGGGTCATCGATACGCCGCAGGGCGCGGAAGTGAAGGTCGCCAAGGGCGGGGCGCTGATCAATCTCTGCGCCAACAATTATCTCGGTCTGGCGCAGGACCCGCGCGTAAAGGCTGCGGCGCACGAGGGTTTGGACCGCTGGGGCTACGGCATGGCCTCGGTGCGCTTCATCTGCGGCACGCAGACGGTGCATAAGGAACTGGAAGCGCAGCTTTCCTCATGGCTTAAGATGGAGGACACCATCCTCTATCCGTCTTGCTTCGATGCGAATGGCGGCCTGTTCGAAACACTGCTCGGCACCGAGGACGCGGTCATCTCGGACGAACTGAATCACGCGTCCATCATCGATGGGGTGCGGCTCTGCAAGGCGCAGCGGTATCGTTACAAGAACAACGATATGGCCGATTTGGAAGCGCAGCTGAAAGCGGCGGACGCCGCCGGGGCGCGATTCAAGCTCATTTCCACTGATGGCGTGTTCTCGATGGATGGCGTCATCGCCCAGCTCGACAAGATTTGCGATCTGGCCGAGCGCTACAAGGCGCTCGTCCACGTCGATGACTCACACTCGACTGGCATTGTCGGCGCCGGCGGGCGCGGCACGGCTGAGCATTGCAAGTGCATCGAGCGCGTCGACATTCTAACCAGCACGATGGGCAAGGCGCTGGGCGGTGCGAGCGGGGGCTTCACCAGCGGCAAGCGCGCCATCGTCGAAATGCTGCGGCAGCGCTCGCGCCCGTATCTTTTCTCCAACACGGTGCCGCCGCCGATCGTGGCGGCGGCGAAGACGGCCGTCGACCTTGCCGCCAATGGCGATGACCTTCGCCGCCGGCTGCACGACAACATGAATTTCTTCCGCAACGGGCTCGAAGCGGCCGGCTTCGATCTCTTGCCTGGCGAGCATCCGATCATCCCGGTGGTGCTTTATGAGGCCAAGCCCGCCGTGGCGCTGGCGGAAGAACTTTTGAAGCGCGGCGTCTACGTGATTGCGTTCTCGTACCCTGTGGTGCCGAAGGGCAAAGCGCGGATCAGGACGCAGATGTCAGCCGCACATACGCGCGAGGAGCTGGAACGGGCCGTGGCGGCGTTCGTGGAAGCTAAGAAAGCAGTCTGAGGGATGGCGTAAGCCATTCGAAGCTTGCGGAGGGCAGTCCTCCTTCGCCGAAGGCTTCGGAAGACGACCATCCTACCCTCGCTTCACGAGCGAAGGGTGGTCGGAGTAGCAAGATTCGAACTTACGACCCCCACGTCCCGAACGTGGTGCTCTACCAGGCTGAGCTATACTCCGACACTTGATTTCTAAGGAAATTTGCCAGGTTTTGCCAGAACTTTCTCAGAACGCATTCTCGGGTTTTCTGGGGTATTTTGCGAACATCTGCTGCAAAGTCCCCCGGAAAGTCCCACGGGTGCGGCGCGCTTGGTAGCGCTTCGTTCTTCTCCCGGCAAGTCGTTGGCGCTGCTCGGGTCGTGATCGCGATGACCTCGGCTCTTGGCCCAACGCAGACATTGCAGATCCGCAGATGGCCGACAGCCTGTCCCGTCCAGTAAGGACAAGCATGTGGATCATCCGATATAGTCTAGCCCCGTCAAGCGGGGTCCGAGATGGTCATCGAGACTCTCCTTTGTCCGAGCTGTGGTCAGAAAAATCGCACGCGAAGCGATTTCGGAAAGCTCGGATACTGGAAATGTGGGCGCTGCGGCGGCGTCCTGCGCGTCGCGAATGCAGCCCCCTCCGGTAACGATCCAGAGATGGTGCGCATTCCTCCGGGCCGGCTGAAGGGCGCGAAAAAAGTTTATCGCGGGCAGGAATATGAAGTTCGCTTTCCCTATGCGATGGAGGTCGCCAAGTCGCCGGTGACTTGGAGCGACTGGGACGCCGCGATCGCGGCGGGGGCCGATTTGCCGCGCGACTTGCCGCGGCAAAAAAAACCACCCGGGACACGCGAAGGGCATTTCGCATGCGTGCCGTTCGGATTTGCACAGGCTTATGTCGACTATCTCAATGAGCGCCTCGGCCTTTTGGGCAAGGGCGATCGCTTCCGTCTGCCGCTGGGCGGGGAATGGGCGTACGCGATCGGCGGAGGCGCCGATGCACAGCCGCCGACAAATCCGTGGGGATTGCGGGACATCGTGGAGAAGCTTTGGCATCAAGAAGCAGCGCAATGGGTTACGTATGACGGAAGCCTGTATCAGCCTCGCTACGTAGACGATCGCTATTCCGACAAGACGATCGGTTTCCGTCTGTTTCGTTCGCTCAAGCCGACGGAAGCGGAGCTCGCAGCCTACGAGCCGTTCCGTTTGACCGGGCGCGCATACAAGTACGATCTTTTCTTGAGCCACAATCAGCGCGATGGCTCGCTGGCCCTGAAGGCGACCCTCGAAGCGCGAGGCCTTAGTGTGTGGCACGACAACGACGCCGACATGTCCAATCAGAAGGTGCAGCAACTCGTGAGCGAGGCGATTTACAATTCCCGCCTGCTTTGTGTTTGCATCGGACCGGAATATCGCGACAGCCGTTGGGTACAGGCCGAGTACAGGGCGATGGGTGCGGATGTCATCGTCTTGCTGATGCGCGGCGGAGGATCGATACCGGGCGAAATCAGCAACAAGACGCGCTTTACCGATCAAAAGCTCGACGACCTGGAGGCCTATCTCCGCGTCGCCAACACGGCAGACGACTTCGGCGGCGCGGCGTGGCAGATCAATGAAGCTAATGGGAATGCGCTGCGGCGCGGCGCAGATAGGGAGCGACCGCTTCCCAAGCTCATGATCAATGCGATCGAGACCAGCAAACTCGCGGTCGGTTACGGCACCTCGCTCAGTCCTCTCTACGAGGCGGCCGTCGCGTCGAACGACGAAGCTGAGATAGAGCGCGTTTGGTGCGAACTCTACACTTCCAGAGGCTATGACGCGTCCACGATCGCAAAGCGGCGCTTCGAAGAAGCCTTCAATGCGAGCGCCGGCGAAGACGTGCTCGCCAAGCGCTGGGGGGAGATGTTCACATTTTCCCGCCGAGCGCTGTCTGGGAGCCAAACACGATACAGCGCAGATTACGCGCCCATCGAGATTGGCGCGTTGGGCGCAGCGCGCTATCGGCAGAGGCAAGCCGCAGGCGCCTTGCCAGAGGAACTGAGCGCTCTCTGGGACTCGCTATACGGAGAGCGCAGTTTTGAACTCTTCTTGCTCGGCTTCGAACTCGGACTCTCCGCTTGGGAGCTTCAATCCCACATAGCAGGGTTTGATGAGATCGAGACCATGCGTAAGATGGTCGAACGATACGCAAAGGGCGACGCCGAAAGCGAGAAAATCCTGATCGAAATTGACCAGTGCCTAACGGCGTTCGAGACGTTGTTGGTGGAAGGCGCGTCCCGTTTTCCACCGCACGAATATTCGGTTTGCGGCGACTATATTGAAGCTTTGGCGGAGGTGTTCGTATTGGCGGAGCGACGTGAGCGCGCCGGGAAGCTACTCGAACCCTTGCTCGCCGTGTCGCTCGTTGGCCGAGACGATGCATACGAACACGCGCGACGCGGTGAGATATGCACCTTTGGCCGCGCCATGTATGCGGCCGGCAGTGATGCCGCTGGGATCAGAAAAGCGCGCGCCCGCTACGAGTACGGAAAGGAGTACGGATGGATGGCATGGAGCGAGCGCGACCTGGCGCCGCCGCCAAAGCCATGGTGGAGGTTTTGGTTCTGAGCAAGAAACCGCGTCTACCATTGTTCGTAGAAGATCGAGAGTCGAGGCGGCTTCGGAAACGTCCCCTCCCCGCGAAGAGGACCCGACGCCATGCCCCACAAACACTTTAGACGAAAGCGGAGAAGCCGGTTAGAGCCCCGCGCGAATCGTTGCCCTAATCCCCGAAGCTCACCGCAGCCCAGATAAGGCCACCCGTGATGAGGCCAAGGAGCACAACGCGCCACGCGTGGCCGAGCGAGCCCTCGCCCCTACGCATCCGCTCTTCGTTCTCTTGTTGAAACCCAATCGTCAAACACGCGGCGATGAAAGCGGCGATGCCAAATACCCATCCGAGCATCCGACAACCCTCCCCACGGGAAGCTTGAGCCGGTGCCCGCTAATCAGTCAATTGGGCGTCAGGCATAACATCGCCAGTCGAGTGGATCATCGCACTTCGAGTGCATCAGTCGCCGCTGGATCACCGCGTTCGAACACACGATACTCGGCGACGCCACCTCAGAATGACCACCACGTCCTATACGTGGTGCTCCTAAGAACCGCTTGTTTCAGTGCAAAAAAAGCTCGTTTTGGCAGCGTTTCAGCTCCCCCGGAAAACCCCCGGAATAGATTCAAACAGTCTTCGTAATAAGCTGCAATCAAAGGGAAATAACGCCAGTGCCGAAGCGTCCCGAACGTGGTGCTCTACCAGGCTGAGCTATACTCCGACGCTTTCGCGGGCTGGCCTTTTACACGCTTTTCCGGGGCGCGCAACGCGGGTGCGGCATCGCACTAGCCCGGCCAGTTGAAGGCGAGCCAAGTCGCGCCGACGCCCGCAGAAATCATGAGAATCCAACGCATGGCTTCGGCGGCCAGGCGCACAAAGTCGCGGGCGGGGCCGAACATGGAGGCGGCGAGGGTGATGCTGAAGGCGCCGCCCACGGCAAGCCAGACTTCGAACTCGCCGAGCCTCGAATCCACGCCGGCCAAGAAGGCCAGGTAGCCCATGAACGCCGCTATCATGAAGCGGACGAGGGCTTTGAGGATGGTGCTGCCGGTGTGGTGGCGGTCGGCCACCGCCGCGGCGCTGGCGGCTTGAGCAGGCACTGGCTCCGGGATGGCAAGCTCCATCCGGAGCCGCCGCCAGGCTTCGGCCTCCATTTCGGCGCGGAGCTGCTGCTCCAGCATCCAATCGTCGCTGGCGATGACAGGTCTGCCGCGCGAACCGGCCATGGAACGCAGCCCTCCACTGCAGATGATGCGACAACTCGCGGCCAGGGAAAATAGCTCATCACAGCAAGGTCTTGTCGGCGCCGGAAACCGTCCCCGGCCGAGGGTTTATCATTTTTCGATAAAATTCCACTTGCGTTTGGACCCCTGTCCATATCATTTATCGATAAACCCGGCGCGTGGCCGGGGTGGAGTTTCCTGTCGTGAAGCAATTCCTGATCACCGTCGCCGGCGTCCTGACGGGTCTGGTCCTGTTCCTGTTCATCGGACCGTTCCTGCTCATCGGCATGCTCGCCGCCTCGTTCGGCGGCCAGCCGGCGCAGCCCAACCACATGGTGCTGGCGCTCGATCTGCGCGAGCCAATGACCGACCAGCGCTCGCCCAACCCGTTCGCTGCGTTCGGCGACGGCAACGCGCTGCTGGACGTGCTCGCCAAGATCGAGGCGGCGCGCACCGACAATTCGGTCGAAGGCATCTACATTCGCGCCAACACCGCGGGGCTGCAGGCCGCGCAAGCGGAGGAACTGCGGGCGGCGCTGGCGGCGTTCCGCGCCTCCGGCAAGTTCGTGGTTTCGCATCTGCAGAACGACGGCGTCCGCATGAGCATGCCGGGCTACATGGCGATCGCGGACTCCGATGAAGTCTGGCTTCAGGACGCCAGCGAATTCCAGCCCATGGGGCTCTCCGCCGAGATGACGTTCTTCGGCGAGACGCTGCAGCGTTACCACATGCAGGCGCAATTCGAGACGCGCGAAGACTACAAGACCGCGGCCAACTCGCTGACGCAGCGCGGGCTGACGCCGGCTCACCGCGAGTCGATGCTCTCGCTGATGAACGGCATCTACGACAACATGCTGGCCAACATCGCGACCGATCGCGGTATTACCCCGCAGGCGGCGCGCCAGGCCATCGAGTCGACGCCGTTCACGGCCGCACGCGCGCGCGAACTTGGCCTGATCGATCAGATCGGCCGTCCGGAAGAAGCCGCGCGGGCGGCGCTGGCGCGAGTCGAACACTCGGAAATGGTCGAGTTCGCGGACTATCGTGCGCCGACCCATTCCGGCGGGCGCACCATTGCGGTGGTCAATGGCGAAGGCGCGATCGTCTCCGGCCCGGAAGAGCACGACTTCTTCGGCGACGAGTCGATGATGAACAGCGACCGCATCGCCCAAGCGCTGCTCGACGCATCGGAAGATGACGATGTCGCCGCGATCGTGTTCCGCGTCTCTAGTCCCGGCGGCTCGGTTGTGGCTTCGGACCAGATCCTGGCGGCGCTCAGGACGGCCAAGGAACGCGGCAAGCACATCGTTGTCTCGATGGGCGATGTCGCGGCCTCCGGCGGCTATTACGTCTCGGCTTTCGCGGACGAGATCGTCGCGTCGCCCTCGACCATCACCGGTTCGATCGGCGTGGTCGGCGGCAAGCTCATCATCGGCCCGGCGTTCGACCACTACCTCTCGACCAACACCGAGACGCTGACGGTCGGCTCGCCGATGGTGGAGATGTTCACCACAGAGCGCGGCTTCAACCAAGCCGAGCGCGCTGTGTTCGCTGGCTTCATCGACCGCGCCTATCAACAGTTCATCGGCCTCGTAGCCGAGGGACGCGAAATGACGCCCGAGCAAGTCCGCGCCGTGGCCCAAGGCCGGGTGTGGACGGGCCAGCAGGCGCTCGAGCGTGGGCTGGTCGATCACCTCGGCGGCTTCTCGGTGGCGGTGGCGCGCGCGCGCGCGCTCGCGGGCATCGACGAAGGTGCGCGCGTGCAGCTGAAGTTCTTCCCGGCTGTCGAAAGCCCCTTCAAGGCGTTCGAGCGCATGTTCGGCGCCTCGTCGGAAAGCGTGGAAGCCTTGGTGCGCATCAATGCGGCCCTGCAAGACCCCCGCATGCAGCGGATCATGGCGGCGATGCGCGAAGAGGACGCCAACGTGCGCGCCGAGGCCGAGCCGTTTGCGATCGAATAGACCTCAAAGACTACTCCATAGCCTGGGCCCTCCGCGGAAACGCGGAGGGCCCTTTGTTTGCGCGCGCCGGCGCCCGCGGCGAAGCGTTGCTTCGCGCGGCGGGATTTTGGCTCGGAAGACCGCCGGCTTCCAGCCGGCATGGGGTGCGCGCAAACGTCGAAGGTTGGAGTGCGCAGAGGCATTTGCCGGCTGGAAGCCGGCGGTCCTCGGGGTCAAGACGTGTCGGGGAGCGCAGGCGATGGCGCAGAGCGCAAAGCGCCCGTGAGCGCATCGGCGGCGCAGGGCGCCGGGATGCGGCGCGTCAAGCGCAGGCCCTTGCGCATGCGTTTCAGGAAATAGGCGACGGCGCGATCGGGGCGCGCGAGCGCGTCGATCAGCGCCAAGATGCGCGCCAGCACGCCCGCCTTGCGGGCGCGGATGCGGGCGCCTTTGAAGAAGAGCGCCAGGCGGCGATATTTCATGCGGGTGAAACGCGGACGGCGTCGCGGCGCCGGGCCGTAGAGCACCAGCGCCTTGCAGAAGAGCGTGCTCTCGACGGCGCGCTCGGCGAGGCTCAGCGTCTGCTTGAGCTTGGCGCTGCGGCCGCTGAGGCCGAGACGCAGTACAGCGCGGAGCAGCCAGCCCAGCAAAGCAAACCCCGAAGCGATGAACGCTTCGAGGCGGGCTTGGTTGATCGGGGGCTGGTTCTGCTTCATGCGCGGGCATTGTACGGCCGCAGCAACTCGGTCGGATTGATTTTGGCGCGCGCGTTTGTTTTCAAGCGCTTGGCGTGAAAAAGGCATGGATAAGCAGCGAGCCCATCCTCGCATTTGGGGTGGAGCCGGGCTGTCCCAACTCGGCTTATGAATTTGAAGCACGAAGCGTAGCAAACGCTACCCTTGACTCGTTCTTTGACGACGCGCTGATTTCCAGCCCAACGCGGGAGGAGCCGATGCGAGCGCGCGCACCTGTACGTCTTGTCCGTAACGTTATCGTGACGGCGCTGCTCGGCTGGGGTCTATTCGTCACGGCGGCACCCGCCGGCGCGGTGCCGGTGCCGGAAGGATTTGCCTCGGTCTATTTTCGTCCGACACAACCTTCCGTTCCAGCGGACAGCAGTGGCTCCGATCCGACCCCTGTCGTGGTGCCGGCCGCGCCCCCGCCGCAGCAAAGCTACACGCCTCCGCCGCCGACGAGCCGCCCACCCACCGCACCGACTGTCGACCGTCAAGCAATTCCGCCGGCGCCGACGCCGGCGGCCACCGACGTTCGGCAGCACGGAGTCACCGCACCACGTCAATCCGAGCGAACCGTCGAGCAATTACTGCAGCGGCGCATGGATCCGCAGCAGTATCAGGCGACCATGAACCGTGTTCAGGAGATGCAAAACCGCGTAAGCGCGATGCAGAGCGCGACGAACGCAGGTGCTGGCGAGCGGTGTTGCGCGCCATCGGCAGACCTCTTCTTCGAGAATGCGCCGGCGGCCGCGCCGGGCACGGTGGCGCCGGCGGGCACGCGGGCCTTCGGCCTTGGCGGCGGGGGATCGGCGCCGCCGGTCAGCGGATCGTTCCGTCCGGCAACGCAGCAAGATGTGCAGCAGACGACCGAGCGTTACGACAACACTATCCCAGGCGGGGTCGTGCTCGAGGGTGCGGCCAATTTCGCCGCTATCGAACGCATTGCCTACGACGTTCGCTTCAATGCGTTCGTGCTTAATGACAACACCGTTTATTTTGCGCCGGCGCCACCGCGAACGATCGCTTCGATGTGTCGGGCGCTGCAACAAGACCAACGCATCGGCGTCTCACTCGGGCGGGTGCACTTGGTCTATGGCGCCGTACCCGCGAACTCCGAATTGGCGCTCGACTTAAAGATCGCCGACCATTTCCTCGGCGACATCGTCTTCGCCGGCGATCAGTGGACCCAGGGTTATCGCTTTGCGCAGGGCTATCGGCCGCAGCCACACCAAGGCGAGGGCTCCAATTTGGCGGTGTTTTTCAAGTTCAACGGATTTCGTTTCGAGATCGCCGACGGCGAATTGAGACCGGCTGGCGCGGCGCTCGACGTTCGGCTCATACCGCTTTCCGAGAGCCCCACGGACAATGGCGGCCATGCGCCAGACCTGAATGCGCTCGCGAGTGGGCAAGTGTCGCAGCAATACCAAGCCAACGCGCGCCACATCGCCGAGAATGTTGCCTACTACCGCAACGAGCGGATCGTGAATCGCATGTTCGAATATGGGGAAGTGGCGGCGTTTCTGCGCGGGCTCCGCGCGCAAGGGTACGATCTGGCGGCGATCGCGGCGAGAATTGAGGCGCCGATCGCTTGAGCGAGAAGCCACGACGTAGTGGCGGGGAGGATTGCGATGCGATTCATCGCCGTGACGATCATGGTTGGCGGACTCTTTGTGGCGGTTGCCGCGCCGATGACCGCAGCAGCCGATCCTCCATCGGTGAAAGAGAAGGATGCGGTCCAGGAGGTGGCAAAGCAACGCCGGGACGATCCGCAACGCTGCGTTGACAGTGACGACCCGCAAGAAAAATACGAGGCATGCGATCGTCTACTGGCGATCGCGTCAGCTCCGCCGCAAGCACGCGCAGCTGCGCTCGTCGAGCGCGCGTTGGCGCAAACGCAGATGGAATCGTACGGCGCCGCTCTGGCGGACTACGATCAAGCGATCGGGCTCGATGCGACTTCAGTCCGCGCCCACTATTTGCGCGGCATCCTTAATCGCTACCTGGATCGTCATGGGCCCGCGAGAGCCGATTTCGAGCGCGTTATATCGCTGCTGCAGGCTGCGCCGCCCTCGGGCGATCCTGCGCAAAGGGAAGCATTCATTGCGGAACTACGCGAATACAGCACCGAAATGCAGCTCGATGGCGAGATGGAAGCCCACTGGGCCAACTATCTTGCGGAGATTCAAAGCCAGGGCGACTATCGCAATTGGCCGGGCCCGCCGCGCGACCTCTACAATCAGCGGGTCAACGCGCCGATATCGCAGGCTCGGCCCAATGTGCGCCAGCGCGTGCGCACTCTAATCGGCACCTTCACTTTCCGCTGCCGCAACCAGACGGTGATGCGGATTACGTTCGATCCCGACGACCGTAGCGCCACGGTGCGGCAGTTCGGTCGTCCTCCCGTTTCTTTGCGGCAAGCCAGCGCGCCGCTCGGTTTCCGTTACGCCAGAGAAGGCGCCTACGATTTGAGCGGCACGCCGGCGGAAGTCCGCTGGCGCATCGGCAGCGGCGATGCGCTCGTATGCGACCGAGGCTTGTGGTGAACCCGTGTGCTTTCGTCGTTGCGCTGACAGCGCTGATCGGCGCCATTGCTTCCGTCGGGACGGCGCATGCGCAGTGCGATCCGGGGGACGTGCTGATCCAGCGAACCGCCGAAGGCGTCTATTGCGCGCGCCGGATGTACAATCCGGCGGATTTCAGCCCTGAGGTGGAAGCGCTGATACAGTCCATGGTGGCGTTCGGGGCCGATCCATTCGAACGCTACCGGCTGGATCAGGCGCTTCATACGCTGCGCCCCGGTCGCGACTGGCCCGACCCGATGCTGGTGCGCCAAACATGGAATCGCATCAACGGGCATTCGTCCGACCCCGACGTGCTGCGCTCGGCCGCCGCGGCGCGGGGACCGGATCTGTTTTCGTCGGGCTGGCAGCGCGGCACCTTTTTCGATTGCACGGTTTTCGCGCTGGCGACGGCGAGCGGACGCCCCTACGGCGTCGTCGCGGCGCAAGCGGGAGAAATAATCAGGAGAGCAGGCTGGCGCTCGGCCGCCGAACGCAACGACCCGCAACGCGTCTTCACTCGAGCATCCGGCGGCATGAACGGCGGCGAGGTTGTCATTCTGACCGAACAACTGGGGCAGGTGGACATCGTGAGGCCGGAGAATTTCGTGACCACCATCCAGTCGAACAGGCCGGTGCTCGTGTCTCTTGCCGTTTCCGGAGCGGACGAACATCAAGTGGTCTTGTCCCGGACTTTCATGCATCGCGGGCGCGTTTGGTACGAAATGATCGATTCAGGCGCCGAAACCCGGGGCCAGCGCCAGTTCATCAGCGACGCGGAGCTGAACGGCGTAATGATGGAAAACGGGATAGTCTATCGTCCCGACGAGAACCGCGTTGTGCCCCCGACGCGGTGACCGTCAGACCCGGCGCGAGCGTTCACGGTAACACGTCGGCGTCGTGGGCTAGCCCTTATTCTCCACTTCGTACTTCGGCAGGTCGGCGCGCAGGGTTTCGTAGAGGCGCTCGACGAAGCGTTCGGGATCGTCGTCGACGAAATCGTCGAAATAGGCTTCCAAGTTCGATTCGAACACGTACTCGCCGTCTTCGGCGAAGATGAAGCCCAATTCTTCGTCGGTGTGGACGTGGAGAACGATGATCTGAGTTTCGTCGTCATCCTCTTCGCCGAGTGTGAAAGCGAGGCGGCGCGAAGAGATCTTCTCCTCCAGGATCGGCGCGAGCGCTTGCAGAGCGGCCAGATCGTCGAATCCGGTGTCTTCGTTGAGCGCGGCCTCGAGGCGCTTGCGCGCGCCGTCGACCTCGGCGTCGAAGTCCGAGCCTGGAGCTGACTTTTTCGCGTTCATGCCGCTTCCATCAGGCTCTGGAACACCGCAGCGCCGCCGGTGCGGCCGAGCACGGGATCGGAGGCGCGTTCGGGGTGGGGCATCATGCCCATGACATTGCCGCGCTCGTTGATGAGGCCGGCGATGTCGCGGGCGGAGCCGTTAGGGTTGTCGAGATAGCGGAAGACGACCTGACCATCGCCCTCGATGCGCGCGAGCGTCTCGTCGTCGGCGACGAAGCGGCCGTCGCCGTGCGCGATCGGAATTTCGGTTTCGCGCTGCTCGCGATAGGCGCGCGTGAAGGCGGTATTGCCGTTGGCGATGGCGAGCGGGACTTCCTTGCACGCAAACTTCAGTCCTGCATTGCGCGCGAGCGCGCCAGGCAACAGGCGCGTTTCGGTGAGCACCTGGAAGCCGTTGCAAATGCCGAGCACGAGTCCGCCGCGTTCCGCATGCGCAATGACATCACGCACGATCGGGCTTTTCGCCGCCATTGCGCCGGAGCGGAGATAATCGCCGTAGGAGAAACCTCCCGGCAGCACGACGAGATCGAGTCCCTCCGGCAATGTGGTTTCCTTGTGCCACACCATGGCGGCGGGCTGGCCGGTGATGCGCTCCAAGGCGCGAGCGGCGTCACGGTCGCAATTGGACCCCGGAAACACGATCACTGCGGATTTCATGGCGCTTCAATAAGCTGCGTCGGCTTGAATTTAAAGGGCCGAACGGTAGCGTAGTCCGTGGGGGACAAGGCAATGCGATATCGTGCCTTTCTGAGCTACAGTCGGCAGGATGATCGCAGCGCCAATTGGCTGCACCGCGCGCTCGACACCTATCGTTCGCCGAAGGGCATGAGCGAAGGCGCCGCGGGCCCCATTCCGGCCCGTCTTCATCCGATCTTTCGCGACCGCACCGATATGTCGGGCGGCGGCGATCTGACCGAGAAGATTCATCAGGCGCTTGCCGACAGCGAAGCGCTCATCGTGCTCTGCAGTCCCGCGGCGGCGGCGAGCCCATGGGTCAATCGCGAGGTCGAGCAATTCTGTGCGCTCGGCAAGGAGCATCGCGTCTTTCCGGTGATCGCAGCCGGGTTGGATGATGTAGCCGATGTTGAACAGAGCTTTTTCCCGCCTGCGCTGCGCGGGCGTGGTTTACTTGCGGCGGATTTGCGCGAAGTCAAACTGCCGACCGGCAAGGTCGTCGGCGACGGCAAGGAGAACGGCAAGCTGAAGCTCATCGCCGGGCTGCTCGGCGTCGGGCTGAACGACCTGATCCAGCGCGAGCGCAGACGCCAGCGCCTGCTGAACCTCGCATTCGGGACGGCGGCCGCCGGCTTCGGCTTGGTCGCGTTGTTCGCGGTGTACCAGAGCGTGATCGCGCGCAACAACGAGGCGCGCGCGCAGGCCGCGCTGATCTCGGCGTTCGTGGAGCGCGCCAATGAGCGCATGGACGCCGGCGATCCGACCTATGCGATGGCGCTGGCGATCGCCGGCTGGCGCGCGGCGCCGGCCTATGAGCGTGAGCTCCAGCCCATCCTCTCGCGCGCCTTGTTCGATGCGCCGCCGTTCTCGCCGACCGAAGGCGTGCCGGAAGGTTTTCTGACCGCCGGCGAAAGCGGCGGCCAAGTTCATGATGAGAACCTGCGTGCGGAGTTCAGCGCCGACGGCCGCCACCTGTTGCTCGTGCAGCAACCGCTCCTTTTAGTGTATATCAGCGAGGAGCCGCCCCCGCTCGAGGCCGTGCTGATCGATGCGCATGAGAACTGGGTGCTGCGTCACTTTCAGAACGGCGTGACGGCAGCCGGCTTTTTCGGCGCGGACAGCGTTTTCGTCGCCTTCAGCGACGGCCGCATCGAAGTTTGGCCGCGCGACGCAAGCGCGATGCGCGTCAGCCGGCAATTCGCCAATGGCGCCGGCGTCCAGCGCGTGGGGTTAGACCGATTGCTGCTGCGCGAGATGGCAGGCGATCAGTCGGTGGCCTTCCGCCTGATCAACCTAGAAGGCCTGAGCGATGGGCCGAGATTTGGTAGTGAGTGCGGCCGAGCCACGTGTATCGCGCAGGTGCGGTTGCCGATCGACCGCATCACCCTTGACCGGAATCCGAACGGCGGCGGGTGCCCCCACTATGACTACGATGCGCAGACCGCCGCATTCGTAGGCGAGAGAACCCAAGGATGCTCGCCGGCGCTGTTCAGATCTGTCCCTTCAATAGGCGGGCTGTTCCGCCGCAACTTCGACCTCAGCACGCACTGGCTCCTGGAGCGCAGTGTCTCGATTTCACCCGATGGGCGCTTTGAAGCGGGGATGCCGGGAGGCGTGCTGGCCATCAACGTACGAGCGCGCGGCGCATCCGAAATCGTCCTGCCGCAAACAGCTCCGGTGCTCAGAGCCGAGTTTTCGCCCAATAGCGATGGCCTGGTAGTCTGGAGCGATGACGGCTTTGTGCGGCACTGGGATTTGGCGACGCGCCGGGCGACCGCTGAGATGCGCGCGGCCGCTGCGCCGCTCGGTGTCAACGCCGCGACCCGCATCGCCGTTGTAAGACTTGGAAACCAGCTTGGCCTCACCCCGTTTGCGTCGGCTGATGCAGCGCGGACGCGTTCGCGCTTCGAGGCGCGGGTCGGCCGCGCGTCGGACATTTCGTTCTCGCCCGATGGAACGCGTGTGCTGGTTCTGGGCCGAGAGGGGCAGGCGGAGGCCTACGCTCTGGGCGGCGCGCCTAGCCTGCGCATCAGTCTCTGCGATCCCCAGGATACTTGGACTCGCCTTTGCAGCGAGGATCGAAGAAAGCCGATCCGAGCGTTTTGGCGGCCGGACGGCGGCATCATTACGATCGGCGAGATCGAACCTGAGGTTTTGGAATACGGTGCGCGATCGCGATATGGGGCAGCCTATTGGACGGCCGATGGGCTGCGCCAAGGCGACATCGAGTTCTACAGTGACGCGTTTGTCTTGGCACCGGACAATTCTCATTTCGCGCTAACGACTCTTGTTGATCAGTCGCGCTTCGTGGAGGTGTACAGCACGGCAGAACCACGCCGGTTGGGTTCGCTGGCGCTGGATGCCAATGTCTCTAGTGCGTCAACGGGGTTCGGCATCGATGGCGACACGCTGTTCGTTCTGGATGATGGGGGCGGCTTGCGCGAAGCGAGCATCGCGGCGCTGGACGCAGGGTTGAGCGCGCCAATCCGCACCGGCCGCTGTCTGCAGCAACCCTACCTGCGGCAACGTCTGCCTTCGGGGCGGATTTTCTGCCTGCACACGGATTTTCTGGCCAACTTCGACATCTCTGCGATACGCGATGGTGAACTCGCGCGAAAACCAAGTGTCATTCATTGGGCGGGACCGGATTCTCTTTGGTCGCGCGAAACACCGGAATCGTTGTTCGCGTATCAGGAGGGTCGAACGCGGCTCAGCGCCGACGGACGCCGCGCCATGGTGCTTCGCCGCGCAAGCACACAGCGCCTCGCGCACATGGCCAATCCAACCACGGGACTGTTCGGCGCGAGCGACACACGCCTGCAAAGCGGTCAGGCGGAGGACGCGTTCACTCATGCGCAGATCATCGATTTCGGCCAGGACGACTATGCCGAAGTCGAGTTCCGCAGCGACGTGCGCCGGATTGCCGAGGGCCTGTTGCTGGCGGCGCCATCGGCCGAAGGCGGGAGCAGTTCACGCCGCGCGGCTGATCCTTCCGGCGCGTTCCTGTTCGATGGCGCGCGGGCCATCATCGCCGACGAGAGCGGCGCCTTCATCGTCGATAGCGCCACCGGCGCCGTGCTGGCGACGCTCACGCGCGAGCCGGTAGATGCGATTGCGTTGAGCTCGAACTCACATCTGGCGGCGCTCGCGATGGTGTCGGGACAAATATCGGTGTTCGATGTGTCGGGTCTGGCGCCGCGCTCGATGGCCGACATGGTTCGCGAAGCGTGCAACACGTATGTCGCCACGCTAGGTTTCAGCGCCTCGGATGATTATCAAGGGCGCGACAGCGAGTTGGCGGCCGGCTTCTGGCCGTTGGGCATGCCGATTTGTGGCGATCTCGAACATCCCCACCGCGTGCCGACGCCGCCCGATCAACGCTTGGGAAACCGCATGGGCGCGTTCTTCTCTGGGTGGTTGTTCCCTCCGCGCACGCGTCCGGCGGCGCAGTGACGACAGAGGGCCGAGAATTGATCAGGGACCGGTTCTGCACGCGCCTTGCTCGCGCGGCGTGGCGGCGCCGGCGGGATCGCCGAGACTTAACAGCCAAACCACCGAGCCCGGCGAAAGTTCGCGCCATGCGCGCCCGGTGTGGCCCCAGCGGCCGATGCAGATGCGATACGCCGCGCCGCTGCGTTCGATGGCTTGTGCGATCGATCGCGGCAGCTGGCCTCCGCGCTCGACGCCGCCGCTGTTTTCCTGCGTGCCGCCGGTGACAACCCAACGCTGCTGCGACGCCGTCGGTTGGATCCAGGAGGCGCTTGCCCCCACGGGCGAATGGATGAGCGCGCCGCCGAACACCTCGGGATGGGCGTTGGCGAGTTGCCAGGCGAGATCGGCGCCGTTGGAAAAGCCGCCGATGAAACGCTGCTCGCGCGAGGACGCGGCGCGCTGCGTGCGTTCGGCCCACGGAATGACTTGTTCGATCAGCCAGCGTTCGTGGATGGCGAAGTCGTCGCTGCCACCGGTCCAGCCGCGCAGGTATTCGCCAGCGCGCGTGCGGCTGTCGGGATTGGGATCGGTGGCGATGACGAGAAAGGGCGGAATGGCGCCGGCTTCGACCAGCGGCTGGAGGTGGGCGACGGCGACATAGAGGCCGCTCAGGCCATCAGCCATGTAGAGCGTCGGCAGCGGCGTTTGCGGCGCACCGCTTGGGCGCCAGACCCAGACGTTGCGGGTCTGGCCCTCGCGCAGATAAGGGAACACTGAGCCGGTGGTCAGTGTATCGACCTGTTCGACCGTCGCCTGCGTCGGGGAATCCTGCGCGCGAGCGGGCGCGGCGAAGACCAGGAGAGCCGCAACGGCGAAGGCGAACTGTCTCATGCGTCGATCAGCTAACGCCCATGCGCAACCGCCGCTAGCACATATGGCTGTGTTCAATGCTATGTGAGCGCCATGATCGGATGGGTTGTCGCGGCCGTATTGGGCAGTATTGCGCTGACGGCGCTGTTGACGTTGGTTTTGTGGCGAATGAATGGGGCCTTGCGCCAGCCAGCAGGTAAGGCGCCGGGCGCCGCCGGCGAGGGAACTTCAAGCGGCGATGACGGCGTCGAATGATCGCAGCTGAGCGAAACACAATTGTCATATGCGGCCGGCACAAGGGCGGCGACAGCAGCCAGAGGGTGACGACATGGGTCAATATCAATTGCGCATCGTGATTGCCGCCGCAGTGTTCGCGCTTGCTGCGTGCGGTCAGGGCGCGCAAACGCCGCCGGCGGGAACCACCAGCGAGCAAATAGCGATCGATGGTTCATCCACAGTGTACCCGCTCGCCGAAGCCGCTGCTGAAGGTTTCACGAATTCGCAAACCGGCGCTGCGCGCGTGACGGTCGGCGAGAGCGGCACCGGCGGCGGCTTCGGCAAGTTCTGTCGCGGCGAAACCCAAATCTCGAATGCGTCGCGTCCGATCTCGAGCGAGGAGATGACCGCGTGCGCGGGCGCCGGCATTCAATTCATCGAAATTCCGATTGCCTTCGACGGCATCAGCATCGTTGTGCATCCGACCAATCCGCTCACCAACATCACCATGGCTGAGCTGAAGCGCGCGTGGGAGCCGGCGGCGCAGGGCCGCGTGACGCAATGGCGGCAGGTGAATTCGCAAGGTCCGAATGTGGCGCTGCAATTGTTCGGCCCCGGCACGGCGTCGGGTACGTTCGATTATTTCACCGAAGCGGTGAACGGCGATGGGGGATCGTCGCGCACCGATTATACGCCGAGCGAAGACGATAACGTCGTCGTGCAAGGCGTCGCCGGCAATCCGGGCGCGATGGGGTATTTTGGCTACGCCTATTACGAGGCCAACCGCGCGCGCGTGAAGGCGCTCTCTGTGAACGGCGTCACGCCGTCGCCGGAGACGATCGCGTCGGGCGACTATCCGCTATCGCGGCCGATGTTCATCTATGTGAATGCAGAGGCGCTGCGGCGTCCGCAGGTGCGCCGCTTCGTCAACTATTTCATTGAGAATGCGGTCACTCTGGCGCCGCGAGTCGGCTATGTGGCGCTGCCTGCGGAAGCCTACGCCGCTTACGCCGAACGCGTCGCCGGCAACCATACCGGCACGGCTTTCGGCGGCCATAACGAAGTGGGATTGTCGATCGCGGAACTGCTTGCGCGCCCGCTCGGCACGGACGCCGCGCCGACGCAGTAGACGCGTTACTTCGTAACGAGCAGAGGCGCCCTGGCGTAACGTCAGGGCGCTTCCCATGTTTGGAGTATGATGCCGATCCAGCTGCTTTCAGTGGCTATCGGGGTTGTTATTGTGGTCCTGCTAGCCGTCGTGTCCATGAACGGACCGAGCGATCCTGGCGGGCGTTTGCCGCCTTAATTCACAGTAATTGGCTCGGCGCCGGCGGCGCGGCGGATGCCGTTCACGGCGCGCGTTCCTCGTTCTGCCTCCGCCGCTGGCCGTTCTCACCGCACCAAGCGATCGGCCCGCCCGGAGCGAACGCAAGGTCATCGCGCACGCGTATGATGGCGTAGCAGCCGTTCCATACGCGTGTGCGGTTTACCCCGAGAGGCAGGGAAACCAACAGCCTTCGGTATGGCAAGACGTACAACGGCGCTTCGCACTTTTCATTGCGCAAGCGTGACGGGCCTTCGGCGCTCAAGTGGGCCGAGCCGCGCTTCCTCAACAATTATCCAGGCGACGAGCGGCGCATGACGGTCGTCACATCCAGCGAGTCGCGCACAATCAGGCCCGGCTCGATCGCAGTCGCGTGGCCAAACTCGGCGTGGCTTTTCTGGGCCGTGGTGGCGCTCTACTTGGCAGGCCACGTGGCGTTTCGGTTGTGGGAAACGCCGAACATCGGCAAGAACGATGTCCAGGAGGCGCTTGCCGCGCAAAGCTGGGCTTGGGGCTACCACCCGCGCAATCCACCGCTTCACACTTGGTTGTTGATGGGCAGCTACGCGCTCTTCGGCGTCGGGCTGCTTGCGCATGTCATTCTCAAGTACGCGCTGCTCGGCGCGACGTATGCGTTCGCATACCTGAGCGCGAAGCGCATTCTCACCACGCCACAACGCGCGGCGATGGCGGCACTGGCCGTCAGCCTGCTGACGCCGTTTGCGTGGACGGTGCACACCGCGCTGACGCACACGCTGCTCCTGGCCGCGATCATCTTCGCGACATTGTGGGCGGCGATCAGGCTGACGACCCATCGCCGTTTGATCGATTACGCGGTGTTAGGAATCGTCATCGGGCTCGGGTTTCTGGCGAAATATTCGTATCCCCTGTTCTTGCTTCCGTTCGCGGTGGCGATGTTGTCGCAAGCGGAACATCGGCGCGTCCTGCTTCATCCGGCGATGCTGCTGACGCTGGCGGTGGCGGCGACGGTTTTTGCGCCGCACGGCCTGTGGATGGCGACGACGCGGTTCGATTTCGTAGAGTTCTTGGCTGAAAAGCAGCGCGGCGAGGCCGGGCAACCATATTTCGCGGCTGTGGCGGCCGGGGTCGGTCAAGTGACGATAGGGACGCTGAGCGTGTTTGCGCCGTTGATGATGCTGGCCGGGCTCACACTGCGTGTTTCGTCACGGGTCGCCGCGCCGACGGCTTGGACGCGCGTGCTGATCTTGACGCCTGCGCTCGGGCTCGCGCTGCTGTTGCTCGACGTCTTCGTGATGCGGGCGACGCAGTTTGAAGAGCGCTATTTTATGTGCGCGATGCTGCTGGCGCCGCTTTCCCTGTTCGCCTGGCTCGATGGGCGACAATTTGTGAACCCGGCAAGAACTCTTGCCTGGTTCGGCGCCGGTATTCTGGCGGCGTCGATGATCATCTTTGCTGGCCTGACAGGTCGAGCGTTGCTTTACAACCAATCGTGCGACCGGTGTTTGGAGGAAATGCCAGTCAACGAACTCGTCAATCGTGTCCGGACCGCCTCGGGATTCGAAAGAGGCACCATCATCGCGGATCACTACGACCTGGCAGGCAACATGCGGATCGCGCTCCCGCAGGCGCGCGCGTATGCCGCCAATTATGTCGTCGACCAGCCGCCCCTCGTGGGGAGCGGACAGTGTTTGCTGGTGTGGAATGCGCGCCGCACCGGTGATGCTGTGCCGCGCCCGCTGCGCGCTTATCTCGCCGAGCGGCATTTGACGCTTCCGGCCGGACAGCCGCAATTTGTCGATGCGCCCCTGCATCGGAGCGCCAGGATGGATCGGCTGGCCTACTGGGCGTTGCCGAACGCGGACGCCAACTGCAATCCGCGCTGAACGACGCTACTTGGTCAGCGTGCTTGCTCGAACGGCCTCGTCATCGGGCTGGTGCAAAATGGCGTCGAGGAAATACGCGGCGAGTTCCGAACGTCCTTCCAGGCCGGACTTGCGATAGATCGCCTGCGCCTGCTGGCGCACGGTCGTTGCCGTGGATTTACGGATGTCGGCGATCTGCTTGTGAGAGCAGCCCTTGAGGATCAGGGTGGCGATGTCTTTCTCAGCAGGCGTAAATTGCCAAGCCTCGAACTGCCTATCGATAGCTTCGCGTGCGCCTTCGACAAGAGTCTTCGCGTTCTCGCGCCACATCAGACTTTCTTGGCGCGAGCGTGCGAGATCGTTCACCAGGCTGGCGCGATCCTTGCGCATCTGGCGAAGTTCGTTGACCAGCAGGACGACAGCGAAGAGCGTGGCCGCCATTGTCAGGGTTTCGAAAAGTTCGACCGCGATGCCGGTGGCGTTGAAAGTCGCTTCGCCTGTGGCAAACTCAACGATCGAGGGGGTTAGCAGGAGCAGCACGGCTGCCGTCCCTATGGCGACCGTCCGGTAGGATCCCATCGCGCGCCTCTTGGTTTGTCCGGCGGTTAGTGTGCGATTTCGACGCGATAGCTTTCAATCACGGTGTTTGCGAGTAGCTTTTCGCACATCTCGCGCACTTGCGCTTCGGCGGTGGCGGGATCGAGGTTGCCGTCGAGTGTGATTTCGATGCGCTTGCCGACGCGTGCGTCATGCACGGCGCCGAAGCCCAGTTCTTTCAGCGCGCCGGCGACGGCCTTGCCCTGAACGTCGAGCACGCCGGGCTTCAGTCCCACTGTGACGATGGCTTTCATTCAGTCCCCCATTTGGGGACTAGGACTGGTGACTGGGTTCTAGGGAGGCACGCACCGCGCTGGCACAAATCCCTAGTCTAGTCCCGAGAACCTAGTCTCTAATGCACGGCCTCGCCGCCGGCGCCCGCTTGCTTGACGATGCCCAACCGGCGGGCGACTTCCACGTAGGCTTCGGTGACGTTGCCGAGGTCGCGGCGGAAGCGGTCTTTGTCCATCTTCTCGTTGGTCTGCACGTCCCAGAGCCGGGCGCTGTCGGGGCTGATTTCGTCAGCAACGACGGTGCGGACCATATCGCCTTCATAGAGGCGGCCGAATTCGAGCTTGAAGTCCACGAGCTTGATGCCGACGGCGCCGAACATGCCAAACAGGTAGTCGTTGATGCGCAGCGTAAGCGCCATGATGTCGTCGATCTCTTGGGTCGAGGCCCAATTGAACGCGGTGATATGCTCTTCGGCGACCATCGGGTCGTTGAGCTCATCCTTCTTGTAGTAGAATTCGATGATCGAGCGCGGCAGCGGCGTGCCTTCCTCGATGCCGAGACGCGTCGAGAGCGAGCCTGCGGCGACGTTGCGGCACACCACTTCGAGCGGGATGATCTCGACTTCGCGAACCAGCTGTTCGCGCATGTTCATCGTCTTGATGTAGTGGGTGGGCACGCCGATCGCGTTCAGGTTCGTCATGATGAACCCGCTGATCTGGTTGTTGATCACGCCCTTGCCTTCGAGGATGGCCTTCTTCTGCGCGTTGAAGGCGGTCGCGTCATCCTTGAAGTACTGAATGATGGTGCCGGGCTCAGGACCCTCGAACAGGATCTTGGCCTTGCCTTCGTAAATCTTCTTGCGACGCGACATCTTATGCTCCCTCCTTGAGGGCGCGGCCGGCCGAGGGCCGACAGGGCGGGGCTCATGCG
>JBFWYQ010000018.1:0-38583 GCA_050186235.1 Hyphomonadaceae bacterium
GCAACCGCCACTTCGTCGAGCACGACATCGACAGCGTGTTCGATCTCGGCCGCCTTCAGCGGCGCCATCTCTTCCTGCAGCCTATTGACCAGCTCCGAGCGCAGCATGGCGCGACCCCTTGGTTCCCTAGCTCCGAGATAGAGGACCGGTCAGGCGCCCGCGTCAACTCCCACAGGCTTGAAAAGGCCAAGAAAAAAGGGCCCGGCGTCATCGCCGGGCCCCGTTCGCTGCTGGTAGCGGTCCACAGCCTTATTTCTTGTCCTTCAGCGCGGCGCCCAGGATGTCGCCGAGCGAAGCGCCAGAGTCCGACGAGCCGAACTGGGCGATGGCTTCCTTCTCGTCGGCCAGTTCCATGGCCTTGATCGACAGCGAGACCTTGCGGCTCGACTTGTCGAAGCCGGTCACCATCGCGTCGAGGCGGTCGCCGACCGAGAAGCGGTCAGCGCGCTGCTCTTGGCGATCGCGCGAGAGGTCCGACTTGCGGATGAAGCTCCTGAGCGCATTGCCTTCGCCGAACGCCACTTCAATGCCGCCGGTGGCCACGTCGACGACTTCCGCAGTGATGATCTGTCCGCGCTTGAAGTCGGCGTCGGCCATCGGGTCGCTGTCGACTTGCTTGATGCCGAGCGAGATGCGCTCCTTTTCGACATCGACGTCGAGCACCTTGGCCTTCACCACGTCGCCCTTGTTGTAGCGGGCGAGCGCTTCTTCGCCTTGGGCGTCCCAAGCGATGTCGGAGAGGTGGACCATGCCGTCCAGCTCCGGCGTCAAGCCGACGAACAGACCGAATTCGGTGATGTTCTTGATTTCGCCTTCGATTACCGAGCCGGCCGGATGGTCGGCGACGAACGCGTCCCACGGATTGTTCTGCACCTGCTTGATGCCGAGCGAGATGCGGCGCTTTTCGCCGTCCACGTCCAGCACCTGCACATCGACTTCCTGAGAGGTGCTCAGAATTTTAGACGGGTGCAGGTTCTTCTTGGTCCAGCTCATTTCGCTGACGTGCACCAGGCCTTCAACGCCCGGCTCAAGTTCAACGAAGGCGCCGTAGTCGGTGATGTTGGTGACGCGGCCGGTGAACTTGCCGCCGGCGGGGTATTTCGCGTCGACGCCATCCCACGGATCGTTCATCAGCTGCTTCATGCCGAGGCTGATGCGCTGGGTGTCCGGATTGATCTTGACGATCTGGACTTTCACCGTGTCGCCGACATTGAGCACTTGGCTGGGGTGCGAAACACGCTTCCAGCTCATGTCGGTGACGTGCAAGAGGCCGTCGATGCCGCCGAGGTCCACGAACGCGCCGTAATCGGTGATGTTTTTGACCACGCCCTCGCGGATTTCGCCTTCAGCCAGTTGACCGACTATTTCAGCACGCTCGCTGGCGCGGCTCTCTTCGAGCACGGCGCGGCGCGAGACGACGATGTTGCCGCGCTGGCGGTCCATTTTCAGGATCGCGAACGGCTGCACGATGTTCATCAGCGGGCCGACGTCGCGGACCGGGCGAATGTCGACCTGCGAACCCGGGAGAAACGCATTCGCGCCGCCGAGATCGACCGTGAAGCCGCCCTTCACGCGCCCAACGATGGCGCCGTTGACGCTCTCTTGCGCGGCAAAGCTCTTTTCCAGGCGCGTCCAGGCTTCTTCGCGGCGCGCCTTCTCGCGGCTGACGACGGCGTCGCCGAGCGCGTTCTCGATGCGGTCGAGATAGACTTCGACGATGTCGCCAGCCTTCGGTTGGCCAGCGCCGTCATCGACGAGGAATTCACGAAGCGGGATGCGGCCTTCGGTCTTGAGGCCAATGTCGACGACGACGAAATCGTGTTCGACGGCGACTACGGTCGCCGGGACAACCCGGCCTTCGATCAGACCCTTCGAACCGAGGCTTTGATCCAGCAGTGCGGCAAAATCATCGCGCGTGGGGTTCAAGGAAGGGTTTTGGGCTTGTGACGCCATACGTATTTCAACTCCAACATTGATAAGGGCCGGCCGGTTGGCTCCGGCGGTCTCGGCCCCCCGATGGGGCCGTCCTTGGATTTGGCTAAAGCAACGCCAAGCGGCCCGGGGCCTTGGACCCTCGGGGAACGCGGGCTCTCTATAGATAGGCGGGCGCCGTCCAGCAAGCGAGGAGCAGGGCAAGAGTCAGCCGCGCTCGGCGATCGCTTTGTCCACGATGGCGAAGGCCGCCGCTGCCGCGGCCTCAATAGAAAGCCCGGTGGTATCCAACAGATGCGCGCCCTGGGCTTGGCGGAGGGGGGAATCCTTGCGGTTCATGTCGCGCTGGTCGCGATCGGCAATCTGGTCCTTCAAATCGTCAAAGCTGATCTGCTCGCCACGCGCGCTGAGTTCGGCGTGGCGGCGGCGCGTGCGCTCCTCGAGCGAGGCGGTAACGAAGAGCTTCACCTCCGCGGCGGGACAGATCACGGTCCCTATGTCTCGCCCGTCCAAGACAGCGCCGTTCGGGTCGGCGGCGAAAGCGCGCTGTGCGCGGCGCAGCACCGCGCGGACCTCGGGAATCGCGGCAACGTGCGACGCGGCGACGCCGGCCGCGCTCGAACGGATGCGGCTTTCGTCGATGGCGCCGAGATCGAGCGCCTCGGCCGCCGCAACCGCAGCGACAGGATCACTCGGCTGCCCGCCGGCATCAAGAACGGCGAGGCCCACGGCGCGATAGAGCGAGCCAGTGTCCAGCCGCTTTAGCCCGTACCGCTCCGCAAGCGCCTTGGCGACCGTGCCCTTGCCCGAAGCAGTTGGTCCATCGACGGCAATGATCATCGCCGCTCATGTAGCAGAGGGGCGCTTCGACGCCAGTGCCGGCTGCGGGTCAAAATCTGCTGGCGCCCGACGAGAAGCGATTGCTACATCAGGTTGCGTTAGGTGAGGCCCAAGTCACGAGCATGGACAATACGGGACCGCCGGAAATAGTCCCGCAGGCGCCGTCCTATCACGACTTGCGTCGCCGCGTTCTTGTGTTTGCCCTGCTCTTTGCGATCTTCGTCGTCTTTGTATCCGCCCTCGGCATTGCCCAGCTTCGCGCCAGTGCAATCGAGGCCGCGCGTGCGCGTGCGCAGAGCTACAGCAACATCCTGAGCGCTCACCTCGACCGCACCATGGGCGCGATCGACGCTCGACTCGAGCAGATCGCGCTGCAGAGCGAACGGCTCGGCGGCCCCAGCGGGAACGCCGGGCAGTGGCAGCGCGTGCTCGACACCGCGCGTGCCGGCGCCACCACGATCGGCTCGCTCTCGGTGACCGGCGCGAACGGACGCATTCGTCATTCAACTTTGCGCTCGATCGTCGGCGCCGATCGCGCCGACCGGTTCATATCCCAGGCGCTCGCCAACCCGGACGCTCCGGACCTGCTGAGCGACGAGCCGATCAGGTCCGTGATCAGCGGAGAGCTGCTGCTTCCGTTCGGCCGCCGTCTCATCGACGGAAACGGGCGGGTGACAGGCGCGGTGGTTGCGACGTTCGCGCCTGAATCTCTGCGCGATTTCTATCGCAGCATCGATACGGAAGGCGGCGTGCTGCGCGTCCTCCATCGCACCGGCGCAGTGGTGTTCGCCGAGCCCGCCGCCGCTGCGCAGCCGTTGCCTGACGATCCGGTGCTCGCCTCCTATCGCGCGGGTTATCCACGCGGCGCCTTCATCCGGCCGCTGCGCGAGGGCGGGCCCACCTTGATCACGTCTTACGCCGCCGTCGGCGATACGGCTTTGATCGTGGCGGTTTCCCTCGGCCAGGCGCAGGCGCTGCAGGCATGGCGACAGGAAGTTCTGGTGGGCGGTCTCATGCTTGTGGGCTTGCTGGTCGCCTTCGGCTTCGCCGTTGCGCTCATGTTGCGCCAGCTGCAGGCGCGTGAGCTGGCGGAGGCGGCGCTCGCACAACAGAGACAGCGCACAGCAGACGCGCAACGGCTGGAATCGCTCGGTCAGCTCACCGGCGGCGTGGCGCACGATTTCAACAATCTGCTCACCGTCATCATCGGCTCGGCGGATTCTCTCGTCGCCCGTGTTTCAGCTGAGCTGCGCCCACGCGTGGCCGCCATCCTTTATGCTGCCGACAACGCGGCCACTCTCATCCAGCAGCTGCTCGCCTTTTCACGCCGCCAAGCGCTGAAATTCGCGCCCGTCGACCTCAACGTTGTGTTGACGGCGATGGAGGACATGTTGCGCCGTTCGCTCGGCGCACGTGTAGAAACCGAGTTCGCACTGGCGCCCGGTCTTTGGCGCGCATACGCCGACCGCGCCCAGATCGAGAGCGCGCTGCTCAATCTAGCCATTAACGCCCGCGACGCCATGCCGGACGGCGGCAAGCTCACCATCGAGACCAACAATGCTCATCTCGACGACCACTACGCGGCGCAGAATACGGACGTAACCGCCGGCGACTATGTCGTCCTGGCGGTGACCGACACCGGCATTGGAATGGCGCCTGAGGTGGTGGAGCGCGCCATGGAGCCGTTCTTCACGACGAAGGATGTGGGCAGGGGCTCGGGCCTGGGCCTCAGCATGATTTATGGTTTCGCCCGACAGTCGAAAGGACACGTGAAAATCTATAGCGAGCCTGGCAGGGGCACGACCGTACGCCTCTACCTGCCGCGCGACGCGAGCGGCGCCGCAGCCGGTCCTCCGCCCGACACGGCGGTGACCGAACAGGGCTCGGACGTCATCCTCATCGTGGAAGATGACGCCGAGGTCCGTCGGCTTGCGGCGACCAGTCTGCGCGAGCGGGGCTATCATGTTCTCGAAGCGCCCAACGGGCCCGAGGCAGTGGCGATCCTCGATAGCGAGAGCCAGATCGACTTGTTGCTTACGGACGTGGTGATGCCGGGGAAGATGACCGGAAAAGACGTGGCCGAGCACGCATTGGCGAGCCGGCCAGAGATCAAGGTGCTCTTCACGTCCGGCTATGCCGACGCGTCGGTCATGCGCGATGGCTTGGTGAGCTCCGGCGCGCGATTTCTCTCCAAGCCCTACCGGGGCGGCCAGCTCGCCGCGACCATCCGCGCCCTGCTCGACGCTTGAAGGTTTCCGCCGCGTCCGCCTTGACACTGCGCCCGCAAACGCGCGGGAGTCCCGGCATGAGCAGCGAACATTTCGATGTCGTCGTCGTCGGCGCGGGCATTTCCGGCATCGGCGCCGGCTACTTCCTGCAGCGCGACTGCCCGTCCAAGAGCTACCTCATCCTTGAGAACCGCGCCGATATGGGCGGCACCTGGGATTTGTTCCGCTATCCGGGCATCCGCTCGGACAGCGACATGTTCACGCTCGGCTATTCCTTCAAACCGTGGACGGAAGAGAAGGCGATCGCCGACGGCCCCTCGATATGGCATTACGTGCACGATACCGCGGCCGAGTACGGCATTGACAAGCACATCCGCTTCAAGCACCGCGTCGTACGCGCGAACTGGTCATCAGAAGATGCGCGCTGGACCGTCGAAGCGGAGCACGAAGGCGCTCTTAAACGCTTCACCTGCGACTTCCTTCATCTCTGCGCCGGCTACTATAATTACGAGGAAGGCTTCTTGCCCAAGTGGGAGGGCGTGGATTCGTTCAAAGGAACGATCATCCATCCGCAGCATTGGCCGGAGGGCCTGGACTACACCGGCAAGCGCATCGTCGTCATCGGTTCAGGCGCGACAGCTGTGACATTGGTGCCGGCGATGACGGACAAGGCCGCGCACGTGACCATGCTGCAGCGGACGCCGACCTACATGGTTTCATTGCCGTCCGAGGATGCACTCGCCAATTGGGGCAACAAGCACCTGCCTTCCCGATTCAATTACGATCTGACGCGGCTACGTCGCATCGTCCTGCAGCAATTCTTCTTCCGGCTCGCGCGCTCGCGTCCGAAGCGGACCCGCGAACGCTTGCTCGCGGCGATCCGCGAACAGCTCGGCCCCGATTACGACATGGAGACGCATTTCTCGCCGCCTTACAATCCGTGGGAGCAGCGCCTCTGCCTGGTGCCCGACAACGACATGTTCATCGCCATCCGCGAGGGCAGGGCGTCGATCGTCACCGATCAAATCGAGCGCTTCTCGGAGAAGGGGCTGATGCTCAAATCCGGACAGGAGCTGGAAGCCGATATCATCATCACCGCGACTGGCCTCAATCTGCGTATGCTTGGCGGCGCAGAGATTTTCGTCGACGGCGAAAGAATCGAACCGGGGAAGCGTTTCACCTATAAGGGGGCGATGCTGTCGGGCGTGCCGAACCTGGCCTTCGTGTTCGGCTACACCAATGCGTCGTGGACGCTTCGGGCGGACCTCATCAACGAATATGTCTGTCGCCTGATCAACTATCTCGACATGTATGGCCTCGCCTCAGCGACACCGCGCCTGGGCGAAGGGCCGCACGAGGAGCGCCCATTCGCGGACTTCTCCTCCGGCTATTTCGCGCGCGCCGAGCACCTGCTGCCCAAGCAAATGTCGAAGGCGCCGTGGAAGCAAAACCAGTCCTATGCGCACGACATGATGGACCTTCGCTTCGGCCAGCTCGAAGACGGCGTGCTGGAGTTCAAGAGGAAGAGCGCCACGACGCAAACGCCGCCCGTCGCACGCGAGCCCGCTCTCGCCTAGCGCCGCACCAAGCCATGAGCTAGGAGGCTTGGCCGCTTCCCGGGGTCAGGTGTGAAAGCCATTTCGATTCTCGTGCTCATTGCATTGGCCGCCGGCCTTGCCGTCGGTGCGCTCATTCGCAGCTCTGCTCCGGCTCTGACCGGCGCAGCGGAGGTCGCAACCGCGTTCGGCGGGCTTTGGCTCAACACGTTGCGCATGACGGTCGTCCCGCTCGTTGTTTCGCTGCTGATCACGGGGATCGCCTCGGTAGCTGATACGGCGAAGACCGGCGGCTTGGTGCTGCGCGCGGTGCTCCTGTTCACGGCGCTGCTGTTCTTCGCCGCGACCTACAGCGTCATCGTCACCAACGGCTGGCTCGAGCTCTGGCCGCTCGATCGCGCGGCCGCAGACGCCTTCATCGCCGGCGTCGGCGATCAAGCCGTCACGATCGGCGAACCGCCGACCTTCGCGTCATGGCTCCAAGGGCTTGCGCCCTACAACCCAGTGAAGGCCGCGGCCGAGGACGGCATGTTGGCGCTCGTCGTGTTCTCGATCTTCTTCGGTTTTGCCGTCACGCGATTGCAGCCATCGATGCGCGACCAGATTGTCGGTTTCTTCCGCGCCGTCTCGGAAGCCATGATCGTGATCGTGCACTGGGTGCTACTCGCGGGGCCGTTCGGCGTGTTTGCGCTGGCGCTTGGCGTTGGCTTGCAAGCGGGTCTGAGCGCCGCCGGCACGTTGGCGCAGTATGTAATCATAGTGACAGGCGTGACTGTGGGTTCGACGGTGATGGCCTGGCTCCTCGCGGTGACGTGGGGCCGCCAGCCGATCGCGCGATTCACGTCTGCCGCGACGCCGGTGTGGGCAATCGCGGCGTCCACGCAATCATCGCTCGCATCTTTGCCGGCGATGCTCGAAGCTGCGCTACGCGGTTTGCGAATTCCTCCCCATGTCGCAGACGTCGTGCTGCCGCTGGCGGTGGCGGTGTTCCGGTTCACCAGCCCGGTCGCGAACCTCGCGGTTTGCTTCTTTGTTGCCCACCTCTACGACCTCGAGCCCACCATCATTCAGATCGTGAGTGCGGTCGTCGTTGCTTACGCCGTCAGCATCGCCGCTGTCGGCTTGCCGGGACAGATTTCCTTCATCGCGTCGATCGCGCCGATTTGCTTGGCGCTCGGCGTCCCGACAGAGGTGCTCGGGATTCTGATCGCCGTCGAGGTTATTCCCGACATCTGGCGCACGTTGGGCAACGTCACCGGCGACCTTGCCGCCACCTCCATCCTCGCGCGAAACGCGCCGCGCGAGGACGAAGGATCGCCGGCCCCTTAACCGCGGAATTGCGCACAGGCGTCTGCGTAGTGGCTTTCCACTTGGGCGATGCGCTCGGCCGAACTCGCGCCTGCGGGCGCCGCGTCGCTCTCGGATGACATCATCGCGTCGCCTTGAGCGGTCAGGCTCTCACTGACGCCGTTCGCCGCGATACGCACCTCAGCGGGAACCAAGGCCTGGGCTACGCCTGCCGTTACGCACTCGCAGAATGCGTGGGTTTCACCGCTGCGCTCGCATTGCGCGCGATAATAGCGACGAGCCTCGCCGACTTCCCGATCGCTGGCGTGGCTGCGGGCGTCGGTAGTCGGCGCCGGCGGCGTCATCGGATCGACGACTTGTGCGTAGGCGATTGCGCCGGCTGACACCGTGGCGGCCAGAAGCGCCGTTACAACGAACTTTCTCATGATTCAGCTCCTCTGCGCGGCACAACGCGCGCGGGAGCAAGGAGTTCACGAAAATCCGCGTTAGGCGGCGTCGCGCGCGTCATTTGCCGGAACTGTCAGTTCCATGACGCCAGCGGCGGGAACGCGCAGCGTAAATGCAGAGCCTTGGCCAGGCTCGCTCTTCAGCGTCACGTCGCCGCCGAGCAGGCGCGCGAGCCGGCGCGTGATCGCTAGGCCTAAGCCCGTACCACCATAGGCGCGTGTCGTCGTTGCGTCGGCTTGCACGAACGGCTGAAACAGCCGCGCTTGCGCTTCGGGCGAGATGCCGATGCCGGTGTCGATGACATGGAAGACGATCCAGTCGCAGCCGGCGTGGTGTTCGCGGGCGGCGACGAGCTTGATCTGACCATCCTTGGTGAACTTCGCCGCATTCGACATGAGGTTCAGCAAGCATTGGCTGAGCTTGAAGCCGTCGGTGTCGGCGTCGCCGAGCGGGGCAGGGAGTTCGACATTGATTGCGTTGCCGTTAGCGGCGGCCGCCGGTTTCACGGTGGCGACGGTTTCCGCCACCATCTCATCCAGATTGACGCGGTCGGGTGACACGAGCGCGCCGCCAGCTTCGATCTTCGACAGGTCGAGCACGTCATTGATCATCGCGAGCAATCGATGCGCGGCGCCGTGGATGCGATCGAGGTCGTCGCGATCCTGCTGGTCGCCTCGCTCGTCTGCGTTTTCCATCAGCATTTCGCCGTAGCCGATGATGGCGTTCAACGGCGTGCGCAGCTCATGGCTCATTGTCGCCAGGAATTGCGACTTGGCGGCATTGGCTTCTTCCGCCGTCGCGCGCGCCGCTTCGAGCGCATCGAACGCCTGCTTGAGTTCGACATCGCGCCGCTCGATTTCGTCGAGAATATGCCGCAGACGCTGTGTTGGCCCTTGCCGCGCGCCATCGCTGGCGACGGCCTCGGCGCCGCGTCCCGCGAGGATTTCCTCGGCGCGGCAGACGGCTTGAAGCATGTTGCGGCGGCTACGGTAAATCAGAAACGCGATGACCAGAAGGCCGACAACGCAACCGCCCGCCAGCACCATCGCCAAAGTCATCATTTGCAGCGTCTTGGCTTGCAGCTCGGATTGAACGGCCTGCGCTTCAGCGCGAGCCTCGGCTTGGGCGACTTCGCTCTCCATGGTCGCGCGCAGCTCGCGCACGCCGGCATTGAAACGAGTCATCTGGAGCTTGTCGCTGGCTTCGTGCGCGCGCAGCATGGCCGCGAAGGCGTCTCTGTAGCGGCCTTCGGCGTTGAGGATTTCCGGCTCGATCACATCGAGGCGTTCGTTGAGGCCCGGATCGCCGCGCTCAGCGGCCATACGGCGGAGTTCCTGCATCGCGCTGCGCGCCTCTGCGGCGCGTCCGAGCCGCGCCAAGGCGTGCACGCGAAACACCAGCATGCGGGTGATGTACTCGACGGGCGCGCCTTCGATGGAGCGCGCTTGGTCCGCGCAGTGAAGAGCGATGGTGTAATCGCCGGCCAGAAAGTGGACGCGCGCGCACAGCATGCCGGTGAAGAATTGCAGAGAGGGATCGTCGGTTGCGCCCACTACGTTGCGGTGGATTCGCGCCAAGCGGATGGATTCCTCCGCGGCGCCCGCCTGGGCGAACATGCCGGCCACATTGTTGATGATGACCGCGCCATCGACCGGTCGGCCGGCCAGGGTATCGAGCTGAACGGTGCGTTCGAGATGGTACAGCGCAGTTTCGTAATCGCCGACGCGAACCGAATTGTAGGCCATGGCGTCGTGCAAGCCCGAACGCAGCGGGCGCGTCTCCGCCGTATCCGGCAGATGTACAAGACCCGCGCGGGCCGCTTCGAGCGAGTTGCCGAACATGCCGAGGTCGGTGAGCACGTAAGCGCGCAGGCGCTCCCCCGCCGCGCGCACGATCGGATCGCTGACGCCTGCGAGTGCGGCGGCGAGATTGGCGCGCGCGGCGACATAGTCGCCGTCGAGCGCAGGACGGTAAGCGCGCAGCAGGCCGGCCATCGCTGCAAATCGCGTGTTGGATTGTACCCCTACTTCCTGCTCGAGCGTCGCCAACGCGGTCTGCGCCGCTTCGGCGTCGGAAGCGACGAATTCGTCGGTCGCCAGATCGTAGAGGATCATCAGCCTCGCTTCGCCTTCGAGGCTCTGCGCCGTCTGCGCGCGTTGGCGCAGCGCCTCCTCGGTGATGATGAGATTGCCGGCTTCGATGCGCCTGGCGAGAGCCTCGCCGCGCACGATCCAGTCGGTGTCTTGAGCGTTCTGCTGCTGAGCGGAGGCCGTTCCCAGAACACAGAAAGCGCACACGCCCGCTACGAGCGCGCGCAGGATAAAAGCACGCATCAGCCCACCCGTTATTTCGGCGGAGCATGCACAGGTGCGGTTAACGGAGCGGGGTTAGAGCGTGGTGAAGTGCGCGTTAAAGCGCTGTGATATCAGCGTCTAAGCTCTGCATGAAGGCGGCGAAGCCGGGGAAGGATGTGGCGATCATATCCGCATCGTCGACAACCACGGGCTCCTTCGACGCAAGGCCCAACACCAGAAACGACATTGCGACGCGATGATCGCCCAGGGTGCGGATTTCTGCGCCGCCGCGCACGCTCTTCGGGCCGCGCCCGTTGACGACGAGGCCGTCGGGCAATTCTTCCGCGTCGACCCCGCACGCGCGCAAACCATCCACCATCAAGGTGATGCGGTCGCTCTCCTTTACTCTGAGTTCCGCAGCGCCGGTGATCCGCGTCTCGCCCTCGGCAAAGGCGGCTACCGCCGCCAGGATCGGAAATTCGTCGATCATCGCCGGCGCACGGCGTGGCGGCGGCGTCGCGCCGTGCAGTTTGGACGTCTTCACGACCAGATTGGCGATCGGCTCGCCGATCGGATCGCGGCTCTCTTCGTACGTCACGCTGGCGCCCATTTCGAGCAGCGTCTCAAAGAAGCCGAGTCGCAGCGGGTTCACCAACACGTCCTCGATGCGCACTTCGGACTTAGGCGCGATCAAGGCGGCCGCGACCGGAAACGCCGCGGAAGAGGGATCGCCCGGCACATAGATGTCGACACCCTTGAGCCTGCTCGGGCGCACCCGCGGGTGCAGCCCGCCATCGATCTCGACCTGATCGATGGCAGCGCCGAAAACTTTCAGCATACGCTCGGTATGATCTCGCGAGCGCTCGGGCTCGATGTGAACCGTTTCACCCTCCGCATTCAGGCCCGCCAGCAGCACCGCAGACTTCACCTGCGCCGACGAAACCGGCGACCGGTAGGTGATGCCTTTGAGCTTGCCGCCATGGACGATGAGCGGGAGACAGTTGTTCCCGGTGTTGAACCGCGCGCCCATTTGCGAGAGCGGGGCGATGACGCGGTTCATCGGCCGTTTGCGCAGCGACTGGTCGCCGTCGAAACGCGCGCTCAGCTTGTAGCTCGCGGCCGCGCCGATCAGCAGCCGGGCGCCGGTGCCCGAGTTCCCGCAATCGATGGTCTCGCGTGGCTGACTGAAGCCGCCGGCGCCCGTCACGACCCAGATCCCGTCATCTCGCCGCTGCACGCTTGCGCCGAACTGCCGCACGGCTTCAGCGGTGCGGCGCACGTCCTCGCCTTCGAGCAGGCATTCGACACGCGTTTCGCCTTCCGCGAGGGCGCCCATGATCAGCGCCCGGTGGGAGATCGATTTATCCCCCGGCGGTCGAGCGCTTCCGTGCAGCGGTCCGGCATATCGCGCCCTCAGACGCATAGGTTCGCACTCTCGTCCAGAAAGCCTGAAAACTAGGGCGGACAAAGGTTTTGACAGGGGCGTCCGATGGTGGCAAGCGAGCGCCCCGCAAGCCAATGGAGAGGCGCTTGGTCAAGACCGATTTGGGCAGCAAGCAGGTTTGCCCGAACTGCGGGGCGAAGTTCTACGACCTGAGCCGCCGGCCCGCGGTCTGCCCCAAGTGCACGACCAGTTTCGATCCGTCCGAAGAAGGCGTCCGCGCCCGCCGCGGCCGTTCGCGGGTGACCGCGCACGACACCGATTACGAGGACGATGAAGAGCTCGAAGACGCGAAGGCCAAGAAGGGCGGCGAAGAGGACGAAGACGAAGAGGCCGAGGAAACGGCCGAGGTCGATGTCGAGGCGGAAGCTGAGCCGCTGACCACAGACGACGACGAGGACGCCGATGTGACCGCAAAGAGCGGCGGCGAGGACGATTTGCCGGAGGGATTCTCGGAAGAGGAAGCCGATCTGGGCGACAGCGCGGCCGATGACGATTCGGTGCCGATGCTGGAGGACGAGGAAGAGTTTCCCGAAGACGAACTCGGCGAAATCTCCGGCGACACCGGGGACGACGACAGCGGCCGCTGAGTGCGGCGTCCTGGACGGGTTGAACTCGTCGGGGGCGGAGCCTAGGTTCCGCGCTTCTCAACCGGAGCGCTTCGGCGCATCGCGATGGGCCCATAGCTCAGCTGGGAGAGCGCCTGCATGGCATGCAGGAGGTCAGCGGTTCGATCCCGCTTGGGTCCACCATCCTGCGCTCGCGAAGCGCGCGCAGGATGTCCTCCGAAGCCTCGGCGAAGGAGGATCGCATGTCCCATCCGCGAGCTTCGGATGGCTGACGCCCGTCACCGATCTCCGTTTGACGCTGGTGGCGCGTTCGTGCTGCCTCCGCTTTGCGTTCATGAGCAGGGGAAGTCATGCCGCAATTAAGTCGTCGCGTTTTCGCGCAAACATCGCTCGCAGCGTTGATCGCAGGCTGTGCGCCGCGCGCGTTGCAAGATCTCATCATTCATGGCGGGCCGATCTACACCGGCGCAGCCGAGACGTCCGTCGAAGCGCTGCGCATCCGCAATGGTCTGTTCGCCGTCGTCGGTTCGCTCGCCGACGCCCGCGCCAATGCTGGCGGCGCGCGCGAGATTGATCTCGCCGGCGCGGCCGCGTTTCCCGGCTTCACCGATGCGCACGTGCACTTGAGCGGCGTCGGCGCCGCCGCACTGGTGCTCGATCTCGTCGGCACGGCGTCGATTGCAGACCTGCAGCAGCGCCTGCGCGCCTATGCGTCCTCGCACGGCGAGGGGCCGATCTACGGACGCGGTTGGATCGAGACGCATTGGCCCGAACGGCGCTTCCCAAACCGCGCCGACCTTGACGCCATCGTCGGCGATCGGCCGGTTCTGCTCGAGCGCATCGACGGGCACGCCGCGGTCGCCAACAGCGCAGCGCTGCAATTGGGACAGATCGACAACAACACGCCTGATCCCGCCGGCGGCAGCATCGAGCGCGACGCGTCTGGCGCCGCAACCGGCATGCTGATCGACAACGCCGCAGGCCTGGTGCAGTCGCGTTTTCCGGCGCCCACCCCGGCGATGCAGCGCGAAGCTTTGTTGCAGGGCGCGCACACTTATGCCCAGCGCGGCTGGACTGGCGTGCACAACATGAGCACCTCGCTCGCCGAAGCGCAGCTGTTCGAGGAATTCGCGGCGAGCGGCGAACTGCCGCTGAGCGCCGATCTCTATCTCACGCCCGAAGACGGTGAAGCCGTGCTTCAGCGCGGCCCCTACGGTGATGGCGCCGTGCGCGTGCGCGGCATCAAGATGTACATGGACGGCGCGCTTGGCTCGCGCGGGGCCGCACTGCTCGCGCCCTATAGCGACGCCGCAAGTTCCGGGCTGCTGGTGACGCCGCTCGAGCAAATCCGCGCCACTTTGCAGCGGGCGCGGGAGCACGGCGTGCAAATCACCACCCACGCCATCGGCGACCGCGGCAACCGTCTCGTGCTCGATGCGTATCGCGACGCGTTCGCCGATGACCCGGCGGCTCTACGCAACGCACGCTGGCGCATCGAACACGCCCAGGTGATCGCGCCCGAAGACATCCCGCGTTTCGCATCGCAGGGCGTCATCGCCTCGATGCAGCCGTCGCACGCGATCAGCGACCTGCATTTCGCCCCGGCGCGGCTCGGTCCCCGGCGTCTCGCCGGCGCCTATGCGTGGCGGTCTCTGCTCGATTCGGGCGCCACACTCGTGGGCGGCAGCGACGCGCCGGTGGAGAAGGGCGATCCGCTGATCGAGTTCTACGCCGCCATCCACCGCCATGACCTGAGCGGCTTCGCCGGCGCCAACTGGCATCTTGAGCAAGCCGTGACGCGCGGCGAAGCATTGCGCATGTTCACTGCGGCGCCGGCCTTCGCGTCGTTCACTGAGGACGAGCGTGGAACGATCGAAGTCGGCAAGCGCGCCAACGTGAGCGCTTTCTCGGTCGATCTGATGAGCGCTGAACCGGCTGAAATCCCAACCGCCAAAGCAGTGCTCACCGTCGCCGACGGCCGCATCACGCACGAGGCGCTTTAAAAGCAAGACGCCCACGCTTTCGCGTGGGCGTCTCTGAAACTTGGCTCAAGAAGCTTAGGCAGCCGCGACGCCCGTCGTCGGCGTAGCTGTGGCGCCCACTTCCTGCGGATCGCGCAGGACATAGCCGCGGCCCCACACCGTTTCGATGTAGTGCTCGCCGCCGGTTGCGGCCGCCAGTTTCTTCCTGAGCTTGCAGATGAAGACGTCGATGATCTTCAATTCCGGCTCGTCCATTCCGCCATAGAGATGATTGAGGAACATCTCCTTGGTGAGCGTGGTGCCTTTGCGGAGCGAGAGCAGCTCCAGCATCTGGTATTCTTTGCCGGTCAGGTGAACCCGCTGACCGCTGACTTCCACCGTCTTCGCATCCAGATTGACGACAACGTCGCCCGTTTTGATGACGGAATGAGCGTGGCCCTTCGAACGGCGGACGATTGCGTTGATCCGCGCGATCAGCTCATCCTTGTTGAAGGGCTTGGTCATGTAATCGTCGGCGCCATAGCCGAGGCCGCGGACCTTGGTGTCGATGTCGGCCGTGCCTGAGAGGATCAGGATCGGTGTATTGACCCGCGCCACCCGCAGCTGCTTCAGCACGTCATAGCCGTGCATGTCTGGCAGGGTCAGGTCCAAGACGATGATGTCGTAATCGTAGAGCTTGCCGAGATCGATGCCTTCCTCGCCGAGATCGGTCGAGTAGATATTGAACCCTTCGGACTTGAGCATCAGCTCAATGCCCTGCGCGGTAGCGCTATCGTCTTCGATCAACAAGACTCGCATCAGATGCTCCCCGACCGGCGCAAGGCCTCGGCAACGTTAATCCCCAGAATCAGTGTCAACTCTGTAAGAAGTATTAACAGCGCAACGATTTGCTATCGTTACCGGCTGTTTGTTGTCGTGACCCGCCCTTCAATCAGCTCCGTTAAGAGACGTGAATCAGAGTTCGATTCAGCGGGCAAGCCTTAGATGCTGAAGAAAAGATAAGCACAAACCCTTGATTTTGAATCGGCGAATGAATGAGCCGCTTAAACCAAGCGCATCGCGTTAGGTTTTGATTCACCATACCGGCTGAAAGAAGTGTGAGGAAACTCGCGCACGCGATGCCGTCACTTCTTTCTAAGCTTGCTGAAGAGATTCACGCACTCGATCCGCGCCGCTTCGAAGGCCGCGTTACCGGGTTGTCGGGTTCCCTGATCGAAGCGACAGGTCCGATAGAAGCGCTTGCGCTCGGCGCGCGTGCGACGGTTCACGGAGCACGGCCGGCGCGCGGCGAGATCGTCGGCTTCCGCGGCGATCGCGCGCTGCTCGCGCCGTTTGACTCGATCGACTCGATTCGCCCCGGCGCGCGTGTAGTGCTCGACGGCGCAACGCCGATGATCCGGCCCTCGCGCGCCTGGCTCGGCCGCGTCATCGATTGCTTCGGCAATCCGGTGGACGGGCAAGGCCCGTTGCCTCAGGGCTTGCGCCCGCACCTCGTGCGTTCGCCGCCGCCGTCCGCACATGACCGCGCGCGTGTCGGCGGGCGCCTCGATGTCGGCGTGCGCGCACTCAACGTTTTCGCGGCTCTCTGCCGCGGCCAGCGCATGGGCGTGTTCTCGGGCTCGGGCGTCGGCAAGTCGGTGCTGATGTCGATGCTCGCGCGCGGCGCCAAGGCCGACGTCATCGTCATCGGACTCTGCGGCGAGCGCGGGCGCGAAGTGAAAGAGTTCATCGAGGACACGCTGGGCGAAGAGGGTCGCAGCCGCTCCGTCGTCGTCGTCGCAACCTCCGACGAGAGCGCGGCGCGTCGCCGGCTCGCGCCGCACGTGGCCTCCGCCGTGGCCGAGCACTTCCGCGATGAAGGGCTGGACGTGTTGCTATTGATCGACTCGGTCACGCGCTTCGCCATGGCGCAGCGCGAGATCGGCTTGAGCGTCGGCGAACCGCCGACGACCAAAGGCTACACGCCGTCCGTCTTCGCCGAACTGCCGAAGCTGCTCGAACGCGCCGGTCCCGGCCGCGAAGGCGGGCAGGGTTCGATCACCGCGCTCTTCGCTGTGCTGGTCGACGGCGACGATCACAACGAACCGATTGCCGACGCCGTGCGCGGCATCCTCGACGGGCACATCGTCATGGAGCGCGCCATCGCTGAACGCGGTCGCTACCCGGCGATCAACGTTCTCAAATCGATCTCGCGTCTCATGCCGATGTGCCACACGCCACAGGAAAACGCGCTCATCGCCCGCGCGCGCGATGCGCTCAGCCTCTACAGCGAAATGGAAGAACTCATCCGCATCGGCGCCTATAAACCGGGCGCCGATGCAGCGGTTGACGAAGCCGTCCGCATCCGCCCGGCGCTTGAACGCATGCTCGCCCAGGAACGCAACGAGCGGACCGGCATCGACGAAAGCTTCGCCATGCTGGCCGAGGCGCTGTCGTGAGCGCCGTGGAGGAGGGGCGCGAACACGGCCCCGCCAAATGAAATCTCTCCGTACCCTCCTCAAACTCGCTCGCGCCGACTTGGAGGTGCTGCGCCGTGCGCTTGCTGAGCAGATCGCCAAGGAAGCCGACATCGCTCAGCGAATCCTTGGCCACGAGCAAACCGTTCGCAACGAACAGATGCTGGCGCAGCGCGACTACGAATCCGCCCGCGCCTATGGCGGCTACGCGGTTGCGGCGCTCACAATCCGCCGCGCGCTCGACGCTGAGCGCCTCGCGATCAACCGGGATATGGAGCGCCTGCGCACGTTGATCGCCGAGGCGCACGTTGAAGTGCGCAAGTTCGAGCGGATGCTGGAGCTGGAGGCGGATCGCAAGAAGACTGCGCGGGCAAAGCGCGAGAACGCAGAACTCGACGAATTGGCCACGCTCCGCTTCGCGCGTCACAAGATCTGAACTTAATCGAATGGCCCGTCGAACGGGCGGCCGAACTGACGGCGGAAGCTCAGCCTGCGTTCAGCGCCTCGACGATCCGGATCACGTCTTCGTAGGCCTGGCTCTGCGGATGCCGCGTCGGCAGCGGCGTCTGTGCGCGGATCGAGTCCGGCACGCGCGGATCACGGCAGATGGCGCCTGCAAACTTCGGTTTGAAGCCGAGGTATTCATTGCAGGCGAGCGCGAACTGATCGAACACCTTGCGGCCCTTGACGCGGTTCTCGGCCATGTTGACGATCACCCACGGCGTGATCTGCGCCCCCTGCAGGCGCAACAGCTTCACCATCGCGTATGCATCCGTGAGGGCAGTTGGTTCTTCGGTGGTCACCAGGATCAAGCGGTCCGCCGCTCGCGCAAAGCGCAGCACGGTCGGATCGATGCCTGCGGCCAGATCGAGAATGACGCGATCATAATGAGGCGTCAGCCGCGAAAGCCCATTGCAGATGCGGCCCACTTCTTCGAGCTTCACGGCGCCCAGAGCACCGGAACCCGAATGTCCGGCGATGAGATCGAATCCGCCATTGCGTCCCGGTCCGCCCATCACCGGCGTCACCGCCGACTCCAGCTCCAGGAATCCCCGCACCACCGAGTGCACGTCCGCGTTTGGCCTGACGCCCAGCTGCACGTCGACGTTCGCCAGCCCCAGATCGCAATCCACCAGCAGCGCGCGTTGCCCGGCGCGGCCGAATGCGATCGACAGCATGGTCGAAAGCCACGTCTTGCCGACGCCGCCTTTGCCCGAGGCGATCGCATAGACCGGCGCCGCGCGCGTGCGCGGCAGCGGCTGCTCATTCGTGGCGGCTTTTACGCCTGACATGCCCCAGATATGCGCGGACATCGTTTCGGAGCGGTTAGCGTCGGCACGGGTTTTGGTTAAGAAGCGCTGAATGACAGGGAATTATGGAGCGGGACCTAAACCTGCCCCATCGCCTTCAGCCGCACCTTGGCGTGCACTTCGGACTGGCTCATCACGGCCGTCGACGGCCGGAAGCGTTCGATCAGCGAGCGCACGAATGGGCGGATGGTTGGGGAGGTGAGCAGCACCGGCGTTTCGCCTTGTTGCGCCGCCTTCTCGAACGCGGTGCGCACATCGGCCACGAAATCGTGCAGCTTCGAGGGCGCCAGCGCCAGCTGCCGGTGCTGGCCTTCGCCGATCAGCGCTTCCGCGAACGCCTGCTCCCAAGTGGGCGACAGCGTAAGGATGGGCAGCGAACCGCCAGCGTTGCGGTGCTGGTAGCAGATCTGGCGCGCCAGGCGCGCGCGCACGTGCTCGGTGATCAGCACCAGATCGTGCATTGCGGGCGCTGCTTCCGCGATCGCTTCCACGATCGCGCCCAGGTCGCGGATCGAGACGCGCTCCTTCAGCAGATTCTGCAGCACGCGCTGCACGCCTGACCACGAAATATGCGCCGGCGCGACGTCGTCGAGCAGCGTCTGCGTGTCCTTGGGCAGATCCTTGATCAGCTTCTTCACTTCCGAGAACGTGAGCAGCTCGCTCATGTGCTCCTTGATCACTTCGGTCAGGTGGGTGGCGAGCACGGTTGCAGGATCGACCACCGTGTAGCCGCGGAAGCTTGCTTCTTCGCGCGCGCGCTCGTCGATCCATTTTGCATCGAGCCCGAACGCCGGCTCTTTCACGGATTCCCCCGGCAGCGCCACGCCTGCGCCGGTCGGGTCCATCGCCAGCAGCGCGCCCATTTTCAGGACGCCGTCGCCGGCGTCCATCTCACGGATGCGGATCGCGTATGCATCGGCAGCGAGTTGCACGTTGTCGAGAATGCGCACGCTCGGCATCACGAAGCCATAGTCTTGCGCCAAGGTCTTGCGCAGCGCCTTGATCTGATCGGTGAGGCGCCGGCCCTGCACGTCGTTGATGAGCGGCAGCAGCGCAAAGCCGAGTTCGATGCGCGCTTCATCCATGGCCAGCGAAGAGGCCGGCGTTTCTTCGGCCGCGGGTTCGGGCGCAGGCGCTGCAGCCGCAATGGCCGCCGTGCGATTGGCCTGCCGCAAGCGCCACGCCAGCAATCCCGCTGCAACGGCGAGCACGAAGAATGGGATCATCGGCATGCCCGGTAGAACGCCGACGCCGAACGCGCACGCCGCGACAACGCCGAGCGCGACAGGGTAGGAGGACAATTGCTTCGCCAGCGCCTTGTCCGCCGCGCCGTCGATGCCGGCTTTCGTCACCAGCAGGCCCGCGGCCACCGAAACGATCAGAGCGGGGATTTGCGTCACCAGGCCATCGCCGACCGTAAGCAACGTGTAGGCGCGGCCTGCCTCGGCGAAATCCATGCCGTGCGACATGGTGCCGATGATGATGCCGCCGATGATGTTGATGAAGACGATAAGCAGCCCGGCGATGGCGTCGCCGCGCACGAATTTCGAGGCGCCGTCCATGGCGCCGAAGAAAGCGCTTTCGTCTTCAAGTGCGCGCCGGCGCTCGCGCGCTTGCTGTTCGTTGATGAGGCCGGCGGAGAGATCGGCGTCGATCGCCATCTGCTTGCCGGGCATGGCGTCCAAGGTGAAGCGCGCCGCCACTTCGGCGATGCGCGTCGAGCCGCGGGTGATGACGACGAAGTTCACGATCACCAGGATCGCGAACACGATGACGCCGATCACGAACTCGCCGCCCATGACGAATTGCGCGAACGCTGCGATCACTTCGCCTGCTGCGTGCTCGCCGTTCTGGCCGTTCGAGAGGATGAGCCGCGTGGTGGCTATGTTCAGCGCCAGCCTGAGCAGCGTCGCCAGCAGCAGCACCGAAGGAAACGCCGTGAACTCCAGCGGCCGTTTGATCATCAGCGCCGTCATCAGCACCAGGATCGAGAAGATGATCGAGACCGCCAGCAGCATGTCCAGCAGGAACGGCGGCAGCGGCACCAGCATGATCGCCAGAATGCCGAGCACGCCGGCGGCCAGCGCGATCTCGCCGCGCATAACGAAACTGCGCAGATCGCCGAGCGCGAAGCTCTGGCCTCGAGGCTGTGCGGCGTCGGTCATCCAGCTGTTACGCCGCTTGTCCGGTCGGCGGCGGCGGGATGCGCAGGCCCTCGTCGGAATATTGCTTCAGCTTGTTGCGCAGCGTGCGGATCGAAATGCCGAGAATGTGCGCAGCATGCGTGCGGTTGCCGAGGCAATGCGTCAGCGTTTCCAGGATCAGGTCCTGCTCCACTTCAGCGACGGTGCGTCCGACTAGATTGCGCGCCGCCGCCTGTGCGGCTTCGATCGCATCGCCGGTGGAATCGCGATGGCCGACCGGCGCCCCGTCTGGCGCACGGATTGCTTCGGGACCGACGTCTTCACTGTTCGACAGCAGCACGGCGCGGTGCATGGCGTTCTCGAGTTCGCGGACGTTGCCCGGCCAGCGATGCTCCGTCACTTGCGCCAAACCGTCCTTGGACAGCCTGCGCGCCGGCCGCCCGTTCGCATGCGCATACTTTTCGATGAAAAACCCCGCCAACGCCGCGAGATCGTCCTTGCGTTCGCGCAGCGGCGGAATGCGCAGGTTCACGACGTTCAGCCGGTAGAGCAGGTCTTCGCGGAAGTCGCCCGCGCGCACGAGTGCATTCAGATCGCGGTTCGACGTCGCCAGGATGCGGATGTTCACCGGCACCGGCTTTGCGCCGCCGACGCGGTCGATCACCCGCTCCTGCAACGCCCGCAGCAATTTCGATTGCAGCCGGAGATCCATTTCGGAAATCTCGTCCAGCAGCAGCGTGCCGCCGTCGGCTTCTTCGAACTTGCCGATCCGGCGCGCCACGGCGCCGGTGAAGGCGCCTTTCTCGTGACCGAACAGTTCCGACTCGAGCAAGGTTTCTGGGATCGCCGCACAGTTCACCGCGATGAACGGCTTGTCCTTGCGCTTCGACTTTTTGTGTACGTAGCGCGCCAGCACTTCCTTGCCGACGCCGCTCTCGCCCGTGATCATGATCGACGCATCCGACGCAGCGATCTGATCGGCCAAGGCGACGACCTGCTTCATCGCCGCATCGGCGGCGATGAGCGGCCGTTCGTCGTCGCACACCGCCGCCAGAACTGCTGCGATCAGCTCGGCGTCAGGCGGCAGGGAGATATATTCGCGTGCGCCGGCTCGGATCGCTCTCGCGGCGATCATCGGATCGACGCCGACGCCGGCGGCGACCACCGGCGCCACAATGTGCTCGGCTTCGTTGGCGGCGATCAGCGCGGCGATGTCGAGGCGCGCGTCCACCATCAACAGATCGGCGCCGCGGCCGGCGCGGAGGGCGCCGGTGGCTTGTTCGATCGTATCCACGTGCGCGACCTTTGCGCCGTGCTCCATGGCGATCTTCGTGGCGGCGGAGATTTGTCCTCCGAGCGGGCCAACGATGAGTAGACGCATTTCCGTTCTCCTCGCGCCGCTTCTCAGGCGACGTCGCCGTCCTTGATGATTTCCGTCATGGTCACGCCGAGGCGTTCATCGACCACAACGACTTCGCCGCGCGCGACCAAACGGTTGTTCACGTAAATGTCGATCGCTTCGCCGACCTTGCGGTCCAGTTCGATCACCGAGCCGCGGCCGAGTCGGAGCAGGGAAGCGACCTCCATGTTCGCCCGCCCGAGTACGGCCTGAATGTTCACCGGCACGTCATAAACGGCGGCGAGGTCGGCGGCGCTGCGCTCGATGCCCTCGGCAGTCTGCGCCGCCTCTGGCGTCGGTTGGAATTCGTCGAGCTTCAGATCACTCATGAATGGGCCTCGTGTGGCGCCGCAAGGGCAGCGTCGATCAGGTCATCAATGCGTTTGGCGGCGTCCGCCGGGTCCATCGCGATCATCCCATCCGACCAGTCGATCACGACTTCGCCCGTCTTCAGCCCGGGCTCCGCGCGCACGAGCACGGCCGCCGCGTAGGCGTGCGTGGCGCACATTTCGGCGATTCGCGGCTTCAACTGATCGGCGAGCTCCGGCGGCAGCTTGACGACCAAGCGGGGCTGATGGCGCAACAGGTCCATCGCGGCTTCGACCGCGCGCTGCGCCCGCTCCAATCCGAATTCGTCCAGCGCTACGCCGGCGATCCGCCGCGCGGCCGCCATGGCCACACGCGCAGCTTCCGCGTGCATCGCCCGGCTTTCGACATCAAGCCGGGTCAGCACACCCGACGCCGCGTCTGCGATCGCCTCCAGCGCTGCAGCGACGCGGCGCTCGGCCTGTGCAGCTGCATCGTTCTTGCCGTGTTCGTAGCCTTCGCTGCGCGCGGCCTCGACCGCCTCCGGCGTGGCGCGGTAGGAGGCTTCGCGGACGATCTCGCCGTCCGGCGCGAACTCGGTGTCGAAAGCGTATTTGCGGACGTTGCTCATCAGTAGATCAGCTCGTCCTCCGTTTTTCCGTCGGACAGCAGAATTTCGCCGCGCGCCGACAATTCCTTCGCAGTCGCCACCAAGCGCGTCTGCGCCGCATCGACGTCTTTAAGGCGCACCGGTCCCATCGACGCCATGTCTTCCTTCAACAGCTTGCCGCCGCGTTCGGACATGTTCGAGAAGAAGAGATTGCGCAGCGTGTCGGACGCGCCCTTGAGCGCCAGCGCCAAATCGCTCTTGTCGACCGCCCGGAGCAGGGTCTGGATGCCGCCGGCATCGAGTTTGCCCAGATCCTCGAACACGAACATCAGCGCCTTGATCCGGTCGGCGCTCTCGTTGCTCTTGCCTTCGAGAGCGCCCATGAAACGCGCTTCGGTCTGGCGATCGAAATTGTTGAAGATCTCGGCCATCACTTCGTGGCTGTCGCGTTTCGAGGTTCGCGCCACGTTGGACATGAATTCGGTCCGCAGCGTCGTCTCGATCTTGTCCAGGATGTCGCGCTGCACCGGCTCCATGCCCAGCATGCGCATCACGCATTCGGCCGCGAAGTCTTCCGGCAGCTCAGCCAGCACTTTCGCTGCGTGTTCGGGGCGCACCTTCGACAGCACCACGGCGACGGTTTGGGGGTATTCGTTCTTCAAATAGCTCGCCAACACCGTCTCATGCACGTTGCCGAGCTTGTCCCAGATGTTGCGTCCGGCCGGCCCGCGGATTTCATCCATCAGCGTGTCGACTTTTTCCTTCGGCAGCATTTGCGCCAACATGCGCTGGGTCTGATCGAGCGAGCCCATGATCGCGCCCGCGCCCGACATGCGCGAGATGAATTCGAGCACCAAGGCCTCGACCACAACCGACGGCACCATGCCGAGCGAGGCCATCGCTTGGGAGACCTCCTTGATCTCTTCTTCGTCGAGCAGTTCCCAGAGTCTTTTGGCTTCTTCGCCAAGACTCATGAGAATGATCGCGGCTTTCTCCGTGCCGCTATAGCGCGAGAGATCCGGTTGACCTTCGACGGAGGATTTGACGACGGCGTTCATGGCCTACAACGCGTTATTGATCCAACCGCGGATGATCTGCGCGGACTCGTCCGGATGCTGGGTCACCACCTCCGCCATCTTTTTCACCGAGGATTGCTTCATGCGGCCGCCGATCGAGGCGACATCGATGCCAGGATCGTTCGCCGCATCGGACCCTGGCAACGCGACGGTCGCACCGCCCCCCGCGGGCGAGATGCCGTTCGGCGCGGCCAGGGCAGGGACGCCCGGCGCTTCGGCATTGGCGCCGCCGCGCATCAGCCCACCCACGAGCGGGCGCAACACGAAGAACACGAATGCGAGCGCCGCGATCAGGGCCGCGACGATCTCGACGATGCGCATGACGTCGAGATCGCCGAGGAAGGCGAACATGCCCGGCGCCTCGGCCTCCACAGCCGCCGCGGTGCGTGCGAATTGGGTGTTGACCACCTCGACGACATCGCCGCGTTCCTGGTTGAAACCGACGGCGGACCGCACCAGCGCCGTCAGCCGCTGCATCTCTTCTTCCGTACGCGGCGCATAAGTCGGCGCCGCATCGCCTTCGCCGGGCGTCAGCGTGCCGTCGACTGCGACCGCGACCGAGAGTCGGCGAATGCGGCCGCCTTCGCTCACCTCGGTGCGCGTCGTGTTCGAGATTTCGTAATTGACCGTTTCCTGGCTCGCTTCGCTGCCGGGTTGGCCGCCGCTGGAGCTGCTTGAGCCGCTCGCATCCGGCACGTTTGCGCCGGCGGTCGTGCTGCCGCCGCCGCTGGAGTCTGACGAAGTTTCTTCCGATGTCGTCGTCGACCGCACCACGCGGCCCTCCGGATCGAATCGCTGCGTCGTTTCGCTGATGCGGTTGAAATCCATTTCCGCCGTCACTTGCACCCGGGCATTGCCCTGACCGACCACGCCTTCGACGATATCGGTCACGGTGCGGCGGATGCGTTCTTCGGCGGCGACCTGGCGCGCATCGATGCCTTCGGCCGCGCCGTCTTCGCCGCTGGCGGCTGCAGCGAGCAGGCGGCCGGTTTCGTCTGCAATGGTGACGCGATTGGCGCTCAGGCCTGGCGTGGCGCTCGCAACCAGGTTGCGGATCGCGCGCACCTGACCGGCCGTCAGTTCGTCACGACGCAACTGAATGACGATCGAAGCGGACGGCTCCCCGGTTTCGCGCGCGAACAGTTGCCGCTCCGGCAACACCAGGTGCACCCGCGCCGAGGCCACGCCATCGAGCGATCCAATCGTGCGCGCAAGCTCGCCTTCGAGCGCGCGCAGGCGATTGATGTTCTGCTGGAACTGGGTTTGCCCGAGCGCATCGGGCTGATCGAAGATTTCGTAGCCGATCGAACCACGCGAGGGCAGACCCTCGGCGGACAGCATCATCCGCGCGTCCAGCACGCGCGAGCGCGGCACGTAGATCGAACCGCCATCCCCGCGCAGCTCGTAGGGAATGTCCGCTTGCTCCAGCCGCTGGGTGATCTCGGCGGCTTCACGCGTCTCCACCCCGGCGAACAAGAGCGCGTTGCTCTCCCCGCCGATGCGGAAGACGAGCGTGAACAGCAGCGCCGCCACGACAGCAGCGATGCCCAACGCCGCGAACAAGCGCGTCGGGCCAGCCTTCAACAGAAGTTGTGTGAAACCGTTCACGCCGCCTCTCTGCACGCACGGAGGGAACGGCCCAGAATCACTGGGCAATTCTCACCGGTCGGCAGAAATTGCCCGGTCGGGCGTGAAACAACCGTTAACCACGTTGCCGGCGAGGACGGTCCAAGAACAAGACGCGCGAAAGCCCCCGCCGGGGAAGAGCGGGGGCTTTCGAAAGCCTTGTACTGACAGACTTGCTGCCGTGAGCAGCGCGGCGTCTGTTAGACGCCGGCCGCGCGGTAGTGCTGGATGCGAGTGGTGCGCAAGCCAGGGAGGCCGTGCTTCTCGATCGACTTACGCCAGCCGTCGAACTCTTCTTCAGAGAGCCCATAACGCGCGCAGGCGTCTTCCATCGTCAGCAGGCCGCCGCGAACCGCAGCGACAACTTCCGCCTTGCGGCGGATGACCCAACGGGTCGTGCCGGCCGGCGGCAGATCGTCCAAAGTGAGGGGATTCCCGTCGGGACCCATCACCACCCCATCATAGCGGCGTTGCTTCTGCATCGCGCCTTCTCCTTCTTGAGCGGCACACGATAACTCGGAGCGCTAAAGAAACGACTAAGACGCAGGCTGACAGGCGCGCAAAAGCGTGTCTCGAATTAGAACACGAGTCCCTTACTCATTTCTTACCCGAGTCACGCTTTGACTTAGCGCTTCACCCGCAGCAGCTCTTCCAGCATTTCGTCCGCCGTCGTGATGATGCGCGAGGAGGCGGAGTAAGCGCGCTGCGTCGTGATGAGGTTCGTGAATTCCGCCGCCAAATCGACGTTCGAAGCTTCGAGTGCGCCTGAGACGATGCGGCCGGCGCCGCCGGCGTTGGAGGCGTTGATGTTGTAGAGGCCGGACTCCAACGTGGTGCGGAACGCGCCGCCCTGGTCCGATGCAAGCCCGTTGGGGTTGAGGAACGTCGCCAACGGAACTTGATAGAGCGCGCGGGCGCGCCCGTTCGAGAACTGCGCCGTCAGCATGCCGTCGCCTTCCAGGATGAGTCCGACCAGATCGCCTGGCGGGACACCGTCCGCGGTCACCGAGGTGACGCCGAAGCTGTTGGCGAACTGCGTCATGCCGGTGGTGAGATCAAGGGTCGTGTTTTGTGCTGCGGCGCCGGTGGACGCCGCCCAGTTGATGGCGAACGCGGCGTTGAGGTTTTGCGCCGGGGAGGCGGTGCCGTGCCCGGTCACACTGGCGACAGTGCCGTCTGTATTGAACGTGAGGATGCCTGCCGCAAGCAGACCGCCCGTGCCTCCGCCGCCGGTGATATTCGTGTTCGGACGTGCGTACGCCTCAACGCGCCACGTGTTCGGAGCGGTTTTGAGAAAGCCGAACGCCACTGTGCGTGGCGCGCCCAGGCTGTCGTACACTTCGAGCGAGCTCTCGAAGTGCGGGGTGATCGTGCCCGTCGCGAGGTCCCCGACATCGTAGGCGCCTTGCGCGCCGGCATAATCGGCTTGACCGGAATTCAGATTGGCGTTGAGCCCGATGTTCGCCGTCGGTTCAGCCAAGCCGCCGACGCCGCTGATGTTTACCGGCTCGATCGCCGAGAGCGAGGTCGGCGAGGAGGTGACGCTGCCGTCGCTGGCGACAGGCCAGCCTTGCAGATAGAGTCCTTGGGCGTTCACCAGATAGCCGGCGGCGTCGACGGTGAAGGAGCCGGCGCGTGTGAACAACACGCTGCCGCCGTTGGCGAGCTGCTGGTTGTTCGGCGAGACGATGAAGAAGCCGTCGCCGGAGATCGCGAGGTCCGTCGTCGAACGCGATTGCTCGAGCGAGCCCTGCAGCGAAACTTGTTGGCGCACCAACGGCAGTACGCCCCCGGCGTTGTACGTCGTGTTCGAGTTCTGCGCGTTTACAAGCGCGCTGAAGTCGACGCCTCCGCGCTTGTAGCCGACCGTGTTTACGTTGGCGATGTTGTCGGAGATCACGGCGAGCGCGCTCGAATTGGCGGTGAGGCCGGAAACGCCCGCGCGCAAGGCGGTATAAATAGACATCTTGTCCCACTCCATCGCCGCGCGCGTCCCACCGAACGCGGCAAAAGGTTGTTGTCACTGATGGAGCGCTTCTGCGCCTGGTCTCGGCGTCCGCATTCGGCGGGCGCTTTGCTTCTCAGCCGTTATCCAGCACCGAGCGTATGGCGCCCAATTCGCGCGTGCCGGCGGGTGTGATGACGACGGGCGACTCTCCGGTGAAGTCGACGCCCATGATGGTTTCGCGCACCGAGATGCTGGGCGAGATCCGCGCGCCCTCCGCATCGGTCGCGTCGATGGAAATCTGGTAGACGCCGTCTTCTGCCGTCGAGCCGTCAGCTCTGACGCCATCCCAACTGAACAGATGTTCGCCGCCGGTGCGCGGCGCCTCCGTCGTTTCGTAGATGACCCGACCTGACATGTCCTTGACGTGGATGGTCATCGAGCTCGCATTCTCTGGCAGACGATACGCCCAATTGGCTTCGCCATTCGCAAGATAGGTTTCATCCGCTTCGATGATGGCGTCGCGCCCGAGATAGGAGAGGGCGGCGCCGGCCGAGGCGGCGCGATATTGGCCGACCAGGCCCTCGAGCTGTTCGTTGGTGCGGATCTGTTGTTCGACCTGGCTGAACTGCACCAGCTGCTGCGTGAATTGCGTCGAATCCATCGGCGCCAGCGGATCCTGGTTCTGCAATTGCGCCGTCAACAGCACCAGGAACGTGTCGTAATTGTCCGAGAGCCGCGTGCGCGCGCTGGTATCGGCGCTGTTTACGATCGGACTGATTGTATCTACCGGCATGGCGCCCTCAAACCATCATGTCGACGCGCACGCCGCGCCAACGCTCGAGCCCTATCGGGCGGGCGGTGCGTGTCGGCGATTGGTCGGTTGCGGTGTTCTCAGTCTCGACGCGGCCCGGCGCGTCGCCCGACGCTTGCGAGTCTTCGCTCTGCGCGCCTTGACGCAGATCGAATGACAAGCCGTTGTCGCTGAGCTGAAGGCCGGCGGACTGGAGCTGCTGCTCGAGATCGCGCGCGTGCCGCGCCAGCTCCGTCAGCGCTTGCGGGCTGTCGGCGGCGATCACCGCAGTGACCCGGTGATCGCGCGAAACTTCCACGCGAACTTCGACCCGTCCGAGTTCCGGCGGATCAAGTCGCAATTCGAAGCTCGTTGAGCCGCCGTCGAAACGGCGAATGATCTCGCGCGCCACTTGCGCCGGTGCGGGTGCTGCGCGCTGCGCGCCGGCGTCAGCGGACGCCTGTTGCATCTGCGCGCCGGCTTGTGCGGCTGTGGCGGTGGCCACCGTCGTCTGCGCCGATTGCGGTGCGTCTGAGGTTCCTGTCTGCGCGGGGGCGGGCGTAGTGGCTTCAACGATGACGTTCTGCGCTGCTGCTGCGCTTCTGGTCGGCTGCGCCCGAGCGGCGACATTGACGGCGGCTTGCGGCGCGTCCAACGGCCTTGGCGTTTCGGGCGCTTGCCTTGTTTGCTCAAGGTCGCCCGTGGTCTTTGGCGCGCGTTGAACGACTTGCGCCGGAACTTCTGGCGTCGCCGCAATTGCAGTGGCGATTACAGCGCCAACGCCCGGCGGCGGCGAGTCGATTGTGATCGGAATCTGCGCTGTCGATTGCTGCGCCGTCGCTTGTGCGGGCGGAGCTGGTAGGGCGAGGTTTGCTTGCGGCGCCGGTTGCGCCGGTGTGCTCACGGGCGCGCCATTGTCTGGCGCTGCTGCGTTCGCCGCGTCTGCAACAATCGTTGCCGGCGCACTTGGCGTTTCGGTTGCTTGTTGTTGCACTGACGATGTTGGCGCTGGCGATGCCGGCGTCGGTGATGCCAGCGCAGCCGCTGGCGCCTCGGCGGGAGGAGTCGGCTGTTGCGGCTGATGCCGCTGCTGTGCAGCGATTTGCACCACCACTGGCGGCGCCACGATTGGCGCGACCGGCACGGTCACAGCCCCGCCAAGCGGCGCGACGTCGGTGATGTCAGCGAGTTCAGTTTGGGGCTGACCTTCGGACTTCGCTTCCGCGCCCGTGCTCGATGCCGGCACGGCTGTTTGCGCTTGCGTCGCGTCGCCAGTGCAAACCGCCGGGAGCGTTTCGGTGACCGTCTCGAGGTGTTCGGCGAAGCTCGGACCAGCGTCGTCGCCGCGCTGTGCGGCCGGCCGCCCCGCCGCCGTGCGCGGCGGTTGGAAGACGTCCATGACGGGCTCGGCCGCAAAGTCCATACGTCCCCCAAGCCGGGGGCGCGTCCCACGCCCCAGCCAACCGCGCCGAGCAAGCTCCGGGCCAAGCTCGTAACCATAATAAAATGACATAAAAACAAGATGCTAAACTCGATGCTCGGGGCCAGATCGGCTACGCAACGGCAATTTCCGCCGCCCGTCCCGGCAGCTTTTGCCGGGTGATTAACCATGGCCCCGACCTTGCGTGGACTGTGCCTGATGCATCGCGCCCGCGCACCTCTCGCGCGCGCCGCAAGCAGGGGAGAAAGCGTGTTGTTTCATACGCTTACGCGCGATTCCCGCGCGCCTCGCGCGTCTCTGCGCGCCCGGCAGCTCTTGCCCGGCGCCGGGCGCCTTTTGCCGGGAGCGCGCTGATGGTCGGTCTCACCAGCGTTCTGCTCTCAGGCCTTTCGGGCCTGCGCGCCGCGCAAACCGGCGTGTCGACTGTTTCGCAGAACATCGCCAACGCCAATACCCCCGGCTACGTCCGCACCGAGATCACGCTCGCCCCGCGCACGCAGCTCGGCTACGGCGCCGGCGTCGAGGTCACCGGCATCAGGCGCGCCGCCGATCGTTTCCTCGCCACCGCCGGCTATATCGCCGAAGCCGCGCGCGGCGCCTCGGCGGCCCGGTCCGACATTCTCTCGCGCGCCCAAGCAAATTTCGGCGACCCCGCCAGCGACACTTCGATGTTCGCGATGCTCGACGATTTCTGGTCGGCGTTGACTGAACTTGGCGTCGATCCGGCCTCGACCTTGCGCCGTGTCGATGCGGTCGGCGCGCTGCAGTCGACCCTTGCCGAAGTCGAGCGCATCGGCGACTCGCTGCAAGAACTGATCATCGAGGCCGATCAGCGCATCGGCGACGCCGTGGAAGAAGCGCAAGGCCTGATCGATCGCATCGCGCAGCTCAACGACGAGATCCGCCTGAGCAAGCGCACCGGCGCCGACACCAGCAACGCCGAAAATACGCAATCCGCGCTCATCGACGAATTGTCGGCGCTGATCGATGTGCGCGTCTCGCCGGTGGCGGAGGGCGGGGTGCACGTGCGCACCAGCGGAGGCGGCTTGCTCGTCGGCGTTACGGCGGCGCGTTTGAGCTACACGCCAAACTCGTCGCCCTTCGCCGTGCATGGCGTGATCTCGATGAACGCCGACATCGGCGCGGCGACCAATCTGGAACCGTTCCTCACCGGCGGCGCGATTCACGGTTTGCTGCAGGTCCGCGATCGCGATCTCGTTGGGCTCTCCGAGGCGCTCGGCGGCTTCGCCGGCGCCCTCGGCGATGCATTGAACCAAGTGCACAACGAGAACGCGTCCTCGCCCGCCGTGTCCAGCATGACCGGGCGGCAGACCGGACTGCTTGGCGGCGACGCCCTCAACTTCACCGGTGCTGCAATGCTTGCGGTCACCGACGCCAACGGCATGCTGCGCGAGCGTCTCAGCATCGATTTCGACGCGCAGACAATCACCGCCGAAGCGCCGGCAGGCGTGTTCAGCTTCGCCGGCGGCACGATCAACGCGTTCACCGCCGCGCTCAACGGCGCGCTCGGCGCGACAACGCCTGCGGGAACAGCGACCTTCTCCGGCGGCGTCATGTCGATCAATGTCGGCAGCGGCGGCGGCATCGTCATCCAGCAGGACGCAGCCGATCCCAGCAACCGAGCCGGGCGCGGCTTCTCACATTTCTTCGGCCTCAACGATCTGACCTCGCGGCCGACTCCGATGTTCTTCGAGAGCGGCGTCAGCGGCAGCGATCTGCATGGTTTCGCCAGCGGCGGCGCAATCACCTATCAAGTGCGCGACGCCGCCGGCCGCTTCATCGCCAACCGCACCATCTCTATCTCCGGCCCGCTCGCCGCCCCGGGCGCCGATTGGGACGATCTGGTCACCGCGCTGAACGCAACCGGCACGGGCCTGGGCGAGTTCGGCGCGTTCGCGCTCGACAGCGCTACCGGCCGCGTTTCCTTCGCGCCGAACCCGGCGTTTTCTGTCAAGCTGCAGAGCGACACGACACAGCGCGGCTCCACTGGCGTCGCCTTCACCGCGCTGCATGGTCTTTCGCCCACGGCCACGGCCGGGCGCGCCATGGAAGTGAACGTCAATGCGCTGCTCGCCGCCGATCCCGGCCGTCTCGCGGTCGGGCGTCCCGACCTCACGGCGGCGCTCGGCCAGCGCGTGATCGAGGCTGGCGACAATCGCGGTTCGGCTGCGCTCGTCGCGGCGCGCGATTCCGTGCGCGCATTCCCGGCCGCTGGCGTTTTGACCTCGCAATCGACATCGCTTGCCGTCTACGCCGCGCGTCTCGGCGGCGAAGCGGGCCGGCTGGCCAGTGACGCCGACCGCGCCGCCGATGGCGCCGCCGCCGTCGCCACCGCTGCATCGGATCGCCGCGCGCAGATCGAAGGCGTCAGCATCGACGACGAGTTGATGAAGATGACCACCTACCAGAACGCCTACGCAGCCTCAGCGCGCGTGATTCAGGCGACCACCGACATGCTCGATGTGCTCATGGCCATCGGTTATCGCTAGGACTGAAGACCCATGAGCAGCCCGCTCACGCTCCGCTTCTTCACTCAGGCGCAACAGGACGTGCGGCGCATCACCGGCGAACTGGGCGAACTGCAGCGCCAAGTCGCCTCCGGCGCCGTCGCGAAGGATCTGCAAGGCTTCGGCGGCGCCTCGAGCCGTCTGCTTAACGCGCAAAGCATGATGGCCGCGTCGGATTCCCGCGCCTCGGTGATCAACCAGATGCAAGCGCGCTTCGGCGTGCAGGCGGCCGCTCTCGGTCAAGTCGCCAGCGCCTCGGAGTTGTTAGCGCAATCCATTCGCGACGCCGTCAGTTCGAACGATGGCCGCGGCCTCGGCATCGAGCTCGAGCTGTCCTTCACCAGCATTGTCGCCGCGTTGAACGAAAGCTGGAACGGCCAACCCCTGTTCGCCGGCGAGCGTCAGGGTGGGCGGCCGGTCAAGATCAACACGCTCGCGCAATTGCAGGCGGCGGCGACGCCCGCCGACATTTTCGACGAAGCCGCCCGTCACCAGGTGCTCGACATGGGCACGGGCGCGCCGATCGTGCTCGCGGCCAAGGCGTCCGAACTGTCGCAAGGCCTGTTCGACACGCTGAGCAACATGAAGGATTTGCTTGATGCCGCCGGCGGCACGCTCGGCCAGCCGCTGAGCGACGGCGACGTCGCCATGCTGCAGGAGTTCGTACGCCAGCTCGACGAGCACGCCGTAAACTTCACCACCGAGGAGGGCCGCTCCGGTCAGCTTCAGAAACGCTTCGCCGCTGAACGCGCACGCCTGCAGGAGCGGTCGAACCTGCTGTTCAAGGAGGTGGGCGAGCAGTCCGACGCCGACATCGCCGAGGTCTCGATCAAGCTCAACACGCTGCTCGTCCAGTACGAAGCGGCGGCGAAGACGTTCTCGGAACTCTCCCAGCTGACACTGTTGAAATATATCTGACGCATCGGCGCCCCTTGCGGGCGCGCCGTTGCAGTGTCACATCGCGTCGACAATTTCGTTCCGGACCTTGAATCCGGAAGGGGATAGAGATGAGCATCGCCGAAGCGCCGCCGAGGGCGCGCACCCTAAATTCGCTGGGCCTGCCCAAGCCGCCGCGCGACACCCGCGTCGTCGCCGCCATGTCCGGCGGCGTGGACTCATCCGTCGTCGCCGCCATACTGAAGCGCGAGGGCTACGACGTCGTCGGCGTCACGCTGCAGCTCTATGACCACGGCGCCGCCGTCAACAAGCCGGGCGCCTGCTGCGCCGGACAAGACATCCACGACGCTCGCCGCGTCGCCGACGCCATGGGCTTCCCGCACTACGTGCTGGATTACGAAAGCCGCTTCCGCCACGCGGTGATGGAAGATTTCGCCGACACCTATCTCGCCGGCGCGACGCCAATCCCGTGCGTGCGCTGCAATCAAACCGTGAAGTTCAAGGACCTGAAGCGCGTGGCGCAAGACCTCGGCGCCGATTGCCTCGTCACCGGTCATTACGTGCAACGCATCGAAGGACCCGACGGCCCCGAACTCCACCGCGCCGCCGACGCGAGCCGCGATCAAACTTACTTCCTGTTCGCCACTACGCGCGATCAGCTCGACTTCCTGCGTTTTCCCCTTGGCGGCCTGCCGAAGACCAAGGTGCGCGAACTCGCCGACGAACTCGGCCTCCGCGTTGCGGCCAAGCCCGACAGCCAAGACATCTGCTTCGTTCCCAACGGCAAGTACCAAGCCGTGGTCGAAAAGCTGCGCCCCGGCGCCATCGAACCAGGCGACATCGTCCACATCGACGGCCGCGTCATCGGCCGCCATGACGGCATCATCAATTTCACCGTCGGCCAACGCCGCGGCCTCGGCATCGCCACCGGCGAGCCGCTGTTCGTCGTCAGGCTCGACGCCGCCAACAAGCGCGTCATCGTCGGTCCTCGTGAAGCCCTCGGCGTCACGCGCATCACGCTGAAAGACGTGAACTGGATCGGCGACGGCGAAACGCCGCGCGACGGCCGCCCCATCCTCGTTCGCGTCCGCTCCACGCGTCCGCCCGTGAGCGCGAAGCTCGGCATCTCTTCCCCCGTTCACGGGGGAGGTGTCATTGGCGAAGCCAATGACGAAGGGGGCGGGGCGGCGCGACGTAAGACGACGCTCATCTCAAACAGACCCGCAGCCGGGACGCCGGCGCTCCATAGGTGCTACGTCTTGCTTGACGCGCCGGAAGAGGGCGTAGCGCCGGGCCAAGCCGCCGTGTTCTACGATCCGGACTCCACCCGCGTGCTCGGCGGCGGTTGGATCGCCGCAACTGGAGACAATGTATGAGCGATGCACAAGCCATAGCGAACGACATTCTCGGCCTCTCCGGTCTCGAAGCGATGCGCGCGCTGATCGCCGGTAGATTTCCACCCCCGTCGATCTCCACCACGCTCGGCTTCACGCTGGCCGAAGTCGAAGACGGCAAAGCCGTTTTTCTCGGCGATCCCAGCGAGCGCATCTTGAATCCGCTCGGCTTCGTTCATGGCGGCTATGCACTGACGCTCATCGACAGTTGCACCGGATGCGCTGCGCATACGACGTTGCCTGCCGGCGTCGGCTACACCACGGTCGAGACCAAAGTGAATTTCGTCCGCGGCATCACGCCCGCCACCGGCCAGGTCCGCGCCGAGGGCCGCGTCGTCGCGCGCGGGCGCAACATCATCACCGCTGAAGGCACGCTCACCGATGCCAAGGGCAAATTGTTGGCCCATGGCACCTCGACGCTTATGGTGCTGCGCCAGGAGAAATCACAATGAGCCAGGAAGACATCGTCATCGTCGGCATGGCCCGCACGCCGATGGGCGGATTGCTGGGCGAACTCGCCAACCTGTCCGCGCCCGAACTCGGCGCCGTTGCCGTGAAAGCGGCGATGAAGGAGGCCAACAGCACTAGCGCTGACACGATTTTCATGGGCAACGTGCTCTCCGCCGGCCTCGGCCAGGCGCCGGCGCGCCAAGCCGCGCTCAAAGCCGGCCTCGACGAGGGCACGCAGGCCGTGACGCTGAACAAGATGTGCGGCTCCGGCCTCCAAGCCGTCGCCATGGCCCGCCAGGCGCTGCTCTCCGGAGAAAGCGACGTCGTCGTCGCCGGCGGCATGGAGAGCATGACGCGGGCGCCGTTCCTGATGTCGAAGCATCGCGGCGGCCAAAAATACGGCCACGACAAACTCTTCGACCACATGGCGCTCGACGGGCTCGAAGACGCTTACGAAGGCAAAGCCATGGGCGTCTACGCCGACGCCGCCGCCAAGGACTATCAATTCACCCGCGAAGCCCAGGACGCCTACGCGCTCGAAACCTTGCGCCGCGCGCAAAGCGCCACCGCCGAAGGCCGCTTCAAGCGCGAGATCGCGCCGATCGAATTGAAGACCGGCGCGCTCGACACCGACGAACTTCCCCGCAAGGCGCGGCCCGACAAGATCCCGTCGCTGAAGCCCGCCTTCACGCCCGACGGCACCGTCACCGCCGCCAACGCCTCCGCCATCTCCGATGGCGCGGCGGCGCTTGTGCTGATGCGCCGCGCCGACGCGGAGAAGCAGGGGAAGAAGATCATCGCCACCATCGTCTCCCAGGCGAGCCACGCGCAGGCGCCGTCGAAATTCACTTCCGCGCCGGTGCCCGCGATCCAGAAGACGCTGCAACGCGCCGGCTGGAAAGCCAGCGATATCGATCTCTGGGAGATCAACGAAGCCTTCGCCGTGGTGCCGATGATCGCGATGAAAGAGCTCGGCATCAGCCACGACATCATCAACGTCAATGGCGGCGCCTGCGCGCTCGGCCACCCCATCGGCGCCAGCGGCGCGCGGGTGCTGGTGACATTGCTTGCCGCCATGGAAGCGCAGAACGCCAAGCGCGGCGTCGCCTCCCTCTGTATCGGCGGCGGCGAAGGCATTGCGCTGGCGGTGGCGCGGTGATCGGGTCGCTTCGCGCATGAACATGCGCGAAAAAATCCTCGCCCACTTCGCCGAGCAGGCGATGTATTGCGACATGTTCGGCTCGCCGTTCACGGCCCAGCTGATCAAGGCCATGAGCGAGGATTATGAACGCGGCGGCCCGAGCGCTGCGTTGCTCAAGGACTGGACCACAAGCCCGCGCGCCGATGCGCTGGCGCTCAGGCTCGCCGGCTATTTCCACCATGCCGTGCTCGCGAACCGCGATCCCGAACTGGCGGCGCACTATCCGTCCAACCTCGCCAACTGGTCGATCGACGATATCTGGCCGCTCGCGCGCGCCTTGCTCGAACGCGAACCCAACGCTGCGGCGCAATTCATCCGCTCGGCGCCGCAGACGAATGAAACGCGCCGCTCGATTGCGCTGCTCGCGGCGTTTCTGACGTTTGCGCAGACTTGGCCGGGTGAGATCGACATGCTCGAGATCGGCGCCAGCGCCGGGCTCAACATGAATTGGGATCTTTACACCTACAAAACCAAGAGCTGGACGTGGGGCGTCGAAGGCCCAGTACAGATCACCACCGATTGGCATGGCTCGCCGCCGCCGATCGAAGCTGGCGTCAACCTTCGCCATCGCGCCGCCTGCGATTTGAACCCGCTCGATATCGGCGACGATGCGGACCGCCTGCAGCTCAAATCCTACATCTGGCCCGATCAGCCTGAGCGGCTCGCTCGCTTCGACGGCGCCGTCGCGCTTGCGCGCGAAACCGGCGTGCATGTCGAACGCGCCGACGCCGCCGAATGGCTCTCACGCAAGCTCGCGCAGCGCGCCGGTGACGCCGCGACGATCGTCTACCACTCCGTGTTCCTGCAGTATCCCCCGCGCGAGGCCCGCGCCGCCATCGTCGACGCGATCGCCAGCGCCGGCGCCCGCGCCAGCGCGTCCGCACCGCTCGCCTGGGTCCGGCTTGAACCCGAAGCGCTCACCGACAATGTCCGCGACAGCCCGCGCATGGTGATCGACATCACCACTTGGCCCGGCGCCAGGCGCCGCATCATCGGTTATACCGATGGCCACGTCCGCGCGGTCCATGCGTAGCAGGATCAGCAGCGTGTACTTCGCATCTCAAGGTCTAACGCGGCGCGTCAACGAGGCTCTCGAGATAGGCCGAGAGATTGTCGACCTGGCTCGCATCGACGATCAAGTCCGGCATGGTCGGATGAGAGGTATTGAGCCAGACGCTCAAGCTCGTGTGCGTCATGCCCGGCAGATCGGCGATCTCCTCGAACGGCGGCGCGTCCGGGTTGGGCGACTGCATTGCGCCGGCGGCGACCGCGTGGCAGCGCGCGCAGGTCGTCTCGGCGTAGCGCAGCCCGGCCGACGCATTTCCGGGCGCCAGCACCGGGTCGGGCGCATAAGGCTGACTTGGCGCGCAGCTGGCGGCCAAGCCCAACAAGAGCAGCGACAGAAATCTCGCCATGTTTCTCTATAGCGCAGCTCCGGCAAGCTCAGCTTGATCCTGCTCAACCTCAGAAGGGAACGGCGAGCGCGCCGTGATCCCACAGCACTTTGACGCCGAGCAGGATCAGCGCCGCGCCGCCGGCGAATTCAGCCGGCTTGCCGAGCGCCGCGCCCATCGCGCGCCCGAGATAGACGCCGCCCCCGCACGCCACGGCCGTCACCGCGCCGATGACCGCAGCCGTGGAGTAGGGCTCGAGCCCCAACGGCGCAAACGTCACGCCCGCCGCCGCCGCGTCGACGCTCGTCGCCAGCGCCAGCGCAATCAGCGATCCCGCCGAGATCGCCGCCGGCGCCGCCGCACCGCCGCGCTCCATCGTTTCCTTGATCAGCCTGGCGCCGAGCACGGCGAGCACCGCAAACGCCACCCAGTGATCGATCGCTTCGAACGCCGGCCCCATCAGTTCGCCGAAGCCCCAGCCGATCAGCGGCATCAGCGCCTGCGCGAAGCCGCACGCCGCTCCCAGCACCAACGCCGTCGCATGCGGCGCGCTGCGTACGCTCGCGCCGCGCGCCAAAGACGCAGCGAACGCGTCCGCGGCGAGCGCGAACCCCAAAACCACCGCATCGGCGAGCATAGCGCTGCGGGATAGCCCCAACGCCGCCATTCCCCAACGCGTCAAACCCGCGCGACGACCGGGTCAGTTTGCAGGAACCGGCCCAGGTACGGATCGTAGACGCGTGCCTTGTAGTGATAGAGTTGCACTTCCGGGAGCAATCCCGCATCTCCTAGGCCGCGCGCGCATTGGCGAAAAGAGGGGACAGCGGCGCCGCTTATCCATGCGCTTTGCGGGTCAAGCGCTTGAAAACAAAGACGCGCGCCGAATTCTATCCGACCGACTTGCCGCGGCCGTACAATGGCGGCGCATGAAGCAGAACCAGCCCCCGATCAACCAAGTCCGCCTCGAAGCGTTCATCGCTTCGGGGTTTGCTTTGCTGGGCTGGCTGTTGCGCGCC